>CAVTQN010000001.1:0-967065 GCA_963736885.1 uncultured Pseudomonadota bacterium
ATAGGGTCATCGGAATTGAGCTTGGCGATCTTAAGAAGGCTGAAAAGAGTCGTCGGCATCGCCGGGAGGAGTCCGAAAAGTTCCTGCAATTCTTGCAGCTCTTGCGTGGCGGCTGGATCAATGTGCTTCTGACTGACCGCTCGACGGCTGAGAAGCTTCTGTCCAGCAAAGCCAACGGTACTCAAGTAAAGAACCGACATAGACCATCCGTCTAGCCGAGTCAGGCGCTCTATGGGGTGGGCGCGCAATGCCAAATCCTCCGGCCCTTGTAAGGGAAGAACATCAGGAAACTTCTAGCTGAAGGCGAAAGTACCTTCTCGATCGCTATTCTCACGAGTTTTTGATTCCCTCCCTCTACCGTTCGTTTGATCTCGCTACTGCTAAACGATTGCATTCGTTGTATTGATGGAAGAGCCAACTATTTCCTGCAGCATGCGGCTCAGGGCGCAAACCGGCTGTCAAGCACAGCCATGCAAGATAGAACCGAAGATCGATCTTTGGAGCCGAAAAAATGATACTGGCGAACTCGTCTCGAATTACGCGCGCCATCTTGTGCGCAGTTCTTTGCGCTTATGTTCTTGCCTGTCCATCTGCGGAAGCACGCGATATCTTCGTTGCGAAGAATGGATCGGATTCAAATACCGGTGACGCCAGAGCATCCATTGCCTCACCATTCAACGTGCCGCAAACGATGCACAACCCTGGAGACACGGTCACCATCCTTGGCGGAATCTACCGCGAGCGCGTCGATCCGCCGCGGGGCGGAAGGACGATGCACAGCGGATTATCTATCGCGCGGCTCCTGGGGAGGACGTGAGGATCGTGGGTTCGGAGCGGTTGGCGCACTGGGTAGGCGATCGTTCCCGTTGGAAAATCGTCTTGCCGGAGGGCTTTTTCGGGTCCTTCAATCCTTTTGCGAACCTCGTCCGCAATCCGCATTCGTCGGAGGTGATAATAACGACGGCTGGGGCTGGCTGCGTTATGGGCGCTGGGCCCATGTGGTGACGTCTACATCAATGGACAGGGCCTTATTGAGCAAGAGACAAACGCCGGTATGTCCAAGCCGATGACATGGCGGGGCAACGTCGACGATCAAGGTGTCACGACCATAAAAGCTAATTTCGGTGATCTCGATCCGAATACCTCGTGGTAGAGGTGAATGTACGTCCAACCGTGTTCTATCCGAGCAAACCCGGCATTAGCTACATTCCCTTGCGCGGATTCACCATAATGAACGCCGCTTCGTCCTGGGCACCGCCGACCGCCAGCAACCAGCGGCTGTCGGCTCGAATGGCGGAAATCATTGGGTTATTGAAGACAACACGATTCTGTACGCCAAGGCAGTCGGCATATCAATAGGTGTCCCCTCCGGGCTGGCTGATAAGGCCGCCTCCGGCCATCATATTATTCGCAACAACGTGATTATGCGTTGCGGCCAAGCTGGTATAGCCGGTCGAACTTGGAACAGCAATTCGATCATCGCTCACAACGACATCGAAGAGATAAAACCCGGCTTGAATTCGGAGGCGCTGAAACCGGGGGTATTAAGCTTCATGTAAGCCGTCACACTGTCATGGACAACAATTTCATTCGCGATGTTGGCACGATCGATCAGAAGCTTGCAAACGGCGATGGTATATGGCTGGACAACGGAAACTCGGACGATACGATTCGCAATAACGTAATCACCGACGTGATGGGCAATTCGATCTTGCTGGAAGCGAATTCGGTCGGACCAATACTGTGGAAAACAACGTCGTGGTTGGCGGTGGCATAGCGACCTATTCGTCAAGCGATACGGTCTGGAAACACAACCTCTTCTCTGGCGCTATTGGTTATTGGGTTACCAGACTGATCTTAATAGACCACCGATCGCTAGAGCCTCTTGGTTTAGAAACGTCTTCATCGCTCGCGGCCTCGCGGCCAGCCCCGATGAAGCGCATCAAAATCTCTATCTTGGGGGCGCCACGCCTCGACTTGGCGAAATTGGTTCGATCACCGATCCTGGAGATCCGCATTTCAAACTCAACTTGGATGCTACCGGGGTTGCCGCGATATTCGAAATTGAGCGAGCTACATATCAACACCTAAGAGGCCGAAAAGATATGGATCTCGATTTCTACGGTCACCCTCGCAAGAGGAACAAGGTGGCATTCGGCCCTTTTGGGAACGTGCAAGCCGGAAAAAATGTCATGCCATTATTTCGCTATAGCCCCCAGCATTTGAAGGCACTGAAAATCCTAAACGGCGACGTCAACGAAATCATCCGGGATACTGTGGGCGAGGCCGATTCGTGGGATTTCGGCGAGACTACGGCTGTTCGGTCGTGGCTCGGCATTCGAATGTTTGCCGCCGGTGAGGTACTTGGTCTGCTTTCGCTCGGGCATTCCCAGCCCCACGCTCTGCCAGAAGTGCATTTGCGGCTTGCTCGGTCTCTTGCAATTCCTGCGGCCGCAGCCATCGAGAACGCTCGGCTCTACGAGCGGGCGCAGATGTATGGAGAGGAACTACGGAATCGCCTCGCGAATACTTAACTTACAGACCCACCGATCTAAAATTCGGACAGTTTGGTGTGCTCAATGGTGAATCCTCCAGTTGTAGGAGGTGCGGCTTGTTCTCAAATCCTTGTGTACACGTTAATGTACTCATCCAGCCAAAGAGCTTAGTTGCAAGAAAGTCACAGATCGGACTCTCGCAAGCAACTTAGTCAGCCTCGTCGATCGATTCGATTGATCGATGACTTCGGTAAGTTGCCGTGGACCAGCAGAAATCGTTGCCACAACGCGCAATCTTAATTTCGCTCAAGGGCGGAGCAGGGCCTCGTACAATTCCCCGACAAGGCTCTGCAGGTGCTGCCTGGAAAGCAGCTTCGGCCGAAAGTTGCTTTCCAGGATTACCGCGCTCACGATGGCGCCCATGACAGCAAGGCGGCGCTCGGCTGCGGTTCGAGTGGCCTTATCCAAATACTCGCCAAACAACAACTCTACAAAATCATTCCCCGTCGACTTGAAAATCAAGTCGTATGTTTGCTGAAGTCTCTCGCGTGACTCCGGACGCCTCAGAGCATATAGCTTGAATTCCAGCATCAGGATGCCCCAGTTGTGATCAGTCACCTGACTGGTCAGCCAACGCTTGAAGATCTCCGGCCGTTCGCTGACATGGGGCTCGGCTTCGATGAAACGCCGTACGGCAGTGATCTTAGTGAGCACGCGACGCTCCATCAGCGCCAGGAACAGTTCTTCTTTGCTTGAGTAATGAGCGTAAATGGCTCCCCTGGTGTATCCCGCGCGGGATGCCACTTCTTCGAGCTGCGTTTTCTCAAACCCCTGCTCGGAAAAGATTGCCTCGGCCGCATCTAGAATCTTCGCCTGCGTCTCCTCGGTGCGGACCTGGTGTTTGTTCTTCTCTTTTTGGATTGACGGGGGCATGAATAATTCCTCTTGACAGATCTTATCGTCAATCAGAGAATAAATACAAGCGTGTATGTATTTGTTGTAGCACCGCTCATGAATGGAACTAGCGATGATTGCTGAAGCCGAAATCGAAACTCCCCAGCAAACCGCCCTGGACGACGAGTTTGAATCGACCCTGCCGAGGGACACTCCGTGCCGCGGCCGGCTCAATGTGTTTTTGATCGGGATCGTTGCCCTCGTGTTGGTGGCCATCAGTACCGGATGGTATCTGTACTCCCGCGGTTACGAAAGTACGGACGACGCCCAGGTCGATGGCCACTTGAATCCGATCGCCGCTCGCATCGACGGAACTATCAAGGCCGTTCACGTGGAAGACAATCAAGCTGTCCACGCGGGAACGCTGCTGGTTGAGCTGGATTCCAACGACGATAACGTGGCGCTGAAGCAGGCACAGGCGCAGTATGACGAAGCCCTGGCCCAGCTTGGCGCCTCACATCCCAACCTTCCCATCACGCGCATCAGCAACCTTACCAATGTCACCTCGCAACGAGCCGAGGTCGTCGGTGCCGAAGCGTCACTCGCCGCCGCGCAGCATGATCTGGACACCGCCCTCGCTAGGCTGAAAGAATCGCAGGCTGTCGATGAGCGTAACCAGGCCGATTTTGTCCGCCATAAGATGCTTTACGATGACCAGATAATCTCGCGCGCCGACTTTGACCAGTACAAAGCCACCGCTGCCGCGCAGACCCAGACCGTCGCCGCGAACCAGGCCGCTCTCGCCTCGGCGCAAAAGGCGGTAGAGCAACGTATGGCGCAGCTTGCAGAGCAGCGCAGCAAGCTCCAGCAGACTCAAAGCACCGCGCCCTTGCAGGTGGCCATCCGCGAGGCCGACATCAAGACTCAGCAGGCCAACGCCGAAGCTGCCCAGGCGGCGCTCGAACAGAGCCGCCTCAACCTTGGCTACACCCGCATTATCGCTCCGGTCTCAGGGGTGATTGCGCAACGGAGTGCTGAGGTCGGTGCGCGTATCTCCAAAGGTCAGCAACTGCTGATGATCGTACAGACCGGCGATCTCTGGGTTACTGCCAATTTCAAGGAGACGCAGCTCGCCCGCATGAGACCTGGGCAGCATGTCCGTATGTATGTGGACGCGCTGCATGACTATTTCGATGGAACTGTGGAAAGCATGCCCGCGGTCACCGGCTCCCGCACCAGCGTGCTGCCTCCCGAGAATGCTACTGGCAATTACGTGAAGGTCATTCAGCGGCTTCCCGTCCGCATTCGCTTCAATGGAGGCCAGAAGGACTTGGACAAGCTTCGTCCGGGCATGTCGGTCGAACCCAAGGTGCACCTGGATTAGCCATGGCTCAACCATACGAAATTGCACCGGCTCGTCCGTTAATCAATCCCTGGATCATCGCCATCACCGTCACTCTGGCTACTTTCATGGAGGTCCTCGACTCCTCAATCGCTAACGTCGCTCTGCCGCACATCGCCGGCACGCTCGGCGCCAGTTCAGAAGAGGGCACGTGGGTTATTACCAGTTATCTGGTATCGAGTGCCATCGTGCTGCCCATGAGCGGATGGCTTTCGAATGTAATCGGCCGCAAGCGCTTCTACATGGCGTGCGTCGCCATCTTCACCATCAGCTCGTTTTTCTGTGCGCTAGCCACCAGCCTGCCCATGCTTATCTTCTTTCGTATCGTGCAGGGAGCTGGCGGTGGCGGCCTGCAGCCCAGCGAACAGGCGATCCTGGCCGACACCTTCTCCGCGAAGCAGCGCGGCATGGCCTTTGCTATGTATGGAATGGCAGTCGTCGTCGCGCCGGCAATCGGCCCCACGCTCGGCGGATGGCTTACGGACAATTACAGCTGGCACTGGATATTCCTCATCAACGTGCCCATCGGCATCCTCTCGCTTGTGCTCACGCAGCGTGTCGTGCATGATCCGGCGTACCTCAAGAAGCTCCGCTCCAGCATCCGCGTGGACTACATAGGTATCAGCCTTATCGTTGTTGGGGTTGGCCTTCTACAGTATGTGCTCGACAAAGGTCAGGAAAACGACTGGTTCGCTTCGAAGACGATTCTGGTCTGCTCGATCGTCGCGGTCATCGCATTGGTCGCCCTAATCATTCGCGAATTGATGCATCGCGATCCGATCATGGACCTCCGCCTGCTCGGTAAGCGAAACTTTGCAACTGCCGTGACCTTCAGCTTCATCCTTGGGATGGTCCTCAACGGCAGCACGATCCTTCTGCCGCAGTTTCTACAGGCCGATCTTGGCTACACCGCCCAGCAGGCAGGCATGGCGCTTTCGCCGGGCGGGATCGCACTCGCATTGATGATGCCTATCGCCGGCATCCTGGCCACTAAATTCGACCCGCGAGTCATCATCGCGATTGGCTTCGCCCTTACGTCCTTCGGACTCTTTCACGTCACCAATCTCTATCTGGGCGTCAGCTTCAGCACCATGGTGACGTACCGCGTGATTCAGGTCATCGGCATCCCTCTGATCTTCATTCCCATCAGCACGCTCAACTATGTTGGAGTGCCACGGAACAAATTCAACCAAGTCTCTGGTATCAGCAGCTTTACACGTAACGTCGGTGGCGCCATCGGCGTTTCTCTACTGAATAACTTCATCATCCGCCAGGGGCAGATGCACCGCACTGCCCTCACCGCGCATACCAATCATGCCAATCCGTTCTTCGAGCGGCAGCTTAACGCTATGACGCAGAACTTTGTCGCCATGGGCGCCAGTGCCAGTGAGGCCTCTCATCGTGCCCTGGCTCAACTCTCCGCGCAAGTCGATCTGCAAGCGAACGTGCTCGGGTTCGTCAATGCATTCTGGGTGCTGGGGCTGCTGGTGATGTTCCTGATACCTTTGCCGTTTATCATGCGCCGGCCCAGCCCGGAAGAAGCGAAAGCCTCAGCCGCAGCACACTAACAGGAGCCTTAAGAAACTCGCACTCGTCAGCTGTCGCTGAAAAGGCAACTCGCCCTGGAAGATCTTGGCACCTTAGCGTAATCGATGCCTCTAGTAAAGCGATTTGTCAGATTGACAGCCTGAAAGGGGTCGAAATCGTAGTACTTGGCCATGTTGTAGTCGTCCCCCGCGAAACACTTGATGGCGTCCGGGTCTTCCCACAACGTCAGCATCTCGAAATGCGTTACGTTCGCTTCTGTACGGTACAAACACCAACGCGCCACGATTTCCGCGCGTCGCCAGATAGTCGGGAAGCGCAATCCTCCGCAGTTGCTGTTCCTCGATCAGGTTGTAGATGCGTTCTGCGCTCATGCCGCGAAAGCGATGGTCGATAAGAACATCCTTTGGCAGCGTCAGCCCGGCATCCAGGAGCAGAGGGTTGATGGCATAGTCGCACGCCATATTCCAGCGCTCTTGATCTCGCTTACCCCGACGTGTGTGATGCTGTAGTGCAGGATGCATTACTTCATGGGCCAGGACGCCTGCGAGTTCTGCCGCATTCAGAGTCTCGACAAATGCCGGGTTGTAGAACAAGGAGACGCCATCCGTGGCCATGGTCTGAATGGAGCCCGAGGCCTGCCCCCCCAGCCGGAAGAGGAGTGAACCAAAGAACGGATGATCGAGAAGGAGTGTGGTCCGGGCCTTTTGGATCCGGACCGCAGGGGTAAGGAGGTGCTTTGTCATGGCGTTGCAGCCTCCATGTACGTTGCCATGTGCGAGAAGATATCCTCGACACTCGGTTGGTTCTGCTCCGTAGATTTGTCGTTTGCTTCGGCGGGGTCTTGCTCGCGGCCGCGCAGGACGACGTCCATCTGCGCCAGGATCTGAGCGGCGTCCGATGCGGTGGCAACCCGAAGAATCTCGTTCTTCTTCAGATCGTGCGCACTGAAGTTGCACAGTCGATCCTTGATCTCCACTGCAAAGCGATTCAGTTCCTCGTCCTGGTTCACATTGAGGCGCGGGAGCAAATCGACGAGATCGAGGACGTTGGTGACTAACGAGGCATGGAATCGCGATTCCGGCTCATTCAGCTTGTCGACCATGTGAGTAACCACATCCGTCAGTCGCACCCACAGGTCCCTGGTCCCGCGGTTGAGCGACTGGCGTACACTCTCGTCGATTTCACGCGCGACCCGTGCCTGTTCTTCCTCCGAGAGCGTCACGCGGAAGTCATCGCCACTGGGAATTGGCAATACTTCGAGCTTCACCCCAAACTTTGCCCGGAGCTTTTCTGCCGATGGATAATCCTCCTCGCGAAAAAGTCCGTTCAACTCTGGACGGACTTGTTCGATGTAGGACGGGTAGACCTCTAAGAACTCCTCCACGCTCTGGGAGAACGCGCGTTCAAACTCTCGCATCTGTGTGGTGAGTTCGAAGTAGAAATGTGCGGGTAGCAGACGATAGCCTTCATCCGACCACGGCAGCGTGATCTTGTAGAAGTGTTGTCGAATCAGTCCCGCGAGTGTCCGCAGCGCGTCAAGCTTCTCTGCGCCACGGAGCAGTTGTTTGTTGTAGCGACCTGCGCCTTCGTGCGCGCCGTGTTGATGGGCAACGTCGCGGCTGACTTTCCGGTCGTGTTTCACCGCAGTCCAGATACTGATATGGACGGCGGCCAGCATGGCTCGTTCGGTAATCATTGCAGGACCTCCGCATGATCGACACCGAAGCGAACGAACTCCGGCGTGTGGGTAATGCCACGATTTCGGGCGGCCGCGTCGCGTATCGCCAACACACGCATCTCGGTTGGCATGCGATCGAGATACTGCATGCCCTTGGCGATCGAGTGATCACTGAGGACTCTTCCTAATGCAGTCGCAATTGCGATCTGTGCGGAAGGCTCACTGGGGAGCGGCGCCGAAACCGGGTTCAAGAGGATTTCATCGATGGACGGCAGATCACGAAACAGACGCAGGAATGCAACAAGCTCCGTAGTGGCCGCCGGTCCAACCGTACCCTCCAGCAACTGTGCTTCGATCTCGGTGGCTCCCGTAAAGAAGCCACTCTTCTGGCGGCGCGCGAAGCCGCTCAAGACGTTCGAGGCCATCTCCCAGGAGCGGGGTGTAGGCCATGCATTCACATCCGATGTGGCGTTGGCATCATGCAGAAGCGCCGGCTTGAACCGCAGGAAAGCGATGATCTCGGGACGCAGCCCGGCGCGAACCGCCCACTGGCACCAGTCCTCGAAGTCCGGCTCGAGATTGAGGTGTACGAAGCGATTGCGCAGCGGCCGCGGCATGCAGAAGTGCACACCACGTTCGGACGCCGGATTCCCTGCGGCCACTACCACCCAACCGTCCGGAAGGTGGTACTCACCGAGCTTGCGGTCGAGCACCAGCTGGTAACAGCCGGCCTGCGTCATCTGCGGTGCGGCAGTCAGCTCGTCGAGAAAGAGGATGCCCTTGCCGGAGGTCGGTAGAAACTTCGGTGGCACCCACTCTGCCTGGTCAGCCGAGATGCGCGGCAGGCCGCGCAGATCGACCGGATCAAGCTGCACAGCTCGAATATCGAGGAACTGCCAGCCTAGGTCCGCAGCACCTGGGCAACGATCTGCGACTTGCCCACCCCGCACGCGCCCCAGATGTGCAAAGGCACACGTTCGGCAATGAGCGCATGGAGCGCTTCCAAGAGTTCAGAGGGTTTCATGGTTTTCCTTTTTGGAGTGATTAGTCAGGCGAGGTCAAGATGAAGTGGAAGCGGAGATTTGAACTGCGGCAGAGTCAGCGAACAGCTAGGTTGTGAATCCCCAAGGTGATAGGGACTCTTACATCTCTCCGCGACCTAGCGTTTTCGTTACCAGTCCGGTAGTAAACATCTGGGTGCCAGTCTACATGAGCGCGAATCCGGGGATCGTGATCACGACGAAATCGACCGGCTCGGGTGCCGGCATCGTCTTATCGATCAAAGGCTTGGTGCAAATCGGTGCCTCGGACGCTTATCTGTCCGACATCATGGCAAAAGACCACCCTGGAACACTTTGCATCGCGCTGGCAATTTCGTCCCAGGCGATCAACTACAACCTGCCCGGTTTGAACGACAAGCACATCAAGTTGTCCGGTCCGCTGCTTGCGGGCATTTATTCTGGAAAAATAACAAAATGGAATGATCCGGCTATTCAGGCTGCCAATCCGGGCATTGATTTGCCGGATCATGTGATTATCCCTGTTCATCGCCTGGATGAATCCGGCGATACGTTCATCTTTACGCAGTATCTTTCTGATTCGACCCCGTCATGGGCGCAAACGGTGAAATTTGGCACCGCCGTGTCATGGCGTTGGGTTGAGGGCGGACTCGGCGCCAATGGCAATTCTGGCATGGTTGCAGCTCTTACCACAAACCCTTACGCGGTCGCTTATGTCGGCGTCAGCTATGCCGGTCAAATCGCAAAGGCTGGTCTTGGTGTGGCTATGCTTGAGAATACCAGTGGGCAATATGTCCTGCCGAATGCAGAGACCGTTGGCGCCGCCGCTGAAAGCGTTGCCGCGGACACGCCGCCCGATGAACGCGTCAGCATGGTCTATGCGAAAGGTGCGAACGCATACCCCATCGCCAATTATGAATATGCGATCGTCAAGAGCCAGCAACCGGACAGCGCAACCGCGCAAGCGGTGCGAGACTTCCTGACATGGGCCATTACCGATGGGAACGAGATGAAATACCTCAGCCAAGTGAATTTCTTGCCGTTGCCTCAGAGCATCATGGCGCTCTCCAAAGCGCAAATCGCTAAAATCAAATAACCATCGGCTCACCAAAATGTCTTCCTTCCGGTTAAACCCCTGAATGAATTTTTCTATTCACTGGTGGCCGGTAGGGTGCTGACCGCGTTGTTCGGGTGATCGTCTCACCGCCAATGCCGCGTTGCACAAAATGGTAGGTGGCCTGACCGGCTGGCGGCACCAGAAGCAGATCCACGCAGCATAAAATTCAAAATGAAATTTTCCAGCATACGCTTTGCACACCGTCTTTGGGTCGTGGTTGCGCTGATGATGGCGTCCGCTTTTGAGATGAATTGGGCGCCGCTGCCGTGTCTTCAGCGGGCGCTCTGCTGCCGGAAGGCCAGCGCGGCGAACGGCCGGTTTCAGGATTAGCGAAATCGATTCTGAAGGGCGAACTTGGGCCGAAGCTTGCCATTTCTGATTGGGGTTTTGCCCTAAACCGTCTCGGTCAGAAACCGATTGATCCCGGTAATGGCCTCCGAGAGTGATGACCGGATGATGCGTGCCTGATCCGGGAAGGCCGTGAGCAGGCGCGACGGAAATTGCTTGTCCAGCAGCACGAACACGCCGCGGTCATCCGTGCGGCGGATGAGGCGCCCAAAAGCCTGGCGCAGGCGCAGGCGGACGATGGCATCGTCATAGGTTTTCGGCGTGCCGTGGCTGAGATGGGTGCGCCTGGTGCGGTGGAGAATGTCCGGGCGCGGCCAGGGGGTGCGCTCGAAGACGACGAGGCGGAGCGCATTGCCGGGGATGTCGACGCCGTCGCGCATCGCATCGGTGCCGAGCAGGCAGGAATGTTCCTCGGCGCGGAAAATATCCACCAGGGTGGCGTTGTCCATTGCGTCCACATGCTGGGCGTAGAGGGGGATGCCTTTGTCCTCCAATGGCGCGGCGATTTTTGAATGCACGGCGCGCAGGCGGGAGATGGCGGTGAACAGCCCCAGCCCGCCGCCGCCAGCGGCCTCGAACAAGGCCTTATAAGCGCCCGCGAGCTGGCCGATATCCTGGGTGTTGACGTCGGAGACCAGCACCACGCGGGTGCGCTCGCCATAATCGAAGGGGCTGTCGAAGGCGGCGCGGATGGCGGGGGATGCCAGGTGCGCGGCGCCGGTGCGGGCTTCGGCATTCTCCCAGGCTTCCTCGACATCCGTGCCGTCGCGCAGCGTGGCGGAGGTGATGAGCAGCCCATGCGCCGGGGCGGCGATGCTCTGGGTGAAGGCCTCCGTCGGGTCCAGCAGGTGGGAGAGCAGGGCGATGTCTTTGTCGGTTCCGGCTTCGCGGTCCAGGCGCAGGAATTCCACGCGGGCCGGGCGTTCGCCGGGGGCGGGGGCGGCCTCCAGCCCGTCAAGGATGCGCCGCCAGGCGGAAAGCGGGTCGATGGCGCGGCGCTTCAGGCTGCGGGCGGTGCTCTCCAGCCGCTGGCGCATGGTTTCCTCAAGGTCGGGCTCGGTTTCCAGCCGCTCCAGCAGGCGCTCGCGCAGGGCCGTCAAAGGCGTGCGGAGCAGGTCCATCGCCTGGGAGAGTTTGCGCGCGGCGGGGAGAATATCCTCGTTCAGCGGGTGCAGATCGACCTCGAAGGCGGAGGGCGAGGCGAGGTCGGGCTCGGTGGCGCGGGCGCGGGCCTGGGCGCGTAAGCTCCGGAGCCAGTCTTCGGCCGGGTTGTTGTCCGAGGCGAGTTCAGGCTCCAGCCGCACGGAGAACATCGGCGCGGGCAGGGTTTTGGCGCATTTGGCCGCCTGGTCGAGGAATTTATGGGTGGCCTCGTCCATGGCGGCCAGGTCTTCGAGGCGCTTGGCCAGGCCCCGTGCGCGCGAGCGCGTGCCCTCGGCCCCCAGCAGCCAGCGGCGCAGCTCCGCCATGGCGGCGCCGGAGAGTTCCACCGAGAAGGCGGAATCGGCGGCGTCGAAAATATGGTGGCCTTCATCGAACACGTAGCGTGTGGGGACGCTGTCATCATCCAGCCCGCCCCAGACGGATTGGGCCATGACCAGCGCATGGTTGGCGATGACGAGATCCGCCTGGCGGGCGTTGCGGATCACGCGCTCGATGACGCAGCTGGAAAAATGCGGGCAGGCGGCGTGGATGCACTCGCCGCGCCGGTCGGCGATCTGCGCCAGGAGGCCTTGGCCGTAGAGTTCGGCGAACCAGCCGGGCAGGTCGCCGCCGAAGAGATCGCCATCCGCACTCGCCGCCGCCCAGCGGGCGATGAGGCCGAGCGGCACGGCGCGGGTCTCGGCGGCCGAGGCGTCCTCGAAATTCAGCAGGCAGAGATAATTCTCCCGCCCCTTGCGCAGCACCACGCTGGTGCCGGGGGGCAGGCGCTGGGCCTCCTGCTCGATCTGGCGTTGCAGATGCCGGGTGAAGGTGGAGACCCAGACCGCGCCCTTGTTGCGCTCCGCCCAGAGCGAGGCGGGGGCGAGATAGCCCATGGTTTTGCCGGTGCCGGTTCCGGCCTCGGCCAGCACCACTTGCGGGCTGCCCTCCGCCTCCCGGGGCGCGAAGGCGGCGGTGACGGCGGAGCAGAAATCCGCCTGGGCGGGGCGCTGCTCGGCGCCGGGGCCGAGCAGGCTGGCGAGGCGGGAGCGGGCCTCGGCGGAGGTGATGGGGAAGGCGGATGGTGGCGGGCGGGGGGCGACCTCCTCCCATTTCGGCAGGCGCTTCCAGAGCCGCATGGCCATGCCGTCCGGCCTTGCATCCGGCGCGCCGAGGGCCGCCAGAACATAGGGCGCCCAGCCCCAGCCATTGGCGCCCATGCGCGCCGCCAGCCCGGCGGCGTCGCGGTTGGCGGGGGTGTTTTTGCCCGCCGCCAGACGGGCCAGCAGCAGTTCCGCCATTTCCGGCAGGGATTGGGCGGCGGATTCCAGCGACTGGGGCACCGGCAATTCCAGTGCGCGGGCCAGGCCCGCCGGGGTGGGGGCGAGGCTTTGCGCAGGGTGCACGAAGGCGAAGAGTTCCAGCAGGTCCAAAAGCTCGATGGCCGGGTTGCCGAGGCGCTTGAGGGTGGCCGGGGCATGGATGGCCAGCGGGCGCGTGTCGCCGATTTTTTTGGCCACCAGGCCGGGCTTGAGTGGGGAGATCACCCCGTCCGCATCCAGCAGAACGGCGCGGCCATGGCCGGCGGCGAGAGCGGGCAGGGCGGGGAGACTTGGCATTACTTGCCGTTATAGGGTGTTGTTCACGATTTGTCTTGGGTGGCGGGTTTGGTGGCGAGTACCAACCAGACATCGCCGTCGCCACTCAGGCTTGTCGGACGCCGCAGACCTACGAAAACCACCCAGGATGGTCATAGGTCAGTCCGGCGCACGATCTCAGGAGCGCTGCGACCCGACTGGACCGGCGGGGGCATGGCCGGCGCGGCGGGCATGCTTGTCGAGGAGGGCGCGAACCTTGCGCAGTGCAGTGGAGCCGGGCTCGGCGAGCGGGGCGCAGCCGAGCGCCTCGAGCGGCGCGGCGGCGTCCGGGCGGAGCAGGATCGGTATGCCGTTCGCCGATGTGAATTCGACGAAGGATGTCCGGCCGCCGCAATCGAGATAGCTCTCGGCGGGCAGGTTCTCGGCCAGAAGGATGTCGTGAGAGTCAAGGGCGACGTGGTGGTAGGAGACTGAGCGGCACGTGGCGTCGCGCACCACGGTGGTGTCATTGATCAGGTGCTTGGCTTCGATCAGATGGTTTTCGGCGAAGATCGCATGGTCAGGCGACAGGCGGAGGTCGCGCTCAGGGACCCCTGGGCCGAAGGCGCCGGCGCGGATCAGGACCGGGCGCAGGCGCTCGGGCAGGGGGGACAGCGTGGTCCCGAAGCTGCGCTGGCCAACCCAGACGACACGCCGCTCGGATGGGCCGTTCTCGCGGACGGTGAGCACGGCATCCCCCTCGGCCAGGGCCTCGACCGCGACGGGGCCGCGCGGCGTGAGGATGGCGGTGCCGCGGGCAAAGCAAGGGATGCTCTGGCTGCGCCGTTGCGGGAAGGTGGGGGCCTCTTCAACGTCATAAGGCTTGCGCCGGCGGGGCGTGGCGCGCCGGCGCGGGGTGGTGCGCTGATGGTCGGGCGAGGAGATGCAAGCTGGTTCGCCGCTGTTGTTGGTTACCAGGGCGCGGGATTTGGTGATGCCGGTCGTTGTCCCGGTCATCCTGAGCGCGTTGCCGCCAGCGTCCCGGCTGACAACCTTGCCGCGGCTGAAAACCCATTTGTAGCTGCCATCCTTGCAGCGAAGCCGGTGTTCGACTTCATAGCTTTCCGTCTTGCCTTCGAAATGCGCCTGCATCGTGGCCTGTACGTATGCAAGATCATCCGGATGAACGCGCGTGTAGGCAATCTCGATGGGGTTTGATTGTGGCGCTTCCTCGTAGCCGATCATCTTGAACCAGCTGCCGGAGTACCGAATCTCCCCAGTTATCACATTCCGGTCCCAGATACCCGTTCCGCTTGCCTCCATGGCGAGGGGCCAGATATCCGAAAAGTCGCAATTGTTGGCAGGCCAGTTCATAGCCGATCTCCCTCCGTCTCTCCTTGGGTTTTAGCGCCCTTTGCCCTCCCTCATTGCCGCGAGACTAGCCTGTTTATGGCCAAACCGGAAGTCGAAACCGCGTGATCGGACTCCATTCCATCATCCTCGCCGCGCGGCGGCCTTGACCTGGCTTAATCGCGGGCTCCGGCTCAGCGATTATTTGCCGTCGTGCCGGTCTGTGGCGCGAGCAAGAGATTGATGTCCACCGCGTCCATGCCCGCACGGCTGGCGGCTTCGAGCCCTTGGGGACTGTCCTCGAACACCAGGCAGGCGGCGGGTGGCAGGGCCAGGCGCCGGGCGGCTTCCAGGAACAGGTCGGGGGCCGGCTTGGGGTGGGGCACGTCGTCGATCGTCACCACATGCTCAAACAAGGCGGCAAGGCCGGTGGCGCCGAGTGTGGCGTTGACGATGGCGGCCGAGCCGGAGGAAGCGACGGCCAGCTTCAGCCGCCCCTGGTGGCGGCGGGCGATCTGCGTCACGGGGTGGATTTCCCGCAGGCTGTGGAGATTGGCCAGAAAGCTGTCGCGGGTCGCTTTTATAACCTCCGGCCTGGGCAGGGTGATGCCGAAATGCGCGTCCACATCGTTCATCAGCAGATGCTCGGAGAGCCCGGCGCGGGGGCGGAACCACGCAAGGTCAGGGGTGGCGCCGAAATGCCGCAGGACTTGCATCCAGGATTGGGCGTAGAGGGGCGGGGTGTCCACCAGCGTGCCGTCGCAATCGAAGATCAGGCCCTGGATGTGGTCTTGGATCAGCATGGTATGGATGGTGTGGATTATGGCCGCAGCCTTGCCAAGCCTTGGTGTTGAATTGCTTGCCCTGGGGCGGAAATTCGCCTAATGGAGCGTCATGGCTTGCGCCTCCACCCTTGCTGGGCTGCTCCTTCGACTTATCCGCCCCTGAGCGATAAGTCTTTCCGCGCGTGCTCTGAACGCCGCGCCCGCCGCTCAGGGGAATAAATCCCGCCCTACCTGAACAGGCCAGACTTCCGGAGCAGAGACATGACGATCAATCATCCCAATTTCGGCGCGATGGACGACTCCCGCGTCATCATCTTCGACACCACGCTGCGCGATGGCGAGCAGTCCCCCGGCTTTTCGATAAATCTCGACGAGAAGCTGCGCATGGCCGAGGCCCTGGCGGCTTTGGGCGTGGATGTGATGGAGGCGGGGTTTCCCATCGCCTCGCCGGGCGATTTTAAATCCGTGCAGCGCATCGCGCAGAGCATCAAGGGGCCGGTGATCACCGGGCTGGCCCGCTCCGCGCCGGGGGATATCACCCGGGCGGGCGAGGCGATCCGCGCCGCCGAGCGCAAGCGTATTCACACCTTTATCTCCACCAGCCCGCTGCATATGAAGTACAAGCTGCGGATGGAGCCGGAGGCGGTGCTGGAGGCGGTGACCAAGTCCGTGACGTTGGCCCGTGATTTCACCGATGACGTGGAATGGTCCGCCGAGGACGGCACCCGCACCGATATCGACTTTCTGTGCCGCTGCGTCGAGGCCGCGATCAAGGCGGGCGCCACGACCATCAATATCCCCGACACCGTGGGCTATGCCGTGCCTGAGGATATGGTGCGGATTTTCTCCACTGTGCGTGAGCGCGTGCCGGGGGCGGAGCGGATCATTCTCTCCACCCATTGCCATAATGATCTGGGGCTGGCGGTGGCCAACACGCTGGCGGCCTTGCAGGGCGGGGCGCGGCAGATTGAATGCACGATCAACGGCATCGGCGAGCGGGCAGGCAATGCCTCGCTGGAGGAGGTGGTGATGGCGATCCGCACCCGCCCCGACAGCAACCCCTATCAGAACCAGATCGAGACCACGCGCATCCTGCGCACCTCCAAGCTGCTCTCCACCGTCACCGGCTTTGATGTGCAGCCGAACAAGGCGATCGTCGGGCGCAATGCCTTCGCGCATGAATCGGGCATTCATCAGGACGGCATGCTGAAGAACGCCGCGACCTATGAGATCATGACGCCCGAGAGTGTGGGCTGGCAGAAGACCTCGCTGGTGATGGGCAAGCATTCCGGCCGTGCGGCCTTCCGCGACAAGCTGAGCGCGCTGGGCTATGGCGAGATTGGCGATAACGCGCTGAACGACGCCTTTACCCGGTTCAAGATTTTGGCCGACCGCAAGAAGGTCGTCTATGACGAGGATATCGTCGCCCTGGTGGATGACGAGGTGGTGCGCAGCCATGAGGCGGTGAAGTTCGTCTCGCTGGAAGTGTGGGCCGGCTCGAAGGACAAGCCGCGCGCGGTGCTGGAGCTGGAGGTGGATGGCGTGGTGAAAGCCGCCGATGAGCGCGGCGACGGGCCGGTGGATGCCGCCTTCAACGCCGTGCGCGCGATCTTCCCGCATGAGGCCGAGCTGCAGCTTTTCTCCGTGGGTGCGGTGACCGAGGGCACCGACGCCCAGGCCCGCTGCACCGTGCGCCTGGCCGAGGAGGGCAAGAGCGTGGACGGGCAGGGGGCGGATACGGATACCATCGTCGCCGCCGTGCGCGCCTATATCCATGCGCTGAACAAGCTGGTGACCAAGCGCACCCGCTCGGCGCCGGAGGCGCTGTCCGCCTGATTATTCCGGTTGCGCTTCTGTCTGGCGGCGCGGTGGTGTAACATCGGCGGGCTAGCGGGCGAGGCTGCACTGGGGCGCTTTGCCTGACGAGGGAGGTGCCGATCATGCATTCCTTTACGCCGCCGCGTGTTCCCGCCGGATTTTTCGCCATCGTTCTCGGCCTAGCCGGGCTGGGCAATGCTTGGCGTGCGGCTGTGCATGTCTGGCCAGTGCCGGTGGCCGTGGGAGAGAGCCTGTTCGGCCTCGCGGCGGTGGTCTGGGCCATTCTGGTTGTCCTGTTCATCCTGAAATGGGTGCAGGACCGGGAATTGGCACTGGTTGAGGCGCGGCATCCGGTGAATTGCTGTTTCATTGGCCTCGTCGGAGTCTCGACCATGCTGATCGCCCTGGGGGCGCTGCCTTACGCCCGCGCCCTGGCGATGCTGCTGTTTTGGGCCGGGGCGGGCTTTACCGTGGTCTTTGCCGTTTGGCGCACGGGCGTGCTCTGGCAGGGCGGGCGGGATGCCGCGGCGACAACGCCGGTTTTATATCTGCCCGCCGTGGCGGGCGGGTATGTCACGGCCATAACCGGTGCGGCGCTTGGATATCACGAACTGGCGCAACTGGCGTTCGGCGCGGCGGTGCTGAGTTGGTTCGCCATTGAGTCCGTGCTGTTGGGCCGGCTTTATAATTTGCCGGCCCTGCCGCCGGTGCTGCGCCCGGCGCTCGGCATCCAGCTGGCGCCGCCCACGGTTGGGCTTACGGCCTATCTCAGTGCCTATAACGGCGCGCCGGATCTCGTGGCGCATATGCTGCTGGGCTACGGGCTTCTCCAGGCTGTTTTGCTGCTGCGTTTGCTGCCATGGATTTTAGGGCAGCCATTCAATGCGTCTTATTGGGGGTTCAGCTTCGGTCTGGCGGCTTTGGCCGCAGCACCCGTCCGCATGGTTGCGCATGGCGATGGCGGGCTTGTGAAAATGCTGGCGCCGGTTCTGTTCATTGCGGGCAATGCCGTGGTTGGGCTTATCGCCGTGCTGACGGTCAGGCTCATCCTGCAAGGCAGGCTTTTGCCCCCTCCTGCACCTTTGGCCGGAAGCCCCGCCAGGGGCTGAAACACGCCCAGGGCATGAGCATTCCGCTCTTGTGCCCGGGCGTTTCAATGAATAGATAGGGCTCATCTCAAAGGGGTCGTTCCGGTGCTTCGGGCCGGCGTGGCCCGCTGCAAAGGAGCGAAAATATATGAGCAAAGTCATTGGTATCGACCTCGGCACCACCAATTCCTGCGTGGCGGTGCTGGAGGGCAAGGATGTCCGCGTCATCGAGAACGCCGAGGGCGCGCGGACCACGCCGTCCATGGTGGCATTCGCTGAGTCCGGTGAGCGCCTCGTCGGCCAGAGCGCCAAGCGCCAGGCTGTCACCAACCCCACCAACACGCTGTTCGCCGTGAAGCGCCTGATCGGCCGCCGTTACGACGACCCGACCGTGGCCAAGGACAAGGGCCTGGTGCCCTATAGCATCGTCAAGGGCGATAACGGCGATGCCTGGGTGGAGGCCAAGGGCCAGAAATATTCCCCGAGCCAGATCAGCTCCTACATCCTGACCAAGATGAAGGAGACCGCCGAGGCGCATCTGGGCGAGACCGTGACCCAGGCGGTGATCACCGTGCCGGCCTACTTCAACGACGCCCAGCGCCAGGCGACCAAGGATGCCGGCAAGATCGCGGGCCTGGACGTGCTG
The DNA here is from genome assembly GCA_963736885.1 of uncultured Pseudomonadota bacterium. Taxonomy (GTDB): domain Bacteria; phylum Pseudomonadota; class Alphaproteobacteria; order Acetobacterales; family Acetobacteraceae; genus Acidocella. The sequence goes on from CAVTQN010000001.1 coordinate 18,909, forward strand.
CGCATCATCAACGAGCCGACGGCGGCCGCCCTGGCCTACGGCATGGACAAGAAGAATGCCGGCACCATCGCGGTGTATGACCTGGGCGGCGGCACCTTCGATGTGTCCGTGCTGGAACTCGGCGACGGCGTGTTCGAGGTGAAATCCACCAACGGCGACACCTTCCTGGGCGGCGAGGATTTCGACGCGCGGATCATCGATTACCTGGCCGACGAGTTCAAGAAGGACCAGGGCATCGACCTGCGCAAGGACAAGCTGGCCCTGCAGCGCCTGAAGGAAGCCGCCGAGAAGGCGAAGATCGAGCTTTCCTCCTCCAAGGAGACCGAGATCAACCTGCCCTTCATCACCGCCGATGCCTCCGGGCCGAAGCATCTGGTGCTGAAGCTGACCCGCGCGAAGCTGGAGAGCCTGGTTGACGATCTGATCGAGCGGACGCTGGCACCCTGCCGCGCCGCGCTGAAGGATGCCGGTGTCACCGCCGGTGAGATCAATGAGGTGATCCTGGTCGGCGGCATGACCCGCATGCCGAAGGTCATCGAGACGGTGAAGAGCTTCTTCGGCAAGGAGCCCGCCCGCAACGTCAACCCGGACGAAGTCGTGGCCATCGGCGCCGCCATTCAGGGCGGTGTGCTGAAGGGCGACGTGAAGGACGTGCTGCTGCTCGACGTGACCCCGCTCTCGCTGGGCATCGAGACGCTGGGCGGCGTGTTCACGCGCCTGATCGACCGCAACACCACCATCCCGACCAAGAAGAGCCAGACCTTCTCCACCGCCGAGGACGGCCAGACGGCCGTGACCATCAAGGTCTTCCAGGGCGAGCGCGAGATGGCGGCGGACAACAAGCTGCTCGGCAATTTCGACCTGCAGGGCATCCCCGCCGCCCCGCGCGGCGTGCCGCAGATCGAGGTGACCTTCGATATCGACGCCAACGGCATTGTCTCCGTCTCGGCGAAGGACAAGGCCACCGGCAAGGAGCAGCAGATCCGCATCCAGGCTTCAGGCGGGCTGTCTGACTCCGATATCGAGCGCATGGTGCGCGATGCGGAGGAGAACGCGGCGGCCGACAAGGTGCGGCGCGAGGCGGTGGAAGCCCGCAACCAGACGGAAGGCCTGATCAACCAGGTCGAGAAGACCCTGAAGGACGCCGGCGACAAGATTGCCCCGGCGGACAAGGCCGAGGCGGAAGCCGCGATCGCGGAGGCGAAGTCGGCCCTGGAGGGCGGCAATGCCGAGGCGGTGAAGGCGGCCGCCGAGAAGCTGACCCAGGTGGCGATGAAGGTTGGCGAGGCGATGTACAAGGCGCAGGCCGAGGCGGGCGCCGCCCAGCCGGGTGCCGAGAGCGCCGGCCCGAATGGCGAGAAGGTCGTCGACGCCGATTTCGAGGATGTCGACGACAAGAAGTCCGATAAATCCGCGTGATCCCGGGTTTGAACTGACATCACAGGATCCCGGGGCGTTGCCCCGGGATTTTCCGTTTTAGAGTATTGCAAGGATTTGAGCGCCGCCATGGCCAAATAGGATTATTACGCCATGCTGGGGGTTGAGCGCGGCGCCAGCGCCGAGGAGTTGAAGAAGGCCTACCGCAAGCTGGCGATGCAGTATCACCCGGACCGCAACCCCGGCGACGCCAAGGCTGAGCACAAGTTCAAGGAGATCAACGAAGCCTATGACGTTCTGAAGGACGAGCAGAAGCGCGCGGCCTATGACCGTTATGGCCATGCCGCCTTCGAGAATGGCGGCATGGGCGGCGGCGGCGGCTTCGGCGGCGGCGGCTTCGGCTTTGAGGGCGGGCTCGGCGATATTTTCGAGCAGATGTTCGGCGGCGGCGGGCGCGGCGGGGGCGAGCGCGTGCAGACCGGCGCCGATATCAAGGCGGCGGTGGAGATCGACCTGACGGAGGCCTTCACCGGCACCAAGGCGAATGTGCGCGTGACCACCCGCATGGCCTGCGATGCCTGTTGCGGCACCGGCTCGGCGGACAAGAACGCCAGCGCGGATAGCTGCGGCACCTGCGGCGGTGCGGGGCGCGTGCGCGCCCAGCAGGGCTTTTTCCTGGTCGAGCGCACCTGCCCGACCTGCGGCGGCTCCGGGCGCGTGGTGCGCAACCCGTGCCGCGTGTGCTCGGGTGCCGGCACGGTGCCGCGCGAGCGCACGCTGGCGGTGCAGATTCCGGCGGGCGTGGAGGATGGCACGCGCATCCGCCTCTCGGGCGAAGGCGAGGCCGGGCCGCGCGGCGCCGCGCCCGGGGATTTATATGTGCATGTGTCCATCCGCGCGCACGCGATCTTCCAGCGCGACGGGGCGAATATTTTCTGCCGCGTGCCGCTGCGCATGGCGCAGGCGGCGTTGGGCGGCGAGGTGGAGGTGCCGGCGATCGACGGTACCGCCGCCAAGGTGAAGATCCCGGCGGGCACGCAGTCGGGCGACCAGTTCCGGCTGCGGGGCAAGGGGTTCTCGGTCCTGCGCTCCACCCAGCGCGGGGACATGTATATCCAGGTGGCGGTGGAAACGCCGCAGAACCTGACCCGGCGCCAGCGCGAGCTGCTGGAGGCGTTCGAGCAGGACTCAGCCGGGCAGACCTCCGTGAGCCCGGAGCATGAGGGGTTCTTCGCCAAGGTGAAGGATTTTCTGAAAGGCGTGGCGGAAGGCTGACGCCCCCTGTTTTTGCCGCAATGCATGGGTAAGTGTCTGAGCGCTACGAATTGTAATCCCGCCGGCTTCTGCGTTGCCCTGTTCGAGGGCAATGCTTAGAGCTGGCGGGGTTCGATAAACGCCTGTCTTGTTCGGGAGTTCAAGATGCTGAAGAAAATCACCGGGGTTGCGCTGCTGCCCTTGCTGGCGCTGGGGGCTTGCACGGCGGCGGTGCCGACACAGCCGACAGTGGTGGCCATGCCGGGGCAGGGCAAGAGCTGGGACCAGTTCCAGGCTGACGAAGCCTACTGCAAGAGCTACGCCGCCACACAGATGCCCAATAGCGGGCAGGTGGCGGCCACATCGCAAAATAATTCCGCGGCGACGGCGGCGGCCGGCACGCTGATTGGCGCCGGTCTTGGCGCGGCCTTTGGCTCGCTGGCGGGCAATGTTGGCGCGGGGGCGGCCGTGGGGGCCGGGGTCGGGCTGCTTGGCGGCGCGGCGGCGGCGGGTAATAATACGCAGGGGACAGCGGATTCCCTCCAGGGCCGTTATGATGTGGCCTATGCGCAGTGCATGGTGGGACATGGCGAATCAATTCAGCAGCCTGCGGCGCCTGTTTATGCCGCGCCGTCCGGCTATTATGGGCCGCCTCCCGGGTATTATTACTCTCCCTACTAAGGCAACGGCCGCCTTGGGCGGCGTTGATCTGCTCGTGGCGGGGGAGCATCTGGCCCCGCCAGTAGAGACGCCGCGCCGCACCCCATGGGCCTGGGGGGCGGCGCTGCTTTTGCATGCGCTGGTGATCGCCGCCGTGCTGCTCATCCGCGTCAGGCCGCCGCAGGAGGATATGCAGAGCCCGCCGGGCGTTTCCGTGGTGTTCGATAATGGCGGTACAACGGCGCAGACTTCCGCCCCGCCCAAGGCCCTGCCGGGCCCGCCGCAGCCAGCCGAGGCACCACCACCGCCGCCGCCACCACCCGCGCAGGCACCCGCCGCTGCCACGCAGGATGAGGTGCAGGTGCCTGACATGCCGCTGAGCATATTGCCCAACCCGACTCCGGCGCCGCAGCCGCAGGCCGCCACGCAGCATGCCGCGCATCCGCATGTGGCGCGGCCCTCTCAGGCGCCGCAGCAGAAATATGTGTTCCTGAACGGGATGAGCTACGGCAATCCTTCCCCGGCCATGCCGCCGCCGCCGAAAGCCCCGGCGGGGATGAATCTCGCCCTGGCGACCTCCGATTCCCAGGCGGCCACGTCGTCTGATGTCTCGGTGAAGGGCGATGCGGGCGCGGATTGGGACGCGGCGCTGACGAAATGGGTGTCGGAGCATGCCTATTATCCGCAGGCCGCCGTTGAGCAGGGGCAGGAGGGCACGGCGACGGTGGAATTCACCGTCGACCGGCACGGGCATGTGACCGGGTTGCGGCTGCTGGATTCGGCCGGGTCGCCCTTCCTGGACCAGGCCTGGGAGCAGCTTTTCGGCGATAACACGCTGCCGTCCTTCCCGGCGGATGCGAAGGACGACCATGTGGTGGTGCGCTACACCGTGCATTACCAATTGATCCGCTAAAGCCCTTCTGCTTGCGCCAACTCGTGGCCGCAGGCTGAAGAGGCCGGATGGATTCGCATGTTTTCGGCATTACCCAGAGTCTGACCGGCAAGAGCTGGATCTGGCGGCCGGGACAGCAGGAGCGGCAAGGCGAAGGGCTGGCGCAGCAGCTCGGGATGCCGGAGCTGATGGGACGCCTGCTGGCCTCACGCGGTGTGACCGCCGATCATGCCGCCGCCTTTCTTGACCCCACGCTGCGCGCCATGCTGCCGGACCCCTCCAGCATGGTGGACATGGACGTGGCCGCCGCCCGCCTGGCCGATGCCGTGATGCAAGGCGAGACGGTGGGGGTGTTCGGCGATTACGACGTGGATGGCGCCTGTTCCTCCGCGCTGATGGTGACGCTGCTGCGCCAGCTTGGCTGCGAGGTGACCTATCATGTGCCCGACCGGCTGACCGAGGGCTATGGCCCGAATACCGAGGCGCTGCGCGCCATGGTGGGGCGCGGGGCCAGGCTGATCGTGTGCGTGGATTGCGGCACCGGCGCGCACGGGGCCTTCGCGCCGCTGCATAATGCCGTCGATATCGTGGTGCTGGACCATCATAAAGCCGAGGGGCCGCCGCCGCCCATCCGCGCCATGGTGAACCCGAACCGGCTGGATTGCCCCTCCGGCCTGCGGCAGATCTGCGCCGCGGCGGTGGCGTTCCTGACCGCCGTGGCGCTGCTGCGCACGCTGCGCCGGCGCGGGTTTTTTCGCCGAACGGGCGGAGCCGGATCTGCGGGAGTTTCTGGACCTGGTGGCGCTGGCGACCATCTGCGACGTGATGCCGCTGGCCGGGCTGAACCGCGCCTTCGTGATCCAAGGGCTGAAGGTGATGGCCCGGCGCGCCCGCCCCGGAATCGCGGCGCTGCTGGATGTGGCGAAGCTGACCGAGGCGCCCACCGCCATGAATTGCGGCTTCGCGCTGGGGCCGCGCATCAATGCCTCCGGCCGCATTGCCGAGGCCGATATGGGGCTGCGCCTGCTGCTGGCCGAGGATGAGGAACTGGCCGCCGAGCTGGCGCAAACGCTGGATGCGGTGAACCGCCAGCGCCAGAGCGTGGAGGCGGGCATCACCACCGACGCGATGGCGCGCGCCGAGGCGCAGGTGGCGGGCGGGCATGGCATCATTCTGCTGGCGCAGGAGGGGTGGCATCCGGGGGTGGTCGGGATCGTCGCGGGGCGGGTGAAGGAGCGCTTCAACCGCCCGGCCCTGGTGGCGGGCATCACCGACGGCATGGCCAAGGGCTCGGGGCGGTCGGTGCCGGGGATCGATCTGGGCGGGGCGGTGATCGCGGCGCGCCAGAGCGGGATTCTGGCCACCGGCGGCGGCCATGCCATGGCGGCGGGGTTCTCCGCGCCGGAGACGGCCCTCTCCACCTTCCATGAGTTCCTGAACGACCGGCTGGCCAGCGCCGCCCTGCTGCCGCCCAGCGCCGAGCTGGTGCTGGATGGCGTGCTGGGCATGGCCGGGGCGGACGCCGCCCTGGCGCAGATGGTCTCCCGGCTGGGGCCGTTTGGCACCGGCAATGACGAGCCGCTGTTTGTGCTGCCGCGCGCGCGGGTGGTGAAGACCGACCGAATCGGCAAGGACGGCAACACCATCCGCGTGATGCTGGAAGGCGAGGGCGGGGGGCGGCTGAAGGCGCTGCTGTTCCGCGCCAAGGAAGGACCGCTGGCGGAGGCGCTGAGCCGCGTTGGCGGTGCGCCTTTGCATCTGGCCGGGTATCTGCGGGCCGAATTTTGGCAGGGCAGGGTTTCGGCAGGTTTTTTCATCGCCGACGCCGCGCCCGCTTGACGTGCCCGCTCAGGCATCGTACCAGCCGCTCCACCTTTAGTCCCCATCGTCTAGAGGCCTAGGACACCGCCCTCTCACGGCGGTAACAGGGGTTCGAATCCCCTTGGGGACGCCATTTAAATCAATGGCTTAACAGGTTTCAGAAAAATATTATGTAATATTTGTCCAATATACTGGCAAAATCGGCCATAGGTGCTGTTAATCAGCTTTGGACATTTCCGCTTGAGGACTGGCTGCCAAACGGCACGCAAGCCGGGCGCATGGCGGCCAAGGGAGGCTTGGTCATGACGGCGGTGTGTATCCCTGCTAATCGTCGGCGATGCCATCGCTAAAGCACTCTGCGCCCGAGGAAGAGGCCGCCCCTGGCCTGCCGGTCTGTATCGCAGCACTCTATAAGTTCGCCCCCTTTGATGATTGCGCGGGCATTCAAGAGGGTTTGATAAAGCTTTGCCGCGCGCAAGGCGTGAAGGGCACGCTGATTCTCGCCCGCGAAGGGATCAATGGTACCATCGCCGGGTCGGATGAGGCGATGGGGCAAGTATTGTCTCATATCAGACAATTACCGGGGTGCGCGGATGTCGAGGTTAAAGTCTCCCGCGCGCCAGCGCTGCCGTTTCACCGGATGAAGGTCCGGATCAAACGCGAGATTGTCACGATGGGAGAGCCGGACATCGATCCGCTGGTCAAGGTGGGCCGCTATGTTCCGCCTCAGGACTGGAATGGGCTGATTTCCGAGCCGGGAACGATCCTGATCGACACGCGCAACGACTATGAGGTGGCTGTAGGCAGCTTCGCCGGTGCCATCAACCCGCAAACACGCACGTTCCGTGAATTCCCGGCTTGGTTTCGTGCTGAGCGCGATAGGCTGCTGGGCGAAGGCACGCCGCCAAAAGTGGCGATGTTCTGCACCGGCGGCATACGCTGCGAGAAATCCACCGCCTTCCTGGTGGCGGAGGGATTGGATGAGGTTTACCACCTGCAAGGCGGCATTCTGAAATATCTGGAAACCATCCCACCGGAGCAAAGCCTGTGGGAGGGTGAGTGTTTTGTGTTCGACCAGCGTGTCACGGTGGGTCACGGCCTTGTGCTGGGCAAACATGACTTATGTCACGCTTGTCGCCGCCCTGTGACCGAGGCCGACCGTTTATCTCCACTCTTCGAGGGCGGTGTTAGTTGCCCGGCCTGCCATGGCGAACGTAGTGATGAGCAACGCGCCGGCTATAGGGAGCGCCAGCGGCAGGAAACTCTGGCGAGCGAGCGGGGAGAGGAGCATATCGGCGCCGATCTTGTCTCTCAGCTTCGGCGTGATTAGCGGGGTTAATGAAATCCCGGCCTGTGCCGGCGCCCCCACCACCGGGCCGTGGCCAGCATCATGGCGGTGAGTTTCCGGACAGGGGCGAAACCTTGAACGGAAGGGGCAACAGCCTTAGCGTCGGGCGCGGTTGGCCGAAGCTTCTGCTCTGTCCATGGGAAAAATGGCTCAGCGATAGGCGCTGCCGTTATTCAGGAACGGGCGCGCGGCGGCTCTGATTGGCAACGCCGCCGGCTTGAACAGGGAGGTAGGCTGCTTGGCCCAGGAGCGACCAGGATTATCCGTTGCATATCTCAACGGCTTTGCAGGCGCTCTGGAACTCTGCGCACGGCGCCGGCCGCTTGGTGTTATCGCCTATGGGGACGCTCGTTCCGGGGAGTTGCCTTTCGGGTTGCGCAGTACGCTTGTGCCCGCCGCCGGGGGAGAAGCCTTCGAAATATGGCACGTCGCGGGTGAGGTGGAAGAATTCCGCAGGGGCAAGGTCGTGGGCGCGGTCAGCAGGCATTATGCCTTCGGCGCGATTGAGGTGTTGGATGACCCGGCTCTGCCCTTTGAAGCGAGCATTGAAGGCGCTTACCGCGAATTGCTTGGGTTTCTTGACCAGGCCGGATTGCCCCAGCCCATCCGGTTCTGGAATTATTTGAGCAGAATCACGGAGGATCAAGGCGGCATGGAGCGTTACTGGCGCTTCAATATTGGCCGGCAGAGGGCGTTTCAGGCGCTGTTGAGGCAAGCTGTGCCGCCAGTGGCAAGCGGCATAGGCGGCGATGGTCCGGGATCGGTCATCTATGTCCTGGCCGCCAAACAACCGGCCGACGCCGTCGAAAACCCGCGCCAGGTGAGTGCCTATGCCTACCCGGCATGTTATGGCCCTGTCAGCCCCAGCTTCTCCCGCGCCAGCCGGCACAGCCTGCAAGGCCTGGATACGCTGTTCATCTCCGGCACGGCCAGCATTGTCGGCCATGAAACCTGCCATGTCGGGGATTTCGATGCCCAGCTTAAGGAGACATTGAACAATCTGCGTGTGATGATGGATCTGACCGGGCAGGGCGCGGCGCAAGAAGGGCAGTGGGCGGTTAAAACCTATCTTCGCGACCCGCGAAGGCAAGACCAGCTGGATGCCGCGCTGGCGGCCATGCTGCCGGCGGGGGCGCAGCGTTTTCATGTGCTGGGCGATATCTGCAGGAAGGATCTACTGCTCGAATGTGAGGCTGTCCGTTATGCGGGGTAGGTGAGGGGAGAGGCGCTTCAGGCCTCTGTTCGCCGTGGTATCCGCAACCCCAGCTTGGCCATGGAGAGGTGCAGCAACGGGGCGGTCATCAATGTCGTCACCACGGCCATGAGGACGAGCATGGTGAAAATTTTTTGTGGAAGAAAGCCGGTTTCCAGGCCGATATTCAGCACGATGAGCTCCATCAGGGCGCGTGTGTTCATCAGTGTGCCGGTTAGAAAAGCCTCCCAGTCATTATAGCGGCACGACTTTACCGCCAGCGCCACGGGCAGAATTTTTGCGGCCATTGCGGTGAGGCTGAAAGCTGCCGCCCAGAGCCAATCGGTCAGGCTGGTCAGGCCCAGAATATCCGTATGCAGCCCGGTGAAGGTGAAGAAGATCGGCAGGAAGAAAATCGTCACGAATCCGCCCACCTGGCGGCGCCAGGCGGTGGTGAAGGCGGTGTCGTGATGCACCAGCAAACCGGCGACGAACCCGCCGAAGATGCCGAAAATGCCGAGCTTGAATGTGCAGATGCCCAGGGCGAACACCATCATCAGCATCACGGCCATGAGGCTTGGCGGCATGTCCGCCTCGCGAACGGGCAAAACGCGGAGCAGCCACGCGGCGGCGGGGCGCAGCAAGAACCAGCAGATGGCGGCAAATATCGCCAGCCCGCCAAGTTGAGCCAGGGTGGCGAGCGGCGTGAAGCTGGCGGTGGCCAGTGCTGAGACGACCCCCAGCAGCAGCCAGCCGACCACATCGTTGAGTGCCGCCGCGGAGATGGCCAGTACCCCCAGCTCATGCTGTGCCAGACCGTATCCGGCGAGAATCCGACCCAGGATCGGCACGGCCGTGATGGCCATCGCGACGCCGCAGAACAGCGCGTAGATCGGCGTCGCGATGCCCGGCGCGAACAGGGCGTGCGAGGCATAGCCAAGCCCGATCCCGCACAGGAGGGGCACGGCAATGGAGGACGCCGCAACCCGGACCACGGCCTGGCGCGCCCGGCCCTGGCGGAGTTGGCCGAATTCGAAGCTCATGCCGATTTGAAACATCAGCAGGATCAACCCGAGCTGGGAGAGTATGGTGATGGCCGGCGCCGGCTTTGATCCGAAAATCTGCGCCGTGAGTCCCGGGCAGAAATGTCCGAACAGGGACGGCCCCAGCAGCAAGCCGGCGACGATCTCGCCCACCACGCCGGGCTGGCGCAGGCGCTGGAACAGCAGGTTCAGCAGGCGCGCGGCGGCAATGATGACAATGAGCTGCAAGAGCACCGAGACCAATAGCGTTTCCGTACGCTGCGAGGAGGTGATCAACGGCACGGTCAGGTTTTGCATGCTCATGGGATTGGTTTCTGGCCTGAATAAAAACGGAAAAAATCGAACTCGCTGGCGCAGGCGGCAGCCTCGAAACCAGCCTGGCGCATTGCGTCCAGCACGGCTTCTGGCGGTGCATAGGCGGCGATGGTTTGCCAATGATACGCCATCAGCGCCTTTGCCTGGCGGCTGCGCGCGAGCAGTGCCGAGACCGCGGGAAGCAGACCACCCGCAATCGCGCCGAGTGTGGCCCGGACCACTGGGTTTGAAGGGGCGCTGATCTCCAGCAGCACCAGCCGGCCACCCGGGCGCAACAGCCGCAGCGCTTCACCCAGCGCTTGGCCGATATCCGAGAGATGCCGCAGCGCGTAGCCCATGGTGACGAAATCGGCGATGCCATCGGCCAGCGGCAGCGCTTCGGCGGTGGCCTGGATCAGCGGGATGCGCAGAGACTTTTGTGCCTGGGCGAGCATTAATTCGCTGAGATCCACACCGATGAGCGTGCCGCGCCCCTGCATCAGCCTTTGCGCCTCGCGCGCCAACAGCCCGGTGCCGACCGCCACATCCACCACCACCATGTCTGGCCCCACCCCGGCCTGGCGCAGGCAGGTGCGCCGGTACCAGGCGCCCGAGCCCAGGGAGAAGATCTGGTTGATGAGGTCGTAATGGCTGGCGAAGCGGTTGAACAAGGCGCGCGCCGCTCCTGGCCGGCGTGCCGGGCTGGCGTAATAGGATGCGATCCGCTCGCGCGCGGCTGCCGCCTCAGGCCGGTCTTGAGCGTTGGACATGGCGGCACACCTGTGGCTTAACTGCAACGAATTGAGTTTCGGCGGATATGGTGGCCCGGTCAATGTGCCGGGCGCGGGCGTAAAGGGAGCAAGGCGGGTGACCGAGCAGCAGAGCGCGATACCAGCCGATTGTGACGTGTTCGTTATTGGCGGCGGCCCCGCCGGTGCCACCACCGCCACCTTGCTGGCGCAGGCGGGGCTGCGCGTTGTCCTGGCGGACAAGGACAAGCACCCGCGCTTTCACATTGGTGAGTCGCTGCTGCCGCACAATCTGCCGTTGCTGGACCGGCTTGGTGTGCGCGACAAGGTGGAGGCGAGCGCCATGCGCAAGCATGGCATCGAGTTCGTTTCCCCCTATCATGGCAAGAGCGTGCGCTATGATTTCGCCCATGCGCTGGACAAGCGCTTTCCCTATTCCTTCCAGGTCCGCCGCTCCAGCTTCGATGAGGTGCTGCTGCGCAATGCGGCCGCCAAGGGGGCGCAGGTGCTTGAGGAATGCCGGGTGAGCGATGTCGCCTTTGCCGAGGGGGGCGATCCCGTTATCAGCGCGCGCTTGGCCGATGGCGCCTTGCGGCAATGGCGGGCGCGCTTTGTGGTCGATGCCTCGGGACGCGAGACGCTGCTGGCCGCGCAGCTTGGGGTGAAGGCGCGTAACCCGCGCAACAACAGCGCCGCCATATTTGGCCATTTCACCAATGCCCGCAGGCTGGAGGGCAGGGATGAAGGCCATATCACCATCGTCTGGTTCGACCAGGGCTGGTTCTGGTTCATCCCGCTTTCGGATGGAACGACCAGCGTCGGCGCCGTCTGCCCGGCGGAGGTTTTCAAATCCCGCGGGGCGGATATGGAAAGTTTCTTCCGCACGCTGATCGCCTCCAGCCCTGAGATCGCGGACCGGCTGAAGGATGCCACGCTGCAAGGCGGCGTGACCGCCACCGGCAATTATTCCTATTTCGCCACGCGGTGCAGCGGGGCGCGTTTTCTGCTCGCGGGTGATGCGGCGGCGTTCATCGACCCGGTGTTTTCAACCGGCGTTTATCTGGCCATGGTCTCGGGCTTCTGGGCGGCGGAGGCGGTGCAAGGCTGCCTTGCCGCGCCGGCGAAATCCGCGAAGCTGCTGCGCCGTTACGAGGCGCGCACGCGCGGCGCGGCGGACGCTTTCACCTGGTTCATCTACCGCATCCGCGAGCCGGCGATGCGTAATCTCTTCATGTCCCCGCGCAACATGTTCCGGGTGGAGGAGGCCGTGCTGGCGCTGCTGGCGGGGGGTATTTTCGATGGCTGGAGGCTGCGCTTCAGGCTCTATATTTTCCGGATGATCTATTACATCACCAAGCTCTCGCATCTGCGCTTTCGCCTGTCGAATGACCCGCGCCGGCATGTGGGCGGCACACGCGCGGCGGTGGGCAACTGAGCCTAGGGCCGCCCGCCGCCCGGCTGGTGCTGATCCCCAGCTATAATAGCGGGCCGAAATTGCGCGAGACGCTGGCCGAGGCCCGCGCCGCTTGGCCGCAGGTCTGGCTGGTGGTGGATGGCAGCACCGATGGCTCGGCGGAGGCGCTGGCGCAAGGGCCGGGCTTGCGGATTTTCAGGCGTGCGCAAAATGGCGGCAAGGGCGCGGCGGTGCTGGAGGGGCTGCGTGACGCCGCGCAGGCGGGCTTTAGCCATGTGCTGGTGATGGATGCGGATGGCCAGCACCCGGCGGCGGAGATTGCCCGTTTCATGGCGCTGTCCCAGGCGCACCCCGAGGCGATGATTTTGGGTGTGCCGCGCTTTGATGCCAAGGCGCCGCGCGTGCGTATATGGGGACGCAAAATTTCCAATGTGCTGGTGCGGTTCCTGGCCGGCATTGAAATCGGGGATGCGCTGTTCGGCTTTCGTGTTTATCCCGTGGCGCCCTTGCTGCGTGTGATGACGGGCAGCAACGGCATGCGCGGCTATGATTTCGATGCGGAGGTGGTGGTGCGGCTTGCCTGGGCGGGCGTGCCCGCGTTCAATCAACCAGCACCGGTGCGGTATTTTTCAAAAGCCGAAGGCGGCATCTCGCATTTCCGCTATGGGCGGGACAATCTGCGGCTCGCTGGCATGTATGCGCGGCTGTTCGCGGCCTGGGTGGGGCGGCAATTCAGGCCATCCCGCCATTGATGTTGAGCAATTGGCCGGAAATATAGCCGGATTTTTCCGAGGCGAGGAAACCGACCAGCTCTGCCACCTCCTCCGGCGTGCCGGCGCGCTGCATGGGCACCATCTTGGCCAGCGCCTCCTGCGGGAACAAATCCGCCGTGGCGGGCGAGGCGATGATGCCCGGCGCCACCGTGTTCACCGTGATCCCCCGGCTTGCCAGCTCCAGGCAGAGCGTGCGCGTGGCGCCGTGCAGCCCGGCCTTGGCGGCGGCGTAATTGGCCTGGCCGCGATTGCCCATCACCGCCGCGATGGAGGAGATGTTGATGATCCGCCCCCAGCGCGTGCGGATCATCGGCAGCAGCAGAGGCTGGGTGACATTGAAGAAGCCGTTGAGCGAGACATCGATGACGCGCGCCCATTGTTCGGCCCGCATGCCCGGCATCACCGCGTCGTCATGGATGCCGGCATTGTTCACCAGAACCTGGATCGGCCCGGCGGCCAGAATCGCCTCCAGCGCAATGCTGGTCTCTTCGGCATTGGTGATGTCGAACCGCACGGCCTGGGCGCTGTGGCCGGCTTTGGCGAAGTCCGCCGCCAGTGTCTCTGCCCGTTCAAGCTGGGCGTTGGCGTGCAGGTAGACATGATGCCCGGAGGCGGCGAGATGCTGCGCGATGGCGGCGCCGAGCGTGCCGCTGGCGCCGGTGACCAAAGCGCGCTTCATGCCGGGGCCTCGAACAGAACCATTGCGCGTCCCTCCGCCAGCGCCTTGCCGCGGGCGCTGATGTTGAATTCATAGCTGGCACCGCGCGCATCGCCCAGAAGCTGGCGGGCGGTTATGGTCAAGGCGCCCAGCGTGGCGTCCAGCGTGGCGGCGTGCAGCGTCACATCCCGCAGGCTGATCAGAAAGCCGGGGCGGGGGGGCGCGTTATCAGCGCCGCGCAGCCTGCCATGCAGCGCCATGGCCTGGGAGGCGATCTCGATGAGGCAGGACGCGCCCAGCGTGCCGTCCGCGCGGCGGAGCGGATTGTCGGGCTGCGCGTAGCGGGTGGAGAGGCAGGTGATTTCAGCATCGTCCCAGCCTTGTGCGCTGTCCAGCAGGCACATCGCGCCGGCATGGGGGATGAGCCGCAGAATGGCGGCGCGGTCCAGCAGGCTCACGGGGGCGTCACCTGCACGGCCAGGGCGAGATCCTCCAGATAATCCAGGGTCAGGTTGGTGTTTTCGCCGCGTGCCAGCGCCGCCAGCAGCGGCAGCGCCCGGGCGGCGGGAATGGTCTGGCGCAACGCCTCCAGTTCTGGCGTGGCGCAGGCGCTGGTGCCGGGGCCGCACAGATCGATGTCGAGCCGCGCGGTGCTTTGCGGCGTGGCGGCGGGGGAGAGCAGCAGCGCCACGGCGAAGGGGGCGGCGATGCGCCGCACGGCGGCCAGCGGCGCGGGGTAGGGCAGGTCATAGGCGATCAGCGTCACCGGCCCGCCTGTTGCCAGCGCCTGCGCACCTGCCTCCAGCAGCCCGGCGGCGAAGCTGCCGTCGTGCGCGCACAGGCTGGTGGCGGGGGTTTTGGCGCCGGTGGCGATGCTCCAATAGCCGGCCGCGACATTATGGACCGAATTGTGAAAGCGTGTGGGGGAGAGCTCACGCAGCGGCCCCGCGAGGGTGGCGAGGATCTCGTGGATCGTCTCGCCATCACCGCCTGAGGAGGCGAACACCGTGGGGCAGGAGGCCGGGGCGAGCCCGGCGCTGGCGAAGGCTTCCGCGCCCACGGACAAAGCGAGCTTGACCGTTTGCGGCGCGCGGCGGCGCTCATTCGCGGGCAGCAGCGCGGCGGGGGGGATGATGGTCTCAGCCGGCAGATAGGGCGCCTGGCCGCTGAGGATGGGCGCGCTGGCCTCCCAGCCCTCAAGCCCCGGCCCGCGCAGCCCGATGGCGTCCACGAAAAGCCGCATCAGCTTGCCCGCCCCAGGATGACGCTGCAATTCACCCCGCCAAAGCCGAAGGCGTTGCACATCACCCGCCGCACCGGCGCGGCCCGGCCTGTCAGCAGATGGCCTGGGGCGAAGGCGGGGTCGAGCTTTTGCGTATGCGGGCTGCCGGGCAGGAACCCGTGCTGGATGGCAAGGGCCGCCACCGCCGCGCCCACCATGCCCGCCGCGCCCAGCGTATGGCCGGTGAAACCCTTGGCCGAGCTGCGTGGCGTGTGCGGCCCGAACAGGCTGGTCACGGCTTTGTCCTCCGCCGCGTCGCCCACCAGGGTCGCGGTGCCGTGCAGGTTGATATAGTCGATCGCGCCTGGATCCAGCCCGGCTTGCGCCAGCGCCTGGCGCATCGCCGTGGCGGCCCCCGTGCCCTGCGGGTCGGGCGAGGACATATGGTATGCGTCCGCGCTTTCACCGGTGCCGAGCAGCAGCAGCGCGTCCGGTGCCGGCGTGGCGGGGGCGCGTTCCAGCAGCGCGAAGCCCGCGGCTTCGCCGATGGAAATGCCGTTGCGCGCGGCATCGAAGGGCCGGCACGGGCCTTGCGCCATCACCCCCAGGGCCTGGAAGCCGAATAATGTGGTGGCGCAGAAACTATCCGCCCCGCCGATCACCGCGGCATCGCACAGCCCGGCGTTGATCATGCGGGCCGCCACGGCGAACAGCTTGGCGGTGGCGGCGCAGGCGGTGGAGAGGGTGAAGCTGGGCCCCGCCAGCCCCAGCCGCGCGCGCAGGAAACGGCCCAGCGCATAGGTGTTGTGGGTGCGGGCGTAATCGAACCCGTCCGGCAGCGCGCCGTTCTGCGGGTCGCGGTGGCGATAGGCCTGTTCGCTCTGCAGAATGCCGGATGTGCTGGTGCCGGTGAACAGCCCGACGCGCCGCGCCCCGTATTGCGCCACGGCGCGGGACACGGCTTGTTCAAAACCATCCGCCGCGAGGGCGCGTTCGGCAAGGCGGTGATTGCGGCAATCAAAGGCGGCAAAGGCGCCTGAGAGCGGGGTCTCCAGCCCTTGCACCTCGGCCGCCCAGGCGGCGATGGGCAATTGCTCGAATGTGCAAGGGGCGAGGGCGCTGCGGTTGTTCCGCAGGGCGTCCCAACTCGGGGCCAAGCCGTCTCCCAAAGCTGAAACCAGGGACAGGCTGGAAATGAATAAGGGGGCCCGGTTCATTCGCCCGCAATCTCCCACCTTGGCAGCCAGGAGTCCAGGAACGCGCTCTGGGCGGCGATGTGGTGCTCGTAACGCTCCATGAACGTGCCCTGCGCCCGCCCGCCCGGCGCGCGGCGGGCGGCGGGCGCGGTAACGCTTGGCGAAATGCCGGAGATTGGCGGCGAGGCTGGTGTAGCGCGGCTCTGAGAAGATGCGCTGGAAGTGGAACCGGTATGGCCCCCAGAATGGATTGTCGTAGAAAATCAGGCGCAGTTTTTGGGTGTCGTAAACCTCGTTGGCGGTGATGGCGGGGGACGTGGAGGCCAGCGCGCCGGGGCCGGTGGGCAGGGTGCCGTGGGTCAGCAGGGCCGCGCGCGCCGCCTGGTCCTGGAACAGCGCCTCAGGGTCTTCCAGCGGCAAATCATTGGCGCGCAAAGCGAGGTCCACCATCTCGTTCTTCGGCACGGGGAATTTGAAGGCGGCGCGGAGGAAGAATTGCCCCGTCGGCCAGGGGGCCCAGATGCCGGCGGCGGCCAGGGCGTTATGGGCCACATGCGCGCAATTATCGTTGAACAGCCGCCAGCGATAAATTTTTGCGCCGGTCCGGTAGGGCTCGTTCAGGGCGTTGAGGTAATCGATGATGAGGCCCATTTGCGTGGCGTTCAGGGGCAGCCTGGCCCGGTAGACATCACGCCCGAAGCAGGCGGCGTAATCGGTGGCCACGGAGATCTCGTATTTGAAAACCTCATCGCTCATGCCGGGCGGTTTGTCGCGGAAGTACTGCGCGTGGAACTGGATGCCGTCCAGCAGCCCCTGCGCGCGCGCCAGATTTTGCGTCTCCTCATAGGCGTCGCGGGTCAGCCGCGCGCCGGGGGGCAAGGCGCCGTGGAAAACGAAATCCCGCCCCTCGAAAGCCACCCAGTTGGCGTTGCGGTAATGGGCGTTCACGCTGATCCCCACACCGTGCTGCCCCGCCTCG
The DNA here is from genome assembly GCA_963736885.1 of uncultured Pseudomonadota bacterium. Lineage (GTDB taxonomy): Bacteria > Pseudomonadota > Alphaproteobacteria > Acetobacterales > Acetobacteraceae > Acidocella. Next base: position 35,781 of record CAVTQN010000001.1, read on the forward strand.
GGGCCGGGCGGGCAGAGTTCGAGCGCGGGATAGTTGCCGCTGCCGCGCTTCACCCGCACGCCATTGAGATACAGCAATGAATGGCCGCCCATGCCGCTGCTTATGGGCACGCCGAACCCAGGCTTTTTGCGCAACTCCGAGAGCGCGCAAAGCTCGGCGTAATAGGGGAACATGTCTTCGTAGGGTGGCGCGGCGGATTGGCGCGGTGCCTCGGTCGGGTTCGTGCGCAGGCCGGTCTGGGTCATCCCCATCCGACTATAGTTGCCGGGGGGTACAGCGTCCAGCGCGGTTCAGGCGAAGGGGGCGCGCGCCAGCAACGCCTGGAAGGCGGCGTGCCAGGCCGGCCAGTCATGCCCGCCTTCCACCAGAACTGTGCGGGCCGGCGGCAGGGCGGCGGCCAGCAGCCTGTGGCCAGCAGAAAAACGGTCACGCGTGGCATGCCCCAGCCAGATCTGCGGGCCGGGCGCGCCGCGCAGGTGGGCTTGCAGCCAGGATATGATGGTCCGCTCAGGCGGCGTGGCGGCGCTGTTGTCCGGGCGCCAGCCTGCGAATCCTCCGGCGCGGGTGATCTCCGCCATGGTGCCATGGGTGCCAAGAAACGGGGCCAGCAGAATGAGCCCCTCAATGTCCGAAGGGCGGGCCGCGGCGCAGGAGAGTGCTGCCCATGCCGCCCAGCGAGATGCCAAGCAGCCAGAGCCGCGTGTAGCCGGCGGCGCGCGCCGGGGCGATGACGGCACTCTCCAGAACCGGTGCCACGGCGCCTTCCAGATACAAAGCCTGGTCTGGCTTGGCGGCGATCACATCCACGATCTGCCCGCCCGCCTGCGCCGCCGCCACCAGCCCCTGTGCGGCGAAGTCCTGCGCCTCGATCCCCGCGCCGGGCAGCATGACCAGCAGCCGCCGCCCGTGCCGGGGCGGGGGTCTGGGTGGTGCAGCACGGTGTTCAGCCCGCTCATGCGCCGGGGCGCCCGGTGGGGAGGGCGAAGGCGGCGCCGAAGAGCAGGCACAGGAAGGTGCCCAGGGCCACCGTCTCGCCGATATCGTGCAGCACCGGGATGGAGGACAGCGAGAGGACCCCATAGGCCGCCACGGTGCAGAGATTGGCGAGCATGATCGAGGCCAAGGCGCGGTCCCGCGTCGGTTTCATCCTGGCCGGGCCGGGCGAAGAACAGGCAGTAATTGGAGCCGACGGCGACGATCAGCAGAAAACCGGCGACCATGAAGATGGAGAGTTTGCCGCCAGCCAGCGTCAGCGCGGCTGCGCAGACCATGACGGCGCCGCAAGCGGCAGCGCCACCCGCGCCACCTGCCGCCAGGACCGCAGGAACAGCGCCAGAATGACGAGGATCGCCAAGCTGCCGCACAGCGCCAGCGCCGCAGCCTCATGCTGGAAGAGGCGCAGCAGCAGGGCCGATTGCCGGTCCAGATCCACCAGCACCACGCCTTGCGGCAGTGCGGTGCTCTATGTCTGCGGGGGCGTTCACAATGCCCAGCGGCGCCAGCACGACCCAGCCTGTAGCGGTATGGGTGAGCATGGATTGCAGGCGCAGCGCCAAAGGCGGGGGTAGGCTGGCGGCGGTGAGCGGCGGTGCGGCGCGGGCCGCCGAGACAGCCTGGAAAAACGGCGCGAACGCATCCGCGCGGAAAGGCAGGCCGGACAAAGCCGCCGCGAAGCGGGCGCGCAGCGTCGTATCGTCCGGCAGGGCGGCGTGGCGGGCCTGCTGGGCCGCCGCGCTGGGCAGAATCTGGCTGGGCAGGCTGAAGCTCTGGAGCGCGCCGCTGGCCGCCAGCTTTGCCAGAACCGGTTGCAGCGCCTCGCTCATGGATAGCGCCTGTTCCTGGCTGGTGGCCTGCCAGGCGAGGAAGTAACGCGGGTTGGTGATGCCCAGCTCGGCGCGCAATTGCTTGTCCAGCGCCTGGGTGGCGGGGGGCAGCGGGCTGAGGGAGAGCAGGTCCGTCTGCCACATGCCGCCGCGATGCAGCGCCAGGGCCAGCAGCGCCGAGGCGGCGACCCCGGCCAGCACCAGACGCGTTGCGCCCTGGCGGCGGTGCATCTGCCGCAATGGCCAGCCGATGGACGCCGCGCCGCTGGCAAAGAACCCGGCCGGCACCAGGCGTGGCAGAACGAAGCGTGTGACCAAAGCCGCCGCGAGCAGCCCGGCCATGGAAAACAGCCCGAGCTGGGCAAAGCCGGTAAAGCTGGAGCCCAGCATGGCGGCGAACCCGGCCATTGAGGTCAGGGCGCCCAGGCGCAGCGTGGGCCATAGGCGGGCCATGGCCGCCCGCGCGCCGCCCTCACGCTGTGTCTGGGTGAGCAGATACACCGAATAATCCAACGCCTCGCCGATCAGCGTGATGCCGAACCCCAGCGTGATCGCATGGACGAAGCCGAAGGCGAGCGAGACGGCGGCGATGCCGGCCAGCGCGCCGCTGATGACCGGCAGAAGCCCCAGCCCAAGGGCAAGCGGCGAACGGTAGGCCAGCAGCAGGAACAGCACCGCCCCGGCGCTGGCCAGCAAAGAGAGGCGCGTGACATCGTGCTTGGTGACGTTGCGCGTCTGCACCGCGAACACGCCGGGGCCGGTCATGCGCAGCCTTGCCGGTGCCGCACCTGGGGTGGCGGCGCGCGCCGCGGCGAAATCCTGCGCCAGAACCGCCTGGGCATGCTGCTGGGCGTCGAGGTCGAAGCCGGGCGCGCCGGTGCGCAGCAGCAACAGCGTGGCCTTGCCGTCCGGCGCCAGCCAGACGCCATCCTGCGTTTGCGGCCCGGTTTCGTCGGCCCCGGTGAGGCTCTGGGCAAGGCCGAGTGCCGCGCCCGTCGGGTCGGCGGGCAGGGTCTGCGCCGCCACGCTGCCCAGATCGGAGCCAAGCAGCGCCAGCCCGGTCTGCAGCGCCGCGTGCAGCCCGGCCACGGAGAATTCCTGCGCCGTGGTGCCGGGGCTGAGCAGATAGCGGTTGGTCCAGATGAAAGCCTGGGTTTGGGCCAGCGACGTGTCATCGCCATTCAGCACGGCGGCGAAATCCGGCGCGGCGCGCAAGCGGTTCGGCGAGGCTCTTGTTCAGCGCCGCCAGCACGGGGGCGGGGGCGCCGTCGATCGAAACCAGCAGCAGCTGCGATGCGCCGCCGCCGCTGACCTGCGCCTCCAATGCCGCCTGCCCCAGCGTTTGGGCCCTGGGCAGGAAATCCCCCATATCCGTGCGGTAATGGGCCCCTGCCGTAAGGCCGGCGCAGACCAGCAGCCCCGCCAGCCACAGCCAGACAGGCCAGAGGCTATGGCGCATGCTGGATGGTTTCGTTCACCTGCATCTTCGTCTCGCCGCCTTTGGCATCGGCGCTGTCGATTTCGGTGATCCTGTTGTCCTGGCCGGTGATGCTCATCCAGGCCAACATACTGGCCAAGGCCGGGTCACGCGGGCGCAGCAGCAACTGCCAATGCGCCGGCCCGCCGCTCAGGGAGAGGGTGTAATAATGCTGCAAGGCGGGCAGGTCCCCGGCCAGCGTGGCGCGCACCCCCTCCACCAGCCCGGCGAGCTGCGGCGCTTGCGAGAGGGTGAAGCGTTTGATCTGCCCGTTCAGGCTCAGCGTCACCGTGTCGTTCTGCAGGGTGAAATCCTGCGGCGCCGGGGTGAGCGTGGTTTTGCGGACATAATCCGGCGCGGCATAGCTGAGCGTGCCGCTGCTTTGCAGCGTGGTGGTGAGCAGCGGCATGCTCTTGGTTTCGGTGAAGCTGGCGGAGGAGGCGCGCACTTTGGCGAGTTGCGCCATCAGTGCGGGCAAGGTGAAGGCGGGGGCGGTCTGCGCGGCGGCGGTTGGCGGGGGGAGCAGGGCGGCGCCCGCCAGCAGCCCGCACCAGGCCAGCAGCGCCCCGGCCCGCATGTCAGGCCCAGAACTCGTAGAAATTGAACCAGTTATACGGCGCCTCGCGGCACAGCGCCTCAAGCTTCGCGGCATAGAGGCGCATGATCTCGTCGCGCCAGGCCTGCGGGTCCGCCGGGCGGGTTTCGCGCGCCGGGGCCAGCAGCTCGAAGCGCACCTCGTAGCGGCCTTTGCCGTGATAGATACCGGCCATCATCACCACCGGCCGGTTGAGCATCATCGCCACCTTGAACGGGCCTTGCGGAAAAGCCGCCGTGGCGCCGAGGAAGGGCAGGCGCGCCATGTCCCGCCCATCCAGGTTGCGGTCCGCCAGCACGCCGACGAAATGCCCGTCCCGCAGGCGCTCCGCAACCAGGATCAGCGAGTCCAGCCGCCCCAGCCCGATCACCTCGGTTTCCAGGCGCGGGTTGATCGCCCCCAGCGCGGCGCGGATTTTTTTGGCGTTCTCCTCATACATCAGCAGGCTGACCGGCAGGTCGCGGTAGCGGCGGCGGATGGTCCGGGCGGCCTCGAAACTGCCGAAATGCGCGCCAAAGAGCAGGCAGCCGCCGCCCTCCTGGTCGATCTGGCGCAGCAGCTCGTCGCCCTGCACGGTGATGTTGAACCAGCGGTCCTGCTCATTCAGCAGAAACACGCGGTCCAGCAGGCAGGAGCCGAAGGTGAGGAAATGCCGGTAGCTCTCCGCCCAGCGCGGCTTGCGGCCGAGAACACGGCCCAGATAATCGCGCGAAGCCCGCAGCGCCGCGGGGGAGGAAAGCAGGAAATACAGGCAGACAGGATAGAGAAAAAGCTGCGCCAGCCGCCTGCCGAGGCGCAGCGCGATCCACACGCCGAGCTTGATGGCCGCCTGGGACCCGCGCTCAGGCCGGTCCGCCCATGCCTGCGCGCTGGCGGGACGGCTGCGGCCGTTCATGCCTGGCGCTCCAGCGTGCCGGTGAGCACGGGGGCGGCCTCGCCGGGGCGGTGCAGTTCAAAGCGGACCAGATTGCCGGTCTCTTCCTGCCAGTGCAGTTCCAGCGTCTCGCCATGCCGCGCGGGGCTGAGAAATTTCACTGCCCTGAAGCGCAGCTTCGCGGTGCCCGCGATGAGGGCGGCGGCTTCGTCCAGCAGCAGGGCGCCGGGGATGATGGGCAGGCCGGGAAAATGCAGCGCGGCGGTGGGGTGTGCCGCCGGAATGCAAAGGCGGCGCGTGTGGCGAGGCCTCATTCGGGCACGCACCGGGAGGATAGGGCGAGCAGGTCCGCGTGCAGCAGCTTCCCCAGCTCGTTGCGCGGCAGGGCCTCCACCAGAATCAGCTTGCGGGGCAGAAAGGCGGGGTCCAGCCGCTCGCGCAGCGCCTGCAGGATCTCCGCCACCGTCAGCTCCGGCGCCACCGCGAGCGCTTTGAGACGGGGCACGGCCTGGGTTTCATCCTCAGCCATCAGGAAGCAGGCGTCCTGCACGCCGGGGATGGAGAGAAGCTGGTGGTTGAGATAGGGCAGGGAGCTGCGCTTGCCGGCGATATTCACCAGCTCCGCCGCGCGGCTGCCGAGGCGGAAATGCCGCTCTGCTGTTGGCTCGATCTCATCCTGCACCGGGGCGATGCCTTCCACCGCCGCCCCGCTGGCCCACCAGCAAGCCTCGTCGCGGTGTAGTGTCACCGCGTCAAGACAATGCCAGTCGGTCTCCTGCGTGGTGCGGCGCGTGGCGATCTGCCCGGCTTCGGTGCAGCCATAGATTTCCAGCAGCGGGGCGCGGAATGCCGCCTCAGCCGCCTTGGCCAGGGCGGGGGAGAGAGGGGCGGTGGCGCAGAGCAGCAGCGCCAGCGCGGGCATTTCGCCAGGGTTGGCGGTGAGGGCGCGCAGATGCACCGGGGTGGTGACCAGCAGGCGCGGCGCGGGGGCGGCGTCCAGGGCGGCGCGCACGTCATCGGCAAAGAGCGGCGCGCCGGTGGAGACGGCCAGCCCGTGCTGCCAAGCCAGGGTGATGACGGATTCCAGCCCATAGGAATGCTGGTGCGGCACGGTGCCGACAATGCAGCCCCCGCGCATCGCCCCGGCGCCCAGCCTCTCTCCGGCGGTGCGGGCGCTGTGCACCAGAACAGACCAGCTTTTGGTGACGGGCTTGGGTTTGCCGGTGGAGCCGGACGTGAACAGCACCACGGCAGGCTGCCCGCCCGGGATGCTGAGCAAGGCCTCCCCGACATCTGGCAGGCTGGCGGGGAAAGCCAGATGGGGCAGGGCGGGGGGCTGGCCATCCGTCAGGGCGTACAGCCCGCGATATTCAGCGGCGAGGTCGCGCAGCACGGCGGGCGTGGCGGCGGCGGGCATCAGGCTCACCTGCCCGCGCAGCAGGGCGGCGGCGAAGCCAACCATGAAGCGGTAGCGGTCGGTGCACAGATTAACCAGGAAACCGGCCTCCGGCAGCAGGGCCGCCAGCGCCGCGACATCGCGCCGGAACCGCGCGGCGGGGATGGCGCCATGCGGCCCGATGGCGACGATCTCCTCCGGCCCATGGCTCAATATTTCATAAAGGCGGCCGCTGGGGGAGGTGCTGTCCATCATCGGTGCGTCAATCCAGGCGGGGGCTGGGGGCTGGGGAGCGGCTTTTGGCGCAATCGCTCACCATCTCGAAAATCGTCGCAAAGGAATGGCGCGGCGGGTCGCGCAGCACGCGGACGCGCACGGCATATTCCGCGGCATACATCGCCACGACCAGCGGGATATCCAGGATGTTGACGAAGAACGACCAGGCTGTGAGCGGCGCGAAGCAGAACAGGATGATGGAGGCGGAAAGCTGCGCGGCGAAGAACAAGGACCAGGCGATGGTGACGCGGCGTGTATAGACGGCCAGTTCGGGGGGAATATCGGGCCCTTGCAGCTGGTAGGCCATGGCGGTGATCAGAGGCGTCTGACCCCGGCGCAGGGTGAGGGCGAAGCTTGCCAGCAGGCTGGCATAAAGCACCCAATGCATCAGGGCAGCGGCGGTGATGAAGCTGACCTTGAACAGCCCCCCGGCGGTGAGCGCGAAGGGAAAGTGGCGGGTTGCCACAATGACGGCATGAAACAGCAGCGGCACAAGGGCGATGAGCAGGATCGCCCTAAACGGTGAGCGCGCCCGGGCGGCGGCGATCATGCAGAGGTCCGGTTTGCCTGGATATGCGCGGAAAGGCTCCGCAGAGACTTGAAAATGCTCTGATTATTCTCGTCATCCGCGCGCAGTTTCACCCCGTAGCGTTGCGCCACCACCAGGGAGATCTCCAGCATGTCGATCGAATCCAGCCCCAGCCCTTCGCCGTAAAGGGGGGCTTGCGGGTCAATGTCCGCAGCGGTCATGTCCAGATTCAACGTGGAAACGATCAGGGTGGCGAGGTCTGCCTCGGCGGCGGTTTGGGGCAAGGTCACGGACGTCATGGGGGGCATCAATAAGAGAGGTCACGGGGATGGCCAAGTGAAAACACCGTAGCGCTAAAATTAAGTGAACAATACTAATAATTTCGCGGTCACGGTTCATCTGTGGTTGGCTCAGTCTGGTTTTGATCTCTGCAGCCTTGATGTCGGCCTGGTCTGCAGGTCAAAGATGGGAATCGCTTCGCCGGGCAGGGCCGCTGAACGCAAGGGCGTAACCGCCCAGGCGCCGGACGCGGCCAGCCAAAGCCGCGAAATTCGCCATGAAGATGGCCCGGGCAGCGCTAAATCCAATTCCCGCCACCATTCGGTGCGAGGGTGTAGCTTGAAGCGGGTACAACTTTGGGCGAATCCCTCCCCGCAAGGTTGCGAGAGAAGGACGTGGATTATTGCGATGTCTATCGAATTTGGGGTTCTGGGGATATAAATGATCGAGATTAAGGTGGTTGTGCAGCCAAAAGTGGGTTTTGCCTCACACCAGAACGCCGTTCCTCTCATTGCCGATTTGCAGGTCGAAAACGCCGGAGATGAGGCGATCGGTCCCGCGACTTTGACCCTCATGGCCAGCCCAGGGTTCATCGCCCCTCGGACCTGGCGGATTGACCGGCTGGCGCCCGGCGCTGTGACCCATATCAGCGACCGGTTGGTGGATTTTGACGGCGGGATGCTGGCGGCCTTGAATGAGGCCCTGCGCGCCGAACTGCGCTTCACGCTTTGCGTGGCGGAGACGCAAGTGGCGGCGGCCCGCTTCGAGGTCGAATGCCTGCCCAGGCTGCATTGGGGCGGCATGGGCAGCATGGGGCTACTGGCGGCCTATTGCATGCCCAATGACCCGGCCATCGACCGGATCCTCAAAATGGCCTCCGAGACGCTGCGCGCGGCGGGAGAGCCGGATGAGATCAATGGCTATGAGCGCTCGCCCAAGCAGGTCTGGCTGCTTGCCTCGGCGATCTGGGCCGCCATTGCCAAGCTCAACCTGAGCTACGCCCTGCCGCCGGCAAGCTTTGAGGCGGAGGGGCAGAAGATACGCGCGCCCGGCGCGATTTTGGATGGCAGGGTGGCGACCTGCCTGGATACCACGCTGCTGTTTGCCGCCTGCCTGGAGCAGGCGCGGCTGCATCCGGTGATCATTCTCATGAAAGGGCATGCCTTTTGCGGCGTTTGGCTGCGCGACATCTCTTTGCCCAATCTCATCGCTGACGATGCGGAGATCATCCGCAAGCATGTTGCGCTTGAATGATCTGGCGGTTTTTGAAACCACGCTGGTGACCAAGAATCCGCCTGCCAGGTTTTCGCAGGCGATTGCCAGGCGTCGCGCAGTATCGAGGAGGCGCATGAGGGGGATTTCGTCGCCGCGCTCGATATCAGGCGCGCCAGGATGCAGCGCATCCGGCCGCTTGGCGGGGAGGAGGCGCGCGCCCGCGCGGTGCCGGACATGCACGAGGTTGAGCATGCGCTTGAACTGCCGCCCGATGATTTCTCTACCCCTTTGGCTGATCTGGAACCGCCGGTTCCCAATACGCCGGAGGGGCGCCTGGCCCATTGGCAACGCAAGCTGCTGGATTTGACCACGCGCAATCGCCTCCTGCACGTGTCCGAAAAGGCCAAGGGCGTGCGCCCGCTTTGCCATGACCTGGCAAGATTGGAGGAGAAGTTGGCCTCTGGGCCAGAAGATCTCGATTGCGCCTCTGCCTGCTCTGGGCGTCAGCGGCCAGGATGAGCTGCTCTTTGAGGCAGCAGCGGCTGGAAAATCTGAATGAGCAGATGGCCCGCATGGCGCTGGAGGAGAAGAACACGCTCCTCTGCGAACAGGAGAAACCCAAGCTGGAGGCCCAGCTGGTTGATCTCTACCGCACCGCGCGCAGCGATTTGCAGGAAGGCGGGGCGAACACGCTTTTCCTGGCGCTGGGGTTCCTGAAATGGAGAAAGGCGGCGGAAGAGGCGCGGATCTATCGCGCGCCGCTGGTGCTTGTGCCGGTGCGGCTGGAACGCAAAAGCGCGCTCTCTGGCATTGTGATGACGCAGCATGAGGATGAGCCGCGGTTCAATCTGACGCTGCTCGAATTGCTGCGGCAGGATTTCAACCTCGATATTCCGGGGCTGGACGGCGCGCTGCCGGTGTCTGCCAGCGGCTATGGTGTCGATGTGAAGGCGATCCTGACCATGGTGCGCCGGGCTGTCAGGGATATGGCGGGTTTCGAGGTCGTCGAAACCGTCATGCTCGGCAGCTTCTCCTTCGCCAAATATCTGATGTGGAAGGATATGGCGGACAGGGCCGCGCTGTTGAGCGAGAGCCCTGTCGTCAAGCATCTGATCGAGCGTGGGCAGGAGCGTTTCCGCTCCGGCGGGGATTTCCCGCGCCCGCATGAGCTGGACCGCAAGATCGATCCCGCCCAGCTTTTTCTGCCTTTGCCAGCGGATTCTTCGCAGATTTCCGCGATCGTGGCGTCCGCCAATGGCTGTGATTTCGTGCTGGATGGCCCGCCGGGGACGGGCAAATCTCAGACCATCGCCAATATGATCGCCCATAACCTCGCTTTGGGGCGGCGCGTGCTGTTTGTGGCGGAGAAGATCGCGGCGCTGAATGTGGTGCATCGCCGCCTGGAGGAAAAAGGCCTCGGCGAATTCTGCCTGCAATTGCATTCGAACAAGGCCTCGAAGCCGGATGTTCTGAAGCAGCTGGAACGCGCCTGGGACGCGCGGGATGCGCTGTCCCCCGAGATGTGGGCGAGGGAGGCGGGGCAGCTGCGCATGATGCGCGACCGGCTGAATGAGTTCGTGGCGCTCCTGCATTGCGTGCAGCCCAATGGCATGACGCTGCATCAGGCCATCGGGCTGGCGGTGAAGAATGACGGGCTGAGGGTGCCGCGCCTCTCCTGGCCGGCCGGCGTTGAGCATGGCGAGGCTGATATGGCGCGGCTGCGCGATATCGTGCGCCGGCTGGAGATTGGCGCGGCCCAGGTGGCGGGGCTGCCGGAGGCGTTTGCCGCCGTGCGGACCATGGAATGGTCCAATGCCTGGCAGGAAGAGTTTCTGGACGCGGCGCAGGCGTTTCCGGCGTGCCTGACAGCTTTGCTGGAGGCGCGCGACAAGCTGCAGGACGCCGCGAAGCTGAATGTCGCGGCCAATGATCTGCCGGGCATTTCGGCGTTCTGCGCGCTTGTTCAGGAGATTTTGCGAACCCATGGGCAGGATCTGCGCTTTGCCTTCGCGCCCGATTATGCCGGGCTGGCCCCTGCCGTGGCGCAGCTGGAGCGCCTGCTTGCGGAATATCGCCTGACGGAGATGCAGCTCTCCACGCCATTTGCCGATATCGCGGCGGTGCCGGTGGCGGCGATGGAGCAGGAATGGCAGGCGGCGGCGCAGAAATTCTTCCTGCTCGCGCGCGGCGCCCAGAAGAAGGTGGCGGAGAAGCTGGGCGCGCTTGGCCGCGCCGCCGGTCTTCCTGCCCCGGCGGAGGATCTGCCGCGCTTGCGCCGGCTGCAAGCGCTTGCGGCGGATGTGGCCGCGTTGCCGCCTTTGCTGCATGGGGTGCCGGGCTGGGATGGCCTGGGCAGCGACATGGGCAAGATCAAGGCGTCTCTGGCCATGGCGGAGGCGCTGCGCAAGGCCGTCGCGGCTGGAAGTTCTGACCCGGAGGCACTTATCGAGCGCCGCCGGCAAATCAGCGCCCTGGTTGTGGAGAGCAATGAACTGCTCGCCACCAATGGCAGGATCGCCCGGGCGGTGGCGGACTGCGTTGCCGCACTTGCCCAGATGCAGGCTCTCGTGGCGAAGCTCAGCCGGCTTGCCAATTCCGGCGCGCAGGCGGGGCTGAGTGAGCTGGGGCTGCTCTCTGCGGCGGTGATGGCGCATCCCACGCGGTTGAACCCCTGGTGCAACTGGCAGCGCGTGGTCGCGCAGGCGCAGGAGGCCGGGTTGGCGCCGCTGGTGCAAGCACTTCGCCAGGAGCCGGGCAGTAATCTGTCTGAGCTGTTCGAGACGGCCTATGCGCGCTGGTTCGCCGCGCGGTTGATTGATGCAGAGCCGCGCCTCAAGGAATTCGTGCCGGATGTGCATACAAGCGATATCGGGGCCTTCCGCCAGCTGGAGGATAAGCTCGCCAGCCTGGCCGTGCGCTATGCGAGAGCCCGCATTTGCGGCCAGATACCGGACAAGAACGAGGTTGGGAAAAAGGATGGCTACGGCATTCTGAAGCACCAGTTGCAGCTCCAGAAGCGCCATAAACCGATCCGCCAGCTGACCACGGAAATGGGAGAGGCTTTTACCCGCCTGGCGCCCTGCATGTTGATGAGCCCGCTCTCCATCGCGCAATATCTGCCGCCGGAGCAGCCGCTTTTTGATCTGGTGATCTTCGATGAAGCCTCTCAGATCGCGCCCTGGGATGCGATCGGGGCGATGGCGCGGGGCAAGCAGGTGGTGGTGGCGGGGGATCCGCGGCAGATGCCGCCCACGAATTTCTTCGGGCGTTCGGCGGAGGATGACGAGGCCAGCGATGACGAGCGGGATGCGGAGAGCATTCTGGAGGAATGCCTGGCCGCAGGGCTGCCACAGCATACGCTGGAATGGCATTACCGCAGCCAGCATGAGAGCCTGATCGCCTTCTCGAACAGCCGGTATTACGAGAACCGCCTCATCACCTTCCCGGCGGCTGTGACGCGCGCCAGCGCTGTTTCCTGGCGCCGTGTGCAGGGTGTGTACGCCAAGGGCATAGGCCGGACGAACCAGGCGGAAGCGGAGGCGCTGGTTGCGGAGACGCTCGCGCGGCTGACGGATCCGCACCAAGCCAAGAAGACGATCGGTATTATCGTGCTGAATGCCGAGCAGCAGGATCTGGTCGAGAATCTGCTGGACCGGGCGCGCCAGGCCAATCCTGAGTTGGAGCGGTTCTTTGGCGATGCGACGCTTGAGCCGGTGTTCGTGAAAAACCTGGAGACGGTGCAGGGCGATGAACGGGACGTGATTCTGCTGGGCGTTGGCTATGGGCCCACGGAGGCGGGGGCGCCCATAATGTCGATGAATTTTGGCCCGCTGAACCGCGAGGGCGGGTGGCGCCGGCTGAATGTGGCGCTGACGCGCGCGCGGGCGGAGATGGTGCTGTTCACCTCCTTCGATGCCTCGATGATCGACCTCAACCGCACCAGCGCCCGGGCCGTGCGGGACTTGAAGCATTTCATCGAATTCGCCGAGCGCGGGCCGCGCGCGCTGGTGGAGGCGGTGCAGGGCTCTGTGGGCGGATTCGATTCACCCTTCGAGGCGGCGGTGGCGCAGGCCCTGGCGCGCAAGGGGTGGCAGGTGGTGACACAGATCGGCGTTTCGCGCTTCCGCATCGACCTGGGGGTGGTGCATCCAGACCGGCCCGGTGATTATCTGGTGGGCGTGGAATGCGACGGCGCGGCCTACCATAGCGCCGCCACGGCGCGCGACAGGGACAAGGTGCGCCAGGCCATTCTGGAGGGGATGGGCTGGACGCTGCTGCGTGTTTGGTCAACGGATTGGTGGGTGGACAAGGCGGCGGCGACGGAAAAGCTGCATGGTGCCATCACCCGGCTGCTGGAGGCTGACCGTGCCCGCCGCACGGCCGTGTTGGAGGTGGAGGCCGTGGATTAGGCAACTGCCCCACATGGCACCCGGCGGGGGGCTAGAGGCTTTGTGAAAGGTTGAGCCTGCCGGCTCAACCTTTTGATGCCTGATATTTTATCGAAGGCCATGGGTGGCGGCCGACAGTAAAATCAAATTGTAGCTGTCTGAGTTTGCGGCATAATGCCGGTGCCCAGGGCAATGGGAGCGCGGCATTATGCCAGCACATGTTGTAACAGAGCGATCCTGATGGCAGTCGGCGGCCATTTTTTGAGTTTCTCCACAAGGGGGTGGCGAAATGCCAGCCGGCTTTTCTGTCTCTTGTGCTGTTTGGCGTTGTTCATCCTCGCCAGCTGCGCACGGCAGCCATATGGCGCCGGGCAATATGCCGAAACTGGTGGCGAAGCCCCGGCCTATGCGCCGACACGGTATTATCCGCCGCCTGGGCCGCCGGACGACCCTTGGGGGCCATATATTCGTGAAGTCAGCGGCCAGGTTTGGGATTCCGGACCAATGGATCCGCGCGGTGATGGCCCAGGAGTCGGGCGGTGAGGAGCAGGCCGTATCGCCAGTGGGCGCCATGGGCCTCATGCAGCTCATGCCCGGGACATATCAGGAGCTTCAGGCAGAAGACGGCCTGGGACCAGATCCGTTCAACCCGGAAGATAATATACTGGCCGGGGCGGCCTATATCCGGGAGATGTATGATCGTTATGGCGCCCCCGGTTTTCTGGCGGCCTATAATGCCGGCCCCGAGGCGCTCGATAGCTATCTTGCGGGCGATTCTCAGCTTCCGGAGGAAACGGTTGAGTACCTCGCCTCAGTCACGCCGAATTTGGGCAATGCGGTGCCGATGTCCGGCCCGCTGGCAAGCTACGAGGTGGCCAGTGCATCCGGAGCGGGCAGCGCCCCAACAATCGCGAGCTTTGCAACCGGGTGTGACGTGAATGCGGCCTATGATCCGGACCATCCCTGCACGCCGGCAATGGCCGATAACATTGCCGCAACCGAGCAAACGCCAGCACCGGCAGGGCAGGCATCTTCTGGCAGCTGCGACCTGGATACCGCCTATGATCCAGATAGCCCCTGTACGGCGGCGTCGGGTGATGTGGCCGGATCTCAAGTTGCGTCTGGTGTGGGCGCCTGCAGCCTGGATGCCGCCTATGATCCAAATGCCCCGTGCGTGCCGTCTGACGCCAGCACGCAGGTCGCAACCGTGTCCGAGGTTAGCCAGCAGGTGCCTCAGACAGCGGCGCCAGAGGCTGGATCAGCCCTCTATCAACCGGTCGCTTCCCCAATGGTGCAGCCCTCCCCAGCTTCCCAAAATGTTGGCCCGGCGGCCGCGCCCGCGCCCGTAACCAGTATATGGGCTATACAGGTGGGGGCTTTCTCAAGCGCTGGCCTGGCCAGAATAGTCGCCACCAGCGCGCGGGCCGAGTTGCCTGATGAGTTCAGAGCCGCTGTTATCGAAACCCCTCCAACGTCGCCGTTTGGAGGGTTGACCCTTTATCGTGCCAGGCTGGGTAATTTGTCAGCGCAAGAGGCGACGCAAGCCTGTTCCCGGTTGAATGCCCGCCAGTTGCCTTGCATCGTGGTTAGCGCCTCGGCGGCCTGACTGGTCCGGGGGCGGTTGGCCCGCGCGCTGAACGGGAACCGGGATATAGGGCACCATGATGAGGCACATCGTTTGGACTCTATCTTGTCCCCGGCTGTGCGGTGCGCGGCATTGTCTTCGGGGCAAGGGGTAGTGTCGTGTCACGCCGCTCCCACCGGGGCGTGCTGCCGGGCCTGGCTGGAGCCGCGCACCACGCAGCGCCCGCCGAGCACCACCTTGCGCGGCGGCGCGTCGGGCTCGGCCAGGCGCTCCAGCAATAGCTGCATGGCGGTGCGCCCAATGGCGGCCACCGGCTGCTCGATCACGGTTAGTCCCGGCCCGGTCAGCTCCGTCCAGCTCTCATTGTCGAACCCCGCGACCGCCAGATCCTTGGGCATGACCTTGTTAGCAGCCCGCATCGCGCGCACCACCCCCATCAGGAACAGGCCGTTGGAGGCGATCACCGCCTCCGGAACCGCGCCGCTTTCGAACCAGCCTGCCACCTCCGCTTCGGCCGCCTCCATGCTCGGCGCGATGAACCGCGCCGCCGGTGCCAGTCCGAACCGGCGCATGGCCTCCTCGTAGCCCGCGCGCCGCTCCACCCCGGTGGTGGAGGCGTTGCCGAACAGCCCGTCGATGCGCCGGTAGCCTTGGCCGTGCAGATGCTCCACCAGCTGCGCGGCGGCGGCGAAATTGTCCAGCACCACGGCGTCCTGGCCGCTCACGGCGTCGGAGCGGTCTATCAGCACGATGGGAAAGTTGAACGCCTGGCGTGAGAGCTTGGAGACAGTGGCGCGGGTGGGGGCGAAGAGGACGCCCGTGACGCGCTCCTCCTCCATCAGCTGCAGATACATCGCCTCCTTGTCGGGGTTTTCGTCGGCATTGCACAGGATGACGCGCAGCCCGGCTTTATAGGCCTCGTCCTCCACGGCGCGGGCGACGGCGGTGAAGAACGGGTTGGAAATATCGGCGACGATGAGCCCGATGGTCTGCGACTCCTGCGAGCGCAGGCGCCGCGCCGAAAGGTTGGGGCGGTAGCCGGTCGCCTTCACGGCCGCCTCCACCTGGGCGCGCAATTCGGCACTTACCGCCCCGCCCGCCAGCGTGCGGGAGACTGTGGCGGGGGAGACCCGCGCCAGCGCTGCAACGTCTTTGATGCTGACAGCCATGTTTACTCCGCTTCCGCCATAAGAGGCACGAAATCGTTCTCATGGCATTGAGCGCTGGATGAACGGAAAACGCAAGTAATACGCACGATATTGCGCTGCACAAAAGCAGGCATGCGGGATAATGCTTGACAGAATTTATGAAAACGATTTCAATTGTTGCCCTACGCCGGGGAAACGATCCATGTTGATGACACCGCCAGACAATCTGTTGGGCCGCGAGTTTGTCCGTCTGGGCGCCGCACCGGCGAGCAAGGCGGCTGCCATTGCCGAGGCCTGCCAGCTATTGGTGGCCGCGGGCTGCGTGACGCCGGACTTTTCTGAGTCCATGATGCGCCGCGAGGCGGTGGCGAATACCTTTCTGGGCCATGGCGTGGCCATTCCGCATGGCCTGGGTGAGGATAAGGGGCTTATCCGCCGCGATGGCATCGCCATTCTGCAGATCCCTCAGGGCTTGGAGTGGAATCCGGGGCAGGTGGCGTATCTGGTGGTGGCGATCGCCGCCCAGGGCGACGCCCATATCACCATTCTCCGCCGTCTCACCCGCTTGATTCAGGACGATTCTCGCCTGCAGGCGCTGTTTGCCACGCGCGAGGCCGAAGAGATTGTTTATGCGCTGACCAGCGACGCGCCCCGCGCCGCCGCTGTGGCCGCAAAAGATTTCAACCATGCTTTCTCCTGGGTCGTGGACTATCCGGCCGGGCTGCATGCCCGCCCCGCCAGCGCCTGGGTGGACGCGGTGCGCGCCATTGGCCTGCAGGTGCAGGTGCGCTCTGGTTCGGAGGTCGCCGATGCGCGCAATCTGGTGGCGCTGCTGCAATTGGGGCTGCGCCAGGGCGATGAGATCACCATCTCGGCCGAGGGCGAGGAAGCCGAAGCCGGTCTGGCCAAGTTGAAGGCGAGGATCACCAGCCTCACCGCCCAGGAAGTGGCGGATGCAGCCCGCGCCGCCGCCAAAGCCGCGGCCGCGCCGGTGCGTGGCTGGACGCCGCCGGGTTCGCCGCTCATGATCGCCGGTCTGGCCGCCAGCCCGGGCCTTGCCATTGGCAGGCTGCATGTGCTCGGCGGCGAGACGCTGCAGATACCCGACCGCGCCACCTCGCTCACCGAGGGTGGCACGATGCTGCAGGAGGCGCTGGCCAATACCCGCCAGCAGTTGGCCGCTCTGGCCGATGCCACGGCGCGCCGCCTGGGTGCGGCCGATGCCGCCATCTTCAAGGCTCAGGCCGAGCTGCTGAATGATTCCGACCTGATCACGCTGACCTGCCAGTTGATGGTGGAGGGGCACGGCCCCGCCTGGGCCTGGAACGAGGCGGTGAGCCGCATGGCGGCGAAACTCTCGGCGCTGGGCAACCCGGTGCTGGCGGCCCGCGCCGCCGACCTGTCCGATGCCGGGCGGCGCGTGCTCTCCTGGCTGGAGCCCGGCATCGCCACCGGCTCGCTCTCCGGCCTGCCCGATGAGCCCTGCATCCTGGTCGCGCCCGATCTTTCACCGTCCGACACTGCCGGGCTGGACATGGCGCGGGTGCTGGGGCTGGCCATGATCCAGGGCGGGCCCACCTCCCACACCGCCATTCTGGCGCGCACGCTGGGCCTGCCGGCCCTGGTGGCGGGTGGGGAGACATTGGCCGCCGAGGCGGTCTCGGGCACGCTGGCCATTGTCGATGGCCAGACCGGGCGGCTTTATCTCAATCCGTCGCCCGAGGATGTCGCCTCCGCCGAAGCCTGGGTTGCCGGTCTGCGGGCGCAGCGCGAGAGGGAGGCGGCGGAGCGCGCCCGCCCCGCCGTGACCAGCGATGGCGTGCGGATCGAGATTGCCGCCAACGTCAACCGCCCGGACCAGGTGGAGCTGGCGCTGAACGAGGGCGCCGAGGGTGTGGGGCTGATGCGCACCGAATTCCTGTTCCTGGAGGCCGGCGCCACACCCAGCGAGGACGAACAATACGCCGTATATCGCGGCATGATTGAGGCGCTGGAGGGCCGGCCGCTCATCATCCGCGCGCTGGATATCGGCGGTGACAAGCAGGTGGCGCATCTGCATCTGCCGCGCGAGGAGAATCCGTTCCTGGGTGTGCGCGGGGCGCGGCTCTTGTTGCGCCGGCAGGATCTTCTGATCCCGCAGCTGCGGGCCATCTACCGCGCGGCGGCGCAAGGCGGCGATGTGTCGATCATGTTCCCCATGGTCACATCGGTGGGCGAGATTCTGCGCCTGCGCGAGATTTGCGAGGAGGTGCGCGCCAGCCTGGGGGCGCCGCGCCTGCCGGTCGGCATCATGATCGAGGTGCCCGCCGCCGCCATCCAGGCCGACAGCCTTGCCGAACATTGCGATTTCTTCTCCATCGGCACCAACGACCTCACGCAATATACCCTGGCCATCGACCGCCAGAACCCGGAGCTGGCCGCCGAGGCGGACAGCCTGCACCCGGCCGTGCTGCGGCTCATTGCCCAGACGGTGGCCGGGGCCAAGGCGCATGGGCGCTGGGTGGGGGTGTGCGGCGGGATCGCGGGGGATGCCTTCGGCGCCGCGCTTCTGGCCGGGCTCGGCGTGCAGGAGCTTTCAATGACCCCGCGCGATATTCCGGCCGTGAAGGCCAGGCTGCGCGGTGTGGAATTCTCCGCCCTTAAGGCGCTGGCGGAAAAGGCGTTGCGTGCGGCCACCGCCGCTGACGTGCGCGCCCTGGAGCAACCATGACCGCGCCGGTTCTGACCGTCACGCTCAACCCGGCGCTGGATGAGACCATTCTTCTGGACCATCTGCGCCCCGGCGAGGTGCATCGCGCCCATGGCGTGGCGCTGCATGCGGGCGGCAAGGGCGTGAACGTGGCCGCGTGCCTGGCCGATTGGGGCGGGGGCGGGGTGACCGCGACCGGCGTGCTGGGCGCTGATAACGCCGCCGCCTTCGAGGCGCTGTTCGCCGCCAAGCGGATCACCGATGGGTTTCTGCGCGCGCCGGGCGAGACGCGCACGAACATCAAGCTGAGCCATGATGGCGACACCACGGATATCAACCTGCCCGGCCTGCGTATTTCGGCTGAGCTGGCCGCCGCCGTGGCGGACAAGGTGGAGGCGCTGGCCGTGCCCGGCGGGCTGGCGTTGCTAGCGGGCAGCTTGCCTGGAGGGATGGAGAATGCCTTCTACCCGGCGCTGACGGCTCGGCTGGCCGCGCGCGGGGTGCGGGTGCTGCTGGATACATCCGGCGCGCCGTTGAACGCGGCCCTGGCAGGCGCCGCGCTGCCTTTTGCCATTAAGCCCAACCGGGCCGAGCTGGAAGGCTTTGCCGGCCATGCCTTGGCTTCCGATGAGGCTTTGCTGGAGGTGGCGCGCGGGCTGATCGCGCGTGGTGTCAATCTGGTGGTGGTCTCGCTGGGGGCGGAGGGTGCTTTGTTTGTCACCGCCCAGGAGGCGCTGCGCGCCGCTGTGCCGCCCTTGCGCGCGACCAGCACCGTTGGGGCTGGCGATGCGATGATGGCGGGTATCATCGCGGCGTTGCGCGCGGGCGCCGGGCTGGAGCGCCTGGCCCGTCTCGCCACCGCGTTCGCCGCCGGCAAGCTCTCGCGCCCCGGCGCCAATCTGCCGCCGCGCCAGGAGGTCGAGGCGCTGGCGGAGGGCGTGCAACTTCAAAATCTGACAAGAACGAATGCTGGAGGAGTGGGGTCATGACTGAGATCATCGCGTCGGTGGCGGCGGGCGGTGCTGTCGTGCAGGGTGTGCTGGCCGCCGAGGCGCTGCGCAAGGCCGCCAAGGCGCAGGGCAAGAGCATCGAGGTGGAGGTGCACACCGCCGAAGGCGTGCTGAACAGGCTCTCCCCGGCGCAGATGCAGGATGCGGAGCTGGCCGTGCTGGTGGGCGAGGGCGCGGCGCTGCCGGACAGTGCGGTGCGGCGCCTGAGTGCGAGCATCGACCAGGTGCTGGCCGACCCTGCCGGGATTCTGGCGGGGGCGAAGGCTGCCGCGCAAAAAATCGTCGCCATCACCTCCTGCCCCACGGGCATCGCCCATACCTTTATGGCCGCCGAAGGGCTGCAGCAGGCCGCCGCCGCGCTGGGCTATGAGATCCGGGTGGAGACGCAAGGCTCCGTTGGCGCACAGACGCCGCTGACGCCGGAGGAGATCGCGGCGGCGGATCTCGTTATCATCGCCGCTGACAAGCAGGTGGAGCTTTCCCGCTTTGCGGGCAAGGCGCTGTTCCAGACCGGCACCAAGGGCGCCATCAATGACGGGCAGAATCTGATCCGCCGCGCCTTTGCCGAGGCCAGCCTGCAGGGCGGCGCGGCCGCCGCCGGCGCGCCGCAGAAGGCAGCGGTGCTGAAGGCCGGGCCGTACAAGCATCTGATGACCGGCGTGTCCTATATGATCCCGTTCGTCACGGCGGGCGGGCTGCTCATCGCGCTGGCTTTCGCGTTCGGCGGCATCTACGCCACCGAGCCGAGCCACGCGCACAGCTTCGCCGGCGCCTTGTTCGAGATCGGCGCCAAATCCGCCTTTACTTTGTTCGTGCCCATTCTGGGCGGCTTTATCGCCTGGTCCATTGCCGACCGCCCGGGCCTGGCGCCGGGCATGATCGGGGGCTTGTTGTCCTCGCTGCTGGGGGCGGGGTTTCTGGGCGCCATCGCGGCCGGGTTCCTGGCGGGGTATTTCGTCTCCTGGTTCAATGGCGTGCTCAAGTTGCCCAGGGCCATGGAGGGGCTGAAGCCGGTGCTGATCCTGCCGCTGGTGGGGACATTGGTGACGGGCCTGGCGATGGTTTATGTGATCGGCACGCCGATTGCCGAAATCCTGACGTTCATGACGAACTTCCTGAAATCCATGCAGGGCTCCTCGGCGCTGGCGCTGGGGCTGCTGCTGGGCGCGATGATGGCGTTCGACATGGGCGGGCCGGTGAACAAGGCGGCCTATACATTCTCGGTCGGGCTGCTTTCGGCTCAGGTCTATACCCCGATGGCGGCGGTGATGGCGGCGGGCATGACCCCGCCGCTGGGCATCGCGCTTGCCACCATGCTGTTCCCCAAGCGCTTTACCGAGGAAGAGCGCGAGGCGGGTTATTCCACCGGTGCGCTGGGGCTCTCCTTCATCACTGAAGGCGCCATTCCCTTCGCGGCGCGCGATCCGTTCCGCGTGATTCCGGCGAACATGGTCGGCTCGGCGCTGGCGGGTGCCATCTCCATGGCAAGCGGCGTGGAGCTGAAGGTGCCGCATGGGGGGATTTTCGTTCTCCCCATTCCGGATGCGGTGACGCATCTGGGGTTTTACGTCGTCGCGATCCTGGTTGGCAGCGCCGCCACGGCGATGATCCTGGGGGTGGTGAAGCAGCGGGCGGCCGTGCCCGCCTGACCGCCACGGCCAAGCTTACACAACCAACTTAAAAACAAGGTCAACAGGAAGATGTTCAAGAAGCTGCTTTGCGGCGCCAGCATGCTGGCGTTCGCTGCCGTCGCGCACGCGCAAACCGCCACCCAGGCGCCCAGCCTCAAGCAGAAACTATATGATCAAGGCGTCTCGGTCACGCTGAGCTACACGGGCGAGGCGGCGGCCAATCCCTGGGGCGGCATCCGCCAGGGCGCGGATTATACCGGCCAGATCTATCTCGGCGGGGATTTCGATTTGAACAAGATCGCCGGGCTGAATGGCACCACCCTGCATGTCGCCGTCACCGACCGGCACGGGCGCAATCTGGCGGCGGATTATATCGGCAACAACACCTCCGTGCAGGAAGTCTACGGCACCCAGAATGTGCATCTGGCCGTGCTGACCATTGAGCAGAAGCTGCTCAATGGCCGGCTGGACGTTACCGCCGGGCGCACGGAAGCCAACATCACCTTTCTCGACTCGCCGCTTTATTGCCTGTTCCAGACGAATTCCGCCTGCGGCAATCCCACCTTTATCTTCAAGGACAGTAATTTCACCTATTTCCCCGCCTCCGCCTGGGGCGGCGATGCGAAGTTCCTGTTCACCCCGCAAACCTACATCCATGCCGGTGTGTATGAGGTGAGCCCCGAGGATAGGACGATCTACGATAATGGCTTCAGCTGGGGCGGCGGGGGAGACACGGGCGTGACCGTGCCTGTCGAGCTTGGCTACACGCCCTTTGCGGACGCGCTCTACGCGATCGGCGGCTGGTATGACACTGGCGCCTATTCCGATCCGCTGAATGACGTGGATGGCAACCCGGCGCTGCTCTCCGGCCTGCCCTATGCGCGCCATCATGATCGTTCAGGCTTGTTCCTGCGCTTCAACCAGCAGGTCACGCCGACGGGGCTTTCGGTCTTCGGCGTGTTCATGACCAAGCTCACCGGCCATGTGGACGAAGCGCAATATTATGAGCTGGGTGTGGAGAAGAGCGGCACCTTCGCCAGCCGGCCAAATGACATCGTCGGATTCGTCGTCAATGATCAGGAATTCACCAGCGATTTCGTCGATAATATCGCGGCGGGGCGGGAGTCGGTGGGCGCGTCCCCGGACGGCATTCCGCATCGCGAGATCATGATGGAGCTGCATTACGACGCGCAGCTTGGCAAAGCCGTTACGATTGAGCCGAACCTTCAGTACATCATCAACCCGGACCAGTCGGCGGAGCCGACACGGCCGAAGAATATCCCCAACGCCTTCGTGTTTGGTGTGAAATTCACCGTCGACCTCATCGGTTTGCAGGACAGCTTGGAGGAGTTTTAATCCGCCCGTCGAAGCCGCGCCACTAGGCCGCGCGAAGTTCATGCCCAGCGGCCCGGATATGCCAGGGAGATCCACCGGCGGGGCGATGCTGCCCAGGCCGTGCGCGCCCGCCATGGCGCCGGGCGTTTATGTGCCGTGGGGATTCTCGACGTCCTGATATCGGGCGGATAGCCTCTGTTTTGGTCGCGAAATTAAGAACAACGCTTTGCGCGACAAGACTTGGGATGGAAATGGCATGCCGGGTAATAAACGGCTGAATCTATATGTTGAGGCATTGGGCGCCGAGCAGATGTCGATCTGGGATCGTGCGCTCTGGCAGACCATGGGGGGGCTGCGAACGACGACGATTGATGACACGCCGTTTTTCGGCCGCGCCCGTTTCCAGGCCGCAGGCCAGGTCAAGTTGTGCGAGTTGTCGTCTTCCCCCGTAGCCGTGGTGCGTGACGCGGCAAGCGCCAAAATGGAAGACCGCGGGTTTGTGAAGATCGCCGTCCAGCTTTCCGGCCGCAGCATGATTGCCCAATCCGGGCGTGAGGTTGTGCTCGATGGCGCGGGCTGGACCTTCTACGACACGGCCCGCCCTTACCGTGTCGTGAATTTCACCCAGGTTCATCAATTCGTCCTGCTGGTGCCAAAAGCGGAGCTGAACCTGCCCGCCACCGCGCTTGACCGTTACGGCACGCTGAAATTTGGTGAAGATTCAGGCGTTTCTAAGATTTTCCCGCATTATGTCCGCAGCATCCTGTCGGAGGGCGAGGCCATCACGGATGACGAGTCCTCTGCCCTGGGGGATGTGGCAACCAACCTGCTGCGGTTATCCATAGCCGGGGCGGCGCGTGAGACCGCCCCCATCAGCGCGCAAGAAACGCTGGAATTCCAGGTCAAGCATTATATACGGACTCATATTGGCGATCCCGATTTGTCCGTAGAGCGGATCGCGGAGCGCTTTGGCTGTTCGAAGCGTCACCTGCATCGCATCTTCGCGGGCAATGACATATCCTTGTCAGACTTCATCTGGCAGTCCCGGTTGGAGAGATGCGCGCAGGCCTTGCGCTCGGATGCGCATCGCCACCTCTCCCTCAGCGAGGTCGCCTTCAACAACGGCTTCAGCAATTTTTCCCATTTCAGCCGTGCCTTCCGCCAGCAATTCGGCTGCACGCCGAGCACATACCGCCAGGCCAGGCATTGACTGGCTGATGTGCCGGTCAGCCGGCTGAACGAAGGCTGGTCTCTTTCGGACAAGCCTTGATGTCTCTCTCAGTACAGCATGGCGCGGGCAGGGCATGCCATATCCTGTTCATAATCCGGCCCTCGATCAACAAGGGCCGATAACACCAGAGGGGAGAGAAGGGCGCGGCGCGTGGTGCCGGCGGCGGAGCAGGCGTTTTTGCGCGGGTCCTTATCTTGGTATTGAAATAGCTTGGTTTCGGGCAGGACTTGCCGCGATGTTGCGATTATAAGTTATGTTGTATACTATATTATAAAAATCAAAAGCGGCAGCCAGTGGCCGCTCTATGAAACGGCCGCGCCCGCAAGGGGCGGAAAGCAAGAATGGGAACGTTCGATGAAAACAAAGAAACTTTGCGGGCTTTCGTATGCAGTTTTGGGGATGGCGCTGGCCTGCGCGTCCGGGCTTACGGCTGCCAGGGCGGTCACGGTCAATGAGCCGGCGGGCATCAATCTCGGTGGCACCAGCTTCTTTGACGCGCTAGGCAAATACACGCCGGGCTTCGTCTATCAGCAATATTTCCAGATCCAGCATTTCAACGGCATCAACGACACAAACGGCAACGCCCTGCCGGTGTTCAAGGACACCAGCATCACGGCCGTCGTGTCGCTGAACCAGCTCATCTATGTCTCGCCCTATCATCTGTTCGGCGGCGTGCTGGGCGGCATGGCGATTTTGCCGCTCACCGACCTCAATGCCTCCTTTGCGCAAGACAGCTTGGTAAAGCTGAAAGCCAATCGCGGGGTCGGCGTTGGCGACATCACCTGGGGGCCGTTCATCGCCTTTCCGCCAGTGATCCGTGGCGGCCGCCCGGTTTTTGCGCAACGCGTTGAGTTTGATGTCGTCTCCCCCAGCGGTTCCTACAATACCTCGATGGACATCAATCCCAGCTCCGGCTTCTGGTCGATCAACCCGTATTGGGCGATTACCCTGCTGCCGACACCGAAGACCGAAATCTCGGCGCGTTTCAACTATATTCATAACTTCACCAACAGCCAGCCGGCCTCCAGCGAGACGCTGCCGGCCGGCACCACCACCCAGGCGGGTGATGCGGGCTGGGTGAATTTCGCGGCCTCCTATGAGATCCTGCCCAAGCTCAATTTCGGTCTCAACGGCTATTACTTCAAGCAATTCACCGATGACGAGGTGGACGGCGTGACACAGAAAGGCACAGAAACCGAGAGCGTTTCGATGGGCCCAGGTGCCACCTATACGTTCGACCGGAACGATATCGGCTTCCTGAATGTCTATCTGCCGGTTGTGAAGAAGAACACCACCAACGGCTTCAGTGTCATCCTGCGCTACATCCACGCGTTCTGAGGGTGAAAACAATAAAAAATCGAGGAAACATCATGAACGATCATGACGCTGCCGCCAAACATGGCATCTCTCGCCGCTTGGTGCTGGGTGGGGCCGCGGGGCTTTCGCTGGCCTCTGGCTGGCGTCCGGCGCGGGCTGGCGCCGCCAATACGCTGCGCGTCGGCTTTATCAGCCCGCGCACCGGCCCGCTCGCCGGTTTCGGCGAGGGCGATCCCTTCATCCTCTCGCTGGTGCGCGAGGCTTTCGCCCAAGGCCTGACGCTGAACGGCACCACCTATGAGGTGACGGTCCTCGACCGTGATACGCAATCCGACCCGTCGCGGGCGAGCCAGCTTGCGAAGGATCTGATCAATGGCCAGCAGATAGACCTGATGCTCACCACCTCCACGCCGGAGGTGGTGAATCCGGTGGCCGATGCGTGCGAGGCCGCGGGCGTGCCGTGCCTTTCCACCATCGTGCCTTGGGAGTCCTGGTATTTCGGGCGCGGCGCCAAGCCGGGGCAGCCTTCCCCGTTCAAATGGACCTATCATTTCTGTTTCGGGACGGAGCAGTTCAGCAAGCTTTATGTCTCCACCTGGAATAACGTGGTGCCCAGCAACAAGCGCGTGGCGGTGCTGTGCCCCAACGACGCCGATGGCAATGCCATACGTGCCCATCTGCTGCCGGAGCTTGGCAAGGCGGGGTTCGACATGGTGGACCCCGGCGGATACCAGGACGGCACCACGGATTATTCCGCGCAGATCGCCCAGTTCAAGCAGGCAGGTTGCGAGGCTTTCTGCACCTTCCCCATTCCGCCGGACTTCACCACCTTCTGGCGGCAGGCGGCGCAGCAGGGCCTCACGCGGCAGCTGAAGATCGTGACCGTGGCGAAAACCGGCCTCTTCCCCTCGCAGATGGAAGCGCTGGGGCCGCTCGGCTATCGCATCAATGCCGGGGCCTATTGGCATCCGGTGTTTCCTTACAGCTCCGCGCTTACCGGCCTCAGCTCCGCGCAGCTCGCCGCCGCCTATCAGGACAAGACCGGGCGGCAATGGCAGCAGCAGCTTGGCCCCTCGCTCGCGCTGTTCGATGCGATGGTGGCGACGCTTAAGGCCGCGGGCAACCCGAAGGACAAGGCGCAAGTGGCCAAGGCGATGAGCACGCTGCAGACCACGACGGTGCTGGGCAAGATCGATTTCGTGAATGGCCCGGTGCCCAATGTCGCCACCACCAACCTCATCGGTGCGCAATGGCTGAAGGCGAAAACGGGCAAATACAAGCTGGATTACCGGACCTTCGAGCATGTGGAAGATATGTCCGTCCCCATTCAGGGGCCGCTTGAGCCCTACATACTGTGATGACCGCGAAGCTGCTTGAGGCGAATGGGCTGGTGAAGCGCTATGGCGCGCTCGCCGTGGTCAATGGCGTGGATTTCCGGGTGGCGGAGGATGAGGCGGTCGGCATCGTCGGCCCCAACGGGGCGGGCAAGACCAGCCTGCTCAACCTGCTCTCCGGCGCCGTGCCGGTGAGCGAAGGGCGCATTGCGCTGCGCGGTGCCGTCATCACCGGCACGGATGCCGCCTGGCGCTGCCGCCACGGCATCGGGCGTTCGCATCAGGTGCCCAAGCCTTTCGGTGGCATGAGTGTGTTCGAAAATCTTCTGGTGGCGGCGACGCAAGGCGGCGGCTTCTCGCAGAGTGAGGCTTATGACCGCGCGGTGGATTCACTCCAGCTTTGCGGCATGCTGCCCGCTGCAAACCGGCAGGCGGAGGCGCTGGGGCTATTGGAGCGCAAGCGCCTGGAGCTGGCCCGCGCCCTGGCCACCGGCCCGGACCTCTTGCTGCTGGATGAGATTGGCGGCGGGTTGACCGATGGCGAGGCGCTGGAACTGGTGGATGTGATCCTGGATCTGCGTCGCCGCCGCATCGCCGTCGTCTGGATCGAGCATATCGTCCATATTCTGGTGAAGGTCGTCAACCGGCTCGTCTGTATGGATGCCGGGCGCGTCATCGCCGAGGGCGATCCTCAGGCGGTTCTGAAAGATCCCGTTGTGATCAGCGCCTATCTCGGTTCGGAGGCGGTTGCATGAGCTTGCTGGAAATCCAAAATCTGAAAGCCTGCCACGGCCTGCTGGTGGCGCTGCATGATTTTTCCGTCTCCATGGAAACGGGCGAGGTGCTGGCCATTGTCGGCGCCAATGGCGCGGGCAAGACCACGTTGATGCGCAGCATCGCCGGCGCGCACCGCCCGGCCCAGGGCCGCATCCTGTTCAGGGGCGAGGATGTGACGGGGCAGCCGGCCCATAAGCGCGTGCGCGGCGGCATCGCCCTGGTGCCGGAAGGGCGGCGGTTGTTTCCCGCCATGAGCGTGCAGGACACGCTGCGCCTGGCCGCCTGCCGCGACGGCGTATGGAATTTCGAGACAGTGCTGGAGGCGCTGCCCCAGCTTAAACCCATCCTGAAGCGTGCGGCCGGGCATCTTTCCGGCGGGCAGCAGCAGGCGGTGGCCATCGGCCGGGCGCTGATGACCAACCCGGCGCTGCTGCTGCTGGATGAGCTGTCCCTCGGCCTGTCGCCCGTGGCGGTGGAGGGTGTGTACGAGGCGCTGCCGAAACTGCAGGATGCCGGCACCACCATCATTCTTGTGGAGCAGGATCTGCGCCGGGCGATGGCCTCCGCCACGCATGTGATGTGCATGCTGGAAGGCCGTGCCGTGCTCTCCGGCCCCGCTGCCAGCCTGACGCGCGAGGCGGTGATGGACGCCTATTTCGGCCTCAACCGGCACGCGGCCTGAAGGGAGCTGATATGTTCTGGCTTAACCAAATTCTGCAAGGCGTTTTGCTCGGCGGCTATTATGCGCTGCTGGCGGCGGGGCTCTCCTTCCTGTTCGGGGTGATGCGCGTCATCAACCTGGCGCATGGCTCGCTCGCCGTGCTGGGCGCTTTCATCATGATGGTGATCTATACCGGGCTTGGCGTCTCCCCGCTCGGCGGGCTGGCGCTCATGCTGCCCATCATGGCGCTGCTGGGGGTGGCGCTGCAGCTCCTCATCATCGAGCCCAGCCTGAAGGGCGGCGCGCTGGTGCCGCTGTTGGCCACGTTCGGCCTGGCGCTGATCTGCGACAATGTGCTGTTCAGTATTTTCGGCGCGGACACGCAGTCCTTCGCCGCCGATATCGGCACGCTCTCCTACGGAAGCTGGAATTTCGGCAGTGTCTATATCAGCCAGCTTGCCTGCCTGGTTTTCGCCACCGCCATTCTGGTGCTCGGCGGCACGCAATTGCTGCTCTCGCGCACGCAGATCGGGCGGCGTATCCGCGCCACGGCGGAGGATGAGGATGCCGCCCGGCTTTCGGGCATCGACACGCGGCTGGTGCGCGCCGCCACCACCGCGCTCGCCATGGTCATGGTCGGGCTGGCCGGGGCGGCTTTGGGCGCCAGCGGCAGTTTCGACCCCTATGCCGGCGGCCCGCAGCTTCTCTACGCCTTCGAGGCGGTGGTGATCGGCGGCACCGGCTCGCTCTGGGGCACGCTCATTGGCGGCATCGTGCTGGGCGTGGCGCAAGGCGTGGGCGGGGCGGTGAACACGCATCTCTCGCAGATCGCCGGCCATGCCGTGTTTCTCATCGTGCTGATCGCCCGGCTGCGCCAGGGCGGCGAGATCAGCGCCTATTTTCGCCGTCTCCGCGTGAGGTTCGCATGACCGAAGCCTATAGCGTCCAGCGCTGGACCCGCCGCTCCATAGCCTGCACCATTGCCATCGGCGTGCTGCAAATCGCCCTGCTGGCCGGGCCGTTTATCTTCTCCGCCAATGTGGTGGATCACCTGACCACCCTGTTCGTCTATGTCATCCTGGCCATCACCTGGAACGCGCTGGCGGGCTATGGCGGTCTGGTCTCGGTTGGGCAGCAGCTTTTCTTCGGCTTCGGCGCCTATGCCGCCATCCGGCTCTCGCAGGCGGGCATGCCGGTCTATGCGGCCCTGGCGCTGGGCGGCGGGGCGAGCGCAATTCTGGCGCTCATCGTCTCCAGCTTCATGCTGCAATTGCGCGCGGGGGAGTTCGCCATCGGCATGTGGGTGCTGGCGGCGCTGGTGCAATTGCTGGTGAGCCTCGATCCCATCGTGCAGGGCGCCACCGGCACCTCGCTGCTCGCCTTGAACGATTTCGTCCCAGGCGCGCGCCGGGCCGATACCTACTGGTTCGGGCTGGTGATGATGGCCGGTGTCGCGCTGCTCCTGTTCCTGCTGCTGCGCTCGCGCTTAGGCGCGGCGATGCAAGCCATCCGCGACAATGAGGAGGCTGCGCTGTCTGTTGGCGTGCGGGTGCAGCGCGCCAAGCGCATCATGTTCGTGCTGGCCGCGCTGGGGGCGGGCATGGCGGGGGCGGTGTGGCTCGCCACCTCCATCTCCTTCCAGCCCAATACCTATTTCGGCGTGCAATGGACGGCCTACATGATCTTCATGACGCTGGTGGGCGGGATCGGCACGTTCGAGGGGCCGATCCTCGGCGCGGTGCTGTTCTTCGCCGTGGAGGCCGCCTTCGGCGCCGAGGGCGTATGGTATCTCATCGGCATAGGCGGTGCGGCGGTGGGGTTCGCGCTGCTGCTGCCGCAAGGCATCTGGGGCTGGCTGGAGCGCCGCTACGCGCTGCGCCTGCTGCCCGTTGGCTATGTGCTGAAGCTGCAAGCTGTCGATGCCGGACGCCAGCGCGGCTTCGCCCGCCGTCAATCCACAACCCCGCCCGCTGCCGTGCGGGCTTCGGAACAACCCTGAATTCATCTCAAGACTGGGAGTTACAGACATGTTGGACGCCGCGACGCCAGGTTCATTCCTGGGCAAAGCCTGGGAAGGCAAGATGTTCAATGGCGATTGGGTGGCCGCACCCAGCATCGCCGATGTCGATGAGCCCGCCACCGGCGCGGTGCTGACCCGTACCGGCATTGGCGGCGCGGCGGAGATCGCGGCGGCAGCCAAGGCTGCCACCGAGGCGCAGCCCGCCTGGTTCGCCACCAATGAGCGCCAGCGGGAAGCCATTCTGCTGAAGGCGGCGGAGTTGTTCGAGATCCATGCGGAGGAGCTGGCGCTATGGATCGCCCGCGAGACCGGCGGCATCATTCCGAAGGGCCAGCATGAGGTGCGCGAGGCGGTGGAGATCTGCCGCGCCGCTGCCGCCCTGCTGCATGATATTCCAAGCCGCGTGCTGCCCTCCTCGCCGGAGCGGCTTTCCATCGCGCGGCGGGTGCCGCTGGGTGTGGTCGGCGTCATCTCGCCCTTCAATTTTCCGCTCATCCTCGGCCTGCGCGCCGTGGCGCCCGCTTTGGCCATCGGCAATGGCGTGGTGCTGAAACCGGACCCGCAGACGGTGGTCTCCGGCGGCGTCATCATTGCCCGCATCTTCGAGATGGCGGGGCTGCCGAAGGGGCTGCTGCATTTGGTGCCCGGCTATGTGGAAGCCGGCGAGGCGCTCTGCACCGATCCGAACATCCAGATGGTCGCCTTCACCGGCTCCACCGCCGCCGGGCGGCGCGTGGGCGAGGCCTGCGGCAAACATCTCAAGAAGGTCTCGCTGGAGCTGGGCGGCAAGAATTCCGTTATCGTTCTGGGCGATGCGGATATTGCCTCCGCCGCCTCCAATGTTGCCTTCGGCGCCTGGTTCCATCAGGGGCAGATCTGCATGGCTTCCGGGCGCATCCTGGTCGAGCGCTCGCTTGCCCCGGCGCTGACCGCCGCACTCGTGGAGAAGGCCAATCATCTGCCGGTGGGCGACCCGGCCTCCGGCCAGGTGGCGCTCGGCCCGCTGATCAACCAGCGCCAGCTGGACCGTGTGCACAGGCTGGTGACCGAGAGCATTGCCGCCGGGGCGAAGCTGGCGGCGGGCGGAACCTACGAGAAGCTGTTCTACAAGCCGACCGTGCTGGAGGATGTCCGCCCCGGCATGCCCTGCTTCGATGAGGAGATTTTCGGGCCTGTCGTGAACATCGTGCCTTTTGACACGGATGAGGAGGCCATCAAGCTCGCCAATGACACCGAGTATGGTCTCTCCGCTGGCATCATAGGTAAGGATCTTGGCCGCGCCATGCGGCTCGCCCGCCAGCTTCGCACCGGTCTGGTCCATATTAACGACCAGAGCGTGGCCGATGACGTGGTGAACCCGTTCGGCGGGCGCGGCGCGTCTGGCAATGGCACCGCCGTTGGCGGTCCGGCGAGCTGGGAGGAATTCTCCATGTGGCAATGGATGACCGTCCAGGCCGACGCGCCGATGAAGCCGTTCTGAGGAGCACGCGGCCATGCATATCCAGGCGGCCGTCACCCGCGAGAAGGGCGGCAAATTCCATCTCGAGACGCTGAGTCTCGAAGCGCCGCGGGCGGATGAGATGCTCATCCGCATCGAGGCGGTCGGCATCTGCCATACCGACCTCGCGATGCGCGACCAGGTGTTCCCCGTGCCGCAGCCGATCGTGCTGGGGCATGAGGGGGCGGGCATTGTCGAGCAGGTGGGGGCGAATGTCACCGGCTTCGCGGTGGGGGACAAGGTGGTGATGAGCTACCGTGCCTGCGGGGGCTGCCCCTCCTGCGCGGCGCATGCGCCCAGCTATTGCCATGCGTTTTTCCCGCTGAATTTCAGCGGGGCGCGGGCGGATGGCAGCACCTCTCTAAGCTGCGAGTCCGGCCATGTGCATAGCCATTTCTTTGGCCAGTCCAGCTTTGCGAGCCATGTGGTGGCGCATCACGGCAATGTGGTGAAGGTGGCGGCCGATGCCGATCTCGCGGTGCTGGCCCCCTTTGGTTGCGGCATCCAGACCGGGGCAGGGGCGGTGATCAACGCGCTGAAGGTTGGGGTTGGCGAGAGCATCGCGGTGTTCGGCACCGGCTCGGTCGGGCTATCGGCGGTGATGGCGGCAAAGCTTGTCGGCGCCACCAGGATTATCGCCGTGGACCGCAACGCGGCAAGGCTTGATCTGGCAGAGGAGTTGGGCGCCACCCATGCGGTGAATGCCGGGGCGGAAAACCCGGTGGAGGCCATTCAGCAGATCACCGGCGGCGGGGTGGGCTATGCCATCGACACGACGGCGTTGATTCCTGTGCTCTCCCAGGCACTGGCGTCCCTGGCGCCGCGCGGCACGCTGGGGATCATCGGCGCCTCGCGGCCTGATGAGGTGCTGCCGGTGCCGGTGATTGACCTGCTGACCTCCGGCAAGCATGTGCGCGGGATTGTGGAAGGCGATGCGGAGCCCTCCGTGTTCCTGCCGAAGCTGATCGAGCTGCATGCACAGGGCCGTTTTCCGGCGGAGAAGATGATGCGCTTCTATGATTTTTCACAGATCGATGAAGCCGTGCATGATTCCGAGACGGGACGCTGCGTGAAGGCCGTTTTGAAACTCTGAATTTTGCCGGGCCATGAAAATGCCGCCGTTTTTTTGAACGGCGGCATTTTTGTTTTTGAAGCGCGTTGAGGTTGACGCATGCGCGTCAACCTCCAGCGATCAGGCTCTTTGTTAAGAGGCTGACTTCACGCCGTCGGTTGCCGCGCAAGGGCGCGTCAACCTCAAGCGATCAGGCTCTAAAGCTCCAGAACGAGCCGGGCGCTTTTTGCGCGCGAGCAGCAGGGGGTGAACTGCGTGTTGGTGGCGTGTTCCTCATCGGTCTGGTAGCTGTCCCGATGATCCGGCGTGCCAGATTTCACGCTCACCAGGCAGGTGCCGCAAATGCCCTGTTCGCAGGAGACCGGCACATACAGCCCGGCCTCGTTCAGAATCTCCCAGGCCGTGCGGTCTGCCGGTACGGTGAGCACCTGGCCGCTGCTGGCGATCTCGATTTCAAAGGGCTGGTTGCCCTTCGTCTCCATCACGGGAGCGGAGAAATATTCCCGGTGCAGCCTGGCCTCGTCCCAGCTTGCTGCCCGCGCGCTTGCCAGCACGTGTTCCATGAACCCGCCAGGGCCGCAGACATAAAGATGCGCACCCGTGCCGGGATTGGCGAGCAGGGCAGGGGCGTTGAGTTTTTGCGCCTCCGCGCCGTCATCGAAATGGGTGAAGACCCGCGCCGCGAAGGGGGCGGCTTTCAGCGCCGGCAGAAACGCGGCCCGGCCTGCGCTGCGGGTGCAATAATGCAGCTCGAACGCCCGGCCCAGCCGGTGCAGCCGCCTTGCCATCGCCAGCATTGGGGTGATGCCGATGCCGCCAGCAAAGAGCAGCGTTTTGTCCGCGTTTTCCGCCAGCGGGAACAGGTTGCGCGGGGCGCTGATGCGTAGCCTTGCCCCGGGGGCAAGCTCATGCATCGCGGCCGAGCCGCCGCGTGAGGCGGGCTCGCGCAGCACCGCGATCTCGTAATCCCCGCCCGCATCAGGGTCGCCGCAGAGCGAATATTGCCGGATCAACCCGCCCGGCAGATGCACATCCACATGCGCCCCGGCGGTGAAGGGCGGCAAGGCGCCGCCCAAGGCGGCGAGGGTGAAGCCGCGTACCCCTTCCGCCTCGTCGCGCACCGCGACCAGCTCCGTCTCGATTGTGACTGTCTCCAGCATCACGCCACCGGCTCGGCCAGCAGCCGCTCGATAATCCGGCGCGACTGCACGCCGCCCGCATCAATGTTCAGCTTCAGCAAATTGCGTTCCGGCCAGCGCAGCAGGTTCTGTTGCTGCTGCTCCAGCATCTCGCGGTCCTCGCTGAAAATCTTGCCCTGGCCTTCGCGGATTTTTGCCGTCAGCTCGGCATCGCCGGGCTTGAAGCGCCGCGCCATGCCCCAGAAATACCAATGCGAGGTCTCGGTTTCCGGGGTGATGAAATCCACCACGACGCTGGCGGCCTTCACCGCATCCGGCGCGTGATAGCCGCCATGGCCGGCATGCGCCACGCCCACCTCGATCAGCACATGGCTGGGCGGATGGAAATGGCAGATCTGCCAGCGGTCGACCAGCGCATCCGCGGCCAGGTCGTTCATGCGCAGCGCCATCTGCCAGAAGGGCGGGGCGTGGATGCCGTCCATGAACCGGCTGGTCATGACGTGATCACCTTCCACCTTGGTGGAGACAGGGGATTCGTCGATCTCCTTCTGGCCGATGCTGCCCGCATGCACATAGGTCTCATGGGTGAGGTCCATGAGATTATCGATCATCAGCCGGTAATCGCAATTGATGTGATAAAGCCCGCCGCCATAGGCCCAGTCCGGGCTCTCCGCCCAGTCCAGATGATGGATTTTTTCGAGGTCCGCCTGCTCGCGGTCTCCGGGCCAGACCCAGATGAAGCCATAGCGCTCCTCCACCGCGTAGGATTTGATGGCGGGAAAGCCCCGCACGCGCTGGCCGGGCATCTCCACCGCCTTGCCCTCGCAACCCATGGCCAGCCCATGATAGCCACAGATGAGTTTGCCGTCCTCGACATAGCCGAGTGAGAGCGGCGCGCCGCGATGCGGGCAGAAATCCTCCACCGCCGCCAATTTGCCGCCTGCGCCGCGATAGAACACGATCTTCTCGCCGCAGATCGTCCGGCCCAGCGGCGTCTGCGCCACCTCGTCCGGCATTGCCGCCACATACCAGGCGTTTTTCAGGAACATCGGCTTTCACTCCCGGAATTTTCTTTGCTAATGTATCCAATAAACCCGGAATCGCGCGTATGAGTCAATCAAATTCAGCTAAATTGGATCCAATTATGAGAATGAGACCTTGAGCGGCGAGCGCACGGGGCAGCGCGTGCTGGTCACGCTCCGGCGCATGATCAGCAGCGGCGAACTTGCCGCCGGGGAGCGTCTGGCGGAAATTCCGCTGGCCGAGCGGCTCGGCGTCTCGCGCATGCCGGTGCGCATGGCCTTTCGCGAATTGGAGCAGGAGGGGCTGCTGGTCCGGGCCGGAGCGCGCGGCTTTGCCGTACGCGCCGTCTCACCGGCGCAGATCGTCGGGGCGGTTGAGGTGCGCGGGGTGCTGGAAGGGCTGGCGGCGCGGCTGCTGGCCGAGCGCGGTGCCAGCCCGGCGGTTCTGCAAAGCCTCGCCGCCTGCCTGCAGGATGGCGACACGCTTCTGGCCAAGGGGCATTTCACCGAGGCCGACGCGCCGCTTTATCTCGATTTGAACATACGCTTCCACGCCACGATCATTGAAGCCTCCGGCAATCCCGCCATTGCGGAGGCATTGTCGCGCAACGACCATCTGCCCTTTGCCTCGGTGAAGGCGCTGGCCATCGACCGCAACAACCTCGCCGCCGAGTATAAACGGCTGAACTATGCGCATATGCAGCATCACGCGATTGTCGAGGCCATTGCCGCCCGCCAGGGCGCGCGGGCGGAGGCGCTGATGCGCGAGCACGCCAATGCCGTGCTGCGTTATACGGAATTGGATCCAGCGCGGGAGGGGGTGGCCATTCTGCGCGGGGGATGATCAGGCCAGGGCGGCATAGAGGGACGCGGTATCCGTCCAGCCCGTGGCGGCCACCAGGGCGTTGACCTTCGCGGCCAGCCCGGCTTCATGCCAGGCCAGCAGCGCCTCGCCCGCCACGCTCTTGTGCCGGCGCAGCAGCCCGTCGATGCAGGCCAGCCCGAACAGCCGCAGCATTGGCAGCGCCGCCTGTTCCCGCGCCTGGGGGGATGATGTGCCCAGCCGCGCCAGCACGGCCCGCAGTGGCGCCAAGATGGTTGCCGACGGGGCGAGGATGTCCAAAACCTCATCCGAAGCCGCGGCGCCCGCGCCCAGCAATTGCCGTAGCAGCAGATCCAGCGCCTGGATGGCGCTCGTGCCCTCAAAGATCGAGGCCACCCGCGAATCCCGCAGGATCCGCTCGAGCGGCCATTCCCGCGTATAGCCCGCCCCGCCCAGCACCTGCATGGCGTTGCTGGCGGTCTCGAACGCCGCCTCGGCGGCGAGGGTTTTTACCACCGGCAGCAGCACGGCGGTGCGCGCGGCGGCGGCCTCGTCGCCTTCGTCTGCCGCCTGCATCCAGGCGGCGGCCTGCAAGGTCAGCAGCATGGCGCCCATGGCGGTCAGGCGGATATCCAGCAGCAGGCGGCGCACCTCCGCATGGGCATGGATGGGCACGGGCGGCGCTTCCGCCGGGCCGCCTTGCAATCTTTCCGCCGCATAGTTCCAGGCGATCTCGCAGGCCCGTGCCGCCATGGCGCTGCCCTGGCCGCCCACGCCCAGCCGCATGCCGGTGATCATCCCGAACATCGCGCGCAAGCCCTGGCCCTCGGTGCCGATGGGCAGCGCCTCCGCGCCTTCCAGCGCCAGAACGCAGGTGGGCGAGGCGTGCAGCCCCATTTTCTCCTCGATGCGCAGAATCTCGATTCCGTTGCGCGTGCCGTCCTCTTTTGTGTCCGGCAGCAGGAACAACGTGAGTCCGCGTGTGCCCGGCTTTTGCCCAGGCGTGCGTGCCAGCACCAGATGCAGGATGTGCGGCGCCAGATCATGGTCGCCATAGGAGATCCAGCATTTCTGCCCGGTGATGCGCCAGGTTCCATCCTCGCCTTGGGTGGCCAGGCTGCGGATGCGCCCCACGTCTGACCCCGCATCGGGCTCGGAGATGCAGATCGTCGCCGCCCATTCGCCGGAGATGAGGCGCGGACTCCATTTTTTCTGCATTTCGGCGGGGGCGGCCTTGCGCAGCAGCCGCACGGCGCAGCGCTGGTTCAATGCCAGCATGCCCAGCGCCACATCCTCGGCATCGAAAAGCATCTGCGCCGCCACAGCCAGCGGCAAGGGCAGGTTCTGGCCGCCAAATTCCTCAGGGTCGGCCAGGCTGGTCCAGCCGCCATCGCGCAGCGCCTCCCAGGAGGTTTTTTGTCCGGACGGCAGCTTCACCCGCCCGGTCTCCATGCGTGCCCCGATGGCATCCGCCTGCCTGCCATTGGGGGCCAGCACGCCGCGCGCCAGCTTCGCCGCTTGCGCCAGCACGGCGGCGTTGGTTTCAAAATCCGTGCAATCCGCGCCAAGTCCGTGCAAACCCGCAATCAGGCCGGCCAATGCCTGCTCTGTCAGCATTGCTTCCTCCGGTTCCGTTTTGATACGTGCCGCGCGCGGCGGCGTTATTTGTCCCAGACCATCCGCAGTTGCTTCAGCAGCGCGTCCCGCTGGGGAGGCGGCATAGTGGCCAGGAAGCGGCCCTCATGCGCGGCCACGCGCTTGCGGCATTCGCGCACCAGGACCCGCCCGGCTGGAGTTCAGGCGTAAGGCTTGCGCCCGGCCTATGGTCGCCCCGCGGCGGATCAGTCCGCGCCGTTCCAGCTGGGTGGTCAGCGGCACCATGTTGGCGCGCTGGATTGCCAGCACCCGGCCGATTTCGCTCTGCGTGATGTCCGGGTTCTCGTCGATCACCAGCAGCACGGACATTTCCGTGACCCGCAGCTCCAGCTCCGCCAGTTCGGCGCCGAGGTCGGCCATCATCGCCTGAGAGGCGCGGCGCAGCTGATAGCCGAGCAATTGCTCGAGCGGGTTGCTGGGGGACGTGACCTCAGGGGCCGGCATGATCTGGGGTTTCACTTTCTGCGCCATGACACGACTATGCCCGCGCAGCCCCGCGGGCGCAATCTTGTTATGGAACGTGACATACCATGGTGTCCTTGCCTGATATCCGAGCCTGTTTGGCGGTTTCTGCAACGTTTCTGCGGATTGGGCTTGTATGTTATGCATTATATCATTAAAATGCGGGCATAAGCCAAAACAGCAACATGGCGGGTAGGGGGAGTTCTGGTTCTGATCTCGCAATGTATGCCTTTACAAAAGGGATTTCGAATGTCTGAGAAGGATACGGTCGCTTTCACGATCGAGAACCGCATCGCCTGGGTGAAATTCAACCGTCCGGAGAAGCGCAACTGCATGAGCCCGGCACTGAACCGGCGCATGATGGAGGTGCTGGACGAGCTGGAATATCGTGAGGATGTGGGCGTGCTGGTGCTTGCCGGCGAGGGCACGGCCTGGTCGGCGGGCATGGACCTCAAGGAATATTTCCGTGAGACCGAGGCCAAGGGGCTGGGCGCCACCCGCCAGGCCCAGCGTGAATCCTATGGCTGGTGGCGGCGCCTGCGCTGGTACCAGAAGCCGACCATCGCCATGGTGAATGGCTGGTGCTTTGGCGGCGGTTACGGGCCGCTTTTCGCCTGCGATCTCGCCTTCGCGGCGGAGGAGGCGCAGTTCGGCCTCTCCGAGATCAATTGGGGCATTCTGCCCGGCGGCGGCGCCACCAAGGTGGCGGTGGAGCTGCTCTCCTTCCGCAACGCCATGTATCATGCGATGATGGGCGAGAATGTGGACGGCAAGAAGGCCGCCGAATGGGGGCTGGTGAACGAGGCCGTGCCGCTCGCTAAACTGAAGGAGCGCGTGACCGATGTCGCCAACGTGCTGTTGAAGAAGAACCCGGTGGCGCTGAAAGGGACGAAGGATGCCGTCCGCCGCGTTGGTGAGATGACCTACGAAAATGCCGAGGATTATCTGGTGCGCGCCCAGGAGGCCGCGAATTCCTATGATAATCACGGCCGCAAGGAAGGGATCCGGCAATTCATCGATGAGAAGAGCTATAAGCCCGGCCTTGGGGCTTACCGGCTGCAGGACTGACCGCGCGAACCTGGGGAGGAAACGCCATGGTCAATATTGTGGATGATCCGGGGGTGCAGGCGCGCCTGCAACCGGATGCGCTGGCGGTGTTCGAGTTCGCGACCAGCCGAAGCTGGAGCTATGCCGAATGGGACGTGGCCATTGCCCGCACCGCCGGGTTGTTGTCGGGCCATTACGGCATCGCCGCGGGGGATCGTGTCGCCGTGCTGGGCCGCAATGGCGCGGAGCAGGCGCTGCTGCATTTGGCCTGCGCCCGGCTGGGGGCGATCTTCGTGCCGCTCAACTGGCGCCTTGCCGTGGCCGAGCAGGCACGGCTTCTGGAAGATTGTGAACCGGCCTTGCTGTTTGGCGACCGTGAGTTTCTCTCCCCGCTCGCCTCCGGCCTGCGGCAGGTAGAGTTCCCGGCGCTGCGGACGGAGATCGAGGCCGCTGCGCCGTTGCCCCCCGTGCCGTTCGACCGTTCGCGCCCCAGCCTTATTCTCTATACCTCCGGCACCTCCGGCCGGCCGAAGGGCGTGCTGCTCAGCGAGCGCAACATCACCCAGACGGCGGTGAATTTCGGCATGCTGGCGCGGGTGACGCATGAGAGTGTGATGCTGGCGGAAACGCCGATGTTCCACATTATGGGCATCATCACCAATCTGCGCCCCGCCTTCATGCGCGGCGGCGCGGTGCTGCTGAGCGAAGGGTTCGAGCCCACCCGCACCCTGGCGCGGCTGTCCGATCCGGCGCTGAGGGTCACGCATTATTTCTGTGTGCCGCAAATGGCGCAGATGTTGCGCAACACGGAAGGGTTTGACCCTGAAAAGCTGCGCCGCCTCACCGCCATCTTCTCCGGCGGGGCGCCGCATCCGGCGGCGGATATCCGGGCCTGGCTGGGCGATGGCATTCCCATTGCCGACGGGTTCGGCATGAGCGAGGCGGGCACTGTCTCCTGCATGCCGCGGCATATTCCGCTCATCGACCAGAAGGCCGGGGCCGCGGGGCTGGTGCCGCCTGCCATTCAGCTTCGCATCGTCGATGCGCAAGGCGAGGAGGTGCCGCCCGGTAGCCCGGGCGAGCTGCTGCTGAAAGGCGACAACATCTTCTCCGGCTATTGGCGCGCCCCTGAGGAGACCGCGAAGGCCTTCAATGAGGATGGCTGGTTCCGTACCGGCGACATCGCCCGCCAGGATGAGGATGGGTACCTGTTCCTGGTGGACCGCAAGAAGGACATGTTCATCTCAGGCGGCGAGAATGTCTATCCAGTGGAGATCGAGGCCGCGCTGGCCGCTTTGCCCGGCATCCGCGAGGCGGCGGTGGTGGGCGTGCCGGATGCGCGCTGGGGAGAGGTCGGGCATCTGGCGGTTGTCGCCGCTGAGAACGGGCCGGATGAGGCGATGATCCTGGAGTTTCTCAACGCCAGGCTCGCCCGCTACAAGATTCCGAAATATGTCAGCTTTGTCGCGGCGCTGCCGCGCACCGGCACTGGCAAGATCCAGAAGCCACAGCTGCGCGCGCAGCTTGCGGAAAAGCTATAGGGCGCAGCCAGCCACGGCCTCCGGCGGCACCCGCTGGAGGGCCGTGGGTCCGGATCTAGCCAGCTTGCGTCTGCAAGGCCATGAGCGTGGTCAGATCGTCCTGATTCTGCTGCTGGAACTGCGTGGCGACACTGTGCACCCCAGGATTGATGAGCCGTGGCTGCGCGGCTTGCAAGGCCGCCTGGTTCTGGGTGCGCAACGCCACCTGATCCTCAAGGAAAGCTTGATCGAACGCCGCGCCGTGAAGCTGGCTCAGGGCTGTTAGTTTGGCCTCAAGCTGGTCATTCAATTGCGTGGGGGGCGCGATCATCGCCTCATTGGCCGCCGTGGCGAGAGATTGCTGCGTGTTCAAGCCCTGTGCGGCAAGGCGGTTCGCCTCAGCCTGGATGGCCGTGTTGCTGGTGTTGATCTGGGCAAGGGACTGCGCCGCGCGGTCGAAATAAAGGCTCTGATATGCGGCATCGACAGCCTGTACATCGCCTGATGCAGCATAAAGCTGGAAATATGGACCCTGGGCGGTTTGCGGGCTGGAACAACTGGCCAGGAAGGAAAGCCCGGCTATGCCGGCGAGCAGAAGAGGTTTTGACAGCATGGGAAGGCTCCGATTGATCTAGCAAACCCGAAATGGTGCGAATCTATGCAATACAAAGATACAAAACGCGCGCACCAGCCCCGCGCAGAGCGTTTATCTTTACATTGTATTGATTTAGGGTGGGGCATGAAGAGCAGGGTGGATTCCGAGGCGCAGCGTTATCATCATGGTAATTTGCGTACGGCTTTGGTGGCGCTTGGAATTGAACAATTAAAGGAGAAGGACGCAGCGTCTCTCAGCTTGCGGGAGCTGGCCTTGCAGGCCGGCGTTTCACCGATGGCCCCGGCGCATCATTTCGGCAGCCGGCGCGGGTTGCTGGCTGCCATCGCGGCGGAGGGGTTCAGGCGCCTCGGGCAATTCCGGGAGGATTTCATGCAGGCGCAGGGCGTTCTGGCCGGAGATGTTTTCACTCATGTCCGTGCCTATATCGGGTTCGCGGAAGCCGATCCGGCTCTGTTCCGGCTGATGTTCGGCCCGGAATTTGGCGATAAGAAAGAGTTTCCCGAGCTCGCTGCCGCGGCCGCCCAGGGCTATGCGCGGTTCAATGATTCCGTGAACCGCTATTTCCGGGCCATGGGCCTGACGCCGCCACCTGGCGCAACCATGGCGGTTTGGGCGGTGACGCATGGCTTTGCCATGTTGATCATGGGGCAGCAGCGTGCGCCGGGCGGCGTGCAGCCCGATGACATGGTTGAAACGACGTTGCGTTTGGTGCTCAAGGGGTTGCGGGATAACCATTGCCGGGCGCCCGTTCCCCAGCGTGAGCCTGTGGCGGAGATGGAATGAGGCGCGCCGTTTTGGTGTGGCCGGCGCGCACCCTTTAGCGCGGCTGGCGGTGACTGGGGGCGCGTGTCTCCTTCCACACCACCTGTCGCCGCATTTTGATTAAGATACTTACCCCCATCCTTCCCGTGCTTTCAGGCAAAGTCAGTCGCGCACCAGCATTTTCGCCGCGCGCCAATTGCCGAACCGGTAATAGGCAATTGTCATCAGCACAGAGGCGGCGGAGCCTGCCGGAAACCCCAGAAGCACGCCGTTTACACCAAGGCCAGACATGAAGATGGCAAATGGGACGCGCACCCCCCAGAAGGCGGCAAGCAGGATAAGCAGTGGCGGGACCACGGCGCCTGCCGCGCGCACCACGCTGGCCAAAACGAAGCTGGCACCGAACAGGATGAAGGACCAGGAGACGATATAATGCATGTGCTTCGCCATGGCGATGGCGGCATCGTCCTGGCCGAGGAAGAGCGCGAAAGCTTGCTTGTCCAATAGTGTTACAAGGGCTACGAGCGCACTGGTGAGCAGGACATTATAGACCACACCGGCCACGGCAACGCGGTTCACCCTGTCCCATCTCTTGGCGCCGATATTCTGCGCCGCCATAGAGGACACGGCACTGCCCACCGCGAAGGCTGGCATTTGGATATAGCTCCAGAGCTGGAAACAGGCGCCATAGGCTGCGACGGTGGTCGAGCCGAAACGGTCCACCAGGCTGATCATCATGATCATGGAGGAGGAGACGACGATCACCTGCAGCCCCATCGGCACGCCCTTGGTCAGCAGGCTGCGCAGGATGGCGCGGTCGACACGGAACACGGCCGGCCCGACCCATAGGACATGGCGCTTTGCGCGCAGCCAGAGCAGGAGAAGAAGCAGCGTCAGCCATTGCGCGATGGTGGTGGCCAGCGCGGAACCCGCGATGCCGAGCCGGGGGAACGGGCCGAGCCCCCCGATGAGCAGCGGGTTGAGCCCGACATCAAGCATCGCCGACAACAGCATGAAGTAGAAGGGCGTGCGGGAATCGCCCGCGCCACGCAGGGCCATCGCCAGGAATGTGGAGATGAACAAGGCCGGAATGGCGAGAAAGATGATCCTGAGATAGGCGGCGGCGAGCACCATGGCGTCGGGCGGGGTGCGCATGGCCTGCATAATCTGTGGCGCCAGACTGAAGCCGATGGCGGCGATGGCCACGGACAAGCCGCCGAAGAACAGATAGGATGTGCCCATCACCCGTTTTGCCTGGGCAATATCGCGCGCCCCCAGGCTTTGGCCAATCAGGATGGTCGCCGCCAGGGCGATGCCGAAACCAAGGCTGATCAGGAAGAAGAGGAGGGCATTGGCGTTCGCCGAGGCCGCCAATGCCAGCGGGCCGATCAGATGGCCGATCCAGGCGGCGTTGATCGAGGTGTTCAGCGATTGCAGCACATTGCTGGCCAGGATCGGCAGGGAGAACAGGATCAGTGTACGCCCCACCGGACCTTCGACCAGCACCGCTGGAGAGGCGCGGCGCGTGGGGGTAGAATCGGTGCTCACTGTTACTGCGGGGTCGTTCAAGGTCCGTTTCCGCCAATCTGGGGGGTGTGTGACATGAGAATAAGCCAAGCCGCGCTGGTCGGCGATGGGCCGCTCCCGTTGGGTCGCCAGACAGGATGGTCCCGACGCCTCATTGCCCCTGAACCGCTGGCGGGGGCATTTCCGGCATAAGTGGACCGTGGGCAAGAATCGGGATTTTTATTCATTTCCGTCCGATCGAAATGGTGCGCGGGAACAGGGTAACCCATCTATTTTTTCGGCCATCAAGCATGCCGGCATCAATCGGCTCGTTGACCTGGATTGCCTAGGAGGCCTTCCGGGGGAAGCGTTGGGACGTCACGGACGCAACCGGCAAGACCGGGCCGCGATTGCCCGAAATTGGCAGACTGTGGACGCTTGTTCGACCAAAACCACACACAGTTACCTA
Source organism: uncultured Pseudomonadota bacterium (assembly GCA_963736885.1). Lineage (GTDB taxonomy): Bacteria > Pseudomonadota > Alphaproteobacteria > Acetobacterales > Acetobacteraceae > Acidocella. The sequence goes on from CAVTQN010000001.1 coordinate 78,963, forward strand.
CGTTTATTTTCACTATTTTTGCTAATTTACAGGGATGATGTCCTTGACGAAAATTTCTTACCTACGTTAATAACCCTATGGATAACTAAACTTTAGGTTAAATTCAGAACAGGTTTAATCCTCGAAGGGCGTCGTATGTCGAGACAGCTTAAGGTCGAAGGTGAAACTGGAAGGCTCCTTGCGATTCAAAAGAACGCCGTCAGGGTAGCTGAAAATATCGCGTCCTATACCAGCCACAAGGCTGGATATTTTGCCTTGGTCATCAAAGCCGAGATGGTTCCGCCAGATTGGGCCGACGCGGCATTCGCTCTCAGCGCCCGGCGGCACGACGTCGGCTTTTGCGAAAATGCCTGCTCAATTTGGATTTTTCCCGTTCAGATGGCCTCGCGAATCAACGCGAAATTTCCGATGCTGATCTCAGCGCTTGAACGGCAGCGCCAACCCCTACCCAGCCCGGCCTACAGGCTGGGGCACTCTCAACGGGCACCAGTCGGGAATATGGCTTACGCTTGAAAAACGGTTCAAACATTTTGCGCCGGCCCTGAGGCCGGCGTTGAGCTCCAGATCAAGATGTTTTTCGGATGCGCCAGCTCAGACCGAGGTGCGCCTTCGAATTTCACATTAATCCAGCCGCGCTTTCGCCTCCATCTCGCATCGAAAATAATCCTTGAAGCCCGTGTCAGGGGGAGAGCATCAGTTTGGATCTGATCAGACGGAAGCCAAAGCGGGCCGACAGGTAGGATTCAATTCCATCAAAATATCCCAGGCGCCAAAGATCATAGGCCACGGCTATCTTAAACGGGTGATCGTCTGGTGTATTGATCTGGTCGAGAGAAAAGCTGCCAGCATCCTCAACGCCAAGAGTCAAAAGCAGCTGCCCACGCAACGCCTCGAAGCGGTAAAGCCAGTCGTGACGGTCGAAACCAAGAGCCGCGCGCAATAATAGATGCTGACAAAGGGCTGATGTGAAATGGGCGCAATCAGGCCAAATCATCGCGAGACTTTGCCCCATGCACCATTTATCCACGGCATTGAGCATGAACGCGGCTGAATAGACGATATCTGCGCCTTGAGCCATGTTTTCAGGAGGCGTGTCCTCCACAAAACCGGTAACACGGTAGCAGAATGGAAGCCCCATTTCCGGCGAGGGATCAAACCCCCAATGAAAGATTAAATCGCTATGCAAGGGATCTACATAATACATGTAGCTTGAGAAGAGGGCTTCCTCAACAAGCTTCTTGGGTAGAACCGGCTGCTTTGGAAGTACCTTCATTCGTATTATGCAAATTACTCGATGAGCATCTACAAAACAACAAGTATGAGGGATCAAGCAATCCCGGTATGTGAGGAAGCGGGGGCGCGGCATCAAATGTTAGGACCGGCATTGGAGTGGCTTAGGTGAAGCCATGCACCGGCAGTGGGGTGTAAACACTCCATGATCACGCGATGACGGCCTCCTTGCTGGGGCGCATCCGTTTTGCCAGTTCCTTCAGGGCGCTTTGATACTCCTCATAATACCAAGCGCGGACCTTCAGAAGGTCCTTGTTCTCCTGGTCATGCAACTGATGGCCAGATCCGGTATCGGCAAGCCCAGCTTTATGTATGGTACCTTTCGATAGCGATCTCGGCGCAACATATAGCAGGAGAGAAAGCTTCGTTTATTCGTCAGGACGCGGAAAATGCTGGAATGCATCGCCCGAGGCGGAACGGCTTTATGCGCGTCATGCGGGCGTTCACCAGCCACCGCTGCATCGCGAGGATGGGAACATCATGAATCCATCGCCAATCCCCAGAAAAAAGATCAACTCTTATTCCTTGCCGGCAGGCATCCTGCGGCACACCAGGTAGCGTCTTCCGGTGAAACAGTTTCGGCTCCACTGCCTGCCGCAATTTTCGAGCCGCGTGACGGCCCCTGGGCCGTTATCCCAGCTGAAAGTGGCGTCCCAAGTCCACACAGCTTCGCTGAATTGCGTTAGCATGCGGTGGAATGGTCCGTTCAGACACAAAATAACAGCGACTGACGGACAAACCTGCGGCACAAGCAGTCATGAATCCGTGCTTGGTAAGTTAGGGTGTGGACCTAGGACGCCAGTACATACAGCTTGACGCTTAAAGGAAGACGCCTTCCCGTGTCGGGATATTGCTCTTGATGACGCGGCCGTTTTTCCGGATCGTGAACCGGGCCGGGCCGTCCACCGGATCGCCGCGCAGGAGCGTTCCACAACAACGACACCGAATTCCGACAGGTGCGCCCGTATGTCATGCCCAATGTGATTAACTCACGTGCTCAATCGTGCGGGCTGGTGCACGCCTCGATGCCCATCAGGCAACGCGGCGTGCTTTTTGAAGAATATCCACCGGTGACGTCGGCTGAGGCGCAGGCGCATGACCACCTCGTTCATCGCATTGACCCCTCGTCCCTGAAACACCGGCTTCGCGATGTTCAATCCAATCGTCACCATCCTAGATCTTCTTTCCGGCTCATCCGGCAATTTCTACCGCAAGTGGGTGGGGAGCCATTCGCGTTCGCTCGGTCGCGCTAGAACTCGTCCCAGTCTTGCGCAGTATCGGCCATTACCGGCTGCTTCGAAGCGGCCCGGCGCGGCAGGGCGATAACCTTGCGCGTGGGGGGAAGCTTTGCGGCCTGCGGCGGCGCCTTGCGGAGGGGGGCAGCCGCCTCCGGCCGCAAAGTGTCCTGGCCGAGCTTGAACTGGCCGACCAGGCGAGCAAGTTCCTGGGCTTCGCCCGAGAGGCCATGGCTCGCCGCGGTCGCTTGCTCGACCATCGCCGCGTTCTGCTGCGTCACCTGGTCCATCTGGTTCACCGCGGTATTCACCTCACCCAGCCCGGTCGCCTGCTCCTTCGCCGAGGCCGCCAGTTCTGTCACCAGCCCGTTAAGCTGGCTCACCTGTGTGACGATCCGCCCCAACGCCTGGCCGGTCTCGCTGACCAGCTTCACCCCGGTCGCAACCTGCTGACTAGACGCCGAGATCAGCGCCTTGATCTCCTTCGCCGCATCTGCCGAGCGTTGCGCCAGCGCCCGCACCTCGGTGGCCACCACGGCGAAGCCGCGCCCGGCATCGCCGGCCCGCGCCGCCTCAACCCCGGCGTTCAGCGCCAGCAAATTGGTCTGGAAGGCGATCTCGTCGATCACGCCGATGATGTTGCCGACCTGCTTGGACGAGCTCTCGATCCCGCTCATCGCCTGCACCGTGTCTTGCACCACGGCGCCGGAATGCTCGGCATCGGCCTTGGAGGTGGCAACCAGGTTGCGCGCCTCGTTCGCCACTTCGGCGGTGCGCCGCACCGTCGCGGTGATCTGATCCAAAGCCGCCGCCGTCTCCTCCAGGCTCGCCGCCTGCTGCTCGGTGCGGCGAGACAGATCATCCGACGCCTGGGTGATCTCGCTTGCTCCGCTGTGCACGCCTTGCGCGTTGCTGGCGATCGACTGCATTGTTACCTGCAGCGTCTCCATCGATACGTTGAAATCGTGCCGAAGTTTTTCATAATTGGCCGGGAACGCCTGGTTCAGACGGAACACGAGGTCGCCCTGCGCCAGCTTCTCCAGCCCGGTCATCAACGCTGCCGCCACCATGCGCTGCTGCGCCGCCACTGCGTCGCGCGCCGCCTCGTTGGCCGCCCGCTCCTCTTCCACCCGCGCCGCAACCGCTTTGGCTTCGGCTTCCAGCCGGACCTTCTCCAGCCCGGCTTCCTTGAACACCTGCACCGTCCGCGCCATGCCGCCGATCTCATCTTTGCGGTCAGTGCCGAGAACCTTCGCTTGCAGCTCGCCACCGGCCAGTCGGCTCATCACCCCCTGCAGCCCTTTGATCGGCATCACGATCCAGGCGCGCACCGCAAAAAAGCCGCCCAGCATGATGAGCACCAGCCCAGCCAGAATGAGGGTTAAGGTCGTCGATATCGCCCTGCCCGTCGTCGTCTCTAGGGTGCTAAACTCTTGATGCTCGTTTGCCGTGATAGCGACGCTCTCGGTGACAGTGTCGCTGGCAAACGCGCTGAACTGAGGCGTGCATACCTTGAGAAATTCCGTGCTCAAGGTGGCGCCACCGCCAGCCGCCGCGGCCATAGCGGCCAGTTGCCCCGGATTGCCGCACGTTCCGTCTATGAGCTGCAACCCTCTTGTTTCCAGCGCCTGAATGGCTGCACCGTCCTGCGGGTCCTGAAGCACAGCCTGGTCCATGAAATTCTTCAGCCGGCCACGAAACCGCGATACTTCATCGACAGCCGCTTGGGTGTTCGTCCCGGGCGGGCTCATCATTATGTCGTGCAAGGCCGAATTTACGATCTCAAGATCCGCAATGCCCCGCACGAGCCCGACGACCGCCTCGGTCTTACCACTCCGGAGATTCGTGTACCCGTCATTAATGGCCCGCATCTGGTGCGTCATGTAGCCCGTTACGGCCAGGTCAAAGACCCCAAACAACCCTAAAATCACGAGGACTTTTGATGCAATCGGAAAATTTTTCATAAGTCACCCTTGGTAATCCCCCGCATTTAACGAGAGTGGTAGTAGAATTTACGCGGCCGCTTTCAGTTTCTGAGCGGTGTTACCTCGATGATCCAGGCCCGAAAGGTCTGGGGTAGGGCTTTCATGTCATTGATGCCGAGCCATGAGGTGTCGATTTCCTGATCGCCCAGCGGACCAGCAGCAAGGGCCTCTGGTATTAGACATGGGCTTGGCCCAGTGCAGTGATGGAATCGTTTTGGCCCATCAGCATGGAATCAAGTCGCGGGAAGTTACTGCCACTGCTGGTGTTGTTAAGCCAAAATGAGCTCGCCTTGGAGCCATCCATGTCGGCAGAGAGGCCTCCCAAGACGGGGCCGTGTGGATGTTCAGCATCCCCGACAGGCTGTGCGCTGATTGGTTTGGGACATTTTTGGAGCCATAGAGCTGGTCAAAATAATAGGATCGGACAGTGCGGCTGACTGTCGCATACTAGAGCCAATTCTCTAGGGCGTTGGGTAGCGTCACCATGGACGGCGTCACGAGCTCGGCCTCCTCGGCGTGGATGCGCGTTGCCGGAGCCGTGGTGCATATTAGCGCCGGGTAAGCGATCATTCGGTTATTCACTGACTTGGCGTTCCTGCGGTTTGTGGGCTTAATGTGATTTGCAAGGCGCTGGCCTCAGCAATGTCATCGCAGTCTGCAGACATGATAGGCGCCGCTTGGCTGAAACGAAGGGCACCTTTCTGGTCGGCTAAGATCGCCGCGATGGAAGACAAGCCTCATTTATCAGTTCCTATGGGCAATCAGAAGTGACCAACTGCATAGTTTTGGCTAGCGTTGTTATTCATATTCGAAGTCATTGCCCAAAGTTTTCCTGGATGGTGAGAGCCTGGCGCTTTTTTTGCGATTGCGCTTTCCGCCGAATGCCCGATAGAGCATGGCGCGGTGGACGCCAATTGGTTTGGCGGACTCGGCGAATGGTCTGCATCCTTGGCCGAAAGACCACATTGTTCTGGGGCTCCGCCATCGGCGGTCAGCCCCAGATGGGCAGCAAGCTATGGACATTGAGGCCTTTCACGCCCCTGAAACGGTTGTCGCCTTTTGTTGGCGCCAAATGGCCATATCACGCGTGATATGGCCATTGACGTCAGCGTGGTAACGCCCAGCTACACCGAGCACGATCAAACACCGATTGTTCTTATCAAAAAACTTCGAGGTGCCCGGCATCATCTGGCTCGCGTAAAGGCTTATGACCCTGCAACCGCATCGCAAGATCGGAAAGCGTAACGGCGCTCAAGGCGAGGTTCGAATTGATGCGCCATGTGCAAGGAACAGCACCCCCAAGCAGGGAAACAAACTCGGACATGGCGTTCAGCCGTTGCGACAATACATCAAGCATCTGCACGTTCTTGTGGCTGTCAGGGTCGTGCGCGACGCTCAACAAAACCGAACTCAATACCGTTTGGAGTTGTTCGGTCAAGCGCGCGATCTCCGCAAACTCGTCGCCAAGGGCCCCGAGGAGTTTGCCAAAAGACGCATCTGATGACCTGAGGTCAGCTAGTAGTTGATTTTCCATAATTCCAATCTCTAACTAAAACAATTCGACCAAACCGGGAGAGACGAGTGGCCGAGGCTGCGGCGTGCCAAGCTCGGCCGCAAATGTTAAATCATTTTCGGCGCGGAGAAACACTTGCCGGGCCCGACCTGATGTGGGCCAGAATTGGATCCTGCGGCCACGGTCGCCTCGCACACTGCCACCTATGACCGTGATACCCTCAGCCCTCAAGAACCGCTCAGCAAAGGACACGTTAAGGTCGCCTATATCCGTCAACCCCCTCATCATGCGAGCACCGCCGAATAGCTTGGCTCGCAGGTTTTTCCGCTGAGCACCTCGTTGTAACAAGCAATTCACCAAGAGCTCCATTGCATGTACACCGTAGCGCATTGCATTCCCAAACGGGTGAAGCAATTCGGCTCCCGCTTCCTCGCCGGGTAAGAGAAAGTGGTTCATACCGCCAAGGCCGATCGAACTATCCCACAAACAGGCAGCGATGCAGGAGCCCAGAATGGTCGTAATCATGGTTTCTGGGTGATCAGAAATATATTGCTCCCCCTGGACGATATAAACACGCCGGCCTTCCTCCGGACCGGAGAATTGTGGTCCGCTCATGTCGGTGCTCCTGGCGTAGGGTCAAAGCGGTGCTTTGAGTGCGAGCCATTCAGGCCGAACAATGTAAAATATCGTGCATGGATCATCATGCTTTGACCGGGCGGTGCGCGTTGCAGAGTTGTAATAGGCATGGCGCAATTCTGTCTATCGGTAATTGCCGCGTAACCGCCCCGATTTCAAAAGCGACCTTTGGCATACCGTAGACAACGCAGCTTGCTTCATCTTGGCCGAGTGTTTCCCCCCGGCCTGACGAAGAGCAAGGAGTCCTTCAGCGCCATCGCGTCCCATACCGGTGAGAATAACGCCAACCGCCCTTTTGCCGACGGCCCGCAAAACCGAGGAGAACATGACATCGACCGAGGGACGATGACCATTCACCGGGGGGGCTCCACTAAGCCGGCAAGACAGCTCTTTTGCGTAAACCATCTCTAGATGCGCGTCACCTGGGGCGAGATAGATATGGCCGCGCAAAATTGGCGCGCCATCGGTAGCCTCGGTGACCGTTGGCGCGCAAAGTCTGTCCAGCCGAGCCGCAAAGCTCTTGGTAAAGCCACTTGGCATATGTTGGGTGATCAACGTCGGTGGGCAATTAACAGGAAAATGCGAGAGGATAGAAATCAGGGCCTCAACGCCCCCGGTGGAGGATCCGATGGCGATAATACGACCGTCGGGGGTAAAATCTGCGTTTGAGGCGGCTGCGCGCTCGGGTCGGCTGCGCGTTTTCCAACGCACCTGGGCTGCGGCTTTTACCTTCTCCGCGAGTGATTGAAAGCTGTGAAGATTTCCGGGAGATGGCTTGGCAACACAATCAAATGCGCCGATTTCGAGCGCCCGAAGATTAACGTCAGTACCTTGCTGCGTTAGCGACGAAACCATGATGACTGGCGTTGGACGAAGACGCATGATTTTATCGAGAAACTCTAGCCCATTCATGTTGGGCATCTCGATGTCAAGCGTAATCACATCTGGGTATAAGCTTTTGATCGCCTGGCGTGCTTCATACGGGTCGGCCGCGTGGCCCACAACTTCTATCTCAGAATCGGCGCATAATGTCGCCGTGATCAGATCACGCATAGTGGGCGAATCATCGACGACAAGAACTCGAATGGTCATCTAAACACTCAGGCAGCTTTAGTGGGACGATATGTCGTAACGCCATCGCCTCGGAGTGCCTGCGCCGCAGGTCCTGCTATACGTTCTGAATGGCCGATATAGAGCACACCTTCAGGATCGAGCAACGGAGTCATTCGCGACCAAATCGCCTCTTGTGTGTCATCATCGAAATAGATGACCACATTACGGCAAAAAACGACATCGAACTTTCCGTGCATTGGCCAATCTCCGATGAGATTAAGCTTGCGAAATGTCACGATAGCCCGCAGCTCATCGGCAACGCGCATCGACCCCAATCCATCACCCGAAGGTACGAACCAGCGTTGCCTGAGCGCGGCAGGCACCTCGGAAACGGCTTCGGGCACATAGATGCCTGACTTGCCCAGTTCAATCATATTAGCATCAATATCGGTGGCGAGGATCTTAATGTCGTAATTCATTGCGTCAGGTAGTAGCGACAACAAGACAAGGGCCATGGAGTAAGGCTCCTGACCACTGGAGCAGGCGGCGGACCAAAGTCGCACCCGCTTACCCTGCTTTGCATTGGCGATCATGCGCGGCAGCATTATCGTTTTCAGATGCTCAAAATGGTGCGGCTCACGAAAGAACCGCGTAACGTTAGTGGTTAATGCCGCGATCATGGCCTCGCGTTCATCCTGGCCGGCGGAGCCGACAACCAATGCGCAATAGTCACTAAAACTCTTCAACCCTAGTGCCCGCAACCGCTTGGCCAGCCTTGAATAAACCAAACTCGTCTTGTTGTCCTGCAGAGCAATACCTGCGTCGGACCGCATAATGGTGGCAATGGTACGGAAATCCTTGGCTGTCAGCGGAAACTCGCCGTCGCCGACAACGCCTTGTATTTGCCTAGGTGCCGTTGAGACGGTGGTCATTGTGGTCAGGCGGCTTCGAATTCATCGTTCGGCAGTACATGATCTAGCGCAATCAGGCTGATCATCCTCCCATCCACCGGAAGCAGGCCGCGCACGAAAGTCTTGACGATATCAGATGCAACATCTGGAGTCGCCTGGATATTTTTGTCGGTTGTATCCAATATTTCTGATACCGCATCGACCAGAAGGCCAACCTGTTGACGGTTAACCTCTACGACAATGATTACATGGCGCTCCGTGGGTTCTGTTCTTGCCAGGCCAAAACGTACCGCGAGATCCACGATGGGGAGTACAGCGCCGCGAAGATTGATGACACCGCGAATATATGGCGGTGATTTTGGCAGTGCCGTAACCGCGGTCCACCCGCGAATTTCCCTCACCATCATGATATCGATACAAAATTCCTGGACGCCAATCCGGAACGCCATCGATTCCCGGACGGATGTCCCACCATTCAAACGCTCGCTCATGGATCAGATCGCTTCTAAAATAGGTGTTTCTGAAGGGCGTTGCTCGGTTCGTATGGCATCAACTCGCATATTAGATACCATCGCATCAACATCGAGAATCAGCGCTACCCGTCCGTCGCCCATAACGGTTGCGGCGGCGATACCCGGGACGGGACGGTAATTTGTTTCCAGGCTCTTTATTACCACCTGGCGCTGACCGTGGATCTCATCCACCAGCAAAACAGCGCGCGCTCCCCCTTCGGCTTCCACCAAAAGAGCCACGGATTGGGCTGGTTGCAAAGGCTGCGTGCTGTAGCCCAACGTTAGCGCGACATCGACCATGGGCAAGTAGCCGCCTCTTAGAGCGAGCACCCGAATTTCGCCGTCCAAATGATGCACATCGTTTTGACGAGGTTGTAGTGTCTCTAGAATTGCCCCGAGCGGAATGATTAATGTATGCCCGGCGACTTGCACCACCATGCCATCCAACACAGCCAGTGTGAGGGGGAGGCTGAGCGTGAAGGTCGAACCAAGACCTGGGCGCGAGGCAATAGAGATACGACCACCCAATGCCTGTACTGATTGCCGCACTACATCCATTCCGACACCTCTTCCCGAGATGTCAGAGATTGCGCTGGCGGTGGAGAAGCCGGGAAGGAAAATTAGATTATCGATCTCATCATCGGTGAGTTGAGCTTCTGCTGCAATCAGCCCGTTCTCCACCGCCTTTGCCTTAACCCGCGCACGGTTGATACCGGCGCCATCATCGGTCACTTCGATTATGATTCGGCCGGAGCGATGCAGAGCGCTCAGCCGAATCACGCCTTCAGCAGGTTTTCCGCAAGCGAGCCTATCATCTGGCGATTTCGAGCCCGTGATCGATCGCATTTCGAATCATATGCGTGAGCGGATCAGAGATGCGTTCGAGGACCGTCTTGTCGACTTCGGTTCCCTCACCCTCGGTCAGTAGGCGGACTTGTTTGCCAGTCTTGCCAGCTAGCTCACGGACCAGCCGAGGCATCCGTTGAAACACCGACCGGACAGGTTGAGCCCGAATGGCCATCACGCTGTCTTGGATATCGTGGGTTAGGTGCTCCAGTTCTTCCAGCGCCATGACCACGCCAGAGGCGTGGGTCATGCCCGCTTCGAGCACGCGCTGGCTTAACATCGCTCCATTGATTACTAATTCGCCAACCAGATCGATCATGCGGTCGACGCGATCAAGGTCAACGCGAATTGTCGCGCTTACCGCTGCCTGAATCTCGGCTTTTGCAAACTGCGATTCTGCAGGCTGGCTCGGCGTAGGCGCGGTGGCCGGCGCGGATGTGTCCTTGCCATGCCCTGATGCAGGAACGTGCTGTGACTCTTGCGGCGGAAAGAGCTGAAATCCTGGATCAGATTCTGGAGCTGAGAACAGCTCAAATCCTGAAGTGGACTCGATGTTGTGGAATAACTCGAAACCAACAGTCTCTGCGGATGCAAAATTTGATTCCACCTGGACGTTTGCCGCGGCGCCGCCATTCAGAGGGGATGGCTCCAGACGAATTTCAAGTTCGCAGTCGTCCTCAACGAATTCAAACACCTCGCGGAGTGTCGCCTCGTCGCAATCTGCATGGAGAGTGGCGTTCCATATCAGATACGCGCCCTCTGGGTTGAGTTCGGTTAAATCGGGCAGAAAGCTGGTATCTAGCGTTACGGTGAGCTGCCCCAATCGAGCGAGTTCGCGCAGCAGCAGTCCGGCCTCATTTGCTTTGGCATAGAGGTCAGAGGTGGGTTTGAACCTGATGTGCCAGATGTGTTCCGATGGCTTCATGTCAACTTCTGAAGCCGTAGGGGCCAGCTGAGCCTCCTTCCCGGCAGGTCTGCCACTTGTATCTTTGGCATGAACGGCTACGGCGGTGCTATTGCTCGTTGGAGCGGCAGTCAGTGCCGAGAGCTCCGCGACCAATATTTGTGTCCGACCCTCATCTACGACCACGCCTTCTCTCGCAGCCCGCACCAGATCCGCGAGCACGTCAGCAGCTTGCAGAAGTGTTTTCACGACCGCCGGGGTGGTATGCAGACGTCCGGAGCGGATTACATCGAGTGTCGACTCGAACACGTGGGCGAAGCGCACAAGCCCATCCAGGGCAAATATGCCTGCGCCACCTTTAATTGAGTGAACCGCGCGGAAAACACCATTTATTGCCGCTGCATCGGCGGTTTCGCCTTCAATAAGTGTTAACCCATTTTCAAGTTCCTCAAGCTGCTCTTCGCATTCTTGGAAAAATGTATCGCGGATAGCTGCCATAGAATCCAAGGTTTTGATCTCCTAGACCTAAGTCGCAACGCGACGAATTGCGTCGATCAGCTTTACTGGATCAAAGGGCTTTACAATCCAACCCGTGGCGCCAGCCGATTTTGCGCGGTTTTTTTTCTCACTATCCGATTCGGTCGTCAATACAAGTACGGGCATCGTCCGTAACGCCGCATCGCGTCGTACGGCTTCGATGAAGCCGAAGCCGTCAAGGCGGGGCATGTTGATGTCAGTTATGATGACGTCCGGTCTTTCGCTTGCGAGAACTTCGAGCCCCTGCACGCCGTCTTCGGCCTGCAGAACTCTAAACCCGGCATGGACGAGGGAGTATTTGAGCATATCTCTCATGGTTCGAGAATCGTCGACGGTAAGAACGGTGGTAATCAGAGCACAGACTCCCTGCGATATATTAATCCGAGATCAAGCGTTTGAACGGAATTTGTCACGGTTCTCAAAGGTAAATTCCTGATTGCGTATCCGCATGTAAAGTTGGTGACTCTGTTTGTCATCAATACGGTGGGAAGAATATGAAAGTATGATCCCAATCAGAACTTGTTCCAGAATTCGCGCGTACCGCCCATGGCGGTGCGTGGTGAGTTATCCCGACAAATCATATAAATAGCCTCGTTCCCAGCGTCATACTGTGCCGTGCGTGCTTTCAGCAGGCTCTTAGGAGCTGGCTGCCTTGTGGCCTGAGTCTCAATAATCTGGTCTGTCTGGAGCTGGCAGGCTAGATGGGACATGGCATCGGCCTCCGCAGCCAGGCTATGGCTGGCGGAATCCTTTTGGTTTGTGATGGCGCGCTCCCCAATGAGCCAACGTATCTCGGGGGCTTTTGTCAAGCGGCCCGCATCATTGACATCTGCGTACCCGGCCATACGCCCAAATTCTGGTTGCGGGAGTTGAGCGGCAATGGAGTGGCGACCATTCTTGCCGATGCGAACATCTGATAACGTAGCGGCGGCGGTCTCGGTCAGAGCTGGCGCATCGTCGATGGCTTCGAATGGACGAAGGCCCGCATCAGCGGTGATGCGGGAATCATGAGATTCCAGCTTCACTCGGCGGTTAGATCCGACCCGAATTTCACCCCAATTCGTTTCGTCCGCTGCCAAGCCCATCAAACCTCACAAGTCGATAAATATAGATCGGAGTTATGACTGTACTTTGTAATAACTTCTACCAAATTATTCTGCCGTCGAGGAAATGCGGACTAATGTTTCTGGCGCAACGCCGAAGAGCTCCAGCGCCGCAATAAGCTCCGCCGAGTAACTCGTGATCAGCAGCTTGTGACCGTCCGCATCCCAGGTGGCCCGGGCGGCCAATAGTACCTGCAAACACTGAGCGCCTAGACGTTGAACATCGGTGCCATCTATCTGAATGTCGCGCCCCCTGTTCGACAGAAATGCATCCTTCAGCGGAGAAGCGGCTGTCAAGTCAAGGATTGCGGGCAGTTTCATATCGTATTGAGCGTGTCCAATATCTTCCATGTTCTAAGTTTGATCTTTCACTTTGTCTGAATCATCGTTAAACTCGTCCCAATCTCTCTGCATATTGGTCCTCGCGGATCCTGAGGCGGCGTCCCGGCACGACGGTACGGCAACATTCCCCAAATTGGCACGCGGCGGCGTGTATGCCGTCGGCGGTTCCGTGCAGGCGGGCGACGTTTCTCTCTGGGGGGCTGACCGATTGCGAACTTGCTGACAAGATAGACGATCTCCGTTGCCTGTCCGGTCATGCTGTGACTGGCGGTGGCAGTTCTCCCACCATTGCGGAATTCTCCTGGGTTGCTAGGTTCAGCTGGTTCACCACGATGTTCACCCGATTCAGCCAAGTTGCCTCCTCCTAGGTAAAGGCTGGGATATCGCCGGCCAAGCCGCTCAGTCTTACCACCCGCTCGACGATGTGTGCCAGCGGCTTTGATCGTTAAATCACCTTTCGTCAGCTGGCTCATCTTTTCTTGTAGCACGCTCACTGGCTCAGCAATCCAGGCACGAGTAGCAAAGGAACCGCCGCGTACACTGGAAACGCAGATGCGCATAAAGCAAAAAAGACGCCAAAACCCTGGAAAATTTTTCGGCTAACGGAAAATTCTTCATGGCCGCCCCCGCCCGCAACGGACCGATGAAATGTCTCAGGTCGTGACCACCTCATTCAACCCCCAGTAACCGACGTCAAGCCAATGGCACAGACTCCGTTTGATGACCCCCGAACGTATCGCCCAACATCCGAACAGTTTTGTCAGATCATATAGTCGGAAGCCCCCCTTAAAAGTTTTCCTGCTGATCAAACTTTATTTTCCCTTGTGAGCGCTATTAGCGTGTCCGGCATTGCTCTCTGGGGTTGCTCCAGTTTGGTCGACACTTTTAAGCTTTGTCTGGAGGTATCTGATCAGACGATGTCGAGCGGCGTACCCGCTGGATTTTTGGCGGCAGCTTGGTTCGCGGGCGAGAGCAAGGCAACATCGAGCGGGTTTTCCTGTTCGTGAGTGCACACCAGACCCTTACCTCATCTGACTATGGCCCGGATGGTAAAGGTTTCGGCCTTGGGCTATCACGCGTCGCGCGGTCGGCCAATTTCACGCCAAGCCAAGCATGATGCTGCGCTGTTGAGGCAGATTCGCAGTATCCATGCTGTTTCGCGCGTTACCTATGGTGCCCCGCACGCGCATGGGGCGGCTGATGTGCGCGGCATCCTTGGGCGGGGTGCCCCCCCAGGGGCTCGGTGGGCGATGCCTACGATAACGCCATGTGTAAGAGCGTTTCACCACACTGGAATGCGAATCTATCGACGGGCGCCGCTTTGTCACGCAATCGGAGACCAGAATGGCTGCGTTTCACTTCATGGAAGGTTTCTACAATCCACCAAGGCGATATTCTGTCCTCGGCTATTGCTCACCAATCAACTATAGAGGCTGCATTATGCCTTCAGTGGAGAAACCTGAGCCACAATCCGTTGACTAAATCATGGCAACTCCAACTCCATCACGCGGCGATATCTCCGACTTGCTTAGCTGCTCGGGCAAGCGCCGTCACGCGGATGCCAAACTGGTCTGGGGCGATCGCAACGACTTCCCCATAAGCGATGCGTTGGCCATTGGCAAAGATTGCAAGGGGTTCGTCCACCAATTGGTTGAGCATGATCACCTGCCCCTGCGGCAACTGACACAGTTCCTTGATGGAGATGTTGGTCCGGCCAAGCTCCACGGTTAGGAGCACCGGCACTCTCTCTACTATACTTCTGACCGAAATGTTTGTCGGGTTTTGTGGTGTCCCGAATCTTCGGCCCAATTCGGTGCGCCCGTTCTCAACTAGCTTTAGGGCTTGATCCTGTGGGGTCGCAATTGAGGGGGGTTCGTCCTCGTTGCTTTTTGCAATTGGACGGCAGCAGACATACCCATCGATTTGGCCGAAATCAGCATGAAAGAGATCGACGCCTCCAGCAATTCCGATTGCTTCCGCCAAAAGTCGACATGGCAAAACCTGCCCCGGTGACAGCGTCTGGAATAATCCAATCGAGACCCATTTGCGTACAACTTCGATGCGCAACTCAATGGGAGCCGTGTCCGCTAGATTGTCTAATACGTCCATCCAACGTGAGTCTGAAGCGCGCGGGCCGATCAATCCCGCCTGCAAGTTGAACTTGGCTTCTAGGGGCTCGAAGCTAGTGTAAGGAACGATTAGCTTAATAGAGCCAATGCCTAGATCAGACGCGAATATCCCTGTGGTGGAAATCATCCAATCCTGGCCATCCGCGATGCCGATCAGGCTTGCCGCTGTTTCGTACTGTTCCACTTTCAGTTTGAGTGGAGCGAGATTGACAAGGACTTCAGAGATCGCAGCCAAAATGAGATCGATCATCTGTTTGCCGATCCGCGTTTCCATGGCGGACAACTGATTACGCTCAAAGGTAGTGGCGCTTGCCGCGCCACACATCCCATCGACCACCGCGCCGATCAGGTCACCTTCGATCGCTACGATCATACGCCCGCGCAATGGGGTGAGTTCCGTAATCCCGACCAGCATCACGTCGGGAAGCGCAGATAATGCAGCGTTATGGCCGATCACCCCATTAACGCAGCTAAGAAGTTCAACGCTGTGCCGCATGCGTTGAAAAAGCGAAAACGCGAAGTTGCGCATTATTCGCTCTGACAGCCCTTCCATAAGCAGCGAACGAAGCTGGGGAGTCCGTGATGATGCGAGGAGGTCAAGTGGAGTTGCATCTTGGACCGCATCAAGCATAAGCAGGGAGCCTCCTCGAACCGGATGTGGGTAAATGGGGTGTCTGTTGGGCTTTGCGTAGCCGAGTCGCGCGAAGCGCGCAACATATCAAGTCATCCGTGTTACCTACAGCATTAGGTTTTGTATGTTGTCTGAGGTTCAGTCTGGTCATCGGATAAGTTTGAGGCCTGGGATAACAAAGTCGTCGCCATGTCCTGTCATTCGGCCGACTGGATGGCAATATAAAATGCCGGTTAATCCATTGACGATGGACTACTAATATATCATGCTAATGGCTATGCAAGCGGATTTAACGGCTTTGGGTCGGCGCACTCGACGAGGGGTTCTTCGAACCGGAACTTTCGCGCCTGCACATATTCCAGGCACCACAGAATTTTAAGACCATCGGCCGAATGGAAGTCTAATCTATGCCTGTAATCCTGATACTTGATAACTCGGCGACGATGGTTATGATGTTAGCTCAGACGCTGAAAACTGCGGGCTACGAAGTCGTAACTGGGGCCAATGGCAAAGAGGGCGTTGATCTGCTTGCCAACGGCCTCAAGCCTACCGTTATTTTGACCGATCTGAACATGCCAGAGATGGATGGTATTGCGTTCATCAAAGAGGCGCGCCGAGGTGCGGCGACGCGGTTCACGCCGATCATTGTGCTGAGTGCGGAATTTGACGGCCGGAAACGCGACGAGGCGCGCGCGGCTGGTGCTTCTGGATGGCTCACCAAGCCCCCACAGCCTACCCAACTTCTATACGTTGTGAAACAGCTCCTGCCTTCCGGGTAAGGAACTCAGCTGGAGACGGGATTTAGCATCAGACCGCGCGGCCGCCGGAGCGTCAACGCGACCACCACCATGCATGCGAGCAGCGGCAGCGTGAAGATGTCGGCCAAGCCCAGCGAATTATTCAGCATCTCCGCGTAGCCGTCGTTTGCGTTCGGCCCCGTGCCGATCACCGTAGTTTAACTGCGGCACGGGTAAGGCTGAAACTATGCAACAACACTAACCCGGTACCGGGGCACATTGAGACAAGCGCCGCTGAGATCATCGCTGTGAGCGGTCGGGCGAATGAAATTTCGTTAAAAATCTTATCATTGAGCACTGCCGGCCGTCTTTCTTATTAAGCGCCGATGGTTCGGAGCTTAATAAGAAAGAGAGCCGTGCTTTGACGCTCTACGCCGCGTTTGAGGGCGCCTTCGATTGATGGCTCTTTAGGCGTGATGGCATGGATCGATAGCAGGCCGACAATCTGCTTAGCCAGCAGAATCAGACCTTCGATATATTCTCGGGAGAGGTGTTGCTGGTTACTGGCATTACCTACGCATCTCGTCTGTGACAGTAATGCCAGAAACCGCGTCGACGGGTAGGCCGATCACGCGACCCTCCGCTTCGATCACAACGATCACAGATCGTCATGTTGCTCTCCGCGCTTGGCAAGCCCAAGCGGCCCGCTAAGTTTATGACGACGAGGACACGGTCTCGCCGATTGATGCCCCCTTTGATATAGGATGGAGCGTGCGGAGGGGGGGAAGCCCCCCTCCTTGGAGGTCACGAACGAGGATTAGAATTCATCCCAATCTTGTGGCGCGCTGGCTGCAGCCAAGCGCGGCGTATTTTTTTGGTGGAGCGGCTTGATGATCTTGCCAGCGGAAGCGGGCGCGATGGGACCGTGCTTCGACAACGACTTGTGCAGGGTTTGCTCAACGGCCTTGGCTGCCGCGATTTCGCCGATGCGGAACTGCCCGACCAAACGCGCCAGTTCTTCGGCCTCGGCGGCCAGGCTGTGACTCGCGGCGGTTGATTGCTCAACCATCGCCGCGTTCTGCTGCGTCGTCTGGTCCATCTGGTTCACTGCCGTGTTCACCTGATTGAGTCCGGTCGCCTGCTCCTGCGCGGAGGCGGCGATGTCGCTGATCAGGCCGTTCAGCCTAGCCACCTGCTCGACGATGCGACCCAGCGCCTTGCCGGTCTCACCCACCAGTTTCACCCCCGCGTCGACCTGCTGGCCGGACGCCGAAATCAGCGTCTTGATCTCTTTTGCGGCATCGGCGGAGCGTTGCGCTAGCGCCCGCACCTCGGTGGCCACCACGGCGAAGCCGCGCCCGGCATCGCCCGCCCGCGCCGCCTCGACCCCGGCATTCAGCGCCAGCAGATTGGTCTGGAAGGCGATCTCGTCAATCACGCCGATGATGTTGCTGATTTGCCGGGACGATGTTTCAATCCCGCTCATCGCATTTACTGTTTCGCGCACAACCTCGCCGGAGTTCTCAGCATCGGTCTTGGCCGTGGCGGCGGTGCGGCGGGCCTCGTTCGCGCCTTCGGCGGTCTTGCGCACCGTTGCGGTGATCTGTTCCAGCGCGGCCGCCGTCTCCTCCAGGCTGGCGGCCTGTTGCTCGGTGCGGCGAGACAGATCATCCGACGCCTGGGTGATCTCGCTTGCCCCGCTGCGCACGCCCTGCGCGTTGTGGGCGATCGACTGCATCGTCATTTGCAGCGTGTCCATCGCCGCGTTGAAATCGGTGCGCAGTTTCTCGAAGACGTCCGGCACATTATCCGTTAGCCGGAACGTAAGTTCGCCCGCAGCGAGCCGTTCGAGCCCCGCGCCGATCGTGCTAACGGCTTTTTCGATAAAATCGGCGAGTTCCTTCTCAGCCGTGATTTGCGCGTGGGCGTCAACAAGCGAGCCACAGACCCGAATCGTCCCGTCGGCATCATGCCGGGATCCGCCAAACGCCCGGACCCAGCGATAGGAGCCGTCGGCAGCCCTGAGCCGGTACGTCAAGGTATAACGCCCACCTCCCGCTCTGTCCTGGAGGCTCTGGGCGAAAGTGGCATAAGTCGACGATGCATCGTCTGGATGCATCCGGTCCGCCCAGGAGCTGACGACGTTCGGAAATTCCGCCTCAGTTTTGTAACCAAGGAGACGGCGAAACTCGGGCGACCATGTCCAGCGGCTCTTTGGGTGCATGGGGTCGCCGTTGAAGAGGATCGCCTCCCAAAGGCCGACGCCACATACTTCGTCGAGAAGTTCGGAGCGTTCACGGACGGCCTGCAGGCTGCGTTCGAGTGCCGCTATCCGGCTTTTTGCCTGCTTCGTTTTAAAAAACATGTCGACTCTTATTCCTTATCGGATTCCAAGTGGTGTCAACTCGCTGGGGCTCCGCGGAAAGGAGTCCTGGCAGGCGCACAATCAATCCAAGACGACGTCTTGCCTAGGGGGCAGCCAGAAACAGCAAACTCCGCAGCTTAAGCTAGCTTTGTATTTATATTCGAAGTTATTGGTCAAAGTTTTCCTGATCCTCGCAACCGCGCCCGTTCGACCGCTGTCGGTTATGGCTGCCCTGTCCGCCGTAAGATTACGTGCGATCCTTTTAGCCAACGAGGCAAGTAAGCTGCCACCAGTGTCGACGAGCCAAGATGTCAGTGCCTCGGCATTGCGGGGCCGTAGTATCTGATGAAACCGTTCAAGCAAGTTTCGAACCGCGCCGAGTGTAGGTACGCCCGTCTCAACAGCGGCAATGGCGTCGGGCTTTGAGAGCTGTTCGTGGCGCATCGGCAGCATCCGGCTGAGCTGCCATCCTGGCGGTGGAACTGTTCCTTCCCCCGGGCCGCGGCACGGTCAAGCGGTTCGGCTCCTGGTTCAATCAGCTGAAGAATTTCAAGTGCCCCTTTATCGACGCGCTGCGCTACGCCTTGGCGGCCTATCCGAAGGGCAGGGTGGATGTGCGCGAGGATGGCATCGTCCTGCATCCATTGTCCTCGCCTATCCCGCAGCAGAAAGATCAGCTGCTTTCCCTCGCAGGCCGACATCCCGCGGCGGCCGGGAAAACAATTCCGGCGATGATGCCGGCATTCCTTGTCGTTCCCTACGGAACACGCGGCTCGGAACAGTTTCAGGCCGGCGTGTTAAGTCCACAGTCGCGGGGCAAAAAACCCCACAACAATGGGGGGGATGTTTGAGAAGCTCACATCAAAGCATGATGACGATTGGCGCGGGCCAATGACGTCCTAAGTCTACAGCATCCCCCTGAAGTTCGAACCAGGAGGCGGAATCGTTCAGAAGGTCCGAAACGGCAACTCAAAATGAGCCAGGATGTGGACATGATACGCCGCAAAATGTGGGCGCGGGATGCCGCGATCAATGCCCAGGGGAGGCAGGTTGCCACTTGCCTCCCCGGTGCTCACCACTTGGTCACGATGCGGCTGCGGACCTCGGAGGCCGTCCAGATATTCGGGCCTTCTTGCCAGACCCCCATGCAGGCTTCGCCATGCGGTAGGGGGCGTGTCTCGTTATCCAGCGAAACCGGCTCGTTGCCGGACTCCTCGCGAACGGCGTTGAGGCAGTGCGTCTTTGCCTCTTCCCAGGTCGGGATTTCGCTCCTGATGACGCGGCCGTTCTTACGGACCGTGAACCGGGCCGGGCCATCGACCGCCTCGCCCCTGAGGAGCGATTCCACATGGCCGGCCAGCACATACATTACCGGCAGCACCGCATCCGTGCCCCCGCCGACGGCGATTTTCTCCGGATCGATTTTTCTCTCTGTGAGGATTTTTTCCTGGGCGGCCAGGACGGCTTGCAGTGGGTTGGCGGCGGTGACGTGAACGAAAAACGTGGTCTCGGCCACAGGACTGACGATGGATGCGGTCTGCCGCAAAAGCACGGTGAAGCGATGCACAAGAACTCCTTCGGATGGCAGTGGTCCGAAGAGACATATTCTACAGCGGAATGGCCGCAAGCAAAAATGGAAACGGTGTCAAAAATTGTTGAGCGGGACTAAGCCGATGCGTATCCCCCTGGAGGATCATTCAAGGAGCGGGCGCATGACGTTGTTGCGAAGGGCAGGGATCGGAATTTGTAGCCTCTTCCTGGCGCTGGGATCGAGCTGCATGGCGGCACGGGCCCAGGCGCAAATGACCCATTCCATTGACTGGTATGTCGAGCACCCGGTGGCGCTGCAGAATGCGATAGTTCACTGCAATACAGCAACGGGGCTGATCGGCACACAGGATTGCCGAAACGCCATTGTCGCGGCGCATATTATCGCCACGCGGCCGGCGCAGCCCGCGGGCAACTCAAACTAAAAGTGATTTACACTAACGTTTGCACGGGCCGCCTGGATGTCTGTCAAAACCGTTCCGGCGTGAGGCGGGGCGGGAGGAAAGGGAGGGCAATTTGCGCCAGTGCATAAAAGGCGCCGCGCTGTCATGCGAGGTCCTGGTAAAGGCGGTGCCTTTGGTCGCGTTGCGCTGACCTTCAAAACCATCGAGCAGTTTGTTGAATATTTTGCGGTGCCGTTCGTTGAAGGGATGGCCAGCATGGACATAGGAAATCTCGCATGAAACATCTTCCGATCGCATCGAAAATTCTTCTGATCTTAGGCGTCTTTGGCCTGTTTGTGATTGGCACCACGATCTACACAGTCGCGCAAATGAAGTCGATTAATGGCGGTTATCAACGGATGGCGGAGACGGATGTCACGGCCGGTGTTGATATCTTAAAAGCCGCTCGAAGCTTCACCGCGGTCGACTACAATATCGAACGGCTGATTAACGCCACCAGCGCGGCAGATCAGCAACATGGGCTTTCCAGAATTGCCG
Source organism: uncultured Pseudomonadota bacterium (assembly GCA_963736885.1). Lineage (GTDB taxonomy): Bacteria > Pseudomonadota > Alphaproteobacteria > Acetobacterales > Acetobacteraceae > Acidocella. Next base: position 100,181 of record CAVTQN010000001.1, read on the forward strand.
CTCTTAGACAGGACTTTGATAGCCAAATGAACGCGGCGGAGAGCGCCTCGTCAGCTGGGGCGTCTAATGTCGCGGCCTTGCAAACCCGTGGCGACACGATTCTTGATACGACCTGTGCCTTGGCGATCAAGCTTGGGGCAGCGGCGACAACCCCAGCAGAGCAGTCGGCGGCACAACATGAATACGTCACGAACTGTGCGCCTGTTATGGTGCCGCTGAGTCTTGATATAACCACAGAAGCTGATGCGACCGTCGTGCGGATGAAAACGCAACGGCTAAATCTTGGAGAGACAGCCAGCAACACTGCTTTGATCTCTTTCGTTGCAGTCTTTTTAGGGTTGGCTGCGGTTCTGCTGGGCGGCTTTTTTGCGGTGCGCGCCTGGATCGCGATGCCGATCAAGGGGCTGCAGGGGGTGATGAGCCGACTGGCCGGTGGCGAGCTGCAAACGCAGGTTTTGGGCACTGACCGCAAAGACGAGATCGGTGGCATGGCGCGGACGGTGCAGGTGTTCAAGGAAGCCGGGCTGGAAAAGGTGCGGCTGGAAGCAGAAGCCAAGGCGGTTGCCGCACAGGTGGAAGCGGAGCGGGCGGCCAACGAGGCGGCTCGAGCCGAAGCGGCGGCGCAGCAGCGCATGGTGGTGGAATCGGTGGCCACCGGGCTGGAGAAGCTCTCGCAGGGTGATCTGGTGTTCCGCCTGAACCAGGCGTTCTCCGCCGATTACGAAAAGCTTCGGCACGATTTCAACGTGGCGATGGAGACGCTGCAGGTAACGATGCAGTCGATCGCCACCAACGCGCAAGGCGTGCACAGCGGGGCAAGCGAGATCACCCAGGCGTCGGATGATCTGTCTCGCCGCACCGAGCAGCAGGCGGCCAGCCTGGAAGAGACGGCGGCGGCGCTGGACCAGATCACCGCGACGGTGCGGCGCACCGCCGAGGTGGCGAACGAGGCGCGCAACCTGGTTGCCACCTCCAAGGCCGATGCCGAGCATTCCGGCGCCGTCGTGCAAGACACAGTGCAGGCGATGAGCGGGATCGAGACCTCGTCCAAGCAGGTCGGCAACATCATCGGCGTGATCGACGAGATCGCCTTCCAGACCAATTTGCTGGCGCTGAACGCCGGGGTTGAGGCGGCACGGGCCGGCGATGCCGGGCGCGGCTTCGCCGTGGTGGCCACCGAGGTGCGGGCGCTGGCGCAACGCTCGGCAGATGCGGCGAAGGAGATCAAGGCGCTGATCTCGGCGTCTAGTCAGCAGGTTGCGACCGGGGTGAAGCTGGTCAGCGAGACCGGCCAGGCGTTGGGGCGGATCGTCACACAGGTGAGCCAGCTTAACGGGCTGGTGACAGAGCTGGCGGCCTCGGCGAAGGAGCAGGCGACCGGGCTGGGTGAGGTGAATACCGCGGTGAACCAGATGGACCAGGTGACGCAGCAGAACGCGGCGATGGTCGAGCAATCGACCGCGGCGAGCCATGGCCTCTCGGGCGAAGCCCAGGAACTTGCTCGCCTGGTCGGCCAGTTCAAGCTCGGCCAGGACGCTTTGCGGCCGGAGGCGGCTGCCGCCCTCCGCAAGGCGCCGCCGAAGCTGCGTACTGGTGTGCCCGCCCCGGCCGGCAAGGTTGCCGCGCTGGCACGCCAGACAGCGATTCTACGTCCGGCGATTGCCGAGGCGGCAGACAACTGGAGTGAATTCTGATCATGGCCAACGATCTCGCGTATCGTTCCAAAAGTGAAAATCGTCAGTTGCTATGCGTGCGCCTTGGCGATCAGGAATTCGCCCTGAGCATCCAGGCCATTCGTGAAATCAGGGGGTGGATTTCTTCCACCCCCATCCCGCATGGCCCGTCCTACATCAAGGGCATGATCAATCTGCGCGGCAGCGTCTTGGCCATCATCGATTTGGCTGAGCGCTTGGGCTTGCCAAGCACGGCGGTGAATGCGACGTCTGTCGTCGTCGTAATCGAAGCCGGGGATCGCGTCATTGGCTTATTGGTCGATGCTGTATCCGATATCATGACGGCAACCGACGACATGCGTCAGGTCGTGCCAGAGACCGGCAGCGTGACGTCCCGAGAATATGTCGAAGGTCTGCTCATGCGCGACCAGCAGATTATCAGCGTGCTTTCGATCCAGGCCATCATGCCAAAAGACACAATGATCGAGCCCGAACTTGGCACGTCGGACGAGACTGTTAACAGTTAACGGTTGATTGAGCACCGTTGGCCACGAAGCTTTGATGGTGGCATCAACGGTGCACTAAATCCATCCGCAGAAACAATTCGGGACAACAAATTTATGCTGCCTCCGCCTAGGCAGATGCGTTTGCCATGCACGCAGTGCGCGCCGAACTTGACGGGGCCGATGTTTATGAGCGCAAATCCAAGCGTGCCGCTTTCCATGACATGCTCAAAGCTGTGCGTGAGCGACCTCGACGCTGAGTTCCTGCTTCGTCGAGGCTCGTTTCACGCGGGGCCTGTGCCCCGCGCCAGAGCGTTCTTCTCCACCGGCTGACTCAGTGCGAGAGGAGCTTAATCAGAGGATCCCTAATCGAAGCGTATCTCGGGCAGGGGCTAGATAAAAATTCAAGCGCCACCCTCTGCGGGTGGTCTCGGACGGAGCAGCTAAATTCATCTGTGGGGGAGGGGCCCAACTAAAGTCCCAGTCTCGGGAGCTGGACACCAGCTTGCCAAGCGGGGCGCTCGCCGGAGCAGTCGGTATCGGAATATACAACCATCGCGTTCTGGAAGATTACCGGGCGCCGCTGCGCAGGGCGCTCGCGACATCGAACATGACCATCACCGCCCAGGACTGCTTGCTTTCGCCGATTTGCAGCGGGTGGAAGATGCGCGCCACGCCCTTGTCGTCGAGGTAATGATAAGGTTGGCCGGCGCTGATCGCCGTCCGCGCTTGTGGTGTCAGGTCGTTCGCCGACCGCCCCAGTTGATGCGTATCGGGATGAGCCGCATAGATGCCGCCATTGGAGATCAGCACCAGCGCGCCGACGCCAAACGGCTTGACCTGCGATAGCTCAGTTTGGAGCTGTTCGAGCGAATAATCCGCGCCCAGAATGCCGGCGAAGCGGCCGCGCAGCGTCAGCGGCGACATCAGTGACGTGATCTGCACCGTACGGCCGCCGATCGGGTAGTCATAGGGTTCCATCATCACGTCGTGTCCGGCCTTGCGCGGCATCTCGTACCAGTCGTTCGCGCCGGGCTGGTCGTAGCCTTGCAGCGGTTCGACCGCGATCTTGCCGCTGCCGCGGTTCCAATAAGGAATGTAGCGGCCTGAGGCGTCCGTACCGGCTGTATTGGCGAACTCGGCGTCGCGCCCGTCGATCACATTGGGTTCCGTGCAGCAGGCCAGCGCCAGGAGGTCCTTGTTCTGCGTCAGATATTCGACCATCACCGCGTCGATGGCGCGGCGCGTCAGCCCTTCGCCCGATTGGCAAAGCCCTTGCAGCGTATATTTGAAACTGCGCAGCGCGGTGGCGAAGCGCATGAACCGCACCTGCAGCTGCGCCGCTTCCAGGCTGGCGATCCGAATGCCGCTTTGGAGCAGCGCTTCGGTTTCGGCTGCCTCGACGCCCTTTTACCGCGGCTGCGATCTCCTTCTTGATCTCGGGCAGCATCTGGTTGATATTGGCGGTCGCGGTCGCGGTGCGCTCGGCCAGGGCGCGCACTTCCGAGGCGACCACAGTGAACCCCCGCCCAGCCTCGCCAGCGCGTGCCGCCTCGATCGTGGCGTTGAACGACAGGAGCTTGGTGTGCTTGGTCACATGGCTGATCACGTCGGCGATCGAGGCAATCTCCTGGAAGCGGCGCTCCAGTCCGGTGACCATGTTCTTCACCTGTTCCATCGTGCTGTCCGCGCGGCCGGACTTTTGCACCTCGGCTGGCGCGGAAGCGTTAGTTGACGTGTTGCGCAGGCTAAGCTGTTCCATGAAAAATCCGCATTTGTGTGATGGTTTCGTGGGGCCGGGAAGTGCGGCGAGTGATCTCGGACTATTGAGAGGGCCACTCGCCGGGAGGTGTCAAGCGTTAGATTAAGTCAATATCCCGTTACTTCTCGACAATCTCGATGGTGCGCGCCGATACCACGCCGATACTGATGGGCGGGCCCGGGAAGCGCGTGCGGGCGGCGCCGAACCAAACGACGACGAGCGGGCCGAGTAGGCCGATAGAATAGCTATCAAGAATGTCGTTCGGCGGCCAGATGCCGCTGGAAGGAGGTAATGCCGACAGCCAGAATGCAGTCGACGGAAAAAGCCACGGCTAAATTGGCAAAACCGTGCATCCGGTGAGAAAGTTCCCGCGCGTAGCCCATTTTGTGCAGGATTGTGGCATCCACCGCCAAAATTTGTCGTTCGGTTTCGGTCGACATCAAGACTTCTCTGAAAAATCTGGGGAAGTGGTTTTTCTGTTTTGCATTCGCGCCGTCTCGGGGCCAGCACCATGCCAGCGCCGAAGTGCGCGCAAAATCGAATTTCTCCGAAGACCAGCGTTTTGAGGCGGAAATAGACCGGGGCATTGAACGCGCGTTCGTAGAGGCCGGCTGTGTCCAGGATTCCTTCAGGGTCGCTTCCATTGGCAACGATAAAGGCCGCTAAACCGCACGCGGCGTCGGCTTTGACCAGCCCGGCTGGCTGCTTCGATGTTCCGAGGAGCGTCTGGATGAGGAAATCCTTTCTGGCAGCGGATTAATCATTTTACATTTTCTGGTATTATGCAAGCACTGCCGCCAAGACGAAACGTCCAACAGCGTGGCTGTCATAATCTTTTCCCGATTTTTTGGCTTTGACATTGCAGCACGTTTTCGCAGGGAATTAATCTGACAGCACCGCGCTGCACCGAATCGTCGAGAATTCTTCCCGCGCTATCTGTCGGCCAAGCTTCCGGCTAATCGTACTCAGATCCAGCACCGAATCAATTTGGCGGAGCAGGTGGTCTGCGGGGATGTACCGCTGGAGGCTGCAATTATAAAACAGCCGTTCGGGTTCGTCCTGCCGCTCCATCATTGCGCCATCTCCCGCTTCTTGAAGACAGGAACAAGGGAATCAGAAAAACCGCGCAGCAATCATAACCATTTCAGCGGTGTCAAAGAATTGTCCACCAATTTGAGAGGTCTCATCGGCCGCCACGGCCTAGCTCTGGAACGACGGGGCGCCGAACACGTTGTTCGCCGCGTACCATATGTTCGGCACGTTGCAGAAGCCGCCGCCCTGCTGCGCGTCAGTCTCGAATGTTTCGCGCGAGACGCGACGCTTACCCAGGCCGCCATCGATATCCAGGAGCACGACGTGGAATGCCTTTGCCGCACTTGAATTCTCGGCAGGTTTCCCTGCCGAGGTCTCTGGTGTTATTCAATCCTCAAGTTCTGATCATTTGTGTTGAACGTGAGTGACTTGTTGCGCGGGCCTCAACCCGCGCGCTTGTGCAGCTTAGCCGCGTCGCCATACGGCGCGTTGCCCTTCAGATACGGCCGGCCGAATACCATGTAGACAATGCCGATGCCGCCGATGATCGCGACGGTAAGGATCATCGAATAATTCAGGAACCACGGCGAGGACGGCGTGCGCGGCCAAGCCATGTTGATGATGGCGGCAACGCCATAGCCCAGTGCCAGAAGATTCACCGGCCAGGCCAAGGCGCCCAGGCGGAAATGCCCAGCCGGCTTCCAGCCGCGCGAACGCGCAAACAGCGCCCCGACGACGATCATCTGGAAGGCCAGATAGATGCCGATGACCGCGAAGTTGAGCACCGTGGCCAACGCGTTCTGCAGGAAATAGCCGATGGTCACGATCGCCGCAGGCACCAGACCGGCAACCAGCAACGCGCCCTTCGGCACATGCGTGTTCTTCGCCAGGCGGGAGAGGAAGGCGCTGCCGACGACCATTTCGTCACGCGCATAGGAGAACAGCAGGCGGCTGACCGCGGCCTGCAGGCTGAGTACGCAAGAGATGAACGAGACCATGACGACAACGATCACGGCCTTGGAGCCGAGCGGGCCAAAGGCGCTCGACAGCACCGCACCGATCGGATCGGCCACCTTACCGGAAATGACATCCGCCATGTTCGGCACGGCCAGCAGGAGCGCCAGGCAGACGAAGGCTGAGGCGCCGATACCGATATAGATCGTCATGCGCATCGCCTTGGGAATCGCCACGCTCGCGTTCGGCGTTTCCTCGGCCACGTCACCGCAGGCCTCAAAGCCGTAGCAGCAGAATAGCCCGGCCAGAGACGCCGCCAGGAAGGCCGGCAGGTACGAGCCGCTGCCCTGGACGTGGAAGGTGTTGAACACCGTGCTGAGCGGCTGCACCCGGTGCAGGGTGAGCAGATCGCCGCCAACGATGATGGCGCCGATCAGTTCGCAGATGAAGCCGAACATTGCCACCCGCGCCAGCAGCTTGGTGCCGCCCAGATTCAGCACGGTCGACAGCACCACCAGGACCAGCGCCGAAATGGTGGTGAATGCCGGCGTATCGTTCACGCCGAACAGCGTGGCCAGGAACGGCCCCGCGCCGAGCACGACCGCGGCAATGGTGGTGAACAGCGCCCAGGCATAGATCCAACCCGCCATCCAGGCCCAGCGCCGGCCAACCAGACGCCGCGCCCAGGGGTACAGACCGCCCGAGATCGGGAATTGCGACACGACCTCGCCAAACACGAGCGCCACCAGGAACTGGCCCAGCCCGGCGACGAAATAGGACCAGATCATCGGTGGCCCACCGGCCTGCACGCCGAAGGCGAATACGGAGTAAACACCAACAACTGGTGATAGATATGTGAATCCGAGCGCAAAATTCTGCCACACCGTCATGGTGCGGTCGAAATTGGACGCATACCCAAGCGCGGCCAGCTGCGCATCATCAGACGCAACGTGGACCGCGTCTGAATGCTTATGTAACTCCATAAATAACTCCCTTGAACGTTAAACGACAATAAACGCGCACGATCTTTGACGCGCCGTTATGAGCACCACTCAGAAAATCCGGCAGGCGGTACTCGACCATTGGCTATCTCAGTCCGATGAAATTCTAACGATTGGCAGCTTCGGCTCAAAGTCTGTGTCCATCAAACTGGCAGAAGCTCATCCATCCAAAGTTGAAAACGGTATAGTGTTTCTCGTACATTTGTACAGCTTAGTTAATGAAATTTGCTCTCAAGAATTTACGGAATTTTATAACGTCGCGCATTCAACGGGATTGGATCAAAGCGCCATGCCAGCCAAGCCCGCTATAGGGGCTCATAGCCGCGCCTACGATGGAAGGTGACCATGTTGCCCCTGGAATTGCGATAGCTGCTGGTCGTTTGTCAGCCGCGCTCCAGAGGCGCAACTTTTTGGAAAGGCCACCACGAACGAGCCGTCTTGATAAGAAAAGGCTCATGCTTAGCCCCGGAAAGACTTGCGGCGTGCGCTCAGGCCATTTTTTTTTGACGGTGCGGAACAATTCAAGCCTCAGCGATCAGGCGCCCCGATTCCTGCACGCCGAGCGACTGCAATGCCTTCAACGACATGTTCAGCCCGCGATTCAACTGGGCCGCCCGGCTGTTGGCCTTAACGGATTTTTTGGCGAAGCCGGCCAGGGCCGCGCGCAGGCTGGCGGCCAACCCGGCGGCGTCATGTTCGTCCTGCTGGCGCAGTTGCTCGGCCGCCGCGTCAAGGTTGCGCGCGCCAAGCTGCGTCATGGTTTCCGTGATCATGGCAAAGACCGGCTTGGCATCATGGAGCGACTGCTCGATTCCGGTCGCGGCCGAAGCGATGTCGTGCGGTTGGCCGGTGAGCAGCAGGCGGTCGAGCATGGTCAGCTGCGCGCTCAGATCAGTGATGACCTCCAGGCCACGGGACAGGGTTTCCGATACGGACAGCATGGGCAGGACTGAAGAAGGCGAACGCGGCGGCGCGGACATGCTCATCATGCGGAGTCTTTCAAAACATTTGCGATCGCTTGCGCCAGATCTTCAGGCGACACATTATATGTGCCCGACTGTATGGAATTCCTGATCTGCGCCACCATGGCATGATTGATGCCGTCAGAACTCCGTGGCTGAATTTTTCAGCGCGGTGACTTGGCCGACCATATCGCTCAACGTCACGTCCTCTGATGCCGCCGGCATGTCGGCCAGTGAGGCTGCGGCATTGGATTTGGTCGCGGGCCGGCTCTGTATTTCGCCCGCCAGGCCGGATGCCGGTGCCGCTCCCCCAATGGGTGGGAGGAAGCCGCTCATGCCGCCTCCTTCCCGTTTTGGCTGGAGAAATCGCGATCGAGCTGGGAGAGGGCGAGATCATAATCATCCAGCGCCTGCAGGCTACCCTCGGCATTGGCCTTGAACAGGCAATAGCGCAGCGCGCTATAGATCGTCTGCAGCGATTTGCCGAGCTTGGCGCCCTTGCCGGTATCGACGATGCCGGACATGACCGTGAGCAGGCGGTCGGCGCGGATGATCATGTCGACCTTGGTCGTCACATCGCCTGCTTCCATCGCCTCCTTGGCCCGCCGCCCGTACAGGCGCAGGGCGCGCCAGCCCTGGGACAGCCAGCCAATGCCGGATTCGCCTTCAAAAACGCTGGTACGGTAATTCGCAATATCACTCATGGCGGTCACGCGCTTCCTTTAGCCCGAGCTGCTGCTGTTGGAGAAGAGGGAGAGGTAGCTCTGTGTGATAGAGGCTTTCGACTGCGCCGCCTCGGCCACCGTATATTCGATTGATCAGCTGCTGGATCTGGCTGTTATCCATCTTGGTCATCTGCGTCACCTGGCCGTCGATCGAGGTCACCGTACTCTGCAACGAGGATGTGGCGGCACCGATGGTGCCGGTGGTGGCCGTGCCGGAGCCCGAGCTGGTGCCGATGGCGCCTTTCGAAATGCCCGACAGCGAGGTGTAGATCTGGCTGACCAAAGCCTGCACGGCGCTGGGATTTTGCGCATAGGCGGTGGCGAAGGTGGAGCTGTCGAACGAGACGGAGCCGGTGCTGCTGACCGTGAGGCCGATCGCATTGGCGCTCATGCCGCTCGCGGCGGCGCCGCTCACCGCGGACATCAGCTGGGTCGAGAGATCCGTCGCCGTGAAATTGCCGAGCAGCGGGCCGGATTTGGCAGTGGCGGAACTGCTGCTCGCCGAGGCCGGAACTCGGCGACACATATTTGGTCTCCTTGGCAATCGCGGACAGGGCCGAATTCAGGTTCGAGGCGACCGCGCTGACGGCGGAGGAGAGGGTGGAGGGCGAGGAGCTGACGCTGACCGTGGTGTTGCCCGAGCCGGCGAGCTTGATGGTGACGCCGGTGACCGCGCTGCGACGAGCGTGTTCGTGGCGCTGGTGACCGGCACGCCGTTGAGCGTGAGGCTGGCATTGGCGGCGGCCTGCGCCAGCACATCGGTGCCCGGGCTCGCAGTTGTATAGGCAAACTGCGCGACAGCGCCCCCGTGCCGGCCACCGAAAAGGCCTGGCTGCTGCCCGTTGCAGCTGCCCTGGAAGACCAGCCGGGCGCCGGTTGAGGAATTGACCACGCTCGCCTGCACGCCGCCCTTGGTGGCGTTGACGGCCTTGGCGATGGCATTGAGCGAGAGGCTGCCCGAGGCGAGGGAGACGGTCTCGGTCTTGCCGCTCTTCAGGGTGAAGGTGAGGGAGCCGGCGCCGCCGGACAAAGTGGAGCTGGCGCTGGTCTGCAGCGCGGAATAGATTTCCTGCGTCTTGGCCAGGGTGACATTGGCGAGATTATAGGTGCCCGTCGCCGAATTGATGGCGGCCGTGGCGGTGGCGACGGTCGAGGTGGTGCTGGTCACGGCGCGGTTGTTCACGGTCGAGACAGATTTGATGCCGGCCAGGGCGCTGGAGAGGCTCGAGACCTTGCCCGAAATGGCGCCCCAGGCGGAGATGTCGGCCTTGTCGCGTCGTCACCTCGTTCTGCAGCATTGGTGATGGGCGCCTGCAAGCGCGTTTCGACCTGCTGGATCTGGACTCGTGATCTGGCTTGAGCCGAGCGTGCTTACCGAAGATGTCATGCGGCACCCTGAAAATGATCAAACATATAAGCGGCAACGGGCCGGGGCATGAAGCCCCGGCCCGCCGGTAGCGATTACGGCAGCAGCGAGAGGTAGGACTGCTGCAGCTGGGTCGAGGATTTCAGCGCGGCCACGCCGGACTGCGCCTGGATCTGCGGCCTCGGTCAGCTGGTTGCTGACCTGCGGGATGTTGGCATCCTGCACCACGCCCAGCGCCGTGGTCACGTTCTGGCTGGCGGTGGTCATGTTGTTGATGTTGGCGGTGAGGCTCTGCTGCACCGCGCCAAGCTGGCCGCCCTGGTTGTTCAGACGCCTGCAGGGCGTATTTGATGACGTTGATCGCCTGATTGGCGCCAGCGGTGGTGCTGACGTTGATGTTCGCGAGCGAGCTCAGCGAGGTGGCAGCCGTCAGCCGATATCAGCGCCATTGGCCAACAGTGAAGGCGCCGCTGGACTGGAGCTGCACCTGGCCCTGCTGGATAGTAGGTCTGGCTGCGACGGCGTGGCGCCGCTCTTCTGACGCGACAGTACCGCCGCTGGCGGCCGTGTCCCACGGCGCGTGAACTGATGTTCTGTCCGTCTGCCTGGGTCAGGGTCAAGCTAGCCGCTGGCGCTGCGACGCGACAATGCCGGTGCTGTTGCTGGTCTGGTTGATCTGAGACACGGCTTCCGACAGGCTGGAGGCGTCGACGGACACGGCCTGCCAATGGTCGCCGCCGCAGCCGCTGGCCTGGAGCGTGAAGGTCATCAGATGCGTCCGCCGTGCCGGCCGCCACGGTGTAGGTCGGCCGTGTTGGTCGCCTGGGCCTTCACGCCGGTTGTGGCCGGAAATAGCGTTCACCGCCTTGGCCACGCGCGGCCGCGGATTCGTGTCGCGCTCGAGTGGTCGTAAACCGAGCCGGAGCCGTTACCGTTGGCGCCGGTGATCGTCACGCGTCCCGGCGACGATGCAAACGCGCCCGCGCAGCCGAACCGAGCGTGCCGGAGCCGGAGCCGCCGGCTTGATATAGGCCTGACTGCCGGCGGCATACATGCCGATGTTGGCTGGCGGCGGTGTTGCCGATGGAGAGGCTCATCGTCTGCCCCTCATTGGCGCCGACCTGCAGCTGCACGCCGTTGAAGGTGCCATTCAGCAGGTTGATGTTGTTGAACTGCGTCTGGTTGGCGATGGTCGAGACCTGGCCGGTCAGCTGGCTGGCCACGGTCTGCAGCGACTGCGATTCCGCCGGGGTCTGCGTGCCGTTGGCGGCCTGCACGGCGATCGAGTTCAGCTGCTGCACGACGCCGATCTGCTGGGTCAGCGCGCCCTGGGCGGTCTGCAGCAGGGAGACGCCTTCATTGGCGTTGGAGATCGCCTGGGTCAGGCCGTTGAGCTGCGAGGTGAAGCCCTGCGCGGTGATGTAGCCCGCGGGATTGTCGGCCGGCGAATTGATGGACATGCCGCTGGAGAGCTGGCTTTCCAGGCTGTTGGTGGTGGTCGTCGTGTTCGAGATCGAATTCAGCGCGTCGAGAGCGCCGGTGTTGGTCAGAATGGAACCTACGGCCGACATAAATACCTCCATGGTTGCGGTTGCCGTAACTGTTTAGTCGGAGGGGGCGGAAAAAGATTTCCTGCGGCGGCGGCCTTTCTCTAACATTTGTGCACTTTGTGGTTTTTTTAAAATTATTCCGGCATCGTCAGTGCGCAAAACGAATGCGGAACGGGCGGCCCGCCCGCCCGTTCCGTGGTAGTAAACTTATTTATGGTGTTATCTTAACGACCGGGCCGTCCGCCGTGATCGTGGCGGAGAAGCGCCGGCCGCTCGAAGGGTTGGTGAACAGGACGGTATCGCCGATGCGGCCTGTTTCGCTGGCGACCGCATCGATGGAAACCTGCACGCCGCCGCTGATCACCTCCACGGAGGTGGTTTGTCCCGCCGTGACGATGACGGGCTCGGAAACATCGTCTCCAGTGATGATCATGCCCTTGGACAGGGACATGCTGGCATCGGCCCCGACCAGCTGCGCGGCATTGTAATAGACCTGGCGCCCGGCAAACAGGGCAACGGGTTTGGCTTCAAGCTTAATATCGCCAGGGCCGATCGCCTGACCGGCGGCAATCGGCCCGGCGGCGACTTCGACCATCTGGCTCTGTGCGACATTGACCGTGAGATACAGAACCCAGGCCGGATTGGGGCAATGCACCGCGGCCTGCTCATAGGGCGCCTGGCCGCTGATCAGCACATTGAGCGGCCCCTGACAGGCCTGCATGTACTGGGCGCCGTTGACCGGCCCGACAACGATATTGGAATTCGGCGGCGCGATGGCGAGTGCCGCGCGTTGCACGGCAGCACTCACCTGGGCCGGGTCTTGCGGCGCGGCAGCGGCCTGCGCCATGGCGGGCAGGCCAGCCGCGACCAGCAACAACAATGTTGTTTTCATGCTGCCCGCGAAAAAGCCCGTGCCGCTCATTCCGCCGCCGGTTGCAGCAGCTTGCCAGCGCCTGCCGCGCGCCCGGCAGGCGCCCAGGGGGGCGGGACATCCTCGACCGAGGGCATCGACAGCACAGCCGCCCTGGCCTGCTTCCCGGCCTCCAATGTCCGCTTCAGGTCGCCCACCGCATCGGCCAGTGCCTGTTTCCAGGGAGCGGCGATATTGGGCAGGCGCACGGCCTTCAGCATGTCCGGCGTGTCGAGCCGCTTGTCGACCAGTATATGCGCCCCGGCGGCGGCGGCGAGGAGCGTATAATACTGGTCCGCGCCGGCATCGCTGCCCGCAGGGCGGACCAGGATCTGCGGCGCGAAGGCGGCGAGGTCGCGGGCCCAGCCTTGTTCGTCGCCAGGATGTTTCAGTCTGGAAATGGCGCCGGCATAGGTGCTGCCCGGCCGTTCGACAGCGATCCAGGCAAGCTCATTCACGGTCTCGTTCATGAGATCGAGGAACCAGGGCGGCGTGTTGCCCTCGTCAAACCAGAGCACGCGCGGGCGCGTGTTCAGGCCCGTGCCGGCTTCCAGCGTTTCCCAGACGGAGCGGGTCAGCGCCGGGCGCCAGAGCTGGATTTTCTTGCCGGGCGCTGCAAGTTTTTTAAGCTGCGCCTGCAGGTTGGGGGATGTGGCATAGATGCTCTCCGCCTGGCCGAGTGCCGCCGCCGCATCCGCCTGCGGGGGGGCGGAAAAGAGCGCGGTGAAGGGCAGGCTGCCAGCGGGCGCGGCGGCTTGCGGATTGACGCGCACCCACATGGATGGCGCCCGGCGGCGCAGCTCAGCTGGGGTGACCGGCTCGGCCGCCCATGTCGCCTCCAGCATGCCGTTGGCGCGGCAGGCGCGGGCCGCGCCCATGATGCCGGCCGCATGGTCGGTCGCACCCGTGAACAGCACGGAATCGGGGTCGGCGGGGTAGCTCGGGATCAAGCCCTGCCGTGCCTCGGGCACCAGCAGGTCGCCCTGCAGCGCGAGGGCGGGGTGGTGGTAGTGATCATTGCCGTGCCACAGAGAAGCGTCCGGCGCGATGGCATCCGCTACGCCGGTGAAGCTGACATCGGGCGTCCAGACGAGGCGCGCGCCGCGGCCGCGAAGCTGCGCGCAGACATCGATCCAGAAATCATCGCCGTTCAGGCCTGCGAATTCACAGGCCTGCAAACTCTCGGTGCGGGCGAGCAGGGCAGGGGGGGTGATGGCGCTCGCCTCCTGATCGACCAGGAGCCACCCGCCCGGGCCGGGCAAATCCGAAAAATGCGTGGCGCCGAGGCGCGTTGCCGCACCGAGGACGATCGGCCCCTGGATGACCTGCAGCTTGTGATTCGGCGGCAGGGGCAGCAGCGCCTTGGCGCCGACCATGGCGACACCGGGATCGCTCAGGCGGGCGCGCAGCTGCCCCAGCCAGTTGGGCATGGCGGGCTGGCTGCGGACATCGATGATCGCGACATGCGTCGTTTTCACCAGCGCCAGCGCCAGGCGCAGGGCCTCGGCACCGCTGCGGCCGGGTGCTGGCGCAATCGCGAGGACCTTGCCTTCGAGTTCGTCCGATTTGGAAATGATCTGGGTCAGGTATGTCTCGACCTGCGCCTGCAGCGCGGCACCGGTCAGAATGATCGGCCCGCTCAACACGGACTCGCTCAGCAGGACTGTCAGCCACCGGTTCACCGTCGCGACATCGGCGCCATCGCAGAGCAGGATGTAGGAGGTGCCGGGATCCTCGACCGAACGGCCATGGTGGAAGAGGCCGAGGAATTGCCGCTTTTCCACCTCCGCCGGCATGCCCATGCGGTCCAGATGAAGTCGCACCGCTTCCAAGGCCTTGGCGCCGAAAATCGCGGGGCTCACATCGTCGCGCCGGCTGGCAACGCCGCGCATGAAGAGGGCTTCGGCCAGACGCACGACATGATGCGGCGTTTCGCTAAGGCGCAGCTGCAGCTCGTATTCTTCCGCCCCCGCGAACGACGCATCGAACCCGCCCAGGCGGCGAAGGGTCTCGCCGCGATACCACACCCAGTCGCCGAGATAGGCACATTGGCGCAAGCGGGTGACATCCCAGCCCGGCTTGTAGCGCACCCAGGCATCGCCGTCGCGCGGCACGATCTCATCGCAATAGATCATGTCCGCGGTGGCGTTTTCAGAAGCCATGGCAAAGCGCAGGCAGGCATCCGGGTCGAGCCTGTCGCCGGCATTCAGCACGGCGACGTAATCATGTTCCGCCGCCAGGCTGTTCAGCGCTGGCCAAAGCGCCGCCGGCACCCCGCTGGCGGCGCGGATGACCTCGATGCCCTCAATCGCCACCTCGTCGGCGGAGACGATCCTGATCGCCGCCGGCTGGTGCCACTGGCCTTTGAGCGTTTCTAATGTTTCCGTGATATTTGGCGCGCGGCCGGTCGGGGCGGCGATGACAACGGCGACCTTCGCCAGCCCTTCGCCCCCGGCGGTGAGCACCTCCAGCCGCTTGCGCGTGCCGTCATCGAGCCGCTCGGCCGGGCGCAGCGGGTTCTTGGCCGGATTGGCGGCGGGCGCGCCGGCCAGCAGCACAGAGGCGGCGAAGCCCGGCAGTGACCGGGCGCGGCTCTCGCTGATCTCTTCGAGAAAACCTGCCATATCGGCCGTCTCGGCGCGGAACCCGTCCCATAATTCCGGCCGATGATCCCCCGCCTCGATCGCGCCCCAGACGCGTGCCACCAGCTCGTCCAGGGGCTTGTAGATCCCATCCTGCGGCAGCGGCGTGCTGCGGTTCAATTCGCCTGTCAAATAGGCGCAAGCCTCGGCCATGCCGTTGCGCGACATGGTGGTGATGGGAATGTTCAGCTCGGCTTCGATCTTGCGGAATTGTTCCGCCGGATGGGCGAGAAGTTCGCCATAGGTCAGCCAGCTGCGCGGGAGGTGGCGGGCATTTTGCTCCGCCGCCGTGGCATAAGAGAGCCACAGCAGCAACGCATGCGCGCGCGACAGCCCGTTCTTGAGCTTCTGGCTGGCGGCGGAGGTGGCCGGGTCGCGGAAAATATGGATGACATGCGGCTGATGCCCGGCCAGCCTGACCGCCCGCTCGTAAATCGGCAGGAGGTGGCACAGATGCGGGTGCTTGACCGCCCAGACCTTGTCTGGGTCGGGAAAGCGCCGGCGCAGCATATCATCCAGCCGGGTGGTGAAACTGGCCACATCGGCACGTTCGAGCCAGCCCGCCGGCAAGCGCCCTGACATCCGTCCATTCCGCGCCGAGGCAGGTCAGAAGATCAACATCGAAACCGATCAGTTCAGGGACTTCATAGAATCCCAAAGGATTATGCTCGTTAGCGGCAGCCTCGCTATGGATTTCCACGCCGAGTTTTTTCAGCGCCCCGGAAAGACCAGACGTGCCGCTGCGATAATAGCCGACGATAAATATCACTTTAGACAAGCAGGTGGTTCCTTAGATGTACTGGAAGAGGCTCAGATTTTGGGCGTCGCCGAAACTCTTCATCGCCGCCTGCACTGCGGTAAGGGTCTGGTCGAGCGCGGTGAGGGCCGTCGGCATGTTCACCGCGGTGGCGTTCTGATCGTTCTGCTGAATCTGGTTGGACTGGTTGGTGTTGCTGGTCGAGGCATTCTGGATTGCCTGCAGCGTCACGCCATTTTGCGCCTGGGCGGTGACGAAATTCTGCTGGTACTGCGCGAGCCCGGCCAGGCTTTGGTTGAGCACCTGGTTGGTCTGCGCCACCTGGGCCGCCGTGCTGCCTGTGCTGGTCAAGGCGTTATAGATATTCTGCAGCAGTTGAAATGACGTCTGCGGCCGGGCCGGGGCGATGGTGAAACTATCGCCAGAAGCGGGCGTGCCCTGGATCTCATATTCGGAACCTTCGACCTGAAGCGAAGTGGTCTGACCCGTCAGATCGGCGGTGGCCAGGGTGACCCCGCCCATGGTGGCGGTGTAGTCGGTCTGTTGCGTTACCGGATCCGTGCCGATGGTCACCGTGACGTTGGCATTGCCTTGCTGGAATGCGTTTGCCTGAACCGCATTCACCACGCCCTTGGAGAGGATCTGGCCTGTGCCGGTATTGGTCGTGGCAGCCGTAATGCTCGAAATGCCGTCGCCCTCAAGCCCCGAGACGAACACATCGCCATTGGCAATTGTCGAGGCTGTCGAATTCGGTGTGATGAAGGCCTGGCTCGCACCGCCATCGCCCATATACACCGTGGCGCCGGTGGCAGAATCCTGCTGGAAGGGCGCCAGATTGCCGCGCGAGCCGCCGAACAGATAGGTGCCGTTCGGAGAGGTGGTATTGCCGATCGAGGCGAGCTGCTGCTGCGCGGATTGAACCTGTACCGCCAGGGCCCTCATATTCTCGGTGCTGGTGGTGCCGTTGAGCGCGCCTTCAACGAGGGACTGCACATTATTGAGCAGGCTGTCCACGGAGGTGTAGGCGTCGTTCACGCTGCCAAGCTGCGTCTGGATCGTTGCCTGCGTGGTGTTTTCGGTCCCGAGCGCGTCGATCTGGTCGGCGCCGAGCGTCGCGGTTTCAAAAGCCGCCGGATTCTGATCCGGCGTCTGCACCGCCAGGCCGGTTGAGATCTCACCCTGCAGGGTGTTGATCTGGTTCTCCTGATTGGTCAGGCTGTTTCCGAAATTCGAATAGAACGACAAATCCATATCAGGCTTCCTTCAGGGCGTATTGCGGCGCGGCGGCATTTCACGTTCCTGGCGTCTTTCTAGAACGCGCTCGCTTTCTATTTCTACTTTCGTGATCGCAGTCTTCAGGTTTTTTCTTTTCGCCTGCACCAGGTTCAAAGCGGCGAGATTTGCCTCCAGAGTTTCCGCGGCTTTCGCTTCCGTCTGGCTGATCTGCTCTTCGGCCTTCAGGCTGGCGCTAGCATAATAGCCGCACCTGCGGGCTTGGCCCGCGGTCACCACCGCGCCATTTTGCCAGCTTTCGGCCAGCCGCGCCCTGTAGGCGCTCAATATGCCGCGCTGCTGTTCAGCCTGCTTGACCGCGCCATTGCCTTTCCGGATGGCCTCCAGGATCTTCGCCTCTTGCGCCGCGGCGAGAATATCGAGCTTGGCGAGCAGGTCCGGTTTCATTCTGTGAGCGCCGCTGCGAGGGCGGCGAGGCTGTGCGCCACCGAGCAGGCATCATGCGCCCCCTGGCGCACGACGCCCTCCATCGCCGGGGCGCGGCGGATCGCCTCGTCAAGCACGGGATCGCGGCCCGGCGCGTAGGCGCCGAGATCGATAATATCCTGCTTCTCAGCCCGCCGTGTCCACAGCGCGCGAAAACGCGCCGCGAGTTTGAGATGCTCCGGCGAAACGAGGCTTGGCATCGGCCGGGATAATGACGCCGCGATATTGATCGGCGGATACATTGCCGCCTCGGCCAGAGTGCGCGAGAGCACGACATGCCCATCCAGCACCGAGCGGGCGGCATCCGCCACCGGGTCCGCGACATGGTCGTCGCCTTCGACCAGCACCGTGTAGATCGCCGTAATCGAGCCCTGCGAAGATGAGCCATTGCCGGCGCGCTCGACATAGGCCGAGAGCGCGCCGAACACGGAAGGCGGATAGCCCTTCGTCGCCGGCGGCTCGCCTGCGGCGAGACCGATTTCGCGCAACGCCATGGCCAGGCGGGTGAGGGAGTCGACGAGCAGCAGAACATGCTTGCCCTGGGCGCGGAAATATTCGGCGATGCCAGCCGCGCGGTAGGCGCCATGCGCCCGGCCCAGCGGCGTGTCATCAGCCGGGGAGGCGACAACCACCGTCCGCCCCCGCGCCTCGCCGAGATGATCCTCGATGAATTCACGGATTTCCCGGCCTCGTTCGCCGATCATGCCGACGACAACGACGTCCGCTTCGGCGTGCCGCGCCATCATGCCGAGAAGCGTCGTCTTGCCCACGCCGCTGCCCGCGAACAACCCCATCCGCATGCCACGGCCCATGGTCGTCAAGGCGTTGATCGCCGAAACGCCGACATCAAACACGCGTTCAATGCGCGTGCGCTCCATTGGATTGATCGGCACGCCCAGCAGCGGCCAGTGGGAGATGAGATCCGGCGGTGGCAAACCGTCCAGGGGCGCGCCGCGCGCATCCAGGACACGCCCCAGCATGGCGTCCCCCACGAGCGGCGCCGTCGTTTTCGGATCCACATGAATACGGGCGCCGCGTATGACCCCGCGCGTGCCCTGCTCGGGCATGACCAGAAGCCCGTTTTCCTCAAAACCGACGACTTCGGCCGGCAGGTCGATGGCGCCATCCGCTTCGATCAGGCAGCGCGAGCCGATGGGGGCGCGGATGCCGCTGACATGCAGCACCTCGCCGCTCGAGCGCACGATCCGTCCATAACGGCGGATCGGATTAACCGACATTGCCTGACGCACCCGCTCCGACGCCAACTGCCGGATATGATCCATCGTGACCGTCATTTCATCATACCCGAGCCATCCGCGGCGAGGGTCAAAGCTTCCCGCACGGTCTCCATCCGGCTGCGAATGGTCGCATCCCATTCAACCTTATTGACCGGATCTCCCTCCGGCGTGACGATTTCCACGACGGCGCCGCCGCGGGCGATCGTATCGCTCGCCTCAAGCGTGGCGGTCTCTTCCGCAATCAAGGGGCGGAGATAGTGATAGTCATCCGGATTGAGGCGCAGGATCAGGCATTGCCGTGGTCCTTTTTCGGCCGCGGCCTCGGCAATGACCTTGCTGACCAGCGCATGCAGGCTCTCCGGCCGAACGGACACTTCCACCCCGATCACGTGACGGGCGAGAATGAAGGCAAGTTCCGTCACAAGATCGGCCAGGTCAGCCTCTTTGCCCGCCAGGGGGGCGGCGAGTTGTCCCGCCGTTTCCTTCAGGACCATCAGCGCGGACGCCAGGGCCGTATGTTCCGGAACCAGCTTGGCCCGGCCATCTGCCTCGCCGCGGAGCTGGGCCTCGGCCTCCACCTTCGCGCGGATCCGGTTGACCTCGTCGCGCACGCGGCGGGCAATCTCTTCCTCCATCCGGGCCGCTGCTGCGATGTCTTGCGCGGGCGCAACCGGCTTTGGTTCTAAGTCGACCCGCCTAAATCCCATTGCTACTGCCCGGCTGCATCATTGCTGTTCGAACGCTGGATTTGCTGTGCCGTACGGCGGGCATAGGCAGCCATGATCGCGCTGGCCGGCATCGCCACAGCGATGACGGCGTAGGCGACAAGCCCCACCACCAGCGCGCTCATCAGCCAGATGCCGCTTGTTGCGACGTCGAACATTCCAGGCCGGTTTTCCGCAGCCCAATAGCATGTCACGGCGAGGACGATGATACCAGGCTTCAACAAGGTTGACCTTCCGGCATTTGCCGGCCGGCTGGGCTTCGTTACCATCCGTTCTCTCCTATTTTGCGCTGGGGTCCTGGGCGTGAATGACGATCACCACACGGCGATTTGCGGCACGCCCGGCAGGCGTCGTGTTTGGCGCTATGGGAGCAAACTCGCCAAAGCCTTGCGCGGCCATCTGGTTGCCGCTCACCCCCACCTGCTGGAACAGTTCCACCACGCTGACCGAGCGTTCGGCGGACAAGGACCAGTTCGAGGCAAATGCGGCGGAATTGATCGGCTGATCGTCCGTGTAGCCCTGGACGATCACCATGAATGGCGCGGGAAGCCCGGTGAGGCCGGCACCGACCTGCTTGAGCAGCTGTATGGCAGCCGGCATGAGCTGAGCCTGGCCCGACTGGTACAAAACCGAGGCGTTGAGCTAAATCGTCAAAGTCAAAGGCTGGCTCTGGATCGCAACCTCATTTTTTGTCACCAGCGGCTGCAGCACCTTCGTCAATTGCTGCCGGACTTTCTCCAGGGATAGAATCTCCTCCGACATTTGATAAATCATCTGCCTGGGCACAGGTGTATCCGCCGATGCCGGGGAGGGTTTTGGTATCGGGACTGGCGATGGGTGGTTCTGCATGACGCCGCGATCGCCCGAAGAGTCTAGAATGATCGGAACAGGCGTACCGTGGAATGCCGACACAAAGCCGCTCGCGGCCTGATCCAATTTATGCTGGTCGTGGTGCGAGGAGGCGTAGAGGACGACGAACAGCGCCAGGAGCAGCGTCAGCAGATCGGCATAGCTGATCACCCAGCGTTCATGGCCCGGCTTTTGCTTTGGCTTCTTCTTTCCTGGCGTTGCGGAATTAAATGACTCCGGCATGATCAGGCCGCCTGCTCCATGCCTGCCCCGACGGTGTCATTCGCCGTGGCATTCTTGGGTCGGTCCTTGCCGTTGAGGTAAACGGCAAGCTCACTGCGGATCGCCGCACCCGATTTCTGCTGCGTCATGAGCACCAGCCCGACGACCATAACATGGCGCGTATGCTCAGCCTCTTCCGCGATCTTGGCGAGACGGTTGCCAAGCGGCAGGAAGAACAGATTCGCGCCGCCGACACCATAGATCGTTGCGACAAAGGCGGTGGCGATGCCGGCGCCCAGAAGATCGGGATGATTAAGCATCAGCATGACATGGATCAGCCCGAGTACGGCGCCCATCACGCCGATGGTCGGCGCATATCCACCGGCCGCTTCCCAGAATTCGCCCGGCACCCGGTCCTGCTCGTTAAATTGCTCGGCAACGACCATCAAATTCTTATGCACTTCCTCGGGATCCTTGTTATCGACGAACATTTGCAGCCCGCATACCAGCAGCGGGTCTGAAATGGTTTCGATAACGGATTCAAGCGCGAGGTTGCTTTGCGTTCTGGCCACCGCGGTCCATTCGGCGATCTGGTCGATATATTTGTGGATGTCCACCTCGCGCGGCTTGATCAGCCAGCTTGTCGCCTTGAATGACGCGATAACCCCGCTCAGGCCGAATTGCGTGAGCAGCGCCGCAAGCGTGCCGCCCATCACGATGATCACGGCGGTCAGGCTGAACAGCGACGATATGGGATCGCCATCCGACATACTGCCGAGGATGACGACGGCAAGGCCACAAATAAGTCCGATCAGGTTCGTCATGTCATGGCCACTCCTTCAAGCTTCCCTTGTACGTGAGCCTTCAGGCTCAATAATGCGCGCTGGCGCAGCTTTGACGCATATCCCTCGCTCACGCCAAGAATTTCCGCGATCTCCCGGTTGTTCATGTCGTCGTAGAAATGGAGGGCCAGGATGCGGTATTCTTCCGCCGGTAAATCCTTCAGGGCGCTGACCAGCACGTCACGCGTCTCGGTGCGCGTTAAGATCTCGAATGGATCCTCGGGAAGGGATCCACCATGCTGCGCGGCATTATCAACGGTTTCGTCGTCGAGGATAACCTCGCTGCGACGGAAGCTGTAGCCGCGGCGGATGCCGTCAATCATGGCGCCGCGGATGCGGCGGAAGGCAAAGACCTCAAAGGTCACCCCATGCTCGACACGGAACCGCGCCTGGGCCTCGAGCATGCCCAAGGCCCCCCATTGCAGCAGATCATCGAGGTCAGCCCAAGGCATTCTGGATTTGAGCAGCATAGCGGTGCGCTTGATCCAGGTGCCATAATGTCTGGCCATCATGGCCTGAGCAGGCGCGGCGATGTCACCCATGAGCGGCCGCCGGCTCGGCCGTCTGCACCACTTGCAGGGGCATGGAGTCCGGCACCTCGTCGAGCGAGAGGACCGGAATCAGACCAGCCACCGCCTTGGCGATCGCCCGGCGCAGTCCGGCCTGCACGACCAGAACCGGGCGCACTCCTTTTGCCTTCATGCTCTTCGCCGCATGCTCCACTGCGTTGCGCAGATGCGTAACCGTTTCGGCCTCAATCTCGCCGCCGGTGCCGGTATCCTTGCCGGCCTTGAGCGATTTCGCCACGAGCTCCTCCAGCCGGGGCTGCAGCACGGCCACCTTGATGCTGGATTCATTGCCGACGGCCTGGGTGACGATGAAGCGGCCAAGCCTGAGGCGCACCGCGGCGAGCAGGCGCTCGACATCCTTTACGCCCGTATCCGCCGCCTCGACCAAAGCCTCGGCGATGCGCTCGAAATCGCGGATTGGCACCTCTTCGGACAGCATGGCCTGCAACACCTGGCGGATGACGCCGACGGAGAGATTCGTGCGCAGATCCTCGGCCAGGCGCGGCGTGGTATCCGCCAGCTTCTGCATCAGCCCTTCCACCTGCGGGCGGCCGAGCAGTTCCGCGCCGTGTTTCTTCAGCACCTCGGCGAAATGCGTGGCAATTGCGCTCGGCGCATCGACCACAGTATAGCCCAGCTCCTCGGCCAACGGGATTGATTGCTGCTGTATCCAGACGGCGGGCTGGCCGAAGGCGGGGTCTTTCACCTGCCGCCCGGCGGTAAGCTTTTCGGTGACATAAGCCCCCTCGATCGCCAGCCACTGATTCGGGTATGACTCGCCGCCGCCAATAGCGGCGCCGCGCAGCGTGAAGCGATATCCATGCGGCGGCAGATCGCTGGAATCCCTGATATGCACAGCGGGAATCAGAAACCCCATGGCCCGCCCATAACGCTGCCTGACGGAGGTAAGGCGGTTCAACAGCCGGCCCTCGCCCGTGCCGACGAGCGGGGCCAACCCGAAGCCGATAACCATGCCCAGCGGGTCGACGCCGGTGACGTCGGTCAGCGTATCCATCTTGGTGTCAACGCCGCCGCCAGCCTTGCCGGCCGCGGCTTTCGTTGCGTCTTCGGCGGCCGGGGCCGCTTCCTTGGCGCGGGAGAGGCGCCAGCCCGCCATGCCCAGCAGGCCGCCCAGAAACAGGAAGGGGAAATGCGCCATTCCCGGCATCAGCCCGATCGCCGCCGTAATCCCGGCACCCAGGAACAGCGCCTGCGGATATTTCGACAGCTGAGAGGTGATCTGATTGCCGATATCCTCGCCCGTGGCGACGCGGGTGACGACAAGCCCTGCCGCGACGGAAATCGTCAGGGACGGGATCTGCGCGGCGAGGCCGTCGCCAACCGTCAGCAGCGTGTAGGTGCGCGCCGCGTCGGCCAGCGGCAGGCCGGCCTGCAACGTGCCGATGATCAGTCCGCCAATCATGTTGACGACGAGAATGATCATCGCCGCGACGACGTCGCCGCGGACAAATTTGGAGGCGCCGTCCATGGCGCCGAAAAAATCCGCCTCACGGCGCAGCATCTCGCGGCGCCGCTCCGCCGCTTGCGGGCTCAATATGCCGGCGTTGATTTCGGCATCAATCGCCATC
This sequence comes from uncultured Pseudomonadota bacterium, assembly GCA_963736885.1. Lineage (GTDB taxonomy): Bacteria > Pseudomonadota > Alphaproteobacteria > Acetobacterales > Acetobacteraceae > Acidocella. The sequence continues at coordinate 123,771 of CAVTQN010000001.1, forward strand.
TGCCTGCCAGGCAGTGAGTCCAGCATGAAGCGCGCGGAGACCTCGGCGACGCGGCTGGCGCCCTTGGTGACGACGACGAAGTTGATGATGATGAGGATGGCAAAGATGATGCCGCCCACGACGTAATTCCCGCCGACGGCAAACTGCCCGAATGCTTCGATAACATGCCCGGCCGCGCCCGGCCCGGTATAGCCTTTGAGCAGAATCGCGCGCGCTGTCGCCACGTTCAGCGCCAGGCGCATCAATGTCGTGGCGAGCAGGATCGAGGGAAATGCCGAGAATTCCGCCGGCGAGCCAATATAGAGGCTGACGCCCAGGATGACGAGACCGGCCGAGATGTTGACCGCGAAGAGGAAGGAAATCGCGGCCGGCGGCAGCGGCACCACCAGCATCACGAGGACCAGAAGAATCAGGACCGGCCCAGATAGCTGACGCGCGCTCAAGGGTGACATAGGTGGTCGCGCGGCAGCCTCAGCCATGGATCAGTCCCGGAATAGCCAGCATCAAGCGTGTCGCGTAGGCTTCAATACCGCCCATCATCATCGGCCCGGCGGCAGTCGTCACCACCGCGACCCCGGCCAGTTTCAACACGAAGGGCACGGAAGCCTCGCGAATTTGTGTTGCCGTCTGCAAAATGCCCGCGGCGACACCGATGATCAGCAGCACCAGCAGAATGGGCCCGGCGAGCTCGGCAAAGGCGAGCCAGGCGCCGGTATTGATGCCGTTATAGCTCAAGCGACCTCGGCCGCGTGATGCTCCACCTCATCGGCGAGGCTGGTGACGCGAATGCCGTAGCGCTCGCCCCCCTGCACGGCGACGACTTCGCCAAAAGCGATCTTGTGGCCGTTGGCATAAAGCGTCAGCGGCTCGCCCACCATCTGGTCCAGCGCGATGACCTGGCCATGATGGATCGTGCGCATATCTCTCACCGAGATGTTCGTCCGCCCCAGCTCTACCGACATCGCCACCTGCACGCGGTCGAGAATATTCCGGCTGCCGATTGCTGGCGTTGTCCCTGGTGCATTCACCAGCCGCTCCAACTCGATCTTGCTGCTGCTGCCGCCAATGCCGGCGGACAGGTCATCATTGTCGCTCATGCGGGGCTCTCCATAGTGCTGATGTCGGGCTTGACCCGACAGGAAACATGACCGTCATACCGGCCGAAATTGGTCCGGAATAAATCCAAGCCGACGGACGAGGCGATGGTTTCGGGGAACATCAGGAAGGGCAGAACCGGTCCGACCTTCCTGCGGTTGACAACCGAAATAGGCACCGCGGCGCGCGACAGGGGACACAAATCAGTAGCGGCACGCTTTCGGTCAGCCGCTCCATGGTCACTTACCATTGATCATCCGTCGCGCGGTTGAGGCTGAGCAGGTCGATCCTGCCGTCTGCCAGACCCTCAAGCATAGGCGCGGACTCCTGCATTCGGTATGGCTTCAGAGGAAGAGGCCGCCGGTAGGCTCCGGCCGCTATCGGCGAACCAACCCTGGCTGCCCTGCTGGCCCTGGCCGGGATTCTGCCCGCCTCCGCCGCTCACTTCGGCTTGGCCGAGCGTTAGCCCGGCGGATGTCATTGACTGGCGGAAACCATCCATGCCTGCATGCAGCAATTGCGCCGCCTGGGGCGTGGTGGGGATGAAAGACACGTTCACCGCCCCTGACTGGGCCAGGGACAAATGCACCGAGAGGCTGCCGAGATCCGGCGGGTCGAGCCGGATGATGGCGCTGTTCTGCCCGCCTTTCTGCAGGGCGGTGACAGTCGCGGCCAGGGCTGACGGCGCCAATGATGTGGCCGGGGCCGTAAATGATGGCGTGGTTGGCACCACGCTATCCACCGATTTGGGCAGAGAAACTGTTCCGTGCGCGGCGACAGTGGCGGTAGGCTGAGGCATCGCCGCCGTGCCAGCGCCTTGGGCCACGCTCTGGACCTGGCTCTGGGGCAGCTGCGCCGTAACTTGCCCCTTCGCGGCCGCGGCCGCGACCAAGCCGGCCGGCGCATGGGCGGGTTGGATGGTGCCGGAACCGGTCTTCGCGGCCACCGCTTCAGCGGCAGGAGCGGCGACGGCCTGGCCATTCACGGGGACGGAAACCGCCGCCGGCGTGGCGGTGGCGGGCACGTTTACCTGCGCCGTGGCGGGGGCGGGAAGCGCCTTGCCCGCCACCACGCCCGGCTGCGCCGCTGTGGCGGCGGGCGCGTTGGCGTCGGCCGGTGCACTCTTCCCCTTTGTCGCCGCACCCGCATTGGGCGCGGCCGAAACCGGCGCCGATTTCGTGGCGTCAGCAGCCCCACTGGCGGAAATATCCACGGCCTTCACGTCTTTCGTGGCGTCACCGGGCATGGCGGTCCCGGCGCCATGCGCCGCATGTCCGCGATTCGGTGCTGCCGCGGCGGCTGAAACTTTGCCGCTGCTGCCATCTGCCTTGGCTGGCGCCGGCGTGGTCTGGGCCTCCGCGGCACCGGCAAAGCCCAGCATCAGCGCGGCGAGCGAGGTGGCGCTCCCGTCATCGGAAGTCTCCTGGTGCTTATGCTGTGCCGCTGCGCTGTCGGCCGCGGCAGGTGTGGAACTGTTTCCGGCCGCGGCGGTCCCGTCACCGGAAGCCGCCTGGTGTTTATGTTGCGCCGGTGCGGAACTGTTCCCGGCCGCGCTGCTATCCGCCGTCACGGCATTGGCCGGCGCATCGGCCGTGGCATTGCCGGCGCGGGCTGGTGCCCGCGGCGCTTCGGCCTGCTGCGCCGCCGACATTGCGCTGGCCCAGCCCTCGGCGCTCGTGCTTTGGGCCGGCGGCGCGTTAGTGGCGGGCGACGGGGCAGGGGACGGGGTGACGGGGGGAAGTGCCGCGGCCATCAGATCATCTCCTCCGTTGCATTGACGGAAATCTTGCCCTCGGCGGACAGACGCAGCGCGATCGCCACGATCTCCCCTTGCGCCGCCAGCACATCGGCCCGGCGCATAACCGGCCCGCTGACCAGCTCCTCGTTGAGGAGTTCCTTCTGCCGGGCGGAAACGTTGGCGAAGAACCGGTCCTTGAGCCCCTTGTCGGCCAGTCGCAGCGCGGGGCCGAGCAGCTCGTTCGGCACCTCGCGCAGCAGCAGGCGCAGCGAGCGCTCCGGAATCCTGTTGAGATCGGCGAAGGTGAACAGATTCTCCCTGATCTTCTCGGCCGTGGGATTGTCCCTGTCGTCGATACTCACCAGCACGGAATCCATGAAGTCGGAGCGCAGATGATTGAGTATGTCGGCGGTCTGCTTGGCGCCGCCGAGATTGCTGACGCGCCGGCCGCCAAGTGCCGCCGCACTCATCAGCTCATCGATCATGTTCTGCAGCTCATGCACCGCGTTGGGCGACACCACATCGAGGATCGAGAAGCGGTAGAGGGCTTCCGTTGCCAGGGCCTCAGGCAGATAGGTCAGCATGTCGGCGGCGATATCCTGCGGAATGTAGGCGAGGAGCAAGGCGATGGTTTGCGGGCGCTCGCGCTCCATCTGCACCGCCAGGGTGCGCGGGTCGGCATTGTGCGGCAGCCGGAAGCTGCGGTTCGGGTCGCTCTTGGACAGCCGGCGCAGGATCTCGCGCGCCTGCGATTCACCCAGGGCCGCAGTCAGAACCCGGTTGAGGAATTGCATGCTGTCGCCGGACAGGCCGTACGAGATCATGTCTGATGAAAAATGATTCAGCACCTCGTCGCGTAATGCCAACGGTGGCGGTTTCATCGAGGCCATGGCCGCCGAAATGCGCGTCACCGCGGCCTCGTCCATTTCGCGGAACACGGCGGCTGCGACATCCTCGCCCAGCTCTTGCAGCACGACAGCGGCCCGCTCGGCCCCGGACAGGGCCGCCATCGATACGGCATTGGTCTTGGACCGGCCGACGGAATCATTCTTTACAGCGGCTTCGCTCATGTCTGTGCCTGACCGTCCGTCTCATCGACCCAGCCCTGGAGCAGCCGGGCGACGCCGCTGGCATTCTCTTGCACCTGCTCGCGCAGTGGGGTGACGTCGCGCGCCGGCGGCAGTGCCGCGCGCGGCGTAGTGAAGACGGGGACCGGTTGCTGCGGCGGCGGTGGCGGTGGCAGCGGCGGCAGCAATATGTCTTGAATATTAACAGCGGCAAGGCGGCGGCTGAGCGGCATGGCGATGCCGAACAGGATGAAAGCCGCGGCCATCAGCTCAAGAGCCGTATGGGCCAGGTCACCGGCGGATTCGCCGAAAAACAGCCCCGTCGAAGGCACGCTCTGCTTCTGGAAAGGCGCTGCCAGCACGCTGACATTCACCGAAGGGTAGGAGAACGCCCCGGCCACCGCGCTCTGCACCTGCGCCGTGGTCACGCTGCCCAGGGCCGCCTTGTTGAGGATCACGGAAACCGCCAGTGATTTCACCGTCCAGTCTGGCTTGGTGATATCACTCTCGCTTTCATCATTCACATAGGTCTGGTCCTGGCGGCTGCTCGATTGCCGCGGCTCGGCCGGCGCGGAAGCTTGCGAGCCATTTTGGACGGCCCCTTGCTGCCCGGCCTGAGCCTGGGACGGCACCGGTGCCGGATTGGCCGTGCTTGCCGCCGGCGGCTCATTCGACAGGGCCCCTGGAATGCCCAGGTCGGCCGCCTGGCTGCCCGTCTGTGAGGAGGTGTCGCTGAGCTGGTGGGCGACGATATGGCCCGGCCCATAGCTGGTTTCGTGCGTGTGGACCTGGGTGAAATCAATATCCGCGGTGACGCCCATGCGGAAATTTCCCGCCCCGACGAGCGGCGTCAGCAGATCGGCGATGCGCGCCGTGGCGGCATCCTCGACATCCGTCGCGGTGGCCAGCTGCACCCCGGTGGAGCTGGCAGCGCTCGGCGGATAGACGGCCACGCCGGCGGTGGTCTCCACCGTTACCTGCCCGGCATTCAGCCCCGGCACGGCACCGGCGACCATATTGGCGATCGCCGCCCCCTGGGCCTGCGCCGTGCCATCAGTGGCGCCGATGATCACGGAGGCCGACGGCTTGGGCTGGTCCGCCAGAAAGGGTGTATCCGGCGGCAACGCCAGGAACACCTGGGCGCTCTTGATGCCGTCCATCGCCTCGATCGACTGCTGTAGCGACTGTTCGAGCGCCTGGCTCGCCATGGTTGTCTGCGCCAGGTCGGAGGCCGTCATCGGTGCGTTTTCAACCTGGGTCCAGGCATTTTCAGCATCCGAACCGGGTACCTGCTGGGCGCCGAGCTGAAGCCGCGCCTGGGCGAGCTCAGGTGCCGGGACCATAATGACATCGCCCGCCGCCTGAAGCTGATAGGGAATGCCAAGTTTCTGCAATGCGGCGATGACCTTGCCGCCGTCGGCGGGGGACAGGCCCTCCTCGAGAACCGAATAAGGCGGACCGGACGTCTCGAGCCAGCCGGCGAAACCAGCCGAGACGAGCAGCACGCCGCCCGCCGCCCAGACCAGCTTGGGAAGCTTCGCCGCCCGCGCCTGCAGGCGACTGACTTGATCCTGCCAATCCGCCATGGACTCAGAACTGCATGTTCATGATGGACTGATAAGCCGACACGGCCTCATTTCGTATCGACACAGTTGCGTTCCAATCAACCTCAGCCTGGTCGCTCGCGACAAGCGCCTTGCCCAGCGTGGCGCCGGGCACGCCGGCCGCGAAGGATGCTTCCGATGTTGCCGCCGTATTCTGCGCGGAGCTGACATCCTTCAACGCATTATTCGCCATATCCAGGAAGCTCTCCGTCCCCGCGGGCGCCGCTGTGGCCGGCGCCAGGCCGGCGGCAGAAAATGCTGATCCTACGGGCAAGACGGCATTAATGCTCATATGGCTACATATCCTCGAGTTGGCGCGGTACCGATTGCGATAACGGGCGGCGCCCCGCAACAATTTAATGGAAATATTTTGGCGACAGCCACATCGTACCGTCCGCCGTCGGCGGCCGAGACGGCATGGTCACCTTAACTAACGCCATGGCTGTGCGGCGTCACCCGTCAATGTAGGCCGCATGCTCACTATGGAGGAGAGCAATACCGGATGCGCCACGTGAAAAACTCCTGACGGCAATATGTTTCTGCAGGTATAGTTATAGGAACTGTTCCTGAGATATGGAGCTTATGATAGCGCATAACTTCTCAGGCGATGCACGTCATGTAGGTTGAGTGATGATTGCAAAGAAAATTTCATTTGTTAGATCGGTCCAGAAATATGTAGCGGACCGCCCGTTTATGTTGCAAGCAGCCTGAAACCCTTCGACGCATGGAGCGCAATGCAAATCGGATTTTTCAGCTTCTACGGCGGCGTCCTGAATGTCCGGCAGGATCGCGCGGACCTCATCGCCAACAATATCGCCAACGCCGACACGCCGAACTACAAGGCCGTCGATGTCGATTTTGACGATGCGCTCGCCGGGCAGATGTCCGCCCCGGACACGGCGCCAACGGCGGAATACCGCGATGACGTGACGGTCGGGCTGAATGGCAACGATGTCTCGCTCGATGATGAGCGCATCGAGGATGCCCAGAATGGCGAAGTCATGGAGGGTACCGCGACGTTTCTGCGCCAGTCGACGGCCGATCTGATCACGGCGCTGCGCCCCAACCCAAGCGGCAACTGAACCGCCCGCCAAACCATAGGGATTTTCAATGGCCGATATATTCAGCATCGTCGGTAGCTCGTTGACGGCGCAGAACATGCGCATGGGAGCGATCGCCTCCAACCTCGCCAATGTGAATTCTATCGCTGCCCCCGGTACGCAGCCCTACCGCGCGGTGGAGACCGTGTTAGAGGCGGCACCAGTGGGCCCCAGCGATACCGGGCCAGAGGCCGGTGACAGCGCAACGGGCGCGCCGGATCTCGGCGTGAGCGTGGCCACGCAGGTGCAGAGCAACGCCCCGCTGGCGCGCAAATACGACCCCAGCAGCCCCTATGCGGATGCCAGCGGCTACATCACCGGCTCGAACGTCAGCGAGGCTGAAGAGATGGTCAATCTGGTTGACAGCTCGAACACCTACGCCGCCTCGGTCGCGGTGCTGCAGCAGGCCAGCAAGATCGACCAGCAGATCATCTCCAGCTTCCAGGTATCGTAATGACATCCCTCGCCATCCCCAGCTCGTCCAGTGCCGTGAATGCCGCCTCGGTCGCGGCCTCGACCACCGCCAAAAGCGGCACCAGCGCCTCGTCAGGCTCTGGCTCGGCGGCGGCTTCGCTCACGCAGAGTGATTTCCTGCAGCTCCTGACCGCGCAGCTCCAATATCAGAGCCCTCTGAACCCGGCCAATCCGTCCGAGATGGCGTCCGAATTCGCGCAGATTTCCACCGTTGACGGCATCAACAAGCTGAACACCCAGGTCAGCGGCCTCCAGTCCTCCACCGCGGCGAGCCAGATGGGGCAGGCGGCGGGGCTGGTGGGCAAGCAGGTCGCCGTGCTGGGCGACAGCCTGACCGCGAACAGTTCCGGCGCGGCCACCGGCGCCTTCAACCTCGGCGCCGCGGCGCAGGATGTCAGTGTCAGCGTCCTCAACCAGAACGGCACGGTCGCCGGCACCATGGATCTGGGCGCCCTGCCCGCGGGGCAGCAGACATTCCAGTGGAATAACGGCACGGCCGGCCAGTCCTACACTTACCAGGTCTCGGCGACCGATGCCTCCGGCGCCGCCGTCTCGGCCACCCAATATTCCGTCTACACCGTCCAGGGCGTGAATGTCTCCGGCTCCAGCCCGACGCTGAATGTCGAGGGCTATGCCACGCCCTTGTCCGCGTCTTCCGTGCAAACCGTTCTTGGAGCTTCGTAATGTCCCTGCAGACCGCGCTTTCCGGCCTCAATGCCGCCCAGACGGGGCTGAACACCGTCTCGAACGATCTCGCCAACGCCTCGACCACGGCATACAAGAGCCAGACCGCTCTGTTCGAGGATGTCTATCCGTCCAACACGACCAACCAGCCCGGCTTCGGCGCCGAGACCGAGGGGATGAGCACGGACCTGTCGCAAGGCGGCCTCACCGCGACCGGCAACCCGCTCGACGCGGCGATCCAGGGTAATGGCTATTTCGTGGTCTCTAATAACGGCACGCAGCAATATACGCGCGACGGCGCCTTCCAGCTGAGCACCTCTGGCGTCATGGAGACGCTCACCGGCGCCCAGCTCCAGGGCTATCAGCAGAATGCCGCCGGCGGCCTGTCGGGCACGCTCGGGCCGATCACGATCAATACCGGCGCGATGAAGGCCAATGCCTCGGCCAATCTCGGGCTCAATCTCGACCTCAATTCCGGCGACACGCCGCCCGGCGTCGCCTTCAACGAGGCCAATTCGGCGACCTATAATGAATCCACCTCGGTGGTGGCGTATGACTCGCTTGGCAATGCCAACCGCATACAGCTCTATTTCGCGCAACAGGCCCCCGGCGCCAACACGACGAGCTGGGATGTCTATGCCCAGCCGCAGACGGCCAGCGGCGCGAATGTCGGCGCCTCCAGCCTGCTCACCACCCTGACCTTCAATAGCGCCGGCGCTCTCACCGGCGGCGGCGCGCCAGCTCTGGCAGTGAATTGGGGCAATGGCTCCGCCAATTCCAACCTGACCTTCAATTTCAACGGCACCACCAACCAGGCCCAGAGCTTCGCGGTGGCCAGCACCACCAATGACGGCTACGCGCCCGGCACCTACAGCAACTCGTCGATCGCCTCGAACGGCCAGGTCATCTCGACCTATTCGAACGGCCAGACCCAGGTCAACGGCACGCTCGCACTCGCCAATTTCATCAACCCGGAAGGGTTGGAGGCGGATACGGGCAATCTTTTCAGCCAAACCAGCACCTCCGGCACGCCCGCCATCAACACGCCGGGCACCGGGCAGGCGGGAACCATCTCGGGTGGCAATCTGGAGGCCTCGAACGCCTCCACCTCGACCCTGCTCGTCTCGCTGATCCAGTATCAGCAAGCCTACCAGGCCGACACGTCCGTGCTGCAAACCGAGCAGCAGGACAGCCAGCGCCTCGTGCAGATCTGACGCGGCCAGCCGGGGCAGGGCCGGCAGCAGGACAGCCAACGTCTCGTACAGTTGAGATATAAATGCAGAGCGATTCCCTCTACACAACCATGGCCGGCTTGCAGAACATCAACGAGCAGATGCAGGCCGTTGCTGGCAATCTCGCCAACGTCAACACGCCCGGCTACGCTGCGGTGCAGTCGGCGACGGAAGCTGCCACCTATGCCGGCAGTAACGCACCCGTCGGCGCCGATGCGGTGGCGGTCACACCCGAGCCCGACCTCACCCAGGGGCCGCTCAGCCATACGGGCGACCCGTTGAATGTCGGCCTCGGCGGCGATGCCTGGCTGACGGTGCAGACCGCAAACGGCACGGCACTCACCCGTGACGGCGATCTATCGCTTTCCAGCGCCGGGATTCTCACCGACAGCGCCGGTAATCCCGTCCTCGGCGCCACCGGCCAGCCGATCAGCCTGCCCAGCCTGGCCAAGATCGAGATCGGCACGGATGGCACCATCTCCGGCGTGCTCGCCAGCCAGCCCAACGGCAAGGCGCAGGTCTTCGCGCAGATCAACCTCGTTTCCACGCCCGCCGGCCAGCTGACCCCGCTGAACGGCTCGCTCTACGCCCCGGCAGCTGGTGCCGCCCTCGCGCCCTCGACCAACGGGTCCCTGCATCAGGGCTATCTCAACGGCAGCAATGTCGATCCGACCAAGGCGATGATGCAGATGATTTCGGAAAGCCGCTCCTACGAGCTGCAGACGGAATTGTTGAAAAGCCAGAGCGGCAGCGACCAAGACCTGAACGCCCTACTCGCTCAAGGATGAATTGATGAACTCCACGCTCGACACGATGGCAACCGGCCTCGAGGCCAGCCAGACGATGATGGACACGCTCGCCCAGAATCTCTCCAACGTGAACACCACGGCGTACAAGGCGGAAACCCCGGAATTCCAGACGCTGCTGTACCAGGACGGCATCCAGCCTGGTGCCAACTCCACCGGGCAGACGGTCTATCCGTCAGGCCTTGAAATGGGCACGGGCGTGAAGGTCGCCTCGATCAAGGATGTCGAGACCCAGGGCACGTTGACCAGCACGGGCAATCCCTATGACATGGCCATCAATGGCCAGGGCTATTTCCAGGTCCAGCTGCCGAGCGGCGAGACCGCCTACACGCGCGACGGCTCGTTCCAGGTCAACCAATCCGGTCAGCTCGTCAATTCCAGCGGCTATCAGGTGATCCCCAACATCACCGTCCCGCAGAACGCGACCAGCGTCACTGTCGGCACGGACGGCACCGTCTCGGTCACGCTGCCGGGCAGCCAGACGGCAACGCAGATCGGCCAGATCCAGCTGGCCAATTTCGTCAACCCGCAAGGGCTGCAGCCGCTGGGGCAAAATCTATACGCCAACACCACCGCCAGCGGCACGGCCATCGCCGGCGCGCCGCAGACCAACGGCCTCGGCTCGGTCAATCAGAGCTATCTCGAATCCTCCAATGTCGATGTCGTCCAGGAGATGGTCAACATGATCTCGGCCGAGCGCGCCTACCAGCTCGGCACCCAGGTCGCCTCGGCCGTCGACAACCAGCTCAGCCAACTGGCCCAGGCCGCCTCCGGCGCATGAAGCTGTCGCACCGCTTCCTTCCGGCCCTGGCGCTGTTCGCTTTGTCGGCTTGTGCCACAAAGCCGCCGGGGCCGCTCGCCCTGGTCAAGCCCGCGCCCTTTCCCGTGGATGTGCAGCCCCAGATGCAGGCCGTGAATGGTTCGGTCTTCCCGGCCGCCACCTCGGGGTCGCTGTATCAGCCACGGCGCGACTGGAATGTCGGAGACCTCGTCACGATCGATATCGTCGCCAGCGCCTCAGCCAATAATACCGATACCGCCGGGCTTAAGCGCACGGGCACGCTCAATGATTCCATGACCAGCTTCATGGGTATCCCCATGTCGTTCGGCCATATCAATGGCGGCAGCCTGCAACCCGAGGTCGCTGCGACATCGGACCAGGAATATACAGGCGCGGGCTCCGACGTTGCCGCGAGCGACATTACCGGCCAGGTCGAGGCGGTGATCACTCATGTCGATCCCAACGGCACCCTCGCCTTGGAGGGGCGCACGAATGCCAATATCAACGGCAATGTCACGGCCATCGTCGTGACCGGCTATGCCACCCCGGATGATATCGAGGCCAACACCACGATCAGCTCCAACAATATCGCGGACATGAACGTCCAGTATGTGGGCAACGGCCCCATCAACGATGCCCACCAGGTGCCTTGGCTGCACCAGATCCTCTCGAAAGTATCCCCGTTTTGAAATTCGCCCTTCGCCTTGCCGTGCTCGCCACGGCGCTCACGCTGGGCCCCGTCGGCCTGCGGGCGGCGCTGGCCGACAGCACCACCATCGGCCAGCTCGTCAGCGTCGCCGGGGCGCCGGCGAACCAGCTTTACGGCTATGGCCTTGTGGTGGGCCTGGCCGGCACGGGAGACCAGACCACCGAGGTGCCCTACACCCAGCAGGCCATCCTCAACATGCTGCGCAACATGGGCATTGCCCTGCCCAACGTGACGACCATGCAGCCGCAGGATGTTGCCTCGGTGATGGTGACTGCCGAGGTGCCCGCCTTCGCCCATGCCGGGCAAAAGGTCGACGTGACCGTGGCCGCTGTCGGCAATGCCACCTCAATTGCCGGCGGCGTGTTGCTCCCTGTCTCGCTGCGCGCGGGCAATGGCGTCGTCTATGCCCAGGCCCAGGGCCCGCTGCTGGTCAGCGGCTATGCCAGCAGCGCCGGCGGCTCGTCGACCCAGGTGAACGTGCCCACCACCGGCTCGCTGCCCGGCGGCGCCATTCTCGCCAACACCATTCCCGCCAGTTTTTCGGTCAACGGCTCCTCGGCGCTACTGCTCAACGATCCCAGCTTTCAGACCGCCCAGCGTATTACCGATACGATCAACGCCGCCTTCGGCAGTGGCACCGCTACCGCGATCTCGCCGGGCGAGGTGGATGTGAACAGCACGAGTGGCTCCTCCCTCGCTTTCATGTCGAACGTACTCTCTTTGCCGATCACCGAGCCGCAGCAGGCCCCGACCATCATCGTCGACGCGCAGAGCGGCACCATCGTGATGAATCAGGGTGTCACGCTCGGGCCTGCCGTGGTCAGCCATGGCGATCTCACCGTGAACATCCAGACCTACAATGCCGTCAGCCAGCCCGGCCCGTTCAGTAACGGCCAGACCGTGGGCGTGCAGAACTCGGTCGTGAACGCCAAGCAGGGCAAGGCCGATGTGATCAACCTGCCGCGCGCCGCGACGCTGCAGGAGGTCGCCGCCGCGCTGAACGCCGTGGGCGCGACGCCGCAGGATCTGATCGCCATTATCGAGGCGCTGAAACAGGCCGGCGCCATCAACGGCACGATCAAGGTGATCTGATGGCCGGCGGGAAATAGGGGCGCAGAGATGGTGAGCTCCGTCAGCATCAACACGCATCCCACCCACGGCCAGGCGCCAAGCCGCCAGGCCGTGACGTCCGAGGTGCAGAAAATGACCGGCATGCTCTGGGATGAGATGCTGAACGAGCTGAACAAGACCGGCATGAGCGACGATACGCTCGGCACTGGCGGCTCGGATTTTCAGAGCATGTTCATGTGGAACATGGCCCAGAATGATTTCGGCCGCTATGACAGCCAGCTGGTCGATGCCGCCCTGAAGCAGCTCGGCGATGCCGGCACCGCGCCGCAGACCGACGGAACAGTTCCGCCGGCCAGCCTGCCGCCGCCCGTGCTGCAGGCGCTGCAGGTGCCGCAAGGCAGCGATATCGGCCCCACCGGCGAGGCGCCCATCTATGCCTCGGGCGCCACGGCGGAGGCCGGCGCCGTGGTCGGTGCCTTCATCGACAAGGCCAAGAGTTTCGCCAAGGCCGTCTGGCCGCAAATTCAGACCGCCGCGCAGCAGCTCGGCGTGCCGGCAGTGGCGGTATTGGCGCAGGCGGCGCTGGAGACGGGCTGGGGCGGGGCGGCGCCCGGCAACAACCTGTTCGGCATCAAGGCGGCGGACGGGCAGCCCAGCACGGCCCGCTCGACGACCGAGATGGTCGATGGCGTGCTGACGCCGCAGACCGCCTCATTCCGCGATTATGCCAGCGCCGCCGACAGCATTTCGGACTATGTCCAGCACATTGTCTCCAGTTTTCACAATGTGGTCGGGCAGGGCACGATCAGCGGCTTCGCCGATGCGCTGCAGGCTTCCGGCTATGCGACGGACGGCAATTACGCCGCCAAGATCATCGGCATCACCCAGTCGCCGATGATGGCCCAGATTCTGCAAACCCTCGGCGCCGGGCAGCAGACAGCCGCCGCTTCCAATCCATCCTCCTCCACCAGTCTGACCAATAAAGCAGGTACGTTATGAGCGGTATTACGAGCGCGATGAACACGGCTCTCTCCGGTTTGGAACTGTTCGAGTCCGGCATCAACACCGTCTCGAACAATCTGACCAATGAATCGACCCCCGGCTATTCCGTCGAGAGCGTGAACGCGCAGGAAGTAGCCGGCGCGGTGGGCGAGCCCGGCCAGGGCGTGCTGACCCCCAGCGTCACCCGGGCCACGAACAATTTCGCCGCCGCCCAGCTGCGCCTGGCCAACAGCCAGAACGCGGCCGCCTCGAATCAAGCCACGCAGCTCACCAACCTGTCCACCGCCCTGACCAATAACGGCGATGTGCAGAGTGCGGTTAACCAGTTCTTCAACGATATCAGCACGCTCGCGGGCGACCCGACGAGCAGCGGCCAGGCCCAGACCGTGCTCTCGGACGCGCAGACCATTGTCGGCGCCTTCCAGAACGCCTCGGGCTCCATCCAGAGCTCGATTGCCGCCTCCGCCGCCACGGTGACGCAGGGGGTGAATTCGGCCAATAGCCTGCTGCAGCAGCTCGCCACGCTCAACCAGGCGCTCATCAAGGCGCCGAACGATTCCAGCCTGGTCGACCAGCAGCAGGGGGCGCTGAACTCGCTTTCCAGCCTGCTCAATGTCAACGCCATCAGCCAGTCCAACGGCACGGTGCTCCTCGCCAGCGGCGGCACCATCCTGCTCGACCAGAGCGGCGCCCAAACCCTGACGGTTGGCCAGAACAGCACCGGCAATCTCGCGGTCACGGCCGGCACGGACAATGTCCCGGTCAATGCCGGCGCTGAAGATGGCTCGATCGGCAGCGCCCTCGCCAGCTCGCAATCAGGCACCGCCGCGCAGCAGGGGCTGAACGCGGTCGCCACCATCTTCGCCGGCCTCGTCAATACGGCGCAGGCCCAGGGCCTCACCTCCACCGGCGCGCAAGGCGCGCCGCTCTTCTCGCTCCCCACCGGCACCGCCACCCCCAACGCGGGCAATTCCAACACGGCCACAGTCACGGTCGCCGCCGTGAACAGTTCCCAGCTGCCGACCAATGGCGGCCCCTTCACCGTGACCTACAACGCGGGCTCGTGGAGTGCGGTCAACCAGGCGACCGGCCAAGCCGCCGCCGTCTCCGGCACCGCCTTACAGCCCTCCTTCGCCGGCGTCACGCTCAACAGCTCCGTCACCCCCGCCAATGGCGATAGCTGGACGGTCAACCCGGTCGCCGGCGCCGCCACGGGCCTGGCCATCACCGCCACCAACCCGGACCAAATCGCCGCCGCTGACCCCTATGTCGGCACGCCGGGCACGCTACAGGCCGACGGCTCGATCAGCGACACGAATGGCGGCACCATTGAAACCGGCGCGGACAGCGTCGTCGCCACGCCCGCCGGCACGGCCGCCGTGATACCCTCGACCTATTACGGCGATAACCTGCTGGTCTCCTTCACCTCGCCCACGACCTATAATGTCTCGCCCATCAGCGCGGCCGGCGTCGTCGGGGCGGCCATCGTCAGCAACGTGCGCGTTCAGCGCCAGCCAGCGGCGGGCAGATCGCGGTGCAATATCCCGCCGGCCTCGCCTCCGGCACCTATTGGCAGCTACCCATCACCGGCACGCCGGACACGGGAGATACGATGACCCTGACCCCCGGCGGCAGCAGCAGCGGCAGCAATGCCACGCGCATGGCCTCGCTCTGGTCCGCCGCCGGCACCACCGCCGACGGCACGCTACAGCAGACCATCGTCGGCTTCGGCACGCAGCTGGGCGCGGCGGCGCAGCAGGCGCAGGATCTCTCCTCCGAAACGGGCGATCAGGTGGCCACCGCGACCAATAATCTGCAGACGGTCAGCGGCGTGAATTCCGACCAGCAGGCTGTCATCTTGAGCAATTACCAGCAGGCCTACCAGGCTGCGGCACAGGTGATCAGCAACGCCCATACGATGTTCGAATCTCTCATCACCGCCGTGCAGGCATAGGGACGAAATGCTCAAAACAACCCTTCTCATCGGGGGCGCCGTCATCATCGCCCTCGCGCTCGGCATCGGCGGCACCTTCGTCTATATGACCCGGATCGGCCATGGCAGTGCGTCCGCGGCCACGTTGCAGCCCAAGCCGTCCGCGCCCGCCCCGATCTATTTCGCCGAGGTCTCGGACATCGTCGTGAGCATCCCCGACACGGCAGGTGACCCGCCATCATCCTTCGTGCAGTTCGGCATCCAATTCCAGACCACCGACGCGGATGCGGTGACCGACTTCAATACGCTCGAGCCTATCATCAAATCCCAGATCATGGAGCTGCTGATGCAGCAGACCGGCTCGACCCTGCAAAACGCGGCAACCAGGTCCGACATCGAGACGAAGAGCCTCGCTTTGGTGAATGCGGCGCTGCAAACCCGCGACTATGTGCAGAAGTCGCCCTTCTCGGCCGCCTATATCACCAGCCTGGTGGTGCAGGACTAGTCAGTGAATTATGCCGCCTTCTTTGCAAGAAGGCGGCCATGCGCTTGAACTTCTTTAACCGCCGGCACGGATCGCGGCACCTTCATGGCCGGATGAATGCCAGCCATTTCTCCCCACAAGACTAATAATTGTGGAGCGCCGCCAAGGGCACGACTAGATGCACCTGGATTTGCACATGGAGGGCAGGGATGAGGCGGCGACGGAAAGCGGCGGGCAGGGCGGCATGATTCCCCAATCCATGGCCGCGTCTTACATCACGTCTCTGATCATCATCTTCCTCATTCTGGGCGGGCTCATCCTGTTCGGGCGCAAGCTGCGCGGCATGCCCTGGGCGCGGGGCAAATTGCCGCAATCCCTCATCCAGATCACCGCCATGCGCGGCCTCGGCGCGCAGAATTCGCTCGCCATCGCCGAAGTTGAAGGCCAGCGCTTCCTGATTGCGCTCGGGCGCAGTGGCGTCACCTGCATCGGTCGCCTCGACACCCCGGCCGATCCCGCATCATCAGCCCAGGAACCATCATGAAGCGTTTGCTGGCAACTGCCGCGCTGCTCTGCACCCTTGCCGGTGCCGCCCACGCCGCTCAGCCGCAAGGGCTCGATCTTGTCAGTGCGGTGACGGGCAAGAGCGGCGAGGTCTATTCGCTGAATGTCCAGGCCCTCATCATCATCACCGCCATGGCGTTCCTGCCTGGCATCATCCTGCTGATGACCGCCTTCACCCGCATCATCATCGTGCTGTCCGTGCTGCGCCAGGCGCTCGGCCTGCAGACCACGCCGCCCAACATGGTGCTCGCCGCCCTGGCGCTGGCCATGACGGTGTTCGTGATGCGCGGCGTCATCCAGCAGGAGCAGGACAAGGCGCTCACTCCCTATCTCAATGGGCAACTCACCTTCAGCCAGGCCATCGCGGCGGCTGAACCGCCCGAGAAAAATTTCATGCTGGCGCAGACCCGCAAGGCGCCGCTGCATCTTTTCGTCGATCTCAGCGGCGGTCATTACGCCACGCCGCAGGATGTCCCGCTCACCGTGCTGGTGCCGGCCTTCGCCACATCTGAGTTGGAAACCGCCTTCCAGATCGGCTTCCTGATCTATATCCCCTTCGTCCTGATCGATCTTGCCGTGGCCTCGGTGCTGATGTCGCTGGGCATGATCATGGTCTCGCCCACGCTGATTTCGCTGCCTCTCAAGCTGCTGATGTTTGTCTCCATCCATGGCTGGGTGCTCGTTCTCGGCACACTGGCCAATAGCTTCGCCGCACCGGCCGGCGGGATGATCCCGCTCTACCTCTCCTTCCTGCATGAAGCCTTCGCGACCGAACTCGCCGCCGTGCTGCCCATCATCGCGCTGATGCTGATCATCGGCCTGCTGACAGGGTTCTTCCAGGCCGCGCTGCAGATCGAGGATGCCACCTTCAACCTCATCCCCAAGACCTTCGCGATGATCTTCATCGCCCTCTTCGGCGGGTTCGGGGCCCTGCCGATCTTCGCGCATTTTGCGGCGCAATGCATCGCCCACGCGCCCTATATGGTCCGCCAGACATGGAACTGAGCCAGGCCCAGATCATGCTCTGGCTTGGCCATTTCCTGTGGCCCTTCCTGCGGATCACCGGAATCATGCTGACGGCGCCGATCCTGGGCTCCACCATGATCCCCAATATGGTGAAGGCCATTCTCGCCGCCGCCTATGCCGCCGCCCTGGCCAGCTGGCTGCCCAACTTGCCGCCCTTTCCGGAGGATCCGTTCGCCGCCATCTATATCGGCCTTACCCAGCTCGCCTTGGGGCGATGATGGGCATGGTGATGCAGATCGTGATTTCCGCCGTGGCCTGCGCCGGCGAAATCGCCGGCCTGTCGATGAGCCTGAGCTTCTCTGAGCTGCAATTCCGCGACTCCACAGGCGCCACCCCCGTGCTGTACGACATCATGCTCTGGGCCGGCATGATCGGCTTTCTCGTCGCGGGCGGGCCGGAATGGATGTTCAGCGCCCTGCTTCATTCCTTCGATCACGGTGTGGGGCTCGCCGGCTTCACCTCCTGGGCCGATCTCGCCGGCATGGGCGACGTGCTGTTCCGTGCCGCCCTGTGTCTCTCGCTGCCCGTGCTGGTGATCACGCTCTGCATCAACCTCACGGTCGGCTTCACCACCATCTTCGCGCCGCAGATGAATATTTTATCCATCGGCTTTCCGCTGCTTATCCTGGCCGGACTTTGGGTCATGTCGGATTCCATCCTCTATACCGGCCATGTCATGCACTGGCTGATGAACACCGGCATGAACATCACCGCCGAGATAATGAATGGCTGAGGGCAGCAGCGAGGAAAAACGCCATGCCCCCACCGAGCGGCGGCTGCGCCAGGCCGCAGAAAAGGGCAATGTCAAGCGTAGCCAGGATTTCCCGAAAGCGGCGGTGACGACCGCCATGATTCTCGCCGCCATGACCGCCGCTGGCGGGCTGGGCGGCCAGTTGGCGTATGACAGCGCCACTTGGCTCACCCTGGCCGGCACCTCGCCGCTGCCGGCGGCGGATGGCTGGCTGCACGCCATGGTCGGCGTGATTGGTCCTGTCGTGATATTCCTGGCCGCCATCTCCCTCTTCGCCAGCTTCTTCTCCGGCGGCTGGGTGTTCAGCCTCGACCTGCTGTTGCCCGATTTTTCCAAGCTCATGCCAACGCAAGGCATGGGGCAGGTCTTCTCGATGAACGGGCTGGTCGAGACCGGCAAAAGCCTGCTGAAGGTTGTTGTGATCGGCGGCGCGGGCGGGGCCATGATCATCCTGCATGAGGGCGATTTTGCTGCCTTGGCGGGTCTCACGGCACCCGCCCCGGGGCTCATCCTGTCGCTGACGCTACAGGTCATACTCGTGGTCGGCATCGTCGTGCTGGTCCTTGGCAGCGCCGATCTCGGCCTGCAATTCTGGATGCACCGGCAGGGGCTGCGCATGTCGGACAGCGAGATCCGCGAGGAGATGAAAGATGTGGCCGGCAACCCGCATGTGAAGTCGCAACAGCGCCGGCTGGCCCGCAAGATGGCGAAAGCCCGGCAAATGAAACGCGTGCCGGAATCCTCGGTCATCGTAACAAACCCGACGCACTACGCCGTTGCCATCCGCTACCGGCGCGGCGTTGACCGTGCCCCCTTGCTGCTTGCCAAAGGTGTCGGCCTGCTCGCCGCCGAGATCGTCGAACTCGGCAAGGCGCATGGCATTCCGGTGGTTGAGGCCCCGCCGCTGGCGCGTGCCGTGTATCGCCATGTGGAGCCGGACGAGCATGTTCCGGTGGCCCTGTACCGGGCCTGCGCCGAGGTGCTTGCCTATGTCTGGCGCATGCAGAAATGGCGCAGCCAGGGCGGCACCAAGCCGGTACCGCCGAAACTGCCGGATGGTGAAATCACGGTGCCCGGCCGCCATGGTGATCCGCTGCCATGAGCCGCCGAAGCAACTGGCGCCGGCCTGAACGAACCAGGCGCGCCTAAGCGCGCTGCGACATTCTTGTTTCTATGTCGGCGAGAATATCTTCAAACTCGGTTCCCGCATGGCGGCGCAGGCCGCCTTCCACTGCGCCATCCCCGGTGCGACGCCTGCCGCGCAGGCGGATCATGCCGAGCAGACCAACACTGAAAAATGCTGCCGGAAACGAAAAAAGCAGGTCACCGCCACGGTGAATACGCCGGACTTTGAATACATTATGATCAATTCCACCATCGTCCGTGCGTATTGACATGAGGTAGGCGAAAAAGAGGACCTGAGGCTCGTGCGATCGGACGCTCGCGTACCGGAATGAGCACAAAAATCCGTGCCGTCATCGATGCTTTGGGCAATCCGCTGCGCTTCATCCTTGCGCCCGGCCAAGTCAACGACATTACCCTAGCCGAGGAATTGATCGCCGAGTTGCCCGCGGATCATGTCCTGGCTGGCAAGGAATATGATTCAAAGGTACTGCGTGAAACCAGCGTGAACCAGGAGCCATGCCAGTTATTCCGCCCTGAAAAGCATCGCCACAGGTGCCTTGTGACTTTACCCTTGCCGTGAACGAACCTCGTCGAACGCTTCTTCCTGAAGATCAAACACTTCAGGCGGGTCGCAACGCGCTACGACCAAACACAGAGGGCATTCCTGCCCATCCTGTGCCCCGCCAGCGCGTTCATCTGGAGCAAAGGAATGTAAACGCGATCTAGCGAATTAAGACAAACCTGTTCAAACTCGAACGGGTCACGCGAAAAATCTTGGCCAATGTCGCCACGCGTGCCTGGGGAATTTTATCCTCCCGCACCCACTGGCAAACTGACGGGTGCTGAACACCTACAGTGTCGGCCACCTCTTTGACCCCGCCCATGGCCTCGATCACGGCCCTAACAGATCCGGCTGCTTCGATCCTCTGACGCCGGGATTTTATCGTTGGTTTAACGGTAGCCGCAGACTTGCTTGCCATAACTCCCAAAACCTCTCGGTGTGCATTTATTGTGATAAACTCAAAACTTAACGTACTGTTAGACGATGTCCATCCTGTCTATAACCAAGAAATCCAGCTCTCCCCACGATTTTGTTCATTATAAACTATAATTGATTGCAAATGGGGCCTTGATCTAATTCATATCGATTCCGGCTATTCATTCCCCGCATCAGCCGCCCGGTAGGGCAGGCGCAGATTACAGTCTTTCCACCAACCGGCCCCTCCGCCTCTCCCTCTGTGTGAACATTGCCTTATTGCTATAATTTCCGTTTCGTCAACAATAATCTCCCCGCCAGGGGGGCAGGGGGCACGCTGGCTTGCCGGTTGAAACGGGGGCGGGATACTGAAGCCTCACTCATAGCGCCCCGGCCTTGCCGTCCAGCTGGGCCATATTCCTGCCGGCCAGCGCCCATCCAAGGCGGCACGCCTTGGCACCCCCACCCTCCGCGCTGTCAAGAGCCTTAAAAACATCTGTAGGCTGTAATATTGTGGGGGCAGATTATTGACGGATTATTGCATATAATTTGAATACGGTACGTAGGTTTGTCTTTTTACCGGTCGCCTATGGGTGCCCAATAGGAGAATTTAATGTCTGACCATATTGCCGGCGCTGCAGGGGCAGGCGGCGCTTCCGCTGGCGCAGTCTTTTCGATTGAAACCGATTTCGCCGCGGCGGCCGTGCCACAGACCGACTTTGCACGCGACCTGGCGACACATACAGACACGCTGGAGGCCACCGGCAATATTGGCAACCTTAAATTCGTCGCCCAAGGTGGCGCGAAAATCTATTTTGTTAACCCCTATGTTCTGCGCGTCAAGCCGGGCTGGAACTGCCGCAACCATAACAGCCCCGAGAACAGGGAGCATGTGCTGAAGCTGGCCGGCATGATCGCCAGGGCTGGCGTTGAGGAAGCGCTGACGGTTCATCTCGAGAATGGGCGCTTTTATATTACGGACGGGCATTGCCGTTTTCTCGCGGTCATGCACGCCATCAACCATCTTGGCGCCACCATCAAGACAGTCCCGATCAAGGAAGAAAACAAATACTCATCGGAAGCCGACCGCTTGGCCTCACAGATGATCCGCAACTCCGGCAAACAGCTGGAGCCGCTCGAGCAGGGGGAGCTCTATCATCGCCTGATTAAATATGGCTGGACCGAACAGCAGATCGCCGACATGGCCGGCTATACGCGCGGCCGCATCGTCCAAATTCTCGAACTTTATGCCAACACCACGCCGCGGTTGAAGGAAATGATCACCACCGGCGCCGTGAAGCCGTCTTTTGTCGGCCGCATCATCCGAAAGGTTAAGAAGTCGCCCGAGCAGGCAGAAAGCGTGGTCGCCGCGGCCATCGACGTGGCGAAAAGTCATGGCAAAAGCAAGGCTTCCGCACGCCATGTGGCGGCCCTCGTCAATCTTCCTGCGGCCTCGTTTCTGCCCGCCGCGGACACGGCAGGCGCAAAGGCTTTGGGAGTGGCCCCATCATCGGCGATCAATGGAAAATTCGTGAATATTCCTGATCAGGTTGCAACCGCCTTCGAGCCGCAGGGCTACACGCCCATCGCGGTCGAGGCGGCCGACGCCGCCCCTTCCGCCACGCCGGTCGATGCCATTCGGAATGCGCTTCTCAATGGCGAAATATTCAAATCCGAGGACAAGTTTATGATTCGCGTCGGCAGCGATGTTTTCCACGAACTATGCCGCGCCGTTGGCATTCATGAATGCAACCTGCTTCACGCCTAGCCCGCGTTATCCAGGCAGGGCTCTCATTATGGCCCGCTCATGTAATGGTGTCTTTCCAGCGGGGGAGGCGTTGTGACAGGAGCGGGATTTTTTGTCCGGTGAGGGTAGCATTTCGCCGATCCCAATGCACTACGCGCGAAAGATACGCTGTCGCGGCCGGCGATATGCTCGTCTTATGGCATCCCGTAATCGTCATTAATCTCGGGTATGGCTAGATGTTCTGGCAACCTTCAGAATGTGTCATTTGCGACGTCGCCGTTTCACGGGTTGCGGCTGATCTGATCGAGGCGATCATCAATGAGTTAAAGACCGAAGGCAAGTTCGCGCTGCCGTCCCTTGGTTGCTTCACCCTGAAGAAGACACGGGCCCGCAAGGCGCTCAATCCCGGAATGGGGGAGGCCGTCTGGGTAAAGGCCGACAAGAGCGTCCGTTTTAAAGCTTCCCCGATACTCAAAAAATCAGTTTGCCGCTTCGCCATCGGTGTGGCGGCGGTCATGCAAACCCGGTCGAGCAGCCGGGTTTTTTGCTGTCTACGGCAGGCGGCGCATCTCACCGCATCTATTTGGCGGAGCAGGTGGTCTGCAGGGACGTGTCGGCCGAGGCTGAACTTATAAAAAAGCTGCCCAGGTTCGGCCTGGTGGCCCATCATTGCACCATCTCCCGTTCGTTGGAGATAGAAACGGGAGAATTACCAAGTAAATAGCGCTGCGATCAGGGCTTGTGCAACGGTATCCATGAATTTTGTACTGCGGTTTGGAGGCCAATGCCGCCCCAGCCAGTAGCTGCGGGGCGCCAAGCCGAGCAGGCGCTGTTGCGACGATCAGGAAAACTTTGATGGATAACTTCGAATATAGATAGACTATAATGCAAACCTAAGTTGCGGTGTTTGCTGCTTCTGACTGCTTGCGGGAACCAAACGCGTGAGACTTGACTTACTTCCCATCGCCGCGATCTTAGCTGACCGGAATGGTGTCATTCGGCGCGCCAATGTCCAGGCTGCCGGAATGTTTGGTGCTACTATTGATGAAATGGCGGGTTTGCCCGTCAATATGCTGTTGCCCGCGGCGCTTCGAAGCCGGCACGAGCGGGAACATTCTCGATTTTTTTTCTTCTCCAGGCAAGGCCAGGCCGATGGGCGCAGGCCAGGAGTTCAGCGTCTGCCGCAAGGACAATACGACCTTCCCGGCTGAGATCTCCCTCTCCGCCGTGGTTGAGGGGGGCGAGACATTTGCGCTCGTCTGCATTATCGATCTGACGGCCCACTTCACGCAGCGCAATGCTCTGGCCCAGACCAGGCGGGCGCTCGATTTTCTTTCCCGCAGCAACCGCGCGCTGCTTCGCGCCAGGGAAATGCAGCCGCTTCTCGATGAGGTTTGTCAGGCTTGCCGCCGAAATGGGCGGTTACGGTTTGGCCTGGATCGGTTATGCGGACCATGGTGAACGGAAGCTGGTGCTTCCGCTCGCCAAAGCCGGTGTTAACCTGGGCTACATGGACAGTCTCGTGGTCAGTTGGGCTGACTGTGAACGTGGCCGTGGCCCCACCGGTACGGCCATCCGCACGGGCCGGCCGGCGCTTGTCAGGACGATCATGACGGACCCGGACTTTGCCCCATGGCGGCAGGCCGCGCGGGAATACGGGGTCCAATCCGCAATCGCCCTCCCGTTGCGCGTGGATGACAAGATCTTCGGCGCTTTATCGCTCTACGCGGCTGAACCTGACGCTTTTGACGAGGAGGAAATCAAGCTGCTGATGGAGGTGGCGGATGACCTCGCCTTTGGCATCGAGGTTCTGCGCACCCGTGAGGCCCGTAATGAGGCCGATAAAGAGCTTCGGCGCCTGGCTTATACTGATGACGTGACAGGACTGCCCAACCGCGCGCATCTGCTGAAATTCCTTGACGAGGCATTTGCCCGCCGGCTGGACGGCGCGCTGCTTTTCATCGCGCTGGAACATTTCAAGGAGATCAATGATACCCAGGGCTATTTAGTGGGTGATGCTGTGCTCAAGGCGGCGGGCGAGCGCCTGGCATCTATTCTGCAGACGGGGGACGTGCTGGCCCGGATCGGAGATGAGGAATTCGCGCTGGTTGTGCCGGGGGGCGACCAGGCGGCGGCGGCGAGAGCTGCCATGGCCGTGCTTGAAGCCTTGAAGGAAACCTTGCTGGCCGGGGGGGACAGCATAACTCTCAGTGCGAAGATCGGCATTGCGCTGTACCCTGAGGGGCGGACGACCGCCAGCGAGGTCTGCGCCGATGCCGGGCTGGCCAGCCGGGAGGCCAAGGCAAGCGGCGATGAGGGTTACCTGTTCTTTTCATCGCAAATGAGCGCGGCGTTCACGGAGCGGCGCGAGCTTGCGCAAGCGCTGAAACGCGCGATGACCCAAGGCGGATTGCAGCTTTACTACCAGCCGAAGATCGACTTGCATTCGGGGAAAATCGCCGGTGCCGAGGCGCTTCTGCGTTGGCGCGATCCGGTGCGCGGCCAGATCGCTCCCGACCGCTTCATCCCGATTGCCGAGGAGCTGGGGCTGATGCCGGCTCTGGGCATCTGGGTGCTGGAGGAGGCCTGCCAGCAATTGGCCCGCTGGAAGCAGGCCGGGTTGCATCTTCCCGGCAGGTTAGCCGTTAATATTTCCGCTCGGCAGCTGGACGCCCCGCATTTCATTTCGACAGTACAGAGCGTCGTCGAAGCCTCAGGCTGCTCTCCAAACGATATCGAGTTGGAGATCACGGAAGGCGTCATGGTGTCCGACGGCCCGACGATCCTCGTCATGCTGGAAGAAATCAATGCCATGGGCTTTGTCTTCGCCATAGACGATTTTGGCACCGGCTTCTCCTCTCTTGCTTATCTCTCCAGGTTCCCGGCGGGAACGCTCAAGATCGACATCTCCTTCGTCCGCAACATGCTGAAGCGTCAGAAAGATTATGCTCTCGTCAAAACCATCATCGGCATGGCGAAGAGTCTCGGCCTGGCGACCGTCGCCGAAGGTGTGGAGACGGCCGAACAGGCCAAGGCACTCGCCGATTTAGGATGCATGGTGGCCCAGGGATATTATTACGGCCGTCCGGAACCGTCGGCGTCATTTGCCCAGTTTTGGATGACCGCTGCTTCCCCCCTTCCAGAGTGTGTTCTGAGCTGATTGCTGGATTGGCCTGGAATGAAGTTCAAGGATACAATTGAAAAATTCCCTATGCCGGGCATCTTTTGCGCAATGTTTGAATGATTTAGAAGCAATGCAGGGGTGATTGTTGCTTGATTGTCGATTTTTGAGAATTAATCTTGCGAACTCAGGCGTTAAAACTCGGTTTTTAACGGTGTCCAAGAATTTTGAGCCACTTGGTATCGCCGATTCTTCGTCATCAAGGATGGCAACCTCTGGACCAGAGGCGCCCATGGTTTTCGGTAAAAGCGCCAGCATTCCGAGGGGCTTGCTTCTACTGCTGAAGTGGTAATAGCTGCGGCTATTAGACGACGCCGCATCGCGCTTGTCTTTGTCACGATCGCAACTGCCGACGGTGGCAGCCGGAACTGACTATTGAACTATGACACCACGCGGTTTTTGCCACCATGTTTGGTTAAATACATCGCCATATCAGCTCTTTCTATTAAACTTCCAAACGTTGTCTCTGGCTTTGAAGGCGTCCACACCGATGCTGATCGTAACTGATACGGGCCCCGAGGCGGTTCTGCTGGTGGCCGGCCTCTGAAGAATGCGGGGCGTAAGGCCGATCGCCTTCTCTGAGTTGTACCCAGGTAAATGCGTGAAAGCCGGGTGCACATAAATGACGTCCGGACCGTTTCGTGCCCTTCGGCGTGATTGGTGAGATGGAAGCAGGCTGGTAGCGTAGAACGCTTTGGTCTTAAACGAAAAACCAGCTTAAATGGAGGTCCGGGCGGGAATCGAACCCACATACACGGATTTGCAGTCCGCTGCATCACCACTCTGCCACCGGACCGGCTTGGTGCGGCCCCTATATCCCTGGCCGCGCGGCGGCGGTCAAGCCGTGTTTCGCGCGGGGCGGCAAATCGCCCGCGCAGGCGGCCCGAGGGAGCAGTTGAGTTTGGCCCCGAGCCGCCGCTATAAGTACTGCACTTGCGAAGTGGAAGGGTTCCATGGCTGATTCAGATGCTTTGGCGATAGCGCGCGACAATATGGTGGATTCGCAGATCCGCCCTAACCATGTGAATGACCTGCGGGTGATCGGGGCGATGCGCGTGCTGGCGCGCGAAGCTTTCGCCGCCGCCGGCCCGCTGGCCTATTCTGATGCCGACCTGCCGCTGGGCGGTGGGCGCTTTATGCTGAAGCCGATGGTGGTGGCGCGGCTTGCCCAACTGGCGCTGGAGAATAATCCGGCCCATGTGCTGGTGATCGGCGCGGGCAGCGGCTATCTGGCGGCCCTTCTCGGCTTGGCCGGGACAGAGGTGGTGGCCCTTGAGGAGGAAACCCGCCTGACCAGCGGCGCCCTGGCTGCCTATGCCCCCAAGGCGCAGGCCGTGACCGGGCGGCTGAATGCCGGCTGGCCCGCCGGGGGCCCTTATGATGCCATCATCATCGAGGGGGCGGTGCTGGAGATTCCGGCCGTGCTGGCTGCGCAGCTTAGCCCTGGCGGGCGCATCGTCACCATCCTGGCCGATGACAGCACCCAAGGCGCGCTGGGGCGCGCCGTGGTGGCGGAGCCGGTGGCCGGTGGCTACTCCACAGTAACTGTTTTTGACTGCGCGGCGCGCCTGCTGCCGCAATTCAAGCCCGCCCCGGCCTTCAGTTTCTGAGCATGGGGAACAAGCCCTTGCCACGCGCTTACTTGCTTTCCGGCGTAGCGCTGGCGGGGCTTGTGCTGTCCGCCGCCCCGGCCCTGGCCGCGCCGCCCGCAACCTTGGCGGACGCGCTAGTCGATGCCTATTACAACAACCCGACCCTGCAGCAGCAGCGCGCGGCCCTGCGCCAGGCCGATGAGGAGGTGCCCGCGGCACTCTCGGGCTGGCGGCCGACAGTGACGCTGGATGGTCAATATGGCCGGGTGACGGGCTCGGAGAAATATGGCAGCACGTCCTATGACCCGACGACCCAGCAATATGTGACCAACAGCACCAAGGTGCCGGAGAACGGGACAGAGAAGGTTGGCCAGGTCACGCTGACCCAGCCGATTTATAGCGGCGGCAAGGTCACCAGCCAGACCCGGCAGGCCAAGAACGACGTCTACGCGGCGCGGGCGCAGCTATTCTCGCAGGAACAGACTGTGTTCCTGAACGTGGTGCAGGCCTATGTGGCTGTCATTACCGACCAGCAGATCCTGGCCCTGCAGGACAGCAACCAGCAGGTTCTGACGCAACAGCTGAGCGATACCGAGACGCAGTTCAATATCGGCGCGATCACCATGACCTCCGTGGCGCAAGCGCAGGCCTCGCTGGCCCAGGCGGAGGAGCAGGTGGCGGTGGCGCAGGGGAATCTGCAGATCGCGCGGGAGGATTTCCGCCAGCTGGTGGGCGACTACCCGGCCGACAAGCTGGCGCCGCCGCAGCCGCTGCTGCTGCCGGTGGGCAATGTGCAGCAGGCGGGCGCCGCTGCGGTCAGCAACAATCCCGATGTCATCGCCGCCGAATTCACCGATGCTTCCGCCAAGGATGCCGTGGATGTGGCTTTCTCCGCCCTGATGCCGCAGCTTTCCTTTCAGGCCTCTGGCTATGACGAGGCGGGCAGTTCCGGCCAGAATAATTTTACGCGCGGGGCCTCTTTCATCGGGCAGCTGACTGTGCCGCTGTACCAGGGCGGGCAGGAATATTCGGCGATTCGCGCCGCCAGGGCCAAGCAGCAGCAGGCCTTTGCCGCCGTACTGGCGGCGCAGCGCAAGGCTTATGCCAGCGCGACCCAGGACTGGGCGGGGCTGGATTCATCCCGCATGGCGATTCTCGCCACCAACGCCGCGATCAAGGCGAACGCCATCGCGCTGGACGGCACCGAGCGCGAGCAGCTGGTCGGCACCCGCACCACGCTGGACGTGCTGAATGCCCAGGAGACATTGCTGAATTCCCAGGTGCAGCAGGTGCAGAACATCTCGCAATTGGTGAATTATTCGTACAGTATCGCATCGGCCATCGGGCGGCTCACGGCGCGGGATTTGGGTTTGCCCGTGCATGAGTATGATGACCAGAAATACTATGATGCGGTGAAATATGCCGGGTTCGGCACCGGCGGCGGGGCGGACAATGATGCCGGGATCGCGCCGGATGGCTCGATGCTGAATGCGCCGCCGGTTCCCCCGGTGGTGCCGGTTTCCAGCATCGGACAGGATGCGCAGTGAAGGAGGCAGGATGAGCGACGGCGACGGTATTTCCAACCGCCCCGGCCCGGCCAGCGCGGCGGAGCCCTCGATGGAGGAGATTTTGGCCTCCATCCGGCGAATTCTTTCCGAGGAGGAAGGGGCCGCGACGCTGGCGCCGGAAGAGGAGGACGAGCTGCTGCTGGATACCAGCATGCGTGTGCCTGTGCAGGATCTGCCCGCCACCGCCACAGAGCCGCCGGCCCTTGAGCCGGAGCTGAGCCATGGGGTGCAAGACCATGTGGCGCCGGTGCATTTCGCCACCGGGTCGACGCTGGAGAACCCGCAGCTTCCGCCTGAGCCGGAGCAGCATTTTGTGTTCGAGGCGTTTCCGCCTGCTGAGGAGCCGCCGGCGCCTGTTTTCACCCCCATCCCGGAACCGGAACCGGTCTTGAACGCCTGGGCGGCCGAGCCGCTGCGGGCGGAGCCGGTCTCCCAGCCACAGCCAGAACAAGAAAAGGAATATACCATGGATGAGCAAGTGCAGGGCCCGGAAGGGCTGGTCGGCGAGCAGGCCTTCTCGGAGATCTCCAATTCCGTTGGCGCGCTGGTGCGCAGCGTGAGCGCCGAGCGCTCCGCCAGCATCGGTCGTATGGGCATCACCATCGAGGAT
Source organism: uncultured Pseudomonadota bacterium (assembly GCA_963736885.1). Taxonomy (GTDB): domain Bacteria; phylum Pseudomonadota; class Alphaproteobacteria; order Acetobacterales; family Acetobacteraceae; genus Acidocella. The sequence goes on from CAVTQN010000001.1 coordinate 152,691, forward strand.
ATTGTCCGCGAGGAGGTGAAGCCGGTGCTGAAGGCCTGGCTGGACACGCATCTGCCGACCCTGGTGGAGCGCGTGGTACGTGCCGAGATCAACCGCGTGATGGACCGCGCGCAGGGCTGAGCCCGTTTGGCTTTGGTGCCGTGAGGCACCGGATTTTTCTTTTAATGACGCGCCCGGCACCGGGCGCGGAGGTTATTTCGTGACGACATTGGACAAGAATTTCGAGCCGGCCTCTGCAGAGGCGCGGCTCTATGCTGGTTGGGAAGAGTCTGGGGCCTTCGCGGCGCAGCCTGAGAGCAATGCAGCGCCCTATACAATCATGATCCCGCCCCCGAACGTGACGGGCAGCCTGCATGTGGGCCACGCGTTGACCATGACGCTGCAGGATATTCTTGTCCGCTTCCAGCGCATGCGCGGGCGCGACGTGCTCTGGCAGCCGGGCACCGACCATGCCGGCATCGCCACCCAGATGGTGGTCGAGCGGCTGCTGGATAAGGAAGGCGTCTCCCGCAAGCAGCTGGGGCGCGAGACGTTTCTCTCTCGCGTCTGGCAGTGGAAGGCGGAATCCGGCGGCACCATTACCCGCCAGCTGCGCCGCCTTGGTGCGTCGCCGGACTGGGCGCGTGAGCGCTTCACCATGGATGACGGGCTTTCCGTGGCGGTGCGCGAGGTGTTCGTGCGGCTGTTCGAGGAGGGGTTGATCTACCAGGATAAGCGCCTGGTGAACTGGGACACGGCCTTGCAGACCGCGATCTCCGACCTTGAGGTCGAGAGCCGCGAGACCAAGGGGAATATGTGGTATATCCGCTACCCGGTGGACGGGGGCGAGGAGATCATCGTCGCCACCACCCGCCCGGAGACGATGCTGGCCGATACCGCCGTGGCGGTGCACCCCGAGAATGAGGCATACAAGCATCTGATCGGGCTGCATGTGGTGCTGCCGCTGACGGGGCGGCGGATACCCATCATCGCGGATGAGTATGCCGACCCTGAGAAGGGCACCGGGGCGGTGAAGATCACCCCCGCGCATGACTTCAACGATTTCGAGGTCGGCAAGCGCCACGGCCTGGCCATGCCCTCCATGCTGGACAGGCAGGGGCGGATCACGCTGGCCGAGCTGGGCGAGATGCCGGAATTTGTCCGCTCGCTGGAAGGGCTGGACCGGTTTGCGGCGCGCAAGCTGATCGTCGCCGAGCTTGAGGCAGCGGAACTGCTGGTGGAGGTGAAGCCGCACCAGAACACCGTGCCCTATGGCGACCGGTCTGGCACGGTGATCGAGCCCTTCCTGACCACGCAATGGTACTGCAACGCGCATGTGCTGGCGCAGCCCGCCATCAAGGCGGTGGAGGAAGGCCGCACGAAATTCGTGCCCCAGCAATGGGAGAATACCTTCTTCGCCTGGCTGCGCGATATTCAGCCCTGGTGCATCTCCCGCCAGCTTTGGTGGGGGCACCGCATTCCGGCCTGGTATGACGAGGCGGGCAAGGTTTACGTCGCGCGCAGCGAGGAAGAGGCGCAGGCCAAGGCTGGGAATGGCGTGACGCTAACCCAGGACGACGATGTGCTGGATACCTGGTTCTCCTCCGCTTTGTGGCCCTTTTCCACGCTAGGTTGGCCAGAGCAGACCCCGGAGCTGGCGAAATATTATCCCACCGACACGCTGGTGACGGGCTTTGACATCATCTTCTTCTGGGTGGCCCGGATGATGATGATGGGTCTGCATTTCATGGGCGATGTGCCGTTCCGCACCATCTATATCCATGGGCTGGTGCGCGATGAGAAGGGACAGAAAATGTCCAAGTCCAAGGGCAATGTCCTGGACCCGCTGACGCTCATCGACAAATTCGGCACCGACGCGCTGCGCTACTCCGTGGCCGCCGCGGCGGGTCAGGGGCGCGATGTGAAGCTGGGCGAGAAGATCGTCGAGACCAACCGCGCTTTCATCACCAAGATCTGGAACGCCGCGCGCTTTCTGGAAATGAACGGGGTGAAGCCGAACCCGGATTTTCGTCCGGAGAGCGCAAAACTGCCGCTCTGCCGCTGGGTGCTGGCCCGCGCCAATGAGGCCATTGAGGCCGCCACGGCGGGGCTGGAGGCGTATCGCCCGAATGACTACGCCGCCGCTTGCTACCGCTTTGCCTGGGGCGATGTGTGCGACTGGTTCATTGAGCTGGCCAAGCCGGGTTTCGCCAGCGAGGATGCGGCGGAAATCCGTGACACGGCGGCCTATGTGCTGGGCGTGCTGCTGCGGTTGATGCACCCGCTGATCCCCTTCGTGACCGAGGAGCTGTGGGATCATTTTGGTTATGGTGCGTCTTGTTCGCTCATCTCCGCCGCGTGGCCTGAGCCGGTGACGGTGACTGGCGAGGCGGAGGCGATGGAGGCGGTAAACTGGCTCATCGCGTTGATCTCTGAAATCCGCTCCATTCGTTCCGAGATGAATGTGCCGCCTTCGGTGAAATCGCCTGTCTATCTGCAAGATGCCTCGGCGCAGACGCTGGCGCGGGCGGAGCAGAATTTTGAGGCGATCTCGCGCCTGGCGCGGGCTTCGGAGGTCGGGCCGCTCACCGGGCCGCTGCCCAAGAATGCCGCGCAGGCGGTGCTGGGCGAGGCGACGATTGTGCTGCCGTTGGAAGGGCTGATCGATCTGGAGGCGGAGAAGAAGCGGCTTGCGGGCGCGCTCACCAAGGCGGAGCAGGAGCTGGCGAAGGTGAAGGCCAAGCTGGCCAATGCCGATTTCGTCTCCCGCGCGCCGGAAGCGGTGCTGGAAGAGCATCGTGAGCGCGAGGAGAGCTTCGCCAATGAGGTGAAGCGCCTCGGCGCCGCACTCGCGCGGCTGGCGTGAGCGGGCAAAGGCCCGGCGTGACAGTGCGGCCCATCCGCCCGGAGGACCGGGCCGGATGGGAGACGCTCTGGCAGGGTTATCTGCGTTTCTACGGGCAGAAGCTGGCGCCGGAAGTGACCGAGGTGACCTGGGCGCGCTTCTTCGACCCCGCCGAACCCGTGCATGCGCTGGTGGCGGAGACCGGGGGCAAATTGCTGGGGCTGGTGCATTATATCTTCCACCGCAACACCTGGATGGCGAATGACGTCTGCTATCTGGAGGACCTCTTCACGGCGGAAGAGGCGCGGGGCAGGGGCGTGGGCCGCGCCTTGATCGAGGCGGTGTATGAGCGCGCCCGCGCGGCGGGCAGCACGCGCGTCTATTGGATGACGCACGAGACCAACAAGACCGCCCAGGCCCTGTACGATCAGGTGGCCGACAAGCCGGGCTTCATCCAGTACCGCAAACAGCTCTGAGCGACCCATTGCTGGGGCGTCTCATGGCGGGCATGTTCTCATCCATGACTCATGCTCTGGCCCTGCTCATGCTGACCCTTGCCGCAGTGCTTGAGGCGGGCGGCGACGCGCTTGCCCGCACGGGCCTGCATGCCCATGCGCTGCCCGTGCGCATCGGATGTTTCGGCGCGGCGGCCTTGGTGCTGTTTATTTATGGCGTGACGGTCAATCTGCCGCCCTGGGATTTCGGGCGGCTGCTGGGCGTCTATGTGACGCTGTTCTTTGTTGTGGCGCAGCTGATCAATCTGTTGGCCTTCGGCGTTCGACCGGATCTGCCCATTCTGGCGGGCGGCGCGCTGATCATCGCGGGCGGGCTGCTGATGACCTTCTGGAAGGCTTGAATGTAATAGGCGTTTTTGATGCCGCCACTTTGAATCATGGCGGCATCGAAAAAACCGATTACGGCCCTTCCAGCCCGTAGGTTGAAAGAACATTGCCCATCCAGGCGAGGATAGGGTCATTCTCCGGCAGCAAGGGCGTGGCGGACGTCAGCCTTGCCCATTGCAGCGCGCCGAAGACGATATGGTCCGCCCAGTTCGGCGCCTCTCCGGCGATGAAGGGTTGCGTGGAGAGCAGCCGGTAGAGCGGCTTCAGCGTGGCGTGCAGCGTCTCCAGTGCTTCCGGGCGTCCGGCATCGATCTCCTCAATGCTGCGCTTTAACATCGCCTCGCGCGTTTGCCGGAAATAAGGCTGATCCTCCGGCGCCAGGCGGCGATAGATGTCGCCCAGCACCACGGCGGCGATGGCGGGGTGCAGGATGGTCTCGGTCCAGTCCTTCACGAACATGATCAGCGCGCGGGCCGGCGGCTCGCCGTACAGCGATTCCTCGTTGGGATAGGTGCGCTCCAGATAATCGGCGATGATCTGGCTGTCTGAAACGATGGTCTTGCCGTCAAGAAAAACCGGAACCTTCCCCTGGCCGGAGGCGGCGATGGCCTCCTTGTCGGTAAAGTGCCAGGGGATGGTTTCGTAATCGAGGTTTTTATGCGCGAGGGCGAGCTTCACGCGCCAGCAATAAGGGCTGAAGCGCGTGCCGTCTGCCGCCGCGAGGTCGTAGAGCTGGCGGGTCATCGTGCGGTCTGGCCGAAGAGTATGCTCTTCGAATCCTGCGAGACGGTAGGGGCGCTGTTGATCTCCTTGGCCTTCTCATAGGCGCGCTGCACCGCCGGGCGGGCTTCCATGCGCTCGAACCAGGCTTTCAGATGCGGGAAATCCTCCAGCTTCTGCAACTGGCGCTCATAGGGCACGATCCAGGGATAGCTCGCCATGTCGGCGATGGAGTATTCGCCCGCGATATAGTCTTTGCCTTCGAGCTGCTTATTCAGCACGCCGTAGAGGCGGTTGGTCTCCTTCACATAGCGCTCCATCGCATAGGGGATGCGCTCGGGCGCGTATTGCACGAAATGGTGGTTCTGCCCGGCCATCGGGCCGAGGCCGCCCATCTGCCAGTAGAGCCATTGCAGCACGGCATATTTTTCGCGCGCCGTTTTGGGCAGGAACTGGCCGGTCTTTTCCCCCAGATATTCCAGGATGGCGCCGGATTCGAAAATTCCGATGGGCGCGCCGCCATCAAGGGGGGCGAGGTCGCGGATCGCCGGAATTCGGTTGTTCGGCGCGAATTTCAGGAAGTCCGGGTTGAACTGATCGCCCTGGGAGATGTTGATGGGGAAGATCTTGTAATCCAGCCCCGCCTCTTCGAGGAAGATGGTGATCTTATGCCCGTTCGGGGTGGTCCAGTAATAAAGTTCGATCATCGCTGAAATTCCTTCACGCCAGCGCTTTGGAGGCTAATTCGTAGGTGTTGGGGCTGAGCTGTTCGCGTGACAGGATGCGCTCAAGCTCGGCTTTCATCAATTCCTGGCGGGCCGGGTCGAACCGGCGCCAGAGCCCCAGCGCGGTGACAAGGCGCGCCGCGATTTGCGGGTTGGTTTCATCCAGGCGCAGCACGAAATCCGCCAGCAGCTTATAGCCAGCCCCTGATTTGTCGTGGAACTTCGACGGGTTGGCGGTGAAGGCGCCGATGAGCGCGCGTACCCGGTTGGGATTGCGCAGATCCATGGCCTGGTGGGTGGAGAGCGCCTGCACGCGGGCCAGAGTATCGGGCGCGTTGCTGAGGGCCTGCACCGAGAACCATTTATCCAGCACCAGCTGGGTTCCGGCCCATTGGCCGTAGAAGGATTGCAGCGCTTCATCGCGCGCCGGGCCAGGGATATCCGAGAGGCTCGCGAGCGCGACCCGCTTGTCCGTCATGTTGCCCGAGCTGGCGAATTGCTTGGCCGCCAGTTCGCTGCCCTGGGCGGCGGTGAGGTAGCCAAGGGCGGCGTTGCGCAGCGCCCTGGCGCCCATGGCGGGGCCGGAGATGTCATCCGGCGCGGCATGGCCGAAGGCCTCATAGGCGGCCAGGAATTCGGCCTTGAGCGCCTGGCCCAGGGCCTTGCGCGCGGCCTGGCGCACGGCGTGGATGGCATCCGGGTCGACGATCTTCATCTCATCGGCCAGCAGCGATTCCATCGGCAGGGCCAGCGCCTCGGCGGCGAAGGCGGGGTCGCGCGCGGCGTCGCGCAGCGTGGCGGCGATGGCCTCTTTCAGCCCGTCATCCAGGGTGAAGCTCTGGCCGGCTTGGTGGGCGGCCACCGCGTCCAGCAGCACGGCGGAGGCGTATTGCTGCAGTGCCTCCCAACGGTTGAACAGGTCGGAATCATGCGCCGCCAGGAAGGCGAGGCGGTCGCGGCTCTGGCCCTTCAGCTTGATGGGGGCGGAGAAATGCCGGAACAGCGAGACGGCTTCGGGTTTGTGCGCCAGCTTGAAGGTGAAGCTTTGCGCCGCCTCGCGTAGCAGCAGCGTCTCGGCGTGCATGTCCTGGCCGGTCGCATCCAGCAGCCCCATGGCAACGGGGATCAGGAACGGCAGTTTTTGCGTCTGCCCCGGCGTGGGGCTGGTGTGCTGGCGCAGCGTGAGGGTGAATAGTTTGCTCCCTTCGTCCCAGCTCTCGTCGAAGGTGATCTCCGGCGTGCCCGCCTGCTCGTACCAGCGCATGAGCTGCTTCAGGTCCACATCCGTGACGGATTGCATCGCCGCCCAGAAATCCTCCACCGTGGCGGCGGAGTTGTCGTTCTCGGCGATATATTTATCCATGCCGCGGCGGAAGGCCGCGCGCCCGATGATGGTGCGGTACATGCGCACCACCTCCGCGCCTTTTTCGTAGATGGTGGTGGTGTAGAAATTATTGATCTCAAGATAGCTGGCCGGGCGGACGGGATGGGCCAGCGGCCCGGCATCGTCGCGGAACTGGGTGGCACGCAGCAGGCGCACATCGGCAATGCGCTTCACGGCGGCGGAAAACTGGTCCGACATATATTCCTGGTCGCGGAAGACGGTGAGGCCTTCCTTCAGGGAGAGCTGAAACCAGTCCCGGCAGGTGACGCGGTCGCCCGTCCAGTTATGGAAATATTCATGCGCGATGACGCGCTCCACATTCTGGAAATCCGTATCCGTCGCGGTTTGGGTGTCCGCCAGCACATAGGCGGTGTTGAAGATGTTGAGGCCCTTATTCTCCATCGCGCCGGCGTTGAAGTCAGACACCGCGGCGATGTTGAAGATGTCGAGGTCATATTCCAGGCCGAACGTGTCCTCGTCCCATTTCATCGAGCGTTTCAGCGCCTCCATGGCGTGGGCGCAGCGTGTTTCGTCCCCGCGCTCCACCCAGATGCCGAGATCGACCTTGCGGCCGGATTTGGTGATGAATTCATCCTTCAGCGCGACAAGATCCGCCGCCACCAGGGCGAAGAGGTAGGCGGGCTTGGGGTGCGGGTCCTCCCATTCGGCAAAGGCCTTGCCGTTTTCCACGCCGCTGGCCAGCTTGTTGCCGTTGGAGAGCAGGATGGGGAAAGCCTGCGCATCAGCGCGCATGCGCACATGATAGCGCGCCATCACGTCCGGCCGGTCGGGGAAATAGGTGATATTGCGGAAGCCCTCGGGCTCGCACTGGGTGAAGAAGCCGGAGCCGGACATATACAGGCCCGAGAGCTCGGTATTTTTGGCGGGGTTGATGCGCACGCTGGTTTCCAGCACCGCTTCGTCCGGCATGTCATGAACGGTCAGGCTCGCCTCATCCAGCGCATAGCGGTTATCGCCCAGCGCCTCGCCATTTAGGGAGATGGAGAGCAGCTCCAGCTTACGCCCGTCCAGATGCAGTGGCCCGGGGGCGTTGCGGTGCAGCTTCAGCCTGGCGTGGACGATGGTCGCCTGCGGGTCCAGCTCAAAATCCAGCGCGACATGTTCCACCCTGAAGGCGGGGGGAAGGTAATCCGCGAGCTTTACCGGGGTGCGCGGGGCGATCTGTCCGTCAGCCATAAAAATCTTGTTCCTGTTCCGTCTGGCGAAATGCCCGCTGCCGCGCATATGGTGAGGCATGGCTGACGGAACATCTCTAGAGGCGCAAATTTTTTCACGTATTGCCGATGTCGGGCAAGAGGCGTGGGATGATTGTGCCGGGGGCGGCAATCCTTTTGTCTCTTACGCCTTTCTCTCGGCCCTTGAGGAGAGCGGCTCGGTAGGCGGGCGGAGCGGCTGGCACCCGCGCTATGTGGCGCTGCGCGCGGAGGGTGGCGCGGTGGCGGCGGTAGCGCCCGCCTACGCCAAAACCCATTCTTACGGGGAATATGTGTTCGACCATGGCTGGGCCAATGCGTTCGAGCGCGCGGGCGGGCGCTATTATCCCAAATTGCAGGTGGCCTCGCCCTTTTCACCCGTGCCGGGGCCGAGGCTGCTGACGCGGGGGCTGGGCGTGGCGGAGATGGCGGCGGCGCTTGAGGCGGCGGGCGAGGCGTCGCGCTGTTCCTCGGTGCATGTGACATTTTGCACTGAGGATGAGTGGGCGGGGCTGGGGCAGGCGGGCTGGCTGCAAAGGCTGGGGCTGCAATTCCATTGGGAAAATCCCGGCTATGAAAATTTTGAGGATTTTCTGGGCGCGCTCTCCTCGCGCAAGCGCAAGGCGATAAGGCGGGAGCGGCGCGAGGCGCAGGCGGGGTTGCGTTTTCGCGCGTTGACCGGGCCTGAACTGACGCTTGCCGTGTGGAAGCGGTTTTATGAATTCTACCTCTCCACCGTGGAGCGCAAATGGGGCGGGGCGTATTTAACGCCGGAGTTCTTTCCGCTGCTGGGGGAGAGGCTGGGCGATAAAATTGTGCTGCTGCTGGCGGAGCGGAATGGCAGGCCGATTGCCGGGGCGCTGAATGTGCGGGGCGATGGCGTGCTCTATGGCCGCAATTGGGGCTGCACGGAGGATGTGCCGTTTCTGCATTTCGAGCTCTGTTATTACCAGGCGATTGAGTACGCCATCACGCACGGGCTCCGGCGTGTGGAGGCGGGGGCGCAGGGGGAGCACAAGATCCAGCGCGGCTACCTGCCCCGGCCGACTTATTCCGCGCATCACATCGCGCATCCGGGGTTGAGGGATGCGGTGGCGCGGTTTTTGGAGGTGGAGCGCGAGGAAATGCTGGTGACGATGGAGGCGATGGCGAAGGAGGGGCCGTATAAGAGGGAGGGGGAGTAGGGCTGGGATGGGTGGAAAGCAGCGGGTCCGCTTCTGGATCAGGGCCTTGAATAGCGGACATTCGGCTTAAGGCCTGAACGGGCCGGGAGCGGACGGACCGCTTTGGAGTGCGTAACAGCAATAAGCTGACGATTGTTTGTGGCATCTGCCAACGGCAGCTATGTGGAGTAGGCTCAATCCCTCCCCTCAGCGCGCTTAGATGTTATTTTTATCTCTAAGTTCGGCTGCGAATATTATATAGGGCGCTGTGCCATGCGCCCGTGAGACCGTTAGGAAGCCACTCGCCGTAGCGAAACGCGATCTTCTGCCAATCATCAATGTTTACTATGTCGAAGTCACGTTCTCCAAGAACGGATTCAAGCACCCGCCGCAATCCCTCGCACAACGTAAAATCGCGATTCAGAACGTATTCTAGACTTTGAACGGTCATAATCCGATGGGCGGCATCTCTTGTGGTCATCGTCGGGAATGAGTGCCCCCGATAAGGGGTTTCTATAATATCTTTGTAGTGAGCTAAGACGCACGCACAATCCAGTATTTCGTCATGCCGTAATGTCTTGTCGATCATCCACAGAATTCCTTTTTATTTTTGTATCGGGGAAAATCATAATTTATTCGTCATGAAGAGCGGAAATATGCGCCTTCAGGGGCAGTCCGCCTCGGTCGATAACACGCAAATAGAGAATCTTACCTCCATGTTCGGCGGCAAAGCGAAGTGGGCCGGATTTTCCAGGCCTTTCACAGGTTAGTGCGATTGAAAAAAAGGACAGTGCCGCTACGGCTGCGTCCGCCTCATTTTGGGTGAGCTGGCTATTGGTCTTTCTTCTCCCAAACAGGTACAGTGGTCTTATCGCATCGTAGAATTCGCGCTCGGTCTGAGACTGCCACGTCCCTTGACCCCATCCTCCTACGCGCTGCGGACCGGGCCCGTCCGTGGCGAAGCCGAATACCGCCGTTGTCTTGATGCCGCATTGCGCTATTGTTTGAGCTATATAGTCCTTGAATATGGTCTTCGATTCCGTGCCTGGAATCGCCATGCTCTCGATTTCGACCTCGCGTGTAATAAAAATCTTGAATTCGTCGGCAGGCAGCGCGGCTGCGAGGTCTATTTTTTTCTCAAACAGAAAGTCCCACACATTGTTGTCGAGCGTGACTGCTATCAGACCGTCACCCCGTCTCGTATATTGCCAATTCATAGCAAAGCCCCCATGACCAACTAGTCGGCATCTGACCGTTCGCCCAGCATTAGGCCGGAAAGGGCACCCCCGGAAGTCTTGAATTTCGAAAATCAATACGAGACGGGAATGACTTGTTTTAGGCTCTGGAACGGCGAGGAAGGGCGCACAGCCGTCAGAACTGGGCGGCGCTGAACCTCCGCTCCTGGGATCACCTCCCAGGCCGGCTTATGGCCGGCTTAGGTCGAATCCAGCCATTTCCTCCAAGCAGCCCCAACATAAAAAAGCCCGGCATTTCGCCGGGCTTTTCCGTTTCGATAAGCGCGCAGAAAGTTTACGGCTGGAGCGCATACACGGCGTAATTGCCGTCATGCCACTTATAGACGGCGTAGGCGGCATTCACGACGTCGCCCTTGGCGTCGAAGCTGACCGGACCCAGCACCGTGTTCCATGGACCGCCGGATTTCAGTTCGGCCGCGACCTTGGTGGGGTCCGTGGTGCCGGCCTTGGTGGCGGCTTCGGCCCAGACCTGCACGGTGGCGTAGGAGTACAGCACGTAGCCGGTGGGGTCTTCCTTCAGCGCGGTCAGCTCGGCCACCACTTTCGCGGCGGCGGGGTCCTTTTCGGCCGGGGGCGGGAAGGTCATCAGCATGCCTTCGGCGGAGGAGCCGGCGACTTGCCAGAGGGCGGAGGTCACGGCTGCGTCCTCCGAGAAATATTGCGGGGTGAAGCCCTGGGCCACGCCCTCGCGCATGATCAGGCCCATGTCGGAATAATAGCCGCCCATATAGACCAGCGTGATGCCCTGCTGCTTCAGGCGGGAGATTAGCGCGGAATAATCCTTGTCGCCGGCGGTGTAAGAGGTGTTGTAGGCCACGCTCACGCCCAGCTTGCCGAGATTGGCGCGCACCTGGTCGGCAATGCCCTTGCCGTAGGTGGAGTTGTCATCCAGCACCGCGATCTTGGCTTTGGGGAAATGCTTGGCGATGTATTCGGCCGCCACCTTGCCCTGCTGGTCGTCACGGCCGCAGGTGCGGAAGGTGAAGGGGCTGCCGCTATCCGTGTAGGCCGGGTTGGTCGAGGCCGGGGAGATCTGGATGATCCCGGCATCGGCATAGACCTTGCTGGCCGGGATGGAGGAGGCGGAGCAGAAATGCCCATCCACCATCACCACGCCGTCAGACACCAGGGTGTTGGCGGCGGAGACGGCTTGTTTCGGGTCGCACGCATCGTCAACGGCGATGGGCACGAGCTGCTTGCCCAGCACGCCGCCCGCCTTGTTGATATCGGAGATCGCGAGGTCGAAGCCGGATTTCAGCTGCACGCCGAAGGCGGCGTTGGAGCCGGTGAGGGGACCGGCCACGCCGACCTTGATCTGCGCGTGGGCGAGGCCGGTGCCAAGCGCCAGCAGGGCCGCTGTACCAAGTAGGATGTTGCGCAAGTTTCTGCTCCTGTTGCTGTTTATGGAGAGGGTTGAAACGCGTCGACGGTCCAGTATGCGCTCAAAAATTGCGATGTATCAATGACCGCCTTCCAGGTAGGCGGCCCTGATCTCGGGTTTTGCGAGTAATTCCACGCCAGTGCCCTGCATGGTGAGTGTGCCGTTGACCAGAACATAGGCGCGGTGGGCCAGGCGCAGGGCTTGGTTGGCATTCTGTTCCACAAGCAGCACGGTCAGGCCGGTCTCGCGGTTGAGGGCGCGGATGGCGCCAAAAATCTGCTTGATGACCAGGGGGGCGAGGCCCAGCGAGGGTTCGTCCAGCAGCAGCAGTTTGGGCTTGCTCATCAGCGCGCGGGCAATGGCCAGCATTTGCTGCTCACCGCCCGAGAGCGTGCCGGCGCGCTGGGCGAAACGTTCCTCAAGGCGCGGGAACAGGGTAAACATTTTCTTGAGGCTGGCGTCGTAATCTTTGTAATTGATGACCTGCGCGCCCATCAGCAGATTCTCCTCCACGCTCATGCGCGGGAAGATGCGCCGCCCCTCGGGCGATTGGGCGATGCCCTTGCGGGCGATTTGGTAGGCGGGCAGGGCCGTGATGTCCTCGCCATAATAAAGCACGCGCCCGGTTTTGGCGCGGGGCTGGCCGAAGATCGTCATCATCAGCGTGCTCTTGCCCGCGCCATTGGCGCCGATCAGCGCGACGATCTCGTGTTCCGGCACGGTGATGCTGACATCGCGCAGCGCCTGGATGGGGCCATAGAAGCTGCTGACATTCTGCAGTTCGAGAACATTGCTCATGCCATGCTCTCCGCCAGCGGGGCGTCGGGGTCGTCCGCGTCACCCTCGCCAAGATAGGCGGCGATCACCGCCGCGTCGGAGCGGATTTGCGCCGGGGTGCCATCGGCGATTTTCTTGCCGTGGTCCAGAACGATAATGTGGTCGGAAATTTTCATCACCACGCCCATGTCGTGTTCGATCAGCAGCAGCGAGCAGCCGCCCGCGCGGATTTTCAGGAGCAGATCATTCAGCACTGCGGATTCGCGCGGGTTGAGGCCGGCGGCGGGTTCGTCCAGGCAGAGCAAGGCGGGCTCGGTGCACATGGCGCGGGCGATCTCCAGGCGCCGCTGGGCGCCATAGGGCAGGGCGCCGGCCGGGTCGTCGGCGCGGGCGATCAGGTCGGTCTGCTCCAGCCAATGTTTCGCCAGCTCCATGGCCCGGCGCTCCGCGGCGCGGTAGCGGCCGATGCCCAGCACGCCGAGTACGCCAAAGCCGGTGGCGGCCTGCAGCGCGTTATGCTGCGCGACCAGCAAATTCTCCAGCGCCGTCATGCCGCTGAACAGGCGGATATTTTGGAAGGTGCGGGCCACCTTGCCCTTGCGGGCGATGGCATGGCCAGGCAGCGTTTCCAGCCGGACGATCTTGCCGATTTCCGGCGACATCACGATGCTGCCGACCGTCGGCTTGTAGAAGCCGGTGATGCAGTTGAACAGCGTGGTTTTGCCAGCCCCGTTGGGGCCGATGACGGCGGTGATCTGGCCGCGCTCGGCGGCGAAGGAGACATCGTTGACGGCGGTGAGGCCGCCGAAACGCATCGTCAGGTCGGTGACGGAAAGAACGGTCATGGCTCAGCCCTTCCCCTGTGAGATCAGCTCCGCGCCGATGGCCTTGGCCTTGCCGAGCGAAACAGTGGGGCGGCGGGTGGAGATGAAGCCGCGCGGGCGCACGATCATGATCACCACGAGCGCGATGCCGAAGATGAGCATGCGGTAGATCTGCAGCGATTGCAGCATTTGCGGCACGCCGATCATCACGCAGGCGGCGAGCACCACGCCAAGCTGGCTGCCCGCACCGCCCAGCACCACGATGGCGAGCACGGTGGCGGATTCGATGAAGGTGAAGCTGTCCGGGCTGATGAAGCTTTGCCGGGCGGCGAAGAAGCAGCCCGCGAAGCCGCCGAAAAAGGCGCCGATGGCGAAGGCCGTGAGCTTGGTGTTGCGGACATTGATGCCCAGCGACCGGCAGGCGATCTCATCCTCGCGCAGCGCCTCCCAGGCGCGGCCCAGAGGCTGCTTGCGCAGCCGCAGCGTCACCCAGTTGGTGAGCAGGGCCAAAGCGAGAATGACGTAATAAAGAAATGCGTCACGCTGGCCGGGCGTGGGGGGGATGCCGAAGAAGCCGGCGAACGTGCCCGGCCCGCCCGCCATGGAGAAACGGAGCCCGAACAAGGTGGGCTGCGGCATGCCGAGCATGCCGTTGGGGCCGCCGGTGAGCGACACCCAGTTGGTGATGACAAGGCGGATGATTTCGCCGAAGGCCAGCGTCACGATGGCGAGATAATCGCCGCGCAGCCGCAGCACGGGAAAGCCCAGGAACACGCCCCAGCACGCCGCCAGGATGCCGGCGAGGGGCAGGCACTCCCAGAAGCCGAAGCCGAAATTCGTGGAGATCAGGGCGAAGGAATAGGCGCCGACGGCGTAGAAGGCGACATAGCCAAGGTCCAGCAGCCCCGCGAGCCCGACCACAATGTTCAGGCCCCAGCCCAGCATCACATAGGTCATGATCAGCACGCCGAGATCGATATAGGCGTTGGGCAGGCCGGGGGCCAGCGGCATCAGCACGGCGAAGACCAGCAGCGCCGGGGCGATGAACTTGCCGCCTTTCTGCGCCTTGGCGCCAAGGCCGGGGGCGATTTTCGCCGGGCGGTAGCGGCCCCAGGTGAGCAAAGCGAGCCGGGCCAGGAAGGTGAGCGCCCACGGCCAAGGCCAGGGCCTCCGGCCGGGTGGAGAGCGTCAGGTCGCCGGACATGCTGTCGCCTAGCTGCAGCCCGATGAACGGGCCGAAAATCAGGAAGGCGAAGAAGGCGACGCTCGCCGCGTCCTTCAGGTCTTCAAGGAACGGGTTCATACTTTTTCCACCTCATGGCGGCCGAGCAGCCCGCTGGGCATGAACATCAGCACGATGGCGAGGATCGAGTAGACCGCGGCATCCTTGTAGGCGACGGTGGCATAGCCGGACCAGAACGCCTCGATGAGGCCGATCAGCAGCCCGCCCAGCACCGCGCCCGGCAGCGAGCCAATGCCCCCCAGCACCGCGGCGGTGAAGGCTTTGATGCCGGCATTGAAGCCGATGTAAAAATCGATCACCCCGTAATAGAGCAGGAACATCACCCCGGCGAAGGCGGCCAGCGCCGAGCCGATGATGAAGGTGATGCTGATGGTGCGGTTGGTGTCGATGCCCAGCAGGGCGGCCATCTTCGCATCCTGCTCGACGGCGCGCATGGCGCGGCCCAGCGGGGTCTTGGTGACGATGTAAGTGAACACCGCCAGCACCGTGAGGGTAACGACGATGATGGCGAGCTGCATCCAGGAGAGCTGCACGACGAACCCGCCCTCGTTCATCAGCGTGATGCCGCCGGGGATGAGGTTGGGAATCGCCCGCTCCAGCGCGCCCTGGCTCACCTGCACGTAGTTTTCCAGCAGGATGGACATGCCGATGGCCGAGATCAGCGGTGCCAGGCGAAAGGAGCCGCGCAGCGGGCGGTAGGCCACGCGCTCGATGGAGAAGCCGTACACGGCGCAGATGAAGGCCGAAAAGATGAAGGCCGCCAGCAGCGCCAGCGGAATCGAGGTGACGCCCGCAAGTGCCGTGAGCACGATGATGCCAACGAAAGCGCCGATCATGAACACGTCGCCATGGGCGAAATTGATCATGCCGATAATGCCGTAAACCATGGTGTAGCCGACGGCGATCAAGCCGTAGATCATTCCCAGCGTCAGTCCGTTGACGAGCTGTTGGAGGGCATAGGCCATGGGGGGGCTCCTAGCGGCTACAATCTATGCGCTTATTGGATATGAGCATTGCGTTAAGGTCAATGCCCCCGGAACGCGTTATGTTTCCCAGGGGGGAGGGCTAAAAACTTCTCCCTGGGGGCTTTTCAATGCCGTTTTCAGTCGTTATAGGGGCCGCCACCGCAGCGCTTCACGGCGCCACGGGTTGGGTGCATAGCTCAGTTGGTAGAGCAGCTGACTCTTAATCAGTAGGTCCAAGGTTCAAATCCTTGTGCACCCACCAACAAATTTCAGAAATCAAAAAAGTGGCGACAAAGACGCTGGATTGTTTCCGGGCTCTTTGGAGATCCCGTCATTCAGCCGCATTAGAGCGTGATGACCAGTCGCAACGCGGCCCGATTTAATGGCGGATTGCCCTCTAACCCATAAATCCATGGTGATGCTGCAAGAGGCTGGCGCGGCGTTGGAGATTTCCAGCCAAGGCCTGTTGTGAACGGGTTGAACCAGGAGGTTCAACCTGAATATCGCTGGTCAAAGGCTCAGGCCGCCGGGCCCGCAACGCCCAGGCGCGGCATTTCGATGGCCGGGCAGCGATTCATCACCACCGCGAGCCCGGCATCGCGGGCTTCCCGGGCGGCGTCCTCATTCACCACGCCAAGCTGCATCCAGACGGTTTTGGCCCCCAGCCTGATGGCTTCGCGCACCGGCTCCAGCACCTCGGAGGGGCGGCGGAACAGGTCCACCATGTCGAACGGCGCGGCCTCTTCCAGCGTGGCGGCGACCTTGCGGCCATGGATCTCCGTCCCCGCCAAAGCGGGGTTCACGGGTGTGACCTCATAGCCGTGGCGGAGCAGGAACTGCATGACGCCGTAGGAGGGGCGGTCCGGCTTGGCGGAGGCGCCGACCAGCGCGATGCGCTTTGTGCTGGTGAGGATGGAGGCCAGCTCCTGGTCGCTAATCTGGTCTGTCATGTCTCTTTTCCAATCCAAGCCCATTGGCTAAGCCATGGGGCATGATCAAAGGTCTATCCGCCTGCGTGCTGCTCAGCCTGCTCACCTTCTTTCTGTGGCGGGCGCCGAATCAGCCCCAGGCTGGCGATGTGACCATGCCGGCGGGCAAGTTCAACTCCCTGTCCTATGCGCCCTATCAGGCGTGGCAGACGCCGATGGACAAGACATTCCCCACCCCGGCGCAAATTTCGCAGGACTTGGCGCTGATCAAGGGGCAGGCGGATGGCATCCGTACCTATTCCGCCATTGAGGGCACGCCTGAGGAGACGATGGCGCGCATCAAGGCGGGTACGGACATAGCGGGGCTGGCGAAGCAGGCGGGTTTGAAAATGTGGTTGGGCATCTGGCTCAGCTCCAACCCGGCGGACAATGCCAGGGAGATGGCAGCGGGCATTGCCGAGGCCAATGCCTATCCGGATACGGTCACAAGGGTGATCGTCGGCAATGAGGTGCTACTGCGGCGCGATCTTTCGGTGGATGATCTGGACACGGACCTTGATTATGTCCGCGCCCGGGTGAAGCAGCCCGTGGCCTATGCGGATGTGACCGATTTCTGGCAGCAATTTCCGCAAGTGGCGCCGCATGTGGATATCGTGATGATCCATTTCCTGCCCTATTGGGAAGATACGCCGCTTTCCGTGGATGATGCGCTGGCCGAGATCGGCGCCACCACCGCCAGGTTCAAGGCGATGTTCCCGGCTAAGCAGATTTCCATTGGCGAGACCGGCTGGCCCTCACGCGGGCGCTGGCGCGGCCCTGCGGCGCCCTCGCGCGTGAATGAGGCGGTGTTTCTGCGCCGCTTCGTCGCCCTCGCGGACAAGGAGGGGGTGGATTACAACCTCATCGAAGCCTTCGACCAGAACTGGAAATATGAGGATGAGGGCGTGGCCGGGGCCAATTGGGGCATCTGGAACGCTGACCGGGTGCAGAAATTCTCCCTGAATGGCCCGGTGGTGGAGCATCCAAGCTGGCCCTGGTATGCGGGGCTGGGGGCGCTGGCCGGGTGTTTGCTGTTCGCTGCCGCCGGGTTGCGCAATCTGCGCCTCGCCGTGCCGGCTTTCGCGCTGGGCAATGGCTTCGCGGTGGCCTGCATCGGTACGCTGCCCATGCTTTATGACAATTGGCTGCGGCTGGATGCGCTGGTGAACCTGCCTTTGCAGGCGCTGCTGGCCTTCGCCGCCATAAGGCGGGCGGATGCGTATCTGGCGGGGCGCCCGCCTGCCTTCACGCGCGGCGGGGCGGAGGTTCTGGCCCGTCTGCGGCGGTTGCGCTTTGGCTCTGATTACGGTTCGCTCTGGTTCCTGTTCCTGGCCTCGGCGGCTGTGTTCCAGGCGCTGCTGGTGTTTGATGGCCGTTACCGTGACGCGCCGATGGCGGTGTTCATTGTCCCGGTCATGGCCTCGGTGTTGCGGCTTTGGACCAAGGACAGGCCGGGCCTGGGCTGGGAGGAGATGCTCTCCGGCGTGGGCCTGGCAGGGCTTGCCATTGTGGATCTGGTGATCGAAGGGCCGGAGAACCTGGATTTTATCATGTGGAATGTCGCCGCGCTGGCGCTGGCGGCGCCGGTGCTGCTGGCGCTGCGGCGGCGTTAAGGGCAAAAACGCAGCCCTTTTTGAAAAAAAGGGCTGCACCCCAAAAACTTTTGGACCTTTATTCAGTCACAAATCATAGGGTGGAGATTTTTCGTAGGCGGGCAGGGCCTCGTCCAGCGCCTGCCAGGAGACGCGCTCGCACACCCAGCCCTGGGTGGTGGGGCGGATGGCTTCCGGATTATCCAGTGAGCCGAGCGTGACGCCGACGGAGCGGCCCTCAGGGTCGGTCATATAGAGCGGCGTGCCGCAAGCGGGGCAGAACCAGCGCGTGGCCTGGGGGGAAGACGCATAGGGTTTCGCGGCGCCCTTGGTGACGGCAAAGCGGGCGGGCGGCACCTGCACCCAGGGCAGGGCGGCGGCGCCGCTGGCCTTGCGGCATTCCCGGCAGAAGCAGACATCCGCCACGTCGCCCGGCTCATGGGCCAGGCGGTAGGAGATGGCGCCGCACAAACAGCCGCCGGTAAGGGGGATGGCCATGGTCAGAAGGTTGGGGGCGAGTTGGCGCTGATAAGCACGCAGGGCTCGGTGCCCGGATTGCGGAAGCGGTGCGGAATGTCGGAGCGGAAATAATACGCATCCCCAGGATACAGGGTTTTTTCCTGCACCCCCACCGTGACCGTGAGGCTGCCGGAGACGACGATGCCGCATTCCTCGCCCTCATGGCGCAGCATGGCGTCGCCCGTGTCGGCGCCGGGCTGGTAGACCTCCCGCAGCATGCCGAGCGCGCGGCCCTTGGCCCGGCGGCCGACCAGGCGCATGGAAATCTCCGGCTGATAGGCGATTTCCGTCAGCTCATCGGCGGTGAAGAACACCTCGTCCGAGGGAGAGAAGTTCAATGTGAAGAAATCCGCCAGCGAGAGCGGAATGCCGTCGAGAATTTTTTTAAGCGAAGAAATGGAGGGGCTGACCCGGTTCTGTTCGATGAGCGAGATGGCCCCGTTGGTCACCCCGGCCCGGCGGGCCAATTCCCGCTGTGTCAGCCCGAAAATCTGCCGGACCAGCTTCAGTCTTGTGCCGATATCATCGGACATACCCGTATTTTGTAAGGCCAATGACATAAAGAGCCCATCCTTGCGTTTAGGATTTTCAACAATCTACGCGCAATATCTGTTTGCCTGCAATCAAAAGCGGGGGAGTGGAAAAACATCGTGCAAATATTCTTGACGCCTCTCCGGCTGTTAAGCGAGACTAAGCAGCCAACAAATATCGAGGATTTGCGTGCTGTGGACCGCCAAGCCGTGCAAGAATAACCTGTTTGAAGGTTGTCAGGGGAGGGGGTTTTGATGTCCTCAACCGTTGCCGCCCAACCCGCCCCGGCCAGCCCCGGCCAGCACGGCGCGATTTCCTTAAGGGGTATCACCAGAATATTTGCCGGGTCCGTTCCGGCGGTTGATCATATCGATCTTGAGATAAGGGCGGGTGAGTTCTTCACGCTTCTGGGGCCGTCCGGCTGCGGAAAAACCACGCTTTTGCGCATGATCGCCGGGTTCGAGACGCCGGATAAGGGGCGCATTTTGATCTCCGGGCGGGAGATGCAGGACGTGCCGGCACATGAGCGGGCGGTGAACACGGTGTTTCAGTCATACGCGCTGTTTCCGCATTTAAATGTGGAGCAGAATATCGGCTTCGGCCTGCGCATGCGCGGGGTGAAGACGCCGGAGCGTAAGAAGCGTGTGGATGCGATCATGGAGATGATGCAGATCGCCCCCTTCGCCAGGCGCAATGCCGCGCAGCTTTCCGGCGGCCAGCGCCAGCGCGTAGCCCTGGCGCGCGCCCTGGTGAACGAGCCGGAGGTGGTGCTGCTGGATGAGCCGCTTTCCGCCCTGGATGCCAAGCTGCGGTCGGAATTGCAGATCGAGCTGCTGCGCATGCAGAAGCGGCTCGGCATGACCTTCATCTTCGTCACCCACGACCAGCATGAGGCGCTGGTGATGTCCGACCGGATGGCGGTGATGAGCAAGGGCAAGATCCAGCAGGTGGGCCCGGTGCTGGATGTTTATGAAAAGCCGAAAAACGTGTTCGTGGCGGAATTCCTGGGGCTTTCCAATATCTGGCCGTTGACGCCGAAGGGCGCGCATGTGGCGGACTTGCCGATCGGTGAGTTGCAGGTTGCTGAGCCTTTGTCAGGCGCCGCGCTGGCGATGATCCGCCCGGAAAAAATATGGGTCCATAATGACGGCGCGGCGCCACCCGGCCGGCCCAACCAGTTTTCCGGCACCGTGTGCGAGGCGATTTATATGGGCGCGGCCACCCAATACCGGGTGGAACTGCCGGGACAGAAATTCTTGTTGGCCTATGACACCAATAATCATGCGGCGGAGCGCAGCTGGCGGCCGGGTGAGAAGGTGGTTGTCGAGCTGAAGCCCGACAACATCATGCTGATCGAGCCATGAGCACGGCAGTACAGGCCGAGGCGCGGGCGAAAGCCTTCCGCCTATGGATCACAGCCGGGCCAGGGCTTATCTGGATCATGCTGTTCCTGCTGATCCCGAGTGCCGTGCTGCTCGGCATCGGGTTCCTCAGCGCGGATGATTACGGCAAGCCGGTTTTCCCGCTCTCGCTCGACGCGTTCAGCCAGGTGGCGGGCTATTCGCTGCTGGGCTGGGACAGCAGCAACATCATGGTGTTTCTACGCTCGCTGGAGCAGGCGGGCATTGCCACGCTGGTTTCGGCGGCTTTGTCCTATCCGCTGGTGTTTTTCATCCTCTCCCGGCCGGAATTGCTGCGCCCCTTGCTGCTGCTGTTCGTTGTGCTGCCCTCCTGGACCAACCAGGTGGTGCGCACCTATGCGTGGCTGGAGTTGCTGGGGCCGAACGCGCCCTTCTCCGCTATCGCGCATGGGCTGGGGCTGGTGCCGCCGCATCTGGGGCTGGCGCCGGGCAGTTTCGCCGTCACCACCGGCCTTGCCTATAACTACCTGCCTTACATGATCGTTCCGCTCTATGCCTCGGCCGAGAAGCTGGACTGGACCCTGGTGGAGGCGGGGCGGGATCTTTACGCCTCCGGCCTGCGGCTGTTCTGGCATGCGGTGTTTCCCCAGACTTTGCCGGGGCTGCTCTCTGGCGTGATCTTCGTCGCCATTCCGGCCTTCGGCGATTACGTGGTGCCGCAGCTTCTGGGCGGTGACAAGGCGCTGATGATAGGCTCGCTCGTCGCCAACCAGTTTACCGAAACGCCGGACTGGCCCTATGGCGCGGCGTTGACGCTGATCATGCTGGTCTTTACCGCGCTGGGCCTGGTGGCGTTCCGGTTGTTTACCCGCAAGATCGGCGGCGGCGAGGAGGCGGCGATATGAGCGCCCCCATTCCGGGCGGCATGCGCCGTGCGCTCTCCGCCATTTCCTGGCCGGCCTACGTGCTGCTCTACACGCCGCTGGCGATGGTGGCCTATTACTCCTTTGCCCCCGCGCCGAATATGAGCGGCCATTCCCTGCACGCCTATGGCATATTGATGCAAGACGGCGCGGTGGGGGCAGCGTTGCGGCGCTCCGTCATTCTGGCTTTGGTTTCCTCCGCGATGTCCACCATGCTCGGCACGCTGCTGGGTTATGGGCTCTGCCGGTTCCGCAACCGGAATGCCAAGGGCTTTTTCGCGCAGGTGCCGAGCCTGATCATCTACACCCCCATCATCATGCCAGGGCTGGTGTTCGGCATTTCCGAGCTGATCTTTTTTAACTTCGTCAGCAAGACCACGGGACTGCTCAGCCTCGGACTGATGACGATGGTGATCGCCCATATCACCTTCCAGGTGCCTTATGTGACGCTGACCGTGTTCGCGCGGCTTTCGGGGCTCGATCCAAATCTGTTCGAGGCTTCGCATGATCTCTATGCGAACGGGCTGAAGAGTTTCTTCTATCTGGTGCTGCCGGTGGTGCAGCCGGCGGTCCTAGGCGGGTTTCTGCTCGGCATCACGCTGTCGATCGATGATTTCACCATCAGCTTCTTCACCTCAGGTCCGGGCAGCGTCACGTTGCCGATCTATATCTACGGCGCCATAGCCCGCAAGGGTATTTCGCCGGAGATCAACGCGCTTGGCACGTTGATGATCGCCGTAATCATGCTGCTCGCCTTCGCGAATTTTTTCTTCACCCTGGTGCGCGACCGCAGCGCCAGGGGGAAGCAGCAAGATCAATCCCAAGACTCCCTCGAGATAAAAGGAACGGTGTAATGAAACAGAGCTTCACGAAGAAGGCGCTCGCCCTTACGGCGGCGCTCGGGCTGGCCGTGTTCGGCCAGGCGCTTCGCCCCCCCCCGGCCCAGGCGGATGTGCCCACGCTCAATCTCTTCAACTGGTCCGATTATATCGACCCCGATCTGGTGAAGAAGTTCGAGGCGCAATGCCACTGCAAGGTGGTCGAAACCGATTATGAGAGCAATGCCGAGATGGAGGCGAAGCTGCGCGCCGGCGGCGACTCCCAGTATGACGTGGTGGTGCCCTCATCCTATGTGGTGCCGGAACTGGTGGCGGAAGGGCTGATCCAGCCGATCGACCATTCCAAGCTGACCAATTTCGGAAATCTGATTCCGCGCTTCCAGAATCCTGATTATGACCTCGGCGATAAATACTCGATCCCCTATCAATGGGGCACCACCGGCATGGTTTATGATCCGGCAAAGATCAAGAATCCGCCGCAGAGCTGGGCGCTCCTGTTCGATCCCAAGGTGAATCCGAGCTATCCGTTTGTGGTGCCGAAGGGTGAGGGGCGCGACCAGATCGGCGCGGCCTGCGCGTATCTGGGCTATGGCTTCAACTGCAGCGAGAAATCACAATGGATCGCCGCGGCGAAGCTGATCATCCAGACCAAGAAGCGCGCGAATTTCGCCGGCTTCGTGGATGAAACACCGGCCCGCGACCAGATGAAGTCCGGGCTTATCGCCGTTTCCATGGCCTATAATGGCGATATCGGCAGCTGCTATGCGGATGGTTCCTGCAAGACGCTGAAATATTTCGTCCCGAAGGAGGGCGGCGAGATCTGGGTGGATACGATGGCGATCACCGCGCAGGCGAAACATCCCGAGCTGGCGCTGGCGTTCATCAATTTCATCCTGGATGCCAAGAATGGCGCGCAGCTTTCCAACTTTAACCAGTATGGGAGCCCAAATCAGGCCGCCAAGCCCATGCTGGGGGGGATTTTGCAGACCCCGATGTTCGATCCGCCCGCGGATGAAATGCAGCATCTCTACTTCCTGGCGCCTCTGACCGGTGCCAAGCTGAAGCTTTTTAATGACATTTGGACGACAGTTCTGAAATAATCAGGTGGCCGGGCGCGGCGTGCCAAGGCGCCGCGCCTGCCCCCAATGGAGACAACATGACCAACAGTATCGATCTGAAAGAATGGTTCGAAGAACACCGTATCACCGAGGTTGAATGCCTCGTCCCTGACATCACCGGCATCCCGCGCGGCAAGATCATGCCCGCCGAGAAGTTCATCAAGGGTGGTGCGCCGCGTCTGCCGGAGGCGATCTTTATTCAGTCCGTCACTGGCGAATATCCCGATGACCCGACCGACAAGCTGACCGATCCCGCGATCATCGATATCAAGCTGATTCCGGATGCCTCCACCGTCCGCCTTGTGCCCTGGGCGCATGAGCCGACCGCGCAGATTATTCACGATTGCCAATACGCGAACGGCACGCCGGTGCCGATCGCGCCTCGGCAAGTTCTGCAACTCGTGCTCAAGCTCTATGAGGAGAAAGGCTGGAAGCCGATTCTGGCGCCGGAGCTGGAATTTTATCTCGTCGCCCGCAATACCGACCCTGATTATCCGCTGGTGCCGCCCGTCGGGCGCTCCGGCCGGCAGGAGAGCGGGCGGCAGGCTTATTCGATCGACGCGGTGAACGAGTTCGATCCGCTCTTCGAGGAGATGTATGATTTCTGCGATCTGCAGGAGATGGACCTCGACACGTTGATCCACGAGGAAGGCGCCGCGCAGGTGGAGATCAATCTGTTGCATGGCGACCCGCTGCACCGCGCCGACCAGGTGTTCCTGTTCAAGCGCACGGTGCGCGAGGTGGCGCTGCGCCATAATATCTACGCCACCTTCATGGCCAAGCCGATGGGCGGGGAGCCCGGCAGCGCCATGCATGTGCATCAGAGCATCGTGGACCCGAAGACCGGGCAGAATCTCTTTGCTGGCGCCGACGGCAAGGCCAGCCCGCTGTTCAAGAGCTATCTGGCGGGCTTGCAGAAATATATTCCGGCGGTGATGCCGATTTTTGCGCCGAACGTGAATTCCTATCGCCGGCTCACGCGTTATTCCAACGCGCCGATCAATCTGCAATGGGGGTATGACAACCGCACCTGCGGCTTGCGCGTGCCCTTTGGCGAGCCGGCGGCAATGCGTGTGGAAAACCGCGTGCCGGGCGCGGATGCCAACCCGTATCTCGCCTTCGCGGCGACGCTGGCTTGCGGTTATCTGGGCATGGTGGAAGGGCTGCAGGGAACGCCTGAGCAGATCGGCTCCGCCTATACCGGCGAATATACACTGCCGCGCGAACTCTCCCATGCGCTCGATCTGATGGATGCATCCAAGCCGATCCGCGAGGTTCTGGGCGACAAGATTGTCGATGTGCTGGTGGCGGTGAAGCGGCTGGAATACGAGACCTATCTGCGCGTGATTTCCTCCTGGGAGCGTGAGCATCTGCTGCTGAATGTCTGAGCATTGTTGTGAGGCCGGTGCGTTTCGCTCCGGCCCAAATTGACAAAAGTTTTTTGGAGGCGGTCTTTTTTACAAAAAAGGCTGCGTTTCGCAGCTTTTTTTAGTCTCGATTTGCGGACCGATTCAGACTTCGCGGCTTCGCCGCTTTGTCATCGGGACGCAGGCTGCACCAAAAACTTTTAATGGATTCAGGATTTCTCATGGAGAAAAACTATTACCAAGCCACGCGGCGTGTGGAATTTTCCGCGCCTGCTCTGGATCAGGATATCGAAGCCGATGCCGTGATTGTCGGCGGCGGGATTTCCGGCGTGTCCGCCGCCTTGCATCTGGCGGAGCAGGGTTACAAGCCGGTGCTGTTGGAGGCGCGGGATATCGGCTGGGGCGCGTCCGGGCGCAATGGCGGCCAGGCGCTGCCGGGCTACGGCGCTTCGATGCACAAGCTGACGAATCTGGTTGGCCAAGGCGAAGCCAAGAAACTTTGGGACATGTCGGTGGAAGCGGTGGATCTGCTGCATGCGCGCATTCAGCGCCATGCCATCCCGTGCGACCCGCATGTGGGCTATCTGCATGCCGCCATCAAGCCGCGCCAGGTGCGTGAGCTGAAGGAGGAGCAGGAGGAGCTGGCGAAGCTCGGCGCGCCGGTGGGGCGGCTGCTGGAAGGGGCAGAGTTGCGCTCGCGCCTGAACACCCCGCGCTATATCGCCGCCCTTGAGGACAAGCTGGGCGGGCATGTGCATCCGCTCAACTACACGCTGGGGCTGGCGCGCGCGGCGCAGGAGGCCGGGGCGCGGATCTATGTGCGTTCACCGGTTGCGCGCGTGGAGCACGGGCCGGTCATCACGCTGCATGTGGGGGCGCACAAGGTTCGTGCCAAATTCCTCATCGTTGCAGGCGGCGCTTATCTCAACGGTCTGGAGAAACAGATCGACGGCTATGTCATGCCGGTCGGCACTTACGTCATGGCGACTGAACCGCGCGCCGATGTGCGTACGCTGATCCCGGGCAATGAGGCGGTGGCGGATGTGAATTTCGTGCTGGATTATTTCCGCCGTTCCGCCGATGACCGCATGCTGTTCGGCGGGCGCGTGTCTTATTCCAAGCTGCCGCCGCCCAATCTGGGGGCGGCGATGCTCAAGCGCGCCGTGGCCGTGTTTCCGCAGCTCAAAGATGCGAAGGTGGAGTTTGCCTGGGGCGGGTTTGTCGACATCACCCGCAACCGCGCGCCGCATTTCGGCAAGCTGGCGGAGAATATTTTGTTCCTCCAAGGCTTCTCAGGCCATGGGCTGGCGCTCACGGGCTTGGCGGGCAAGCTGGCGGCGGAGGCCGTGGCCGGGCAGTCCGAACGTTTCGATGTATTCTCCCGAATCCCGCATGCGCGCTTCCCCGGTGGGCAGCTGTTCCGCACCCCGGCTTTGGTGCTGGCCACGGCCTGGTTCCGCCTGCGCGACATGCTTTGACGAGGAGTTGGTCTTTTGCCGTTACCGGTGCAGAATGTCCGGTATCGGTCTCATTCTTGAAAGCATCCTAGAATGTCGGTTCGCAAATTTTTGCTCCCGGTCAGCAGCACGGCTTCGGCTGAGGCGGCGCTTCAGGCTGGGCTTTTGCTGGCCCGCATGTGGAATGCGCATCTGGAAGTGTTGCATATCCAGTCCGATACGCGCGAGATCGCGCCCTTCGCCGGGGAGGGGCTCTCCGGCGCGTTGATCGAGGACATGATGAGCGCCACCGAGCGTGAAGGTAGCGCCCGTGTCCGCAGCTTGCAGGAGCTGTTCTCCCTGGCCACGGAGGCCGCCGCCGTGGCGGTGGGGCCCGCGCATCGCGGCGCCAGTGAGCCGAGCGCCTGCTTCACCACCCTTACCGGGCGGGAGGAGCAGTTGGTGGCCTACAAGGCCAGGCTGGCGGATCTGACGATCGTGCCGCACCCGCTGGCGGGGGAGGATGTGGCAGCCGCCGAGGCGCTGCATGCCGTGCTGTTCGATTCCGGGCGCCCGGTGCTGCTGGCGCCGGTGGCGCCGCCGGAGAGTGTTGGCAAGCGCATCGCCATCGCCTGGAACGGCACCTCCAATGCCGCATCCGCCCTGGCCTCGGTCATGCCCTTCGTGCGGCAGGCGCAGGCGGTGCGGATTTTGGTGTCTGAGGATTACAGCCGCCCCGGCCCCAGCGGGCAGGAGGTGCGGGAATATATCTCCCATCACGGTGTCGAGGCGGATATCGGCGTGTTCCGCGCCATCGAGCGCAATACCGGCGCCGGCCTGCTGGCGGCGGCGAGGGATTTCGGGGCGGATCTGATGTCCATGGGCGCCTATTCAACCGCCTCGCGCCTGCGGCAGCTGATTCTCGGCGGAATCACCAGGCATGTTCTTGAAAACGCCCACATCTCCGTGTTGATGAATCGCTGATCCCCCCTTGGCTTTCCCCGTGCGGCCTGCCAGGGTGCCGCCGGGTGGGGCGCCATTCTGCTTAGAGGCAGAAACCGGGCGAGACAGGCGGCGAATCGAAACAATCTTCCCGTCGTTTGAAACGGCTGTGCACCGGGGGTGAAGAAGTGTAACCCCGGGGCCTGTTACAATTGAGATCGCCACCCCCCTGTGTCATTTAAGTCACAGCCGCCGCGAGGCAAAGAATTACAGTCCCAGTCAGACGCAGGAGAAAAAGTTTATGAAACAATTCCGTTCCCGTGGCGTGGCGTCCACATTTGCCCTGCTGGGGGCGACCGCATTGGTCGCGGTCAGCGTGCTGCCGGCGCGGGCGGCGGATACGTCTCTCGACGCGACCCAGGCCGTGCAGCAGAATTTCACCCCGGTTCCGGATTTCTCCGGCCTGGTCAAGAAGGTCATGCCGGCGGTGGTTTCGGTCGACGTGAAGCTGAAGGTCGATCAGGCTTCCGATAATGGCGACGATAGTGACGGTAGCCAGCCCCAGAACGGCATGCCGCCGGGCTTCCCGCAGATTCCAGGCTTTCCGTTCGGTTTCGGCGCGCCGCAGCAGCCCCAGGCGGTTGAGGCCAAGGGCTCGGGCTTCATCATCGACTCCAACGGCACCATCGTCACCAACAACCATGTGGTGAAGGGGGCCAAGAAGGTGACTGTCACCCTCTCCGACGGCGATACCTTCCCCGCCAAGATCATCGGCACCGACCCCAAGACTGATCTGGCCGTGCTGAAGATCGATGCCGGTAAGCCGTTGCCCTATGTCGATCTCGGCCCTTCCCAGGATGTGGAGCCGGGCCAGTGGGTGGTGGCGATGGGCAACCCCTTCGGCCTGGGCAACACCGTCACGACGGGTATCGTCTCCGCGCTGGGGCGTGACATTGGCGATGGCCCCTATGATCGCTTCATCCAGACTGACGCACCGATCAATGAAGGCAATTCCGGCGGCCCGCTGTTCAACCAGAAAGGGGAGGTGATCGGCGTGAACACCGCCATTCTCTCGCCCTCCGGCGGCTCGATCGGCATCGGCTTTGCCATTCCCTCCGACATGATCAAGCGCGTGGTCACGCAGCTGATCTCCCATGGCAAGGTGACGCGCGGCTTCCTGGGGGTTTCGGCGCAGATGATCTCGCCGCAGATGGCCCAGGCGATGAAGCTGCCGATGGGGAACCCGAATGCCGACGGCGCGCTGATCGCGGCGGTGGCGCCAAACAGCCCCGCGGCGAAGGCCGGGTTGAAGCCGGGTGACGTGATCACCGCCGTGAACGGCCAGACGGTAACGGATCCTGGGGATCTTGCCGCCGACATCGCCAATATCGATCCCTCCGCCAAGGCCGACATCACCTATCTCCGCGGTGGCGCGAAGCAGGATGTGTCCGTGGCGGTAGAAGAGATGCCGAACAACCCGGATGCCAGCTTCCAGCAGGGCGGCAATGGCGCAAGCCCGCAGGCTGCGTCGCAGGGCGCGCTTGGTGTCACCCTGGCGCCGCTGACATCGGACCTGCGCAACCAGCTCAACCTGCCGGACGATGCGACGGGCGCGGTGATCGTGAATGTGAAACCGAACTCCCTGGCCGACCAAGCCGGGCTGCAGCAGGGCGACCTGCTGGTGGGTGTCGGCCCGACGGATGTCACCACTCCGGATGAGGCGGTGGCCGCCATCAATGCCGCCCGCAAGTCTGGCGCCGGCGCGGTGGCGCTGCGGATCGTCCGCCAGGGGCAGGCTCTGTTTGTCGGCATCACGCTGGGCAGCGGGGATGACAGCGGCAATTAACTCTAGAGTGCGATGACTTTAGATCCGCCTGCTTGGCAGGCGGTTCTAAGGTCTGAATCGCCCTCTATCTTTCCGGGTTTTTCCGGTAAAGCTGGGCCGCCCTTCGCAAGGAGGGCGGCCTTTTTTATCCCAGCAGGCGGCCAATGACCCGCGCAGTGTAATCCACCACCGGGATGATCTTGCCGTAATTGATTCGCGTCGGCCCGATGACGCCGATGGCGCCCACGATGCGGTCCTGCGCGTTGCGCGCGGGGGCCACGATCATCGACACCCCGGCGGTGCCGAACAGGCCGGATTCGGCGCCGATGAAAATCCGCACCCCGTCCGAATTCCTCGGCGAGATCGAGCAGTTTCAGCAGCGTCTCCTCGGTTTCCAGCCGCTCGAACAGGGCCTGGATGGCGCCGAGTTTCTCAAGCTGGTCGATATCCTCCAGCAGCCGCCCCTGGCCGCGCAGGATCAGCGAGCCGCCGCGCCCCTCATGGCCGCTTTCATTACCCCAGG
Organism: uncultured Pseudomonadota bacterium; assembly: GCA_963736885.1. Classification (GTDB taxonomy): domain Bacteria; phylum Pseudomonadota; class Alphaproteobacteria; order Acetobacterales; family Acetobacteraceae; genus Acidocella. The sequence continues at coordinate 181,953 of CAVTQN010000001.1, forward strand.
TGGCAAGCCCGGCCTCGATGACGGCGCTGGTCAGCTCGTCCAGAGCCGTGCGGTCGGCCGCGAGCTCCGCATCCATATGGCGGCGCAGTTCGGCCAGCGTCAGGCCGGAGAGATGCGCGTTGAGGAAGTTGCTGGCCTGTTGCAGCGCGCTGGGCGGCAGGCCGGGCGGGGTTTCGATGATCCGGTTTTCCACCTGCCCATCGGCCGAGACCAGCACCACCAGCGCCCGTCCCGGCGAGAGCGGTACGAACTCGATATGCCGCACAGGCCCCTCGCTTTTGGGGGCCAGCACCAGCCCGGCGGCGGCGGAAAGGCCCGAGAGCAGGGAGGAGGCCTCCTTCAGCGTGTCCTGTAGTGAGCGGCCGGAGCGGGCGAGGGCGAGGTTGATGGTGGTGCGCTCCTCCTCCGACAATTCGCCGAATTGCAGCAGCCCATCCACGAACAGCCGCAGGCCGCGCTCGGTCGGCAGGCGCCCGGCGGAGGTGTGGGGCGAGAAAAGCAGCCCGGCATCGGTCAGGTCCGCCATCACGTTGCGGATGGTGGCGGGGGAGAGTTTCTGCGGCAGCAGGCGCGAGAGCGTGCGGCTGCCCACAGGCTCGCCGGTCTCCACATATTGCTCCACGATCTCCCTCAGCACGGCGGCGGAGCGGATATCGAGGCCCGGCGGCAGGCGGGGTAAGGCGGGTTTGGGTCTATGGTCCATCTTGCGTGGCTCGGATAATAGCACGGCGAAGCAAATCTAAGGAGTGTGACTATGCGGCCCTCAGGCAGAGAGTTTAACGCGCTGCGCCCGGTGTCCATCGAGACCGGGTTTTCCCATCATGCCGAGGGCTCGGCGCTCATCCGCTTGGGGGGCACTGAGGTGCTGTGCACCGCCAGTGTCGAGGGCCGGGTGCCGGCTTTCATGCGCGGCCAGGGCGAGGGCTGGGTGACGGCCGAGTACGGCATGCTGCCCCGCGCGACTCACACGCGCGGTGACCGTGAAGCCGCGCGCGGAAAACAATCCGGCCGTACGCAGGAGATCCAGCGTTTGATCGGCCGCAGCTTGCGCGCCGTGGTGGACCGTAAGGCGATGGGCGAGATTTCCATCACGCTCGATTGCGATGTGCTGAACGCCGATGGCGGCACGCGCTGCGCTTCCGTCACTGGCGCCTATGTGGCGCTGGCCCTGGCGTTCCGGAAGCTGCGTGAAAACAACGTGATCAAATCCATCCCGCTCATCGGGCAGGTGGCGGCGGTGTCCTGCGGCATTTTCCAGGGCAATGCGGTGCTGGACCTGGACTATGCCGAGGATTCCGGCGCCGACGCCGATGCGAATTTCATTCTGACCCAGGGCGGTGGTATCGTGGAGATCCAGGCCACGGCGGAGAAATCCACCTTCGACGATGCCGCCTTTGCCGCACTGCTGGGGCTGGCGCGCAAGGGTACAGCGGAGCTGTTCGCCGCGCAGAAGGCCGCTCTGGGCTGAAAAGGGACGGGGATAAGATGAATATCGGGCTGATCGTCGCGGCTGGGCGCGGCTACCGCGTCGGCGGGCCGCTGCCGAAACAATATCTGCCTTTGGGGGGCCGGCCGATCCTGCGCCATACGATCGAGGCGCTGGCGCGCCATCCCGCGATCGATGCGGTGCAGGTGCTCATCCACCCAGATGACCAGGCGCTTTATGACGAGGCGACTGCGGGGCTGGAGAAGCTGCTGCAGGTGCGGTTCGGCGGCAAGGAGCGGCAGGATTCGGTGCGGCTGGGGCTGGAGGCCATCGGCGCGCTGAAGCCGGAGACGGTGCTGATCCATGACGCGGTGCGCCCCTTCATTGCGCTTGAAACGATTTCCGCCGTGCTGGAGGTGCTCAAGCGCGGGGCTGCCGCGATTGTCGGCGTGCCTTTGGCGGATACGCTGAAGCGTGTGGAGGAGGGCGTGGTGACCGGCACGGTGAGCCGCGCCGGGCTGTGGCGGGCCCAGACGCCGCAGGGCTTCCGCTATCAGGACATCCTGCAAGCCCACCGCCTTGCGGTGCGGACCGCGCCGGAGACGGATTTCACCGACGACGCGATGATCGCCGAGCATGCCGGGCTGCGGGTGGAGATGGTTCTGGGCTCGGAGGATAATTTCAAGATCACCACCGCCGCCGATCTGGTCCGGGCGGAGGCCATGCTCCAGGGCTGAACTGCTGGCCGGAGGCAGAATGCGGCGCTATGCTCGTCCTGGTTATGCAAGGAGGAGTCTATGGCGCCGAGATTTCTGCTTCTGGTTCCCGTTCTGACAGGCTTGGCGCTGCCCGCCGCGGCGCAGACGGCCCTGACCCTGACCGCCAATGGCGCGGCCCAGGCCGCGCCGGATGAGGCGGTGGCCAATTTCAACGTGCAGGCCGTGAAGCCGGATGCCGCCAGCGCCCAGGCGGCGGTGAACCAGGCGGTGGCGAAAGCCCTGGCGGCAGCGCGTGCCCTGCCGGGCGTGGTGGCCACGACCGGCAGCTATAACAGCTATTCCAGCATGCCGGATGGTCAGCCCAAATCGCAATTCACCGTCCAGCAGAGCCTCACCCTCGTGCAGCCTGCCACTGGTGGCGTGCCGGACAAGGCCTTCACTGATCTGCTCGGCAAGCTGCAGGCAGATGGGTTGCTGCTGAACGGGCTGAGCGGTGATCTCTCCCAGGCCGGGCAGGAGGCGGCGCAGCGCGCGGCCATCCGCGATGCGCTGGCGCAACTGCACGCTCAGGCCGATGACATCGCCGCCGCACTGCATAAGAAGGTGGGGGCGCTGAAGACGCTGAATGTGAATACCGGCGCCGGCCCGGTGCCGCCCATGCCGCGCATGATGGCGCTGGCCGCCGCGGCGCCCACCCCGCAATCGGCCCCTGACAAGGTGACGGTGACGGCGAACGTGACCGCCGAGATCGAACTGGATTCCGGAAGCTAATTCCGCCATCCGGCGCTCTGCGCCTCGCGTGCGGCGGCGTCTTCAATATGTTCGGCCAGCCGGTCCGTCACCGGCTGGCTGGGGGCTTTGCCTTTCAGCATCAGCACTGAAAAATCGGGCAGGGCAGGCAGCCCTTCTTCACCGGGGGAAAGCCGCCGCGTACCCTCCGGCAGATGGTTGGGAATACCACAGGTAATGGCAAGCCCGGCCAGCACCGGCACCACGGAGCCGGTGGCGCTGCCTGACACATAGGCTATGCGGTAAGGGCGTTTGGCTTCATCCAGCCCCCGCAGCGCGGCGCGCCGCCAGCCGCAATCATGCTCGGCCAAGGCGAGCGGCAGCGGGTGCAGCTTGTGGGGTGAGAAGCGGGTGGAGGTGATCCAGGCCAGGGGGCCGCGGATCAGTTCCTTGGCGGGCCAGTTCTTCGTTTCATGCCCTTCGGAGATCAAGGAGAGATCGAGTTGCCCGGCCTTCAGCCGCGCCATCAGCTCGGTCGAGGGCAGGCAGACCACCTCCACCTCCACGGCCGGATGGGTTTCGGCGAAACGGCGCAGCGCCTCGGGCAGGAATTGCAGGGCGTAATCGTCCGGCGTGCCGAGCCGCACCTTGCCGCTGACATCCGGCGCCTGGAAGGCGGACCAGATGGAATCGTTCAGCGCCAGCACTTCGCGGGCGCGCTCAAGCAGATATTGGCCGTGCGGCGTCAGCTCTATGCCCTCGCCCCGGCCCCGGCGGATGAGGGTTTTGCCCAGCTGATCCTCCAGCTTGCGCATCTGCATGGAGATGGCGGCCTGGGTTCGGCCCACACGGCTGCCCGCGCGGGTGAAATTCTGTTCCTCCGCCACATAGATGAAGGCGCGCAGCAGGTCAGGGTCGAGGCCAGCAGGAAGGGACATGTGAATAAGATTATATGATTTAAAATATAACAACAATTCGTTTCTCTTATTTCATGTGCGAACCTAGCTTGTCCTCAAGCAAACAACACACGGGATGAAGACGATGCAGAGTTTGACTGGGTTCCGGCCTGTCAGCTTGCCCTCGCTGACAAGAGGCCTGAGGCATTTATGGGCCAGTCTGGCGCAGATGTACCGGGTGACCGAAGGGCGGCGGTCGATAGCCCAGATGGATACGCGGATGCTGGCGGATATCGGCCTGTCGCGTGCCGATGCTGAAGAAGAGGTGCGGCGCAAGCCGTGGGATACCGCGCCCCGGCCGCGCTAGAGCGCGAGAGGTTGACGCCTGCGCGCCAGCCTCAAGCGATCAGGCTCTAAACGACCCAATAGCCGCTGGCGGCGAAGGCGGCCTCCAGCCCTGAGGCGAGAAGCGAGAATGCCAGGGCGGTGACGCCGGCAAAGGCGGGCAGCCGCCCGGCCAGCAAACCGAAGCCGAGAAAGAGCGCAATGGCGGGGGAGAGCAGGCGCGGCACGCAAAGCATGTTCTGGTTCGTGGTGAAGATGAACCAGACATAGCCGGCAAATACGCACCAGCCCGCGGCGGCAATGATCGCCGCCCGCCGCCGCAGACCGAAACTGGCGCAGAGAAGCCCCAGCACCGCCAGGACCATGCTGAAGCTGTTGATCCATCGCTGCACGCCGGCTTCGATGGCGGTCATGCCTGGCAGTTTCTGGCCGTTCCGCCAGAGGGCCAGGCCCTGGCTGATTTCATCCCGCCCGGCATTGGCCTGCTGGGTATACCAATGCCAATCCGCGAGCCGGTGCAGGCGCTGGCCGAAGGGCGGGACAGCGCCCCAGGCGAGTTGCGCTTTGTCGAAAGCCAGGGCGTCGTGAAAGCGCCATTGCTGATAAAGCAGGAAGCCCAGCAACCCGCTTGCGCAGAGCAGCGCCCAGGCGGCCAGCTGCAGCGCCCGGCGCGGCGTAACGCCCTGCCGCAGCAAGTTAAGGCCACGGGCCAGATAAAGCGCCGCAGCCACGAACATCACGGTGGGAGCGGCGGCGCTACCCAGGCCGCACCAGAGCGCCGAGCGCCAGTAATGTCCGCGCAAATGCGCGCCGAGCGCGCCGATGACGCAGAGCGAGATCAGCCCTGTCGGGTAGCCCATGATGAAGAAAATGGTGGCGGGCCAGAGCGCGAACAGGGCGCTGGCATAGGCGGCTTCGCGCGGCTTCAGCAGGGCCTGCGCCAGATTATGAAAGGCGAAGATGGAGGCCGCGCCAAATCCGAAGGAAAGCAGAAGGGGGGGCAGGGGAGCTGCGCGCCCCGCGAAAAAGGCGCCCGCCTTATCCAGAAGCGGCTGTAGCGGAAAGAAGGCGATGCTTTGGCTGTCTTGCGGTCTGGCGGGGTTCCACCCATAGCCATCCTGCATGATGCCGAAATAGATGCGCCCGTCCCAGGAGAGCAGGCGCTCGGTCAGCTGGGCATGGCTGGCGCTGGGCAGCAGGGCGTGCCCCGCCAAAATGCCGGCGGCCTGCACGGCGAGCAGCAGCAGAACCAGTCCCGCAGGCAGGCTGAAGGTGGCTTGCCGGCTGGCAGCGCGGTTCTGGGTCCAGGACTGGGCGTGGTTCATCGCAATGGCTCTCCTGCATGCGGGTGGACCCGCAGGAAGCCATTATTACAAAATCGTCATGAAGACTATGGTCCGGGCGGCAGAAAGCCGCCCGGGGCGTATAATCAGGCGGCTTTCTTCAGCAGCTTCTGCGCCACCAGCACTTCCGCGATCTGCACCGCGTTCAAAGCGGCACCCTTGCGCAGATTGTCGGAGACGCACCAGAAGGCGAGGCCATGTTCCACCGTCGGGTCCTTGCGGATGCGCGAAACGAAGGTCGCGTCCTCACCCTGGCACTCGATGGGCGTGATATAGCCGCCCGGCACGTGCCGGTCCTCCACCACCACGCCCGGCGCCTTGGCGAGCACGTCGCGCGCTTCCTTCACGCTCACCGGGTTTTCGAACTCGACATACACCGCCTCGGAATGGCCGATGAACACCGGCACGCGCACGCAGGTGGCGATCACCGGCACGTTCGGGTCGAGGATCTTCTTGGTCTCGACCGCCATCTTCCACTCTTCCTTGGTGGCGCCGTCATCCATGAACACGTCGATCTGCGGGATGACGTTGAAGGCGATGTCCTTCTGGAACACCTGCGGCGTGGCCGCCTGGTTCACGAAGGAGACCTTGGTGTTCTGGTACAGCTCGTCCATGCCCTCCTTCCCCGCGCCGGAGACGGACTGGTAGGTGGAGACCACCACGCGCTTGATCTTGAAGCGGTCATGCAGGGGCTTGAGTGCCACCACCATCTGGATGGTCGAGCAGTTCGGGTTGGCGATGATGTTCTTCTTGTGGAACTTCGCCACGTCCTGCGGGTTCACCTCGGGCACCACCAGCGGCACGTCCGGGTCCATGCGGAACTGGGAGGTATTGTCGATCACCACGCAGCCCTGCGCGCCGGCGCGCGGGGCATGGATGGCCGAGACCGAGGCGCCGGGGGAGAACAGGGCGATATCCCAGCCGGTGAAATCGAAGGTCTCCAGGTTCTGCACCTTCAGCACCTTGTTTTCACCGAAGGAGACTTCCTGCCCGGCGGAACGGCCGGAAGCCAGCGCCGCAACCTCGGAAACGGGGAAGTTGCGCTGCGCGAGGGTTTTCAGGATCTCGCGCCCGACCGCACCGGTGGCACCGACAACCGCAACCCTGTAGGACATGACGAAAACTCCAAGAAAGAAACGAGGATGCCGGGGTTAAGGGGAAACGGGGCGGGGTGCAAGCGCCATGCGCGAATAGCAGTAAGTGCGGAGAGTCGGACTGGCATAGGCTCGATATGAATCCCGGTTCCGCTGCGCTCCTATCCGCCCCGGCTGCCATGCTGCTGCGGCATATTCCCTGTCTCCGTTATTTTCGGGCGCACGGCATGGCGCGTTTCGCCTTCCAGATGGCGGCGGTGGCCGTCGGCTGGCAGGTTTATGCCCTCACCCATAGCGCGTTGATGCTTGGCACGGTGGGGGTGGTGCAGTTCCTGCCCGCCGCCGGGCCAGTGTTTTTCGCCGGGCATGTGGCGGACAGATATCCGCGCAAATACGTGGTCATGGTCTGCCAGCTGGTGGAGGGCGCGGCCGCCGCGGTGCTGGCGCTGGCGGTGATGGGCGCGTCGGACACGATCAGCGTGGTGATCCGTGTGTCCCTTGTTCAGCTGCGGACGCCGGACGAAATGCGCGGCCGGGTCGGGGCGGTGAATTTTCTGTTCGTTAGCGCCTCCAATCAGCTGGGCGAGTTCGAAAGCGGGCTGGCCGCCGCCTTATTCGGCGCAGTGCCCGCTGTGGTGCTCGGGGGCTTGGCACTGTCGCCGTTGCTTTGCTTTGGATTAAATTGTTTCCATCCCTAAAAAACGTTGCAAAATAAGAATGATTTTGCAGTTTATAGATCGTTGCGATATCGTTAGGCGTGCGGCGCGGCAAAGGGGGGAGAATGGGCGGCGATGGCAGTGCATTCAATGGCTTGGCCGAGGATATTGCCGCGGCGGTGATGGGTATTGCCGGCGCCATCGATGGTTTTCTGCTGGTCTGCATGGTCACGGTCGGCATCATTGAGCCGGAATGGCAACTTTGTGCGTTGCTGATTTTGGTCTCCCTGATGATCATGATGGTCATGCGCACGCTGGGCGGGCTGTTTGGCTGGGTGGCGCTGTTGTTCGCCGCGGTACTGTTGCTGCATTATATCGTGCCGGGGCTTGGCCAGCAGGGCTGAGCGCCGGGTACAAAAGCAGGAGCGAAGTGTGGCTGCCGACATTTCCCCGCACCCAAGGGAGCTTTTTAGCGGGCAATCCTATAAACTGGATGTCGAGGGTTGGGCGATCGAGTTGCCGATTGTCGCCATCAAGCCGGATTTCGGCATCTCGTTGATGATGCTGATCGATATGGGGGCGGCTTTGTTGCCCATGCAGGGGCAAGGCTGGCCGTGCATTTCGCGCCGCTCAGGCCCGATATCGTGGTGGGGCCGGCCACGCTTGGCATTCCGCTGGCCATCGAGGTGACCCACGCTTTGGGGCTGGAGCGTTATTTGGTGCTGCAGAAATCCCCCCAAGCTGCATCTACGCGACGCGCTGGCGCTGGTGCGCAAGGTGGGGGCGGATGTCATCGGCGCGGCGCAGCCTCCCCGTCCATGGCTGACCATCCTATTAAGTAGTTGTGCTGACCCTTTTTGCCATGGCAGTTGCAATGCAGGTTCAGACGAAGGAAGACCCATGCCTCTGCCGCCCGCATCCTCCCGCCGGCTTCTTCACATGCGCGATGTCCAACTGCGCGGTTATCTGCGCGAGGATGGGCAGATCGAGATCGAGGCGCGGATGACCGATGTGAAAACCTACAGCATGAGCAATGTCGACCGCAGCCTGATGCCTGCCGGCGAGCCGCTGCATGACATGTGGATTCGCATGACCCTGACTCCGGACGAGCTGGAGATCACGGCCTGTGAGGCGGCGATGGATTTCACGCCTTATGCCATATGCCCGCAGACGGCGCCGAAAATGGAGCGGCTGGTGGGTCTGAAGATCGGCAAGGGCTTCCTGAAGGCCGCTGCGATGCGCGTGGGCGGCGTGGAAGGTTGCACCCATCTGCGTGAATTGCTGCAGCCCGTGGCGACCACCGCCTTCCAGACCCAGTACAGCCTGCTGAACAATGCGCAGGATGGCGGCGCGCCAAAGGACAAGCCGGGTCTGGCGCCGGGGCTGCTGAATAGCTGCCACTCTTATAATGAGAACGGCCCCGTGGTGGCCCGGCTGATGGCAGAGGCGGAAATCTCTGCGTCAAACTGATACAGGGTGCGGCCGCTTTGCCACGTTTGGCAGCGAAGACCACTTATGGCCTTGCTGCGCCGGAAACCCTATGTTACTGCCCCGCCGAGCCTCTCCGGAGGCAATATATTTCAGAGCACGGCAAATAAGGCGGGAAAAACTTTGGTCGATATCACGGGCACGGGTGTCAATGGCCTCTCCGCGCGCTACGCTGCGGCGCTTTACGCGTTGGCCGCTGAGCGTGGCACGCTGGACGAGACGATCGGCCAGATGGAGGCGCTTGGTCGCCTGATCAAGGAGAGCCCGGCTTTGGCCGCGCTGATCGCCAACCCTTTGACCGACACCGCGAAGGTTGGTCCGGCCCTGGACCAGGCGCTGGCCGCCCAGGGTGTGGCCGAGCTGGTGCGCCATTTCGTCGGCGTGGTGGCGGCCAATCGCCGTTTGCGCGATTTGCCGATGCTGATCGAGGGCTTCGCCGCCTATGCCGCCGCCAAGCGCGGCGAGGTGGTGGCGACTGTCGCCTCCGCCCATGCCTTGACCGATGTGCAGCGCAACCAGCTGCGCGCTCGCCTGGCCGAATCCGGCTACGGCACTGTCCGGTTGGTCGAGAAGGTGGATTCCACGCTGCTCGGCGGCCTCAAGCTGCAGATCGGCGATAAGTTGTACGATACTAGTCTTACGTCTCGCCTTAACCGGCTGAATTATTCTCTCAAGGGAGCTGCCTGATATGGAGATCCGTCCCGCCGAAATCTCCGAGATTCTGAAGCGTCAGATCGCGGATTTCGACACTGAAGCCAATGTGGCCGAGACCGGCCAGGTCCTTTCCGTGGGGGATGGCATCGCGCGCGTGTTCGGCCTCGCCAATGTGCAGGCCGGTGAGCTGGTGAGCTTCCCCGGCGCCGGGCTGAAGGGCATGGCGCTGAACCTCGAGACCGACAATGTCGGCGTCGTGATCTTCGGCGACGACAAGGGCGTGCGCGAGGGTGACACCGTTACCCGCACCGGCGAGATCGTCGATGTGCCGGTGGGCAAGGGCCTGCTGGGCCGCGTGGTGGACGCGCTGGGCAACCCGATCGATGGCAAGGGCCCGGTGATGTATGCCGAGCGCCGTCTGGTCGAGACCAAGGCGCCGGGCATCATTCCCCGCAAATCCGTGCATGAGCCGATGCAGACCGGCATCAAGGCCATCGACGTGCTGGTGCCCGTCGGGCGCGGCCAGCGCGAGCTGATCATCGGTGACCGCCAGACCGGCAAGACCGCGCTGATCGTCGACACCATCATCAACCAGAAGGCGGTCAACGCCACGGGCGATGAGAGCAAGAAGCTCTACTGCATCTATGTCGCGGTCGGGCAGAAGCGCTCCACCGTCGCGCAGCTGGTGCGTACGCTGGAAGAATACGGCGTGATGGAATACTCCATCGTCGTCGCCGCCACCGCGTCCGATCCGGCGCCGATGCAGTATCTGGCCCCGTATACCGGCTGCACCATGGGCGAGTATTTCCGCGACAACGGCATGCACGCGCTGATCGGCTATGACGATCTGTCCAAGCAGGCTGTTGCTTACCGCCAGATGTCCCTGCTGCTGCGCCGCCCGCCGGGCCGCGAGGCGTATCCTGGTGACGTGTTCTACCTGCACTCGCGCCTGCTGGAGCGTGCGGCCAAGATGTCCGACGAGTACGGCGCTGGCTCGCTGACCGCCCTGCCGGTGATCGAGACCCAGGCCGGTGACGTCTCCGCCTACATCCCGACCAACGTGATCTCCATCACCGATGGTCAGATCTTCCTGGAGACGGAGCTGTTCTTCAAGGGCATCCGCCCCGCCATCAATGTCGGCCTCTCGGTCTCGCGCGTCGGCTCCGCCGCGCAGATCAAGGCGATGAAGCAGGTGGCCGGCAAGATCAAGCTGGACCTCGCGCAGTACCGCGAAATGGCGGCCTTCGCGCAGTTCTCCTCCGATCTCGACCCCGCGACCCAGAAGCTGCTGGCCCGCGGCGCGCGCCTGACCGAGCTGCTCAAGCAGCCGCAGTTCAAGCCGCTCTCGGTTGCCGAGCAGGTGATCTCGGTGTTCGCCGGCACGCGCGGCTATCTGGACGGCGTTGCGGTGGACAAGGTTGGCGCCTTCGAGGCCCAGCTGCTCTCCGATATCAAGGCGAAAGCGCCTGAGATCGTGAGCGCGATCGAGACCGACCAGCAGATCAAGCCGGAGACCGAGAAGGAGCTGATCGCGTTCATCGAGAACCTGCTGCGCATCTTCGGATAAGCCCATGCCCTCGCTGAAAACCCTGCGCAACCGGATCAACAGCGTCAAATCGACGCAGAAGATCACGAGCGCCATGAAGATGGTGGCGGCGGCCAAGCTCCGCCGCGCGCAGGCGCAGGCCGAGGCGTCGCGCCCCTATGCCGTGCGCATGGCGGAGATGCTGGCGGCCCTGGCGGCCTGCGAGGCTGGCAACCCGAATGCGAGCAAGCTGCTGGTGGGCAATGGCAAGAGCCAGACCCATCTGCTGGTGGCGGTGACCGCCGACCGCGGCCTGGCCGGCGCCTTCAACGCCAACATCGCCAAGATGGTGCGCCAGAAGGCGGCGGAGCTCGCAGGCCGAAGGCAAGACCGTGAAGATCTTCGCGCTGGGCCGCAAGGGCAATGATTCGCTGCGCCGCGACATGCGCGAGCAGATCACCGGCACCAAGAACTTCGTGGGCAAGAAGGTGGTAACCTTCGCGGACGCGGAAGAGGTGGCGCAGGAGATCATCCGCGGCTTCAAGGCCGGCGAGTATGATGTGGTGACGCTGATGTTCAACCGCTTCCATAACGTGATGACCCAGAAGCCGTTCGAGCAGCCGTTGATCCCGGCCGCTGCCCCCACCGCGAACGACAACGCGATGGAGCATAACTACGAGGTTGAGCCGGATGACGGCACGCTGCTGGACCGGCTGCTGCCGCGCAATCTGGCGGTGCAGATCTATGCCGCGTCTGCTGGAAAACGCAGCCGGCTTCTATGCCAGCCAGATGACCGCGATGGACAGCGCCACCCGCAACGCTGGCCAGATGATCAAGAAACTGACGCTCAGCTATAACCGCGCGCGGCAGGCGAACATCACCAAAGAGCTGATCGAAATCATTTCCGGCGCGGAAGCCGTTTGAGGACAGAGAGATGGCAAGCAACAACACAGGCCGCGTCACGCAGATCCTTGGTGCGGTCGTCGACGTGCAGTTCGAGGGCGAGCTGCCCTTCATCCAGAACGCGCTGGAGACCAAGGTCGGCGAGCGCCGCCTGGTGCTGGAAGTGGCGCAGGAGATCGGCGAGCGCACCGTGCGCTGCATCGCCATGGACACGACCGACGGCATGGTCCGCGGCCAGTCAGTGACCGACACCGGCACCGCCATCTCCGTGCCGGTCGGCCCGGGCGTGCTGGGGCGCATCCTGAACGTGATCGGCGAGCCGATCGACGAGCGCGGCCCGATCACCGCCACATCGCACATGCCCATCCACCGCGATGCGCCTTCCTTCGAGGAACAGTCTGGTTCGGCCGAGATCCTCGTCACCGGCATCAAGGTCATCGACCTGCTCGCCCCCTATCAGAAGGGCGGCAAGACCGGCTTGTTCGGTGGTGCTGGCGTGGGCAAGACCGTGCTGATCCAGGAGCTGATCAACAACATCGCCAAGGGCCATGGCGGCGTGTCCGTGTTCGCGGGCGTTGGCGAGCGTACCCGTGAGGGTAACGACCTGTACCATGAAATGGTCGATGCCGGCGTTATCAAGCTGAACGAGCATGACACCGAGGGCTCCAAGGTGGCACTGGTCTATGGCCAGATGAACGAGCCGCCGGGTGCGCGCGCGCGCGTCGCCCTCTCCGGCGTGACGATGGCCGAGTATTTCCGCGACGTCGAAGGCCAGGACGTGCTGTTCTTCGTCGACAACATCTTCCGCTTCACCCAGGCGGGTGCGGAAATGTCCGCGCTGCTGGGCCGCATCCCCTCCGCCGTGGGCTACCAGCCGACGCTGTCGACCGACATGGGCGCCCTGCAGGAGCGCATCACCTCCACCAAGAAGGGGTCGATCACCTCCGTGCAGGCCGTGTATGTGCCCGCCGACGACTTGACCGACCCGGCCCCGGCCGCGACCTTCGCCCATCTGGATGCGACCACGGTGCTGAACCGCGCCATCGCCGAAAAGGGCATCTACCCGGCCGTGGACCCGCTGGACTCCACCTCCCGCTCGCTCGATCCGCGCATCGTCGGTGAGGAGCATTACACGGTCGCCCGCGACGTGCAGCGCATCCTGCAGACCTACAAGTCCCTGCAGGACATCATCGCCATCCTGGGCATGGACGAGTTGTCCGAGGACGACAAGCTGGTGGTGGCCCGCGCCCGCAAGATCGAGCGCTTCCTCTCCCAGCCCTTCCATGTGGCCGAAGTCTTCACCGGCACGCCGGGCGTGTTCGTGAAGGTCGAAGACACGATCCGCGCCTTCAAGGGCATCGTGGCGGGCGATTACGACCATCTGCCGGAGGCTGCCTTCTACATGGTTGGCACCATCGACGAGGCGATCGCCAAGGCCGAAGCCCTGGCGGCGAAGGCCTGATCCATGCCTCTGGCCCTGGAAATCGTCAACCCGGAGCGGCTGCTCCTGGCCCGTGATGTCGACATGGTCGTGATTCCGGGCACGGAGGGCGACCTTGGCATCCTGCCGGGCCATTCCAAGCTGGTCACCAGCCTGCGCGGCGGGCTGGTCGACATCTATGAAGGCAGCAAGATCACCGACCGTTTTTTCGTGACCGGCGGCTTTGCCGAGGTCACGGAATCGCGCTGCTCGGTGCTGGCGGACGAGATCATCCGCCAGGCGGATATCGACCCGGCGGCGGCGCAGGCCAAGCTGGAAGCGGCCAAGGCCGCGTACGATGCCGTGGACCTGAATGACGCGGATGCTTACCGCGAAGCTTCAGACAAGCTCATCTCCGCCCAGGCGATGGTGGATAGCAGCACCGCGCCAGCCAAGGCGGACAAGGTCTGATTTTTACAGTTGCTCCCTAGTACACTGGGACGGGCGCCTCCTTCGTGGAGGCGCCCTTTTTATTTCACCAGCATCCTGAACCCGACAATGGCGAGGATAACGCCAAGGCAGGTTTTCAGCAGCGTATCCGGGGCGTAGCGGGCGGTCAGGCTGCCGATGATGATGCCGGGGATGGAGCCGATGAGCAGCATACCCAGCAGCGAAAAATCGATCGTGCCCAGCAGCCAGTGGCCGAGCCCGGCCAGCAGCGTCAGCGGCACGGCATGGGCGATGTCGGACCCCACGATGCGCACCATTGGCAGGCGCGGATAGAGAATGATCAGCGCGATGGTGCCCAGCGCCCCGGCGCCGACGGAGGAGAGCGAGACCAATATGCCGAGCACGAAGCCGGTGAGGATGGTCAGGCGCAGCGACTAGCGCGCGCCGAAATCCGGGTGGAGCCGGGTGATGGCGCGGACGATCCGCTCCTTGAACAGCAGCGAGGCGGCGCTCAGCAGCAGCGCCACGCCCAGCGTATAGGAGATGGCGGTGGTGATGGTTTTGCTGGTGACGCCAAAATGCGCGATCACCGCCAGGCTGAGCAGGGTGGCGGGCACCGAGCCCATGGCGAGGCGGCCGACGATCCGCCAATCCACCGTCTTGCCGCTGCTGTGAACGGCGGTGCCGACGGTTTTGGTGACGGAGGCGAAGAGCAGGTCCGTCCCCACCGCCGTGCTGGGGTGAAAGCCGAAAAACAGCACAAGCAATGGGGTCATCAGCGACCCGCCGCCCACGCCTGTCAGCCCGACAAGCAACCCTACCAGCGCGCCGGAGACGGCATAGGCCGGCTGAAACCCTAAATGTCCTATTGAAAACATAGGTTGAAATTACACATCGTCAGGCGTCGGGCAATGTGTCAGGCGGGCAGAAGTGGTGTGCGCAGCACGGTTTCCACGGCCTGGCCTTGCAGCGCCTCGGCCCAGCGCTCGGTTTGCAGCATGGCGGTGCCGATCACGACTGGGGAAAGCCCGCAGGCCTCCAACAGGCGCAGCCCGGCGGTGATGGAGCGGCCGGTGGAGATCACATCATCCAGCAGGGCGATGCGTCGCCCTTGCAGGAGCGGCAGCATGCGCGGGTCCACGAACAGGCGTTTTTGCTGGTCCGGCGTGGTGACGGAGGAGATGGGCACCGAAAGCTCCGGGCGGTACCAGAATTTCTCGCTGGTGCCGAGCGGCACATAGCGCGCATGGCCCAGCTTCTGCGCCACGGCGCTGGCCAGTGTCAGCCCCAGCGTCGGCAGGCCCACGACGATCTCCGGCCGGTAGAGGGCGAGCCGCTCGGCGAGGGCGGCGGCCAATGCGTCCACCACCGCGAAACAAGCTTGGTTGATGATCAGCGAGGCGAGCGTGCCTTGGCCGTTTTTCAGCTTGCGTAGGGGCAGCATCAACACGCGCCCATCCGGCAGGGTGGCGGCATGGGCGCCGGGCGGGGCTTGGGTGCCGGGCGGTTGGATGGCCTGCCAGAAATCTTCGTCTTGCATCGTCTCTCGCCTGGGCTGGGTCAGGATGTTGGGGCGGGAAGGCGGGGCCAGTCCACCTTATGGGCGAAGAAGCGGATGGCGCCTGTGCCGCCCGGCCGCCAGGCGCCCCGGTGCCCGGCAAAGCCTTGGGCGATGGAGGTGGCGGTGAAATTATGTTCGCCCGCCTGGGCTTCCTCCGGGCCGTCCGTTTGCAGTGCGCCCAGGGATTTCTCGCTGGGGCGCAGGATGGCGATATGGCCGGGTTTGGCGGGGTTGGGATTCTCGAACACGGCCAGTACGAAAAACCCCTGGTTGGCGAAGCCTTGCGCGGTTTTGGCGTCAACCGGCGTCCAGCCTGCCGCCGCGCCCGGGCCTTCGAGCCAGAGGAATTGGGCGTTGGCGAGGTCGCGCTGCCCATGTTCGGGCGGGTGCAGAAGAGGCACGCCCGCGCGCAGGGCCATGGCGGCGGCATAGGCGCTGCAATGGGTGCCACGGGAATAACCGGACCGCGCCGGGTCCGGCTGGCCCGTGCGCCAGAGTACGTGCACATGCGCAAGCCAGAGCTGGCCGACATTTGAGGCATTAAGAAATGCAGCGAGTCGCTGCCCATCCGGCGTGATCGGGCCGCAGCAGGGCTGTGCGGCGGCGGGCATACTGGTGGCCAGCGCCAGAGGCAGGGCGAGGATGAGTTTCGAAAGAGAAGGAAAACCGCCCATGCGCGCCATGCTAGATCAAGATGCGTTCAGATTGAATCGCCTGATTCAATCTAAACGCATGAAATTGATCGCTCGAGATCGCCTCCCATGGTCCCCCGGGAGCGGCTTCAAGCCCTGGGATGCGCCTTGCGCCAGACGTCCATGAGCTGGCTGGTCTCCACATCCGTATAACGCTGGGTGGTGGAGAGGCTGGCATGGCCGAGCAACTCCTGGATGGAGCGCAGATCCGCCCCGCCCGCCAGCAGGTGGGTGGCGAAGCTGTGGCGCAGCGCGTGCGGGGTGGCGTGTTCGGGCAGCCCGTTCAGGCGGCGGAAATTGCGCAGGTTTTTCTGCGCCAACTCCGGCATTCAGCCGCCCGCCGCGCACACCGATGAAGAGCGGTTCGTCCCGCCCAGGATTGGGGTGCAGCTTCAGCCAGGCGGCGATGGCGGCGCGCACGGCGGGCAGCAGCGGCACGATACGCTGCTTATTGCCCTTGCCGGTGACGCGCATGGCATCGTCGGAGGCCGGCAGGTCGCCGACATTCAGGGCCAGCGCCTCGGCGATTCGCAGGCCGGCGCCGTAGAGCAGCATCATCAGCGCGCCGTCGCGCGCCTGTTCCAGCGCGGTGTCGGTGGCTTCGCCGATCTCCTGGGTGACGTTCAGCGCGTCATCGGGCGTCAGCGCCTTCGGCAGGGGGCGTTTGGGGCGCGGGCGGGCGATGAGGGAGAGCTGCGTGCCATCCACCCCATGGCGCTTGTGCAGATAGCGAAAGAAGGTGCGCAGGGCGGAGAGCTTGCGCGCGCGCGTGGCGTTGATGTCCCCCGCCTTGGCGGCCTGCGCCAGGAAGGCGCGAAAATCCGCCGCGTGCAGGCTGCCCAGTGTTTTCGGTGCCGCGCTCCTCGCCGGTATGGGCGGCGCAGAAGCACAAAAAAGCCCGCACGTCGCGGGCATAGGTCTCAACGGTCTTCGCCCCGGCCCGGCGTTCAGCGCCGAGCCAGGAGCAGAATGCGGTGAGCAGCGTCTCAGACAATGCTCTGGCCGGTGGCGGCCCAGTCCTTCAGGAAGGCGGACAGGCCCTTGTCGGTCAGCGGGTGGTTATAGAGCTGCTTGATCACGCCCGGCGGGATGGTGGCGACGTCGGCGCCCATCTTCGCGGCCTCGATCAGATGGATCGGGTTGCGGATGGAGGCGGCCAGCACCTCGGTCTTCAGGTTCGGGTAGTTGTTGTAGATCGTCACGATGTCGGCGATCAGCTCCATGCCGTTCTGGCCGATATCATCCAGCCGCCCGATGAAGGGGGAGATGAAGGCCGCACCCGCCTTGGCGGCCAGCAGCGCCTGCGCGGCGGAGAAGCAAAGGGTGACATTGACCATCGTGCCTTCCTGGGAGAGCGCGTAGCAGGCCTTCAGCCCGTCCGGGGTCAGCGGCACTTTGATCGCCACGTTCTTGGCGATCTTTTTCAGCACCTCGGCCTCGGCCAGCATCTGCTTATATTCGGTGGCGGCGACCTCGGCGCTCACCGGGCCGGAGACGACCTCGCAGATCTCGGCGATGACATCGAGGATCTTGCGGCCGGACTTGGCGATGAGCGAGGGGTTGGTGGTCACGCCGTCCAGCAGGCCGGTGGTGGCAAGCTCCCGGATCTCGGAGATTTCGGCGGTGTCGACAAAGAATTTCATGGGTGGCTTTCCGGTGAACAGGGTCTCTGGTTAAGAGCATACAGCATGGAGCCAGCATCCCGGACAACCCGCCTCAGCATCTTGCTCCCCTATAAATTCGACATGGCCTTTACCTATGAGGCCGGGGCGCCGCTTGCCCCGGGCACGCTGGTGCGGGTGCCGCTGGGGCGGCGCATGGTGGTGGGGGCGGTGTGGGATGATGCGCCGGACCCGAAGGTGAAAACCCGGCCGGTGACGCAGGTGCTGGACTTTCCGCCGCTGCCGGAGGATTTGCGCAAATTCATCGACTGGGTGGCCGGCTACACGCTGGCGGCGCGCGGGGATGTGCTGGCTTTGGCGCTGAAGGAGCCGCTTCTGGCCCCGCCGCCCAAGCGCGCCAAAACATTCGCGTTCGGCGGCGCCGACCCGGCCCGGCCAGGCCCTGATCTCTCGGTGCTTCAGGAACAAGCCGCCGCGGTGCTGCGCGAAGAGGTGAGGGGGCAAAAATTCTCGGTCACGTTGCTGGATGGCGTGACGGGCTCGGGCAAGACAGAGGTGTATCTGGAAGCTGTGGCGCAGGCGCTGCGGGCGCAAAAACAGGTTCTGGTGCTGCTGCCGGAAATCGCGCTCTCGGTGCAGATGCTCGCGCGGTTCGAGGCGCGGTTCGGGGTGCGCCCGGCCGTGTGGCACTCGGAACTCACCCCCGCCCAGCGGCGCGAGACTTTTCGCGCGGTGGCGGAGGGGCGGGCCGATGTGGTGGTGGGGGCGCGCTCGGCCTTGTTTCTGCCCTTTGCCGATCTCGGCCTCATCGTGGTGGATGAGGAGCATGAGACCGCCTTCAAGCAGGAGGACGGGGTGATGTATAATGCGCGCGACATGGCGGTGGTGCGCGCCAAATTCTGCGCCGCGCCAGCGCTGCTGGTCAGCGCCACGCCGAGCCTGGAAACCGCCGAGAACGCCGCCCAGGGGCGCTACAAGAAGCTCGACCTGCCCGCCCGCCATGGCGGCGCCGCCCTGCCCAGGATGGAGGCGCTCGACTTGCGTGAAGCCCTGCCGGAGCGCGGCAAATTCCTCTCCCCCCGGCTGGTGGCGGCAATGCGCGAGACGCTGGCGCGGGGCGAGCAGGCGATGCTGTTCCTCAACCGGAGCGGCTATGCGCCGCTCACGCTGTGCCGCACCTGCGGGCACCGGCTCTCCTGCCCGCATTGCTCGGCCTGGCTGGTGGAACACCGGGCCTCGCCGCGGCTCTCCTGCCATCATTGCGGCTATAGCGTGCAAAGGCCGCTGCATTGCCCCTCCTGCGCGGCGGAGGGGAGCTTTGTGCCCATCGGCCCCGGTGTGGAGCGCATCGCCGAGGAGGTGGCGGAGGCGTTTCCCGAGACGGAGGCGCTGGTGATGGCCTCGGACGTGATCGCCGGCCCCGCCCAGGCGGCGGAGGCGGCGCGGCGCATCGCGGAGCGCGAGGTGGGGATCATCATCGGCACGCAGATGGTCGCCAAGGGCTGGCATTTCCCGCATCTCACTCTGGTGGGCGTGGTGGATGCGGATCTCGGCCTGGCCGGCGGGCGATCTGCGCGCGGGCGAGCATACGGTGCAGATGCTCCACCAGGTGGCCGGGCGCGCCGGGCGGGCGGAGGCGCCGGGCCACGTGCTGCTGCAAAGCTATGACCCTTCGCACCCCGTGATCGAGGCGCTGCTCTCGGGCGATCTACCCGCCTTTCTGGAGCAGGAGGCGGCATTGCGCCGCCCCGGCCATTGGCCGCCTTTCGGGCGGCTGGCGGCGTTGATCGTCAGCGCCGAGGATGAGCGGCTGGCCGACCAGGTCGCCCGCGCTTTGGCCCGCGCGGCGCCGCAGCTGCCGGGGGTGGAGGTTCTGGGGCCGGCCCCGGCGCCGATCGCGCTGCTGCGCGGGCGGCACCGCCGCCGCCTGCTGCTGAAAACATTGCGCGAGATCGCCGTGCAGCCCTTGCTGCGGGACTGGCTGGCGCGGGTGCCGGTGCCGCGCAACGTGAAGCTGGATGTGGATGTCGATCCAGTCTCGTTTATGTAGGCGAGACCGAGCGCGTTGAGGTTGATGCCTGCGCGCCACCCTCAAGCGGTCAGGCTCTAATCATTTGCCGGATAGGCGCGCATCAGGCGCTTTTGATGCTGCCAGAGCGCCAGCAGCTTGAGCGGGCCGATCGGCTTCAGGCCGGTTTTGCGCATCTTGGCGCCGATGCGGAAGGATTCGCCGTAATGGAAGAACTGGTCCGCATAGGCGCGGCGCAGTGTCATGTCCGGGTCCCAGATATGGGTGGCCTCGGAGCCTGAGCCGTTGAACTCGATGATCTTGAAATCCCTGCCTTCGCGCAGCGCTTCCAAGCTGTCGTAGCGCAAATCGATGCGGGAGAAATACACATCCGGCATATCGCGCATGATCTCGTCGATCCGCGCGGTGAGGGCGGGGGTGACGATGGACAGGCCATCCTTGAAGGTCGAGCCCCGGCAATGATTGCCGACGAAGACGAGGCTTACACGCTCGCCCGGTGCTGGGATGCTGGCGGCGCGGGCGCCCAGCTTGGGCAGGAGCAGATGGGAGATGGCGTTCAGCCGGTCATCGGCGGCGATCAGGGTTTTCACGTCCCGGCGTCCGTCTCCCACCACGATTGGCGGATATTTCAGCGTAACGGAGGTGATCCGCCCGGTGCGCTCACCAGGATGGCGGATATAGAAGATGCCGGCTTCACCCTCGTAAGTGATGAGGCTTTGCAGCTGAAGCGCGGTACCGCGGGGGAAGGCGGTGAGATAGGCGTTAAGCTGCGCCTCGTTGCGCACCACACGCACGCCAACGCCGTTGCAGCTCATGTCCGGCTTCGCCACCACGGGAAAGCTGAGCCCGGCTCGTTCCATAGCCGTCAGGGCAAGGCGCAAATCGTTCCCGTCGGTATGTCCGGAGACCGTCAACCCGGCATAATCCGCCACCCAGGCGCGCGCCGCCGGGCCAGCGAGATCGAGAATTTCATTCTTGGATTCGCCGCAAATGCCGCCGGCATTGATGCGCGGATTGGCAAGCGAGGGCAGGGTGATGCTGCGGTAGCGGATGGCGTTCAGCGTCCAGAAGGTCACGACCGGGATATAGAACAGCCAGTTCGGCCAGAATTCGAAGAAGGAGACCGGGCTTTTCCGGCCAGACCGCTTGAGCTTGCCGATGGTGCCGGCCAGCGATGTGCCGCTCATTGCGGTGTCCTTTTGTTGTAGAGTTTCGTCGCCAGACGGCCGACGAAGATGATGATGACAAGAAATACAGCAAGCCCCGCCCATCTCCAAATGCCCAGGTAATGGGCCATCAGCAGGCCGAGGCGCAGGCTGATGAAGAACAGCCCGCTGGTCCAGACCAGCGTGGCGATAATTGCCGCCAGGGCGAAAGGCAGGAAGGGCGCGTGCAGAAAGCCCAGCGTGGTGTAGGTGGGCAGGCGCAGGCCCGGCACGAAGCGGCTGACCAGAACCAACGGGATCACCTTGCCTCTTACCCAATCCCGGCCGATATCGCGGCGCTGCTGCGGCACCAGCCGTTTGGCCCAGTTATGGGTGCCGGAGAGTCGCCCCAGCCCGTACAGCCCCAGATCCCCCAGTACGATGCCGGCATAGAGCGAGCCCAAAGCGAGCGGCAGGGAGAGCGCGCCGGAGGCAACCTGCATGGCGGCGAGCAGGGTGGCCGCGTCTTCCAGGATGAAGGTGCCGGAAATAATGCTCGCCGCCTGGAGGGATTTTATCCCTGCTGCGGCGGCGAGAAGTACGGTGAGGCTAGGAAGCAGCATGTTGGCGCCCCATAGCCCTGATCAGGCCCGAGGCCAACCTCACGGTCAAGCGCCGGAGGCTGGTTTAAGTCCCGTTCGGCTCGTTCAGCATCGCCAGATGGTCGGCGGCCAGCGGCTGCACATCGCATGGGTGGCCATGGGCATTCATCACGCGGCATGTGTCGTGCGCGCCGTCATAGGTCAGCCCCGTCAGCTGGGCCAGCCAGAGGTCCTTGCCATTATGCTGTACATGCTGAATTTGCGCGATGCCATGCCCATGCAGCTGGCGCGCCTGCAACGCCGCCAGGCGGGCGTTGGTCTTGTAATGATAGAGCCCGAGCTGGGCGACCCAACGGTTGGCAGGGCTCGTCGGCTGCTTGGCGGAATTCGGCAGCTGCGTGACATGCTCGGTCGTCCGGCTGGCGACGGTTTCCGCAGGAGGCTGCGAGACCGTCATAGGCGGTTTGGCCGGACGGCTGGCGGCGGCGACCATCTCTTGGGTCATCGGCACATGGCCACCGAAGCCGTCATCGAGCATCGCGGTCATCTGAAAATAAGCGTGGCCCCAGCTTGGCTCATGCAGCACCACGCCGATCAGCTCCTTGCCGTTCCGGTCCGCGGAGGTGACGAGGTTATGCTCGGCGAGGTTGGTATAGCCCGTCTTCATGCCTGTGGCGCCGGCATAGCTCTTCAGCATCTGGTTGTTGCTGAACACCGTGCGGCCGTGGAAGTTGAAGGAGGTGACCTCAAAGAAGGTCTGGAATTGCGGGTAATGCACCACGATGTCGCGGGCCAGCAGGGAAAGATCGCGCGCCGTGGTCACCTGGTTGGGGTTGGGCAGGCCGGAGGCGTTGGCGAACTCGGTCTGCGCCATGCCGAGGGCTTGGGCGCGCAGTGTCATCATCTGGGCGCAGCGATCCTCTGACCCGCCGCCGAGATATTCGCCAAGCGCCGTCGCCGCGTCATTGGCGGACATGGTGGTCATCGCCAGAATCGCGTCCCGCACGGCGATGGTGTCACCCGGGCGCAGGCCGAGCTTCACCGGCTCGACGGAGGCGGCATGGGCGGAGACGGGAATCTGCGTGTCCAGCGTCAAGCGCCCGGCGGCCAGCGCCTGGAAGGCGAGGTCCAGCGTCATCAGTTTGGTAAGCGAGGCCGGGTAGCGCGGCGTGTCGGCATCCTGGGAGGAAATGACCTGGCCGGAACTGACATCGACAAGGATCGCGCTGGCACCGGGAGAGGTGGGGCCGAAACCGGAGGAGGCGGCCGGTGCGGGGGCGGCGCTGCTGGCGCTGCGGAGGATGTGGTGGTGGCGGTAATGCTGGTCGCGCGCAAAGGCGGGTAGCGGCGTGGCCAGGCCTGCCAGATATAACCCAGCGACCGCCAACATGGCCGCGCGCCTCTTGCTCCACACCTGCATGCCTCGCCATCCCGCTTATGACTCTGGCGCAGTTTTAACCGGCAGGATCACGCAATGTCCAGGGTTAAACGCAATTTCTAACGGTAAAAGAACAAAAGATTGAAAGGCTTACCTTGTGTGTCTGAGAGGCTCGCCGGGCATGGCCAGAATAGGGGGTGAAAAGGGGCTCTGGGTTGTCTCAAAAATTTGACAGCCGGAATTTTGTGCGTCGCACAAAATTATCTTGACGCTGCTCAGTGCGTTAGAATACAACGATTTTGCTGCGCCGCGGTAAAGTGCCGCGATGCTCGACGGTTGGGGCCGTGCAGCGATCGTCACTATAACGGGAGCATAACCCAGATGAGCGCCTCCAAAGCTAAGACCACCGCTGCCGCCGAAAGCGCGGTGACCACCATCGAAACTGCCGCTGACGTGTCCGTGAAATCTTTTGAGAAGTCCCTTGCCGCTGTGCGCGACGGGATCGAGAAGGCAACCAAGGGCCTGGAGACTTCGCAGGCCAAACTGAAGGAAGGGGTTGAGAAAGCCGTGAAGACGTCTGAAGAATTGCTGGCCTTTAGCCAAGGCAATCTCGAGGCTTTCGTGAAGGCCTCCCAAATTTATGCCGCCGGTTTCCAGGACATTTCCAAGCATGTCGCCGCGACCTCCAAGACCTCCATTGAGGACACCGTGGCCTTCAGCAAATCCCTGATGGGTGTGAAGTCCGTGAAGGAAGCCGTGGACCTGCAGACCGGCTTCGCCAAGTCCAGCATCGAGAAGGCCGTGGCCGAGAGCAACAAGCTCGCCGACGCCACCGTGAAGCTGACCGAGCAGACCCTGGCGCCGCTGACGGCCCGTGTCACCCTGGCGGTCGAGACCTTCGGCAAGAAGCACTGAAGCAGCGGGCGCTCCCCCCGCCCCATCCGGGGCGCGGGTGAAGAATTGCAAAAGGCCGGCTCCGGTAGGGGGCGGCCTTTTTTGTATTTGGGGGTGTGTGTCCCGCGCGGCTCGAAAACAGCTGTTCATGAACCCATGTTTTTCTGGGAACAGGAAAAATCGCTCTTTCATAGCCGGGCTTGCTTTCGATATGCTTTGCTACAAGGTGAAGTCAAAGCGCCGCGGCCCCTTGAAGGACCGCCTGCCACGAGGGGGGCGCGGCGTTTGCTGAAGGTGTTCGATAGATGAGTGAGAACGATAAACGCAAAGGATCAGAGGCGCCGAATACAGGCGTCGTGGTGAAGCCGCGCCCGAAAACGCGCAAGCCCACCATGTATAAGGTCCTGATGCTGAACGACGACTACACGCCGATGGAGTTCGTCGTGCATGTGCTGGAGCGTTTCTTCCAGAAATCGCGCGACCAGGCGACGCAGATCATGCTGCATGTCCATCGCCGCGGGGTGGGGGTGTGCGGCGTTTATACCTATGAGGTGGCTGAAACCAAGGTAACGCAGGTGATGGACCTGGCACGGCAGAACCAGCATCCTCTGCAATGCACGATTGAGAAAGAAT
The DNA here is from genome assembly GCA_963736885.1 of uncultured Pseudomonadota bacterium. GTDB lineage: Bacteria > Pseudomonadota > Alphaproteobacteria > Acetobacterales > Acetobacteraceae > Acidocella. The sequence goes on from CAVTQN010000001.1 coordinate 206,157, forward strand.
GAACTCTTTATTTTACGTTCCCATCCCTACGTAAGTGTGTACGCTAAAGGGCCGCACCATGAGTTGGGCTTATGGGGCTGGGGCGTGAAAATGCCAGCCGGGCAGGCAGATAGAATGTCCGGAATTGAGAGCGCCGGGTTTCGGCGTGAAAGAACGGGTAAATCCATGCTGTCTCGCAACCTAGAACAGACTCTCCACCGGGCCCTGTCCTTGGCCGCCGACCGGAAACATGAATACGCGACGCTTGAGCATCTGCTGCTCGGACTCGTGGACGATCCGGACGCGCTGACAGTGCTGCGGGCCTGCGGCGTGGATATCGAGAAGCTCAAGAAAGACCTCACCGAGTTTCTGGACAAGGATCTGGCAGGCCTCGCCACCGACCGCGGGGGCGACCCGAAGCCGACCGCCGGGTTCCAGCGCGTGGTGCAGCGCGCCGCCATCCATGTGCAATCCTCGGGCCGTGACGAGGTGACGGGCGCCAATGTGCTGGTCGCGTTGTTCTCCGAGCGCGAAAGCCATGCCGTGTATTTCCTGCAGTTGCAGGACATGACGCGGCTGGACGCGGTGAATTTCATCTCCCACGGCATTGCCAAGAGCCCCGGCAAGTCCGCGCCGCGCCCGCCCACCGGCTCGGCCGAGCCCAATGAGCCCAGCGAGCGTGAAGAAAAGGGCAGCGCCAAGCGCGGCCAGGATGCGCTCTCCACCTACTGCATCAACCTCAACAAGAAGGCCAAAGACGGCAAGATCGACCCGCTGATCGGACGCGAGCAGGAGATCGAGCGGACGATCCAGATCCTCTGCCGCCGCACCAAGAACAACCCGCTTTATGTGGGCGACCCCGGCGTGGGCAAGACCGCCATCGCCGAGGGGCTGGCCAAGCGCATCATCGATGGCGACGTGCCGGAGGTGCTGCTCAACTGCACGATTTTCGCGCTCGACATGGGCGCCCTGCTGGCGGGCACGCGCTACCGGGGTGACTTCGAGGAGCGGCTGAAGGCGGTTGTCACCGAGATGGAGAACAATCCCGGCGCCATCCTGTTCATCGACGAGATCCATACCGTGATCGGCGCTGGAGCGACCTCCGGCGGGGCCATGGATGCCAGCAACCTGCTCAAGCCCGCTTTGGCCCAGGGCACGCTGCGCTGCATCGGCTCCACCACCTATAAGGAGTTCCGCAACTATTTCGAGAAGGACCGGGCGCTGGTCCGGCGCTTCCAGAAGATCGACGTGAACGAACCCTCGATCGAGGATGCGGTGAAGATCCTGCGTGGGCTGAAAACCGCCTACGAGAAGCACCACAAGGTGCGCTACACCGATGACGCGATCCGCGCCGCCGTGGAGCTCTCGGCCAAGTATATCAATGACCGCAAGCTGCCGGACAAGGCGATCGACGTGATCGACGAGGCCGGGGCGGCCCGGATGCTGCTGCCCGAGAACAAGCGCCGCAAGACCGTGACCTTGAAGGATGTCGAGGACATGGTCTCCAAGATCGCGCGCATCCCGCCCAAATCGGTCTCCACGGACGACAAGGAGGTGCTGCGCCATCTGGAACGCGACCTGAAGGCGATGGTGTTCGGCCAGAATGCCGCCATCGAGGCGCTCTCCGCCGCCATGAAGCTCTCGCGCGCCGGCTTGCGCGACCCGGAGAAGCCGATCGGCAATTATCTCTTCTCCGGCCCGACCGGCGTGGGCAAGACCGAGGTGGCGCGCCAGCTCGCCGCCACGCTGGGCATCGAGCTGACGCGCTTCGACATGTCGGAATACATGGAGCGGCACTCGGTTTCGCGGCTGATCGGCGCGCCGCCGGGCTATGTCGGGTTCGACCAGGGCGGCATGCTGACCGATGCGATCGACCAGCATCCGCATTGCGTGCTGCTGCTGGACGAGATCGAGAAGGCGCATCCGGATCTGTTCAACATCCTGCTCCAGATCATGGATCACGGGAAACTGACCGACCATAACGGCAAGAAGGTCGATTTCCGCAACGTCATCCTGATCATGACCACCAATGCGGGGGCGGCGGACATGCAGAAGCCGGCCATCGGCTTCGGCCGCACCGTGCGCACCGGCGAGGATGAGGATGCGGTGAAGAAGCTGTTCACGCCGGAGTTCCGCAACCGCCTGGATGCGATCATCCCCTTCGCGGCGCTGACGCCGGAAATCGTCGGCCGCGTGGTGGAGAAGTTCGTCATGCAGCTGGAGGCGCAGCTCGCCGACCGCAACGTGACCATCGAGCTGTCCTCGGCGGCCAAGGAGTTCCTGGCCGAGCGCGGTTACGAGCCGCTTTATGGCGCGCGGCCGCTGGCCCGGGTGATCCAGGAGCTGATCAAGAAGCCGCTGGCCGAGGAGCTGCTCTTTGGCAAGCTGGTGAAGGGGGGGGCGGTGAAGGTGACCGTGAAGGATGGCGCGCTCTCCTTCGACATCGCCGAGGCCCCGGCCCGGCCTTGCCCAAGCCCGGAATCCGAGGGCGATGGCGAAGACGGCGAAAAGGCGCCGGAAGAGGTCCACTGAATCGGAAAACGGCGCCTTCGGGCGCCGTTTTTATGTGTAGCCATGAATTCGGAGAGGCGAGGGCTGGCGGTTTACGCCTTGCGCACGAATTCCTGCTTGATGAAGTAATCCCCGGCTTCGATGGCATGGTCGCCGCCGCGCAGGCGGATGTTCTTCAGCTTGGTGCCGACCTTGAGGCCAGAAGACGAACCCTTCACCTTCAAATCCTTGATGAGGACGACCGTATCGCCATTCTGAAGGATGGTGCCGTTGGCGTCCTTGATGATCTCTTCGGCATCGCTCAGCGCCGCGTCCCATTCATGGCCGCAGACCGAACAGACATAAATCTCGCCGGAGAGATGGGTTTCTTCCAGGCTGCATTGGGGGCAGGCGGGGGCGGAGGAGCTCATGCGCGGCACCTGGCGCCCCGCGGGCCTGCGTCCAGGCAAGCATCGGGCGGGTTGTGTTCGCAAGTTTCCTGTGAGAAGCGGGCCTTTTTTATGTCCCGTACATACAGCCAATATATTGCTCCTCACCGCCGCCGCACTCTGGGGTGGCGGCATTTGTCGCGCAGTCCGGGCGCGGCTTGATCTGAATGCCGGCTGGTTCACTGGCTTGCGCTTCATCCTGGCGTTCCTGGCGGTGCTGCCGCTGGGCATCATCGAGGCGCGCCGTGCCCCGGTCCGCCTGCGGCGGGCTGGCGGCCATGGCTGCCGCTGGTGCTGGTCTTCGCCGTTTCCTCGCTGTTGCAGCAATGGGCGCTGCGGCTGACCAGCGTCATCCATGCGGGTTTTCTCACCGGGCTCTATGTCATTTTTGTTCCGGTGCTGGAGGTGCTGATCTTCCGCCGGGCTGCCCGCATCCGCTGATCTGGGCGGCGGCCTTGCTGGCGCTGGCGGGCACCTGGTATCCTCGGCGGGGGCTTCGCCAGCCTTTCGCTTCGGAGACCGGCTGGTGATCGTCTCCGCTTTGGTTTTGCCGGGCAGATTTTGCTGATGCAGCCGTTGCACCGTAGCATCGCCCGGCCGGCGGCGGCGGCGCTCGGCCAATCGGTGGCCTGCATGGTGCTGGGCTGCGCGGCGGGCGGCGCCGTCGGCCCGCTGCATTGGCTGATGTTCACGCCTGCTGCCGGAATTGTTCTATGGCGGTGTCGTCTCCGGCGGGATCGCGTTCCTGTTCAGGCCTCTGCCAGCGCCATACCGGGGCCACCGATGCCGCGGTGATGCTGATGGCCGAGATCGCTGTTCGCCGCTTTGTTTGCGGCGCATGCTTCTGCATGAGCGTTTGAACGAATCCGGCTGGCTGGGTTGCACGCTGCTGTTCGCCGCTCTGGTGTTGGCGCAGATCGGCCCCGTGCTGATGCCGCGCCGTGCCGCCGCGCGGCACAAGCCCGCGTAGTTTCCCGCGCGGGCGGCGCCGCAGGAAGGCGAGGCCCGGCATTCCCGCCTCTGGAAAGGGCGCGAAGACGTATTATCTCTCATATATCCAAACCTCGATAAGCGACAGCAAAGGGGGAAAAGGACATGAGCACCGAACAATTAAACAAGGCGGGCTGGGGTTCGTATTTCGACCGGCTTTCCAAGGCTTGCCGAATGAGGAGGCCGAGATCAGAGTTTCATCCCTGCAGCTCGGCAGCCAGATCGAGGCGGAATGGCTGCACCTCAACGGCATCACCTATGACCACAAGGACGATATTTTCGTCATCGCGCTGACCGGGCTTGAGCATATCATTCACGGACCGAAACTGGCCTATGCCGAGAGCGAGGGCGGCATGTTGAGCGGTGTGGAAATCATCGCCGCCGACGGAGTGAAAAGCCTCGTGCAGCTCCGCCAGCCCGTCGCCTTCGCGCAAGCGGCTGAGAAGAAGGACATCGTCGACGAAGCCGGGGAAGAAACCTTCCCCGCCAGCGACCCGCCGCCCTGGGCCGGGGCTTAATAACCTCTTTCCGGCTGGCTAGCCGGGCTGGGGGCGTATCGTTACAGTCCCGTCCATGGCCGATCTTTCCCTTTGCGCCTGCGGCTCCGGACTCCGGCGGCTGCGTTGCTGCGACCTTGATTTCGCCACGCTGAGCCCGCCGGAGGCGGCGGACATGTTGGCGCCGGCGCTGGCCCAGGCGGAAGCGGCGCTGGGTGCTGGGGATATCGCCGCCGCCGGGGCAAAGGCCCGCCAATTACTGGAGCTGGCGCCGGGGCGCGAGGAGGCGCTGATGCTTCTCTACCGCATCTCCCGCCAACAGAACCGCCCCCGGCCGCCGAGGCGCTGATCCGGCGCGTGGTGGCGCTGAACCCGAATCATTTCTGGGCGACCAACGAGCTGACCCTGCTGCTGCTGGCCAGGGGCGCGCTGGTGGAGGCGGAGGTTCATGCGCGCAACGCCATCCGCATCGCGCCGCAGAACGCCCAGGCGCATAATCTGATGGGCCTAGTGCTGACGGAGGCCAACCGGCCGCTGGTGGGCGAATATCATTACCGCCGCGTGCTGGAGCTGGCGGAGGGGGAGGAGCCGATCACGCTCGCCAACCTCGCCTGGAACCTCAAGAACCAGGGGCGCATAGAGGAGGCAAGGGCGCTCTATCAGCGTTCCATGGCGCTCAAGCCGGGCGTGGTGCAGACCATACTGGGCTACGCGAAGATGGAGGAGGCGGACCGCAAATTCCCCCGCGCCTTGGAGTTGCTGGACGAGGCGGAGCAGCTTATCCCCGGCACGCCCTCCATGCAGCTGACCCGCGCCACCGTGCTCTCGCGCCTGAAGCGCAATGAGGAGGCCTTGGCCATTCTGCAACCAGCCGGAAGAAGGCGGGGTGCGTCTCGGTCCTTCCGAGCTTTCGGAGAAAGGGCCGGCTGCTCGATCAGATGGGCCGGTATGACGAGGCCTTCGCCTGTTTCGAGCTGGGCAAGACAAGCGCGCTGGACCTGGGCGGGCGGGCCTATATGGCCGAGGCGGCGGCGGATATGGCGGCGCGGCTGAAAGGGTTTTTCACGGAACGGCGGTTGAAGACATTGCCGGTCGCCGCATGTGCGGGCGGAGATGCCGCAGCCCGTGTTCATTCTGGGCTTTCCACGCTCGGGCACCACGCTCATCGAGCAGACGCTCACCGTGCATCCGCACATCTCGGCCGGCGATGAGCTGCCCTTCATCAATGACATCACCCAGATCATGCCGCGCCTGCTGGCCAGCCCGCTGGCCTATCCCGAGGCTTTGGCGGAGCTCTGGATGGGCGACCAGCGCGACGGGCTGGAGGAGTTGCGCGATTATTACCTCAACCGCGCGCGCAAGGCGGGTTTCTTCAAAGAAGGCGCCGGGTTTTTTACCGACAAGATGCCGTTGAACGAGATGCATCTCGGCCTCATCTCGCGGCTCTTTCCGCAATCGCCGATCATCCATGTGCTGCGCCATCCGCTGGATGTGGTGCTCTCCGTCTACTCAAACCATCTGACACACGGTTATTTCTGCGCGGCGCAATTGGAGAGCATCGCTCAGCATTATAATCTGGTCGCTGATCTGGTGCAGCATTACAGGCAGAATTTGAAATTGCGTTATCTGCCCGTGCGCTATGAGGATATGGTCACGGAGCAGGAGGCGCAGGTGCGGAAAATACTCGATTTCATCGGGGTGGATTTCGATCCACGCTGCCTCTCCTTCGAGCGGAACACACGTTACGCACGCACCGCCTCTTACGCGCAGGTGACGGAAAAACTCTATGATCGTTCGCGCTACCGCTACCGGCCCTATCTGAAACATCTCGCCCCCGTGTTGGAAGCGCTGCGCCCGGTCGTCGAGCGGCTGGGCTATCAGGTGGAGAGATGAGGGCAGGGCGCGCGCTCCTCGCGGTTTGCGGCGTACTGGTTCTGGCTGCGGGACTGTGCGCGGTCTGGCTGAAGCTGACGGAACCGCGCCTGGCGGACCTGCCGCCTTTGCGCAATGGCGATGTGCTGTTCCAGTCCGCGCGGTCTGACCAGGCGCTGGCCATTCTTCTCGCCACGCGCAGCCTCTACACCCATGTCGGACTCGTCGAGATCGACCCGGATGGCAAAATCTACGTCATCCAGGCATCCGATGTCGTGGTGAAGACGCCCTTGGCGGACTGGATCAGGCAAAGCTATGGCGAGCGCCTGACCATCACGCGCTTCCCCGGGCTGGACGCCGCCACGGCGGCGCGCATTGCCCAGGCGGCTGAACATTATGAGGGGCGGCCCTATGATCTGTTCTTCCGTCTGGCGCCGGACCAGATCTATTGCTCCGAACTGATCTATCACGCCTTCCAGGATGGGGCTGGCATCAACCTGGGCCGGCTGCAGCCCATAGGCGCGCTGGGGATCGATAATTTCGCGGTCCGGAAGATCATCAAGGCGCGCTGGCGGCTGGACCCTGACTGTCAGGCGGCGAGCGTGACCAGCTTCAAGGCCTGCTACGCCATCATCCAGCGCCGCCTGATCATCACGCCGGTCAGCCTTGCCCATGATGCGCGGCTGCAAACGCTCTACGATAATTACTGAGCCGCAAATTCCACGGTGAAGCCGGCATCCTCGATGGCGCCCGCATAGATATTGGCATCCGCCGTGCCGCCGACGCTGACCAGCTTGGTCTCAAGATCGGCTGCCACCTGTGCGGTAGGGTCCAGGCGGTGGATGGCCTCGGTGATCGAGCGGACACAGCCGCCGCAATCCATGTCCGGGACAGTGAAGCGCAGGGCGGGGGAAGGGGGCATGACTGAGGCTCCTTTTCGATTATGCCCCGTATAAGGGTTCCCATAATGGTAACGTCAAGCCTTGACCCTCCCATGATGGGATACCCATATGATGGTCCATGGACCAGACAATTTCCCCGGCACGGCAGATCGAACTCGCCATTGGCGGCATGAGCTGCGCGAGTTGTGTGGCGCGCGTCGAAAAAGTGCTGAAGCGCGTGCCAGGGGTGCAGGATGTCTCCGTGAATTTGGCCACTGAGCGCGCGCATGTTCTGGCGGGTTCAGGCGTGGCGCTCTCAGCGCTGGAGGAGGCGGTGGCGAAGGCGGGCTATACCGCCAGCCCGGCCGAGGCCAGGCAGCCGGACCATGCCAGGCGCGAAGCATTGGAGCTGCTGGCCGCCAGTCTGCTGGCCGTGCCGGTGGTGCTGGATATGGCGGTGCCGGTGCCCGGCTGGTTGCAGCTCATCTGCGCGACGCTGGTGCAATTCTGGCTGGGGGCGCGCTTCTACCGTGCCGGTTTCCTGGCGGCGAAGGCATGGGCGCCGGCAATATGGATCTGCTGGTGGCGCTGGGCACCTCCGCCGCCTATGGGCTCTCGGTTTGGGATTTTTTCACCTCCGGCCCGCTTTATTTTGAAAGCGCGGTGGCGGTGATCGCGCTGGTGCGGCTGGGCAAATATCTGGAAGGCCGGGCCAAGCGCGATGCCGCGAAATCCGTCTCCGGCCTGCAAAAGCTCCGCCCGGACCAGGCGCATATGGCGGCGGGCGGGGATGTGTCTGTCGCCAGACTGCAAATGGGCGATGAGATCATCATCCGCCCCGGCGAGCGTGTGCCGGTGGATGGCGAGGTGCTGGCGGGTGAGGGCAGCGTGGATGAAAGCCCCGTCACCGGCGAGGCTTTGCCGCAGCCGCGCGGGCCTGGTGCCAAATTGCTGGCGGGCACGCTGAACCTGGATGGGGTGCTGCGCCTGCGCGTTACCGCCGCGCCGGGCGAGAGTTTTCTGGACCGCATGGCACGGCTCATCGACCAGGCGCAATCGGCCAAACCGCGCGTGCAGCGTTTGGCGGACAGGGTTTCGGCCTGGTTCGTGCCGGTGGTGCTGGGCATCGCGGCCATCACCTTCGCGGGCTGGCTGTTGCATGGGGCCAGCCTGGCGCAGGCGTTGATCAACGCCGTCTCGGTACTGGTCATCGCCTGCCCCTGCGCGCTGGGGCTCGCGACACCGGCGGCCATTCTGGCGGGTACGGCGGCGGCGGCGAGGGCGGGCATCCTGTTCCGTGATGCCGATGTGTTGGAGGCGGCGGCGAAGATCGATAGTCTGGCCTTCGACAAGACCGGCACGCTGACCACCGGCTCCCCCCAACTGGCCAGCGTGGTGAAGCTTGGGGGCATGGACGAGGCGCGGCTGTGCGCCATCGCCGCCGCCCTGGCGGCGCAGGATACGCACCCGCTGGCGTTGGCGCTGCGGCAGGCGGGCATCAAGCCTGCGGAGACTTTCAAAGCGCTCCCCGGCAAGGGCGTGCAGGGCGATGTGGATGGGCAAAGCTATCTGTTGGGTTCGGCCCGGCTGGTGCCAGAAGCGCCCGCACAGAATGATGAAAAGAGCTGGTCCTATCTCGCCACGGCGGCGGGCGAGCCGCTGGGGGCTTTTGGGTTCACCGATACCATCCGCCCCAGCGCCGCCGAGGCCGTTGCGCGTCTCCATGCGGCGGGTATCGAAACGCTGCTGCTGACCGGCGACCGCCAGGAAGCCGGGCAGGCTTTGGCCGACCGGCTGGGCATCACCCGTGTGGTGGCGCAGGCCACACCGGAGCAAAAACGTGAAACTATTGAGACATTGCGCCGCCAGGGCCGCCGCGTGGCGATGCTGGGGGATGGCATCAACGACGCCGCCGCCCTGGCCGCCGCCGATGCCGGCATGGCCATGGGCAATGGCGCGGATGTCGCCATCGAGGCCGCCCCCATCTCGCTGCTGCGCGCCGACCCGCTTCTGGCCCCGGCGGCGCTGGAGCTAGCCCGCCGCACCTGGCGGATTTTGCTGCAAGGGCTGTTCTGGGCGCTTATTTATAACGTGCTTGGCATTCCCGCCGCCGCGTTCGGGCTGCTCAGCCCGGCTCTGGCGGGGGCCGCCATGGCGGCCTCCTCGCTTTGTGTTCTTGGCAACGCGCTGCGGCTGCGGCATTGGAGGGTGCAATGAATTTGGTAACCATCGCCCAGGCTTCCGCCATCACCGGCGTCTCCGCGAAGATGATCCGGCATTATGAGAGCATCGGCCTCATCCAGGCGCCTTTGCGCACGGAGAATCGTTACCGCCATTATGCGCCCGCCGAGCTGCATGAGCTGGGGTTCATACGCCGGGCGCGCGATCTCGGCTTCTCCTTCGAGGATATCCGCCAGCTTCTCTCCCTCTGGCGCGACCGTGCCCGGTCCTCTTCTGAGGTGAAGTCTATCGCGCTCCGCCATATTGAGGAGCTGGACCAGAAAGCCGCCGCCCTGGCCGCCATGAGCCGCACGTTGAAGCAACTCGCCGCCACCTGCCATGGTGATGACAGGCCCGATTGCCCGATTCTCGACGCGCTGGATCCGCCGAAAGCCGCGGATTCTTGTTGCGATCCTTGACTTCGCGCCGCTCTTTGTCGATACGGGGCGCATTGACATGGGCGCGATCCGCGCTCGGCGCTCTGCTGCGCACCCGACCACGAGAGACCCAATTTTTGTCTGACACAAACGACGCCGATAAAGCCGAAACCCCGGACATGCAGCTACAGGTGCCGGAGGCTGAGGCCGTCCCCACGGAACCCACCCAGGCCGAGGCGCTGGATTTCGCCGCCCTCGGTCTTTCCGAGCCTTTGCTGAAGGCGCTGGCGGAAAAAGGCTATACCATCCCCACCCCCATCCAGGCCCAGGCCATTCCGGTGGTGCTGATGGGGCAGGATGTGCTGGGCGTGGCCCAGACCGGCACCGGCAAGACCGCCGGCTTCACCCTGCCGATGTTGGATATTCTGGCAGGCTCGCGCGCCCGCGCGCGCATGCCGCGCTCGCTCATTCTGGAGCCGACCCGCGAGCTGGCCCTGCAGGTGGCGGAGAATTTCGTCCAGTACGGCAAACATCTGAAGCTCAACCACGCGCTGCTCATCGGCGGCGAGAGCATGGCTGACCAGAAAGAGGCGCTGGCCAAGGGCGTGGACGTGCTGATCGCCACCCCTGGGCGGCTGATCGACCTGTTCGAGCGCGGCGGCCTGCTGCTGCGCGATGTGCGCGTGCTGGTGATCGACGAAGCCGACCGCATGCTGGACATGGGCTTCATTCCCGATATCGAGCGCATCGTCACGATGCTGCCGACCAACCGCCAGACGCTGTTCTTCTCCGCCACCATGGCGCCGGAAATCCGCCGCCTGGCGGATGCCTTCCTGAACAGCCCCAAGCTGATCACCGTCTCCCGCGCCGCCACGGTGGCCACAACCATCAAATCCGGCCTCGTGCTGGTGAATGAGCATGACAAGCGCGAGGCGCTGCGCCGCCTGCTGCGCGCCGAGGAGGTGCAGAACGCCATCGTGTTCTGCAACCGCAAGCGCGATGTGGATATTCTGCTCAAATCCTTGCTCCGTCACGGCTTTGCTGCGGGCGCCCTGCATGGCGATTTGCCGCAGAGCGTGCGCTTTGCCACGCTGGAGAAATTCAAGGCGGACGAGCTGAAGATTCTCGTCTGCTCCGATGTCGCGGCGCGCGGCATCGATATTAGCGGGCTTTCGCACGTGTTCAATTTCGACGTGCCGCATCATTCGGAGGATTATGTCCACCGCATTGGCCGCACCGGCCGCGCCGGGCGCGAGGGCCATGCCTACACGCTGGCGGCGCCCGACGACAAGCTGGCCGTTGAGGCGGTGGAGAAGCTGACCGGCGCTGCCATCCCGCGCATCGTGATCGAGGGGCTGGACCCGGCGGAATGGTCCGAGGAAGGGCGCCCCAGGCGTGGCCGTGGGGGTAAGCCCGAGAGCCGTGACAAAGGCCGTGACCGCGACAAGGACCGGACCAAGGACAAGGACCGCAAGGCCGAGAAACCCGAGCGCCCCGAGCGCCCGGAACGGACCGAGCGCCCCGAACGGACTGAGCGTCCCGAGCGCGAGAAGGACCGCAAGCCCGAACGGCGTGAGCCCGAGCGGCGCCGTGAACGCGACCGTGGGGAGCGTGTTGAGCGCGTCGAGCGTGAGACTGGCGCGCCGGTACGCGGCTTTGGCGAGATGATTCCGGCCTTCATGCTCATTCGCCGCCGTGGGGCTGCCCAAATTGTGGCGGAAGAGGGCCTGGACGGCCCGGAAGATAACGGGTCCGATATCGCGGCATAAAGCTGCACGCCATGTCTCACTGCATTCATTTCGGCATCTGCGGCGGTTGCGCCAGCGACGACCGTAACCAGCCGGACAAGCGCGGCCTGCTGGTGAACGCCCTGGCCCGCGCGGGCTATGCGGGGGCGGAGGTCGCGCCGCTGGTGCAGGTGGCCCTGCACACGCGCCGCCGGGTGGATCTGGCGGCGACGCGCAAGGGCGCGGACATCGCGCTGGGGCTGCACCGGGCCCGCTCGGACGAGGTGGTGGACATGCAGGAATGCGCCTTGCTGCGGCCGGAGTTTTTGCTCCTGCTGGCGCCCTTGCGCACCCTGCTGCGCAGCCTGCAGGCGTTTCGGCGCGAGGCGTCTCTGGTCATCAACTGGCTCGATAACGGGCCGGATATTTTGCTCCGCCACGATGCGCCGCTGACCCAGCCGGACCGGAACAAACTCATCGAATTCGCCAAGGCGCATGGCGCGCCGCGCTTCAGCGTGGCCGCACCCAAGCAGGCGCCGGAGCCGGTGATCATGCAGCGCCCCCCGACGCTGCGTTTCGCGGACGTGGCGGTGACACCACCGCCCGGCGGATTTTTGCAGGCCAGCCCGGAAGGCGAGGCGGCGATCGTCGCCGCCATGCTGGCGGGCTTGCCGAAGCTGCGGAGCAAAAGCCGCATTATCGAGCTGTTCTCCGGCTGCGGCACGCTGAGTTTTGCCTTGGCCCAGCATGCCCGTGTGGAGGCCTATGAGGGCGACGAAGACGCCGCCACCGCCGCCGACAAAGCCGCCCGCGCCGCCGGCCTGGCGGGGCGCATAACCGTATCGCGCCGTGATTTGCACCGCCGCCCGCTGCTGACCCAGGATTTTCGCGGGGTCGACGCCGTGGTGCTGGACCCGCCTTTTGCCGGTGCCGCTGCCCAGGTGAAATTTTTGGCTTCCGCCGGTGTGGGGCGGATGATCTATGTGAGCTGCAACCCGGTCGCGTTGGCGCATGATGCAGCGCTGCTCCGCCATGCCGAGTATAAGGTTCTGGCCGCCACGCCCATCGACCAGTTTCCGTATTCGGACAATGTCGAAAGCGTCGTGGTATTCGGTAAGGGGAAGTAGGTTTTTGGCAGCCAGCCGCCCGCGGCTAGTTACGAATAGAATGCATCGACCGCAGGTTGGTCACTCTCGTACACCAGTGTGTCAATCACGACACCATCGGCCAGCTTGAAGACGTTCACATTATCGGTTTCGAGCGTCTTTCCGCCCCGCTTGGCGCTCAGGTGGTAGGCGACAAAAACGCAGTCTCCCTCTGCTGTCATTGTCTTGGGTACAGCTTTAATCGTGTTGCCCGTCTCATTCGCCAGTTGGCTGAAATATTCCAGGATGGCCTGCTGACCATTAAAATCCCCGCTGAACAACTTGTTGCGGGTTTCATGCCAGTGCGCATTCGGCGCGATGATGGTTTTCAGGGTTTCCATATCGCGTGCTGCGAAAGCCTCGTAACCACGCCGCACGATCTCAAGATTGCGAACTTCTTGTGGATTTGCCGTTCCCATTGTCGTTTTCTCCTAAAAACTCCAGTAAATGAAAAGTGTCCATCTTATCTTCCGGAAATGACGCGCGTTCGCTGGAGCCTCCGCCTTTGTAAAAAGCAGAGGATCAACGCAGATCCCGGAACATGACATTATTCAAAACGGCGGTACGCAACTTATATGGTACCTGAATATGGTACCCGAGAATGAGGCTGTCCCTATCACAACTGAGGTGACCATCGCCTGCGCTGTCTGGTTACTGTTTTGTAACGGCGTCTTTGGTTGTCGGTAAATACAAATCAAAGGCCCGCTGATCGCACGGTGTTGCGCAACGACAAACTCGTTGCGCCGCTTGCTGGCGCGGCGTATAATATTGCCGCGCAAAGGCGTTCAGGCGAGTTTCAACGGATCGAGGAAGAGCCTGGAGAAGACGCTTGTCGCTGTTCCGATGGTGCTATGCGTGCACGCGATATTTAAGAATTAACTGTAAGATCTGGCAAGTTGGCCGGGGCCGTTGATTTCTTGAATGAGGCAGATTGGCCAAAAACATATTTGCCATGGTCCATCTATGCAAGGAGGGAGAAGGCAATGCTGAAGCTTGATCAAAAAACCGAGCACAAGTCATTCAGAAGCCCGGACGAAGTTCGGAATTTCCCAAATGGTAGAGCCGAGATTCTCAATATTGGCGGGGCGGAGGTTGGTCGGCTGATTCTCAACCCAGGCTGGCGGTGGTCAAATGACGTCAAGCCGATCGCCAAGACTTCCAGTTGCCAGGCGCCACATTTTCAATATCACGTGGCTGGAAAGCTTGCGATCCTGATGGATGATGGAACCGAACTCATCGCCGGTCCGGGGGATATAACGTCTCTGCCCAAGGGGCATGACGCATGGGTGGTTGGTAATGAACCTGTTATTGTGGTCGATTGGTTCGGGGCCAGCAACTATGCCAAGCAAACAGCTTAGCTGGCGTGGCCGCTAACCGTATTGTTCATAAGCTACAAAAGAGAGGAAAAAATCATGGCACGCAAATATGTCGACTGCCGGCAATTTCCGGGTAAGTCGAAATGCACCGTCGCTATTTCTGCTGACAGTGAGAAGGAACTAATGGAAGTTGCGGTGCAGCATGCGGTGGCTGCGCATGGTCACAAGGACACACCGGAACTTCGGGCGCAATTGCAGCACGCAATCAAGGAAGGCGCGCCGGCCGTTTGATTTTTGTACCCATGAATGGGCGGTGAGGAAGGCGCTGTTCACCGCCCTACGGCATTACCCCTGACGCCAGGGCAGCCCGTCTGCCTTCCATCCCGCCACGGTGCCCCTATGCCCGCGCGCATCAGCCGGGCCCTCAAACCCGTCCTTCACATTATAAACATGCTTGAACCCTGCGGCCTTGGCGGCCAGGGCAGCGGCCATGCTGCGCGCACCGGAGCGGCAGATGAAATACACATGCGCCTCATGCCCCACATGCGCAGCCGTCAAGGCGTCCAAAAATTTCGGGTTGGGCTGCATGGTGGGAAACGCCTGCCACTGGATCAGCACCGGCTGTTTGCCGGTTTGGGCCAAATCTGGCAGCCCCACGAAATTCCACTCCGCATTGGTGCGGCAGTCACACAGAACAGCATCCGGATTGCTCATTAGCGCTTCCCAGACCTGTCGCGGGGACACGTCTTCGATCATAATACCCTCCGGTATGAGTCTTTGGCACGCAGCATAGCGAGGACGGTTACGGATGGAAACAGTGGCGGACGGGTTGATCGGGGCGATCGGGAATACCCCCCTTATCAGGCTGAAACGCGCCTCTGCCCTCACGGGTTGCGAGATTCTGGGCAAGGCGGAGTTTTGCTCCCCCGGCGGCTCGGTGAAGGACAGGGCGGGGCTGGCCATTATCCGCGATGCCGAGGCCAGGGGTGTGCTCAAGCCCGGTGGCACCATCGTGGAGGGCACGGCGGGCAATACCGGCATCGGCATTACGCTGGTGGCCAATGCGCTCGGCTATAAGAGCATCATCGTCATGCCGGAAACGCAGAGCCAGGAGAAGATCGATACCTTACGCATGATCGGCGCGGATCTGCGCCTGGTGCCCGCCAAGCCGTTCAAGGATCCGGGGAATTACGTGCATGTCTCCCGCCGCTTGGCGGAGGAGCTGGGGGCGGTCTGGGCCAACCAATTCGACAACCTGGCTAACCGCGAGGGCCACCGCGCCACAACGGGGCCGGAGATCTGGGCGCAGACTGGGGGCAGGGTGGATGCCTTCACCTGCGCCTGCGGCACCGGCGGCACGCTGGCGGGCACTGCCTTCGCGCTGAAGGAACGCAAGCCGGGGGTCAAAATCGTGCTGGCGGACCCGGAGGGCAGCGGGCTCTATGGCTGGGTGAAGAATGGTGACCTTACCGTCACCGGCTCCTCCATCACCGAGGGCATTGGCCAGTCGCGCGTGCCGGAGAACCTCAACGGCGCGCCGATTGACGATGCGGTGCGAATCCCCGACCCCGAGGCGCTGGAACAGGTGTTCGACCTGATGATCCATGAGGGCATTTCGGTCGGCGGGTCGGCGGGCATCAACGTGGCGGCGGCCATCCGCGTGGCGCAGGAGATGGGGCCGGGCCACACCATCGTGACCATTCTGTGCGACAGCGGGGCGCGCTATCAGAGCAAGCTGTTCAACCCGGACTTTTTGAAGTCGAAGAACCTGCCGGTGCCGTCATGGATGTGACCGACTCCGCGGCTTTGGATGGCGCCGAACTGCTGGAGGTTTTCGCCAAGGGTGAGTTGACGCCCTTGCAGGCGCTGCAAGGCGTGACCGAGCGGATCGCCCGCCGCAACCCCGAGATCAACGCATTCGCCACGCTGAATCCCGGCGCGCTGGATGCGGCGCGCGAGAGCACGCAACGCTGGCAGGCGGGTGCCGCGCGCCCACTGGAAGGCGTGCCGGTGACGGTGAAGGATCTGATCGACGTGGCGGGCCTGCCG
Organism: uncultured Pseudomonadota bacterium; assembly: GCA_963736885.1. GTDB lineage: Bacteria > Pseudomonadota > Alphaproteobacteria > Acetobacterales > Acetobacteraceae > Acidocella. Next base: position 222,149 of record CAVTQN010000001.1, read on the forward strand.
ACACGGCGCGGCAGCAAAACCACGGACCCCGCGCCGGTGGCGCAGGACGCGCCTTTGGTGGCGGCGTTGCGCCAGGCGGGGGCGGTGATCATCGGCAAGACCACCACCACGGAATTCGGCTGGAAATCGCCGGGTGACAGCCCGCTGCACGGCATCACCCGCAACCCGTGGAATGTGGCGCACACGCCGGGCGGCTCCTCCTCAGGCGCTGCCGCTGCGGCGGCGTCCTTCTTCGGGCCGCTGCATGTGGGCACGGATGGCGGTGGCTCCATCCGCATTCCCGCCGCCTGGAGCGGCGTGGTGGGGCTCAAGCCGAGTTTCGGGCGCGTGCCGCAATGGCCGCTCGGCGCCTTCGGGCCGGTCGCGGTGGCGGGGCCCATCGGGCGCTCGGTGAGGGATGTGGCGCTGCTGCTCTCCGCCCTTGCAGGGTTTAACCCGGCGGACCCGTTCTCTCTGCCGGAGCCACAACGCGATTTCTGCGCCGGGCTGGAAGAAGGCGTGAAAGGCCTGCGCATCGGCATTCTGCGCCGCCCTGGGTTTGATGCGCCGGCGGATGAGGCCGCCTGGGCGGCGGTGGAAGAGGCGCGCGTGATATTGGCGGGGCAGGGCGCCACAATTTTTGAAATCGCCCCTGAATTGCCGGATGTTTCGCAACTCTTTCCGCAAACTCTGGGGCGTGGCGCTGGCGAAGGCCGTGGGCGCGGTGGCGCAGGATCAGCGCGGATTGATGGAGCCAGGGCTGCTCGCCGTGGCGGCGCGGTTTCGCGACGTTTCGGGGCTGGAGCTGCTGGAGGCCGAGGCCGCGCGCGTGCAGGCCGCGCATGAAATGGCGGCGCTGGAGGTGGATGCGATTCTCTGCCCCTGCGTGCCGCATGCGCGCCCGTTGGCGGAAGCGCAGGTGCCGGACGCCGGTGGCCGCCCTGGTGCAAAACTGGGCGCCCTGGACCATGCTGTTCAGCCTCACCCGCCAGCCCGCGCTTTCGCTGCCGATGGGCGTGGATGCGGCGGGTTTGCCAACGGCGGTGCAGATTGCCGCGCCGCTTTACCGCGATGATGTCCTGCTCCGTGTCGCGCGCGCGGTGGAGCGGGGGCTGGGGTAGTTTGGTTTTCTGGTGGCGGCGTTAGTCTCTTTCATGGTCGCGCATGCGTTCCTGCGCCGCCGCCATTGTCTTGGAGCCCTGGGGTTCGAATGCCTTCCATCATTCCGGAAGCCTGGGGCGGGTTCCGATACACGGTTAATCGGCTGGAAACCCGGTTGCCGGATGAATTATACAAAAGTTGCGGGCTCATGGGGTACGCAGTTTCATGCGGCGCAGGCCGCGTGACCGGACAAAATGTTTGAGGTGAGTTTTTATGGCATTCGTAGTCAAGCCCCTGCAAAGTTTTACGGCCGAGGCGCAGGCTCAGGATAACGACAAATTATATCTGTATCAGATTGACCCGCTCCGCATCGAGGAAGAGGAGGGGTTCAATCTGCGCCATTACGACGACCCGAAAGTCGCTGCGCATATCGAGGCTTTTTGCGAGTCTTATCTGCAAGGCCACTATGTGCCGCCCATGGTGGTGCGCGCGCTGGAGGATGGGCGCATCGTGGTGATCGAGGGCCATTGCCGCCGCCGCGGGCTGCGCATGGCCATTGCCCGCGGGGGGCGTATTCCGCTCGTCAGTGTCATCCCTTTCCGGGGCAATGACGCACAGCGGGTGGAGTTGATGCTGCGTTCCGCCCAGGGGATGAAGCTGGAAACGTTGGACATTGCGCGCGGTTATCTGCGGTTGCGCAATATGGGCATCAGCACGGCGGAGATCGCCGCTTCGCAAAGCAAGAACGCGGCGCGGGTGGAACAGTTGCTGCTGCTGGCCCAGGCGGACCCGCAGGTTCAGGCGCTGGTGCGCGGCAATCACGTTTCTCCCGATGCCGCCATCGAGGCGCTGCTGGCGCATGGCGATGTGGCGGCGGATGTGCTGAGCAAGAAGCTGGATGAGGCCCGGCAGGAAGGGCGTGCGCGCCTGACAAAAACCGCCCCGCGCAAAACCCGCCCGTCGCGCAAAACGGTGGAGAAGGTCTTTGCCGGCGTGGAGGCCGCGATGACGCATCTATCCCCGGAGCTGCGCAAGCGCGCGGCCGCCCTGCAAAAGCTGCCGGAGGATGAGCGCGCGACCCGCATGGTGGAGGTGAGCGCGCAAATGCTGGTGGATCTGGCGCAGGCGGGCAAGGAAATTGAACGGATGAAGGCCCGCCAGGCGCGCAGGCTGGCGAAGCTGGAGGCGCAAGCCCAGGAGCCGGTCTTAACCGAAGGTTAGAAGCCTCTTCTTATTCGGCCGCTGCCTTCGTCACCCGCACCCGGTCGATCCTTCGCCCATCCATCGCCAGTACTTCGAACTTCCAGCCGCCGAAGAGGATCGCATCGGCCTTCGCCGCCGGGCGGAGCAGGAGCGCCAAGATCAGCCCGCCCAGCGTGTGGTAGCTGCCTTCGCTCGGCAGGGTGGGCAGATGCAGCCGGGCCTTGATCTCGTCGATCGGCGTCAGCCCGTCCAGCTCATAGGCGGAATCCGGCGGCGGTTCGTTGTAGGAGGATGGGCCTGCATCCTCCGCATCGCCGACGATTGCCTCCAGCACGTCGGCGGCGGTGACCACGCCTTCGAAGCTGCCATATTCATCGAATACCAGTGCCATGCCCAGCGCATCGGCTTTCAGCCTGTCCAGCGCGTCGAGGGCCGAGACAGAGTTGGGGATGGCCATGGGCTGGCGCAGCACGGCGGAGACGATGGGGCCTTCGCGGTTATCCAGCACCCGGTCCAGCACATCTTTCGCCAGGATGATGCCGGCGACATTATCCACCGAGCCGTCGCACACCACGAAGCGCGAATGCGAGGCGGCGCGCAGCCGGGCGATGATATCCTCGCGCGAGGCCGAGCGGTCGATCCAGAAGATTTCGGTGCGTGGTGTCATGATCGCGCGCACGGGCTTGTCCGCCAGGCGCAGCACGCGCTCGATGATGTCGCGCTCCTCGGTCTCCAGCACGCCGGACTCCGCGCCCTCGACCAGCATGGCCTTCAGCTCCTCTTCCGAAACGCCGCGCCGGTCCTCCTGGTCTGGCCCGAAGAGGCGCAGAACGAGGTCCGTGGTGATGCTCAGCAGCCAGATGGCCGGAGCGGCGGTCTTGGCAAGCACCGAGATCGGCCGGGCAACGAGCACGGCTGTCCGCTCCGGGTGGCGCAGGGCAAGCTGCTTTGGCACCAACTCACCGAACACCAAAGTGAGATAGGTGATGACAAGAACCGTGAGAATCACCCCAAGCGGCCCGGCATAGGGGGCGAGATAGGGCACCAGCCGCAGCGGGCCTTGCAGCCGCACACCCAACTGGTCGCCGCCAAACACGCCGGTGAGGATGCCGATGAGGGTGATGCCGAACTGGGTGGTGGGCAGGAAGCTTTGCGGGTCATCGGCCAGCATGCGCGCCCTGGTGGCGCCGCGCAGGCCCTGGCGCTCCATCAGCGTGAGCATCGCGCGGCGGGAGGAAACCAGGGCCAGTTCCGCCAGCGCGAAGGCGCCATTCAGGAGAACCAGGAGAGCCAGGATGGCGAGCTGCAAAATCAGAGGCATGACGCGTTTGTAGCTTGGTTTCGCGCGGTGCGCGATTGTTACGGGGCAGCGGCAGGTCTTTTGAGTTGGTGGGTAAGGCTGTCTTTTTAACTTTATGAAAAACAATATAATTTTTGTTTTTCCGCCATACATCTGGTTACAACATTAAATTTTGTTTGCCTTAGTTGGGCCACATTCACGCCCATCCCGCGCCGCACTGAATTGCGATGTTCCGACTCAACCGGGGCTCATCCCGGAAGCAGCTCGGACATCACGTATGACGTACCAGTCGCAAATCCGCCGCCAAGAGGCACTGATCTCTACCCGCAAGGCCCGTCGTGGCTGGGCTTCGCCCGGCTCCTGGGCCGCCGCCCTGGGCGTGGGCGCGGTGGCGGTTGGCCTGTGGGCCGCAGCCAACCGGCCGGTGACTGACATTGCGCCTTATACCGGGGAGATTGGCGGTTTCGCCTTCTCGCCCTTCCATAAGGGTGAGAGCCCGGAGACTGGTGTTTACCCGACAGCGGCGCAGATCAAGTCCGACCTGACGCTGGCGTCCAAGTACACCCACAATATCCGCACCTACACGGTTGAGGGCGATCTGGGGCAGATCCCGGCCCTGGCCGAGGGCATGAATTTGAACGTCACGCTGGGCGCGTGGCTGGACCGCCACCCGGACGCCAACGCCCAGGAGCTGGCGAAGGTCGTGCAGGTCGCCAACGCCAATCCGGACGTGAAGCAGGTGATGGTCGGCAATGAGAGCATCCTGCGCGGTGACCTCACGGTGCCCGAGCTGGTGGCTGACATCCGTTCCGTCCAGAAGCAGGTGCATGTGCCGGTCTCCACCGCCGAGCCCTGGCATGTCTGGCTGAAGCATCCTGAGCTGGCGAACTCGGTCGATTTCATCACCGTGCATCTGCTGCCCTACTGGGAAGGCGTGCCGGAGAACATCGCCGTGCAGGATACGATGCACCGTTTCCAAGAGGTGCATGACAAATACCCGAACAAGAAGATCGTGATCGGCGAGGTGGGCTGGCCGTCCGACGGCATCGATATCGGTGCCGCGCGGGCCAACAATATCAACCAGGCCCGCTTCCTGCGTGATTTCTTCAACCTCGCCCAGCAGAAGCATATCGATTACTTCGTGATGGAGGCGTTCGACCAGCCCTGGAAGACGAGCTTCGAGGGCCGCGCCGCCGGCTATTGGGGCATGTTCACGCTGGGCCGCCACGAGAAATGGTCGCTGACCGGTCCGGTTGAGAATCACCCGGAATGGAAATGGTACGCGCTGGGCGCCGCGCTGGTAAGCCTGCTGGCCACCATGGCGCTGCTCTCCCGCCGGCCGGATATCAGGCTTTCGGGCAAGCTGATCTTTGCCGCGCTGGTGGAGGGTTTCACCGCGACCCTGGCGATGCTGCTGATGACGATGGGCCAGACCTATCTCTCGCTGGGGGCCGCCGCGGTGTGGGGCGGGCTGGCGCTGGGGCAGGGGCTGCTGCTCTTCCTGCTGATCGCCGACAGCTTTGATCTGGTGGAAACCATCTTCGGCCGGCTCGCCAAGCGCCATTACGAGCCGATCCCGGCCCCGGCGGGTGCGAAGCTGCCCAAGGTCTCCCTCCATCTGCCCATCTGCAACGAGCCGCCGCATATGGTGAAGCAGACTCTGGATGCGCTGGCCGCCCTTGATTACGACCGCTTCGAGGTTCTGGTCATCGACAACAACACCATGGACCCGGCGGTGTGGGAGCCGGTGGCCGAGCATTGCGCGCGGCTTGGGCCCAAGTTCCGCTTCTTCACCCTTGGCAAGTACAAGGGCTACAAGGCGGGCGCGCTGAACTTCGCCCTGCGCGAGACGGCGCCGGATGCCGAGATCATCGGCGTGATCGACTCCGACTATCTGGTCGAGCCCGACTGGCTGCGCTGCATGGCGCCGGCCTTCGCCGACCCGGCGGTGGGCTTCACCCAGTCCCCGCAGGATTACCGCGACAATGACGGCTCCCTCTTCAAGCGCATGATGTTCTGGGAATATGCGGGCTTCTTCCATGCCGGCATGGTCACCCGCAACGAGCGCAACGCCATCATCCAGCACGGCACGATGACGCTGGTCCGCAAGGAAGCGCTGCTGAACGAGAAGGGCTGGGCCGAATGGTGCATCACCGAGGATAGCCAGCTTGGCCTGCGGCTGTTCCGCGCCGGGTATGAGGCGGTGTACTCCAAGAAGAGTTTTGGACGCGGCGTGATGCCGGATGACTATAACGCCTTCCGCAAGCAGCGTTACCGCTGGGCCTACGGCGCCATGCGCATCGTCCGCGCCAATGCCGCCGCCCTGTTCAACCCCTTCAACAAGGAGCTGACGGCCGGCCAGCGCTGGCACTTCGTCACCGGCTGGCTGCCCTGGTTCGGCGATGCGCTGGGTCTCGTGTTCCTCGCCATGGGGCTGGCCTGGTCTGTTGGGCTGATCCTGGACCCGGTGCGCTTCGAATTCCCGATCGCCCTGTTCATGCTCCCCTCCATTGGCCTGTTCCTCTTCAAAATCGTGCAGATCCTGGCGCTCTATAAGAACCGCGTGCCCTGCGGCTTCATGGACCGGATCGGCGCGGCGGTGGCGGGGCTTGCCCTCTCCCACTCCATCGGCAAGGCCGTGTGGAAGGGGCTGTTCACCAACAAGCTGCCCTTCCTGCGGACCCCGAAGATGGAGAACGCCCCCGCTTTGGTGCAGGGGCTGGTGATGTCCCGCGAGGAGCTGGTGATCCTGGCTCTGACCTGGGGCGCGGCGCTGGGCGTGGGCTTTGGCCATCACTGGGCGACGCTGGAGACCAGGCTGTGGGTGGCGGTGCTGTTCACCCAGTCCATGCCCTACCTTGCCTCCGTGGGCGTCTCCATCCTGGCGGCGATGCCGGCCAAGGTGACGAAGCCGGTGGTGGTGCCGATGGTCAAGAAGGCCCCGGCCGCCATCTTCCAGCCCGCCGCGGGCGACTAATCTTCCCACCGGCCTCCGGTCTTCTGAAAAACCCTCCTGCCCTGGCAGGAGGGTTTTTTAATTGAATTACTGCATTGCATCATAAAGCTTGCGCCAACACGGGTCTGACGCGTAAGGAGAGCGCGCTTGCTGCCATGGCGCGAACCAGACATGGCGGCATTTTGCTTTGCGGGGCGGGGACGCCCTTTACGGGCTGTTTTGCACCGTCCTTTTCCAGATTCGCGCATGGGATACCGGACATTAACCGCCAGGGCATGGGCTCTTGGCGGCGGAGATGTTTGTTTTGAGTGATTTGACATTTGAGTTTTTCGGGTTTGCCACGCCGATTTTGGGTGCACTGAAGGCTGCCGGTTTTGTGAAGCCGACGCCCATCCAGGCTGGGGCGCTGCCGCCCGGGCTGGCGGGCAGGGACGTGCTGGGCATCGCCCAGACCGGCACCGGCAAGACGGCGGCCTTCGCCCTGCCGATGCTGCAGGCCATGGCCAAGGAGAAGCTGCATAGCCGCCGCTTCGCGACCCGCGCCTTGGTGCTGGCCCCCACCCGTGAGCTGGCCGTGCAGATTGAGCAGGAAATCAAGAAATTCGGCGCGGGTCTTGGCCTGCGCACCGTTCTGGTGGTGGGTGGCGTTGGCCGCTCGGGCCAGGTGCAGCGTTTGCTGCGCGGCGCCGATATCGTGGTGGGCTGCCCCGGCCGCGTGGTGGATCTGATGAACACGCGTGAGCTGGTCATCGACCAGTGCGAGTTCTTCGTGCTCGACGAAGCGGACCGCATGCTGGATCTCGGCTTCATGCCGGATATCCGCAAGGTGGTTTCCGCCCTGCCGTCGCGCCGGCAATCCGCCCTGTTCTCGGCCACCATGCCGGCGGAGATCGCCAAGCTGGCGAACGGGCTGCTGCGCGAGCCGGTGCGCGTCGAGATCGCCGCGGTGTCCTCCACCCCGGCGAAGATCGAGCAAAGCGTGCATTTCGCCGAAGGGCCGGAGAAGCGCTCCCTGCTGGTGGAGCTGCTGAAGAAGCCGGATTATTCCAAAACCATCGTGTTCACCCGCACCAAGCGCGGCGCCGACCGCGTGGCGATGCTGCTGAACGGCGCCAAGATTTCGGCCGCCGCGATGCATGGTAATCTCAGCCAGAATCAACGCCAGCGCGCGCTGGATGCGTTCAAGTCCGGTGAAGTGCGCGCCCTGGTGGCGACAGACCTTGCCGCGCGCGGCATTGATGTCAGCGGTGTCAGCCATGTCATCAATTTCGAGCTGCCGAACGAGCCGGAGAGCTATGTGCACCGCATCGGCCGTACCGCGCGTAACGGCGCGGATGGTACGGCGGTGGCGTTCTGCGACGCGACGGAGCTGCCCTATCTGAACCAGATCGAGAAGCTCACCGGCATCAAGATGCAGGTGGCGGGCGGCGAGCGCCCGCGCCAGGCGATGCCGGTGAAGAAGCCGGCCCGCCATCCGGATATGCAGGTGCGCAAGGTCAAGCCGCGCCGCCCGCAATATCAGGAGAAGCGCAAGGTTGCGTGAGTTGGGCCCTTCTCCTAGAGCCTGAATTCATAAACGTTTTTGGTGCAGCTTTTTTCAAAAAGCTGCAGAAAAAGCCGCCTTTTTTATAAAAAAGGCGGCACCCAAAAAATTTTTATTGGTTGTTTTCTTTTGTCGCGGGAGCGGGAAGATGGATCAGACGAAGCAGCCGGTCATCGGCATTATTGGCGGCTCGGGCCTGTATAATATCGACGGCCTCAAGAACACCAAATGGGTGAAGATCGAAACACCCTGGGGTGATCCGTCCGACGAGCTGTTGACCGGCGAGTATGAGGGCGTGCAGGTCGTGTTCCTGCCCCGCCATGGGCGCGGCCACAAAACCTCCCCCTCCGCGCTGAACTACCGCGCCAATATCGACGCGCTGAAGCGCCTGGGCGTGACCGATATCCTCTCCCTCTCCGCCGTCGGGTCCTTGAAGGAGGAACTGCCGCCGGGGCATTTCGTCATCGTCGACCAGTTCATCGACCGCTCCTTCGCGCGTGAGAAGAGCTTCTTCGGCGCGGGCTGCGTGGCGCATGTGTCGATGGCGCATCCGGTGTGCGCGCGGCTTGGCGATGCGCTGGAAGAGAGCCTGAAGGCGCTCGCTTTGCCCTACACGCGCGGCGGCACCTATCTGGTGATGGAAGGCCCGCAATTCTCCACCCTGGCGGAGAGCAATCTCTACCGCTCCTGGGGCTGCTCGGTGATCGGCATGACCAACATGCCGGAGGCCAAGCTCGCCCGCGAGGCGGAGATGGACTACGCCACCGTGGCCATGGTGACCGATTATGATTGCTGGCACGAGGACCACGACGCCGTGACCGTGGACCAGGTGGTGAAGGTGCTGCTCGGCAATGCCGACAAGGCGCGCAACCTGGTGAAGCAGGTGCTGCCGCGCCTCTCCGCCCCGCGCCCCGCCTGCCCGCATGGCTGCGACACCGCGCTCACCTACGCGCTGATCACCCCACCCGAGGCGCGTAACCCGGACGTGATGAAGAAGCTGGAGGCCGTGGCCGGCCGGGTGCTGTAAGGCAACTAGGCGATGTGCGGGGTTTGCAGCGTTAAGCTCAGCCGCCGCCAGCTCTGCCAAGGGCTGCTGGCGGCGCCCCTGGCGCTGGGGCCGGTACGCCGCGACGGGCTGGTGGAGCCGGTGCTGCGGCTGAAACCGCAATCGGGCCCACGCCGGGTGGCGGTGACTTTGGATGCCTGCCCCGGCCATTTCGACCCGCGGATCGCCAATCTGCTGGTGGCGCGGAAGATCCCCGCCACCATCTTCATCACCGCTGTCTGGATGCGCATGAACCCGGAGGGGCTGGCCTTCTTCCTGGCGCATCCTGACGTGTTCACGCTGGAAAACCACGGCGCGCGGCATCTGCCGCCGGTGCTGGGCACGCAGCGCATCTATGGGCTGGAAGTGGCCGGGAGCCTGCCCGCCATCCAGGCCGAAATCGAGGGCGGGGCCGAGGCCATTTACAAGGTCACGGGCCGCAAGCCGGTCTGGTACCGGGGCGCTGCGGGGCTTTATACCCCGTCCGTGGTGCCGCAGATTGAGGCCATGGGGGTGCGCGTGGCGGGCTATTCATTGAATTCCGATGCCGGGGCGTCATTTCCGGCTGCACTCGTGGAAGCGCGGATCAAGGCGGCGCGCGATGGCGATGTGATCGAGGGCCATATCAATCAGCCGCGCCGCTCCAGCGGGGCGGGCATCGCCGCCGGTCTGGCGGCATTGCAGGAGTTTGGGGCGCAATTCGTGCGCCTTGATGAAGCGGCCTGACGCTCAAGCGGGCGATGGTACCGGTGCGCGCGGCGATGCAGCATCTGCTCCGACGAGATATTGCGATATTTCAATAAATCGTTTTGTATGGCAAAGCTTGAATAACAATAATTTGAAGCGTGTCTGCCGATTTTAATTTAATCGTTTGTTTTCTAATAATTGGCATGAATCCTCTGGATTTTTAGAGGAAGCCAGCAATGTCAGACCCAGGACCACATCCGGCATATCCGAGTGAAACGCTGCATGCGTATAATCTGGCTTTGGCCGGCGGGCATGCGGGCACCAACAATAGCTCTTATATCGTCACCAGCGCTTTTGCGATCCAGCCGCAGACGGTCGTGTCGCCGAACAACACGCCGATCCTGTCGGGAGGGACGCATTTCACCATCATCGGCCAGAGTGACGTGCAAACCTATATCGGCACCGCCACGGATGCGATCACCGGCAAAGTGCTCGGATTTATCTTTGAAGATTCAACGGCCGGGAAATATTTCCTGTTCTCGGAGACGCCCTATGTATGGAGCGGCACGCCGATCATGCTGCATGCGTCCACAGGCGCGAATGACCCGAACCCGACGAACTGGGATCTGAATTGCGGCACGCCCGCTTCGCACTGCTTCATGGCGGGCACGGCGGTGATGACGCCGGATGGCGAAGTTTCTATCGAAAGCTTAAAGATTGGTGATCTCGTGGCGCTGAGCGACGGCCGCGTGGCGCCGGTATCCTGGATCGGCGTGCAAACCGTTTCCACCCGTTTCGCTGATCCGCTGCGGGTTCTGCCGGTGCGTGTCGCCGCTGGTGCGCTGGGTGAGGTTTTGCCCAAGCGCGATCTGTTGATTTCGCCGGATCATGCCATCCTGCTCGATGATGTGCTGGTGCAGGCCGGTGCGCTGGTGAACGGCACCACCATCACCCGGGAGGCGCAGGTACCGGAGATCTTTCGTTATTATCACATCGAAATTGCCGACCACTCCTTGATTCTGGTGGAAGGCGTGGCGGCGGAAACGTTCGTTGATAATGTTTCGCGCATGGCCTTCGATAATTGGAGTGAGCATGCCGAGCCCGCACCGGTTAAGGAAATGCAACTGCCGCGCGTGAAATCCGCCCGCCAATTGCCGCGTGCCTTGCGCGGCAGGCTGTTGGCGCTGGCGGAGGATACATCCGGCACGGGCCTTGCCGCATAGCGTGTCCTGATATTTTTCCTGCCAAGGCGGCTCCATTCGGAGCCGCCTTTTTTGCGCTGCCAGGGGGGGAGGGGAGGGCCCATCCCGGCGGCGGCGGGCATCGAGCCGGTGGCCGCCATCGGCGATGCGCAGGCGCTGGCCACCATCGCCATGCGGTCTATGCCGGGCGGCGCCATGGTGAGGAACTGGACGCAGTACTCCTGCCACCGGATTTCGTGTCTTTCCACCGAGCGATCCCAGCGCTTTTATAAGGGAAAGTGGAAAGGAGAGGCACCATGACAGACCGGCCATTATTTTTGGAGGATATGCAACCCGGCATGAGCTGGACCAGCCCGCCCGTGGCGATCACGCGCGATGAGATCATCGCCTTCGCCCAGGCCTATGACCCCCAGCCATTTCATACGAACCCTGAAGCGCCGGAGGCCGCGCCCTTTGGCGGGTTGATTGCCAGCGGCTGGCATGTGGCGGCGCTCACCATGCGGCAGATGGTCGGCCTGCAGCCCTTTGGCCTGTCCCCCATTCTGGGGCTGGGCATTGACGAGCTGCGCTGGCTAAAGCCGGTGCGCCCCGGCGATGAGCTGCAGGTGCGGTTTGAGATCGTCGAGGTCAGACCCTCGCAATCGAGGCCTGAGCGGGGCATTGTCCGCGCCGCCACGGCCGTCACGAATCAGCACGGTGAAAGCGTGCTGCGCTTCCTGTCCAACATCCAGCTTTCAACCCGCCCTTGAGGCGGCTTCCGTAGGGCTATGATTTTTTTGCATATCGGTCGCTGTTTAAGCCCCATGAAGGGACCCGTAGCGCCGGATCCTGAGGCGGGAAACGGCCTTTGCGCAGGCTTTTCCTGGGGCTGGCGGGGCTGATGTTTTTCTCGCGGTTGGCACTTGCGGCATCACCAGCAAAAGGCTAGGAACCGCCCCACAATCGCCGGTTACGCTGTCATAGCTCAGGGGTAGAGCACTTCATTGGTAATGAAGAGGTCCTGGGTTCAATTCCCAGTGACAGCACCAGCGAGCTTGCAAAGGGTTGCCTGATCCGTTAGGCAGCCTGGACCAAGGGCCCAGATAGCTCAGTTGGTAGAGCATGCGACTGAAAATCGCAGTGTCGCTGGTTCGATTCCGGCTCTGGGCACCATTCTCCCTCCCGTTTCTTCCGAAGCTTCAGAGACTCGCGCAAGTTTTGTTGATGCCAGCGGTCAGGTGGTAGAGTTACGCATTTTCACAAAAAAACTTTCGCACCCGCTTGTGAAGGCTGGTGTTTTCCACAGGCCAAGGCTAGACATTTGGCATCCAGCCTAGGGGAGTACTAGAGTCCCCTGGATTGAGCAGAGGAATCTTCGGTCAGGGTTTTCATCCGATCAGGCCGAGCAAACAGGAAGAGGCTTGTAAAATGTCAAAAGCGTTTATTGCTGAGGTTATCCAGGGTTCCGCTGAGATCACCGGCGTTGCAGCCAACCGGGCGGCGACCGACCTGATCGAGGCGATCGTCAAGGAAATGAAGAAGAACGGCAAGTTCACCCTGCCGAGCTTCGGCACCTTCACTGTGCGCAAGACCAAGGCCCGCAAGGGTGTGAACCCGCGCACGGGCGAAGAGATCAAGGTGAAGGCCGGCAAGACCGTGCGCTTCAAGGCCTCCCCGTCTCTGAAGAAGATGGTCTGAGCTGCTATAGTTTCTGTTGAAAAAAGGCCCGGAGGTAACTCCGGGCCTTTTTTGTTAGAGTGCGATGGCTTTAGATCCGCCCTCTATGGGGCGGCGCCGCGACGATCTTCCAACGTGATGATATCAAAAGCTGGGCCAGACCGCAGGCGCCAGGGATTCCTGAGGCCCTGGCTTGATGTTTCACATGGATGGAAACAGGCGGCGGATGATTTTGTGCGGCGCAGCAGGCGCGCCGTACAACGTCAGATGTCCAGCTCCTCAACCTTGCCCGCGTTTTCCTGAATGAACTGGAAACGCAGCTCCGGGCGCTTGCCCATCAGGCTGTCCACGAGGTTTGAGGTCTCCGCCCGCGTTTCCGGGGCGGCGACGATCCGCAGCAGCGTGCGCTTGGCCGGGTCCATCGTGGTTTCCTTCAGCACGGCGGGCGGCATTTCGCCCAGGCCTTTGAAGCGGCTGATCTCCACCTTTGCGCCCGCCTTGAAAGTCTTCATCACCTTGTCGCGCGCGGCATCGTCCATCGCATAGATGCTCTTGGCCCCTTGCGTGAGCCGGTAGAGCGGCGGCTGCGCCAGATAGACATGGCCGTGGCGGATCAGCTCCGGCAACTCGCGGTAGAAGAAGGTCATCAGAAGCGAGGCGATATGCGCGCCGTCCACATCGGCATCGGTCATGATGATGATGCGCTCATAGCGCAGATTGGCGCGGTTGAAGCTGGTGCCGGTGCTGCAGCCCAGCGCCTCGATCAGATCCTTCAGCTCCTGGTTCTGCCGCAGCTTCTCGCCGGAGGCGGAGGCGACGTTCAGAATCTTGCCCTTCAGCGGCAGAATGGCCTGGCTGTTGCGGTTGCGCGCCTGCTTGGCCGAGCCGCCGGCCGAATCGCCCTCCACCAGGAAGATCTCGGTGCCCTCCGCGCTTTCCGTGGCGCAATCGGCCAGCTTGCCGGGCAGGCGCAGCCGGCGCGTGGCGGATTTGCGCGGCGTGTCCTTCAGCTCCTTGCGGCGCAGGCGCTCCTCCGCGCGGTCCACCACATAGGCCAGCAGATTATCGGCATTGGCCGGGTCCCCGGCCAGGAAATGGTCGAACCTGTCGCGCAGCGAGGTTTCGGTGAGGCGGGCTGCCTCCTGCGTCGTCAGCTTCTCCTTGGTTTGGCCCTGGAAATGCGGGTCGCGGATGAAGAGCGAGAGTTTCGCCCGCAAGCCCCCCAGCACGTCATCGGCGATGATGGCGGCCCCGCGCTTATTGCCGCGCGTCTCCGCCCAGGCCCGCAGGCCCTTCAGCAGGGCGCTGCGCATGCCCGCCTCATGCGTGCCGCCCAGCGGCGTGGGCACGGTGTTGCAATAGGTGTCGATGGCGGCCTCGCCCTGCTCCACCCAGGACAGCGCCCATTCCAGCTTGCCCTGCTCCAGGCCATTGAGCGGGGCGAATTTCGCCTCGCCCGCCCAGATCTCCGGCAGCACCGTGGCGGTGCTGCCCAGCTCCGCCTCCAGCGAATCGCGCAGGCCGCCGGGGAAATGCAGCTCCGCCTCGGTGGGCACCTCCGAATCGGCCTTCAGCAGCGCGAGATCGCACGCCCAGCGGATTTTCACGCCGCGAAACAGATACGCCTTCGAGCGGCACAGCTTGAACAGCCGGGCGGGGGAGAATTTCAGGGGGCCGAAAATCTCCGTGTCCGGCACGAAGCTGATGGTCGAGCCGCGGCGGTTGGGGGCGGCGCCGACTTCCTCCAATTTGGTTTGCGGCACGCCGCGCGCATAGCTCTGGCGGTAAAGTTTGCGCTCGCGCGCCACCTCGGCGGTGAAGCTGGAGGAGAGCGCATTCACCACGGAGGAGCCAACGCCATGCAACCCGCCCGAGGTGGCATAGGCCTTGCCGGAAAATTTGCCGCCCGAATGCAGCGTGGTGAAGATCACCTCCAGCGCTGACTTGGTCTTGAATTTCGGGTGCGGGTCCACCGGGATGCCACGCCCATTGTCGCGGATGGTGAGCTGGTTGCCGAGCCCAAGCGTCATCTCGATGGTGGTGGCATGGCCGGCCACCGCCTCGTCCATGGCGTTGTCGAGAATCTCGGCGGCCAGATGGTGCAGGGCGTTCTCATCCGTGCCGCCGATATACATGCCAGGGCGCCGGCGGACGGGCTCCAGCCCTTCCAGAACCTCGATATCCTTGGCGCCATAGCTGTCCTTGGCTGGGATATTCTCGAAAAGATCACTCAACGCCACCTACTCCTACTGCACCGGGCATCTTGGTTGCCATGCCCCGCGTGGCGCAGGCAAGAGGGAGGGGCTACTCGTCGGCGCGGTGCTGATCGAAGGAACGGATTCCGGGTTTGCCCTGAAATTGCAGCCAGTCCTTGTGGATCAGCGTGTTGCGGGTGTCATAATAGCCCGAGCGCCAATGCTCCTTCATCGAGATGCGGCTGAACTCGTAATCCTTGGCATCGCCCTCATAGGCTTTCTGCTTGTAGATCAGCTGCAGGATGTTGATTTCCGGCAGATGGCGCAGCTCCTCTTTCATCGCCAGCTGTTCCGTGCTCAGCTCTGTATCAGGCAGCTTGTCCAGCGCATCGCGCAGGGCCTGTTTCAGCTTGTGGGTCTCCAGAAAATGGTCCGTCGTGGTGCGGGTGCGCGAGGAGTACTGGATATCCTTCTGCCGGGCCAAAACCTCAGGCATGTCGCGCGGGATTTCACCGCGGGCTGAGAACAGATCCACCTGGAAGGTCAGCAGGTTCTTCGAGCCGATATTGTCCAGCAGATGCTGCAGCGGGGTGTTGGAGACCAGCCCGCCATCCCAATATTGATTTCGGCCGATGCGGATCATCGGCAGGCCCGGCGGCAATGCGCCGGAGGCCATGATATGCTCGGGCTGGAGCTCGCGGAGCGCATTGTCGAAATAGACGAAATTGGCGGACTCGACATCCACCGCGCCGACCGCGAGGCGCACCGGCCCGTCATTGATCAGCTTGAAATCGGCAAGTTTTTCCAGCGTGCGGTGCAGGGGGGAGGTATCGTACATCGCGGTGGCGAAGCGCGCCCCGCGCGGGGCGAAAAAGCCGGAAAAGGGCACGGGCTTGAAGAAGCCCGGCTGGCCGAAAAACATGCCGTTCGTGGCTGAGAGCCCGTTGCGCAGCTTACGGGCGTCATCGCCCTCGAACCAAGTGGTGTAGGGGTCCCGGGCGGTGATATCCATCCAGAATTTTTCGAGCTTCTCCAGCCGGTGTTCCGGCTTGTTGCCGGCGATGATGGCAGAGTTCACCGCGCCGATGGACACACCCGCCACCCAGTCCGGCTCCAGCCCGGCCTCGTGCAGCGCCTGATAGACGCCCGCCTGATAGGCCCCCAGCGCGCCACCGCCCTGCAGCACCAGCCCGATCGTGTCGCACCCCTTTGGCCGCTCGATCGGCGAGATCGGCTGCAGCGGGTGGCGGTGGGGGCGTTTCGGGTCGGTGAAGATGTCCATGCGGTATCGGTCCTTCGCGGCTGGGGAGAGGCCAGGATGATCAGTGCCCGTGTTTATTGGGTCTGAGTTCACGCCATCCCTGCCGTCCCTGTCAAACCGGCTACGCGGAAGGATCGATGAAATTGCTTGCCGGCCGTGCCGCCACAGCCGGCAGAGGCGCTTTTCAGCGCAGATGCTCGGCGAAGAAGGCCAGCGAGCGCAGCTCCGCCAGCTCCCAGTCCTTCTGGCTGTAGCTGGCCCGCGCTTCGCAGCCGAAGCCGTGCTGCGCACCCTCATACAGGAACAGCTCCACGCCCGGCTGTGCGGCTTTAATGGCCTCGACATTGCTCAGCGGGATGCCATGATCCTCGCTGCCGAAATGCATCTGCACCGGGCAGTTGGGCTTCGCGTCCTTCTTCGCGGCAATGCCGCCGCCATACCAGCAGCTCGCGGCCTTGAAGAGGTTCGTCCCGGTTGCGCCTTCCCAGGCCAGCGTGCCGCCCCAGCAATAGCCGATGATGCCCACCGGCTTGCCCGGCCCGAAGGCGGCGGCGGTGGCTTCAAGGTCCAGCAATGCCTTGTCTTCGGGAACCTTGCTCTTGTTGGCGATGCCCTGCTGGGTCCCTTCCTGGGTGTAGTCGAGCTCGAGGCCCGGCTCCACGCGGTCGAACAGAGCCGGGGCCAGCACCCGGTAGCCATAGCCTGCCAGACGCTCAGCGACTTTGCGGATATGCGCGTTGACGCCGAAAACCTCCTGCACGACCACCAGGCCGCGCGGGGCATTCACATTACCGGCTTCGAAGGCCTGAAATTTATGTCCGTCAGCGGCGGTGAGTGTCATCATGGGCCGGTCGGTCCTTTCTCTTGCAGTTCTGTTTTGGTTCAAGCTTTTGCGCGGGGCGCGCGGTTCAAGCTTGTGCGTAGGATGCGAAATCCCGCACCAGCGTTGCATAGATGTCGCGCTTGAAGGGGACTGCAAGCTCAGGCAGCTCCTCAAGGCGCACCCAGCGCCACGCCTCGAATTCGGGATGCTCATCGGCGTCGAGCTGAATGTCTGAATCCTGGCCGGTGAAGCGCAGCGCGTACCATTTCTGGCGCTGGCCGCGATATTTGCCCTTCCAGGCGACACCGAGCAGATCGGCGGCAGGTCATAGAGCAGCCACTCGGGATGTTCCGCCAGGATCTCGGCCTTGTCCGTGCCGATCTCCTCCTTCAGCTCACGCAGCACGGCCAGGCGGATATTCTCGCCGTCATCGACACCGCCCTGGGGCAACTGCCACGCATCGGGAAAGCCCTTGCGCTTGCCCACGAACACCAGACCATCCCGTGAAAACAGCACCGCGCCGACATTCAGCCGGTAGGGCAGGGACTCCTTGTCCGCCATGTCGCTCTCCTCCTTCCTTCAAGCCCGGCGGAAACCCGCCGCGCCGGTTTTATCGCAGGGGAAAGCGCGTAGGGCTAGTTGGAGGCGGTCGTCGCCGTCGAGGGTTCCATGTCCGCGACCAGCTTCAGCGCCATCTGCAGCTGGAAGTCGGTCGAGGGCTTGCTCGGGTCGAAGGTTGGCCAGTTGGCGGGCGGTTTGTCCGGAATGCTCCCAGCCACGGGCGGCAGCGGCGGGGCGGGAGGCAGCGCCGGCGCGGTCTCCTTCGTCGGGTTGGTGAAGGAGTTGAGCAGATCGGTCTCGCGCAGCTGGGAGAAGCTGTCCTGCGGGGTCGCGCTGTCGGCCACGGGCACGTTCGGGGTCACGCCGTAATCCTGGATCGACTTGCCCGACGGCGTGAAATACAACGCCGTGGTCAGGCGCAGCGCGCCCTCATTGTCGATGGGGATGATCGTCTGCACCGACCCCTTGCCGAAGGTCTTGGCGCCCAGCACCAGCGCGCGGTGGTTCTGTTGCAGCGCGGCGGTGACGATCTCCGCCGCCGAGGCCGTACCCGCATTGGTCAGAATCACGATCGGCGCGCCGCTGGTGATGTCGTTGCCCTGCGCGTACCAGACCTGGTCGTCTTCCGGATGGCGGCCATGGGTGGAGACAATTTCACCACTGTTTAAGAAGTCGTCGCTCACCGCCACGGCCTGGTCCAGCAACCCGCCCGGATTGTCGCGCAGATCGAGGATATAACCATGCAGCGGCCCATGCGCCTGCTTGGCGAGGCTCTTCACCGCGTCGCGGATATGCGCGTCGGCATTCTCATCGAAGCTGTCGAGGCGGATATAGCCGATCGGCCCGGCGCTGCTGCTGAGCAGCTTGCTCTTCACATCGTCGATCTTGATGATCTCGCGCGTCAGCGTCACATGCACGGGCGTGTTGATGCCGTTGCGCTTCAAGGTCAGCGTGATCTGCGTGCCGGGCTTGCCGCGCATCTTGCTCACCGCATCGTCCAGCGAAAGCCCATCGGTCGCGTGGCCATCGATCTCGACGATGATATCGCCCGGCTTGATGCCAGCCTTCGCGCCCGGCGTGCCGTCAATGGGGGTGATAACCTTCAGCAGGCCGCTCACCTGGGTCACTTCCAGCCCCAGCCCGCCGAACTCGCCGGAGGTCTGCACCTGCATGTCCGCATATTGCCGCGCATTCATGTAGCTGGAATGCGGGTCGAGCCCCGACAGCATGCCGTTGGCGGCGTTGTAGATCAGCTTGTCCGTCGGCGGGTCGATCACGTAGTTCTGCTTGATCTGCGAGAGAATGTCGCCGAACAAGGACAGCTGTTGATA
The DNA here is from genome assembly GCA_963736885.1 of uncultured Pseudomonadota bacterium. GTDB lineage: Bacteria > Pseudomonadota > Alphaproteobacteria > Acetobacterales > Acetobacteraceae > Acidocella. The sequence continues at coordinate 240,992 of CAVTQN010000001.1, forward strand.
GGTGCTGTCACTCGGCGCCGCCTGGCCGAAGGCACGTGACAATGGCTGCGCGAGCGAACCGGCGGCCAATCCCGCCATGAAAATCCCGCCGAGCATCAAACCGCTGCGCAACCGCATACACTATGTCCCCTCAACTGCCGGGCGTGTCGCCCTGGGCGTATTAGATAGCATCCCGGCCGGATTATCCAGAGCGCCCCGCCGCCAGCCATGAGGTGGGGTCGATGGGCGCGCCGTTGCGGCGCAATTCCACATAGAGGCGCGGCTGGCGCGCCGGGTTGGCGGGGTCGTAGGCCTGCATGCTGCCCAAAGGCTGGCCATGCGCCACATGCTGGCCCTGCGCCACGTCCATATGGCTCAACCCCGCCAGCACCGCCGAGAGTCCGCCGCCGCAATCGGCGATCACCACATTGCCATACCCCGTGAGCGGCCCGGCATACATAATGGTGCCCCCGCAAGGGCTGGTAACACGCGCGCCAGGGGCGGCGGCGTAGGAGATGCCGGTGGACGGTCCCGCCAGGGTCTGGGCGCCATAGGCCTGGATCACAAGCCCCGCCACCGGCGCGCCCGCGCCCCCGGCGGGAAGGTTCACAGGCGTGGCCTGCGGCGGGGCTTTGGGCACCAGCCGCGCGATGGCGTCATCCAGGTCCGAGAGTTGGTGCTTGGCCCGGGCGGCGGCGGCGGCTTCCGCCACTTCCTGGTCGGCATCCGCCTGCTCGTCGGACCTGGCCTGGTCGATATCGGTGGAGAGTTTCGCCTCCGCCGCCTGCTGCGCGGCCACGGCGGCATCCAGCCGAAGCCGCGCCGCCTGCGCCTGGTTGAGGGCGGTGGTCAGCTTGGCGGTTTCGTCCTTCACGGCGGCGGCCTGGATGGCGAGTTGCGCCGCCATGCCCTGCATGATGGCGATGCCGCGCACCGCGTCCTGCGGCGATAACGGGGCGGCGAGCAGCGTGGTCGCCGGGGCGGAGGACAGGCGCTGCATCACCGGCAGCAGCTTCTTCAACGTCGCCTCGGCATCGTCCAGCCGCGCGGCGGCTGTCGTCTGCTGGGCCAAAAGCTGGGCGAGCTGTGCGGCGTCCTGCGAGGTCTGGTCTTCAAGCCCGCGCAGGGCGGCGGCGGCCTGCACCTGCTGCTGCGCTAATGCTGCGGCCTTGGCGGCCACTTGTTTACTATGCGCCGCGGCGGCGGCGGCGGCTTGCTGATGCGCCGTGATCTCGGCCTGCGCGGCGGCGCGCTGGGCCTTCAGGCTGGCGGCGTTGTCCTTATGTGCCGTGTCTTTATGCGTTGCATCCTTGGCTAAGGCGCTGCCGGCCAGGCCGAGCCAAAGCGCGGCCATGGCCCAGCCAGCCTGCTTGAGAGGCCGCCTTGGCATCACCTCAGTCGAACAGCGGCTTGCCGGTCATCGCGGCGGGCTGGGCCACGCCCATCAGTTTCAGCAAAGTCGGGGCGAGGTCGGCCAGCACCCCGTCATGCAGCTTGATCCCTTCCGGCCCCCCGGCCACGAACACCGGCACCGGGTTGGTGGTGTGGGCGGTGTGCGGGCCGCCGGTTTCCGGGTCGCGCATCATCTCGCAATTGCCGTGGTCGGCGGTGACCAGAATGGCCCCGCCCTGGGCCTGCACCGCCGCCCAGATTTTGCCCAGCCCCGCATCCACCGTCTCCACCGCCTTGATGGCCGCAGACAGCACGCCGGTATGGCCCACCATGTCCGGGTTGGCGAAGTTCAGGATGATCATGTCGTACTTGCCGGTGTTGATCTCCGCGACGGCTTTTTCCGTCAGCTCCGGGGCGGACATTTCCGGCTGCAGGTCGTAGGTGGCGACCTTCGGCGAGGGCACCATGATCCGGTCCTCGCCGGGGAAGGGCGTTTCCTCCCCGCCATTGAAGAAATAGGTGACGTGCGGGTATTTCTCGGTCTCCGCCATGCGCAGTTGCTTGAGCCCCTGCGCCGCCACCACGCCGCCCAGTAGATCGTTCATGCGCTGCGGCGCGAAGACGGTCTGCATGAAGGGGGCCAGCGCGTCGGAATAGGCGGTCATGCCCACTGCGCCCACCAATTTGGGCTGGCGTGCCTTGAAGCCGTCGAAGGCCGGGTCGAGCAAAGCGGTGAGGATCTCGCGCACACGGTCGGCGCGGAAATTGGCGCAGATCACGCCGTCGCCGTCCTTCACGCCCGCATAATCGCCGATGACTGCGGGCTTGATGAATTCGTCCGTCACCTTGGCGTCATAGCTGGCCTGGATGGCGGCCTCGGCGGAGGGGAAGGCCTCGCCCTTGGCGTCCACCAGCAGCTCATAGGCCTGGGCGACGCGCTCCCAGCGCTTGTCGCGGTCCATGGCGTAATAGCGGCCGACCAACGTGGCGAGCGTCGCGGTATCGCCGAGATCCGCCAGATATTTCGCCATATAGCCAAGCCCGGCCTGGGGCGGGGTGTCGCGCCCGTCCATCCAGCCATGGACGATGACCGGGATGCCCGCCGCGTGCAGGATTTTCGCCAGCGCCACCGCCTGGTCCTGGTGCGAGTGCACGCCGCCAGGGGAGACAAGCCCCAGCAGATGCGCCGTGCCGCCGGATTTCTTTAGTCGCGGCGATGAAGCCCAGGATGGTCTCATTCTTCGCCAGCGAGCCATCCTCGATGGCGGCATCGATCCGCGGCAAATCCTGCATCACCACCCGCCCGGCGCCGATATTCAGGTGCCCGACCTCGGAATTGCCCATCTGCCCCACCGGCAGCCCCACCACGCGGCCCGAGGTGGTGAGGAAGGCGCGCGGGCAGGTGCCCCAGAGCCTGTCGAAATTCGGGGTCTGCGCCAGCGCCACGGCGTTATCCTCCTTCGAACTCATTCCAGCCGAAGCCGTCGAGGATCACCAGCATCACGGGTTTTTTGGGCATCTTGGTCCTTGGTCAGCAGCGTTTCTGGCGGGGATTTTAGGGAAAGCCGGACGTTTTGACCATGGCGCGGGGCTAGGGCCGTCCCGCCCGATGGTAAGGGTGCCCCGCCAAAATGGATTGCGCCCTGTAAATCTGTTCGGCCAGCATCGGGCGCACCAGCATATGCGGCCAGGTGAGCGTGCCCAGCGAGAGTTTGGCGCCGGCGCGGGCCAGCACCGGCGCGTCCAGCCCCTCCGCCCCGCCGATCACGAAGGCGAGTTTTTTGCTCCGCTCCAGCCAACCCGCCAGCAGCTTCGCCAAGCCCGGCGAATCCGGGCGCGGCACCGTCCATGTCCAGGGCGATCAGGAATTCATCCGGCTTCAGCGCGGCGAGAATCGCCTCGCCCTCGCGGCGCTTGATCTCGGCGGCAGCGCCCTGCCCATCCGCGAACTCAATCAGCGAAAGGGCAGGGCGGATGCGCTTGGCATAGCGGGCGAAGAGCTCCATCTCCGGCGCCTTGGCAGGCGCCTTGCCGATGGCGAGCAGACGCAAGTTAAGCGTCCGTCTCGTCCAGCTCCGCGCTCCACATCTTCTCAAGCCGGTAGAGCGTGCGCGCCTCCGGCTTGAAGAGATGCACGATGATGTCACCGGCATCGAGCAGCACCCAGTCGGTCCCGTTGGCACCCTCGGTCAGCGGCTTCTTGAAGCCGGCCTCGTGCAGCTTCTCGTGCAGATGCGTCGCCATGGCGGCGATCTGCCGGTCGGCGAGGCCGGTGGCGATGATCATGCGGTCCGCGAAGCTGGCGCGTCCCGCCAGGTCCAGCGTCACGATATCCTCGGCCTTGTCATCCTCCAGCGTGGAGATGATCAAGGCCTGCAGCCGGTCCAGGAACTCGGGCTGCGGCTTCGGCTCTGCGGCCTTGCGTTTGGGGCCGGCGATGGCGGCCTTCTTGCGCGGCGTGCCCGGCATGGTGGCAACGGCCTCCGCCGGCGGCTTGGCGGCACGCGAGCGGGGAGTGGCGGTCTTGGCGCCCCGTTTGGCCGGGGTGCGGGTGGGCGTGCGCGTTATGGCTGCGTTCCTTCTAAAATCTTGCGGCGCAATTCAGTAGCAGAAGCCGTATTCTCCCGCACGGGCAGAAGAATCCAGGCTGGCGCCTTCGTCGCCGCCAGACATAGCCCAGCACGCGCAGGAAGGCGATATTTTTGGTGGCGTTTTGCGGCATGCCCGGCCAAGGCGCGGCGCGTGGCGCCGGGGCGCGGCACCACCAGCATCGGCATGGTGCGCATAATCTCCAGCCAACGCCCCCATCGCGGGAGCTGGATCAGGTTATCCGCCCCCATCAGCCAGACGAATTTGGCTGCCGGAAAGCGGCGCTGCAGGGCGCGCATCGTATCGCATGTATAGCGCGTGCCAAGCCGCGACTCGATATCGGTGGCGATGATCAGCCGCCCATCGGCGATCCGCCCGGCACTGGCCAGACGCTCGGCGAGCGGCGCCATGCCAATGAGCGGGCTTCAGCGGGTTGCCGGGCGAGACCATCAGCCAGAGCTGGTCCAGCCCCAGATGCCGCATGGCCTGCCGCGCCACATGCAGATGCCCCTCATGCGCCGGGTTGAACGAGCCGCCGAGCAGCCCAATCTTCAACCTGTGACGATGGCCATAAGTGGGGGTGGCCGTGTGGCCGGAGCGCAAATTCAGGGGCGCACCTGGCCGTTGCCGCGCACCACATAGCGGAAGGTGGTGAGCTGCTCCGGGCCGATGGGGCCGCGCGCATGGATATGGCCGGTGGCAATGCCGATCTCCGCGCCGAAGCCGAACTCCCCGCCATCACAGAACTGGGTGGAGGCGTTCCACAACGTCACCGCCGCGGGGCTGCGGGCGAGGTAGGATTCCGCCACCTGCGCATCCCCGGTGATGATCGCCTCGGTATGCTCGCTGCCATGCGCCATCACGTGGGCGAGTGCGGCCTCCGGCCCGTCCACCACCGCGATGTTCAGCACCGCGTCCAGCCATTCCGTGTTGAAATCATTGGCCCCGGCGGCGGGCAGCGCGGGGCAGATGGCGCGGGCGCGCTCATCGGCCTTGAAGGCGCAGCCCAAAGCCGTGAGGTCCGCCACCAGCACCGGCAGCAGGGTGGGGGCAATGGCGGCATCGATCAGCAGCGTCTCGGTCGCGCCGCACACGCCGGTGCGGCGCATCTTGGCGTTGGCCAGCACCTTGCGCGCCATGTCAGGCTCGGCGGCTTCATGAATATAGGTGTGGTTCAGCCCCTCGGCATGGGCCAGCACGGGCACGCGGGCCTCGCGCTGCACCAGCTCCACCAGAGTCTTGCCGCCGCGCGGAATGATGAGGTCGATATGCCCCACCGCCCCCAGCATGGCGGCGACGAAGCGGCGATCCGTCGTGGGGGCCACCTGCACGGCATCCTCCGGCAGCCCGGCTGCGTTCAGCCCTGCGGTCACCGCCTTATGGATGGCCTGGGCGGAGCAAAAACTCTCGGAGCCGCCGCGCAGCAGAATGGCATTGCCGGATTTCAGCGCGATGGCCGACGCATCCGCGCCGACATTCGGGCGGCTTTCATAGATCATGCCGAGCACGCCGATGGGCTGGGCGACGCGGGCGATGCGCAGGCCGTTCGGGCGCTCCCATTCCGCCAGCGTGCGGCCCAGAGGGTCGGGCAGGTCGGCCACCTCCTCCAGCCCGCGCGCCATGGCCTCAACCCGCGCCTTGTTCAGCAGCAGCCGGTCGCCGAAGGCCGGCGTGCCCTTGAAATTCGCCATGTCCTGGGCGTTGGCGGCCAGGATCTCCGGGGCGGCTTCACGCAGGGCGGCGGCGGCGGCGCGCAACGCGGCGTCGCGTGCCGGGGCTGGCAGCTTCGCCAGCGCGGCGGCGGCGGCGCGGGCTTGTTTGCCCATGGCGGCCATGGTTTGCTGATGATTGTCAGGGTCGGCGTTCATGCGCCGCATGCTTGCCCAGTCCTGGCGGGAAGATCAACAGCGGGTTACACTGGCTCCAGCATGCCTGACCTCTTCAATTCGCTGATGCCTGGGATCGCGCTGCCGCCTGGCCCGGTGCTGCACACGTCGCGCCTCACCCTGCGTCCGCTGCATGGGGAAGACGTGGCTTCATTTCATCGGCTGATCAATGACTGGGACATTTGCCGCCGCGTGCCGGATGCGCCTTTTCCCTACCCGGCCGCCCAGGCGGCGGAATGGATCAAGGCCGCCGCCGCCGACCGTGAGGCCAGCCGGGCGGAGCAATTCGCCATCGCCGATACACGCACCGGCACGCTGGTTGGCTGTGTCGGGCTGAAGCTGGCAAAAGACCGCCAATCCGCCGAGCTTGGCTACTGGATCGGCCGGCCGCATTGGCGCCAGGGCTTCGCGCTGGAGGCCGTGCGCCGCATCACCGAATGGGCCTTCGCCACCTTGCCCATCACGCAGCTCCATGCCGTGGTCGCGGCGGATAATGACGGCTCGCTGGCCGTATTGCGGCAGCTGGGCTTCGCGCAGACCGGCAAGGGCCACAGGGTCTTCTCCTGCCGTCCCGGCCAGAAGCTGCCTGTGAAGCATTTTGACCTCGCGCGCGATGCCGAGGCGCTGCCCGAGAGCCCGGCGCCGGCGGCGGCGCAGAAATCCGCCACGCTGCTGGTGGTGGCGGCGGCGCTGATCGACCCGCAGGGCAGGGTGCTGCTCGCCCGCCGGCCCGAGGGCAAGAAGATGGCGGGCCTGTGGGAATTCCCCGGCGGCAAGCTTGAGCCGGGCGAAACGCCCGAGGCCGCCCTGGCGCGCGAGCTGCGCGAGGAGCTGGGGCTGGAGACCGACCCCAAGGATTTCGCCCCCTTCGTCTTTGCCTCCCATGCCTATGACAGTTTCCACCTGCTGATGCCGGTATTCCTCTGCCGGCGCTGGAAGGGCGAGCCGCACGGGCGCGAGGGGCAGAAGCTCGCCTGGGTGGCGCCGCAGGACCTTGCCGAATACCCGATGCCCGCCGCCGACCGGCCGCTGATTCCGATGTTGAGGGATTTCCTATGAGCAACCCCACCGCCGCCATCCTCATCATCGGCAATGAAATCCTCTCCGGCCGCACCCAGGATGTGAATGTGCAGTTCATCGCCCAGCGTCTGGCGGAGCTTGGCATCAAGCTGCAGGAGGTGCGGGTGGTGCCGGATGTGCCGAACCGCATCATCGGCGCGGTGAACGAGCTGCGCGCCGCTTACGGCATGCTCTTCACCACCGGCGGCATCGGCCCCACCCATGACGACATCACCAGCGAATGCATCGCCGCCGCTTTTGGCGTGCCTTGGGAGGTGCATGAGGAAACCGACCGCGAGATGAAGGAGAGGATGGGCGAGCGCTACAACGCCGCCCGCCAGCGCATGGCGACGATGCCGCGCGGCGCCATCCCCATCAGGAACGAGGCCTCCATCGCGCCGGGCTTTTCCATCGGCAATGTGCATGTGATGGCGGGCGTGCCGCGCATCATGCAGTCCATGATGCAGGCGCTGGAGCCCAGCCTGCCGCGCGGCGAGCGGATCGAGATGCGCGCCGTCTATGGGCTGGGGGTGATGGAAGGGGCGATCGCCGAGGGGCTTTCCGCCATCCAGGACCGTTTCCCGGCGCTCGATCTCGGCAGCTACCCCTTCAAGCGCGACGGCGCCTGGGGCGTGGCGCTGGTCGCCAAGGGCACGGACCTGCCCGCCATCGAGGAAGCCACCAGGCAGGCCACGGACCTGATCGCCGCCCAGGGCGTGGAGCCGGTGCAGGGCGAACCGCCCGCACTCTAACCAGCCTTATCGGCGGCCCGGAGAGGGCCCTTAGGGCGTGGTCGTAGAGGAGGAACTGACCGGCGGCGTGGAGCTCGACGCTGCTGGCGCGGCCTTGACAGGTGTGGCCGCAGATCCGGCGGAAGGCGTTCCCGTGGCCGAACCATTGTTGCTTGCGGCCTTGGGTGTTGCGGCCACGACGGACGTGGAAGATGGTGCCAGGGGCGTCGCGGCGGGGGCGGTGGACGCCGGACTTGGCGCCGGCGGGGCTGTGGGACCACTTGCCACGGTAACAGGGGCCGCCTGAGAAGCAGCGGGGGCGGCGGACGCCGGACCCGGCGCCGGCGGGGCAGTAGGCCCGCTCGCCACCGTAACGGGGGCAGCCTGAGAAGGCCCCGCTGCACCGGCGGCTGGCTGAGCTGGGCTCACGTGAGGCGGCGTGGGCGTGGAACCGTTTGGCGCGGCCGCACCATTGGCCACCTTGGTCACAGCAGGCCCCGTTCCCTTGGCCGCCGATGCTGGCGCTGTCGCGGTGGGCGACGCTGTCGCGATCTGCACGGTATAGTCAGGCACAATCCGAGCCTGCTGCGAGTCAGAGATCACCAGGATGTGCAGCCCGATCGCAAGCGCCGTCTTGCTTGTTTGGGTGACGGAGACCAGGTTTCCGTTGCTCTCCTGGACGATGTATTCCCACCCCTTGGTGTCTGCGAGCGCTTGCTGGGCCGCCGCGCCTCCAATGCCGCCGACCAGGGCGCCCCCGACCGCGCCCAGCGCCGTTGCTTCCGGGCCGCCCGATATCTGTGACCCAGCGATGCCGCCGGCGGCGCCACCGGCAGCCGCGCCGACCGTAGTATTCGCGCTTATCAGCACCTGGCGCACGCCGATAATCACCCCGCGCTGCACGGCCGCCTGCTGCTGAGCGGCGCTGGAGGCGTAAGTGTTTGGGGAATAGCTTTGGCTGCACCCGGCGAGGGTAAGCGCAAGGAGGCCAGGGAACAGGAAAAAGGGTAAAGCAAGGCGGCGCAAGGCGAGGTCCGTTGATTCGGGTCAGGCTGGCGTTAATGTAGCCGTTGAGACGCTCGCTGTCACGCTGGGGGCCGGATTCCCGGGTTGTTTCCCAATCAGCCGCCTGTCCCCTACAGCAACGACGCCGCGATATTCACCGAAAGCGCCAGGATGATCGTGTTGAACAGAAACCCGATCAGCCCCTGCAGCGTCGCCAGACGCCGGAATTTTTTTGACGTCACATTGCAATCCGAGACCTGGAAGGTCATGCCCAGGACAAAGGAGAAATATACGAAATCCAGATAATCCGGCCGCTCATCCTTCGGGAACTCGATGCCGCCATCAACATCCTCGCCGCCAAGGTCGCGGGAGTAATATTCATGCGCATAGCGATAGGCGAAATTGGTGTGCGTCACCGCCCAGGAAAGGCCGAGGGTGATGATCACAATGGCCAGAAACGCCGCCTCATGCGCCTTGCGCTCCGTTGCCTGTGAGAACAGGAAGATGGAGGCGAAACTCATCGCCGCCCCCAGCAAGGTCAGGCCGAAGACGGTCCATTCCCCCTCCTGATGCGCCTTGGCGTCGGCGCTGATATCGCGGTCCAGCGTGCGGGCGAACATCAGGAAGGTGGTGGCGAGGAAGAGAAAGCTGCCGATATCCCAGGCCAGCACGGCCCGGATCGCCGCGGATTTCACCGGCAGGAGCAGGAAATAACTCACGCCCCCCAGTAAGTAGGAGATGGTGAAGTACGGCCTGGCACGCAGAATCCGGTAGAGCCTGAGGAGGGGGGCTGGGGCGAGCATGCGGGGCGCTACTTTTCCAGCGCCGCCAAAGCGGGGGAGAGCGTCTTCACCTCGACCTCAACGAAGGCCATTGGAACACCTCAAATTCTTTGGTTGGATTCGTTGTAACATGGATCAAGAGCTTGAAAAAACTGGAGCGAAAGCGCGCGCGGGCGTAAAACTGCCATTTGCGTCCTCTTGCCGGGGTTGCCAAACGCCGCACGCTGTCCCAAAAGCCGGGCGAATAGCGCGGCCTCACCAAGGCGGCGCCGTACCTGTTTGACATTTTTCCCGCCCGTGGAGGCAATGATGGCTGATACTGACCTGAGCAAGATCCGGAATATCGGGATCACCGCGCATATCGACGCGGGCAAGACCACCACCACGGAGCGCATCCTCTACTACACCGGCGTCTCCCATAAGATCGGTGAGGTCCATGATGGCAACACCACCACCGACTACATGGCCCAGGAGCGTGAGCGCGGCATCACCATCACCTCCGCCGCCGTGACGTGCGAGTGGAAAGACCACAACATCAACATCATCGACACGCCCGGCCATATCGATTTCAACATCGAGGTGAACCGTTCGCTGCGCGTGCTCGACGGCGCGATCTTCATCATCGAGGGCGTGGCCGGCGTGCAGCCGCAGTCCGAGACCAACTGGCGCCTGGCCGACCGCTACAACGTGCCGCGCCTGATCTTCATCAACAAGCTGGACCGTACGGGTGCGGATTTCTACCGCGCCTTCGACACGCTGAAGGAGAAGCTGGACATCGTGGCGCTGCCGCTGCAGCTGCCCATCGGCATCGAGGAAAACTTCCTCGGCGTGGTCGACCTGGTCGAGATGAAGGCGATCATCTGGGAAGGCGGCGAGCTGGGCGCGAAGTTCCATGACGAGGAAATTCCGGCCGACATGCTGGAGAAGGCCAAGGAGGCCCGCCAGGTCCTGCTCGACACCGCGCTGGCCGTGGACGATGCCGGCATGGAAGAGTATTTCGAGAAGGGCGACGTTTCCGTCGAGACCCTGAAGCGCGCCATCAAGACCGGCACCATCTCCGGCGCCTTCCGCCCGGTGATGTGCGGCACCGCCTTCAAGAACAAGGGCGTGCAGCCGCTGCTGGACGGCGTGCTGGACTACCTGCCGTCCCCCGTCGACGTTCCGGGCATCAAGGTTGCCCCGGAAGAGGGCGAGGAGGAAGATCCGAACGCCCGCCGCATCAAGGCCAACCCGGAAGCCCCGTTCGCTGGCCTGGCGTTCAAGATCATCAACGACAAATACGGCTCGCTGACCTTCGTGCGCGTTTATGCCGGTACGCTGAAATCCGGCGACACCGTGCTGAACACCACCAAGGGCCACAAGGAGCGCATCGGCCGCATGTACAAGATGCATGCCGATAAGCGCCAGGAAATCCAGGAAGTCGTCGCCGGTGACATCGCCGCTTTCGTCGGGCTGAAGGATTCCGGCACGGGTGACACGCTGGCCGCCGCCGAGGACCCGGTGGTGCTGGAGCGCATGGCCTTCCCGGTGCCGGTCATCGACATCTCCGTCGAGCCGAAGACCAAGGAAGGCGTGGAGAAGATGACCATCGGCCTGCAGAAGCTGGCGGCGGAAGATCCGTCCCTGCGTCTGAAGACCGACCAGGAAACCGGCCAGACCATCCTGTCGGGCATGGGCGAGCTGCACCTGGAGATCATCGTGGACCGCCTGAAGCGCGAATATGGCGTGGACGCCAATATCGGCGCCCCGCAGGTCGCCTTCCGCGAGACCATCACCAAGGAACACACCGAGACCTACACCCACAAGAAGCAGTCGGGCGGTTCGGGCCAGTACGCCGAGGTGAAGATCGTCTTCGCGCCGCGCGAGCGTAACGAGGGCATCGAGTTCGAGAACAAGGTCGTCGGCGGTGCGATTCCGAAGGAATACATCCCGGCGGTGGAAAAGGGCATCAAGAACCAGGCCGATACCGGCGTGCTCGCGGGCTTCCCCACCGTGGACTTCAGCTACACGCTGGTGGACGGCAAGTACCATGACGTCAACTCCTCCGCGCTCGCCTTCGAAATCGCCGCGAAAGCCTGCTTCCGCGAGGGCATGAAGAAGGCCGGCCCGGTGATCCTGGAGCCGATCATGGACGTGGAAGTCACCACCCCGAACGACCATGTGGGCGACGTGGTGGGCGACCTCAACCGCCGCCGTGGCATGATCCAGAACCAGGAGAGCTCCGGCTCCACCGTCATCGTGCGCGCGCATGTGCCGCTGAAGGAAATGTTCGGCTACATCTCGCAGCTGCGCTCCATGACCAAGGGCCGCGCCAGCTTCACGATGCAGTTCCATCACTATGATCCGGTGCCGCGCAACGTCGCGGACGAGATCATGGCGAAGTCCGCCTGATTATCCGCGCGCCGGTGCAAAGCCCCGGCGGGTGTCGTTGAGCGTATTGAGAGGGGCGTGGAGTTTTCCACGCCCCTTTTTTATGGTCCTGAAGGGAGGGGGGACAGATGGGGCTGACGGAGGCGGCGCGATGAGGCGGCGCGGCACTATGGCGCAAGCCCGGCAGGGGCGGATGCTGCTGGCGTTGCTGTTCCTGGTCTGCGCGCTGCCCGTCATGGTGATGATTGCGCTGCTCACCCCGCTTGGTCAGTCGCCTGATGAACCGGCGCATCTCGTCCGCGCCGCCGGATTGCTGCGCGGGGCGGTTTTGCTCGTGCGCAAGCCGGGCACGGATTTTGACACAGGCAAGCCGATCCAGCAGGTGGGGGTGAAGATCGATGCCGGGCTGCTGACGGCCGGGTTCGGCAAGACCACCCAGATGGAGGGGCGCCCCGTCGTCACCCAAGCCGATGCGGCCGCGCTGCAGGCCACGCCCTGGGCGCATCAGCTTATCTTCGTGTCCATTCCCAATACGGCCACTTATTTTCCGTTGGCCTACCTGCCCGCCGCCTTCGGGCTGGCGTTGGGCAAGCTGGCCGGTGCCACGCCCTTTGCGTCCATCATTCTGGCACGTCTGGCGACGGCTTTTGCCTATCTGGCCATCGGCGCGGCGGCTCTGACGCTGGCAGCCTATGGGCGGGCGTTGCTGCTGGCGGTGCTGTTGCTGCCGATGAGCCTGTTCCTGGGCGGCACTCTGGACCAGGACGGCATCCTCATCGCGCTCTCCTGTCTGGCCTGCGCCGGGCTGACGCGGGAAACCCCGGGCGGGCGGAAACTGGCCTTCGCCGCCTTTCTGGTGGTGCTGCTGGCCAAGCCGCCTTATCTGCCGCTGCTGGCGCTCTTCGCCTTGCCGCTGGCCTGGCCGGGTTTCTGGCGCCGGGCGGGCGAGGTGATCCTGGCCAGCCTGCCGATCCTGCTATGGGCCGCGATTGTGGTGGCGTTCATCTCCGTACCCTTTGGCAAGCCGCTCTATCACCCAGGGCCGCTCTTCACCGGGGCGCAGGGTTTGACCATGGACCGGACCGATGCCGCAGCGAACCTCCATATTCTGCTGGCCGCCAAGGAGCGGCTCTTTACCTTGCCCTGGCATACGCTGGCGCTGTTTGGCACCGACAAGCTGAAGGAGATGGTCGGTATTTTGGGGCTGTTGCAGCTCTCATTTCCCGGATGGTTCTATGGCCTCTGGTGGGGCGCAGCGGGATTTGCCGCTCTGGGGGCTGCCATTTCAAGGCGGCCTTCTGCCCTGCCTTTGTCGGTATCATTGCTGAATGGTTTGGTGGTCATCGCGGTGATCGTCCTGACAAGTTGGCTGATCATGCTGTCCTTCTGTCTCAGCTGGACGAATGTCGGGTTGGACTTCATCGACGGCTTGCAGGGGCGCTATGCCCTTTTGCTCCTGCCCTTTCTGCTGTTCGCCGTGCCGGCCCTGGGCGCTTGGATGCCGGAATGGCTGGCGGCGCTGCCGGTTCTGCTGTTGGGGTTTTTTGGAATAGGTTATATCCCTCTGAAAATTATTTCATTTTTCTATGTCTATTAGGCTCTGTGGACTTTAGTGATTCCGGAGCGGTTTAAATCTTAGTGGCAATCTTCCCATCCGCCTGGTTGGCGTACAAGCTAGGGGCGCTGGCCTAGGATTCGAAACGAATTTTCAAGGGGGGTGCGATGCGGCAGGGACGACCGGCATGAGGCCTGAGACCAGAAGCTCTCTGGAGCCAGCCTTGATTTATTTCTGGATCGCCGCCGTGCTTGTCGTGGCCGTGGCGCTGGTTAATCCGCCTTTCATGGTGGCGGATGAGACGAATCATTTCTTCCGCGCCGCGCAGATCTCGCATGGCGGGCTCATTGGCGTGAAATTTCCAAATGGCTGGGCCGGCGGGGTGCTGCCGCAGCCGGTTTTGGATTTTGGCTGGGCTTTTGGCAAAATGCCGTTCAACCAGGCAGTGCGGACGGATATCGCGCAGGTTGCCTCGGTATTTCACGACACTTGGCACGGCGCACTGGCCCCCGTCTCCTTTGCCAACACCGTCATCTACCCGCCGCAATTTTACCTGCCTGCCGCGTTCGCGCTGTTTATAACGCGGCATCTGCATATGCATGTGGTGCAATGTTTCTACATTGCCCGGATTTTTTCAGGGTTGGTTTGCGTCTGCGCCTCCGCCATGGCGTTACGGCTCTGCGCGCCCCCGGCCCGGCTGTGGCTGCTGTTCTGCCTATGCCTTCCGGAAGTGCTGGGGTTATACGCATCCTTCTCACAGGATGGTCCCTTCATCGCCAGCGCGGTGCTGGCCTGCGCGTTGCTCACGCGCTGCGTGGGCCCGCAGGCAAAGTGGAATCCGTGGGAGATGAGCGCCGCCGTGTTGTTGCTGGCGCTATTCGTCAGCTCAAAGCCGCCTTATCTGGCGGTGCTATTCCTGCCGTTGGTCCTGGTGGCGCGGCAGAATTTTAAATTCACGCTCATCGCGGTGCTTGTGGCACTGGCCGCCGTGCTGGGCTGGTGTTTTTTCGGCATGCATCCGCTCATAACCCCGACAAGGCTGGGTGATATTTCCCCCGCGCGGCAGCTGCATAACATGCTCATCCACCCCGGCATTGTTCCCGTGGTGCTGTACAACACGTTCATCGTGGGTGGGTGGTGGCTGATCGAGACCTGCATCGCCACCATCAGCTGGGTGGATGCGGGCATGCCCCACTGGTTTTATGCCGTTGCCTCTTTGTTCGCGCTGGCCCTGGTGGGGCTCTATAGTTTTCAACTCCTGAAGCCAGAAAGCCGCGGAACGGTTTGGCGCCTGCTCCTTCTGTTCATCCTGGTGGCGGGCGCCGGGGCGGGGGCTTCGCTTTCCACCTATCTCACCTGGGATGAGGTGGGGCGCAATTCCGTCTGGGGCGTGCTGGGGCGCTATTTCACGCCGCTTCTCGTCTGCCTAACCCCAGGCGCGGCCTTCGCCGCCAAGGGCTGGATCACGCAACGCGCCATGCCGGTCTTAAGCCGGGTGCTTCTCTACGGTTTTCTACCTCTTTCCGGTGTCTCCTATCTCTGGATTCTATTTCTGCGCTTCTGGTGGCCAGCGTGACCCGGGTTGGCCAGACTAAAAAATCCTCCCTTGCCGGCCACAAATTTTCAGTAGGTTCAGTGCATGTCTGACGCCAAGATCGCGGTTTTAGTTCCCTGCTATAATGAAGAGGTTGCCATTGGCCAGGTGGTGCGGGATTTTGCCGCCGCCCTGCCGCAGGCGCGGATCTATGTCTATGACAATAACTCCAGGGACCGCACCTGCGCGGTTGCGGCGGCGGCCGGGGCCATCGTTCGCACCGAGACTTTGCAGGGCAAGGGCCATGTCGTGCGGCGCATGTTTTCCGATATCGAGGCCGATGCCTATGTGCTGGTGGATGGCGACGGCACCTATGACGCCGCCGTGGCACCTGAGATGGTCCGCCGCCTGCTGGAAGAGCATCTCGACATGGTCAATGGCCAGCGCATTGAGGTGGAAGGGGAGGGGCCGGTCGGCGCCTATCGCCGCGGGCACCGCACCGGCAATCTGATGCTCACCGGCCTCGTGCGCGCCGTGTTCGGCGACCGGATCAAGGACATGCTCTCCGGCTACCGGGTCTTCTCCAAGCGCTTCGTGAAGACCTTCCCGGCCCTGGCCGAGGGGTTTGAGACCGAGACGGAATTCACCATCCACGCGCTGGATATGTTGATGCCCCTGGCCGAGGTGCCCACGCAGTACCGCGAGCGCCCGCCGGGCTCGGTTTCCAAGCTGCGCACCTATTCGGATGGTTTGCGCATCCTCCACACCATCATCAAGCTGGTGAAGGAGGAGCGGCCCCTGCAGTTCTTCTCCATCGCCGGGCTGGTGCTGCTGGTGCTGGGGCTGCTGATCTCCCTGCCGGTGCTGATCACTTTTTTCCAGACCGGGCTGGTGCCGCGCCTGCCCACCGCCGTGCTCTCCATGGGCTTCGTGGTGGTGGCGATGCTCTCCTTTACCTGCGGGCTGATTTTGGACTCCGTCGCGCGCGGGCGGCGCGAGGCCAAGCGCCTCGCCTATCTCGCCGTGCCGCGCTGGATGCCGCACCAATAAAAAAAGGCCAGGGCTGGAAATCCAGCCCTGGCCTTTGCGTTTTGCAAGGCAGGGGGTCAGCCCGCGATGGCGACCTTGATGGCGGCAAGCGCCGCATTGGCCTGGGCGGCGCTCGGCGCACCGGCCTGGGCCACGTTCTTGTTGCCGCCGCCGCCCTGGCCGCCCGCAGCCGCCGCAGCGGCCCGGGCGAGATCCACAGCACTCTGCGGCAGATCATCGGCCACAGCCACGACAATCGCGGTCTTCTGCTCGGCGGTGGAGACCAGCGCGACAATGCCCGAGCCGAGACCCTTCAGCAGATCGGTCGCGATGGGCCGCAGCTCCTTCGCCGCGATGTCGCCGACATTGCGCAGCACGGCGCGGGTCCCGGCGATGTCCTCGAACTCTGTCGCGGTCGCCATCACCAGCTTCTTCTGCAGCTCGGCCACCTGGCGCTCCAGCCGCTTCTTGTCGTCCTGAAGCTGGGTGATGCGCCCGGGCAGCTCGGCGGCGGGGGCCTTGATGGTTGCGGCGGCCTCGGCCAGCAGCCTGGCCTCGCTCTCCACCTCCGCCACGGCGGCCTCGCCGGCCACGGCCTCGATGCGGCGGATGCCCGCCGACACCGCGCCCTCGGAGACGATGCGGAACAGCCCGATATCGCCGGTGCGCGCCACATGGGTGCCGCCGCATAGCTCGATCGACCACGCGGATTTCTCTTCAGTGGGCCCGCCCATGGAGACGACGCGGACCTCGTCGCCATATTTCTCGCCGAACAGCGCCATGGCGCCGAGCTTCACGGCCTCTTCGGGCGTCATCAGCCTTGTCGTGACTTCGCTATTCCCGCGAATATGCGCATTCACGTCGCGCTCCACCGCCGCCAGCTCCTCGGCCGTGACCGGGCGGGGCTGGGAGATGTCGAAGCGCAGACGGTCCGGCGCGTTCAGCGAGCCTTTCTGCGTCACATGCGCGCCCAGGGCGCGGCGCAGCGCCTCGTGCAGCAGATGGGCGGCGGAATGGTGGGCGCGGATCTTGCGCCGGCGCTCATGCTCCACCTGCGCCACCACCGGCTGGCCGACGCGGGCGGTGCCGGCCTCCACCACGCCGACATGCACGAACAGGCCGCCCAGCTTCTTCTGGGTGTCGGTGATGCGGATGCGCAGGCCATCCGGCCCGGTGATGAAGCCGGTATCGCCCACCTGGCCGCCGCTCTCGGCATAGAACGGCGTCTGGTTGAGGATCACGTAGACGGCATGATCCGTGCAGCGCCTCATTCGCCGGCTTTCCGTCGACCACCAGGGCGGTGATGGCGCCCTCCGCGGTTTCGGTGGAATAGCCGAGGAATTCGGTGGCGCCGAGCTTCTCATTCAGCTCGAACCAGACCGTCTCGGTCGCGGCCTCGCCGGAGCCGGCCCAGGCGGCGCGGGCGCGGGCTTTCTGCTCCGCCATGGCCGCGGTGAAGCCGTCGACATCGACGGTCTTGCCCTCTTCGCGCAGCGCGTCCTGGGTGAGGTCGAGCGGGAAGCCGTAAGTGTCGTAGAGCTTGAAGGCGACTGCGCCGGGCAGCGCGCCGCCGGCGGGGATAGCCTCGGACTCGTCGCTTCAGCAGCGAAATGCCGCGGTCGAGCATGGCGCGGAAGCGGTTTTCCTCAAGCTGCAGCGTCTCGGTGATCAGCGCCTCGGCCTGGTTCAGCTCAGGGTAGGCCTGGCCCATCTGGCGGGTGAGGGCGGGGACCAGCCGGTACATCAGCGGGTCGCGCGCGCCCATCATGTGGGCATGGCGCATGGCGCGGCGCATGATGCGGCGCAGCACATAGCCGCGGCCCTCATTGGAGGGCAGCACGCCATCGGCCATCAGGAAGGAGGCCGCGCGCAGATGGTCGGCCACCACGCGGTGGCTGGTCTTGAACTTGCCGTCCGGCGTCCTGGCCGGTTTCCTCGGCCGAGGCCAGGATCAGCGCGCGCATCGTGTCCGTGTCGTAATTATCGTGCTTGCCCTGCATGATGGCGGCAAAGCGCTCCAGCCCCATGCCGGTATCGATGGAGGGGCGGGGCAGGTCGTGCACGGCCATTCGCGCTCTCTTCATATTGCATGAAGACGAGGTTCCAGATCTCGATGAA
Source organism: uncultured Pseudomonadota bacterium (assembly GCA_963736885.1). Taxonomy (GTDB): domain Bacteria; phylum Pseudomonadota; class Alphaproteobacteria; order Acetobacterales; family Acetobacteraceae; genus Acidocella. The sequence goes on from CAVTQN010000001.1 coordinate 259,021, forward strand.
GCGGTCGCCATCCTCATCCGGGGAGCCGGGCGGGCCGCCCGCGATGGAGGGGCCGTGGTCGTAGAAAATCTCGGAGCAGGGGCCGCAGGGACCGGTATCGCCCATGCGCCAGAAATTATCGTCGGTGGTGATGCGGATGATTTTCTCATCCGGCAGCCCGGCGATCTTCTTCCACAGGTTCGCCGCGTCTTCGTCCGTGTGGTAGACGGTGACCAGCAGCTTCTCTTTGGGAAGGGCGAAATCCTTGGTCAGCAGCGTCCAGGCATGCAGGATGGCCTGTTCCTTGAAATAATCGCCGAAGGAGAAATTCCCCAGCATCTCAAAGAAGGTATGGTGGCGGGCGGTGTAGCCGACATTGTCCAGATCGTTATGCTTGCCGCCGGCGCGCACGCATTTCTGCGAGGAGGTGGCGCGCATATAAGGGCGCTTCTCCTGGCCGGTGAAGACGTTCTTGAACGGCACCATGCCTGCCGCGGTGAACATCAGCGTGGGATCGTTGCGCGGCACCAGGGGTGCGGAGGGCACGATCTGGTGGCCGTTGCGGCCGAAATAATTCAGGAAGGTGGCGCGGATATCGTTGCTGGTGACCATGAGCGCTGGATTACAAGGCGCACGGGCTTTCGCCAAGTCCGCCCTGGCGAGCCGGAAAAACCCCGGGCCTAAAGTTTCAAAAGTTTTTGGTGCAGCTTTTTTCAAAAAAGCTGCAAAGAAGGCCGCCTCTTTTTGAAGGGACAAGGCGGCACCCGAAAAAACTTCGGAACCTTAATCCTCGCTGCTCGTCCTCGCCGTCATCGGCGGCCATCAGCGCATCGGCGATGGTGGAGGACTGGTCGCGGATCTTCTTCTCGATCGCCTCGGCCATTTTCGGGTTGTCGCGCAGGAACTGCTTGGCGTTCTCGCGCCCCTGGCCGATGCGCTGGCTGTCATGGGAGAACCAGGCGCCGGATTTCTCCACCACCCCGGCCTTCACGCCCAGATCCACCAGCTCGCCGATTTGGAGATGCCCTCGCCGAACATGATGTCGAACTCGACCTGCCGGAAGGGCGGGGCCAGCTTGTTCTTCACCACCTTCACGCGCATATGGTTGCCGGTGACCTCCTCACGGTCCTTGATGGAGCCGGTGCGGCGGATTTCCATGCGGATGGAGGCGTAGAATTTCAGCGCGTTGCCGCCGGTGGTGGTCTCCGGGTTGCCGAACATCACGCCGATCTTCAGGCGGATCTGGTTGAGGAAGATCAGCATGGTGTTGCTGCGCGCCACCGAGCCGGTGATCTTGCGCAGCGCCTGGCTCATCAGGCGGGCATGCAGGCCGACATGGGAATCGCCCATCTCGCCCTCCAGCTCGGCGCGGGGCACGAGGGCGGCGACGGAGTCGATCACCAGCACATCGATGGAGCCGGAGCGCACCAGCGTATCGGCGATCTCCAGCCCCTGCTCGCCGGTATCGGGCTGGGAGATCAGGAGATTATCGACATCCACGCCGAGCTTGCGGGCATAAACGGGGTCGAGCGCATGCTCGGCATCGATGAAGGCGCAGACGCCGCCGCGCTTTTGGGCCTCGGCGATGGCGTGCAGAGCCAGCGTCGTTTTACCCGAGGATTCCGGGCCGTACACCTCGATCACGCGGCCGCGCGGCAGCCCGCCAATGCCCAGCGCCAGATCCAGCCCCAGCGAGCCGGAGGGGATGACCTCGATCGCCTCGGTGCCGCCCTTGGCGCCCATGCGCATGATGGAGCCTTTGCCGAAGGCGCGCTCGATCTGCGCCATCGCGGCGTCCAGCGCCTTGTTCTTTTCGAGGTCGGGTTTTGCCATGGGTGTCACTGTCGCCATTAGGGGTGCCTCCGGAGCGTCCAACATCGACTCGATTTCTGTCAAACGCGGCTTCTTGCTTGCGGTGGATGCAACCATAGCGTGTTTTCCTGACCTTGCCAGAGGTTTCATTACAATTCTGATAGAATTGCCTGCTCAACCCTGGCACGCCGAGAACAAAATAGCAACATATCCGTTAATAAATTGTTCGTTTTTTGTTCTCGCGACGCGTTTTGCCCTATTCGAGCCTCTATTCGTACCTTCCGCGCGAAGTTTTACCAGAATTGCTGGTCCATTCCGAGACGAGTATTTGACAGCCCCGCCCGCCCGTCACCATCCTCGCGGTCCTACAACAAGAATGATCGAGGAAAGTCATGACGCAGACCTACAAGGGCGCCTGCTTCTGCGGCGCCGTGACGTTGGAAGCCACCGGCGCGCCCGAGGCCATGGGCTATTGCCATTGCCGCTCCTGCCGCTCCTGGTCGGCCGGGCCGGTGAACGCCTTTACCCTCTGGAAGCCCGACTCCGTGCGGGTGACGCAAGGGGAGAGCGACATCGCCAGCTTCTCCAAAACCCCGGCCAGCGAGCGTCAATATTGCCGCAAATGCGGCGGACATCTGATGGCGGTGCATCCCGGCTTTGGGCTAGTCGATGTGTTCGCGGCGACCCTGCCGGACCTGCCCTTCCAGCCGGCGGTGCATGTGAATTACGCCGAGACCGTGCTGCCGATGAAGGACGGGCTGCCCAAGCTGAAGGATTTCCCGGCCGAGATGGGCGGCTCGGGCGAGATGGTGGCGGAGTAACAAAAAAAGGCACCCGGAGGGTGCCTTTTTTCTTTGTACAGAGGCTTACAGGCTGCCGCCGCGCCGCCCGATGGCGGCACCAAGCCGCAGCCGCAGGGAGTTCAGCTTGATGAAGCCCGCCGCATCCTGCTGGTTATAGGCGCCGGCATCGTCCTCGAAGGTCACCATCCGGGTATTGTAGAGCGAATGCGGGCTCTCGCGGCCGGTGACGATGACATTGCCCTTATAGAGCTTGAGCCGCACCGTGCCGGTGACGGAAGCCTGGGAGGCATCGATCGCCGCCTGCAGCATCCGGCGCTCGGGCGAGAACCAGAAGCCGTTATAGATCAGCTCCGCATAGCGCGGCATGAGCGAATCCTTCAGGTGCCCGGCTTCGCGGTCCAGCGTGATGCTCTCCATCGCCCGGTGCGCGGCGAGCAGGATGGTGCCGCCCGGGGTCTCGTACACGCCGCGCGACTTCATGCCCACGAAGCGGTTTTCCACCAGGTCCAGGCGGCCAATGCCGTTGGCTTTGCCGTACTCGTTCAGGCGGGTGAGGATGGTGGCCGGGGAGAGTGCCTCGCCGTTCAGCCCCACCGCGTCGCCATGCAGGAAATCGATGGAAATCTCGGTCGCCACATCCGGCGCGGCCTCGGGAGAGATGGTGCGCTGGTAGACGATCTCATCCGGCGCGATGGCGGGGTCTTCCAGGAGCTTGCCCTCGGAGGAGGAGTGCAGCAGGTTGGCGTCCACCGAGAACGGGGCCTCGCCGCGCTTGTCCTTGGTGATGGGGATCTGGTTCTCTTCGGCGTATTCGATCAGCCTTGTGCGGCTGGTCAGGTCCCATTCGCGCCAGGGGGCGATGACGCGGATATTCGGGTTCAGCGCGTAATAGCCCAGCTCGAAGCGCACCTGGTCGTTGCCCTTGCCGGTGGCGCCGTGCGCCACGGCATCCGCGCCGACCATCTCGGCGATCTCGATCTGGCGCTGGGCGATCAGCGGCCGCGCGATGGAGGTGCCCAGCAGATACTGGCCCTCATAGAGCGCGTTGGCGCGGAACATCGGGAAGACGAAATCCTTCACGAAGGTCTCGCGCAGATCCTCGATGAAGATCTCCTTGATGCCGAACATCTCGGCCTTCTTGCGGGCGGGCTCCAGCTCCTCCCCCTGGCCGAGATCGGCCGTGAAGGTCACCACCTCGCAGTGATAGGTGTTCTGCAGCCAGCGCAGGATGACGGAGGTGTCCAGTCCGCCGGAATAGGCGAGGACGACTTTCTTGACTTTCTGGTCCATGATGCGGGTCCGTTATTACGTCGTGTGGCGTTTGCCAAGGTTGGCCCAGCTCTTCGCCAGGGATTGGAAGAACAGCTTCAGGCCCATGCTCTGCTGCGCCAAATAGCTGCCGGAGACCAGGGCCGCGGGGGCGCGGGCATCGCCGGTGGGCAGATATTCGTTGGTGAAATCGGCCGTGCGGAAAATCACGTCCCAGAAGGAGAACACCGAGGCGTAGTTGCAGCTCCTGCGCCCGGCGCCGCGATAGGCATGGTGCAGCCGGTGAAAGCGCGGGCTGACCAGGATCGGCTCCAGCGGGCCGAAGGAGAGGCGGATATTGGCGTGGGAGAAGCTCTCCACGAATTTCAGCCCGATCAGCAGCAGCGGGAATTGCAGCGGCGGAATGCCGATGGCCAGGCCGATGACGAAGAACCACAGGAAGCTGATCACGTCGTCGAGGATGTGGTTGCGGTCATCGGACCAGAAGCTCATCTGCTGCTGGGCATGGTGCAAAGCGTGTAGCGCGTACCAGGCACGGAACTGGTGGGAGAGCCGGTGGCGCCAGTAATCGGCGAGGTCCAGGATCAGCGCATAGACGCAGAAGGTGATCAGCTGGTGCCCGAACAGGCCGGGGATGAGCGAATCCAAGGTCGGCGGAATGAAGCCATGCGCCACCACGAAGCCCGTGACCCAGGTCTGGACCTGATAGAACACGACAAAGGTGACGATGGGGGTCACGCCGACGCGGTTGAGCAGGGTGTATATCACGTCCACCACCACCGCCTTCTTGTCCGGCCAATGCTCGATCGGGCGCCAATGTTCCAACGGCAGGCAGACGGCGTAGGTGATGAGCACCGCGAACAGGCTGTAGACGCAGATCAGGCACCAGTCGAAGGCGAGATCATCCCACGTCATCCAGTGGAAATAATACAGCACCGGCATGACCAGATGCAGGTCCATGACGCCGGCGATGTTGGAGAAGAAGCGATCAAGACCCATGCGGCGGACCTTTCAGGTGGAGGCCGGGGGGCGTCCCCCGCAGCCTCGCATGATAATGCCCCCCGGGCCGGAAGGCGAGACCGGCGCGCGGGCGCCGGTGCCGTGTCAGATCTGCTCGGCGGTCAGCTTGCCGGGCTGTGCCAGCATGGTGTTGAGGAAGATGCCATGCGGCGAGCGCCCGACCGGGATGGTGGTGTAGTCGCCCGTATCCGGGTTGAGCACGGCCACCGACTCGGCGTAGCGCAGCGCGATCCAGATATGCCCCTGCGGATCGATGGCGATATCGTCCGGCCCGCCGGGGATGGGATAGTCGCGCAGCACCTCGAAGCTCACCGGGTCCAGCGCGGTCAGGCTGGTTTTGCCCGGGCCGCGGTTGGAGACATAGAGGATCTTGCGGTTGACGTCGTAGAAGATGTTGTGGGCGCCATCGCCGGTGGTGACCTGGCGCAGGATGCGGCCATCCTGCGGGTCCACCTCGACAAAGCCGCGCCCGCCCATGATGCAGTTCAGAACCTTGCCGCGATGCCAGAGCACGCCGGCCGGGGTGTCGCCCACCTTGACCGTCCAGCGCTGCGTCATCGTCGTCAGGTCGAAGGAGACCAGCGTGTCGGAATTCTGCATGGAGTTGAAGGACCAGCGGGAATCGGGCGAGAAATCCAGGTGGCTCGGCCAGTGGCCGGGTTCGAAGCGCTTGACCAGCTCCATCGTCGCGGCGTCGTAGATATCGACGAAATCCAGCCGCAGCGCGTTGACCACCAGATATTTGTTATCGGGCGTGTAGCCGAGCTGATACGGGTCGGCGATGCGCTTGTGGCCGAGCGGCGCGCCGGTCAGCGGGTCGAAGTAGAAGAAGGCGTTGCCGCCGGCGTCGCACACCACGAGCTGCTTGCGGTCCGGGGTGAGCGCCCAGTGGCTGGGCTCGCGATAGGCGGGCAGGGTGCGGATCACCTGCCGGCTGTTCATGTCGATGAGGCTGACCGAGCCCGCGGCCGAATTCATCACGAAGGCCAAGGGCGTGGCTGGCTGGGCCGTCTGGGCCCAGGCGGTGCGGGTCAAAGCGGGGGCAGCGCCCAGGGCGAGCGGCAGGCTGAGGGTGGTGCGGCGTGTGAGCATGCCGCCCGTGTAGACCTGTTTTCCGCGTCTGCGAAGATGGCACTTGCCCACAGGAAGAATACAGATCCGGTGGTGGCGATGAGGGTGTTGTCGGTGATGGACTGGACGGCGAAGGCAATGAAAACAAGTCGCACGAGCCAGCGCCGTGCGCGGGGCAGCGGGCGGGAGCCGCGAGCCGCCCACAGCGCCAGCAGCGCGGCCAGCAGACCCAGCCCCAACAGCCCGCCCTCGCTGCCGATGCGCAGATATTCGTCATGCGCGGCATTGGTGCCCAGCAACTGGTCGAGCTGCGATGAAACGGGAATAATCACCTTGCCTGCCCCCACCCCCCAGCCAACCCAGGGCGATTGCCGGATGGCCTCGATGAAATAGGGCCAGACCAGCAGGCGGTGGGAGAGATTCGTGGCCTCGCCAAGCCGGGTGAGGTCCACCGCCCGCAAAAAGCCGAGGAGGCCGGAGGCCAGCAATATCATCGCCGCCATCGCCCCTGAAGCGGCCAGGGGCAGCAGGCGCTTTTGCATGAGCAGCAGCGCGAAAATAGCAAGACCGCCAAGCGCCAGCGGAGAGCGCGCCCCGGTGAGCAGGATGATGATGAAATTCGCCGCCGCCAGCCCCGCCACGCGTTTGCGTGGCCTGTCCGCCAGCTCCAGCACCGTTGCATAAAGGCCAATGAGCGCGAAGCCGCCAAGAAAAGGCGGCTGCCCATTGCCGCCCAGCCGCAGCGCGCCCTGTTCCAGCGTGTAGAGCTGGTCCAGCCCCGCCAGGGCCAGGACAGCATCCAACCCCACGGCGAAGAGCGGCTGCCCACATCACGGCGTTGATCGCCGCGCGGCGCAAGCGTGCATCCTGGCGCAGGAAGCCAAATAAAAACGGCGCCGCCGAGCCGAGCAGAGAGCGCAGCGAGGCCCCCAGGCTCAACCCCGGATGCAGCCCATGGATCAGCCCCGTGCAGAACATGACCAGGAAGGCGAAAGCGGGGTTCCAGCAGTCTGTGCGCATGCCGCCGCGCAACGCCGCCCCCGCCAGTACCGCCAGCCCGAAGGCTTTCAGCAGGCCGGAGGTGGTTTCCGGGTCGCCCGTCACGCCATCCAGCCAGTAATCCGGCCCCGTTGCCAGCGCCAGCACCCAGACCCACAGCCCCGCGCGCGGCCAGGCGAGCGCGAAAGCCAGGAGCATAATTGCGGAAACCACAACCACGGCGTGCAGCATGGGCTTGTCATAGCCGGTTCCGGCGCCACGCGCTTGAGATTTTCGCATAAAGGGCCAAAGATGAAGCCCATGATATTAAACGTCTCCGAGGCGGGAGAAGGCCCCCCGCTGGTGCTGTTGCACGGGCTTTTCGGCGCCGCGCGCAATCTGGGTGTCCTGACCCGCGCTTTGTCCTCATCCTTCCGGGTTTTGGCGCTGGATCTGCGTAACCATGGCGACAGCCCGCGTGGCGATGTGATGAATTACGCCAGCATGGCGGCCGATGTGGCGGAGACGCTGGCGCATCTGGATCTGTCTCAAACCAGGCTTTGCGGCCATTCGATGGGCGGCAAGACCGCGATGATGCTGGCCCTCTCCAGGCCGGATCTGGTGGAGCGCCTGGCGGTGATGGATATCGCCCCGGTCTCCTACCAGCATGATTATTCCGCTTTCGTGGCGGCCATGAAGTCCATTCCGCTGACCCCTTCGCTCACCCGCGCGCAGGCCGAGCAGGCGTTGGCCGCCTCGGTCAAGGCCGCCCCTATGCGCGCCTTCCTGCTCAATAATCTGGTGCTGGGCTCAGCCCCGCGCTGGCGGGTGGGGCTGGATGAGATCGGCGACAACATGGCTAATCTCTTCCGTTGGGACGACCCGCCCGGCGCCCAACCCTATGCCGGCCGCAGCCTGTTCCTGTGTGGCGCTGAGTCCGACTATGTGAAGCCAAGCGCCGAGCCGGTGATTCTGGAGCGCTTTCCCCATGCGCGTATCGAGCGCGTGGCCGGCGCATCGCATTGGCTACACGCCGACAAGCCCGAGCAGGTGATCGCGGCGCTGCGGGAGTTCTTCACCGCATGAGCCAGGGTTTCGATGTCATCGTCATCGGCGCCGGCATTGTCGGCGCCTCGGTTTCCGCCCGGCTCGCCCCCACCCACCGCGTGGCGCTGGTGGAGGCCGAGGCGCAGGCGGGCTACCACACCACCGGCCGCTCCGCCGCCATCTGGATCCGCAATTACGGCCCGCCGGATGTGCGTGTCCTCACCGGCCTCTCGCGGGATTTCTACAAGGCCCCGCCCGCCGATATCGGCACCGATCATCTCGCCATCGACCGTTCGATCCTCTATCTGGCCCCTGCCGATCAAGGCCGGCAGCTGGATGATCTCATCGCCCAGGATCTCGGAATCGAGGAAATTCCGCTCGCCAGAGCCAAGGCGCTCTGCCCCGCCATCATCGATGGCTACGCCACCCGCGCCGGGCTGGAATCGGACGGGTTCGACATGGATGTGGCCGGGCTGCACCAATATTTCCTGCGCAAGATGCGCCAGGGCGGCGGGCAGATTCTGCTGCGCAACCGTGCCGGGCGGATCGAGCGCAAGAATGGCACCTGGGAGGTCGAGACCTCGGGCGGGCTGACCCTCACCGCGCCCATCGTGGTGAATGCCGCCGGCGCCTGGGGCGATGAGGTGGCGAAAATCGCCGGTCTGGCGCCCATCGGCCTGGTGCCCTGCCGGCGCACCGCCGCGATCATCGACCCGGCGCCCTTCGCGGTGGAGCATTGGCCGCTTGTCCAGTCCGCCGCCCATGACTGGTATGTCCGTGCCGAGGCGCGCACCAAGCTGATGGTCACACCCTGCGACGAAACCCCCGACGTGCCGCACGACGTGCAGCCGGACGAGTTGGATGTCGCCATCGGGATCGACCGCATGCAGCAGGCTTTGGATATCCAGGTCCGCCGCGTGGAGCATAGCTGGGCGGGCCTGCGCACCTTCACGCCGGACCGCTCGCTGGCCTTTGGGTATGACAACGCGGTGGAGGGCTTCTTCTGGGCCGTCGGCCAGGGCGGTTATGGCATCCAGACCGCCCCGGCGGCCTCGGCGCTGATCACCGCCATGGTGAAGCGCGAGGACCCTGGCCCCGCCGCGAGCATTGTGCCGGATATCGACCCGATGCGCTTCCGCTAGAGCCTGAGCGCGTTGATGGTGGCGCGCATACGTTAACCTCAACCTATCGCGCTCTGCTCAGGCCGCAACCCGCCCCGATCAGCCGGCCGGTTTTCATCGCGGCTGCCCATTGACCTCTTGGGAACAGAGGCGAAATATTCACAGGGGAATTTATGCCCTGTGTACATAGTATGGAGGAGCAGGAGGGAGGGGTGAAGTGAGAGTTCTTCTGATCGAGGACGACAAGAATGTCGCCACTTTCGTTATCAAGGGCCTGCGTGAGGCCGGCCATAACGTGATTCACGCCGATTGCGCGCTGATTGGCCGGGAGCGTGCCGGCAAGGAGCAGTTCGATGTCATCATCCTGGACCGCATGCTGCCGGAAAGCGAGGATGGCCTGACCTTGCTTACCAGCCTGCGCGCCCAGCGCGTCGACACGCCGGTGCTGATTCTCTCCGGCCTTGGCGAGGCCTCGAGCAAGGTGACAGGGCTGCGGGCCGGAGGGGATGATTACCTCTCCAAGCCCTTCGCCTTCTCCGAGCTGCTGGTGCGGGTCGAGGGGCTCGCCCGCCGCGGCCGCATTACCCGAACGGCCTGAGGCGCAGGCTCAGGCCACCTCTTCCAGGTCCAGCGCGTAGCCCGCCGCGCGGACGGTACGGACGATGTCGATCTCGCCCGGGCCGTTGATGGCCTTGCGCAGCCGGCGGATATGCACATCCACCGTGCGTGGCTCCACATGAATATCCCGGCCCCAAACGGCGTTCAGCACATCCTCGCGCGAGAATACGCGCTTGGGGTGGCGGAGAAAAAATTCCAGCAGCCGGAACTCGGTGGGCCCCAGATGCAGCGTGCGCCCATTGCGCAGCACGCGGTGAGAGGCCTGGTCCAGCGAGATATCGTGGAAGCTGAGCTTGTTCTTCTGCGGCACCGCCCCCGTCCGGCGCAGCAAGGCGCGGATGCGCGCGATCAGCGCCTCGGTCGAGAAGGGCTTGGTGATGTAGTCATCCGCGCCAGTATCCAGCCCGCGCACCGCATCCTGTTCCTCGGCCCGGGCGGTGAGCATGATGATGGGCAAAGCCCGCGTGGCCGGGCGGCGGCGCAGCTGGCGGCACAGCTCTATGCCCGACATGGTGGGCAGCATCCAATCCAGCAGCAGCAGGTCGGGCGGCGTCTCGGTGATGCGCGTCAGCGCCTCGCCGCCATCGCCCGCATCCTCGACGCGGAACCCTTGTTTTTCCAGATTATAGCGCAGCAAGGTCACCAGCGGCGCTTCGTCTTCGACGATCAGGACGTACGGCTTATTCGATTCGGACATGTTCAGTTGGAAGCGCCATGGATGTAATTGGACGTGAGATCGCCCTTCGGACGGAAATCCGGCAGGGTCTCGCCGGTGATGGCGTAATAGGTCAGCTCGGCGATGTTGGTGGTGTGGTCGCCGATGCGCTCCAGGTTCTTGGCGATGAACATCAGATGCGTGCAGGCGGAGATGTTGCGCGCATCCTCCATCATATAGGTGATCAGCTCACGGAAGATGGTGTTGTACAGATCATCCACCATCTGGTCGGCACGCCAGACCGAGATCGCCTTTTGCGGGTCGGCCTCGCCCACCGTGTCGATGCTGGCTTTCAGATTCTGCTGCACCAGCAAGCCCATCTGTCCCAGCCCGGCGAGCGGGAAATTGCTCGCCACCTGGTTGATGACGATGCTGCGCTTGGCGATATTGGCGGCATAATCGCCGACGCGCTCAAGATCGGTGACAACCTTCAGCGCCTGGATCACATGGCGTAGATCATCCGCTACCGGCTGGCGCAGCGCCAGCAGCCTGACGGCGAATTGCTCGACATTATGCTGCTCGGCATTGATCTGGATATCGTTCTCGATCACCCGCGCCGCGATCTCGGGGTCGTGGTTCATCAGCGCCGTGGAGGCATCCGCCACCGCGCGTTCCACCAGCCCGCCCATGGTGGAGATCATGTCGCGGAGCTTCTTAAGGTCGGCTTCGAAGCTGGAGACGATATGTTTCGGTTCGTCGGGCATGTCTCTTGGTCTTTCAATTAAAGCTGAGCGGGCGTTTCACGCTTTGGATCGAGTGCTGCACCTTTCGCGCCAAAGCGATCGCACGCTAGCCGAACCGGCCGGTGATATATTCCTGTGTCTTGCGCTCGCGCGGCGCGGTGAAGATCTGGCTGGAGGGCCCGACCTCGACCAGCTCGCCCAGATAGAAGAACGCCACCTGATCCGCGCAGCGCCCCGCCTGCTGCATATTGTGGGTGACGATGACGATGCAGAAATCCTGCTTCAGCTCGTCCACCAACTCCTCGATCTTCAGCGTGCTGATCGGGTCCAGCGCCGAGGTCGGCTCGTCGAGCAGCAGCACGTCCGGCCGCACGGCGATGGAGCGCGCAATGCACAAGCGCTGCTGCTGGCCGCCGGAAAGCCCGGTGGCCGAGCTGTGCAGCCTGTCTTTCACCTCGCCCCACAGCGCGGCGCGGGTCAGCGCCCATTCCACGCGCTCATCCGCCTCGGCTTTGGAGAGCCGCTCATGCAGCCGCACGCCGAACAGCACGTTCTCATAGATGGATTTGGGGAAGGGGGTGGGCTTCTGGAACACCATGCCCACCCGCCGGCGCAGCTTGTTCAAATCCATGCCGGGGGCGATCAGGTTCTCACCGCCCATCATCACCTCGCCCTCGGCGCGCTGGCCGGGATAGAGGTCATACATGCGGTTAAGGACGCGCAGCAGGGTGGATTTGCCGCAGCCCGACGGGCCGATCATCGCGGTGGTCTGGCGGTCGGGAAAATCGATCGAGACGTTCTTTAGCGCATGCGTCTCGCCGTAATAGAAATTCAGATTGCGGATGGAAACGCGCGGCTCGTCTCCCTGGGCCTGTTGTATAGCGGCGGGCAGAGCGGCTTCCGGGTGCATATCGTGACTCGCTATTTCCATGAGCGCTTCCATAGGCGCGTTCTGTGACAGTACGATGACGGTAGCGTGAAGCTTCCGTGACGGAAAGCCTAATCGCCCATGCTGATCTTTTTGTCACGCCCGGCCAAGGGGCTGAGCCCCTTGGCGCAGGCAAGTCAGAAGCTCCAGCGCGCGTTGCCGGTCAGCTGTACATCGTTGCCATCGGCCTTGAAGGCCGTGGTTGCGACATCGAGATTGGCGCTAAGGCGCTGGCTGAGGCTGGCGCTGGCCCCGGCGGAAAACAGCCCCCAGCTGCCGGGCTCGTGCGGGTAGGTGCTGGTCAGGGTCACGCCCGGCTCGTCGGTGAAGGATGATGAGAAGTGTCTGTTCTGGCCGGAGAGCAGGAATTGCGCCGCCGCACCGGCATAGGGGGCGAAGCTGAACCCGCCGATCTGCAGCGTGGTGGCGGCGTTCAGCCCCATGCTGCCGATAAGCTGCTGGTAACCTTGGGAATCCACTGATTGGGTCAGCAGCCCATCGCCGGTCTCGGTATAGGCGCCCAGCCCGCTATTGGTGTAGGCGATGCCGAATTCCGGCCCGATGGCGAGTGCCGGCATCGGGTGGAATTTCAGCCCAACCGCGCCGCTGGCGCTCCAGGTGTCGCCATTCGGCTTGCCGGTGATCGTGTCGATCACGCCGGGCCGCTCGGTCTTGTAGAAATCCGCGTCATAACCGGCGGTGAGCTTGGCATAGGCATCGCCCTCCGTGGCCAGGGCGTAAAGCCCCGTATCCACCCCCTGGTCCTGCACCGTGCCGCCGCCGCTCACATTCGCATGGGTATTGTTGTAGGCCACCGCGATGCCCGCCGTGATATGGTCATTAAGTCTGTAGTCCAGCCCGATGGCGGTGACGACGCTGTGATAGTTGTAGCCGAGATCGAACCCCTTGCTGTCGCGCGTGCCGAACTGGCCGGTGACGGCCAGGAACAGCCCGAGAGGATGCGACGGGTCCGCCACCCCGCCATTCACGCCGTTGATGCTGTAGGAGGCACCGCTGGCCCCGTTCTGCAAGGCGTTGAGCCGCCCGTTCAGCAGCCCGGTGAAGCTCTGCGCCGCATCGGTGCCAAGCCGCGCCGGGATGGTCAGGCTCTCGAACCCCCGCAGCGAGGCGGCGGCGTATTCGGCGATGATCTCCTGCGCGTGGGTGGTGGGGTGCACGTTGTCCCAGAACAGATAGCTGTCCTGGGTGGCGGTGCTGCCGGTCACGCAGCTCACCGTATAAAGGCAGGCATCTGTGACATTGGAAAAGCCGTAGAGCGACGGGTCAGCCACCACCCGGTTGAGCAGCGCCTCGGTGTTCAGCACGATGATATTGGCGCCCGTGCCTTCATGCAGCAACTGCATCTCGGCGGGCAGATTGGCGTCATGCGCCTGCGAGAACGCATCCCCCAGCGCGATGCCTTCGGCGCTGGTGTTGAATTGCGGCGTCAGCCCCAGATCCGGCAGGTTCGGCACGATCAGCATGCGTGCCCCCAGCTGGATCAGCGCGCTGGTATCCTCGGTAAGCTGGGTGAGGGTGGTGGTGACACCTTGTGTCACCAAAGCGGTGGCGTCCGCCGGGTTGGCCTCAGCTGCTGCGGCATAGGCAAAGTAATTATTCGCCCCGCCCCATAGGGTCACGACATCGGTGTCGGAGAAAGAGCCCCCAGCGGCGGCGAAATCGGCGATCTCGGTGTTGATCCCAGGCAGGGTTGGGGCTTCCAGATTGGTACCCGCATCCACCCCGCCGATGGTCAGGTTGCCGGTGAAGGCGCCGCCATAGGCGAAATCATTGGCCGAGGAAAAATTCAGCCCCGTGAGGGCGGGCAGATATTCCACCCAGACCGGCCCGTTGGAAAACCGGCCCTCATAATAAGGCGCGGGCGGCAGGCCGGTGAGCTTATAGAGATTGCCGTCATCGGACAGGCTGTCGCCGAATGCATACAAGCTGCCAGCCCGCGCGGCGGGGGCGGCCAGCACGGCAAGCATCGCCGCGCCCGCCAGAAGCCGGGTTTTCCTCATGATCGTGTCTCCCTTTTTTGTTCTTACGATTGCGCGCTTTTTATCACGCATTGGTTAGGTAATGGACGAAAAAGGGATTCGAGGGGATTGTCAAGGTTTCTGTTCGGCAACAAAAAACGCCACCTTTCCGGGGAAAGGCGGCGTCGAAACCATGGTTGGAATGAAGAGGCTTGGCGCCTTGCGCGGTCAGCTCTTCACCACCTTCGGCGGCAGCGCGAGCGCGATGGAAAGCTCTTTCAGCCGCGCCGGGGGGATGGGGGCAGGCGCGCCCATCATCAGATCCTCGCCCTGCTGGTTGAGCGGGAAGGCGATGACCTCGCGGATATTCGGCTCGTCGGCCAGCAGCATCACGATCCGGTCGATGCCCGGCGCCGAGCCGCCATGCGGCGGCGCGCCGTAGCGGAAGGCGTTCAGCATGCCGCCAAAGCGCGCCTCCACCTCTTCGGGGCCGTACCCGGCGATCTCGAAGGCTTTCAGCATCACATCGGCGCGGTGGTTACGGATGGCGCCCGAGGAGAGCTCGATGCCATTGCAGACGATGTCGTATTGGAAGGCCTTGATGGTCAGCGGGTCCTGGTTTTCCAGCGCCTCCAGCCCGCCCTGGGGCATGGAGAACGGGTTGTGCGAGAACACGACCTGCTTCAGTTCCTCGTCATACTCGTACATCGGGAAATCGACGATCCAGCAGAACTTGAACTCGCCCGCCTTGATCAGCCCAAGGTCATGGCCGAGCTTGGTGCGCACCGCGCCCGCGAACTTGGCGGCGGCATCGGGCTTGCCGGCGGCGAAGAACACGGCATCGCCGGCCTTCAACCCGCAAGCCTCGCGGATTTTTTCGCTCCGCTCCGAATCGAGGTTCTTGGCGATCGGCCCCTGGGCGCCTGCCTCGGAGAAGGTGATATAGCCCAGCCCGCCAGCGCCCTCGGCGCGCGCCCATTCATTCAGCTTGTCAAAGAACGAACGCGGATTGCCGCCCGCACCCGGGGCCGGAATGGCGCGCACGATGCCGCCACCCTCGACGATCTTGGCGAACAGCCCGAAGCTGGAGTCCCGGAACGCTTCCGTCACGTCGGAAATCACGATCGGGTTGCGCAGATCAGGCTTGTCCGAGCCATATTTCAGCATGGACTCATCGTAGGGGATGCGCACGAAGGGCGGCGCGCCGACATCGCGCCCATTGGCGAACTCCGCGAACACGCCATGCAGCACCGGCTCGATGGTGTTGAACACGTCTTCCTGGGTGGCGAAGCTCATCTCGAAATCGAGCTGGTAGAACTCGCCGGGCGAGCGGTCGGCGCGGGAGGCTTCGTCACGGAAGCAGGGCGCGATCTGGAAATAACGGTCGAAGCCCGGCCACCATCAGCAGCTGCTTGAATTGCTGCGGGGCCTGGGGCAGGGCGTAGAACTTGCCGGGATGGTTGCGGGCAGGCACCAGGAAGTCCCGCGCGCCCTCGGGCGAGGAGGCGGTGAGGATCGGCGTCTGGAATTCGATGAACCCGGCTTCGATCATCCGGCGGCGGAAGCAGGAGATCACGCCCGCGCGCAGCATGATGTTCTTGTGCACCTGCTCGCGGCGCAGATCCAGGAAGCGGTATTTCAGCCGCAGCTCGTCGGGGTAGTGCTCGTTGCCCGCCACCTGCATCGGCAGCACGTCCGCCGGGCCTTCAACCGCCAGCTCGGCCACGCGCAACTCGACATCGCCGGTCGGCAGCTTCGCGTTGGTGCGTGCCCTCGGCACGGGCCACAACCTCGCCGGTGACGGTGATCACCGACTCGACCCGCACCGCCTCGGCCTGGGCGAAGGCTGCGGTGCCGGAGGCGAACACGCATTGGGTGAGGCCGTAATGGTCACGCAGGTCGATGAACAGCAACCCGCCATGGTCGCGCTTGGCATGCACCCAGCCGGAAAGGCGGGCCGTCTGGCCGATATTTGCCGCCCGCAGGGCAGCGCAATTGTGGGTGCGATAGGCGTGAATCTGTTCCATGGGGCGCGAAAGAAACCGGGACCTGCTTCCTGTCAAGCGGCTGCAACGCTATGGGAAGGGACATGAACGAAAACAAGATCGAATTCATCGCCACCAGCGAGGCCCTGGCCGCGCTTTGCGCCCGTCTGGAAGGGGAAGCCTTCATCACGGTGGACACTGAGTTCATGCGTGAGAAGACCTATTACCCCGAGCTTTGCCTGGTGCAGCTCGCGGGTGCTGAGGATGTAGCGGTGGTGGACGCCCAGGCGCCGGGCATGGACCTCGCCCCGCTGGGCCGCCTGCTGGCCAAGCCGGATGTGGTGAAGGTGTTCCATGCCTGCCGCCAGGACGTGGAAATCTTCCTGCTCCTGTTCGACGACGTGCCCGCGCCGCTCTTTGATACCCAGGTGGCCGCCATGGTGGCCGGGTATGGTGATCAGGTGGGGTATGATTTGCTCGTCCAATCCCTCACCGGCGCGCATATCGACAAAGCTCATCGTTTCTCCGACTGGTCGGCAAGGCCGCTCTCCCAATCCCAGATCACCTATGCCGCCGCCGACGTGACGCATCTGCGCGAGGTCTATGAGAAACTCCAGGCCAAGCTCCAGTCCGAAGGGCGCCAGGATTGGGTGGGCGAGGAAATGGCGCTGCTCACCCGCCCGGAAACCTACCGTGTGGACCCGGACCGCGCCTGGGAGCGCCTGAAGATGCGCACCGGCAACCGCCGCCAGTTGGGGTTGGCCAAAGCCATCGCCGCCTGGCGCGAGCGCGAGGCCCAGCGCATCAACATCCCGCGCGGCCGGTTGCTGAAGGATGAGCAGATCCCCGAAGTCGCCTCCCTGGCCCCTGATAATGCCGAGGCGCTGTCCAAGGCGCGCGGCATTTCCGCCGGGTTCGCCAACGGCAAGTCCGGCGCCTCGCTGCTGGCCGCCATCGCCGAGGCGAAAGCCCTGCCGGAGTCCGACCTGCCCAAGGCCGAGCGCCAGCGCGAGACGCCGAAAGCCTCCCCGGCCCTGGTCGCGCTTCTGAAAGTGCTGCTCACCGCCGCGGCGGAGCAGAACAACGTCGCCCCCCGGCTGGTGGCGAGCAGCGATGAGATCGAGGCCCTGGCCCTGGACGAAACCGCCCCCAACCCGGTGCTGGAAGGCTGGCGGCGGGAGATGTTCGGCGAGACGGCCCTGCGGCTGATCCGCGGGCAGATCGCGCTTTCCACCCAGGGCAAGCGGATCAAGATCGTCGAGTTGTGAACAGGCTCGCCGCCAGCCTCACCTGGGCTGAGCACGCCCGGCTTGGCCTTGGCTGAGTTCCGCGCCGCCCGGGAAGGCGAGGGCCAGGCCCTCTATGACATCACCGAAGCGGCGATCCGTGGCCTGGCTTCAGCCCATTACAGCGCCGCGCAGATCGAAGGCTGGATGGCCGGGCGCGACGGCGCACAATATGAGGCGGTGATTTCGCGCGGCTGCGTGGTGGTGGCGGCCAAGGGCGCGGCCCTGCTCGGCTTTGTCGAGGCCGCGCCGGGGGAAATCCTGCGCCTCTTCGTGCGGCCTGAGGCGGCGGGGCAGGGGTTGGGGCGGGGCTTGCTTCAGCGCGGTATCGACATGGCGGGGCCGGGCGAGGTGCGGCTGAACGCCACCCTCAACGCCGCGCCGTTTTATGCCCATTGCGGTTTCATCCCGCTGGGGCGCGCGCTTTACACCCATCCCGGCGGCGGCAAGCCGGTCGAAATCGTGACGATGGTCCTCAAATAAATTGCGTCTTCAGCCAGCCCGCGAATGTTGCGGCGGCGGGGCTTAGCCGGGAAAAATCCGGCGCCACCAGCCAATAGGCGCCGCAGGGGATCGACGTTTCAAAGGGCTGCACCAGCTCGCCTGTCAGCAGGCTGTCCTCGACCAGCACATTGTCACCCAGCGCCACGCCATGCCCGCGCACGGCAGCATCAAGCGCCAGGGAGGCGCCGGTGAAGAGCGGCCCCGGCTGCGGCGGTATGTCCGCCAGCCCCGCCGCGATGAACCATTGCTGCCAATAGCTACGCTTTTCCTCATGCAGCAACGTATGTTCCAGCAAATCCGCCGGGGTGAGCGGCACCCCGCCTGGCGCCAGCAAAGCGGGCGACAGCACAGGGGACATGACAGCTTTTGCCAGCGGCGCCGCCTGCATGCGCGGCCAGGCGCTGGCCGCGCCGCTCCAACGAATGCCGATCTCGGCTTCGCCCGCGCGGAACTCTATCATCCTGGCTTCCGAGACGATCATCACCTCGATCTCGGGGAAGGCTTCGCGGAAGCGGTTCAGCCGCGGCACCAGCCAGCAGGCGGCAAAGGAGGGCTCGACGCTGATCTGCAACGCCCTGTCCGACGGCGCGGCGCGTATATCCTCCAAACTACGGGCGATATTGTCGAAGCTTTCCATCAGCTGGCCGAGCAGGGCCTGCCCGCGCTCGGTCAGCACCACCTGGCGGTGGCGGCGCAGGAACAGATCATGCCCCAGCAAATCCTCCAGCTCCCGGATTTGCCGGGATATGGCGGCCTGGGAGACGAACAGCTCCGCCGCCGCCAGGGTAAAACTCTGGTGGCGCCCGGCGGCCTCGAAACTGCGCAAGGCGGTGAGGGGCAGGCGTCCGCGTTTCATCGCATAACCTCAAGTCATCCGAGGCGGACGATATACTCGTTTGAGGCCAATGCCTATCCGGCGCTACCTAGAGCGCGATAGGTTGAGGTTGACGCATGCGCGCCACCCTCAACGCGCTCTAGATCTTTGATAAGAGGCTGATTTACGCCGTCGGTTGCCGCGCAAGGGCGCGTCAACCTCAAGCGATCAGGCTCTAATGCCCGATGATCAAGCATCGAACAGGAGATTTTAAAATGTCGAGGGCGTTGGGCTATATGCTGCTGATGATGTTCGGCGGCCATGGCGGCTCACCCGAGCAGGATTTGCGTGAGCGGCCGGAGGAGGAGATGCGGGTGGAGCACCGCAGTCGCCACGCAAGGCACCGGCCGTGCCCCTGCATCCCCGCCTTGGCGGCCCCTTCACGATGAAACCGTGCCGTGGACAGTGCTGACTCAGGCGCCCGGCAGGATCTCCCCGGCCCATAGCTCCTCGGGCGCCTGGCGCCGGGTGATGAGCTGGAACCCCCCATTATCCACCAGCACGGCGGCGGCGCGGGGGCGGGCGTTATAGGTGCTGCTCATCACCGCGCCGTAGGCCCCGGCATCCAGCATCGCCACGCGCGCGCCCTGGCCCCAGCGCCGGCAACGCGCGGTCCTTGGCGAAGCAGTCCGCGGTTTCGCAGACCGGCCCGACCACATCCGCGGGCGAAGCCGCCGCCCGGAAGCCGCCGCGGCCACCGGCAGGATGCCGTGCCAGGCGTCATACATGGCCGGGCGCATCAGGTCGTTCATCGCCGCGTCCAGCACCAGGAAGCGCTTGCCCGCCTGCTTCTCCAGGATCACGGAGGCCAGCAGCAGCCCCGCCGGGCCCACGAGATAGCGCCCCGGCTCCATCATCAGCTTCACGCCGAGCCCGCCGCACCTGCCGCACCACCGCCGCGAAGGCGGAGGCGGCAAGCCCCGGCTCGTCCTGATAGCCAATGCCAAGCCCGCCGCCGAGATCGAGCACCTCGACGCTCTGCCCGGCGGCGCGCAGGGCCCGGACCATCTCGGCCCTGCCATAGGCGACGGCGGTAGGGCTCGGTGCGAGAGGATCTGGCTGCCGATATGCATGGCGATGCCGACGGGCCGCACCCCCGGCAGGGCCGCCGCGTGGGCATAGAGCGGCGGGGATGTCCTCCGCGGCGATGCCGAACTTGTTCTCCGCCAGCCCGGTGGTGATTTTCGCATGCGTCCCGGCATCCACATCCGGGTTCATGCGCAAGGCGACATCGCACCGACCGCCCATCTGCGCCGCGATGGCCGAGAGCATCTCGAGCTCCTCGGCGCTCTCGGCGTTGATCTGCCCGATGCCCGCGGCCAGTGCCGCCAGCTCGGCGGGCGATTTGCCGACGCCGGAATAGACCACGTCCGGCCGCCGCGATGCCGCGCCTTGCGGCGCGCAGGAACTCGCCCAGGCTCACCACATCCGCGCCCGCGCCCGGCTCGCGGAACAGGTTGAGCATGGCGAGATGGTCATTCGCCTTCACCGCGTAATGGATGTGCACGTGCAGCCCGCGGCGCTGAAGGCGTCGCGCAGGGCGGCGAAGCGCGCGCGGATGCGTCCCCGCGCCATACACCCAGACCGGCGTGCCATACTGCGTCGGCAATGGCGTTCAGTGGCACGCCTTCCAGGCACAGCCCGTCTTGCGCATGCATCGCGAGCTGCGGGCGCGCGGCCAGCAGGTCCTGCAGGTCCGGCACCGGGCCGGAGAACGCCATGTCAGCCATGCTATTGCGCCGGGTAGGTGTGGGGGTAGGTGATATCCGCGCCGGGCCGGGCGGGGTGGGCGCGCCGCGCCGCCCGCAGCCGGCCAGCGCCGCGAGGCAGAGCAGGGTCAGAATGATCTTCATGCCAGTGTCTCCAGCCAGCGTGCCGCCTGCTCGGCCACATTGCCGGGCGCCGTGCCGCCATAGCTGGTGCGCGACGCGACGGAGGCGTCACCGTCAGCACGTCGAAAATATCCTCGGTGATGCGCGGCTCGACGCTCTGCATGTCGGCCAGGGTCAGCTCGGCCAGGTCGCACTCTTGCTGCTCGGCCAGGCGCACAAGCTGCCCGGTGACATGATGCGCGTCGCGGAAGGGCATTTTCAGCACCCGCACCAGCCAGTCGGCGAGGTCGGTCGCGGTCGAGAAGCCCGAGCCCGCCAGCGCCTCCATGCGCGCCTGGTGTTGGCCTGTCATGTCGCGCACCATGCCCTCCGGTCGCGGCGAGGCCGAGCGAGATCGCGGCGACGGCGTCGAACACCGGCTCCTTGTCCTCCTGCATATCCTTGGCATAGGCCATGGGCAGGCCCTTCATCACCGTCAGCAGGCCGATCAGCGCGCCGAAAATGCGCCCGGTCTTGGCTTGCGTCAGCTCCGCCGCATCCGGGTTGCGCTTTTGCGGCATGATGGAGGAGCCGGTGGTGAAGGCGTCCGACAGCTCGATGAGCTGATAGGGCGAGGAGCACCAGATGATGATCTCCTCCGCGAAGCGGGAGAGATGCATCGCGCAGATCGACAGCGCCGAGAGGAATTCCAGCGCGAAATCGCGGTCGGAGACGCGAATCCAGCGAGTTCGCCGTCGGCCGGTCGAACCCCAGCGCCGCGGCGGTCGCGAGCCGGTCGATGGGGAAGGAGGTGCCGGCCAGCGCCGCCGCGCCCAGCGGGCATTCATTCAGCCGCGCCCGCGCATCGGCCAGCCGCCCGGCGTCGCGGGCCAGCATCTCCACATAGGCCAGCAGATGGTGGCCGAAGGTCACCGGCTGGGCGGTCTGCAGATGGGTGAAGCCAGGCATCACGATGCCCGCATGCTCGGCCGCGCGCTCGGCCAGTGCCTGCATAAGGCCGTTCATCTGCGCCAGAACACCGTCCATCGCGTCGCGCACCCAGAGCCGGAAATCCGTGGCTACCTGGTCGTTGCGGCTGCGCGCCGTGTGCAGGCGCCGCGCCGCCTCGCCGATGCGCTGGCCCAGCCGCACCTCGATATTGGTGTGGATGTCCTCCAGCGCCTCGGAGAAGCTGGAATTCACCGGCCTCGATCTCGGACGCGATCGCCTCCAACCCCGCTTTGATGGCGGCCTGATCCTCGTGCGTAATGATGCCCTGCTTGGCCAGCATTGCCGCATGCGCCTGGCTGCCAGCGATGTCCTGCTTCCAGAGCTTGGCATCGAAGCTGATCGAGGCATTAATGGCCTGCATCACCTCGGCGGGACCGGCGCCAAACCGCCCGCCCCACTGCAATTGGCTCTTCACCGGAGTGCTGTCTTTGTCCGTCAAACCCAAACGCCCTTTGCTCATGCGGCGGTCACTCATCGCCGCCGCCCCTGCCTTAGCCCTGGGCGCCGCCTTGAGCAATCGCGCCGATGCGCAAACCGAGTCCGATGACCTGCCGGATGCCTCCACCGGGTGGGACGCCTTCGCGCCCGTCACCCCGCCGCCACTGGCATTTCAGGATGCAGCCGGGAAGACCCTGACCCTCGCCGACTTCAAGGGCCATGTGCTGCTGGTGAATCTCTGGGCCACCTGGTGCGGCCCCTGCAAGGAGGAGTTGCCGACCTTCGCCGCCCTGGCGCCCAAGCTCAAGCGGTTCGGCGGGCTCATCCTGCCCATCTCCATCGATGTAGACGGCGCCTCCGCCGTGCGCGCCTATTTCGAACTGCGCGGGATCAAGACGCTGCCCATCCTGGTCAATCCGGCGGGCGATGATCTGGACATGCTGCAGACCAACGGCATCCCTGTGACCCTGGTGGTGAACCCGGCGGGAAAGGCCGTGGCCAGGCTGGATGGCGCGGCGAACTGGAATACCAAGGCGGTGATCGATTTTCTGCGTCACCTGGCCAAGGGCAGCGAGCCGAACCCGGACGGTTTCACCCGGCCTGAGACGCAAAAAAGGGGGCGAACAGCCCCCTTTTTCGTAGAATGGCAGTACGAATTACGCGTTCGCGACCTGGACATTGGCGGCGGCGGCGCGGCGCTGCTGCCAGAGGCCGACGAAATCGATCGGCCCCAGCAGCACGGGCGGGAAGCCGCCATCGCGGGTCACATCGGCCAGGATGTTGCGGGCGAAGGGGAAGAGCAAACGCGGGCATTCCACGAGCAGGATCGGCTCCTGCTGGTTCTCCGGAATGCCGTTCAGCGTGAACACGCCGGAATAGGAAAGATCGGCGATGAACACCACCGGCGGCTTCTCTTCCGTGCCCCCGGCGGATTTCGGCGGCACGGTGGTGCCCTCGGCGCGGATCGCCAGCGTCACCTCGAACACGGTCTGGTCTTCCTCGATGCGGCGCACCTGCACGTCCAGGTTCAGGTTCACATGCGGCTGGGCGCGCAGCTGCGTGAAGATGGCGGGCGCACCCGGCACTTCGAAGGAAAGGTCCTTGGTGTACTGGATGTTCAGGATCAGCGGTTGCGGCGGCACGCCGGTTTGTTCGGACATAAGTGGTTTCCCTGTTGAAAGGCTGGGCACGGCCTAGCACGCTGCTCCCGGCATGATAAGAGTGGCGCCATGAGTGCGCGCATCTTCATTGACGGCCAAGCCGGCACCACCGGGCTTGGCATTGCCCAGCGTCTTGAGCAAGCCGGGGGCTTCTCCCTCGTTACGCTGCCCGAGTCCCGCCGCAAGGACCCGGAAGCCCGCGCCGAGGCGATGGGCCGCGCCGACCTCACCGTGCTCTGCCTGCCGGACGATGCGGCGCGCGAGGCGGTTGCCATTGCCCCGCAGGGCGCGCGCATCCTGGATGCCAGCACCGCCCACCGCGTGGCGGAAGGCTGGGTCTATGGCTTTGCCGAGGCGCTGCCCGGCCAGGCCCAGCGCATCGCGCAGGCACCGCGCGTGTCCAACCCCGGCTGTTACGCCACTGGCGCCATCGCGCTGCTGCGCCCGCTCACCGCGCTGGGGCTGCTGGCGGCGGAGGCGCGCGTCTCCATCAATGCAATCTCCGGCTATTCCGGCGGCGGCAAGGCGATGATCGCCGACCACGAGGCGCAGGGCGGTCCGGCTTTCGAGCTGTACGCGCTGGGGCTGACGCATAAGCATCTGCCGGAGATGATGCGCTATGGCGGGCTCGCCCGCGCGCCTCTGTTCGTGCCCTCGGTCGGGCATTTCGCGCAAGGCATGCTGGTCTGCATTCCGCTCTTCCTGGAGCAGCTGACCAAGACCGGCACAGCCGCGCAGCTTGCCGAGGCCTATGCGGATTATTACGCGGGCGCGGAAAACATCTGCGTGCATCGCGGCCTCTGGGGGGCGAATCTCGACCCGCAGGCGCTGAACGATACCAACCGGCTGGAGATCTTCGTCTGCGCCAATGAGGATGCGGGGCAGGCGGTGCTGATCGCCCGGCTCGATAATCTTGGCAAGGGCGCGTCCGGCGCGGCGGTGCAGAACATCAACCTCATGCTGGGGTTGGGCCGTGAGTGAGGCGCAGCGCCCCGGCGGCCTGCTCTACGCGCTCGGCAATCTCACGCCGCAGATCGACCCCACAGCCTGGATCGCCCCCACGGCGGTGCTGATCGGTGATGTCCGCATCGGCCCGGGCGCGAATATCTGGTTCAACTGCGTGCTGCGCGGCGACACCAACCCGATCATCGTCGGTGCGCGCAGCAATGTGCAGGACGGCACGGTGGTGCATGTGGACCATGGCGACCACCCCGCCATCATCGGTGATGACGTGACCATCGGCCATGGCGCCATCATCCATGCCTGCAAGCTGGAAAACCGCGCCTTCATCGGCATGGGCGCCACGGTGCTGGATGGCGCGGTGGTGGAGGAGGGCGGGCTGCTCGGCGCGCGCGGCCTGCTGGGGCCGGGCAAGCGCATCGGCCGGCAGGAACTCTGGGCCGGCGCTCCCGCCCGGCTGGTGCGGGTGATGAGCGACGCGGAGCGCGCCCGCTGGGACGAGACGGTGCCGCATTATCTCGGCCTTGCCGCCCATTACGGCAAAGTGTTGCGGGCAATCACCTAATTTTCCTGGAAAACTCGGCGGGGCGGGGCTAGGTTTCATTCATGACCGACCAGGAATTTGAAGCCGCAATCGTAGACGCCGCCTTTGCCCTGGGGGCGCAGGCAGGGTGGTCGCGCGTTTCCGCCGCCGCCGCCGCCCGCCATGCCGGGCTGGACCTCGCGCGGGCGCGGTTCCTGTTTCCCTGCACCGGGGCGATCCTGAAAAAATTCGGCCGCCAGGCCGATGCATCGGCGCTGACAAATGTCGTCACGGAAGGCAGCGTGCGCGACAAGCTGTTCGATATTCTGCTCCGCCGGTTCGATTATCTGCAGGCCCGCCGCGCGGGCGTGGCGGCGCTGATGCGCCATCTGCCCGCCTGCCCGCCGCTGGCCGTGGCGCTGGCGGAGATGAACATCACCTCCATGGGCTGGCTGCTGGAAGGGGCGGGGGTGGATGCCACCGGCCTTCGTGGCGCGCTCAGGAAGCGCGGGCTGCTGGCCGTCTGGCTCTATGGCCTGCGCGCCTGGGCGGAGGATGAGAGCCCCGACCTCACCGCCACCATGGCCGCCATTGATAGCGCCCTGGCCAGGGCCGAGAATTTTGCCGTGCGCTTTTCTCCGGCCCGCCCCGCAGAGTCTGAACCCGTGCCCCCCGCGCCGGAGGCGGAGCCCCCCGCCGCACCATAACAAGCCGAAAACATGCTTGACCCAATAAACAAGGAGACGAACAATGAGCGAGAAAACAACGAAAACCGGACCGCAACCCTTCATCCCCGAATTCGACGTCAAGAAGTTTCTGGGTGAGATGAAGGTCCCGGCGGTGCCGGATGTGGAGGTGGTTCTGGCCGCGCATAAGCGCAATCTGGAGGCGCTGACCGAGGCCAACCGCGCGGCGCTGGAGGGGGCGCAGCTTGTCGCCCGCCGGCATATGGAAATCATGCAGGAGACGATGGCCGGGCTGAGCGGCACGCTGAAGGAACTCTCCGCAACCCAGACTCCGACCAGCCGCGCCGCCAAGCAGACCGAGCTGCTGAAGAAGGCCTATGAGAGTGCCGTCGCCAACACCAAGGAGCTGGGCGACCTGATCCAGAAATCCAACGCCGAGGCGATGGGCAAGCTGAATGCGCGCTTCTCCGAGGCGATGACGGAGATGAAGGCGCTGCTCGACAAGAAATAAGCCCGAGACTTTTCCAAGAGCCCGGGCGGGGCCATATTGGCGCTCATGTCCAGCGCCACGCTCCGCCCGATGCCGCTTACCTTTATCCCTGAAAAGCAGGCCCCGCGTCCGCTGCTGAAACCCTTGCGCGTGGTCTCGGACTATCAGCCGAGCGGCGACCAGCCCACCGCCATCCGCCAGCTCGTGGGGGGGCTCAACGCGGATGAGCGCGATCAGGTGCTGCTGGGCGTCACCGGCTCGGGCAAAACCTTCACCATGGCCAAGGTGATCGAGGCCGCGCAGCGTCCGGCTTTGGTGCTGGCGCCGAACAAGACGCTGGCCGCCCAGCTTTATGCGGAGATGAAAAGCTTCTTCCCCGACAATGCGGTGGAATATTTCGTCTCCTATTACGATTATTACCAGCCGGAAGCCTATGTCCCGCGCTCGGACACCTACATTGAAAAAGACAGCGCGATTAACGAGACCATCGACCGCATGCGTCATGCCGCCACCCAGGCGCTGCTGGAGCGTGGCGATGTGATCATCGTCGCCTCCGTCTCCTGCATCTACGGTATCGGCTCGGTCGAAACCTATTCGAAAATGGTCGTGCGCCTCGAAACCGGCGGACGCATCGAGCGTGACGCGCTGGCGAAGGCTTTGGTCGACCTCCAATATCGCCGCAACGATGTCGGCTTTGCCCGCGGCTGCTTTCGCCTGCGGGGCGAAACGGTGGATATCTTCCCCTCCCAATACGAGGACCGCGCCTGGCGGGTTTCACTTTTCGGTGATGAAATCGAAAAAATTTCGGAATTCGATCCCCTGACCGGCGAGCAGACGGCGGTGCTGGAGAATATCTCCATCTACGCCAATTCCCATTATGTCACGCCGCGCCCGACGCTCACCCAGGCCATCTCCCGCATCAAGGTGGAGCTGAAGGACCAGCTGGATCAGTTCACCGCGGCGGGTAAATTGCTGGAGGCCGAGCGGCTGCAGCAACGCACCACCTTCGATATCGAGATGATGGAGACCACCGGCGCCTGCAAAGGCATCGAGAATTATTCCCGCTATCTCTCGGGCCGCAACGCGGGCGACCCGCCGCCCACCTTGTTCGAATATCTGCCCGAAAACGCCTTGCTCTTCGTGGATGAAAGCCATGTCACGGTCCCGCAGATCGGCGGCATGTTCAAGGGCGACTATTCACGTAAATCCATCCTCGCCGAATATGGCTTCCGGTTGCCGAGCTGTATCGATAACCGGCCGCTGAAATTCGAGGAATGGGAGAGCTTCCGCCCGCAAAGCCTGTTTGTCTCCGCAACACCCGGCCCGTGGGAGCTGGAGCGCACCCAGGGGGTGTTCGCCGAGCAGGTGATCCGCCCGACCGGGCTGATCGACCCGGTGACCGAGATCCGCCCGGTTGAGCATCAGGTCGATGATCTTCTGGCCGAATGCAAGGCGGTTTCAAAACGCGGCGGGCGTGTGCTGGTCACGACCCTGACCAAGCGCATGGCCGAAGACCTCACCGAATATCTCACCGAGCATGGCGTGCGCGTGCGCTATCTGCATTCGGACATCGACACGCTGGAGCGCATCGAGATCATCCGCGACCTCCGGCTCGGCGCCTATGATGTTCTCGTCGGCATCAACCTGCTTCGCGAGGGGCTGGATATTCCCGAATGCATGCTCGTTGCCATTCTGGATGCGGATAAGGAGGGCTTCCTGCGCTCCGTCACCTCGCTGGTGCAGACCATTGGCCGCGCCGCGCGCAATGTCGAGGGCCGTGTGATCCTCTATGCCGATACGATGACCAGAAGCCTGAAACAGGCCATCGAGGAAACAGAACGCCGCCGCGCCAAGCAGATGGCCTGGAACGAGGCGCATGGCATCACCCCGCAATCGGTCCGCAAGAATATCGGCGAGGTGATCCATTCCGTGTTCGAGCAGGATTACGTCACAATCGCCCCGGTGAAGAATGCCGGCATGGACGAGTTTGTCGGCAAGGACCTGGCTTCCACCATCGCGGCGCTGGAAACCCGCATGCGCGCCGCGGCGGCGGATCTGGAGTTCGAGGAAGCCGCCCGGCTGCGCGATGAGATCAAGCGGCTGGAAGCTTTGGAGCTGGGGCTGGAACCGCCCCC
The DNA here is from genome assembly GCA_963736885.1 of uncultured Pseudomonadota bacterium. Taxonomy (GTDB): domain Bacteria; phylum Pseudomonadota; class Alphaproteobacteria; order Acetobacterales; family Acetobacteraceae; genus Acidocella. Next base: position 286,907 of record CAVTQN010000001.1, read on the forward strand.
CGCCGCCGCCCGCACGCCGCCCAAGGTGAAAGGCCCTGTGCCGCTCGGCCCCGGCGGTGGCGGGTACGACCCCGCCCAGCGCAAGGGCAGGGGGCGGCGCTGAGGCGGAATTTGTAAACCAACCGCAATAAATTGATCGTCAAAAGGCGAGGACGCGTCTAATATATTGCTTACACACAAATCGCTCTGGCTTCAGTCCCGTAATCAATAAAATAGGGTGGCGACAATGAAACGGTGCGTTCTCGGCTTGGCTTTGGCGTTTTCACTGGCCCTGGGGGGCATGGCGGCGGCCGATACATCGGCCACGGAAGACCCCGTGCTGGCCAAACTGCAGCAGATGGTCGGCAATCTCGGCTACAGCACCACGTTGACAAGCGATAACGAGTTTTTCGGCATCCAGTGGCAGGGCAATTATAATTATACGATCAGTTTCGAGACCTCCAAGGACGGCACGCTGGCCTATGCTTATGTAAAGCTCGGCAATTACGGCCCGGACCAGCTGGCCAAGCTGGATTTCGCCAAGCTGCTGGAAACCAGCGATGCCGGCGATTTTTATTTCTCCATGGAGAAGCACGCGGATGGTAAAAGCGAATCTCTCTATGCCAACACGCTGGTACCGTTGAGCGGGCTGACACCCGGGACATTGCGCGGCCTGCTGCAATCCATGACCAACAAGCTCGACAACAGCGCCGCGATCTGGGACCCCGGCCTCTGGAAATAACCCTGGTTTGACGGCGCCTGCCGGCCGGGCATACTGCGGGGCATGAAGCTTCATGCAATTGCCCTGCTGGCGGCGCTGGCCCCTTTGCCCGCCCTGGCCGCCAACGACCTCGCCAGCCAGCTCACCGGCCAGCATGCGGTCTATACGCTCAGCCTTTCCAAGCTGCGCACGCATGACATCACCGGCGCCACGGGGCAGATGAAGTTCGACGTGGTGGATGGCTGCACCGGCTGGGCCACCACCCAGCACATGACGCTGATCCTGCGCAACGTGGATGGCTCGCTGACCAAATCGGTGAGCGACTATATCACCTGGGAGAGCAAGGACGGCAAAACCCTCACCTTCACCCTGCGCGAGAGCGATAATGACGGCAAGGTGAAGATCGACGATGCCGGCACCGCCACCCATACCGGCGCGGATGATAGCGGCGTGATCAACTACACCACCCCGGCCAATACCGAGATGAAGATGCCGCCGGGCACCTTGTTCCCCATGCAGCATACCGGGGCGCTGCTGGCCGCCGGGCGCGCGGGGAACAAATTCACCGCCCCCCTGCTGTTCGACGGCACCTCCGCCGACGGCGCCCAGGCCACCTTTATCACCGTGCTCGGCCATCAAGGCCCGGAAAAGACGAAATGGCCGGACCTCGACAAATACGCCAGCACGGATGTCGACATCGCCTTCTTCGAGCGCAAGAACGATGACGAGACGCCGGATTTCCGCACCTCGATGCGCTATTACGAGAATGGCGTGGCGACCGCGCTGGTGCTGGATTTCGGGGATTTCGTAATGACCGGCAAGCTCGCCTCGCTGAGCGTCCCGCCCTCGGCTTGCCCGCAGGCGAAGGCGCCTTGAGCAGGGCGGTCCGCCGCCCGCTCTAGGCTGGGCTTACTCCTCGGAAAGGTGCAGCCGCAGCTTGGCCCTGGCATGCTCGTTGCCCCCATCCACCAGGATGGAGAGCAAGGAGAGGAAGAGTTCCTGCTCCGTCAGGTCCAGCGGTGCCATGATGCGCTCACTGGCGCGCGAGACCGGCTTTTGCATCTTGCCCAGGATCGTCTTGCCCTTGGCGGTGAGGTGAAGCAGCTTCTGCCGCTGGTCAGTGCGGCTCACGGTGCGGCGGATCAGCCCGCCGTTTTCCAGCCGCGCCGCGACGCTGGCCAGCGTCGCGCGGTCCACGCCGATCTCTTCCGCGATGGCGGACTGGTCCCGGCCGCCCTGTCTGGCCACCGCCGCGAGCACGCCCAGCTGCACGGGGGTTATATCGAGGGCGGCGGCCTCCTCGGCGAACAAGGCGAGATGGATCTGGTGCAGCCGGCGGATCAGAAAGCCCGGGGCGTGCGTCGAGGCTGCGAATAGTGGGCTCTTTCCGCCAACACCGATATCCATGGCTTCGCCGCCTCCATGTGTAAAAAAAGATCGCTCGCTAAGTGGGTCAGTTAGCATGATCCATATAAAAAAAACAACCACCTGCGGGTGTGTAACGTGTTTTTGATCAACCTGTTGTGGAGGTTCCAACAGAGGCAGCCCCGAGCAGTCCGGGATTGGGGTGGATGATGAGTTTGACCGGCATTTGCGCCAGCAAGGGCTGGAACCGCCCTTTCGCCGTGAAACGCTGGGCGAAGCCGGTTTCCGGCAGAAGCTCCGCCAGCCGGGGCACGATGCCGCCGGCGATTACAACGGCCCGGGCGCCATGGGCCAGCGCGTAATCCCCGGCGACCGACCCAAGGGTCAGGCAGAAGCGCTGGACAGCGGCGGCGGCCAGCTTGTCCGTGCCGGAGATACCGGCCTGCCAGAGCGCCGCATCCTCGGTGAAATGCGGCGGGCCGCTCTCCAGCTTGGCCAGCATCGTGTAAATCTCACGCAGGCCGGGGCCGGAGATGATCCGCTCGGCCGAGACGCGCCCATGCCGGGCGCGCAGCTGGGCCAGCAGCGCATCCTCAAACTCATCCACCGGCGCGTAGCCGATATGCCCGCCCTCGCTCTCCATCACATGCGCCTGGCCGCCTTGGCGCAGCACATGGGCTACGCCAAGCCCGGTGCCGGGGCCCAGTACGGTGATCACCCCTTCCTCAGGCAATTCCAAATCGGGGCCGGCCAGATGCCGGTAATCCCCCGGCCCGAGCTGGGACAGGGACTGCCCAACCGCGCCAAAATCATTCACGAAGCGCAGCGCCTCCAATCCCAGCTCGGCCTTCAGCGCGGCGGGTCGGATCGTCCAGGGGTTATTGGTCAGCTTCAGTACCTCACCTTGCACCGGGCAGGCGATGGCAATGGCGGCTTCTTTCGGCAAACCCCGGCCCAGCCGCGCCTGGAAGGCCATAAAAGCGCCAGCAAAACTGTCGTAATCCTGCGTCATGATCTTGACCGTCTCACCGAGCGAGACAACGCGCCCACCCTCCAGTTCCGCCAGGCAGAAGCGCGCATTGGTGCCGCCGATGTCACCGGCGACGATTTCCCGTTTCCTGGACATTTTGCTTATTTGTTGTTGGATTTGCCAAAATGCAAAGCCGGAATCGACAAAGAAAATGCCGACCCCAGGCGGGAGCGGCATTTTTTTAATTAAATTTTTAACCCAGGCGGGCTTCGATCATCAGCCTCTTCATTTCGGCAATCGCCGCGGGCAGGCCGATGAGAAGGGCCTCGCCGATCAGATAATGGCCGATATTAAGTTCCGTCACCTCCGGCAGCGCCGCGATGGGCGTGACATTGGCGAAGGTCAGCCCGTGCCCGGCATGGCATTCCAGCCCCAGTTTCGTGGTCAGGGTCGCGCCTTGCGCAAGCCGCTCCAGCTCGCCCAGCTTGCCGTTGGCATAGGCGCCGGTATGCAGCTCCACAACCTGCGCCCCCACTTCGGCGGCGGCGGCAATCTGGTCGGGCTCCGGGTCCACGAAGAGGGAGACGCGGATGTCCGCATCTTTCAGGCGCGCGATGGCCGGGCGTAGAGTGCCGCGGTTGTTCACCACGTCCAGCCCGCCTTCGGTGGTGATCTCGGCCCGGCGCTCGGGCACGATGCAGCAGCCATGCGGCTTCAGCCGTGCGGCGATGGCGACCATCTCATTGGTCGCCGCCATCTCGAAATTCACCGGCTTGCCGGCCCAGGCGCAGATCGCCTCGGCATCGGCGTCGCGTATATGGCGCCGGTCTTCACGCAGATGGATGGTGATGCCATCCATCCCGGTGCCGACCAGCGACTTGGCGATGGTCAGCGGGTCCGGGTGATTGCCGCCACGCGCATTCCTGAGCGTGGCGACATGGTCGATATTGACGCCGAGCCGGATCATCAGATGTGGATCGGCCGGCCGTCCACGGCCAGCGCGGCTTCCTTCACCGCTTCGCTCAGGGTCGGGTGGGCATGGCAGGTGCGGGCCACATCCTCGGCGGAGGCGCCGAATTCCAGCGCCATGGCGCATTCGGCGATCAGCCCGCCCGCATCCGGCCCGATGATATGGGCGCCGAGCAGCTTGTCGGTCTCCTTCTCGGCGATCAGCTTCACGAAGCCGTCCGTGGCGCCCATGGCGCGGGCGCGGCCATTGGCCATGAAGGGGAATTTGCCGACCTTGTACGCCACGCCGGCAGCCTTCAGCTCTTCCTCGGTCTGGCCGACGGAGGCGATCTCCGGCCAGGTGTAAACCACGCTCGGGATGGCGCCGTAATTCACATGGCCCGCCTGGCCGGCCAGGATCTCGGCCAGGGCCACGCCCTCTTCCTCGGCCTTGTGGGCCAGCATCGCGCCCGCCACCACGTCGCCAATGGCGTACACGCCCGGCACGTTGGTCTCGAAATGCTGGCCGATCTTCACGCGGCCGCGCTCATCGGTCTCAACCCCGGCGGCGGCCAGGTTCAGCCCCTCGGTATAGGCAAAGCGGCCGATGGCCAGCAGCACCACGTCGGCGGTGATGGTCTCGGCCGCGCCGCCCTTGGCCGGCTCGACCGTCAGCGTCACTTTCTCGCCCTCGACCTTGGCGCTGGTCACCTTGTGGCCGAGCTTGAAGGCAAAACCCTGCTTGGTGAGGATCTGCTGGAAGGCCTTGGAGATCTCGCCATCCATGGTCGGGGTGATCTTGTCGAGGAACTCGATCACGGTGACTTCGGCGCCCAGGCGGCGCCAGACGGAGCCCAGCTCCAGCCCGATCACGCCGCCGCCGATGACCACCATATGGCCCGGCACCTTGTCCAGCTCCAGCGCGCCGGTGGAGGTGACGATGCGCTTCTCATCCACCTCGACGCCCTTCAGCGGCACCGAGTCGGAGCCGGTGGCGATGACGATGTGTTTGGCCCCGTAGGCCTTGCCCTCGACCTCGATTTCGTTCGGGCCGGTGAACTTGGCGGCACCCTTGATCCAGGTGACTTTGTTCTTCTTGAACAGGAACTCGATGCCCTTGGTGTTGGCGCCCACCACCTCGCCCTTGCGGGCCTGCATCTTGGCCAGATCCAGCTTGATCTCGCCGATCTCGATGCCGTGATCCTTGAAGCTGTGCGCCGCCTCGTGGAAATTCTCGGAGGATTGCAGCAGCGCCTTGGAGGGGATGCAGCCGATATTCAGGCAGGTGCCGCCCAGTGTGGCGCGCTTCTCGACACAGGCGACCTTGAAGCCGAGCTGCGCGGCGCGAATGGCGCAGACATAGCCGCCCGGCCCGGACCCGATCACGATGACATCGAAAGTTTCGGCCATAATTCCTCTCCCAAGGACAAAGATTGCGCTCCGGGTCATAGCCCCACTCGCCGCGCCGGACAATTCGCGTCAGGCGTGGCAGCCCAGCATTTTCAGTGCAGTGGGGTCAGCCGGCGGGCGAGGGGGCGGCCAGGCGGAAGCGCGCGCGGGTCACGGCGTCCTGCTCCAGGGCGGCTTTTACATCCGCCGCGCCGGGCAGGGAGGCGAGCACGAACACCCGGCTGAAAAACGGCGCCGTCCCCATGGCCCGGTCGCGGTACAGGGAGGAGAGGGCATTGGCCGCCGGGCCGCGCGCGGCGCAGCAGAAACAGCCAGCCTGATGGCCAAGCCGGGGCGCCACGAACCGCACCGCATGGCCGGTGGCGGGCAGGGCGTGCCCATCCTCCACCAGCACCGCATCGCCCGGGCCAGGAGCGCCGCCTATATAAACAGGAATACGCCGGTCTGCTTCCATGCATTGGAGATAGGGATGGTCAGGTGTATCTGACAAGCATGTCGAAACGTCTCCATTTGCTTGAAGCCCTGTCCCGCAACGTCCTGCTCTGCGATGGCGGCATGGGCTCACGCGTCCAGGCCCTGACCCTCGATATCGAGAAGGATTACTGGGACAAGGAAAACTGCACGGAAGTGCTGAACCTCTCCCGCCCGGACATCGTGCGCGAGATCCATCGCGGCTATTACGCGGCCGGGTCCGACATGGTGCAGACCAACAGCTTTGGCGGCTCCCCGATCACCTTGGGCGAGTTCGAGCTGGCCGACCGCGCCTTCGAGATCAACAAGATCGCGGGCGAGCTGGCGCGTGAGGCCGCCGAGAGCTTTGCCGATGGCCGGCCGCGCTGGGTCATCGGCTCCATCGGCCCGGGCACCAAGCTGCCGAGCCTGGGCAACATCGCCTATGACCCGCTGGAGGAGGCGCTCTTCGTCCAGTCCCAGGGGCTGATCGCCGGCGGCGTGGACGCGATCCTGATCGAGACCTGCCAGGACACGCTGCAGATCAAGGCGGCGGTGAACGGCGCCAAGCGCGCCATCGCGGCGGCCAAGAGCGACATCCCCATCTTCGTGCAGGTGACGGTGGAGACCACCGGCACGCTGCTGGTCGGGCCCGACATCGCCGCCGCCGCCACCGTCATCCACGCGCTGGACGTGCCCCTGATGGGCCTGAACTGCGCCACCGGCCCGCAGGAAATGGCCGAGCATGTGCGCTATCTCTCCCAGAACTGGCCGGGCAAGATCTCCGTCCAGCCCAATGCCGGCCTGCCCGAGCTGGTGGACGGCAAGACCCACTACCCGCTTTCCGCGGGCGATGAGATGGCGAGCTGGGTCGAGCGGTTCGTGGTCGAGGACGGGGTGAACCTCATCGGCGGCTGCTGCGGCACCTCCATCCCGCATATCCAGGCGCTGGACGGCGATGCTGAAGACGGCTGGGCAATCCGCGCCCCGCGCCCGTCGCCCGCAAATTCTATCTGGGTGCCGTCCGTCGCCAGCCTCTATGGCGCCACGCCGCTGCGCCAGGAGAACAGCTATTTCTCCATCGGCGAGCGCTGCAACGCCAATGGCTCGAAAAAATGGCGCGAGCTGCAGGAAGCCGCATGACTGGGATGGCTGCGTGGCCATGGGCCGCGAGCAGGTGGCGGAAGCCTCCAACGCGCTCGATATCTGCACCGCCTTCGTCGGCCGCAACGAAACCGCCGAGATGAACGAGGTCATCACCCGCTTCACCTCCTCGGTGAACGCGCCTCTGGTCATCGATTCCACCGAGACCCCGGTGATCGAGGCGGCGCTGAAGCTTCATGGCGGCAAGCCGATCATCAATTCGATCAATTTCGAGGATGGCGAGGACCATGCCCAAGAGCGCCTGAAGCTGGCCAAAAAATTCGGCGCCGCGGTCATCGCACTCACCATCGACGAAGTCGGCATGGCGAAGGAGCCCGGCAGATAAGCTGCGCATCGCCGAGCGTCTGGTGGATTTCGCCTGCAACCAATACGGCCTGCCGCAGTCTGATCTGCTGATCGACCCGCTCACCTTCACCATCGCCACCGGCAATGAGGATGACCGCAAGCTCGGCCTGTGGACGCTTGGAAGGGATCAGGATGATCCGGGACAAATTCCCGGACATCCAGATCATCCTCGGCCTCTCCAACATCTCCTTCGGCCTCAACCCCGCCGCGCGCGCGGTGCTGAACTCGGTGTTCCTGGACCATGCGGTGAAGGCCGGCATGACCGGCGCGATCGTGCATGTGTCCAAAATCCGCCCGCTGCACCTGATCGACCCGGCGGAGGTGAAGGTGTGCGAGGACCTGATCTTCGACCGCCGCGAAGAGGGCTACGATCCGCTGCAAAAGCTTCTGGAAATCTTCGCCGACCGCAAGGCGGCGGACGCGACCAAGAAGAAGCGCGCCGAGACGGTGGAAGGACGGCTGAAGGACCGTATCGTCGATGGCGACCGCAAGGGGCTGAACGATGAGCTGGACGAGGCGCTGAAAACCCACAAGCCGCTGGAGATCATCAACAACATCCTGCTGGACGGGATGAAGGTGGTGGGCGAGCTGTTCGGTGCGGGCAAGATGCAGCTGCCTTTCGTGCTGCAATCGGCCGAGACGATGAAAGCCGCCGTGGCGCTATCTGGAACCGATGATGGAGCGGGTGGAAGGCGAGGAGCGCGGCATCATCGTGCTCGCCACCGTGAAGGGCGATGTGCATGACATCGGCAAGAACCTTGTCGACATCATCCTCACCAATAACGGCTACAAGGTCGTCAATCTCGGCATCAAGGTGCCGCTGGCGGACATGGTCGCGGCCGCGAAAGAGCATAAGGCGCATGCCATCGGCATGTCCGGCCTGCTGGTGAAATCCACCGTGGTGATGCGGGAAAATCTGGAGGAGATGTCCCGCCAGGGGCTGGATATTCCGGTGATGCTCGGCGGCGCCGCGTTGACGCGCAATTATGTCGAGGATGATTGCGTCGCCGCCTACGCGTTCAGGCCGTGTCGCCTATGCGCGCGATGCGTTCGACGGGCTGCATCTGATGGACAAGGTCACCGGCAATGATTTCGATGAATATCTCGCCGCCATCCAGGCCAAGCGCGCGGGCAAGGCGCGCAACACCAAGCGCAGCCTCGGCCAGGCGGATGAGCGCGCCTTCGCGCCGGTGGACGTCAAGGAGGTGCAGACCCGCCGCCGCCGGCTGAACGCAATGACGAGACCGCGCTGAACCCGCCGTTCTGGGGGAGCCGAAAGTTCATCGAGGCCGCGCCGAAGGCGGTGGTGCCTTTCCTGAACGAGCGTTCGCTGTTTCAGTTCCAATGGGGCTTTCGCAAGCAGGGCAAGAGCCTGGAGGAGTTCATGGGCTGGGCGCGCCAGGAGCTGCGGCCGGTGATGAAGCGCATGCTCGATCTCTGCGAGGCGGAACAAATTCTGCGTCCGCAAGCGGTTTATGGCTACTGGAAGGCGGCAGGGCAGGGGAATGACCTGATCCTGTTCGATGAAGACGGCACAACCGAAGTTGCCCGCTTCGCCCTGCCGCGCCAGCCGAAACAGGATGGCGAATGCATCGCGGATTTCTTCCCCGACGTGGAGGATGGGCGCGGCGTGATCGGCCTGCAGGCGGTGACGATGGGGCAGCGTGCCTCCGAGGTCGCGCGCGAATGGTTCGAGGGTAATCGCTACCAGGATTATCTCTATCTGCACGGCGTGTCGGTGGAGATGGCCGAGGCGCTGGCGGAATACACCCATAAGCGCATCCGCGCGGAGCTTGGCTTCGCGTCTGAGGATGACCGCGACATGGAGAAGATGCTCTCCCAGGGCTATCGCGGCTCGCGCTATTCGTTCGGCTATCCCGCTTGTCCGAAGCTGGAAGACCAGGCGCAGATCCTGAAGCTTCTGGGCGCGGAGCGCATTGGGCTTTCACTGTCTGATGAGTATCAGCTTCATCCCGAGCAATCGACGAGCGCCATCGTGGTGCTGAACAGCCACGCGAAGTATTTCTCGGTTTAAAAAGTTTTTTGGGGGGGATTTTTACAAAAATCCCCCACGAAAACCCGCCCCTTTTTTGAAAAAAGGGGCGGCCCCAAAAAACTTTTGGACCTATTCTTTCAGCTTCGCGAGGATTGCCTCGCGCGCCGCTGGCGGCAGCTCGGCCAGTGCCGCGTTCAGCCGCGCCGCGTTGCGCCGCAGCTCGTAAAGCTGGTCCAGCAGAGACAGCACCACCGGCATCGCCGGTTCGCCAACTTCCATCTCCGTGCGCAGCGTATGGATCAGCCTGATCCGCGCCACATCCACCTCCTCAAACTGCCACGCGCCCCGCGTTCCGCGTGCCCGCACCCAGGAGGCCTCGATCCAGCGCCCCAGCTCCGCCTCCTCCAGCCCGGCAATGTGCAGGGCGTCGAAACTGATCATTTCATCCCCTCCCGCGGGTTGAAGCCCGGCTGCTCCCAGCCTTGCAGAAACGCCTTCAGTTTCTCATCCGCCGGGCCCACCACCACGTTCAGCTTCACGTGCAGATCGCCCGCAGCATGCTTGCCGTGGGCCGGCACGCCGCGCCCGCGCAGCCGCATCTCGGTGCCGCTCTCCGTGCCTGGGCGCACGCTCATCGCCACATCGCCCGCCGGGGTGGGTATGGTCACCTTCGCGCCCAGCACCGCCTCCTTCAGCGTAACCGGCACCTCCATATGAATATTATGCCCGATCCGCCGGTAGACTTTATGCGGGGCGACATGAACCTCGATCAGCGCATCCCCCGCCGGGCCGCCCTGGAGGCCCGGCTCCCCCTTGCCGCGCAGGCGCAGAATATCGCCCTCCTCGGTGCCGGGGGGAATCTTCACATCCAGCGTGCCGCCATCCGGCAGGGTAATCCGCCGCGTGACGCCGCTCACCGCCTCTAGAAACGCGACCTCCAGGCTGTAATGGCGGTCATGCCCCTTGGCTGGGCCGCGCGGACGCTGGTTGAAGACATTGGCGAAGAGATCCTCGAAATCCGCCCCTCCCGCGCCGCCGCCGGTTGAATAGGCGTAGCGCTCGCCCGGCGCGCCTTCCGCATAGTGCCGCCAGGATTGCTGCGATGCGCGCTCAGCCCCGGAGGCGTCGATCTCGCCCCGGTCGAACTTTGCCCGCTTTTCCGCGTCGCTCAACAGCTCATAGGCGGCGGAGACGGCTTTGAACCTCTCCTCCGCCGCCTTGTTGCCGGGGTTGAGGTCGGGGTGATGCGTCTTCGCCAGCTTCCGGTAGGCGGAGCGGATCTCCTCCGCGCTCGCCTCCTTTTTCACCCCCAGAATTTTATACGGATCGTCTGCCATGCTCGTCCCTGATTCCTGACTATCGCAAGCCTGCCTCAAGATAGGGGGCGGCGCCTTGATTTAACAACGGGTTTTGCGATTGTTGCGGGGCAGCCATCGCGCCGTGGCGCGGGGCGGGCTTAGGCGGTCAAGCCCAGCGCCCCCAGGGCCACGCGCACCGCCGCCTCCAGCTGGAACGGCTTCGGCAGGACCAGCCCCAAATCGGAGAGGGTCTCAATGCCAGGATTGCCCGAGGTCAGCACCCGCTTGATATGTGGAAACGCCCCGCGCACCCGGCGCAAAAGCTCTATGCCGCTCATGGAGCCCGGCATCGTGACATCGGAGAAAACGAGGTCCACCGCCGCGCCGGATTCGAGCACATGCCACGCCTCATCCGCATTGGCCGCCTGCGTCACGGTCAGCCCGTGACGGCACAGCGCCTCGGCCAGCATGACGCGGATGATCTCCTCATCCTCCACAAGCAGCACATGGACCAGCGCCGAGGGCTGGCGGACTGTCGAGCCAGGAAACATTGTTTGTAAGCTTTCCAGCCGCCTTGAAATATGGGGCGCGAGGTGGCTTGCCGGCCGGCCCCGCGCCATCGCCTCTCAGTGTTTCAATGTGCTGGACAGGAATTGCTTGAACCGCGCCGTCTGCGGGTTGGTGAACATCTCGTGCGGCGCGCCTTCCTCCTCGGTCTGGCCCTTGTGCAGAAACATCACCCGGCTCGCCACCTCGCGCGCGAAGCCCATTTCATGGGTGACCACCAGCATGGTCCGGCCTTCCTTGGCCAAATCGCGCATCACCTTCAGCACCTCGCCCACCAGCTCCGGGTCCAGGGCGGAGGTCGGCTCGTCGAACAGCAGCACCTCCGGCTCCATCGCCAGGGCGCGGGCAATGGCCACGCGCTGCTGCTGCCCGCCGGAGAGATGGGCGGGAAAGGCGTTGAGCTTGCCCGAGAGTCCGACCTTCTCCAGCATCGCCTCGCCCCGGGCGATGGCGGTTTTCTTATCCAGCTTCAGCACATGCACCGGCGCCTCGATCACGTTCTGCAGCACCGTCATGTGGCCCCAGAGATTGAATTGCTGGAACACCATGGAGAGGCTGGAGCGCAGCCGTTCCAGCTGTTTCGGATTCGCGCAGGCGCGGCCCTGGCGGCCCTCCCGCATCTCGATTTTCTCGCCCTTGATCGACACGCTGCCCTTGTCGGGCATTTCCAGCATGTTGATGCAGCGCAGGAAGGTGCTCTTGCCAGAGCCTGAGGAGCCGAGAATCGCAATCACATCCTGATCATTGGCGGAGAGAGACACGCCCTTGAGCACCTCCACCGTCCCAAAGGATTTATGGATGTCCTCGACCGCGAGGGCAGGGACCGGCTGGGTGTTGTCTAACATAAAATAGGCCTCGATCTGGTTTTTCTGTAACTGCGTAAGAAACAGCTTTGCAAATTATGTGCCCTCGGGCAAAAAGGAAACGTCCTAATTCGGACGCAGGAGAGAGCGGGAACAAGGATTTCCGCCGCCGAAGGCGCAACCGGCCCCCGGAATCGCTCAGGCAAAAAGGGCTGCGGATCGTCACGGGCACTCTGGAAAGCCGGCGGGAGCCCCCGCCGCACCGACGGGGTCAAGGGTCTGCACCTTTCAAGGTCAGCCCGAATTTCTCAGGTTTCAAGACAGAGGGGGGTCAGCGCTTCCGGCGGTGTTAGCCGGGTGGACTGACAATTGGGGGATGAGCCTTGGCCAAGACACCATTGGATGCATTGCACCGTCGGCTTGGCGCGCGCATGGTGGAATTCGCCGGTTATGAGATGCCGCTGCAATATCAGGGCATTATCGCCGAGCATACGGCCTGCCGCACAGGCGCTGCCTTGTTCGACGTCTCCCATATGGGCCAGGCCGAGATCGCTGAAATCGAAGCCTTCTCCCGCTTGGTGCCGGGCGAGATCGCCGGGCTGAAGCCGGGCCGCCAGCGCTATACGCTGCTGCTGAATGAGGCAGGCGGGATTCTGGATGATCTGATGGTGGCCAATCTCGGGCCGCATATCCAACTGGTGCTGAATGCCAGCCGGAAAGAGGCCGATGTCGCCCATATGCGCGGCCATGGCGTCGCGGTGACCACGCATTTCGACCGTGCGCTTCTGGCCCTGCAAGGGCCGAAGGCGGTGGAAATTCTGCCCGAGGCGGCGGGGCTGAAATTCATGGACGCCGCCGCCCTGAAAATTGACCGGATTGACTGCATCGTCACCCGCTCCGGTTATACCGGGGAGGATGGGTTCGAGATCGGCTGCGCCGGTTGGGATGGCGAGGCCCTTGCCGAACTGCTGCTCGCCCGTGGCGCGATTCCGGCCGGGCTGGGGGCGCGCGATTCGCTGCGGCTGGAGGCCGGGCTCTGCCTTTATGGCAATGACATTGATGAAAGCACCAACCCGGTTGCGGCGGGTCTCGGCTTTGCGCTCTCCAGGAAACGCCTGGCCGAAGGGCATTTTCTGGGGGCCGGAGCCGTGAGCAAGGCGCTGGCCGAGGGCACGGCCGAGACGCTGGTCGGCATCCGGCTGGACGGCCGCGCCCCCGCCCGCGCCGGGGCCGAGATCAGGCTGCCGGGCGGCGAGAGCATCGGGCGCGTCACTTCGGGCGTGTTTTCCCCCACTCTGAACGCGCCCATCGCGCTCGGCTATGTTCGGTCCGATTCCGCCAAAATCGACAAGGCGCTCGATTTAATCGTGCGCGACAAGCCGCTGGCCGGAAAGGTCACGGCGCTGCCCTTCGTTCCTCATAACTACGTCCGCTGAAAGGAAGGCTTCCAATGTCCCAGATTTTTTTCTCCAAGGATCATGAGTGGGTTTGCGTGGGGGCGGACGGGCTGGCCACCATCGGCATCACTGACCACGCCCAGAATGCGCTGGGTGACATTGTGTTCGTGGAGCTGCCGGAGCCGGGCCGCAACGTGGCCAAGGGCGAGGCCTGCGCGGTGGTGGAGAGCGTGAAGGCCGCCTCCGACGTGTACGCCCCGCTCTCCGGCACGGTGGCGGAGGTGAACCAGTCCATCGTGGATGAACCCGCCAAGGTGAATGCCGAGGCCGAGGGCGAGGGCTGGTTCTTCAAGCTCCGGCTGCAGGACCCGGCGTCTTTGACCGAGCTGCTCGACCGCGCGGCCTATGACGAATTTCTGGGGACGCTGGCGTGAACGCTTTATCCGAACTTGCCGCGCTGGAGCGGCGGGACAGTTTTGTCGGCCGCCATATCGGGCCGGATGAGGCGCAGATCGCCGCGATGCTGAAAGCCGTCGGCGTGCCGAGCCTGGACGGGTTGATCGCGCAGACCATCCCCGAGAGCATCCGCACCAACGCCACCCTGGCGCTGCCGGAGGCGCAGGATGAGGCCGCCGTGCTGGCGCTGCTGCGCGGGCTGGCCAGCCGCAACGTGGTGAAGAAATCCCTCATCGGGCTGGGCTATCACGGCACCATCACCCCGCCGGTGATCAGCCGCAACGTGCTGGAGAATCCGGGCTGGTACACGGCCTATACGCCCTATCAGGCGGAAATCTCCCAGGGCAGGCTGGAGGCCATCCTGAATTTCCAGACCATGATCACTTCGCTCACGGGCATGGAAATCGCCAACGCCTCGCTGCTGGATGAAGCGACGGCGGCGGCGGAAGGTGTCGCCATGGCCCATGCGCTGAGCAAGATGGGCAGCAAGGTGATCGCTATCGCCCGGGATGTGCATCCGCAAACCCGCGCCGTGATCGCCACCCGCGCCTGGCCGCATGGCTGGGAGATGGTGGATTTCGCGCCGGGGGATATCGAGGCGATCGCCGGGGCCAAGCCGTTCGCGGTGGTGCTGAATTACCCCGGCTCCACCGGCGAGGTGCGGGATCTGAGCGCGGAGATCGGCGCGGCCAAAGCCTGCGGGGCGATGAGCATCGTCTGCGCCGATCTGCTGGCGTTGACGCTGTTAACCCCGCCGGGTGAGATGGGCGCCGATATCGTGGTGGGCTCCTCGCAGCGCTTTGGCGTGCCGATGGGCTTTGGCGGCCCGCATGCCGGGTTCTTCGCCACCAAGGACGTCTTCAAGCGCTCCATGCCGGGGCGGCTGGTGGGCGTCTCCGTTGATGCCGCCGGGCGGCCGGCCATGCGCCTCGCCTTGCAGACGCGCGAGCAGCATATCCGCCGTGAGAAAGCGACCAGCAATATCTGCACAGCGCAGGTGCTGCTGGCGGTGATGGCCGGTTTCTACGCCGCCTGGCACGGGCCGGAGGGGCTGAAGACCATCGCGCGGCGGGTGAACCTGCAGGCGCGGCTGCTGGGCGAGGCGGTGCGCAAGGCCGGATTCGCCCTGCGCCACGACGCGTTTTTCGATACGCTGGCGATCGAGGCCGGGGCCAAGGCGGAGGCGCTGATGCGCGCGGCCGAGGACGCCGGGTTCAATCTGCGCCGGATCGACGAAACGGGGCTGGGCATCGCCCTGGATGAGACGGTGACGCGCGGCCGAGCTGGAGGCGCTGGCCGCGCTGTTCGGCGCGAGGCTGGCCGAGGCGCAGCCCTCCATCCCCGCCGCGTTGGCGCGCAAGAGCGGCTTCTGCACGGAGGAGGTGTTCAGCGCCCATCATTCCGAGCATGGCATGCTGCGTTATCTGAAGCGGCTGGAGGACAAGGATGTCGCGCTCAACCGCTCGATGATTCCGCTTGGCTCCTGCACGATGAAACTGAACGCCGCCGTGGAGATGGCGGCGATCACCTGGCCGGAATTTTCGACCCTGCATCCGTTCGCGCCGCCTGAGCAGACGCAAGGGCATCAAGCAGCTGATCGACGAGCTGGCCGCGCTGCTCTGCGAGGTCACCGGTTTTGCCGCCGTGTCGCTGCAGCCCAATTCCGGCGCGCAGGGCGAATATGCCGGGCTGCTGGCCATCCGCGCCTGGCATGAATCGCGCGGCGAGGGGGAGCGAAACATCTGCCTCATCCCGGCCTCCGCCCATGGCACCAACCCGGCCTCCGCCGCCATGGCGGGCTACAAGGTGGTGGTGGTGGCCTGCGACAAGAACGGCAATGTGGATGTCGCCGACCTGCACAAGAAGGTCGAGGAGCATGGGCGCCGGATCGCGGCGCTGATGATCACCTATCCCAGCACCCATGGCGTGTTCGAGACCGCGATCCGCGACATCTGCCAGGCCGTGCATGCGGCGGGCGGGCAGGTCTATATGGACGGCGCCAACATGAACGCCCAGGTGGGGCTGACCAGCCCGGCCAATATCGGCGCGGATGTCTGCCATCTGAACCTGCACAAGACCTTCTGCATCCCGCATGGCGGCGGCGGGCCGGGGGTGGGGCCCATCGGCGTGGCGGCGCATCTGGCGCCGCATCTGCCCAGCCATCCGCTGCGTGGGGATGCCGGGCCCGAAACGGGCTATGGCCCGGTTTCGGCGGCGCCGTTCGGCTCGGCGCTGATCCTGCCCATTCCCTACGCCTATATCAGGCTGATGGGGCCGCAGGGCATCACCCAGGCCACCAAGGCGGCGATCCTGAACGCCAACTACATCGCCACCCGGCTGCAGGGCGCGTACCCCATTCTGTACCGGGGCGAGCATGGGCGGGTGGCGCATGAATGCATCGTCGATTGCCGGGGCTTTGCCGCCAATTCCGGCGTGCAGGTGGAGGATATCGCCAAGCGCCTGGCCGATTACGGCTTCCATGCGCCCACAATGTCCTGGCCGGTGGCGGGCACGCTGATGATCGAGCCCACCGAGAGCGAGGACAAGGCCGAGCTGGACCGGTTCTGCGACGCGATGCTGAGCATTGCGGGCGAGATCGCGCTTGTTGCCGCAGGCAGGTTGCCGAAGGATGACAATCCGTTGAAAAACGCCCCGCACACCGCCGCCGAGGTGATGGCGGAGGCGTGGGCGCATGCCTATTCCCGTCAGGTGGCGGCCTTCCCGCTGCCTTATGTTGCGGTTCAGAAATATTGGCCGCCCGTGAAGCGGGTGGACAATGTGTATGGCGACCGCAACCTCGTCTGCTCCTGCGCGCCGCTGGAGGCGTATTTGGAAGCAGCAGAGTAACTGAAAATTGCCAGTCTCCTGCTTTAAGCTTTCGTGAAAAACCCCTGCTCCGCCAACGCAGGGCAGGGGTTAAAATTTTTCAGAGCCCTCATGAAAATATCACTTGCATCCAGGGGGGGTTGGCCTCATAAGCCGCCCCCACAGTGGCCCAGGGGGGCGCAGCGCGGTGCTGCGTTCTACAGGCTGTCTACTAGTTAGGGGGTTCGAAATGAACGCACTTGCCCAACTGGGGATGGTCTCGGAGTCTCCGAGCGAAAACCAGACGATTTCCATGGTCTCCCAGGAGCCGCAGAAGGACTATTATGTCGAGAAGGACGGCGTGAAATACGCCGGCATGCACCTGATCATTGATCTGTGGGGTGCCTCCAATCTCGACAGCCCGCAGCTGATCGACCAGACGCTGTGCAACGGCGCGCTGGCGGCTGGTGCAACCATCCTGCATCACCATTTCCATCATTTCGAGCCCAATGGCGGCGTGTCCGGCGTTGTGGTGCTGGCGGAGAGCCATATCTCCATCCATAGCTGGCCCGAGCGCGGCTTCGCGGCTCTGGACGTGTTCATGTGCGGCTGCTGCGACCCGTACAAGCTGATCCCCTTCCTGAAGGAAGCCTTCAGCCCGAGCCATATCCAGATCAACGAGCAGAAGCGCGGCCTGATCGCGTAATGCCGGGCGGCGCTGCCGCATGGCTCCATCCTTCCTGAACAATCTTGAGCTGGCCCGGCGGCTGGGAAGAGCTTTGGCTTTTCCCGGCGCTGGCCCTGACACATGAGGTGTGCCCATGGCCGAGACTTGGTTGAACGAGACGCTCTACCCCGATTGGGGCCAGCGCTTCAAAACGGTGCGCGAGCTGGCGCGGGTGAAAAGCGACTTTCAGGATATCGGCGTGTTCGAGACCACCAGCCATGGCCGCGTGCTGACGCTGGATGGCGTGATCCAGATCACCGAGCGTGACGAGTTCGTCTATCAGGAAATGCTGACCCATGTGCCGCTGCTGGCGCATGGCAATGCCAAGAACGTGCTGATCATCGGCGCGGGCGATGGCGGCGTGCTCAAGCATGTTCTGATGCACAAGGGCGTCGAGCGCGCGGTGATGGCGGAGATCGACGGCGAGGTGATCCGCCTCTCCAAGGAATTCCTGCCCGGCATCGGCGGCGATGCCTGGACGAGCCCGCGCGCGGAAGTGATCGTGGGCGATGGCATCGATTACGTGAAGAAGGCGCCGACCGGTTCCTTCGACGTGATCATCGTCGATTCCACCGACCCGATCGGCGTGGGTGAAGTTCTGTTCACCGACGAGTTCTACGAGAACGCCGCGCGCATTCTCAGCGATGACGGGCTGATCGTGAATCAGTGCGGCGTGCCCTTCATGCAGGCCGATGAGCTGCATGACACCTCCGTGCGCCGCAAGAAGTTCTTCCCTTATGTCTCGGCCTATGTGGCGGCGGTGCCGACCTATGTGGGCGGCTACATGACGCTGGGCTGGGCGGGCAAGGACCCGAAACAGACGCAGCATGGCGTTGAGGAAATCGCAAAGCGCGCAGAGGCGGCGGGCATTGCGGGCAAGAGCGGCTACTGGAGCCCGCAGGTGCATGTGGCCAGCTTCTGGCTGCCGCCCTACATCGCCAAGCATCTGCCCTGAGCAGGTTGGACTAAGTTTTAAAAGTTTTTTGGGTGCAGCCTTTTTTACAAAAAAGGCTGCATTTCTTTTGCAGTTTTTTTACGCCTTGCTCAGCGCCGCGCCGGGTTTTTTCATCTCATCCGCCGCGCGCCATAGATAGAGCGAGGCCAGCGTGCGGTAGGGCGCGAAGGCTTTGCCGATTTCAGCAAAGGCCTTTGGTTTTGGCTGCTGCTCCAGCCCGTGCAGAAGCCGGTATCCCTCGCGCACGCCGAAATCGTCGACCGGAAACACATCAGGCCGGCGCAGCGTGAAAATCAGCAGCATCTCCACCGTCCAGCGGCCCACGCCGCGGATGCTGGTCAGGCGCTCGATCAGCGCCTCATCCGAGAGGCGCAGCGCGCGGGTGCGTGAGGGGATGGTGCCGTCCGCCGCCTTGGCCGCCACATCGCGAATCGCCGCCATCTTGGAGGCGGAAAAGCCGCAACCGCGCAGCGTATCATCCGGCATGGCCAGAAGCGTGGCGGGGGTGGGAAACGCATCCCCGCAGGCGGATTTCAGCCGGCCGAGGATCGCCCGGGCCGCGTTGGCATGAAGCTGCTGATGCGCGATGGCTGAGAGCAGGGCGTGATAAAGCTCCACATGGTCGGGCTTTTCACGCTTCAGCGGCCCCAGCCGCGCGATCAATGCGCCCAGGCGGGGATCAGCCTTTGAGAGATGCAGGGCAGACTTGTCCATTCTGCATTCTCGCAGCCGCCGCCTGGGTGGGCAAGCGGGTTAGTGCTGCGGTGCCATCTGCCCGTGGTCCTGCATAGGAAGCTGCTGGATGCTCTGGTGCGGCTCAATATGCCGCGCTGCCATGTGCTGGACCACATTATGCCGCACGGTGATGTGGTGCGTGACGGTTCGATGCTGCGTGACGCTGATGTGGTGCAGCTCAGTCCTCTTCTTCGCCATGTCGTGTGCCGGCGCCATTATCCGATGCGGCTGGGCTTGGTGCATTTGCTGCGCCTGCGCGAGGCCGGAAAGGCCCAGAGTCAGCGCGGCGGCGAGCCCCATCGCACGGGACGGCTTGAAGGATCGTGAAGCCATGTGTGGGAATCCCTGGTTATGCTTTGGCCGCCAGTTGTCGAAGCTGGCCTGCGGTGGAAGCTAGGTAGAAGCCATGTCCGAAATGCGGCCGTCAATGTTGCAATGTCTTACATTCCAGTAAGATTGCCGCCGCAATGGCGCCGCAAAAGGGCAGTATATATCTACCAGTTTAAGAACGTGCCGCGATTGCGACGAGGATTGGCAAGATGATTAACGGAACCGCAAACAAACCCTTCACCACTTTGCGCCGCGTGGCGCTTCTGGCCCTGGCGGCCGCCGGCCTTGCGGGCTGCGTGTATTATCCGTCCGGCTATGGCTACAGCTCAGGCTATTACGCCGCGCCGGTGGTGGTGCAGCCGGCGCCGGTTGTGGTTGGCGGCTGGTGGGGCTGGGGCGGTCACGGCCATTGGCACTGAGGCTTTTATTGGCTCGCCCAGATAATCCGGTGCATCCATAGGATCTCGCTGGCCTGAAAGCGCAGATCTGGAAATTCAGGATTCAGGCTGCCGAGTTCTATCCGCCCGGCCGTGCGGCGCAGCAGCAGCTTGGCCATCACTGCGCCATGCTTGGTGCGTGACACCACCCTGTCCCCCTGGCGCACCGGTGCCGCCGGGGAGACGATGATGGTATCGCCCGGCCGGTAGACCGGCTGCATCGAATCGCCGCTGATGCTCAAGGCATAGGCGTTCACATCCGCCACGCTGGGCAGTTCCACCTCATCCCACCCCGCCCCGGCGGGGTAGCCGCCATCATCGAAAAACCCTTCCGCGCCCGCCTGTGCCATGCCGATGAGCGGCAGCCGGTTGCGCCCCTTCAGCCGCACCTCGGGGATCGCGCGGGCGCCATTCACCAGGGCAGAGAAATGCTCCAGCCGCGCGCCCGTGGCATCGAGGATCTTCGCGATGCTCTCGGTGGAGGGCCAGCGCAGCTTGCCATCGCTCGTGCGCCGCTTGGAGAGGTTGAAGCTTGTCGGGTCCAGCCCGGCCTGGCGCGCGAGCGCGGAGGGCGAGAGCCCGCGCTCCGCCGCCAGCGTATCGATCGCCCGCCAGATATCGTCATGCCGCATGGCTCAACCGGTCAATCCTGCAAGTTCAAAAACCTAAATCGTTTTGCTGAGGAGAGGAAGATGAAATAGGAATTTTGTCCGAATTTTTCGGGTGACGCTCATTTTGTTCTTGTTATGTTCTTTTAATAGGAA
This sequence comes from uncultured Pseudomonadota bacterium, assembly GCA_963736885.1. GTDB lineage: Bacteria > Pseudomonadota > Alphaproteobacteria > Acetobacterales > Acetobacteraceae > Acidocella. The sequence goes on from CAVTQN010000001.1 coordinate 307,529, forward strand.
TACAAACCTACGCATTACACAACTTTAAGTATTTTGAGAAAGGAACAAGGCTCATGTCCTTCACGCTGCGCAACCTCTCGGTGCTGGCCTATGCCAATGGCTTCACGCTCTGGCACTACAAGGCGGGCAACGACAATCTGGCCGAGGCCGCCAACCCCGGTTATTTCGCCGATGCGGCGGACCTGATGGCCGAGGGCGATATGGTGATGCTCTCCGCCGCCGAGGGCGGGCGCATCGCCAGCGTGGCCGGGCAGGGGCGGCGCATTACGCTGCGGCCGGTGGTGTAACCTTGGGGGCGCATAGGGGCCGTGGTCTCAGAGCGAGTCCGCAAAGCGGTTCACCGCGATGATGGCTCTTCCAGCCGGGCCAGAATTTTTTCCATCGCCGCGCTCAGGGCGCCGCCATCCTGCGCCGCGAGGGCGATGGTGAATCCCGCGCTGCCGGGAAGTGTGGTAATGCCGGTGCGGATGTTATCAAGCCCGCGCAATAATCTTTCCGCCGGGGCAAGTCCGGCCGCGAGGCCCAAGCCCCAGAATTTCCCGAAGGCGCTGAAGCTGCCTGCCATGCCTTGAAAGCCGTTGCCTAGTGAAACGCCGTCCACAGCCATGCGCTCCGCCGCCAGCAGCTTGCCCTCAGCCGTGCGGGCGGTGAGGCGGGAGGTGAGGGACCAGTCCGGCGCCTCGCCCTTCGGGCTGTGGCTGACGAAGCCGTCCCACAGAACCACAAGCGCGCCAGGAGCGAGACTGATCTCCCAATCCTGCCGCAATGCCGAGCCGGGCAGCATGATCAGCGGGCGGGTGGCGTAGATGAGGCGCGCCCCGGCACCAGCCTCCAGCCTGATGCTCTGCCGCGCCGGGCCCGCCTGCGCCCGGCGGCGCACGGTGGTGGCGGCGGGCTGCACCAGCCGGGCAGAGGCGCCTGCGCCCAGCCTGACATGCTGGCTGAGCGTTTCGCCGCCATAGAGCCCGCCGGAGATGGATTGCAGCGTGAGTCGTGCCGTGCCGTCAGCCTGAATGATCGGCGCGGTGATGCTGTAAGGGTAGCTCGCGCGCCGCTCCGCCAGAATCGTCCGCCCGCGGCTGCCGGGGGCAAAACTCAGATCAAGCTGGCAGGGCAGGGTCATCGCAGCATGTAGGTGCGGTTCAGCGGCACATGCGCCGCCGGCTCGCCGGTGAGCGGTTTGCCATCGGCGCGAACCTCGAAGGTTTCGCTGTCCACCTCGATATTCGGCAAGGCGTTGTTATGCAGCATGTCGGTCTTGCCGAGCTGGCGGGTGCTGGCGATGGGCACGAACGCCTTGCGCAGCGCCAGCTTGCGGTGCCGGTCCGCCTCGATGGCGAGTTGCGAGACGAAGGTCACGCCGAGCGTGGCGGGCGAGCCGCCCAAACTGCCCCACATCGGGCGCTGAATGTTCGGCTCGCTATCCATCATGCTGCCATTGGCGTCGCCGCAGGTGGCCCAGACGATGAAGCCGTTCTTCATCACCACGCGCGGCTTGATGCCAAAGCTCGCCCGCGGCCAGAACACCAGATCCGCCATGCGCCCGGGCTGGATGGACCCGACATGCGCATCAATCCCCGCCGCAATGGCCGGGTTGATGGTGAGCTTGGCGAGATAGCGCTTGATGCGCTCATTATCCGCGCGCGCGGTTTTTTCCTCAGGCAAACGGCCCAGGCGCTTCTTCATCACGCTGGCAAGCTGCCAGCATTTGGCGACGTTTTCGGCCAGCCGCCCCATGCCCTGGCTGTCGGTCGAGAAGATGGAGATGGCGCCCATGTCGTGCAGCAGATCCTCCGCCGCCATGGTCTGCGGCCGCACGCGCGATTCCGCGAAGGCGAGGTCTTCGGCCAGCCGCCAGTTCATCGCATGCGCCAGCATGGTCATCGGCAACCCCTCATTCAGCGCATAGGCGGTGAAGGGGTTGGTGGGGTTGGTGGAGCCGGGCAGCACATTGGCAAAGCCGTTCACCCGCAGCAGGTCCGGCGCGTGGCCGCCACCGGCCCCTTCCGTATGGAACATATGGATGGAACGGCCCGCAATGGCGCGGATCGTATCCTCGCAGAAGCCGTATTCGTTGATCGTGTCCGTATGCAGGCAGACGCTGAAATCATGGCGGTCGGCGGCGATGAGGCAACCATCGATCACGGCCCCGGAGGCGCCGAAATCCTCATGGATTTTCACGCCCAGCGCGCCGCCGGAGACGGATTCCTCCACCGCGCCTGGGTCCGAACAGCCGCGCCCGAGAAAGCCGAAATTCAGCGGCGAGAACTCCGCCGCCTGGAGGATCTGTCCTAGAATCTCCGGGCCGGAGCAGCTGACATCGAAATACGGCCCCGGCGACATGCCGATGATGGTGGTGGTGCCGCCCGCCAGCGCGTGGTCGCTCTGCTGCGGGCAGAGGAAATGCGCGTGGCTTTCAATGGCCCCGGCGGTGATGATGTAGGGCTCGCCATGATGCACGGCGGTGTTGGGGCCGCAGCGCAGATCCGGGTGAACGCCCGCCATGATGTCCGGATTGCCCGCCTTGCCGATGCCGACGATCCGGCCGTCGCGGATGCCGATATCGGCCTTCACGATGCCGAGCACGGGGTCGAAAATGGTGGCGTTCTGCACCACCGCGTCCAGCGCGCCGGAGGCGCGGGTGCCGGTGGTCTGGAAGCCTTCGCCATCGCGCATGGCCTTGCCGGCGCCGGTGGTCAGCTCATCGCCATAAACCGTGTAGTCATGCTCGATCTCGGCCAGCAGGCCGGTATCGCCCAGCCGCACCATGTCGCCCTTGGTGGGGCCGAATGTGGCGGCGTAATCCGCGCGGGTGATCTTCACCATGGTTCAAGCCCCCCGATAGCCGCGTGCGCGGGCCGCTTCCAAGGCAGAAGCCGCGATGTCCGGATCATCCAGCCGCCCGCGCGTCAGCCCGCCCTGGCCCTGCACGATGCGGTCCCCCGCCATCGCCACCAGCGTCACCTTGCGGGAGATGCCGGGCTCGAAGCGCACGCCCGAGCCGGAGGCGACATCCAGCCGGAAGCCGAAGGCGGCGCGGCGGTCGAAGTCCAGCGCCGGGTTGGTTTCGAAGAAATGCGCGTGGCTGCGCACCTGGATGTCGCGGTCGCCTGTGTTCAGCACCTCGATCTCGATGCGCTGGCGGCCTTCGTTCAGCTCAATCTCGCCCTCGGCGGCGATGATCTCGCCGGGCACCTCCACGTCTTCATCCTCCTGCCCATCGGCGATGGGGCGGAAGACGATGACGAGCTTGGTGCCTTCGGGAAAGCTCGCCTCGACGGCGATGAATTCGGCAAGGGTGGGCACGCCGGGTTCGACATCGGCGGGGGTGAGCAGCGATGCCGCCATGTTCACGATATCCTCATAAGCCTGCCCGCAGCGCGCGGCGAGCAGCATCTCATCGGCGATCAGCGCCACCGCCTCGGGGTGGGAGAGTTTCACGCCACGCGCCTTCAGCCGCCGCGCATGCTCGGCCGCCGTGAAGATGGTCAGGCGCTCAAGCTCGGTGGGGCTTAGATTCATCGTGGACTCCGGTGTGATTTCAAAAAATCAAAAGTTTTTGGGGGCGCCCTTCGCCGCTTTTTTGAAAAAAAGCGGCACCAAAAAACTTTTGAAACCTAGTTCAAAGTCTTTTCTTGCGACAGTCGCTAATTGGAGAAAAGCTGCTGTTGCTGGAAGGGGTGGCGCATCATCGCGATGTCGGTCAGCGGGGTAAAGCTGCCGATATCGTCCACGGGCGGGATGGGGGTCGGCGATCAGCTCCGAGAGGCGCGGCTGCAGGCGCTGCAGCGCGCTCTGCGCATCCAGCGCGCCGATGAGCCCCAGCCGCACGGCCGCCGAGCCCAGAGACTGCGCGCTGCTATGGGCAGAGACGGCCAAAGCGGTTTGCAAATCCAGCCCCGCCCCGGCCAGCACCAGCCCCATCACCACCGGCAGATGGCCGGGGGTGGTCTCAGCCGTCACCAGCGCGCGGTACTCAGCGGCGCCCGGCGTGCCAAGCCGCGCATGGGTGCCGAGCAGGGCCGCTCCGGCCCGGCGCGAGCCAAGCCTGGCGGCGGAGGCGATGGAGAGCGCCTCCGCCAGCTCGTCCAGCTCAACCAGCGCCGCATGGTCGCGGGCCGCGCGAAACGCATGGGCGATCAAGGGCCGGTCATGCGGCGCCCAGCGATGCTCCATCTGCCCGGCCAGAAAATCCGGCCAGCCCGCGCGGGTGAGCAGCCCGTCAGCGGCCAGGCTCTCGATGCCCCAGGAGAAGGCGAACCCGCCGGAGGGGAATTGCCCATCCGCAAATTGCAGGCCGCGCAGCAGGGCGAGCAGATCACTCACGCCAGAACCTTCACCTTGCCCGCATGCTCCAGCTCATGCAGCCGGGCGAGGTAGGTTTCACGCGGATGATCGACCGCCACGAGCAAACAGCCATCCTCAAAGCGCACGCGCCAATGCAGATTGCCCGCCATATAGCCAAGCTCCAGCCCGCCGTCCTTCAAGGGTTGGAGTTTCAGCCAGTCCTGCGCGCCCACCCTCAGCACCACGGCGCTCTGGTCTGTCAGGTGCAATACCGCACCGTCAGTCAAGGCAACGTCGCGCGGCAGCGCCACGAAGCAGGGCGTGCCGTAATCGGTGTGCGCGTGGAAGCGCCGGCGGGGCAGGTCCTCGGCGCTGACAACCAGCGTCTCGATCCGCCCGCCATGATGGCCAAGATCGTGAATCCTCTTGGCCAGAGCGGGATCGTTCCGGTCCCCCAGGATGGCTTCGATCAACAGTTCAGGGGCTGACATGTCAGCCCTCGAACCCGCGGGCGAATTTGTCCAGCAGGCGCACGCCGAAGGCGGTGGCGCCCTTTGGCGTCACCGCCCGCATCCTTCGTGGCCCAGGCCGTGCCTGCGATGTCCAGATGCGCCCAGGGCGTGTTGTTGACGAAGCGCTGCAGGAACTGCGCGGCGGTGATGGAGCCGCCCGCGCGCCCGCCACCGATATTCTTCACGTCCGCGATGGGGGAATCCAGCTCCTTGTCATAGGCCTCGCCCTCCTTCGAGAGTGGCATCCGCCAGAGCTTCTCGCCAACCGCCTCGCCCGCCTCGGTGAGTTTGCCGACCAGCTCGTCATTGTTGGAGAACAGCCCGGCATATTCATGGCCGAGACCGACGATGATGGCGCCAGTGAGGGTGGCGAGGTTGACCATGAATTTCGGCGCGAAACGCTCCTGCGCGTAATAGAGCACATCGGCCAGCACCAGGCGGCCTTCGGCATCGGTGTTCAGAATCTCCACCGTCTTGCCGGCGTAGCTCTTCACCACATCGCCCGGGCGGGTGGCGCTGCCGGAGGGCATGTTCTCAACCAGCCCGACAAGGCCGATGGCATCCACCTTCGCCTTGCGCCCGGCCAGGGCCGCCATCAGCCCGGCCACCGTGCCCGCACCGGCCATGTCCCATTTCATGTCCTCCATCCCGGCGGCGGGCTTGATGGAGATGCCGCCGGTGTCGAAGGTGACACCCTTGCCGACGAACACCAGCGGGTCCTTCGGCTTCTTGGAGCCCTTCTTGTCATCGCCTTTTTTCTCGTCGCCATGGCCGCAGGCGCCGAGCCATTGCATCACCACCATGCGCGGCTCGCGCACGGAGCCTTGGCTGACGGAAAGCAGTGTGCCGAAGCCGAGCTTTTCGAGATCCTTCTGGTCGAAGATTTCGATCTTCAGCCCCAGTTTCTTCAGCCCTTCGGTGCGCTCGGCGAATTCCGCCGGGTAGAGCACGTTGGCGGGCTCGGTCACGAGGTCGCGGGTGAATTCCACGCCGGCCGCCACCGCGGCGGCGATCTCCCAGGCCGCCTCGGCCTCTTTCGGCGCGGCGGTGAGCAGCTTCAGCGTCTTGAGCTTGGCCTTCTCATCGGGCTTCTGGGTGGTGCGGTATTTATCGAATTTATAGGCGCGCAGCCGCGCGCCCAGGCCGATCTCCGCCGCCTGCTCCGCGGTGAAGCCGTCGGTAAGAATCGCGGCGTCGCTCTCCTTGGCCAAAGCGGCGGCGATGGCAGCCCCCAGCAGCTCGGCGCGGCGGGGCGCATCCTCCTTGCCCGCGCCCATCAGCAGCACGCACTTGTAGGGGCCGGCATTATAGACGTTCAGGCTCTGCCCGGCCTTGCCCTTGAACGCCGCCGCTTCCATGGCCTTGCTCAGGCTGCCGCCCAGCGTTTCGTCCAGCATGGCGGCCTCGCCGGTCAAAGGCAGCTCTTCGCCCACCGGCAGCACCAGCACGCCATCCTTCGGCAGCGTTAATTTCCCGAACAAAATCTCGACCATGCGACCACTCCGTCATCTGTTGGTCACAACCATATCACCGCATTTCGGCTTGGCCAGCCACGAGGGCAGGGTTACAGAAACCCCATGCATGAGCTTCTCACCCTCGCTGTGCGCCTCGCTGATGAGGCCGCCGCCGCCATAAGGTCCATCCGCGCGGCGGGGTTCATCGTCGAAAATAAGGCTGATTCCACGCCGGTGACGTTGGCGGACAAGCAGGCCGAGGCGCTGATCACCGCCGGGCTGCGCGCGGCCGTGCCGGACATTCCCGTGGTGGCGGAGGAGGAGGTCGCCGCCGGGCGCATCACCGCGCCCGCCACCCGCTACTGGCTGGTGGACCCGCTGGATGGCACGCGCGAATTCGCCGCCGGGCGGGATGAGTTCGCGGTTTGCATCGGGCTGATCGAGAACGGTGCGCCGGTGTTGGGAGCGGTGGCATCACCGGCCTTTGACGAGTTGCATTTCGGGCTGGTGAGGCAGGGGGCTTGGCGGCGGCGCGGTGGCGGGCTTGAGGAAAAAATCTCTGCCCGCCATGCGCCCGCCGAGGGGCTGACGGTCTTCGCCTCCCGCCATTACCAGGATGCGCCCGAGTTGGCTGCCTGCCTTGCCACACACAAGGTGGCGCACCTCACCAATATCGGCTCTGCGTTGAAATTCCTGCGTTTGGCGGAAGGTGTGGCGGATTTCTACCCCCGCCTCGGCCGCACCATGGAGTGGGACACCGCCGCCCCGCAGGCGGTGCTGGAGGCAGCGGGCGGCGCGGTGCTCACCGCCAGCTTCGCCCCCTTGCGCTACGGCAAGCCGGGCTGGGAGAACCCGGACTTTTTTGCCTGGGGGTTGCTCTAATGTTGCCGTAATGAAGCCATGGCGCGGCACACTATATTATGACCATGAAACGCGCTCTTGCCCCTTTGCTGCTTGCGACGATGTTGACCGGCTGTGTCGCTGAACCGGGTGGTTACGGCTATGGATATGGCGGTGGCTATTCCTCGGGCTATTACGCGCCGTCCGGCGGGTATTATGGCGCTTCGCCCGCTTATGTGGGAGGCGGCACAACCATCATCGGCGTGTACGGTGGTGGCGGTCATGACAATGATGGTGACAACCATGGCGGTGGTAGCTGGCACGGCGGTGGTGGCGGTCCTCCACCGGGTGGCGGGCAGCGCCCGCCTGGCGGTAATGGCGGTGGCGGCTGGAATGGCGGCGGTGGCGGGCAGCACCCGCTTGGCGGTAATGGCGGCGGTAGCTCGCATGGCGGCGGTGGCGGTTCTCCGTCCGGTGGCGGGCAGCACCCGCCTGGCAGTAATGGCGGCGGCTGGCAGGGCGGCGGCGGTCAGTCCCACGATGGTGGCCACTCTTCCGGCGGCGAGACGCATTATGGCGTCATGAATGGCGGCGGGCATGGAAGCCCGCCCACGCCAGGCCAGCCGCTCTCATGATGAACAAGCTTTCCGCACGGGCACGGCTCACGAGAGGATCAATGAAGACGCGTCTTCCTGTTTCCTTGCTGTTGCTTGCCGGGCTGTCGGGCTGCGTCTGGTACGGGCGCGCAGGCGGTCCCAACGGTCAGCCTTACTCATATGGCTCCGGCGCCATGCTGCCGCAGAATGACACGCCCCCGCCGGGCAATGGGCCGCAGCCCTATGCCGGCCCCGGCCAATAAAGCCATGGCGCTGCCATTTCCGGTGGCGGGCGGGGGCTGGGGCAAGGCCATCGGCCAACGCCGCTGATGGCTGAAAATTAAGAATATTTTTCAGTGTTATCAACAGGATGAAGGTTGCGCAGGCATTGGTGCCGCCGCATGTGAGGGCCCATGAAAAAACTGATTCTGCTTCCCTTGATGCTTCTCGGCCTGTCAGGCTGCGTTTGGTATGGCCCCGGTGGCTGGCATGACCATGGTTATGGCGGAGGCTGGCACGGCGGCGGCTGGCACGGCGACCACGGCGGCTGGCACTGACCGGGCCTGACCCAAGGCTGCTGAAAACCGGCTCGTGAAAAAGGCCCCGGCGTTTCCCGCGCCGGGGCCTTTTTCAGTCTTTCAGGTATGGCCTCAGGCGGCCGGGTCGCCGAATTTCACGTAGGTCTGGCCGTTCTCATCGCGAATGCGGAACTGGTCCGGAATATCCGGCCGGTGATTGACGCCGGAAAAATCCGCATAGCGGCTGGCGGGGGGCTTCCGGCCCGTGTTCAGCCGTTCGGTGATCGGCTTGATGAAACCCATGGATTGCCTCTCCCGCGCTGCCTTGCCTTTTATGCCGCCTTGCGCACGCCCTTCACGCCCTCTGAGAGGGCCAGCACATCGCGCAGCACCGCGTCGGCGTTTTCCTTGTACAGCTTGTCGATCAACGCGGAGGCGACGATCGCCGCATCCGCATGGGCCACCACGGTGGCCGCCTGCTCGGGCGTGCGCACGCCAAACCCCACGGCGATCGGCAGGTCCGTCGCGGCACGGATGCGCGGAATGTCGCGCGCCAGATCGGCGGCGGAGGCGGTGCGGGTGCCGGTGATGCCGGTGATGGAGACGTAATAGACAAAGCCCGACGAGCCCGCGAGCACCTGCTTCAGCCGCGCATCGGAGGTGGTGGGCGCGATGAGCCGGATCACGTCCAGCTCATTCGCGCTGGCATCCGGCAGCACCAGATCCGCCTCTTCCGGCGGCAAATCGACGATGATCAGCCCGTCCACCCCGGCCTTGGCGGCATCCTCGCAGAAGGGTTTCACGCCATAGGAGAGGATGGGGTTGAGATAGCCCATCAGCACCAGCGGGGTGTGGTTATTCTCCCGCCGGAATTCGCGCACCAGCCCCAGCACGCCCTTCAGCGTGGCGCCGGCCAACAGCCCGCGCCGCCCGGCGGCCTGGATGGTGGGGCCGTCGGCCATCGGATCGGTGAATGGCATGCCGATTTCGATGATATCCGCGCCGTTCGCCGCCATGCCCTTCAGCAGGGTCAGGGAGGTGGCGCGGTCCGGATCATAGGCTTCGACGAACGGGATCAACGCGCCGCGTCCTGCCTGGCGCAGGGCGGCGAACACGCCAGCGATGCGGCTCATAGCTCGGTTCCCAGATATTTGGCGACGGAGAAGATATCCTTGTCTCCCCGGCCGGAGAGGTTGAGCAGGATGATCTTGTCCTTATCAAGGGTCGGCGCCAGCTTCACCACATGCGCGATGGCATGGGCGGATTCCAGCGCCGGGATGATGCCTTCCGTGCGGGCGCAGAGCTGGAAGGCAGAGAGCGCCTCGTCATCGGTGACGCCGACATAGTCAACGCGCTTGATGTCGTGCAGCCAGCTATGCTCCGGCCCGATGCCCGGATAATCCAGGCCGGCGGAGATGGAATGCGCCTCCAATATCTGCCCGTCCTCATCCTGCAGCAGATAGGTGCGGTTGCCGTGCAGCACGCCAGGGCGGCCGCGATTCAGGCTGGCGGCATGCTCATGCGTGTCCATGCCCTTGCCCGCTGCCTCGACGCCGATAAGCCTGACCGACGGCTCATCCAGGAACGGGTGGAACAGCCCGATGGCGTTCGAGCCGCCACCCACGGCGGCGATGGCGACATCCGGCAGGCGGCCCTCGGCCTCCATCAACTGCTCGCGCGCCTCATTGCCGATGATGCATTGGAAGTCGCGCACCAGCTCAGGATAGGGGTGCGGCCCGGCGGCGGTGCCGATGATGTAGAACGTGTCATGCACATTCGCGACCCAGTCGCGCATTGCATCGTTCATCGCATCCTTCAGCGTGGCGGCACCGGAGCTCACAGGCACGACCTCCGCGCCGAGCAGCCTCATGCGGAACACGTTCGGTTTCTGCCGCTCCACGTCGGTGGCGCCCATATAAACGGTGCAGGGCAGGCCAAAGAGGGCACAGACCGTGGCCGTCGCCACGCCATGCTGGCCGGCGCCGGTTTCGGCGATGATCCGCGTCTTGCCCATGCGCTTGGCAAGCAGGATCTGGCCGATGCAGTTATTGATCTTGTGCGCGCCGGTGTGGTTCAGCTCCTCGCGCTTGAAATAGATTTTGGCGCCCCCCAGTTCCTGGCTCAGCCGCTCCGCGTGCCACAGCGCGCTCGGCCGGCCGACATAATGCTTGAGGTAATAATCAAGCTCGGACTGGAAAGCAGGATCCGCCTTGGCGGTCCTGTAGGCCTCTTCCAGTTCCAGGATCAGCGGCATCAGCGTCTCGGCGACAAAGCGGCCGCCATATTCGCCGAAGCGGCCGCGCGCATCCGGCCAGGCGCGCAGGCTGTTGGGGGTGAGGTCGTTCATCCCGCGTTTCTAGCGCAGCGACGCGGCATGATAAAGCAGCGCCGCCACTACCGCTCAGAGGTTTTCGGCCCGATTGTGCCGTGGCGGCAACGCGCACTGCAACCGGGGCAGAAAATAGCCTGGCGCGCCGCGATGAAGGCTTCCTTATAACCCCGGACGGGTTTCGCGCGCAGGCATGGCCTGGTCGGTCAATCCGCCTCCTGGGAATGAGCCGCTTGTCACAAGATCATCGAATGGATCGATAACCGATGGGTAGTTTGAACGGACGCATTGTTTGTTGCCGAAGCTGTTCTCCTGGAACATTCCAGACCACGGAATTGCTGCGGCGGTCGCTACATGTTCGCGCTTGATCGAAAAGGTTGATCACGCTACCAATGATATATGAAATGAGAATGATTCTCATTTAAGAGGTTGAAGAGGACATATTATGTTCGAGCAGGGTGCGGTCGGGGACAATCATTTTCTGGCGGATGTGCAGCGCTTGCGCGGTGCCGCTCAGGCGATGATGGCAAGCGCCGCGGCGCCCGCCAGCCTGCTGCAGACCGCCATGTCCGCCGAGATTGCCTGCGTGCTGCGCTACAGCCTGATCGCCGTGTCCGCCGACGGGCTGGAGAATGAGTGGGTGGCGACCGAATGCGCCGCCCAGGCGGCTGATGAGCGCGCCCACATGGTCCGGCTCGCTTCCCGCATCACCGCGCTGGGCGGCAAGCCGGATTATTTCGCGGCCGAGCTTGCCACCCGCCGCATGGCGCCGGAAGCGTCCAAGGGTTGCCTGCCGCGGCTGTTCTCGGAAAATTTGGCCGCCGAACAATGCGTGATCGAGCTGTACCGCGAACTCGCAGGGCATTTCGAGGGCCGTGATCCCCGAGTCTCATGCGATCCTGGAGGATATCCTCACCGATGAGGAGACCCACACCAAGGATCTTGAGGATCTGCTCTCCGCCCAGCTCATCTGAAGGCGGCTTAGTCCAAATAAGAAAGGGCCCCTTGCGGGGCCCTTTTTAGTTCTGGGTTCGAGGGCCTTAGCCCTCGCCCTGCGGCCGCTCAAAGGCATCCTTGCCGTCGAAGCGCTGCAGCTTCTCGATATGCATCCAGGTGAACTTGGCGCCGATGCGCTGCACCAGATAGGAGATCTCCGGCTGGCCCTCGCTGGTGTTGCCGGCCAGGGAAATCGGGTTCTTCAGCATGAAGCGCGCGGCGAAATGGTCGACCAGGAAGGTCTGCCCGCCGGTGGGGGGATACACGGTCACACCGCGGTTGGAGATGCCGGTGAGGGTGAAGGGGCTATATTCGGAGATCGCCTCCAGCGTCTTGCCCAGCTCTTCCGCGCTCTGGTCGGTTTCCAGGAACACGTCGATGCCGACCAGCTCGCGCGTGGTGGGCTCCATGTGCGCGGTCAGCTTCGGCCAGGGGGTCAGCTCAAGCTTGTTATAGGTGCGCGACTTCATGGCCGAGTTGCGGCCGAGATTGGCGATCACCTGGTCGGTGTAGGCCTTGGTGCCCACGCCATGGCCGCGCGGGGCGAGGTCGCCGGTAAGGTTGCGGCCCTCGGCCAGCGTCACGAACAGCGCCTGCTCGACCTTCTCCGCCACGTCGAACGAGCCAATATGGCGCAGCAGCATGATGGCGGCGGAGAGTAGGGCCGTGGGGTTGGCCATATCCTTGCCCGCGATGTCCGGCGCGGAGCCATGCACAGCCTCGAACATCGCCACCTGGTCGCCCAGGTTGGAGGAGGGGGCAATGCCCAGCCCGCCGACCAGCCCGGCCGCGAGGTCGGAGATGATGTCGCCATTCATGTTGGAGGTGACGATGACATCATACGCCTCCGGCCGGATCACCAGCTGGTGGGCGCAGTTATCGATGATCACCTGCCCGGCCTGGATGCCGGGATATTCGCGGGCCACCTTCTCGCCCATGCGCTTCATCATGCCCTCGGTGAGCTTCATGATGTTCGCCTTGTGGGCGACGGTCACGGCCTTGCGGCCTTCCGCCTGCGCCACGCCATAGGCGGCGCGGATGATGCGCTCACAGCCAGGTGCGGTCATCAGCTTGAGGCACTGGGCGACGGTGGTGGTCTGCATATGCTCGATGCCGGCATACACGTCCTCGACGTTCTCGCGGACGATCACCATGTCGATCCCGCGCCCGGAGAAGGGGGTCTGGATGCCGGGCAGCTCGCGCACCGGGCGGATATTGGCGTAAAGTTCGAAATATTTGCGCATCGTCACATTGGCGGACTTGCCGCCATAGCCGATGGGGGTTTCCAGCGGGGATTTCAGGGCCAGCTTGTTGGCGCCGATGCTATCCAGCGTCTCGCGCGGCACGCCGGTAACCACCCCGCGCTCGAACGCCTTGGCGCCGGCCTCGGCGAATTCCCATTCGATCGGCGCGCCGGCGGCTTCCAGGATCTTCAGGGTCGCCTGCATGACCTCGGGGCCGATGCCGTCCCCCGGCAAAGCTGTGACTTTGGTCTTCGGGGTATTCGCAGCACTGGCGCTCATGAGCTCGCTCCTGATCAATTAGGTGGCCGCGTTATAGCCTGCTGTTGCGGCGCGGCATATACGCTCTGGGATCAATCCGGATATGGGCTAACGGCGGTTCTGGGCGCCTAGCCGCCCGCGATCTTGAAGCGTCGCACTGCCGGGGGGAATACAAACTCGAACGGCTCAGGTTGTTTGGTTTGCGCACACCAGCCGGAGGTCCGGACCCAGTCGCAAATCTCGATGGGATGTTTTCCCGCGAAGATGCGGTCTCTGTTCACGCAGGATTGCCGGACAAAACCGGGAGGTATACCGGAGACGTCCTTTTCCGCGACAATGGCGTCAGCCTCGGCCGCGGATTGTGCGGTGGTGAAGTCCGTCGTGCTGAAAAGCGGGGTGATCGGCATGAAATGGCTGTTTGCCACCTCCACGGCGACAACGCAGGGATGACGGGCGGCCAGCTCGCGACAAAGCAGGGAGGCGTTCGTTTGCGCCAGCAAAGTGATGGCCGCGAAAGGGGTGATGAACGGGCCGGAGAGCAGGAATAGGCCAACCAGGCGGCGTCTCGCCTCGGAAAGGGTTGGGAGGCTGCCAGCGAGTCCCACCCCAACCAGGGGTACGATAAGCGCGATGGCCGGGAAGATGAAACGAAATTCCTTGTGCGGAATCAGGCTATGCTCGGTGATGATGGCAAGGGCGGCGAAGGCGGCCATTGGCAGTGCCCGCGCTCCCTGCCAGGCAAACAGCAGAACAGCCACGGCGCTCCACAGCCAGTCCGCCATAAAGCGTAATAGATAAAACCCAGCTGGCGATGTGCCGAACGCATTAGAGGATACGCCTAGAACGGCATTGAGATAGATATTGAGCCAGAAGCTGCGGAAAGGCTGCCCCCAGGTCAGCCAATCCAGCCCGCCGACCAGGAGCACGGGCAGGCAAGCGGCTCCGACGCCGATCAGCCAGGATTTCATAGTCCGGCCGCAAAGATAGATGCCGATGATGGCGATGGCGGGTGCCAGTTGCTCGCGCAACACGAAGCTCAGGCCAAGCAGAAACCCGGCCGCCAGAACATGGCGGGATGCGCCGCTTTGCCGGGCGCGCGTGGTGAAGAAGGCAGCGGGAACCAGGCTATAGGCGGCCAGCGCTTCCTCCAGCGGGTGTGGGGCCATGATCCAGAGATCCGGCCAGATTGCCGCCAGCCCGCCCGCGATCCAGGCGCCCCTGATCCCGTGATAAATCCGCCCCCATTGGAACGCGCACCAGACAATCGAGAGCGACAGAAAAGACAGCAGAACCCAAATCAGCACCAGCCCGGCATGGGGGGAAGCCCCCAATGCCTTCGCAGCCCATATCGGCGCCGCCAGAAGGCCCGGAATGAGCCATGAACGCAGCCCGACCTGATATTCCCAAGGCACCGGGCCATGCTGATAGACCAGCCGGTGCGCCTGCCCAAAATATTGCACGATTTCATCGGGCGCGATGAAATTATTATCGAACAGCGCCACCGGCAGGCGCAGGGCCAGTGCCAGCGTCAGGCAGAACAGGAGCGGGTATTTTGCAACCAAGAACCGCATGGAGTTGGTCCCTCATCAAACCTTATTCATGTAGGGTGGGAGGTTTCCCAGCTTACGGCCCAGCCATTAGGGAGGCTGAGGAATAATCCTCAGCCCGGCACGCCCTTGGTGGTGGAATATTCAAAATGCAGCGCCTTGTCCGGGTTGACGATGCCGTAGATGGCATGCGCCGCCATGGCGCCCTCGGCGAAGCCCTGCAGGATCAGCTTCAGCTTGCCCGGATAGGTGCAGATATCGCCCACCGCGAACATGCCGGGCAGGGAGGTCTGCATGGTGGAGGGCGTGACGGCCACATGGCTTTTCTCCAGCCCCAGCCCCCAATCGGCGATCGGCCCCAGCTCCATGGCCAGGCCGAAGAAGGGCAGCAGCACATCGGCGGGCAGATGTTTCGTGGCGCCATCCAGGTCCGCGACCTCCACCGCCTCCAGCCCGCCACCCGCGCCATGCAGGGCGTGCAGCTGGTAGGGGATCACCATCTCCACCTTGCCGGCCTCCGCCAGCATGTCGAGCTGCGCGGTGCTCTCCGGCGCGGCGCGGAATTTCGGCCGGCGATGCACCACGGAGATGCTGGCGGCGACGCCCTGCAGGGCCAGCGCCCAATCCACCGCCGAGTCGCCGCCACCGGCGATGACCACGCGTTTGCCGCGCAGATCCTCGCGCTTCTTCACATAATAGCGCACCGCGCCGGTGGCCTCATAAGCCTCAAGCCCGTCCAGCGGCGGGCGGTTGGGGCCGAAGGCGCCCGCGCCAGCGGCCAGGATGACGGCCTTGGCCTTGATCTCATCGCCAGCGCTGGTGGTGAGGGTGAAATCCCCCGCCGCGCCGGAAAGCCCCGTGACCTGCCGCCCCAGCAGCTTGGCGCAGTTGAACGGCGCGATCTGCTCTTCCAGCTGGGCGATCAGCGTGCCGCCCTCAATGGCGGGGTGGGCGGGGATGTCGTAGATCGGCTTTTCCGGGTAGAGCGCCACGCATTGGCCGCCCAGCTCGTCCAGCGCGTCGATCAGCACGCAGGACATTTTCAGCATCCCGCATTCAAACACCGCGAACATGCCGGCAGGGCCGGCGCCTATGATCGCCACATCGGCAGAGATCGTTTCCATGCGGGCTGGTTTGCCCCGGCCCCCTTCCACAATCAAGCGTCTGGTTCCAAAACAGCCTTATGCGCCTGTATCTGAAGGACGAGTCGGAGACCCAGCGCCTGGGTGAGCGGCTGGCCGCCATCGCCCGGCCCGGCGATGTGCTGTTGCTGGAGGGGCAGCTGGGGGCGGGCAAGTCCAGCCTGGCGCGCGCCTTCATCCGCGCGCTGATGCGCGATCCACGCCTCGCCGTGCCCAGCCCCACCTTCACTTTGGTGCAGAGCTATGAAACACCGGGCGGCCCAGACATCTGGCACTACGATCTTTGGCGGCTGGACGGCCCCGGCGCGCTGGAGGAGCTGGGCTGGGACGAGGCGCTTGCGGGAATCGTGCTGGTGGAATGGCCGGACCGGCTGGGGGGGCTTGCGCCGCCCGGCGCCTGGCGGCTGCGTTTGTCGCTCTCGGGCGCGGGGCGCGAGGTGGAGATTGAAGGGGATTTGAGAGGTTTCGATGCGACCTGATACGGCGGTCATTCTCTGCGCGGGGCTGGGCGAGCGGATGCGGCCCTTGAGCCTCGCCACACCCAAGCCGCTGCTGCATCTGGCTGGCCAGCCGATTCTGGCGCACACCATGGAGCGGTTGCGCGATGCCGGGGTAACGCGGGTGATCGCCAATGCCTTGCATCTGGCCGAGCAGGTGGAAGCCTTTTTCGCGCCATATGAGAATGTGACCGTGCTGCGCGAGGAGACGCTGCTGGACACGGGTGGCGCCCTGGCCGCGATGGCGGCAAAGGGTGTGCTGCCGGATGCGCCATTCTACATATTGAACGGCGACTCCTATTGGGTGGACGGCCCCTCCGCCGCGCTGCCGCGCCTCGCCGCCGCCTTCGACCCGGCCAAGGAGGACGCGACGCTGCTGCTCGCCCGTTCCGCCGGAACCATAGCCGAGACGCGCTTTGGCGATTTCCTTTGGCCGCGCGAGGGCGAGCTGCGCCGCCGGCAGGAGAATGAGGTGGCGCCCTATCTTTATTCCGGCATCCAGATCGCCACGCGCGGCCTGCTGCATGGCGCGTCTGCGGGGTGTTTTTCCATGAACCGGCTCTGGGACGAGGCTTTGGCGCAAGGGCGGCTGAATGCCATTATCCATGACGGCGTCTGGCTGCATCTCTCCACCCCGGAGGATATCGATCGCGCCGAGGAGCTGCTGGCCGCGCGGGAAGTGGGCAACTCCACGTGACGCCGCGCCGCCCGCGCATTGGCGCCTTTGCGCCGGAGGCCGCGTTTCTGCCCGCCCTGGCCCGGCTCTGGCTGGCGGAAGGCGCTGGGCATGAGGGGCTGATCATCCTGCCCAGCCGCCGCGCCGCGCAGGCTTTGGCCGGAGCGTTTCTGGAGGCCAATGCGGGCAAAGCCCTGCTGCTGCCGCGCATCGTGGCGCTGGGCAATATCGACGAGGCGGGGCTGCTGCTCTCGGCCGGGTTCGCCCTGCCGCCCGCCATGCCGGCCGCGCGGCGGCAGGCGCTGCTGACCCAGCTGATTTTGAAACTGCCGCAGGAGAGCGGCGCGCCGCAGACGCTCTCCGGCGCCTGGCGCCTGGCGGCCGAGTTCGCAACGCTGCTCGACGAGGCCGGCCATGCCGGGGTGGATCTGGCCGAAACCCTGCCCGGCCTGGTGCCGGAGGATTTCGCCGCCCATTGGCAGCGCACGCTAGAGTTTCTCACCATCGTCACCCATGCCTGGCCACAAATTCTGGCCGCTGAGGGGGTGATGAACCCGGCGAAGCGTCTGGCGGCGTTGATCGAGGCGCAGGCGCAGGTCTGGGCCGAAAACCCGCCGCCTGGTCCCGTCTGGATGGTTGCCGCCGAGGGCACGCAAGCCATTGCCCGCATGGCGCAAACCGTGGCGGAGCTGCCGCAGGGGCGGCTGATTCTGCCCGGCTATGACCCGCATATGGGCGAAGACGCCTGGGCAGGGGTTGAGGATTCGCACGCCCAGGGCGGCATTGCCCGGCTGCTGGCCGATATCGGCGCGCGGCGCGAGGAGGTGGAGGAATTGCCCGCACCGGCCAGCGCGGTGCCGCAGGGGCGCAGCCGCCTGCTCTCCCGCGCGCTTCTGCCAGCCGCCGCCCTGGCGGCGTGGCAAAGCCCGGCGGATCTGGACCTGACGGGCCTCACGCGACTGGAAACCGGGGATGAGGCGCAGAACGCGCTGGCGATCGCCATGATATTGCGCCAGGCGCTGCAAGTGCCGGGGCAGAGTGCGGCGCTGATCACGCCGGACCGCGCCTTGGCGGCGCGCGTGGCGGCGGCGCTGAAGCGCTTTGGCATTACCGCGGATGACAGCGCGGGCGAGCCGCTTGCCGCCACCCCGCCTGCCGTGTTCCTGCGCCTGCTGGCCCGCGCCGCGCGGGAGGATTACGCGCCGCTGCCGCTGCTGGCCCTGCTGAAACACCCGCTGGCCACGGGCGACATGGCCCCGCAGGCCTTCCGTGACATGGCCCGCAGGCTGGAAAAGCGCGCGCTGCGCGGTCCGCGCCCGCCGCCGGGGCTGGCGGGGCTGCGCTTCAGGCTGAAGGACGAGCATCAGGCGGCGCAGGATTTTCTGACCCGACTTGAACGGATGCTTCAGCCTTTGGCGCTGCCGGTGGCGGTTTCACCCGTGGCGGCGCTGACGGCGCTGATCCAGGCCGGGGAGGCGCTGGCCGCCACCCCCGATGAGGCTGGCCCGGCGCGGCTCTGGTCCGGCGAGGCGGGCAATGCGCTCTCGGCCTTGCTGGCGGAAAGCCTGACCGCGCTCGCCGACATGCCGGACATGAACCCCTCCGACCTGCCGGATCTGCTGGATGCGCTGATGGGCGGCGTGGTGGTACGCCGCCCGCGCGCGAAGGATGGGCATCCGCGCATCGCCATCTGGGGCATTCAGGAGGCGGCGCTGCAAAGCGTGGATGTGGCGGTGCTGGGCGGGCTGGTGGAGGGCGTATGGCCCGCCCCCGAGGAGCCCGGCCCCTGGCTGTCGCGCCCGATGCGCCGCCAGGCCGGGCTGCCCAGCCCGGAGCTGAAAATCGGCCAGGCCGCGCATGGGTTTTTCGCCCTGGCCAGCGCCTGCCCGCAAGTGGTGCTGGCCGCGCCCAAGCGGCGCGAGCGCGCCCCGGTGGTGCCGGCCCGCTGGCTCACAAGGCTGGCCGCCATGCTGGCCGGGCAGGGGCTGGAACTCGCCGCGCATGAGGCGGGGCTGTGGGCCGGGCAGCTTGATCTGCCGGTGCGGCGTGAAACCCGCCCCCGGCCGCGCCCCACGCCGCCAGCGGAACGCCGCCCGAAGATCTATTCGATCTCGGACATCGCCACTTTGATGGCCGACCCTTACGCGATCTATGCCCGGAAAGTGTTGAAGCTTGAGCCGCTCGACCCGCTGGATGAGGAGAGCGACGCCAGCCAGTTCGGCGATGTGGTGCATGCCGGGCTGGCGACATTCTTTGCCGGGTCAGATGTGAACGCGCCTGATGCAGCCTTGCGGCTTCGCAAGGCGCTGGAGCACGCGATGCGCGAGTCCCGCCCGCGTGAGGCGCTGGCGCAATGGTGGGCGGCGCGGCTGGAGCGGATCGCGGACTGGCTGATCGAGACCGAGCGCGCGCGCCAGGAGGTTTCCGGCGCGCCTGCGGTGCGGGCCTTGGAGCAAAAAGGCGAATGGGCGCTGCCGGGCGGGTTTTTGCTGAAGGGCAGGGCGGACCGTATCGAGCGTGATGCGGATGGTTTTGTGCGCATCGTCGACTACAAAACCGGCAACGTGCCATCTGAGAAACAGGTGAAAGCGGGAACCGCGCCGCAATTGCCGCTGGAGGCGGTGATGGCCGAGCGCGGCATGTTCGGCGAGGACTTCGCCGCCGAAGTGAAGGAGTTGATCTATGTCGCCCTCTCCGGCCGCGCGGCGGCGGGGAGCGATAAAGTGATCCTGGACAAGCCGGAGGAGCTGCGCGAGGTGATAGAGCGTGCGGCGGGGCTGCCCGCCCTGCTGGAAAAATTCGCTGATCCCGCCACGCCGTTTTTGGCCTCGCCGCATCCGGGGCGCGAGAACAGATATGATTCCTATGCGGGCATCTCGCGCCGGGCCGAATGGGGCGGGGAGGATGAGAATGTCAGCGATTGAGGACGCCAACCGCCAGCAATTGGCGGCATCAGACCCGGCTGTGTCCTCCTTCGTCGCGGCCTCGGCGGGCAGCGGCAAGACCAAGCTGCTGACCGATAGGCTGTTGCGTTTGATGCTGGCGGGCACGGCGCCGGAGAAGATTCTCTGCCTCACCTACACCAAGGCGGCGGCGGCGGAGATGCGCATCCGTTTGAATAAGCGCCTGGGCGAATGGGTGGCGATGCCGCAGGCGGCGCTGAGCGCCAAGCTGCGCGCTTTGGACGTGAAGGTGAATGACGAGACGCTGGGCCGGGCGCGCAAACTCTTCGCGGATGTGCTGGATCTTCCAGGCGGCATGCGGATCGAGACGATTCACGCCTTCTGCCAGTCGCTGCTGCGGCGCTTCCCGCTGGAGGCGCGGCTCTCCCCGCATTTCACCGTGGCCGATGACGAGGCGGCGGCCCAGCGCCTGCGCGAGGCGCGTGAGCGCGTGCTGGCCAACCCGGCCGCGCGCGCGGCGGTGGGCACGCTGGCGGCGGAGATCGATGAGCAGCGTTTTTCCGAGATCAGCGGAAAGTTTGTTGAAGGCACGGACAAGGCGTTTTTGAAGCTGGCGCAGACATCGGAGGCGATTGCCGCGATGCTGCGCGCGGCGCTGGCGGCTGAGGAGGAGGATGAAGAGGCGTTGCTGCTCTCCTTCGTCTCTCCGCCACGCGAGGCGCAGTTGCGGGCGTATCTGCGTCTGGTGGCAGAAAGTGGCAATGCCAGCGGGCAGAAATGGGCCTATCCGGCGCTGGACTGGCTGGCTCTGGCGCCGGGGGAGCGGATCAAGGCGCGACCCATCTGGGAAAAAGCCTGCCTTACCAACGATGGAGACATCCGCACGCTGCGCGGCTTCTGCGGCAAGAAGCTGGCGGTGGAAGAGCCGCTGCTGAAAGCGGAAATCGCCAAGGAGGCGGAACGTATCCTTACCCTTCTGGACCGGCTGAAGCTCATCCGGCTGGTGAAGATCAACCAGGCGCTGCTGGAGATTCTGCGGCCCGTCGGCACGGCGGAGCGTGACGCAAAATCATTGGCGGCGGAACTCTCCTATGGCGATCTCATCAACCAGACCAGCGAGCTGCTCATCGACCCTGGTGCCGCCTGGGTGCTTTACAAGCTGGATGGCGGCATCGAGCATCTGCTGCTGGACGAGGTGCAGGACACCGCCCCCCCGCAATGGGAAATCGCCAACGCCATCGCGGCGGAGTTCTTTGCCGGCGAGGGCGCGCGGGAGGCGCCGCGCAGCATCTTCGCGGTGGGCGATCCCAAGCAGTCCATCTTCTCCTTTCAGGGCGCTGATTTGAGAAGTTTTGGGCTCTACAAGGAGAAATTCAAAGCCTCAGCCACCGGCGCCGGGCGGCGCTGGCTGGATGGCGCGCTCTCCGTCTCCTTCCGCTCCACCGTGCCGGTGCTGGAACTCACCGACGCCGTCTTTGCGGAAGGCTTTGCGCGCAAAGGTGTCGTCGATCCGGGTAAAATTCTGCGCCATGGCGTCAGCCGGCTTGGGCAGGCGGGTAAGGCCACGCTCTGGCCGCTCACCCAGGCCAGCGAGGCCGCCGAGATGCCGGATTGGGATCTGCCGGATGATTATCAGACCGCGGACTCCTCCATCGTGCTTCTGGCGCGCAAGCTCGGCGCCTATATCGGGCAGCGCCTGTCGCAAGACCTGCCCGCCAAAAACCGCAAGGCCCGGCCTGGGGACTTCCTGATCCTGGTGCGCTCGCGCGGCGCCTTGGTGGGCGCCATCACCTCGGAGCTGAAATCACGCGGCATCGACGTGGCGGGGCTGGACCGCATGGTGCTGAAGGAACAGCCGGCGGTCTCGGACATGCTGGCTTTGTGCGATGCGCTGCTGCTGCCGGAGGATGATCTCGCCTTCGCGCAATTTCTGGTCTCGCCGCTGGGCGGGCTTTCCGATGAAAGCCTGATGCACCTCGCCATGGGCCGTCCTGGGTCGCTTGTCGGCGCGCTCTATGCCCGGGCGGATGAACGGGTGGAATGGCAGGCTCCGAAGGCGTTCTACGAGGCGCTGCGGGCGCGGGCGGATTTCGACACGCCCTTCGCCCTGCTGTCCGATGCGCTTGGGCGTGCTGGGCGGGCGCGCAAAACTGCTTTCGCGCTTCGGGCCGGAGGCGGCGGAACCGCTGGATGAATTCCTGGCAGAGGCTTTGCAATTCTCCACCACCGAGCCGGGCAGCATGCAGGCCTTCGTGCAGCGGCTGCGGCTCTCGGGTGCGGCCATCAAGCGTGAGGCCGAGGCGGGCAGCGATGAGGTGCGAATCATGACCGTGCATGGCGCGAAAGGCCTGCAGGCGCCCATCGTCATCATGCCGGACAGTGTCAGCCTGCCGCAGGCGGAAACCGGGCTGCTCTGGATGGATGTGCCCCAGCACCGGACAAAATTGCCGCTCTTCTGCCCGCGCGCGGAGCTGCGCCCGGCCGTGCTGGCCCAGGCCCAGGCCGAGCGGCGGCAGGCGCAGACCGAGGAATATAACCGCCTGCTCTATGTGGCGCTCACCCGCGCGGAGGATGAAATCCTCATCTGCGGCGCCGCCGGGCGCAGGGCGATTCCCGGCGAGTGCTGGTACGAGGCGGTGAAGGCCGGCTTTGCCCGGCTACCCGCGCGGCAGGAGGAGGATGGCGCCTGGGTTTATGATTGCCCGCAGGAGTCCGCGCCGGATGGCGCGTCCCAGACGCGGGCAAAACCCACCGCCACGTTGCCCGGCTGGGCGGGCCAGGCGCCGGATTGGCGGGCCGCCCCCGCGCCTAAGGAACAGGCCGGGCCGGAGCGGATCGTGCCCAGCCGCATGGTGGAGGAGAATGCCCGCGCCGCTCTGGCCGTGAGCCCCCTGGCCGGGCCGCAGGCCCCCGCCGCCAAACGCGCCGCCGCCATGGCGCGCGGCATTGCGGTGCATGCGCTGCTCCAGCATCTGCCCGGCCTGCCCAAATCGGCACGCGAACAGGCGGCCATGGCCTATCTCGCCGCCCAGCCCGCGCTTGCGGGCGAGGCGGCGGAAATTTGCGCCTCGGTGCTGAAAATTCTGCATGATCCGGCCCTTGAAGCGTTGTTTGGCCCCGGCTCGGGGGCGGAGATGCCGCTGGCGGGGATCGTCTCCGGCCGGGAGGTGGGCGGCGTTGCCGACCGGGTGTTCATCGGCCCCGCGGAAATCATTGTCGCGGACTACAAGACCGACAGAAACCCGCCGCTGGATGCGGCCGGGATTCCAGAAAAATATTGCCTCCAGCTCGCCGCCTACCGGGCGGTGCTGCGGCAGATCCACCCAGGACTGCCCGTGCGCTGCGTGCTGGTCTGGACTGCACGCGCCCGGGCCATGGCGGTGCCGGATGCCCTGCTGGACAAGGCCGGGCTGGCTTGATCCCCCCGCCATTCGCCGCCATGTTACGGCAAATTCTGTTTCCATTGGGTGTATCATGACAAAAGCGGTAACCGACGAAACCTTTGCGACGGATGTGCTGGGCTCCGGCAAGCCCGTGCTGGTTGATTTCTGGGCCGAATGGTGCGGCCCGTGCCGTTCCATCGCCCCGTCGCTGGAGGCGCTGGCGGAGGAATATAAGGACAAGCTGGAAGTGGTGAAGGTGAATATCGACGAGAATCCGATGTCCCCCAGCCAGTATGGCGTGCGCGGCATTCCGACGCTGCTGATCTTCAAGGACGGCCAGGTGGCGGCCCAGCAGGTGGGCGCGGCGCCGAAATCCGTGCTCAAGGCCTGGATCGAGAAGTCCCTGTAATGGCTGATCGCGAGATGCCGCCGGCTAGCATGCCGATGATCCGCACCATTGCCATGCCTGCGGATGCCAATGCCAATGGCGATATTTTTGGCGGCTGGCTGATGAGCCAGATGGACCTTGCGGCTGGCAACCTGGCCCAGCGCACCGCGCATGGCCGCTGCGTGACCGTGGCGGTGGAGGCGATGAGCTTCCTGCGCCCGGTGAAGGTGGGCGATGAGGTGACCGTGTATTGCGAGCTGCTCGCCACCGGCCGGACCTCGATGAATATTTCCGTCGAGGCGTGGCGCCGTGAGCGGGCCGAGCAGAATGACGAACGGGTGACGAAGGCGGTGTTCAAGTTCGTCGCCATCAATTCGAGCGGCCGTTCCAGGGCGTTGCCGGGCAAGGTTTAATCCCCCGCCGCTAAAAATACCGTGGCCTGGCTCGGCGCGTCCGAAGGCAGGCCACGCCCTTCCAGGAAGGCCAGAATATCGGCACTCGGCGTGGCCCGTTCCAGGTCGCGCGGAATCAGGTGATAATCCGGCGGGTATAAAGCCAGTGTTACCGGCGCTTGGCCGGGAATCGCCCGCCAGCAGGCGCGCATCGCCCAGGGCGGGATCAGTTCGTCATGCCCGCCATAGAGAAACAAAGCCTTCTGGTTGAAATGCGCGCAGGCCTCCTGGGCCTCGCCCATCAGCGTCACCAGCCCCTCTATATTGTCGATGCGCGGGGCGTGGATGGTCAGCGGGTCTTCCCCGAAGGCGATCAGCGCGGCGATATTGTCGGACGCCTTGATATGCGCCGATTGCCCGGTGAGCCGTTTGGCGGGGGCGAAGAAAGCCGCCACCCGCAGCGTCTCCTTATAAAGCGGGCTCATGGCGGCGTCGCCCCACACGGCGGGGGCTGAGAGCACATAGCCATCCACCGGCGGCGGGTTGGGCGAGGCGCCGAGCAGGATGCCGATGGCCCCACCCATGCTCTCGCCCATGATATAAAGCGGCGTGTGGGGATAGCGCGCGCGCAATTGCGCCGCCTCGTCGCGCGCCTCATCCACCAGCACATCCGTCCCTGGCCAATAGCCCCGGTTTCTGGTGGCGCCGAAGGAGGAGAGGTCGGGCGCGTAGATCTCGATGCCGTGCGGGTTGAGAGAGCTGGCCAGGATCTCCCAGCCATCCCGGCTGTCCGTATAGCCATGCAGGGCCAGCACCACTTCCTTGATCTGCCCTTGCGCGGGGTAGAGCCGGTAGGGCGCGCGCGCGCCATCGGCCAGGTTGAAATAACCCGAGGTGATGATCGGGTGTGCAGGCTCGCTTTTCGGCACCCCGAACGGGATGGCGGCGCAGCCAGACAGCGCCAGGGCCAGTGCCAGCTTGGGTATGGCGCGGAATGAAGCTAAGAGAGGCGCGGATATTAGTTTGCAGCGGAGTGCTGACCCATGAGCGTACAGACGGATTCGATCAACCATTCTGAGATCATCCATGTGAAAACCCGTGCTGTCTCCTGTGACGGCGGCGCGGAGCCGCTCGGCCACCCCAAGGTTTACCTGCGAATTCCCGGTAAGCAAATCGCCTGCCCCTATTGCTCGCGCATCTTCATCCTGGATGGCGAGGGCGTGGGCGAGAGCCATTGAAACTCGTCCTGGTCGACGGCTCGGGCTTCATTTTCCGGGCCTTTCACGCCGTACCTGCCATGCAGCGCGCGGATGGCGTGCATGTGAATGCGGTCTTCGGCTTCTGCAACATGCTGGCGCGGTTGCTGAAGGACCATAGCGGCACACATCTGGCGGTGATCTTCGATGCCGGGCGGAAAACCTTCCGCGACCGGATTTACGACCAGTACAAGGCCCACAGGCCGCCCCCGCCGCCGGAGTTGGTGCCGCAATTCGGGCTGATCCGCGAGGCGACGAAGGCTTTTGGCGTGCCCAGCATCGAGCTTGCGGACTGGGAGGCGGACGACCTGATCGCCGCCTACGCCAAGGCGGCGCGCGAGGCGGGGGGCGAGGTTGTCATCGTCTCCTCGGACAAAGACCTGATGCAGCTCCTGCGCCCCGGCGTGGAGATGATGGACCCGATGAAGAACACGCCCATCGGCCCCGCCGAGGTGGAGGCGAAATTCGGCGTGACACCGGACAAGGTGATCGAGGTGCAGGCCCTCATTGGCGACTCGGTGGATAATGTGCCGGGCGTGCCGGGCATTGGCCCGAAGGGGGCTGCGGCGCTGATTGGCGAGTATGGCACGCTGGAGAAGGTGCTGGAGGCCGCGCCCGCGATGAAGCCCTCCAAGCGCCGGGATTCGCTCATCGAGCATGCCGAGGCGGCCAGGATTTCCAAGCAGCTCGTCACGCTGCGCGACGATGCGCCGCTGCCCACGCCGGTGGATGAGCTGGATGTGAGGCCCTGGGATGCCGCGGTGCTGCGGGCCTTTTTGGTCGAGAATAATTTCCGCTCCATCCGCCACCGTCTGGGGCTGGAGGAAGGTGCGGCCGAGGAGGTGGTGCAGGTTGCGCAGAGCCAGGCGCCCTTCGGCCCGTACAAGCCCATCCATAAGCTGGCGGATTTGCAAGCCGTGGCGGCTGCGGCGCGCGAGGCCGGGCTGCTCGCCATTTCCGTGCAGACGGACGACCCGGCCGGGCTGCATGGCAATCTGGTGGGGCTGGGGCTGGCCGCGAAGGCAGGTGAGGGGGCGTATCTGCCGCTCAAGCATCACGTCACGCTGGATGCCGAGCCGCAACTGGCCTGGGGCGAGGCGGCGGAGTTGCTGAACGCGCTGTTCGGCGATGTCTCCGTGCTGAAGATTTTCCATGACGCGAAATTCTCGCTGGAGGCGCTCACCCGCGCCGGGCTGGCGCCAGTGGCGCCGCTGGATGACACGATGCTCATCTCCTACGCGCAGGATGCCGGGAATTTTTCGCAGGATCTGGCCACTTTGGCCCGCGTGCATCTCTCCCACGCCGTGAAAACCGCCGATGACGTGACCGGCACGGGCCGCAACCGGCTGAATTTCGCCGAGGCGCCGGTGGCGAAGGCGACAGAGCTGGCGGGCGAGGCGGCGGATGTTTTGCTTCGCCTCTGGGCGCAGCTGAAGCCCGCCTTGCGCGTGCATAAATCCCTGGCGCTCTATGAGCTGCTGGAGAAGAAACTCATCCCCGTGCTGGCGGAGATGGAAGCAACGGGCGTGCTGGTGGACAAGGCCGATCTCTCCGCCATGTCCGTCGAGTTCGAGCGCCGCATGGGCGAGTTTGAGGTGCAGATCCACAAGCTCGCCGGGCATGAATTCAATGTCGGCAGCCCGAAGCAATTGGGCGAGGTGCTGTTTGAGGAGATGGCCCTCCCCGGCGGCAAGAAGGGCAAAACCGGCGCCTGGGGCACGGATTCTTCCGTGCTGGAAAGCCTCGCCGAGCAGGGCGCGGAGATTGCCCAGCGCGTGATGGATTGGCGCCAGCTTGCCAAGTTGAAAAGCACCTATGCGGATGCGCTGGTGGGGCAGATCGACCCGCAAACCGGCCGTGTGCATACCAATTTCCAGATGGCCGTGGCGGCGACGGGAAGGCTTTCCTCCACCGACCCGAATTTGCAGAATATTCCTATAAGAACCGAAGAGGGCGGGCGGATTCGCAAAGCCTTCATCGCGGCGCCGGGGCATAGTTTGATTTCTGCCGATTATTCGCAGATCGAGCTGCGGCTGCTCGCCCATGTGGCGGATATTCCCGCACTGAAGGAGAGTTTTGAAAAGGGCGAGGATATTCATGCCCGCACGGCCTCCGAAGTGTTCGGCGTGCCGATGGCTGGCATGGACAGCGCCACGCGCCGGCGCGCGAAGGCGATCAATTTCGGCATCATCTACGGCATCTCCGCCTTTGGTCTGGCAAGGCAGCTTGGCATTTCCGCAGGCGAGGCCAAGAGCTATATCGCCGCCTATTTCGAGCGCTACCCGGAAATCCGCGCTTATATGGATGCGACGAAGGAGCAGGCCCGCACGGATGGGTTTGTGCTGACCCCCTTCGGGCGGCGCTGCTGGGTGCCGCGCATCAAGGACAAAATTCCCGCCCTGCGCGCCTATGCCGAGCGCCAGGCGATCAACGCGCCGCTGCAAGGCGGCGCGGCGGATATTATCAAGCGCGCGATGATTCTGCTCCCGAAAGCGCTGAAGGATGCAGGGTTTTCGACAAAGCTGCTGCTCCAGGTGCATGACGAGCTTTTGTTTGAAGCCCCGGATGACGAGGCTGCACAGGCCGCGAAGCTGGCGCAGGAGGTGATGCAGAACGCGGCTGTTTTGTCAGTGCCGCTGGTGGTGGAGACGGGGATTGGGAAGAATTGGGGGAAGGCGCATTAGTGAAATAAATTTCAATTTAAACTCGAAAAACTTGCGCTGTTTATGGTTCTGAAATATTTTTGGTTGTGAAAAAAAGGTGATTTTCAATGCCATTTTCAGCGACCGTGTTTAATGTCTTGATAGCATCTCCTTCTGATGTTCCAGATGAAAGAGAAGCAATCGCTGAGAGCTTGAGAGAATGGAACGCTTTGCACGCTAAAGACACTGCGAAGGTGCTTTTGCCGGTCATGTGGGAATCACACTGCGCCCCAAGCATGGGGGAGCGTCCGCAAGGGATTATAAATCACCAGGTCGTCGGAAATTGTGATCTGTTGGTTGGTGCATTTTGGACGCGATTATTCTCCGACAGGAGAAGAAGACAGCGGTACAGTTGAAGAGATAAAGTGGTTTTTGAAGAACAATAAGCCTGTTATGCTGTATTATTCTAAGCGTAGCCCTGATTTAGATGCGCTGGATACGGCACAATTGGATAAACTTAGAGCTTTTAAAGCTTCTATTCGTAATAAAGGTATTCAAGAAGAATATTCATCGATCGATGAGCTAAAGCAAAAATTGGCCCGCCAACTTACAATTATAATGCGAGGCATGTCTGTGAATACGGCTCTCTCTTCCAACGTTGTCAAAGAAGCTCGCGCCTCCGTCGAGGAAACGTTAAGCCGCGATGCTAATGCCGATGCGGTTTCGGGACGTGAAGAACTTGATGTGTGTTCTACAGAAAAGATTTGGTTAGAGGATTATTCTGACCGTTCCTTTGCAGTCCGGGGTCCCACATTGCCACACAAAGAGCATTTTAATAACTGCAACGGGCGTTACATCCCTTTAAAAACTGGCGGAAAGGGATGGATGTTTTCAAAAGGTAAACTCAAAGAGATTTCGAACTATCTCGGAATGGAGCCTGTTTTGAAGAAGCTTTCTTGAAGTGTGGTGGGATAGAAAGTGCTAAATCGGCAACGCCCCTTCCTTCATCCTCTCCATAGCGAATCTGGAAGACACATTCCGCAGCGGCACCATCTCGATCAGCTTGCGATAAAAAGCGTCATAGGCAGAAATATCCGGCACCACCACGTGGAGCAGATAATCCACATCGCCGCTCATCCGCCACGCCCCGACGATTTCCGGAATGGTTTTGACAGCTTCGTGAAATTTTCCCAGCCACGCGGCGGAATGGTCGTTGGTCTCGACCGAGACGAACACCGAAACCGGCAGGCCCAGCTTGTCCGCGTCCAGCACCGCCACCCGGCCTTTGATGATGCCGCTCTCCTCCATGCGCTTGATGCGCTTCCAGCAGGGGGTGGCGGTCAGCCCCACTTTTTCCGCAATGTCGTTCAGCGAGAGCGAGGCGTCCGCCGCCAGCAGGCGCAGGATGGAACGGTCGATCTGGTCCAACTCGGTCATGGTCGGGGGCGGGCTCTCTCAAAAAGGTTGCAAGGGCTGTGGCGGGGGGTGCGTTGAAGAGACTTGCGGCGAGGGTTAAATCGCAGTAGAGGCCTCCTCGGGTCACGCTCCCCCACCGGAGCGCTTTCTTCTGTAAGGGAGAGTTTTTATGGCAGATTTTTCTCCAGCCGCCAAGCCTGCGTTGCGTCCGCAGAATCCCAATTTCTCCTCCGGCCCCTGCGCCAAGCGCCCCGGCTTTACGCTGGCCGCCCTTGAGGGCGCGCTGCTCGGCCGCTCGCACCGCGCCAAGGGCCCGAAGGCCCGTCTGGCCGAGGTGATCACCCTCTCCAAATCCATCCTCGGCATGCCGGAAGGCTGGCGCCTTGGCATCGTCCCGGCGTCCGACACGGGTGCCGTTGAAATGGCGCTCTGGTCCCTGCTGGGCGCGCGCCCCGTGGACGTGCTGGCCCATGAAAGTTTTTCGTCCGCCTGGGCGACGGACGTGGTCAAGCAGCTCAAGCTGGCTGATGCCCGCGTGATCAATGCCGATTACGGCAAGCTGCCTGACGTGTCGCAGGTTGATTTCAGCCACGACGTGGTTCTGGCCTGGAACGGCACCACCTCCGGCGTGCGTTTTGCGAATGGCGATTTCATCCCGGCTGACCGTGAAGGCCTGGTGATCGCAGATGCCACCTCCGCCGCCTTCGCCATGGATCTGCCGTGGGACAAGCTGGATGTGGTCACCTGGTCCTGGCAGAAAGTGCTGGGTGGTGAAGCCGGGCATGGCATGCTCGCACTTTCCCCGCGCGCGGTGGAGCGTCTGCTCACCTACAAGCCCGCCTGGCCGCTGCCGAAGATTTTCCGCCTCACCTCCGGCGGCAAGCTGACGGAAGGCATTTTCGTCGGCGAGACGATCAACACCCCTTCGATGCTCTGCGTTGAGGATGCGGTGGATGGCCTGCGCTGGGCTGAGAGCGTTGGCGGGCTGAAGGGCCTCATCGCCCGTTCCGAAGCCAATTTGAAGGCGATCGCCGATTGGGTTGAGGGCAATGAGCGCGTGCGCTTCCTGGCCGAGACCGAAGAGACGCGCTCCTGCACCTCCATCTGCCTTGTCATCGACGCGCCCTGGTTCAAGGCGCTGGATGCCGAAGGCCAGGCCAAGGCTGCGAAGGCTGTCGCCTCCCTGCTGGAGAAAGAGAACGTGGCTTTGGACGCCGGTGCCTACCGCGACGCACCGCCGGGCCTGCGCATCTGGGGCGGCGCCACCGTCGAGACCTCCGACATCCAGGCCCTGCTCCCCTGGATCGACCACGCAATCGACACGGTCGCCCAGGCCTAAGCCTCTCCGCTGGGGCGTTGGCCACGCCACGCCCCAGCCCCAAATTTCAAAAAGTTTTTGGTGCCGCTTTTTTCAAAAAGCGGCGAAAAACCCCTCAAGGAATCCCCACATGGTCAAGGTTCTGATCAGCGACAAATTGTCGCCCGCCGCCATCGAGATTTTCAAAAACCGTGGCGTTGAAGTTGACGTGAAAACCGGCCTCACCCCGGCCGAGCTGCGCGAGATCATCGGGCAGTATGACGGGCTTGCCATCCGCTCCGCCACCAAGGTGACGAAGGAAGTGCTGGATGTGGCCACCAACCTGAAGGTTGTGGGCCGTGCCGGCATCGGCGTGGATAATGTGGATGTGAAATCCGCCACCTCGCGCGGCGTGGTGGTGATGAACACCCCCAACGGCAACGCCATCACCACCGCCGAGCACGCGATTGCGATGATGTTCGCGCTCGCCCGCCAGCTGCCGGAGGCCTCCACCTCCACCAAGGCCAGCAAGTGGGAGAAGAACCGCTTCATGGGCGTGGAGCTGACGGCGAAGACGCTGGGCCTGATCGGCTGCGGCAATATCGGCTCCATCGTGGCGGACCGCGCGAATGGGCTGAAGATGAAGGTGCTGGCTTATGATCCGTTCCTCACCGAGGCGCGGGCCGTGGAGCTGGGCGTGGAGAAGGCTGATCTGGACACCATCTTCGCGAAAGCCGATTTCATCACGCTGCACACGCCGCTGATCGAGGCGACGCGCAACCTCATCTCCCGCGAGGCGATCGCGAAGATGAAGAAGGGGGTTCGCATCGTCAATTGCGCCCGCGGCGGGCTGGTTGACGAGGCGGCGCTTTATGACGCGCTGGTCTCCGGCCATGTCGCCGGTGCGGCGCTGGACGTGTTCGAGGTTGAGCCCGCCAAGGAGAACAAGCTGTTCGAGCTGGAGAACGTGGTCTGCACCCCGCATCTGGGCGCTTCCACCGCCGAGGCGCAGGAGAATGTGGCGCTGCAGGTGGCCGAGCAGATCTCCGACTTCCTGCTGACCGGCTCCGTGGTGAACGCGCTGAACATGCCGAGCGTCTCGGCCGAGGAAGCCCCGCGCCTGCGCCCCTATATGGAGCTTTGCCGCCTGCTGGGCGCATTCGCCGGGCAGCTCACCCAGGCGCAGGATGGCACCATCCAGCGCATTCTGGTGGAGTATGAGGGCGCCGCCGCGCAGCTCAACCACCGCCCGCTGAACGCCACGGCGCTGGCCGGGCTGCTGGGGCCGGTGATGGAAGGGGTGAACATGGTCAATGCGCCGGTTCTGGCGCGCGACCATGGCATCGAGGTGGCGGAAGCCTCCAGCGACCGCACGGGGGATTACCAGTCTCTGGTGCGCATCTCCGTGACCACCGACAAGGGCACCCGCGCCGTGGCGGGCACGCTCATCGGCCATGGCCGTCCGCGTCTGGTCGAGATCAAGGGCATCAAGGTGGAGGCGGATTTCGCCCCGCACATGCTGTACGTGACCAACAAGGACAAGCCGGGCTTCATCGGCCGCTTCGGCACCACGCTGGCGGATGCCGGGGTGAACATCGCCACCTTCCATCTGGGCCGCGCGGCCCAGGGTGAGGACGCGATCTGCCTGGTCTCCACCGATGGCGAGACGCCTGAGGCGGTGCTGGAGGCGGTGCGCGCCCTGCCGCTGGTGATGCAGGCGACGAACCTGAGCTTCTGATTAAATAAAAGTTTTTGGGGCGCCCTTTTTACAAAAAGGGCGCTCTTTCTTTGCCGCTTTTTTGTAAAAAAGCGGCGCAAAAAACTTTTGAAACTTAAGTGCGTGCCGTAAGGGCCGCGATCCACAACGCCCCGCCACGCGCGCTTATCGCCTCGCCTGCGGGCACCAAGGCGGCGTCCAGTTCGTTCAGCTTCACGCCGTTCAGCGTCAGCGGTGCCAGCGCCAGCAACAGATGCGCCGCGTCTCCAGCCGGGTGCTCAACGCCGTTCGCTTCATAATCCAGCGTCGCGGCGAAACAGTCCGGGTCGACCATCAGATTGATATCCCGCACCAGCCCGCCCAAGGGCGCGCCATAAGTGGGCGCATCCCCCGGGAAGGCGAAAGCCGGCCCGCCCGCTACCAGCTCCGCCGGGGCCAGCCCCTGCACCTCAAGCCGCAGCCGCCCCTCCAATATGCCCATCAGCCGGAAAATACCGGGAAAGCAGGAGAACGGCCCAGCCTCCCCCACATCCGCCAGGCTCAGCCGCCAGCCAAACTCCCGCGCCTGGCCGGGCGCGCTGGCCACCGGGCGGGTGATGCCGCCGCCATTTTTCCAAGGCGTCTCGGGGCGCGTGGCGGCAGGGAAAACCTGCATCAGACCTGCCTCACGAAACGTTGGCCCTCGGCGCGCAAAGTGGCGATGTCCGGGCAGCCCATCAGCGCCATGGCGATCTCGATTTCCTTGGCCAGATTGGCGATGATGGCGCTCACCCCAGCCTCGCCCCCCGCCGCCAGGGCATAGGCGGCCGCGCGGCCCAGCATCACGCCCGAGGCCCCCAGCGCCAGCGCCTTCACGATATCCGCCCCGCGCCGGAAGCCGCCATCGATCAGCACCTCGATCTCCGGCGCCGCCGCCGCGATCTCGGCCAGGCGGGAGATGGTGGAACTGGCGCCATCAAGCTGCCGCCCGCCATGGTTGGAGACCACCACGCCATCCATGCCGAGCTGCTGCGCCCAGTTGGCGTCCTCCGGGTGCAAGATGCCCTTCAGGATGATCTTGCCCGGCCATTGCGCCCGCACCCAGGCGAGGTCCTTCCAGGCCAGCCCGGCATCGATGCGCGCCGACAAAGCCGAAGCCTGCGCCAGCACGCCCCTCCCGAACTCCTTGCGCCCTTCCAGCGCCTCCACCCGCAGCTTGCCATGGCGCAGCACATCCAGGCACCAGCCTGGGCGCCTGGCCAGCTTCAGGGCCAGCAGCGGCGTGACCCGCGTGAGCGCCCGGAAGCCGTTGCGCATATCACGCTCCCTGATGCCGGTAACGGCGCAATCCACGGTCACGAACAGCGTCTCCACCCCCGCCGCCCGCGCCGCGCCCATCATGTCCAGCGCCAGCCCGCGATCCTTCAGCACGTAGAGCTGGAACATCGGCTGCGCTGCCACCTGCTTAGCGAGCCGGGTGATGGAGGCGGTGGAGAAGCTCGAGAGGCAGAAGGGTATGCCCGCCTTGGCCGCGGCCCTGGCGGTTTTTATGTCGCCATTCCCGGCACAGAGCCCCAGAAACCCCACCGGCCCCAGCATGAAGGGCAGGGCATGACTCTTGCCCAGGAATTTGGTTTTAAGATCCGGCGTGATGATGCCGGTGAGCACGCGCTGCTCAAGCTGGAATTTGGCGAAATCTGCCTCGTTGGCACGCATTGTCGCCTCCGAGGCGGCGCCGCCGTCGATATAATCGAAGAAGATCTTCGGCAGGCGCCGGCGCGCCTCTTCCCTGGCATCAGCCACCGTCAGCAGCATTCTGGCGTCCCCCGCTGTGCCCATTGGCCGCAGCGGCGCTGAGCCCCGCGGAGATCTGCCATTTTCATGAGGCAGTGATAAAAATGCGGCCCCCCGGGGTCAAGGGCTTGTCTATGCAACTTGGCCGCCCCGCCCCCGGGGGCAGCTTGCCGCCTTCACCATAGACACGCTGCTGCGCCAGTGCCGCGTGTGCCAACGCCACACCTGAGTGTTTGTAAATGTGCTGTGGATTGAACCGGAAGGTTCAACCCCTTTTGTAGATTTTTAAAAAATTGCACCAAAAATTTTTGCCGTTTTTTGGCCCGCTTCTTAACGGCAACAAAAGTTGAATGATAAAAAATTCTGGAAAACCCAAGAGATTTTTGTCGCGCCAGATTTCTGGGCCACGCTCACATCGTCCCGCCATGGCTTGGCGCCGCGGTCAAGCCAGCCTCGTTCACCGCCAGCTTCACCCCTGCCGGCAATTCCGCCGCCATAAATCTGCTGCGTTGCAACAGAGTTGCGGCGAATTCGTCGAGATGGCCAGCGTTCAGATGGATGCTCTTATCCGCAAGGGTTTTCAGATTTTCTGGGCGGGCGAGAGGTTGATTTCAGTGATGGGCGCGTTTTGCGCCTGCGCGTTGGCGCCTGCCAGGGCAAGCCCCGTATACACTGGTGGTGCCGGTCACGGCCGGCGCGGGCTTGGTAAGACGCATTGATGATTCCTCCTGCTTTGGTCTTGTTCGTTGTCTTATGCTGCGGTTGCGGAAAAACGCTGCGCGGAATGCTGGAGCTTGTTCGCTATTCGGAATCAGGCAGGCTCGGCGATAATTATTTTATCTTCTAACAAATAAAAATATGAAGCTGTTGTGGCGGTGTCAAATAAAAAATTGCTGAACCAGTACGGGTGCGCTAAGCCGAATACAGCCATGCACACACGCCGGATCAATTCAAACACCATCCGCCGGATCAACGCGGCGCGTGTTTTCCACGGCATCCGCACGTCGCCCGGCATTTCGCCGCAGGACTTGTCGAAGGATACGGGGATCGATCTCGCCACCATCTCCATCATTCTCTCCACGCTGGAGCAGGATGGCTTGGTTGTCCGCACGCTGCGCGAGCGCACGGGCCGCTCCGGCCGGCCGACCAGCCAGCTCAGCATCAACGAGAAAACCGGCGTGCTCGCGGGTGTGGCGGTGGAGGTGGAAGAGATCCAGATCGTGCTCTCCAGCTTCGCGGGCACGCGCCTGGCCAGCCTGCGGGTGGAGGGTAGCCTGGAGCAGGAGCGCGCGGCCGCCGCCATCAAATCCGGCGTGCTCGCGCTTCTCAAGCAGGCGGGTTATCCGCGCAAGGCGCTGGCCGGAATCGGCGTGGGCATGCCAGGGCTGGTCGGGCTGGATGGCAAGTTGGCGCTCGCCCCCGCGCTGGGCTGGCATGATGTCGATTTCGGCGGCGCACTTTCCTCTTCCCTCAACGTACCCGTGCAGTTGGAGAACGACACCAAGGCCGCCGCCATCGCCGAGCATCTGTTCGGCAGCGGCGTGCATGATGCGGATTTCATCTATGTGTTCGGCCGCTCGGGCGTCGGCGGCGGGCTTTATCTCGGCGGCAACCTCTATCGCGGCCCGCACGGCATGGCGGGCGAGGTGGGGCATATGAAGCTGGTGCCCAATGGCCGCCGCTGTGCCTGCGGGGCCTTCGGCTGTTTTGAGGCCTATGTGTCTGAGCGCGCCATTTTCACCAGCCTGCGCGAGGCCAAGGTGAAGCTCGCGAATGTCGAGGCGGTGCGCGAGGCAGCCCTGCGCGGCGCGCCGAAAGTGCTGGAGGTGCTGGCGGAATCCGGCCGGCATCTTGGCCTCGGCCTCGCCAGCCTCGCCAATATTTTCGCTCCCAGCAGCATCATTCTCGGCGGCGCCATGGCGGTCCTGGCGGATTTCCTGCTGCCCGCCGCCCGCCCGGTGTTCGAGGCTAACACGCTGCAGGAAATCTGCCGCGATGTCGCCATCACCGTCTCCACGCTGGGGGAGTTCGCCATTCCGATGGGCGGCATCGCCATTGCGTTGCAACAATTCCTGGAAGAGCCATCCATCGCCGCACTTCGCGCCCGCACGGTGGCGTGAAGCGCCTCTTTACGCCACCGCCTGACGTTGTGTTTTCTAAAGTAAAACGAATAGGATGCAAGGAAAGCCGCGTATCCTGGAGGAGTGCAGATGACGAGCCGTGTGATCCCTGTCGAGCCGTTTGTTCTTGTCGTTTTCGGGGCGACCGGGGATCTTGCCCGCCGCAAGCTGCTCCCGGCGATGTTCCAGCGCGACGCCGCCGGGCAGTTGCCGGAGGCGGCAGCGATTTTCGGCGTCTCGCGCGGGCATTTGGGCGCTGAGGCATTTGTGGCCCAGGCGAAGGCGGCGGTGGAGGAGCATGTGCCGCAGGCCGAGCGCCCGGCGCAGATCGTCGAGCGTTTCCTCAAGCGCCTGCATTATATCTCGGTTGATGCCACGGGCGATGAGGGCTGGGCGGAGCTGGCGGCGGAGTTGAAGCCGTTCAGGGACCGGATCATCGTCTTCTACCTCGCCACCGGCCCCGCTCTGTTCGGGCCCATCTGCGAGCGTCTGGGCCGGTTCGGGCTGGCTGAGGGCGATGCGCGGGTGGTGGTGGAAAAACCCGTCGGCAAGGATGGCGAATCAGCCCGC
Organism: uncultured Pseudomonadota bacterium; assembly: GCA_963736885.1. Classification (GTDB taxonomy): domain Bacteria; phylum Pseudomonadota; class Alphaproteobacteria; order Acetobacterales; family Acetobacteraceae; genus Acidocella. Next base: position 344,282 of record CAVTQN010000001.1, read on the forward strand.
GCGGTGAACGAGGCCATCGGCAAGGTGTTCAGGGAAGACCGCGTCTACCGTATCGACCATTATCTCGGCAAAGAGACGGTACAGAATTTGATGGCGCTGCGTTTTGCTAATGGGCTGTTTGAGCCGTTGTGGAACGCCGCGCATATCGACCATGTGCAGATCACCGTCGCGGAATCGCTCGGCGTGGAAGGCCGTGCCGGTTACTACGACACGGCGGGCGCGCTGCGCGACATGGTGCAGAACCATATTCTGCAGCTTCTCTGCCTCGTCGCCATGGAACCGCCGGGGCAGTTGAATGCCGATGAGGTGCGCGATGAAAAGCTGAAAGTGCTGCGCGCGCTCAAACCTGTTGAGCGGCATGACTGGGTGCGTGGCCAGTATCGTGCCGGCGCCTCCGCCGGCGGGCCGGTGCCCGGCTATCTGGAGGAGCTGGGCGCGTCAGAAAGCCAGACGGAAACCTTCGTGGCACTGAAAGCGGAGATCGAGAATTGGCGCTGGGCGGGCGTGCCGTTCTATTTACGCACCGGCAAGCGTCTGGCCGAGCGTGTGTCGGAAATCGTCATCACCTTCCGCCCGGTCCCGCATTCGGTGTTCGGCTCTGGCGCGGGCCCCATCCAGCCCAACCGCCTCGTCATCCGCCTGCAGCCGGATGAGGGCGTGAAGCTCTGGCTGATGATCAAGGATCCCGGCCCCGGCGGCATGCGCCTGCGCCCGGTGCCGCTGGATATGAGCTTCGCCACCGCTTTCGCCGTGCGCAACCCGGATGCCTATGAGCGTCTGGTGCTGGATGTGGTGCGCGGCAACCAGACCCTGTTCATGCGCCGTGACGAGGTGGAGGCCGCCTGGGCCTGGGTCGATCCGATGTTGGAGGCCTGGAGCCTGTCTCCTGATTTGCCCAAGCCCTATACGGCGGGCACCTGGGGGCCGAGTGCCGCCATCGCGCTCATTGAGCGCGACGGCCGCACCTGGGCCGATGGCAGCATGTGATGCTTACCTTTGCAAATCGTGAGGCTCTGGCAAAGGATCTTGCGCGCAACGTGGCGGCGGCGCTGAGCGCCCGGCTGGCTGTGCAGGTGGAAGCCGTGCTGGCGGTCTCCGGCGGCAGCACGCCGGGGCTGTTCTTCAGTGAGCTGAGCAAGGCGGATCTGGACTGGTCCCGCGTCACGGTCACTTTGGTGGATGAGCGCTGGGTGCCGGAGAGTTCACCGCGCAGCAACGCCGCCCTGGTGCGGCGCACGTTGCTCATCAACAACGCCGCTGCGGCGCGTTTCCTGCCGCTCTATAACGGTGCGCAAACGCCGGAGGCCGGACGCGCGGCGCTGGAGGCGCAGCTCGCGCAATTGCCCTTGTCCCTGGCGGCGGTGATCCTAGGTATGGGAGAGGACGGCCACACGGCTTCCTTCTTTCCGGGGGGCGATCGATCTGGCCGCCGCACTCAACCCGGCGCAGGGACAGATTGTGGAAACCATGCAGGCCCCCGGCGCGGATGAGCCGCGTATCACCCTCACGCTGCCTGCGCTGATCACGGCGGATCTGCTCGCCTTGCACATAGAGGGTGAGCGCAAGCGCGAGGTTCTGGATCAGGCGCTGGCGCAAGGGCCGATCGAGGCCATGCCCGTGCGCGCCGTGCTGCGCCATGATCCGCAGATTTACTGGAGTCCCTGAGAATGGTTCACCCTGTTATCGCAGAGGTTACGTCACGGATTATTGAGCGCAGCCGACCGCGCCGTGATCTGTATGTGCAGCGCGTTGCCGCCGCCGCCAGCAGCAAGCCCAAGCGCCAGGCTCTGGGTTGCGCCAACCAGGCGCATGGCTTCGCGGGCTGCGGGGCGGCGGATAAATCCGTGCTGCGCGATGGCGCGGGCGCCAGCCTTGGCATCGTCACCGCCTATAACGACATGCTCTCCGCCCACCGGCCCTACGAGACCTACCCGGAGCTGATCCGCGAGGCCGCGCGCGCCGCGGGCGGGGTGGCGATGGTGGCGGGCGGCGTGCCGGCGATGTGCGACGGCGTGACCCAGGGCGAGGCGGGCATGGAGTTGTCCTTGTTCTCGCGCGACGTCATCGCGCTCGCCACCGGCGTGGCGCTCTCCCACGCCACCTTCGATGCGGCGGTGTTTCTGGGGATTTGCGACAAGATCGTGCCGGGGCTGGTCATCGGCGCGCTCACCTTCGGGCATCTGCCTTCGGTGCTGATCCCGGCCGGGCCGATGCCCTCCGGCCTGCCGAACAGTGAAAAAGCCAAGATCCGCCAGCTTTATGCCGAGGGCAAGGTCAACCGCGCCGAACTGCTGAAGGCCGAGGGCGAGGCCTATCACGCGCCCGGCACCTGCACCTTCTACGGCACCGCCAACACCAATCAAATGTTGGTCGAGATCATGGGGCTGCACGTGCCCGGCAGCGCCTTCGTCAATCCCGGCACCCCCTTGCGCGATGCGCTGACCAGCTTCGCCGCGCAACGGATCATGTCGCTGACGGCGCTGGGCAATGCGTACACGCCGGTGGGCCGGATGATCGATGAGCGCAGCTTCGTGAACGCCATCGTCGCGCTGCACGCCACCGGCGGCTCCACCAACCATACCATCCATCTGCTGCCCATGGCGGCGGCGGCGGGCATCATCCTCACCTGGGAAGACCTGGCGGACATCGCCGCCGTCACGCCCTTGCTCTGCCGCATCTATCCCAACGGCCAGGCGGATGTGAATCACTTCCACGCCGCCGGCGGCACCGGGTTTTTGATCCGCGAGCTGCTGGAGGCCGGGCTGCTGCATGAGGATGTGCAGACGGTGATGGGGCAGGGGCTCTGCGCCTACATCAAGGAGCCCTACCTTGAGAACGGTGAACTCGCCTGGCGCGAGCCGCCCGCAACAAGCGGCGATGAGACCGTGCTGCGGGGGCACAAAAACCCCTTCCAGCCCGAGGGCGGCCTGAAGGTGCTGAAAGGCAATCTCGGCCAGGGGGTGGTCAAAACCTCCGCCGTGGCGCCCGAGCGCCATGTGATCGAGGCGCCGTGCCGGGTTTTCCACGCCCAGGAGGACGTGCAGGCGGCCTTCAAGGCGGGCGAGCTGAACAAGGATGTCGTGGTGGTGGTGCGCTTCCAGGGTCCCAAGGCCAATGGCATGCCGGAACTGCACAAGCTGATGCCGCCTCTGGGCGTGCTGCAGGACAAGGGCTTTAAGGTGGCATTGGTGACCGATGGCCGCCTCTCCGGCGCCTCCGGCAAGGTGCTCTCGGCCATTCACGTCACCCCCGAGGCGCTGGCGGACGGGCCGCTCGCCAAGCTGCAGGATGGCGACATCGTGCGGGTGGACGCCACCAAGGGCACGCTGGAGGCCCTGGTGCCGCAGGCCGAATGGGCCGCAAGGAAGCCGGCGCTGGCCGACCTCGATTCCAGCCATCACGGCACCGGGCGGGAGCTGTTCGCCCCCTTCCGCCATCTCGTCAGCCGGGCCGATCTCGGGGCGAGCATTTTTGCCTATCAGGAGGAGCTGACATGAGCCACGACAGCATTCAGGACGGTCTGGAGCCCATCATGCGCCTCGCCCCGGTGATTCCGGTGGTGATCGTGGAAAGCGTGGAAGAGGCGGTGCCCCTGGCCCGGGCTTTGGTAAAAGGCGGGCTGAAGGCCATCGAGATCACTTTGCGCACCCCGGCGGCGCTGGAGGCGATCCGCGCCGTGGCGGCGGAGGTGGAGGGGGCGGTGCCCGGTGTGGGCACGGTGCTGACGCCCAAACACTACAAGCAGGCGGCCAAGGCGGGGGCGAAATTCGCCGTCTCGCCGGGCGCCACGCCGAAGCTGCTGGACGCGGCGGAGGATGCCGACCTCGCCCCGCTGCCCGGCATCGCCACCGCCTCGGAGGCGATGGCGCTGATCGAGCGCGGCTACCGTTTCGCGAAGTTCTTCCCCGCCGAGGCGGCGGGCGGGGCGCCCTTCCTGGCCTCCATCGCCTCGCCGCTGCCGCAGCTCAGCTTCTGCCCCACCGGCGGCATCACCCCTGAGATCGCGCCGCGTTACCTGAAGCTGCCGAATGTCATCTGCGTCGGCGGGTCATGGATGGTAAAGCGCAGCGCCATCGAGGCCAAGGACTGGGACGCCATCACCCAGGCCGCCGCGGCGGCGGCGAAGCTGACCGGGGCGTGATCCAGTCAATGGCCAGTCAATCTGGATGGTCCAGTCAATCCATCCAGTCAATTCAGGCCGGGGTGAAGGTGAGCGCCAGACCGTCCATGCAATAGCGCAGGCCGGTGGGGGGCGGGCCGTCGGGGAATACATGGCCCAGATGCCCGCCGCATTGGCTGCAATGCACCTCAGTGCGCTCCATGCCGAGTGAACTCATCATCCTCATCATCCACCGCGTGGGGCAGGGGGGCATAAAAACTCGGCCAGCCCGTGCCGCTATCGAACTTCGTCGCGGAGGAGAACAGGGGCAGGGCGCAGCCCGCGCAATTAAAGATGCCCTTGCGGTGCTCATCCAGCAAAGGCGAGGAGAAGGGCGGTTCCGTGCCCGCCTGGCGCAAGATATTATACTGCGCGGGGGTGAGCAGCTTGCGCCATTCGGCATCCGTGTGCGTCACCTTATATACGGCGGCGCGGGCGCGCGGCGCCAGGGCGAGCGCGCTGGCGGAGAGCAGCAGGAAGCGGCGGCTGATCATGACGGGCCTTTCAGAACGGTGACGGGATCAGCCCGGTACAAAGCCGGAAACTGCGCTTGCAGGGCCTGGACCTTGGGAATGTCGTTATAGGCGATGTAGGGGTAATCCGGGTGCAGGACGAGAAAATCCTGATGGTAAGTCTCGGCCCTGTAGAAGGGCATCGCCCTGTCTACCCGGGTGACGATGGGGGCGGCGAATACATGCGCGGCGCTGAGCTGGGCGATATAGCGCGTGGCGATCTCTTGCTGCTGCGGCGTCTCGGCCCAAATCTCGCTGCGATATTGCGTGCCCTGGTCCGGGCCTTGGTAGTTCAGCTCCGTCGGGTCTGCGGTCACGGCGAAATAGATCCGCAGGATCTGCCCGTAGGAGATCACGCGCGGATCAAAAATGATCTGCACCGATTCCGCATGGCCGGTGGTGCCGGTGCTCACGGTTTCATATTGCGCGGTGGCCGCCTGGCCGCCTGTATAGCCGGAGAGCGCCTGGGTGACGCCTTTCACATGCTCATACACGCCCTGCACGCCCCAGAAACAGCCGCCGGAGAGAATGGCGGTCTCGCTTGTGGCGGTGCCGGGCGGGTCATAGGCGGGCGGCGGCACGGCGGGGGCGGCTTTCGCCAAGCCGCCAAGGGCGAGCGCGAGAACCAGGGAGGAAAAGACTGAGCTGCGCATGACATGCTCCTGAAAGCCAAAAACCGGCTGGACGCTGCGCCTGCCGAAGACCCGCGTCCAGGCATGGTTTTGATGCCTTTCAGTTATGCTATGCTGATGAAAGAACAAGGCGCACCAGCCTTTGTCTGCGCGATCAATTTCATGCGCTTGGATCGAATCAGGCGATTCAGTCTAAGCACATATTGAACCAAGGGGTGAGGCATGATGATCGATAAATCCACGACCATCTGCATTTCGCTTGCCGCCCGCCCCAGCAATTTCGGCACGCGGTTTCATAATTATCTCTATCAGGCGCTGGGGCTGAATTTCATCTACAAGGCCTGCACCACGGATGATCTGGAGGGCGCGATACGCGGCCTCAGGGCGCTGAAGATCCGCGGCTGCGGCGTTTCCATGCCGCATAAGGAGGCGTGCATACCCTTCCTGGATGAGCTGACCCCTTCGGCGGCGGCCATCCAGTCGGTGAACACCATCGTCAATGAGGGCGGGCGGCTGGTCGCCTATAATACCGACTATATCGCGGTGCAGGAGTTGCTGCGCCGCGCCGGCCTGCCCCCCACGGCGCGGGTGGCGCTGCGCGGCAGTGGCGGCATGGCCAAGGCGGTGGCCTATGCGCTGTGTAACGCCGGCTTCAAGGATGGTGTGATCATCGCCCGCAACGAGGCGCAGGGGCGGGCGCTGGCGACGGCCTGCGGCTATGGCTGGGTACCGGGGGCCAATGGGGTGGAGGCGGATTTTCTGCTCAACGCCACGCCCATCGGCATGGCAGGCGGGCCGGAGGAGGCGCATTATTCCTTTCCCGAGACCATGCTGGAGCGTGCCGCCGGGGTGATGGATGTGGTCGCCGTTCCCTCGGAGACGCCGCTGGTGCGCGCAGCCCGGCAATTGGGCAAGAGCGTTGTCACGGGGGCCGAGATTGTGGCGCTGCAGGCGCTGGAGCAGTTCGTGCTCTATACCGGCAAGCGGCCGGATGAGGCGCAGTTGGCCGCCGCCGCCGCACATGCAAGGGCGGGATAGCTCCCAAGCCCTGCAATCCCGGCGGAGATGGCGATTTTTCTGGTTGAAATCAGGAAAAAGCGCTTAACTCGTATGAAGACGACGAGATGCCCGCCGAAATGGGGCGCAAGCGTGGGAGAACCATAGTGACCGCTACGTTAAGTGAGTCCGCCCGCAATTATACCGAGCCAGGCGGAGACCAATATCCACAGACCACCCATCCGGAGGCCGCGACCGGCCCCCTCCGTATTCAGCGTGTGGGGCTCGGCGCCATTACCGCCGCCCTGGCCGATGGCGCGCGCGACTGGCTCGCCTTCCGGACGGATGTGCTGGTGATGGTGGTGCTCTACCCTCTGGCAGCTCTGTGCCTCACCGGCGTGATCGTCGACCGGAATCTGCTGCCCTTCGTCTTTCCCATCTGCGCCGGGATGGCGCTGGTCGGCCCGGTGGCCACGCTCTGGTTTGCGGCGCTGAGCCGTCAGCGCGAGCTGGATGGCGTCGCGACCTCCGAATCCGCCGCCGCGATCTTCGATTCGCCCCGGGTGCGCACCATCAAGAGCTTGGCGTTGCTGCTCATCGGGCTGTTCGCGCTCTGGATCGTCGCGGCGGCCTATATCTATGCCATTACGCTGGGCAGCGGCCAGGCCGCTGGCGGCCTTCTCACCCGCCCATTCGCCAACCCGCAAGCCGAGGGCTTCCTTGCCCGCGTGTTCACCACCCCGGCCGGGCATGAGATGATCATCACCGGCGTGCTGGTGGGCGCCGCCTTCGCGCTGGTGGGGCTGGCCGTGGGGCTGGTGGGCTTCCCGCTCGCCCTGGACCGGCAAATGAGCCTGGGCGCGGTGATCACCACCTCCGTGCGGGTGGCGCTTATGAATCCCCTCGTCACGCTCGGCTGGGGGTGCGTGGTCGTGGCGGGGCTGGTCATCGGGGCCGTCCCTGGCTTGCTGGGGCTGGCCTTGACGATTCCCATCCTCGGCCATGCGAGCTGGCATCTGTACCGGCGGCTGGTGACCAGCGTTTAATGTACGATGACTTTAGATCCGCTCGCTGCGCGGGCGGTTCTAAAGCCTGAAACGCCCTCTATCTCTCTGATAAGAGATCAATATGCGTTTAGTTTGAAATCGGGTGCCTTGTTTTGTGAAATGAGGCCCGAGAGTATGCGGCATTAGATTGCTGATATGCCATGTCAAAACGTGACAATGGCTTTCAGTCTTCACGTAATGGCTCTAAAGGCTGTTAGGAGTTCGCTGCACGGCACGCATGGTGCCGGGCGGTTTGCCATGAGAATATGGTGCCGAGGCTGGCCTGCGTGCCATGCCTGGGTGCCAGACATTTTGACGCGAGGCAGCCTTTGAGACTGAAACCCTATCTCGCTCTGCTACCGGTGCTGGCGCTGGCCGCCTGTTCAAGCGGAGATTACCGGCTTTTCCACCCCATCAATCTGATCGCCACCCAGGAATGGCACGCCACGATCGTCGATACGGTCGTGATGCTGCTGATCATCCTGCCGGTGCTGCTGGTCATCGCGCTGTTCGGCTGGCGCTACCGCAAGGGCGCGAACGCCGCCTACGACCCGGATTGGTCACACAACACGGTGCTGGAGCTGCTGGTCTGGGGCGTGCCCTTCGTGGTTGTCGCCGGGCTGGGCTATTACTCGATCAAGACCATCTACGCCGTGGAGCCCTATGATCCCGGCCTGCTGCAGAAGCAGGTGGCGGCCGATCCGCAGAGCGTGCTGAACGTGGATGTCATCGCCACGGATTGGCAGTGGGTGTTTGTCTATCCTGACCAGCATATCGCCACCATCGACCAGCTGGTGGTGCCCCAGGGCAGCGTGGTGAGGATGCGCCTTACCTCCACCTCCGTCTCCAATGACATCTTCATCCCCCAGCTCGCCCCGATGATCGCGGTGATGCCGGGCATGCTGACGAGGGACAGTTTCGATGCCCCGGCCCTGGGCAGCTATACCGGGTTCGCGGCGGATTTCTCCGGTGCCGGCTTCTCCTGGATGCAGTTCGACACCAAGATCGTCTCTCCGGCTGATTTCACGGCCTGGACCCAGAATGCCGCCGCCAGCTCCGATCAGCTGAGCTACGAGGCGTTCCAGCAAGTGGCGCAGCCTCATGCCAATATCGGCGCGAAAGTTTCCTATTTCTCCAGCCCCGATCCTCAGCTCTTCGACAAGGTCGTGGCCGCTGCGCAGGCGGGCGTGGTCTACCCCGTGCCCGCGGCGTTGACCAAGAGCATCGGCTCTAACGAGAAATAGAGCGAAGGAAGGTTAGATCATGCAAGTAGAAGTTCCGGGTCCTTGGTCGCCGCTCCTTGGCCGACTCACGCTGGACGCGATTCCCTATACCAACCCGATCCTGCAGGGCACCTTCGCGGGTGCGGCGCTAATCGGTCTCATCGTCGTCGGCAGCGTTCTTTACTATAACAAGATCGGCTATCTGTGGCGCGAGTGGCTGACCAGCGTCGACCACAAGAAGATCGGCGTGATGTATATCATCGTCGGTCTGGTCATGCTCTTCCGCGGCTTCGCCGACGGTCTGATGATCCGCACCCAGCAGGTGATCGCCAACGGGCCGAACGCGCCCGGCGTGCTGGGCGCGCAGCACGGCTTCCTGCCGCCCTTCCATTTCGACCAGGTCTATTCCGCGCACGGGACCATCATGATCCTGTTCGCCGCCACCCCGATCCTCACCGGCTTCCAGAATATCGTGGTGCCGCTGCAGATCGGCGCGCGCGACATGGCCTTCCCGTACATGAACGCGCTTAGCCTGTGGCTGACCACGGCGGCGGCGGCGCTGGTGATGATCTCGCTCTTCGTGGGTGATTTCTCGGCCGCTGGCTGGGTGGGTCTGATCCCGCTGACCGAGCTGCCCTTCTCGCCGAGCACGGGCGTTGATTACTGGATGTGGGCCATTCAGATCTCCTCCGTCGGCACCACGCTGAACGCGATCAACATGATCGTGACCATCGTGGATATGCGCGCACCGGGGATGACCTGGTTCCGTATGCCGGTGTTCTCCTGGACCACGCTCTCGACCAACATCATCGGTCTCACCGCCTTCCCGGTTCTCGGTGTGGCGTTGGCGCTGTTGGGGGCCGACCGTTACCTGGGTACGCATTTCTTCACCGCTGGTTATGGCGGCAACCTGATGCTGTACACCAACCTGTTCTGGATCTGGGGCCACCCCGAGGTGTACTTCCTCATCCTGCCGGTGTTCGGTATCATGTCCGAGGTCATTCCGACCTTCTCCGAGAAGCCGCTTTTCGGGTACACCACCATGGTGGCCGCGACCTTCGCGATCGCCGGTATCTCCTGGCTGGTGTGGCTGCACCATTTCTTCACCATGGGCGCCGGGCCGGACATTAACGGCTTCTTCTCCATCGCCACCATGCTGGTGGGCATTCCCACGGGCGTGAAGGTGTTCAACTGGATGTTCACCCTCTATCGCGCGCGGATCACCTATTCGGTGGCCATGCTGTGGGCGATGTTCGGGCTGTTCCTGCTGCTGGCCGGCGGTCTGACGGGCATGATGCTGGCGCTGCCGGCGGTGAACTACACGGTGCATGACAGCGTGTTCGTCATCGCGCACTTCCATTGCATGGTGCTGCTGGTCGTGGCCGCCGCCTTCGCGGGTGTCACCTACTGGTTCCCCAAGCTGTTCGGTTTCAAGCTGCACGAGGGGTGGGGCAAGGCGTTCTTCTGGACCTTCTCCATCTCCACGGTCATCGTGTTCGCCGCGATGTTCGCGCTGGGCTTCCAGGGTGAAACCCGCCGCCTGGACTGGACCTTCAACACGGCCTGGAAGCCGATGCTGATGGTGGAAGAGGCGGGCATGTTGCTCTACCTCGTCTCGCTGGCCTGCTTTGCGATCATGCTGGTCGTGTCCATCCGCAACCGCGCGAAGAACCATGTGGGCGCAGACCCGTGGGGTACCTCGCGCACGCTGGAATGGCTGACGCCCTCGCCGGTGCCGTTCTATAACTTCGCGGTGACCCCGCAGGTGAACACCCGTGACGAGCTGGCCTGGCGGCGCAAGCACGGGCTGGAGAGCGCCAAGCCGGATGGCTTTGAGGCGATCCATATGCCGAGCAATACCGGTATGCCGGTGATCATCGGCGCGCTGGCGGGCATCTGGGGCTTCGCGATGATCTGGCGCATCTGGTGGCTGGCGGCTGTCGCGCTGCTGGGTATCGTGGTCTGCGTGATCATCCGCTCCTTCAACAAGAATGAGGGCTATCACCTGCAACCCCAGGAGATCGAGGCAATGGAGAAGAACCTTGCCACCGGCGCGATCGTCGCGGAGCAGCCGGTCCGTACTCACCTGCATCACGTGGAGGCGCATTAATGGCCCACCAAGCTGCACCTGGCGCGGGCACGCGCCTGTTCCACCCGGGCTATGCGGGGCATAACCAGATCTCCGCCCGCACGCTGGGCTTCTGGCTCTATATGCTCAGCGACGCGCTGCTGTTCACGGCACTCTTCGCCGCCTATGCGGTGCTCGATACGCCGATGAACGCGGCGGGCGGGCCGATCGCCTCGCAGATCGTCAACCCCATCGAGGGCTTCTGGCAGACCATCGCCATCCTCGCCTCCGTGACGGCCTACAGCCTCGCCACCGTGGCCATGAAGAATGGCAACCGCGCTGGCATGGCGCTGGGCATCATCGTCGCCATCGTTCTGGCGGTGGTGTTCCTGGGCTTCGGGTTCAACGATCTCTCCGTGCTGACCGCCCATGGCAATGGCATGGGCCGGTCCGGCTATCTCTCCGCCTATTTCGTGCTGATCCTGACGCACGCGGTCCATATGCTGATCGGCATCCTCTGGATGCTGGTGATGCTGGTGCAGATCGCGCGCTACGGCTTCAATGAGATGGTGGTGGCGCGGCTGTTGAACCTGCGCATGTTCTGGCAGTTCCAGGCCACTGTCTGGGTCTGCGTTTACATCTATGTCTATATGATTGGAGCCTGAAGATGGCCGGTTCTCATTCCGATCCTCTCGCGCATCCGGAAGTCCGCCTTGGCGGCACGCTGCGCTATATCGCGGGCTTCATCAGCACCGTGGCGCTGATGGGCGCGGCACTCATCGTCACCCTGCGTCATGACATGGCCTACAGCTCTTTCGTGGAGCTGGTGGGCGGGCTGGCCTTCCTGGCGCTGCTCTCCCAGGCGGTGCTGTATTACGGGCTGGACATTTCGCGGGCGCAGATCTGGAAGAGCGTGTCGCTCGTCCTCACCGTGCCTTTGTTCATCATCACCGTCGGGCTGACGGTGTGGATGTTCCAGTCTCTCGACCAGCGCACCATGCTGATGCCGACCACCATGGAACAGCCGACGCTGCTGCAGTAAAAAACAGGCCCTCGCGGTTTGCCCCGGCCCGGAGCGCGAAAGCGCTCCGGGTTTTTTGTTGATGCCGGGCGCAAGATTGGTCCAACATTCGGGTCCCTGGAGATTTCCAAGATGCCGTGGACACCGGAAGAGGCGCAAAGCCACACGCACAAGGCAACCAGCCGGGCGCTGCAGGTGCTTTGGGCGAAGGTCGCGAATGAATGCCTGGAGCGTACCGGCGATGAGGGCCGCGCGATCCGGGAGGCGAATGCCGTCATCGCGCGGCGGGCGGAGGGCGGTTAGAGCGCAGTGTTGGTCTGGCCGGGAACGCCTCAAACTACGCGATATACCAAGGGGGCTGGGAACGCATCGGATGGTGATGGGGCTGGATAAACGCGTTGTCGCCATGGCGGATATCGGCGGCACGGCGATTCTGGCGCTGCAGGGTACGGCGAGCGCCATCGCGGCGGGGCTCGATCTCTATGGCATCTTGGTGATCGCCTTTATCGCGTCGCTCGGGGGCGGCATCATACGTGATGTGCTGCTGGGCCAGGCGCCGCCGGCTTCGTTTCGCTATTTCCGGTATGGTCTGAGCGTGCTCGTTGCGGCGTTTGTCGTGGTCCTGGCCAGGGATGGGAGCCTTTTATCCAGCAGCCTGACGGTGCGGCTTCTGGATGCGCTGGGGCTGGGCCTGTTCACCGTGGCGGGCACCGAGAAGGCGCTTGAGTTCGGCTGCCGGTCCTTCGCGGCGGTGATGATCGGCACGATCAGCGCAACCGGCGGCGGCATGCTGCGCGATGTGCTGCTGGGCAAGGTGCCGGTTGTGCTGCGGGCGGATTTTTATGCGACGGCGGCGTTGATCGGGGCCATCGTGATCGTGCTGCTGCGCCGCGCCGGTGTTTCGGGGGAGTTGGCCGGGCTGGCGGGCGGGGGCATCTGCATTGCGCTGCGGGTTGCCGCCATGCTGCTGGGCTGGCATCTGCCCTCGTTCAGTTAAAAATAGGCCCGGACGCATGTGCCTCCGGGCCTCAAGTTAAGTTCAGGCTGAGATAAAAATTTAGAAGGCTTCATCCTCCATCGCCATCAGCGAGGCCTTGCCGGATTTGATGGTGAAGAGCAGGGCACCGGACTGGGGCAGGATGCGTTCCGCATAGAAGCGGGCGGTGGCGAGCTTGGCTTTGTAGAATGCCTGGTCCGGCCCCGGCTCCGCAGCCTTCTCCGCCGCGATCTTCGCCGTGCGCATCCACATGAAGCCGAGTGCCACCAGCCCGAACAGGCGCAGATAATCAGTGGCCGCGGCACCTGCTTCCTCCGCATCCTTCAACGCCTTTTCGGCGATGAAGCCGGTGGCCAGCTGCAGCGCCCCGAAGGCGCGGGCGAAACCCTGCACCAGCTTGCCGATGGCCGGGTCGTTCTGGTTGGCCTCGATGAATTCCGCCACCGGGTGGAAGAAGCGGCGCAGGCCGCGGCCCATGTTCGCGGGCAGCTTGCGGCCCACCAGATCCAGCGCCTGGATGCCGTTGGTGCCCTCATAGATCATCGCGATGCGGGAATCGCGCACCAGCTGCTCCATGCCATGGTCGCGGATATAGCCATGCCCGCCATAGGTCTGCACGGCGAGATTGGCGCTCTCGAAGCCGAGATCGGTGAACAGGGCCTTCACCACCGGGGTGATGACGGCGATGAACTCCTCCGCCTCGGCCTTGGCCACCTTGTCTTCGCTGCGCTCGGCGATCTCCATGGTGCTGGCGACCCACACGCCCAGGGCGCGGCAGCCCTCGTTATAGGCACGCATGGTCATCAGATTGCGGCGGATGTCCGGATGGACGATGATCGGGTCCGCCGGCTTGTCAGGGTATTTTGCCCCGGCCAAGGAGCGGCCTTGCAAGCGGTCCTTGGCGTAGGCGACGGCGCCTTGATAGGCGGCCTCGCCGACGCCCAGCCCTTGCGTGCCGACGGAGAGGCGCTCGGAATTCATCATCACGAACATCGCCTGCATGCCCTTATGCGGCGTGCCGACGAGCCAGCCCGTGGCATCATCGAAATTCATCTGGCAGGTGGCGGAGGCCTTGATGCCCATCTTGTGCTCGATGGCCGCACAGGTCACGCCGTTGCGCGCGCCCGGCTTGCCGTTTTCGTCGGGCAGGAATTTCGGCACCAGGAAGAGCGAGATGCCCTTGATGCCGGGCGGTGCGTCCGGCAGGCGGGCCAGCACGAGATGGATGATGTTCTCGGCGAGGTCATGCTCGCCGGCGCTGATAAAGATTTTCGAGCCGGTGAGCGTGTAGCTGCCATCCTCCTGCGGCACCGCCTTGGTGCGCAGCAGGCCGAGATCCGTGCCGCAATGCGGCTCGGTGAGGCACATTGTGCCGGCCCATTCGCCGGAGACGAGCTTGGGCAGATAGAAATCCTTCAGCTCCGCCGCGCCATGGCTCTTCAGCGCCAGATAGGCGCCGTGCGAGAGGCCGGGATAGAGGCCGAAGGCGAGATTGGAGGCGCAGATCATCTCCTCCACCAACTTGGCCACCGTTTCCGGCAGGCCCTGGCCGCCATATTGCGGGTCGGCGTTCAAGGCGCCCCAGCCGGCTTCGCTGAAGGCCTTGTAGGCTTCCTTGAAGCCCTTCGGGGTGCGCACGACGCCGTTTTCATAGTGGCAGCCTTCCTCATCGCCGCTGGCGTTGATGGGCAGCAGCACGTCAGTGCAGAATTTGCCGGCTTCCTCCAGGATGGTGTCGAGCAGTTCGGGCGTGAACTCCTCGGTTCCGGGCAGGGGCTTGGCGGGATGCAGCTCGTGCAGAACAAAGCGCATGTCCCGCAGAGGGGCTGTGTAGGTTTGCATGGCTTTCTCTCCTTAGTTGCGGAGCGGCTTGCCGGTGGTGAGCATCGTTTCGATGCGCGCCAGCGTGCCGTCCTTCTTGATGAGCCGCGTGAAGGCGGCGCGTTCGAGGGCGAGTATGTCTTGCTCCGTCGGGCGGTCGATAATGTCGGCCTCGCCGCCGGTGAGAACAGTGGCGAGTTCGCCGGCCACCACCTCATCATATGGTGTGGCGAGGCCCTTCTTGCGGAACTCCTTTACCGCCATGGCGAAGCCCACCTGGCCATCGGCGCCGGGGAGCTGGTAGGTTGGCGGCTCGGGCGGGACGTAGCTTTCCAGCAGGGCGAGGGCTTTGGCCTTGGCATCGGCCAGCAGGCGGTAGCGGTTCATGGTGATGCCGTCATGTTCACGAAGGAAGAGAAGTTCCTTGGCGTTGGCGGCGGATTTGCTGACCGTGGCGGTGCTCACCATCTCGAAGACTTTCGCGGCGGCGGGCATGGGGCCGCGCGGCATGGCCTTGTTGGCGGCCCAGCGTGAGAGCAGCTCCGTGCAGCCGCCCCAGGCGGGGACGAGGCCGACACCGCATTCCACCAGGCCGATATAAGACTCCGCATGCGCCTGGATGGCAGACGCATGCAGCAGGATTTCGCAGCCGCCGCCAAGCGCCATGCCGAAGGGGGCGGCGACGCTGGGGAAGGGGGCGTATTTCAGTTTCTTGAAAATCTGCTGGCCGGAGGCGACAAGTTTCTCAACCTCGCCCCAGGCCGCGATGTTGGCGGCGAAGAGGGCAAGGCCGAGATTGGCGCCGACGGAGAAATGCGCGCCTTCGTTATAAATAACCAGCGCCTTATAGCCTTGCGTCACCAGCGCGATGGTCTTGTCGAGAAGGTCGAGATTCTGCTGATCCCAGCTATTGCTCTTGGAAATCAGCTCGAAGCAGAGCACGCCATCGCCAATGTCCCACACCGCGGCGGAGGCGTTTTTCAGCAAAGGCTTAGCGGTGAGCTTGATGTCTTCGAGCATCAGCACGCCGTCCGGGCGGGTGAATTTGTGGTAGGCGCCATCTTGGCCCAGATATTCGCGGTTGGCGCCGTCCAGGCGGTAGAAGCTCTTGCCCTTGGCGGCGGTGAGCAGGGCGGGGACGGGGAAGCCATCCGCCGCCAGTTTTTCAGCCAGCCAGTCCGCGCCCAGCTTGTCGATCAGCTCGAAGGGGCCAAACTTCCAGTTATAGCCAAGGCGCATCGCCTCATCGATGGCGTGCACATCCTCGGCCGCTTCCGGCACCAGCGAGGCGGCATAGGCGAGCGTTTGCGCCAGCACGCGCCAGCCATAGCGCGCGGCACTGGTGGGGGTGGTGAGCAGGGCGCGCAAATCGCGGGTGGAAAGTTCCGGCAGGTTGGGTTTCTGCACCGGGCGGTAATCGCCGGAGGCGAGGTCGATCGCCTCGCGGCCCTTGGCCCCCTTGCGGTAGAAGCCGCCTTTGCCTTTGCGGCCGGTATAGCCCTCCGCGATCATCTTCTTGATGAGCGGCAGGTCGCGGTTGGTGGCGTGGAAGGCGTCAGTGGCGGGCAGGGCGCCGGCGAGGCTGGCATTGATGTGGGGCATCAGGTCCAGCCCCACCAGGTCGATGAGGCCGAACACGCCGGTTTTGGGGATGCCGAAGGGCTTGCCCATCACCGCGTCGGCTTCCTCGACCGTCAGCCCGGCATCGATCGCCTCGATCACGCCGGTCTGCAGCCAGAACACGCCGAGGCGGTTGGCGATGAAGCCGGGGAAGTCCTTGGCTTTCACGACGCTTTTGCCGAGCATGAGGTCCACGAAGTTCGCGACCTTGGCGGCGAGGTCAGGGTCGGTCTGCGGGCTGGTCACCAGCTCCAGCAGGCGCATATAGCGCGGCGGGTTGAAGAAATGGGTGATCAGGAAATCGCGCTTGAAGCTCTCGGGCAGCCCTTGCGTCAGCTTGGCCAGCGGAATGGTGGAGGTGTTGGAGGAGACGGCGCTGCCCGGGCGGCGCACGGCGTCGATCTTGCGGTAGAGATCCTGCTTCAGATCCAGCCGCTCGATGATGGCTTCCACGATCCAGTCGCAGGAGGCGAGCTGGGGCAGGTCATCCTCGATATTGCCCGGCGTGACGAGTTTCGCCGCGCGGGCGGACATGAAAGGGGCAGGCTCGGTCTTGAGCATTTTGGCGATGGCACCCTCGGCCAGCGCGTTGCGGGATTTCGCACCTGCGGGGACAATGTCCAGCAGCAGCACTGGCACGCCGGCATTGGCGAAATGCGCGGCGATGGCCGCCCCCATGGTTCCGGCGCCGATGACGGCAGCTTTGCGGATGCTCTCCATTACACGCGCTCCAGAACCGTGGCGATGCCCTGGCCGCCGCCGATGCATTGCGTAGCCAGCGCATAACGCCCGCCCACGCGGCCCAGCAGCGACGCGGCTTTGCCGGTGATGCGCGCCCCGGTGGCGCCCAGCGGGTGGCCGAGCGAGATGGCGCCGCCATCGATATTCACCTTGGCAGGGTCCAGCCCGAGATCGCGGATGCAGGCGAGGGCCTGGGAGGCGAAGGCCTCGTTCAGCTCCACCACATCGAGGTCAGACGCAGAGATGCCAGCGCGGGCCAGCGCCTTCTTGGAGGCGCCGACCGGGCCGATGCCCATGATCTCCGGCGCGCAACCGGCGGTGGCGGTGGAGAGAATGCGGGCCAGCACTTTGAGGTTATGCTTGGCAGCATACTCTTCCGAGCAGACCAGCACGGCGGAGGCGCCGTCGGTCAGCGGGGAGGAGGTGCCGGCGGTGACGGAGCCGGTGGTGCTGAAGGCGGGTTTCAGCCCGGCCAGGGTCTCGGCCGTGGTCTCCGGACGGGGGCAGCCGTCGGCTTCCACTTTGCCCGCCTTGGTGGTGATGGGGACGATCTCGTCCTTGAAATTCCCGGCGGCGATGGCGGCGGCGGCGCGGCGCTGGCTCTCCACCGCGAAAGCCTCCTGCTCGGCGCGGGAGATGCTCCATTTCGCGGCGACGTTTTCGGCGGTTTCGCCCATGCCCATATAGGCGGCGGGGATTTTGGCGTAGAGCGCCGGGTTGGGCAGCGGGTTATAGCCCATCATCGGCACGCGGCTCATGCTCTCCACCCCTGTGGCGATGAAGGCTTCACCGGCGCCGGTGGCGATATGCCCGGCGGCGATGTGGATGGACTGCATGGAGGAGCCGCAGAAATGATTCACGGTATAGCCGCCGACCGATTGCGGCAGCCCGGCATACAGCGCCACGAGGCGGGCGAGGTTCATGCCCTGCTCGCCCTCGGGGAAGGCGCAGCCGAGAATGACGGCTTCAAGATCGGACGGGGTGATGCCGGTGCGGGCAACCAGGGCGGCGATGACCTCGGCGGCGATGTCATCAGGGCGGGTGCGGGCGAGGGCGCCCTTGTTGGCGAGGGTGAAGGGGGAACGGGCATAGCCCGCGATTACGGCATGAGTTCACGTTGATCTCCCGATCGGTTTGGAGGCGCCGGAGTTTGTGTCCGCCGGGCCGGTTTTGGGTTCGGTTTTTGGCGCCGGAGCCTGGATCGTGCCCAGTGCCTTCAGCGCCGCCTCGCATTGCAGCGCGATGCTGCGCAGCTCGGTGAGGGTTTGCTCCACGGCCTGGCGCTGCTCCTCCAGCTTTTGGATGCGGCTCTGCGCCGCCTTCAGCAGCGCCTTGGTTTGCTGCCCGTGGGTGGGGTCGATATCGTAAAGCTCAAGATATTCCTTGATCTCTTTGATGGAGAAGCCGAGCCGCTTGCCGCGCAGAATGAGGATCATGCGCGCACGGTCGCGATAGGAATAGACGCGCGTCGTGCCCGCGCGCCGCGGCGTGATGAGGCCCTGCGCCTCATAGAAATGCAAGGTCCGCACAGTGATCCCAAGCTCGGCGCCGAGCTGTGTAACGGTAAATAGCGGGTCATTGTGCGACATGGGAACTCCTGAAAGGCGTGTACTCTAGATGACGATTAGGTCATTTTGTTTACCTTTGCATGTGGCGCGGAGGCTGGGCAAAAACCCGGCGGCGCGCCGCCGCCGGGGGAGGGTTGTCAGAACTTCATCGTTGCACCCGCGGTGAAGGAATTGTCCGAGGCGGAGTAGTTGCCGATGAGCGTGCCGCTCGGCGTTGGCAGGGAGCTGGAGGCGGTGCTGTGGATGCTGCCGCCCGGGGTGAACACATGGCCATAGGCGATCTGGAAGGTTGCCGCCGGCGTGATCTTGTACTGCGCGCCAAAGCCGAGATCGTAATGGTCCGCATCAGGCACGCGGGAGGTGCGGTTGGAATCCGTCACCGGGGATTGGTCATAGGCGAAGCCCGCCTGCAGCAAGATCCGGTCGGTAAGCTGGTAATTGGTGCCGACCCCCGCGAACCAGGTGTCGTGCCAGTTCTCGTTGAGGGTTGTGGTGCCGGAGCCGTTCTCGGCGCGGATACGCACGGCGTTGAACAGGGACCAGTCGGTCCATTGCACGCTGGCCATCACCGCCCAGGCCGGGTTGATCTGATGGTAGATGCCGGCGCCTAGAGAATCCGGCAGGGTGATGGAGGTGGTGACGTTGCTGTTGGCCTCTGCCAGAAGTGCCGCGGTGGCGGGGCTGAGGGCGGAATAAATTCCCGGAATGCTGATGCGCTGCAGGCCGTCGATATTATGCTTGATGCGCGAGTGGTAATCGATGCCGATGCGCGTTGCGTCGTCAAACTTGTAGAGCACGCCGAGATTATAGCCGATGCCGACATTGCTGCCATGGACATCGCCGACCGGGTCCTGCCCGGTCAGCGCGCTCAATGTCGGCACGTTCAGCGCCTGGGTCAGGCGGGCCTGGAAATAATCGATGTTCGGGCCGCCGCCGATGGAGAGGTGCTGGTTCACCTTGTAGGACAGTGCCAGGCCGAAATTCACGTCTGTGATGCTGGAGACGAGGCTTTGATAGCGGCCGACGAAATTATCGGGATAGGAGGTGCGCTCACCGAACGGGGTGGTGACGCTCCAGCCGAGACGCCAGTCCGGCGAGAGGACGAACACGCCGAACATTGCACCCGAGCCCGCCGGGGCAACCGCGTTGCCGCCCTGCACACCGCGTACCGTGCCGCCGGTGAGCGGGTTGGTGTTGTAGCCGGAGAAGGTCGCGGACGGGGCGATATAGCTCAGATTGCCGTCCACCTCGCTTTGGTCCAGCAGCGCCATGCCGGCGGGGTTTGTCCAGGCGGTGCTGGCGTCATAGGCCTTGGCCTCGCTGCCGGCGAAGGCATTGCCCAGCCAGTCGGCTGAGCCCTCGCGCAGGCCGAAACCGGACGCATGCGCCGCCTGCCCAAGGCCGAGGGTGGCCATGGCGCCCAGGGCTGTCGCCGCCAGAAGATAGGTCTTACGTGGAGCAATTTTTTTCATGTTCTTGGACTTTTCCTCAGCCTGTTTTTTTAGCCTATTTTATTCCCCCGCGGGCGGTGCCGCCCGTCTTTGCTATTGAATAGGGGTGTAGCCTAACGTATTGTGTATGGCAAATACCAAATAGGGACGGAAATGCAAGAGATCGCTTTTAAGCGCCAAGCAAAAATTCTTCTGGCTGTGGCCGGTTTCTCCTGGCTTGCGGCCCCGGCAATGGCGCAAACCAGTCCGGCCGGCTGGTGGGTTGACCAGAGCGGCAAGGCCGGGATCGTGATTTCGGCCTGCGGCGCGGATTTGTGCGGCAAGATTGAATGGCTGAGGGTGCCGCTGGATTCCGAGGGCAAGCCCAAGACCGATATTCATAATGGCGATACGGCGTTAAGGGCCCGGCCGCTTTGCGGACTTTCGATTCTCGGCCGTTTCGTACCGGATGGAGATGGCGGCTGGAAGGGCGGATGGATCTACGACCCCGAGGGCGGCAAGACCTATAAATCCGTGATGCATGTGGCCGCTGACGGCACGCTGCATGTGCGCGGCTATGTCGGGATTACGCTGCTGGGCCGTTCCGCAATCTGGACCCGCCCGGCCACGGCGCTGACCCCCTGCACGGGGGGCTGACGATGAGCGCTGCGCAAGGCAAGGAAGGGGCGATTCCCACCCCGCCGCTGCATGAGTTGCTGGCCACCGCGGTGGCGCGGTTTCCGTCCATTACGGCGCTGGATTTTCTAGGCAAGCGCACGAGCTACGCAGCACTTGGCCAATTGGTGGAGCGCGCGGCGGCGGGGTTTCAGCGCCTGGGGGTGGAGAAGGGCACGCGCGTGGCGTTGTGCCTGCCCAACACGCCATATTACGTGATCTGCTATTACGCGATTCTGCGTGCCGGCGGCGTGGTGGTGAATCTCAGCCCGCTTTATGTGGAGCGCGAGCTGCGGCATTTCCTGCAGGATAGCGGCGCGCGGATCGCGGTGACCCTGGATGTCGGAGATCTTTACGGGAAATTCGCGCCGATCGCGGCGGATGGCGCGCTCGATCATCTCATCGTCGGCTCGATGCTGGACATTCTGGACCCGCTGAAGCGAGCTGGTTTCTGGCTGACAAGGCGCAAGAGCCTGGCGAAGATACCATCCGATTCCAGGCATGTTCCGTTCCGCGCGCTGGTGGCGCCGGGGCCGGCGCCGCGCCCGGTGCCGTGCGATGCGGTGAAGGATCTGGCGGTGCTGCAATATACCGGCGGCACCACCGGCATTCCGAAAGCCGCGATGCTGAGCCATGCCAACCTCAGCGCCAATTGCGCGCAGCTGGCGCGGCGGCTGCCGGAGATTGCGCCGGGGAAGGGCATGCTGACGCTGGTGCCTTTGTTCCATGTCTTCGCCATGACGGTGGCGATGAACCTCTCGGTGATGCTGGGCCTGGAGATGATTCTCCTGCCGCGCTACGACAAAGAGTTGTTGCGAAAGACCATCAAGCGCACCAGGCCGATCTTCTTCCCCGGCGTGCCGACGATCTACGCCAACATCAACGAGGCCGCCGCCAAGGAGAAATGGGAACTCTCTTCCATCCGTTTCTGTGTTTCCGGGGCGGCGCCGCTGCCGGCGGAGATCCGCACAAGGTTCGAGCAGCTTTCCGGCTGCCTGTTGGTGGAAGGCTATGGCTTGTCTGAAACCTCGCCGGTGGTGGCGGCCAATCTGTTCGGTGCGGTGCGCGATGGTTCTGTCGGCCTGCCGGTGGACGGCACGGTGGTGGAGTTCCGGGCGCTGGATGATCCGTCGCGCATCGTCGCCCAGGGCGAGCTGGGCGAGGTCTGCGTGCGCGGCCCGCAGGTGATGATGGGCTATTGGAACCGGCCGGATGAGACAGCGAAAGTGTTTATTGATGGTGCGCTGCGCACCGGCGATGTCGGCTATCAGGACAAGGATGGCTATATCTTCCTGGTTGACCGCATCAAGGACCTGATCATTTCCGGCGGCTATAATGTCTATCCGCGGGTGGTGGAGGAGGCGCTGTACAAGCACCCGGCGGTGCTGGAGGCGGTGGTGATCGGCATTCCGGATGCCAGGCGCGGCCAGGTGCCGAAAGCCTATGTGAAGCTGCAGGAGGGCGTGCAGATTACCGAGGAGGAGCTGCAGACTTTCCTGGCGGAGCATCTCTCCCCGGTGGAGCGGCCGAAGAAGATCGAATTCCGCGATGAACTGCCGAAGACTGTTGTTGGCAAGCTCTCGCGCAAGGAGCTGGTGGCGGAAGAGAAGGCCAGGCAAAACGCATGAACCTGATCTTCCGGCTGCTTTGCGTGATCTTTGGCGCCTGGCGGCGGCCGAAGATGGGGATGGAGGATGTGTCGGAGCTGGATTTCCGGGTCTGGCCACTGGATATCGATCTGAATCTGCACATGACCAATTCGCGCTATTTGTCGCTGATGGATCTGGGGCGCACGGATCTCATCCTGCGCTCCGGTGCCTGGGCGGCGATGCGGCGTGAGAAGCTGGGTGTGGTGCTGGCGGGGGCGGCGATGCGCTTTCGGCGCTCGCTGTCACCCTTCACGCGATTCACGCTGGCAACCAAGCTGCTCGGCTGGGATGAGCGCTGGATGTATGTGGAGCAGGTTTTTTCCGGACCGCAGGGTGTGGTCTGCATCGCGGTGGTGCGGGCGGCCTTTGTGAAGGCTGGCCGGCTGGTGCCGCCAGGGCCGGTGCTGGAGGCGGTAACGCCAGGGCTGGCGAAGCTGGACCCGCCCGGCTGGGCGGCGGAATGGGCGGAGGTGGAGGCCAGCTTCGCGGGCTGAGTCTGTGCCTGCCGCATGGCAGGCAGAATTGTACTGTAGGTTTTAAAGTCCCTAGATTGCCCCGGCGGGACGGGAGGCTTCAGGGGCATGACTGTGGGCGGCGAAAAAGCGGCGGGCAACCGCACGGCGCAGATACTCTCGATCGTCGCGTTCAACGCCATTACCTATTTCCTCATCGGCCTGCCGTTGGCGGTGTTTCCCGGCTTGGTGCATCTCAAGCTCGGCTACGGCGCCGCGCTGGCGGGTGGGGTGATCAGCCTGCAATATGCCGCGACATTGCTGACGCGTTCGCTCGTCGGCCGGATCTCCGATCAGCGTGGCGCCAAGGTGACGGTGCTGGCCGGGCTTATCTGCGCGTCGCTGAACGGGGTTTGCATCCTGGCGGGCGGGCTGTCCCATGCGCCGCTGGCGGTGCTGGGCTGGCTGTTGCTGAGCCGCCTGTGGCTGGGGGCTGCGGAAAGCGGCACGGGCACGGGCTGCATCACCTGGGGTATCGGGCGGTTCGGCGGCGCGGCCACGGCAGAGGTGATTTCCTGGAACGGCGTTTCCTCCTATGGCGGCATTGCCGCCGGGGCGCCGGCCGGGGTGGCGTTGATGCAGTGGGGCGGGCTGCCGGCCTTGGCAGGCGTGGCCATTATTCTGCCGCTGCTGGGCTTGGTGGGGGCTGCCTTCAGCAAGGCGGCGGCGCCCTTGGCCGGGGCCAGGCGGATGAGCATGCTGAGCGTGGCGCGGGAGATTGTGCCTTATGGCCTCGCGCTGGCGGGGGGCTCTTTCGGGTTCGGTGTCATCGTCGCCTTCATGGCGCTTTATTATACCGCCCATGGCTGGCAGGGGGCGGCCTATGCGCTCACCAGTTTCGGGGCCTGCTTCGTTGCGGTGCGGATTGTTCTGGCCGGGGCCATCGGGCGGTTTGGCGGGTTCCGCGCGGCGCTGGTGTCTTTTGTCGTCGAGGTGGCAGGGCTTTTGCTGCTCTGGCTGGCGCCCGTGCCGCTGGTGGCGCTGTTGGGCGCGGCCCTGGCCGGGCTGGGATTCTCGCTGATCTTTCCGGCCCTGGCGGTGGAGGCGCTGCGTAGCAGTGGCGCCGGGCAGCCGGGGGGCGGCGATTGCCATCTATACCGTGTTTCTCGACGTGGCGCTGGGGCTGACCGGCCCGGTGGCGGGCGCGGTGGGCGGGCATTTGGGCTATCCGGCGGTGTTCTTCGCAGGCGCCTTGGTGGTCTCCGGCGCGCTGGCGCTTACCTTCCGGCTGCGGAAGATGGTGCTGGCGCGCGGGGTTTGAGAGGCTACGGCGTTACGGCGTGACGGCGAGGGAGGGTTCGCGCGCCACGGAGGTGGGCTTGCTCAGCAGATTGCGGATTTCCTGCGCCTTCAGCACCGGGGGGTAGCAGGGGCGGGTGACGTAATTGCCGGCACCGCGCACGGCCCGCAGATCGCCCTTTGTATAGACCAGCTTGCCGCCCGCGATGGTGTGGCGGGCGAGGCCGGTGACCTCCATGCCCTCATACACGTTCAGGTCCACCTGCTGGTGCTGGGTTTTGGCGGAAATCACGCGGCTGGAATTCGGGTCCCAGACCACGAGGTCGGCATCCGCCCCCACCGCCACGGCGCCCTTGCGGGGATAGATGTTGAAAATCTGCGCGGTGTTGGTGGAAGTGATGCGCACGAACTCTGACGGGGTGAGCTTGCCGGTGCCCACGCCATGGTGCCAGAGCACGCTCATCCTATCCTCAATACCGCCGGTGCCGTTGGGGATGGCGGTGAAATTTTCCGCGCCCCATCGCCTTCTGCGCGGCGCGGAAGCAGCAATGGTCCGTCGCGGTGGTTTGCAGCTGGCCGGAGACGAGCCCGGCCCAGAGCGCCTTCTGGTGATGCTTCGGGCGGAAGGGCGGGCTCATCACATGCCCGGCGGCGACATCCCAGTCTGGATGTTTGTAGACGCTGTCATCGACCACCAGATGCTGGGCCAGCACCTCGCCATAGACGCGCTGGCCGGTGGCGCGGGCACGGGCGATGGCATTGGCTGCCTCCTCGGTGGAGACATGCACGATATAGACCGGCACGCCCAGCACGCTTGCGATGGCGATGGCGCGCTCCGCGGCCTCGCCCTCCACGGCGGGCGGGCGGGAGAGGGGATGGCCTTCCGGCCCGGTGATGCCCTGCGCCAACAGCGCGCGCTGAAGGTGATAGACGGCCTCGCCATTCTCCGCATGCACGGTGGGGATGGCGCCCAGCTCCAGCGCGCGGGAAAAACTGTTCAGCAGGATGTGGTCATCCGCCATGATGGCGCCCTTATAGGCCATGAAATGCTTGAAGCTGTTGACGCCATGTTCGCGCGCCAGCACGCCCATATCCGCATGCACGCGGTCCGACCATGAGGTGATGGCGACATGGAAGGAATAATCCGCCGCCGCCTTCTCCGCCCAGCCGCGCCAGACATGGTAGGATTTCGAGCGGGGAATCATGCGGCCCGGGGATCACGAAATCGATGATCATGGTGGTGCCGCCCGCCAGACCCGCCGCCGTGCCGGTGTAGAAATCATCCGAGGCGGTGGTGCCCATGAAGGGCAGCTGCATATGGGTGTGCGGGTCGATGCCGCCGGGGATGACATAGGCCTCACCGGCATCGACGACCTCCGTGCCCGCGGGAGCATCCAGCTTTGCGCCGATGGCGGTGATTTTTCCGTCTGTGCACAGAATATCGGCGCGCAATTGCTGCTCGGCGGTGACCACCGTGCCGCCGCGGATCAAAAGGTTCATGTGTTTTCCTCCGTGGTTTGGAAAGGGAAGGCCGCAGCCGCGCAAGGTGAGGCGCAGGATAAGGGTTTCAGCCGTGGCGTAATCCTCATCCGTGAGTGCGCTACGCCCCAGCACGGTGCGGATTTGCGTGTCGAAATCGGCATAGGTCTGGGTCATCGCCCAGAGCAGGAAGAAGAGATGGCGGGGATCGACCGTCTCCATCAGGCCGCGTTGCATCCAGCCTTCCAGGATCTGGGTTTTTTCCTCCACCTTCCGGCGCAGCTCCTGCCCCAGATAGGAGTGCAGATGCACCGCGCCATGCAGAACCTCATTGGCGAACACCTTGGAGGCGTAAGGCCTTGTGCGGGAATAGGCGAGCTTGGCGCGGATATAGGCGGCCAGGGCTTCGGCGGGGGCGGCGTCCTGTTTGATGCTGTCCGTTGCCTCCAGCCAGAGGCGCAGGATGTTTTCCAGCACCGCTTTGTACAAGCCTTCCTTGGTGCCGAAATGATAATGCAGATTGGCGGTGGGCAGCGCGGCGGCGGCGGCCAGGGCCGCCATGGTGGCGCCGCTGAACCCGGCCTCGGCGAACACCCGCTCCGCCGCACCGAGAATCCGCTCCGCCGCCTGCTCGCTGCGGACCTGGCGGGGGCGGGGTGTTTCTGAGCATTTTGGTGCCATCTGCATAAAATTTACCCTGTTTTTGACGGGATAATTTTGGCTTGTAACGGGATCATAAATAACTTGACTGTTTAATCAGCTTTGGTCAAGCTGAATTCAGCAGAAGGGAAGACCCCTCATGAGCGCCATTGTGAGCGATGTTTACTTTTTGAGCGAACCTGATGTGGCGGCCGCCCGCCTGCCTCTCGAAAAGCTGGCGGAATGTTTTGCTGATGCGCATCCGCTGTTGAGCGCCGACCAGGCGCATATCGAAGCGAGCCGCTGTTATTTCTGTTATGACGCGCCCTGTATCACGGCGTGCCCCACCGCCATCGACATTCCGGGCTTCATCCGCGCCCTCTCGACGGGGAATCTCGCAGGCGCCGGGCAGAAAATTTTCGAATCCAATATTCTAGGCGGGGCCTGCGCGCGTGTCTGCCCGACGGAGATCTTGTGTGAGGGCGCGTGCGTGCGCAACGCCCAGCAGAGCAAGCCAGTGGAGATTGGCGCGTTGCAGCGTGTGGCCACCGATGCCGCCATGGCGCGCGCGGCGGCGTCGGGTCTGCATCCATTCACACGCGCGGCGGCAACGGGCCGGCGCGTTGCGGTGGTGGGCGCGGGGCCAGCGGGTTTGGCCTGTGCGCATGAACTGGCGAAGGCCGGGCATGAGGTGGATTTGTTCGATGCCAGGCCCAAGCCTGGGGGCTGAATGAATATGGCATCGCCGCCTATAAGATGGCCGACGAGTTCGCGGCGCGCGAGGTTGAATTCGTGCTCGGCATTGGCGCAATCAAGGTGATTCCAAATCAGGCGCTGGGGCGGGAGCTGGATCTCGGCACGCTGCGGCGCGATTATGATGCGGTGTTTCTCGGCATCGGCCAGGCCGGGGTGAATGCGCTTTCCATTCCGGGTGAGGAGCTGCCCGGCGTGATGGATGCGGTGCGGTTTATTGAAATGCTGCGCCAGTCCAAGGATAAATCCGATGTGAAGGTGGGTCGCCATGTGGTGGTGATTGGCGGCGGCAACACGGCCATTGACGCGGCTGTGCAGGCCAAGCGCCTGGGCGCGGAGCTGGTGACGCTGGTTTACCGGCGAGGGCGCGAGGATATGCCCGCCACGAGCGTGGAGCAGGATTGGGCCCTGGTGAACGGCGTGGCCTTCCGTCACTGGGCTGCACCCGTGGCGATTGAGGGGGATGGGGCGGCGCGTGCGGTTCGCTTTGCCCGCACGGAATTGGTGGATGGCAGGCTCGCGCTGGGCGAGGACGGGTTCATCCTGCGGGCTGACATGGTTTTGAAAGCCGTTGGCCAGAGCCTGGAAGTTTTCGACGCGGATGCGCTGCCGAAGATCGAGCGCGGGCGCATTCTGGTGAATCCGGAGACGCTGGAGACAAGTCTGCCCGGTGTGTTCGCGGGTGGGGATTGCATCGCGGGCCAGGACCTTACCGTGCAGGCGGTGGCGGACGGCAAGCGTGCCGCCCTCGCGCATCAACGCGTTTCTGGAAGGCGAAGGCCAATGGCTGATCTGCGCATCAATTTTGCCGGCATCAAGGCGCCCAACCCGTTCTGGCTGGCCTCCGCTCCGCCCACCGACAAGGCCTATAATGTCGAGCGCGCCTTCGCCGCCGGCTGGGGCGGGGTGGTGTGGAAGACGCTCGGCGAGGACCCGCCGGTCGTCAATGTCAGCTCAGCCGCTACGGCGCGCGTCGCCTATAACGGCCAGCGCTGATGGGCATGAACAATATCGAGCTGATCACCGACCGGCCGCTGCAGGTGAATCTCGACGAGATCAAGCAGGTGAAGCGCGACTGGCCCGACCGCGCGGTGGTGGTCAGCCTGATGGTGCCCTGCGATGAGGAAAGCTGGAAGCGCATTCTGCCGCTGGTGGAGGAGACCGGGCGCGGATGGCATCGAGCTGAATTTCGGCTGCCCGCATGGCATGAGCGAGCGCGGCATGGGCTCGGCCGTGGGGCAGGTGCCGGACTATGTCGAGATGGTCACGCGCTGGTGCAAGCAGCATACCCGCATGCCGGTGATCGTGAAGCTCACGCCCAATATCACGGATATTCTGCAGCCCGCGCAGCGCGGCGCGGCGCGGCGGCGCGGATGCGGTGAGCTTGATCAACACCATCCAGTCGATCGTCGGGGTCGATCTGGACAACATGGTGCCGCTGCCAGCGGTGGACGGGCTGGGCACCCATGGCGGCTATTGCGGCCCGGCGGTGAAGCCGATCGCGCTGCGCATGGTGGGCGAGATCGCGCGCGCAGACATGCCGCGGCCTGCCCATCTCCGGCATCGGCGGCATTTCCACCTGGCGCGACGCGGCGGAGTTCATGGCGCTGGGCGCGGGCAGCGTGCAGGTCTGCACCGCCGCGATGCATCATGGCTTCCGCATCGTCGAGGACATGATCGACGGGCTTTCCAACTGGATGGATGAGAAGGGCTATGCGCGCATCGAAGACTTTCACCGGCCGGGCAGTACCGAAATTCGTGCATTGGGAAGATCTGAACCTCGCCTGGAAGACCATCGCCAGCATCGACCCGCAGGCCTGCATCGAATGCGGGCTCTGCCACATCGCCTGCGAGGACACCGCGCATCAGGCGATCAGGCTGCATGCGGGCGGCGGAGAAGCGGCGTTTACGAGGTGATCGACGAGGAATGCGTGGGCTGCAATCTGTGCTCGCCATGTCTGCCCGGTGGATGACTGCATCACCATGCAACCACAGCCCACGGCCGAGCATCTGACCTGGAAGCAGCATCCCAACAACCCCATGCGTGTGCCGGCGGAGGCGGCGCCGAATGAGCGCCACGAATCTGCGCGTCGATGGGGCGCGTCTGTGGGAGAGCATCATGGAAACCGCGCAGATCGGCGGCACGGCGAAGGGCGGCGTGAAGCGCCTGACGCTGACGGATCTCGACGCGCAGGTGCGCGACTGGTTCGATCGCCGCATGCGAGGCGGCCGGGTGCACGTGCATGATCGACGATATGGGCAATATCTTCGCCCGCCGCCCGGGCAAGCGATAACAGCCTGGCCCCCATCGCCATCGGCAGCCATCTGGACACGCAGCCCACGCGGCGGCAAGTTCGACGGCATCATCGGCGTGCTGGCCGGGCTCGAAGTGCTGCGCACGCTGAACGATTCCGGGGATCGAGACCAACGCGCCCGATCGAGGTGATCGACTGGACGAATGAGGAGGGCTCGCGCTTCGCCCCGGCCATGCTCTCCTCGGGCGTGTTCGCCGGTGTGTTCTCCAAGGACTACGCCTATGAGCGCGAGGACCGCGAGGGGCTGACATTCGGCGACTGAGCTGAAGCGCATCGGCTTCATCGGCGCGGAGCCATGCGGCCAGCACAAGCTGGCGGCGCATTTCGAGCTGCATATCGAGCAGGGGCCGATCCTGGAGGACGAAGGCAAGACCATCGGCATCGTCACCGGCGTGCAGGGCATGCGCTGGTACGAGGTGACGGTGACCGGCATGGACTGCCATGCCGGCTCCACGCCGATGCGCCTGCGCCAGCGACGCGCTGGTGGCGGCCGCGCAGCATGATCGAGGCGGTGCAGGCGGTCGGGCTGGCCCATGCGCCGGATGCGGTGGCGACGGTGGGGCTGATCGAGGCGCGGCCGAACAGCCGCAACGTCATTCCGGGCGAGGTGTTCTTCACCATCGATTTCCGCCATCCCGACGATGCGGTGGTGGTGAAGATGGAGGAGGAGGTGCAGGCGGCTTTCGGCAAGATCGTTGAAGGCACCGGCATCCTCTTCAAGTTCGAGCGCATCTGGGATTCGCCTGCCGTGCATTTCGATGCGGATTGCATCGCCTCGGTCGAGCGCGCGGCCGCGGCGCTGGGCTATCCGGCGCGCAAGATCGTCTCCGGCGCGGGGCATGATTCCGCCTATATCGCCCGCGTTGCGCCCACCACCATGATCTTCGTGCCCTGCGAGAAGGGCATCAGCCACAACGAGGCGGAGAAGACCGAGCCCGCGCAGGTGGCCGCCGGGGCGAATGTGCTGTTGCAGGCCGTGCTGGCGACAGATGCCCGCCTTGCGCTTAAGAAGGACGCATGAGCGAAACAACCACCCAGCCCGCGCCTGTTGCCGCCGCCGGCCTGCCCGCCGTGGCGGCGCGAGGATTTGCGGATCGAGTTCAAAGGCACTGTCGCGCTGGAGAGCGTCTCGCTCGACATCCAGCGCGGCGATTTCGTCTCCCTCATCGGCCCGTCCGGCTGCGGCAAGACCACCTTGCTGCGCGCCATCGCCGACCTTGTGCAGCCCACCAGCGGCAGTTTGAAGGTGAATGGCGTCTCGCCGAAGGAGGCGCGGCAGGCGCGCGCCTATGGCTATGTGTTCCAGGCCCCCGCACTTTATCCGTGGCGCAATGTCGAGCGCAACGTGATGCTGCCGCTGGAGATCATGGGCCTGCCGAAGGCGGAGCGGCAGGCGCGGGCCAGCGAGCTATCTTGAGCTGGTCGGGCTCTCTGGCTTTGCCAAGAAATTCCCCTGGCAACTATCGGGCGGCATGCAGCAGCGCGCCTCCATCGCCCGGGCGCTCTCCTTCGAGCCCTCCTTGCTGCTGATGGACGAGCCGTTCGGCGCGCTGGATGAGATCACCCGCGACGGGCTCAATCTGCATCTGCACCAGCTTTGGGCGCGCACCGGGCTCACCTGCGTCTTCGTCACCCATTCCATCCACGAGGCGGTGTTTCTCTCCACCCGCATCGTGGTGATGTCCGCCCGGCCCGGGCGGGTGGTGGAGGTGATCGAGAGCGACCTGCCGCGCGAGCGTACGCTGGAGCTGCGCGATGGCGAGGCCTTTACCCGCGTGGCGCACCGTGTGCGCGAGGCGCTGCGGGCCGGGCATTTTATGATTAAATCGATCCTCCCCGTCATCGTCGTGTCGGTGGCGGCGGTGGTGCTGTGGTATGGGCTCTCGGCCCTGGTGGGCACAACGCTGCTGCCGAGGCCGGACCAGGTGCTGGGCGCGCTGGGGCAGAGCCTGTTCGGCTGGCCGCTCTCCTCGCCGCGCAATTTGTTCTACCATGCTTACGTGACGGCGCAGGAAGCGCTTGCTGGGCCTGGCCTTGGCCTTGCTGCTGGGCGGGGTGATCGCCACGCTCATCGTGCATGTGAAGGTGCTGGACCGTTCGCTGATGCCCTGGGTGATCGCCAGCCAGACCATTCCCGTGCTCGCGATTGCGCCGATGGTGGTGGTGGTGCTGGGCAATCTCGGCTTGTCTGGTCTCGCGCCGAAAGTGGTGATCGCGGCCTATCTGGCGTTCTTTCCTATCGTCGTCGGGCTGGTGAAGGGCATGCGCTCGCCGGAGGCCATTCAGTTCGAACTGCTGCACACCTATTCCGCCAGCGAGGCGTCGATTTTCAGCAAGCTGCGCCTGCCCGCCTCGGTGGCGTTTCTGTTTCCCTCCCTGCGCGTCTCGGCGGCGTTGGCGGTGATGGGGGCGATCGTGGCGGAGCTGCCGACCGGCGCCCAGGCGGGGCTCGGCGCGCGCCTGCTGGCGGGCAGCTATTACGGGCAGAGTTTGATGGTCTGGTCCACGCTGCTGGCGGCCTCGCTGCTCTCGGCGGTGATATTGGGCGCCATCACGCTGCTGGAGGCCGGGTTGCGGCTTCGCAGGGGCGGGCGGTTGTGAAATATCTTCTGCTCTCCATCGTTTTGAGCATTCTGGCTTGTTTCGCCATGGGCGCCACCGCGCGCCGCGAGACGCGCGCGGCCAAGCTCGCCACCCCCGCCATTTTCGGCCTGTGGCTGCTCTGGCTGTGGCAGGCCGGGGTGAAGGGCTTTGGCGTGCCCGCCATTCTGCTGCCGGCCCCCACCGCCATCTTCGCAGCACTTGCGGCCAATGCGGGCATGCTGGGGGCGGATTTCGTGCAGACGGTCATCCGCTCCGTGCTGCCGGGCTATGTCATCGGCTGCGGCGCCGGGTTTCTGATGGCGCTGGCGGTGGACAAGTCTGATTTCCTGAAGCGCGGGCTGATGCCGCTGGGCAATCTGGTGTCCGCCATGCCCATCATCGGCATCGCGCCGATCGCGGTGATGTGGTTCGGCTTCGGCTGGCAGTCCAAGGCCGCCGTGGTCGCGGCGATGACCTTCTTCCCGATGCTGGTGAACACCACGGCAGGCTTGGCGGAGGCGGGCGTGCTGGAGCGCGAGCTGATGCGGAGCTACGCGGCCTCCTACACGGTGACCCTGCGCAAGCTGCGCCTGCCCGCGGCGCTGCCGCATATCTTCACCGCGCTGAAGCTGAATTCCACATTGGCGCTCATCGGCGCGGTGGTGGCGGAGTTTTTCGGCTCGCCGATCCTGGGGATGGGATTTCGCATTTCCACCGAGGCCGCCAGCCTGAATCTCGACATCGTCTGGGCCGCCATTGTCATCGTGGCGCTCACCGGCTCGCTCTCCTTCGCCGGGCTGGCGCTCATCGAGCGGGCGGTGACGTTCTGGCATCCTTCGTACCGAAATCCGAACTGACCATGACAAGGAGAGGCTGAAGCTCATGAAGAAGACACTGGCCTGGATGCTGGCGCTGGCCCCGTCGCTCGGTTTTGCGTCATCCGCCGCGGCGGCGGACCCGATGACGCTGCAGCTGAAATGGGTGACGCAGGCGCAGTTCGCCGGCTATTACGTGGCCCAGGCCAAGGGTTTTTACAAGGCCGAAGGGCTGGACGTGACCATCAAGCCCGGCGGGCCGGACATCAACCCCTCCCAGGTGATCGCCGCCGGCGGCGCGGATGTGATCGTGGACTGGATGCCCGATGCGCTGGCCGCGCGCGAGAAGGGCGTGCCGCTCGTCAACATCGCGCAGGTGTTCCAGAAATCCGGCATGGAGCTGACCTGCCGCAAGGATAGCGGCGTGACCTCTCCGGCCGACTTCAAGGGCAAGACGCTCGGCGTGTGGTTCTCGGGCAACCAGTATCCGTTCCTGGCCTGGATGGGTAAGCTCGGCCTCACCACCTCCGGCGCCAACCCTGATGTGACGGTGCTGAAGCAGGGCTTCAATGTCGACCCGCTGCTGCAGAAGCAGGCGGCGTGCATCTCCACCATGAACTACAATGAATATTGGCAGGTGATCGAAGGCGGCTTGAAGCCCGCCGATCTCGTGGTCTTCAAATACCAGGATGAAGGCGTGGCGATGCTGGAGGACGGGCTCTACACCACCGATGCGGAGCTTGGCGATCCGAAGAAGGCGGCTGATCTGGCCAAGTTCGTGAAAGCGACGATGGAAGGCTGGAGCTATGCCGCGGCACATCAGGCCGAGGCTGTGCAGATCGTGATGAGCTTTGATACGGCCGGGGTGCTGGACGAGGCGCATCAGACCAAGATGATGGCCTCCGTGGCCACGTTGCTGACCGATGGCAAGGACAAGAACGGCTATCTCGACCAAGCCGCCTATCAACGCACCGTGGATGTGCTGATGGAGGACAAGACCGCCTCGGTGATCACCAAGCAGCCCGAAGGCGCCTATACGCACAAGATCTATGACGCGGCGTATGGGATGAAAGAGTAACAGAAGTTTTTGGTGCAGCTTTTTTCAAAAAGCTGCAAAACAACCGCCCTTTTTGAAAAAAGGGCGGCACCCCAAAAACTTTTGACACTTACACCCGGGGCTCTATGCCCCGGACCAGAATATCGACGAGCCGTCCGGCGATTTCGCCGGGCGGCAAATCCCCCTCCGGGTTCTGCCAGCGCGCCGTCCAACTCAGCGCGCCAACAAAGGCGAAGGAGGTGAGTTTCACATCCGAGATATTGGCCGAGCCGTCATCCGCCGCCTCCTGCACGAAGCGCCGCAGCGCCTGGTCGATCTCGCGTTTCAGGGCGCGGAACTGCCCCTGGCTTTCGGGCGTCAAAACCTCGTCGCCGGTGCGGATGACGCAGCGTCCGAAATCATCCATGATCACCTCGCCATAGCGGCGCAGGAACATTTTCAGCCGCTCCAGCCCGGTGCCGGGCAGGGCAGCCGCTTCTTCGGCCGCTTCGTGAAGCCGCACCAGCCCGATGCGCAGGCATTCGAACAGCACCTGATCCTTGGCGCCGAGATAATGGTAGATCAACGGCTTGGAGATGCCGAGGCTGGCCGCGACATCATCAAGCGAGGTGGTATGGAAGCCGTTCTGGTTGAACATCCGCACCGCCGCCCGCAGCACCGCATCGCGTTTGGCCGCGCGCTCCTGCTCGCGTTCCTTGGCGTTGCGAAAGGGGGTGGTCACGGTGGCGGGCTTGTCCATGCTGTCCTGATATTCGTCTTGACGCCTGAAATGAAGCATGGGAGCTACGCGAAAGTAAATAATTTACCAAAAGGTCGTCCAGGAGCTGTTTGATGAACGCCGCTTCCCCTTTGCTTTTCACCCGTGAGGGCGGCCTCGCCCGGCTGACCATCAACCGCCCGGATGCCGCGAACACGCTGGATGTTGAGCTGTCCAAGGCGCTGTTGCAGGCCGCCATCGAGTGTGACGAGGATGAGAGCATCCGCGCCGTGCTGCTCACCGGCTATGGCAAGCTGTTTTGCGGCGGCGGCGACATAAACGGCTTCGCGGCGGCGGGGGAGAAAGTGTCCCATTTGGCGAAGGAGCTGACGACCGTGCTGCACGGCGCCGTCTCGCGCTTTGCGCGCATGGGCAAGCCGCTGGTGGTGGCGGTGAATGGCCCGGCGGCGGGGGCGGGGCTGTCTCTGGCGATGCTGGGGGATATCGTGATCGCATCCCCCGAGGCGCATTTTACGGTGGCCTATACCGCCATCGGGCTGACGCCGGATCTGGGCGCGAGCTGGCTGCTGCCGCGCCTGGTGGGCATGCGCCGCGCGCAGGAACTGGCGCTGACAAACCGCCGTGTGAGCGCGCAGGAAGCGGCGGAAATCGGGCTGATTACCCGCGTGGCGGAGGCGGATGCGTTGGCCGAGGCCGAAGCTGTGGCCAGGGAGCTAGCCGATGGGCCGGTGGCGGCGTTGGGTGGCACCCGCGCGCTGCTCGCGCGCTCTTTCACCACGGGGCTGGAGGAGCAACTGGAGCTGGAGGCGCGCTCCATCGCCGCCGCGCTGCGCGGGGCTGAAGGGCAGGAGGGGGTGGCCGCATTCATAAGCAAGCGCAAACCGGATTTCCGGAAGGCGTGATATCCTTGTTCTGCGCGTGGCCGCCTTCGCCCCACCAGCCCAACGTGTTTTAGTGTTCGCCACCACCATGAAGGGAGCCGGAGACATGGCTTATGAAACCCTCCTCGTCGAACAGCATGAGGCTGTCACGCTCGTCAGGCTCAACCGGCCGAAGGCGCTGAATGCGCTGAATTCGCAGGTGCTGGCGGACCTGCTGGCCGCCTTCGCGGCCTATGAGGCGGATGACAGCCAGGGCTGCCTGGTGCTCACCGGCTCGGAGAAGGCTTTTGCCGCCGGGGCGGATATCAAGGAGATGCAGCCGCAGGGGTTCGCGGACATGTTCGGGACCGATAAATTCTCCGGCTATGACGCGCTCTGCCGCACCCGCAAGCCCTGGATCGCCGCCGTGGCGGGCTATGCGCTGGGTGGCGGGTGCGAGCTGGCGATGATGGCGGATTACATCATTGCGGCGGAGACCGCGAAATTCGGCCAGCCGGAAATCACGCTCGGCGTCGCGCCCGGCATGGGCGGCTCCCAGCGCCTGACGCGCGCCGTGGGCAAGGCCAAGGCGATGCAGATGTGCCTGACCGGGCGCATGATGGATGCGCAGGAGGCAGAGCGCGCCAGCCTCGTCGCCCAGGTGGTGCCGGCGGATAAGCTGCTGGAGGAGGCGCTTTCCCAGGCGCAAACCATCGCCGGCATGGGGCCCCTGGCGGTGAAGGCGAACAAGGAGCTGGTGAATGCCGCGTTCGAGACGAGTCTGTCGCAAGGCGTGCATTTCGAGCGGCGGATTTTCTTCGGGCTGGCCTCCACCGAGGACAAGGTTGAGGGCATGAGCGCGTTTATTGAGAAGCGCAAAGCCAGCTGGACAGGAAAGTGAGGCCGCCGCCGGCGCGCTGGGCAAGGTGACAGCCGGGCGCGCGGCGGATTTGCGTGTTTGTTGAGCAAGCGCGCATGGAAATTCCATGACAGACTCGATGGAAGCCGATTAAAGCTGGCGGGCGCTGTGCTGAGACAAGCCTTGTTTTGGCCGCAGCGCAGGGCGTTGCTTCATTTTAAGGGCCTTTGCTGGTGCGGGCGTATCCTACGATCACTTAATGCATAGTTGCTTGACCGGGGTTGCTCATCGTGCATAACGCCACTTTGTTCATGGATAGACTCGTGAAAAACTTCGCTGGTGTAACAATGAACGTTTTCAGAACGTCCAAGGCTGAAAATGTCTAGCGAATCCGCCCAATTGCCTAAATTGCGCGTGCGCGGGCGCAGCTTCATGGCCCTCATCCTGGTGCCGGAGGCGCCTGTCGCTGGATGGCTGACCGCGCTCGATGAGCAGATGCAGCGCGCCGCCGGATATTTCATGCAAAAGCCCGTCGTGGTGAATTTTTCCGCGCTACAGGGCGAAACGATAGATCCCACCGCGCTGCTCTATGCGCTGGATATGCGCGGCCTGGCGCTGATTGGCGTGGAAGGCATCGACCGCTCAAGGCTGTCCGGCACCCGATTCGAAACCATGCCCGATCTGCGGCAGAAGACCGATCATGAGGATTTGCTCGGCCGGGAGATCGCGCTGCCTGACGTTTCGCCCCGGGAGGAGCCCGTTCCCGCCGTTACGTCCTTGCTGATCGACAGGCCCGTGCGCTCCGGGCAGTCGATCATTTTCGAGCATGGGGATGTCACCATCATCGGCGCTTTGTCTTCCGGCGCGGAGGTCGTGGCGGGTGGCTCACTGCATGTTTATGGCCCGTTGCGCGGCCGTGTCATTGCGGGAGTCAAATCCGGTGCCAAAGCCCGAATTTTCTGCCGCAAGCTCTGTGCGGAGCTGGTGTCCATAGATGGCGTCTATGGCACCGCCGATGATTGGAACAAAAGCTTCGACGACCGCGCCGTGCAGATCATGCTCGAGAACGGCGCGCTGAAGATTTCCGCGCTAGGTTAAGAAACTTACCGCCAAACAGGCAAGGAGTTTGCATTGATGCCAAAAGTCATGGTGGTTACGTCGGGCAAGGGAGGGGTCGGCAAGACCACGAGCAGCGCTTCCCTCGGCACGGCGCTCGCCCAGAGCGGGCAAAATGTCGTGCTGATCGATTTCGACGTTGGTTTGCGGAATCTGGACCTTGTGATGGGTGCCGAGCGCCGCGTGGTGTTCGACCTGGTGAATGTGGTGCAGGGCGACGCCAAGCTGCCGCAGGCGCTGATCCGCGACAAGCGGATCGACACGCTTTCGCTGCTGCCCGCTTCGCAGACGCGCGACAAGGACGCGCTGACCGAAGAGGGGGTGAAGGCCGTCATCGAGGATTTGCGGGAAAAATTTGACTGGATCATCTGCGACAGCCCCGCCGGCATCGAGAAGGGCGCGCAACTGGCCATGCGCTTCGCGGATATGGCGGTGGTCGTCACCAACCCCGAAATCTCATCGGTGCGCGATTCCGACCGGATCATCGGCATGCTGGATTCCAAGACGTTGCGCGCGGAAAATGGTGAGACTCTCGAGAAGCATCTGCTGCTCACCCGCTACAACCCCGCCCG
This sequence comes from uncultured Pseudomonadota bacterium, assembly GCA_963736885.1. Taxonomy (GTDB): domain Bacteria; phylum Pseudomonadota; class Alphaproteobacteria; order Acetobacterales; family Acetobacteraceae; genus Acidocella. Next base: position 381,957 of record CAVTQN010000001.1, read on the forward strand.
CGCCGCCCGTGGCGAGATGCTGAATGTGAAGGATGTGCTGGAAATTCTCGCCATTCCGTTGCTCGGTATCGTGCCGGAAAGCATGGATGTGCTGAATGCCTCCAATCTCGGCTGCCCCGTGACGCTGCAGAATCCGGATTCCGCCGCAGCCAAGGCCTATAAGGATGCCGCCCGCCGCCTGTGCGGTGAGAAGCTGGAGGTGGAGGAGCCTATGGAACGCAGGAGCCTGATGAGCCGCCTGTTCGGGCGGAAGGCGGCGGTGGCATGAGCATCTTCAGCTTTTTCACCCGCTCCCGCTCCGCGCCGGTTGCGCGTGACCGTCTGCAAATCCTGCTCGCGCATGAGCGCTCATTGTCGGGCCGGTCGGATCTGGTGGCGGTTTTGCGGGAGGAGATTCTGGCCGTCATCGCCAAACATCTCTCCATTGACCGCGACAAGGTGAATGTGAAGCTGGAATGCGGCGACCAGGTCTCGACATTGGAGGTCAATGTCGAGTTGATGGAGCCTGCCAAGACTTTTGCAAGCTGACCTCCTCTTCCAGCGCGGCTGAAACGCCGCGCGAATTTTTGATTGCCTATCGCGAGGGCCGTGCCGGTGCCGGAAAAGCTGTCAAGGCCCGGCGCCAGTAGGCGAGGGTGGCCGCCAAGGTTTCTTTGATCGGTATTTGAGCGCCCCACCCCAGCTGCGCGCGCGCGCGGCTGGGGTCGATCCTTGCCATGGGAATTTCCGCCGGGCGCAGTTTCGCCGGGTCGGTTTCCACGCTGATCGTCACCCGCGCCATGCCGAGCATCGCTTCCAGAAGATCGCCGATGCGCTGTGACGTGCCGGAGGCGATGTTCAGCACCTCTCCAGGTGCAAAGGCGGGACGTGCGATCGCCTTGCCATAGGCGGCGCAGACATCCCGGACTTCCAGAAAATCCCGCCATGTGTCCAGCGTGCCGGTTTTCAGCACGGGCGGCTGTAGCCCGGCCTCTATGCGCGCGATCTGCCGGGCAAAAGCGGGAATGACGAAATCAGGCGATTGTCCAGGCCCGGTATGGTTGGCGGGGCGCAGGCGCAGCAGCTTTAGTCCAGGCAAGGCGGCCAGCGCCGCCTCCGCTTCTGCCTTGGTGGAGGCATAGAGATTGGCCGGCTCGGGAACGGTATCTTCCGTCACCGGCTGTGGCCCCAGAAAGGCGCGGCCATACACCTCCGCGCTGGAGACAAAGAGAAACCGGCATTCCGGCGCATGCGCCAGAACCGCTTGCGCCAGATTCAGCGTCCCCTGCACATTCACCGCCCAGGCATGCGCCGGCGCGCTGGCGGCCTGGGCGATGGCGGAGATGGCCGCCAGATGCAGCACCGCATCCGGCCGCGTGGTTTTGATCAGCCTCTCGACGGCGGGTTTATCGGTAATATCCAGCGACGGGGCGAGAAGTTCGATCTCCGGCGCAGTGTCGCGCAGGTGATGCAGCAGATGCTGGCCGACGAAGCCGCTGCCGCCCGTCACCAACAGCCGCGTCATGCGGCGGCGCGTAACCGGTGCAGATCTGCCTCCACCATCTCGGCCGCCAGTTCCTCCAGCGTGGTTTGGGGCGCCCAGCCCAGTTTGTCGCGGGCTTTGGCGGCGTCGCCCTTCAGGCAATCCACCTCCGCCGGACGTAGAAAGGCGGGGTTCACCCGCACATGGTCCAGGTAGTTCAGCCCGGCATGGCTGAAGGCGATGTCGCAAAATTCCCGGATGGTGGCGCTGCGCCCGGTGGCGACCACGTAATCGCCGGGGATCTCCTGCTGCATCATCAGCCACATCGCTTTTACATAGTCGTGCGCATGGCCCCAATCGCGCGCGGCCTCCAGATTGCCGAGTTCCAGATACGCGTTCAGCCCCAGCTTGATGCGCGCCACGCCGTTGGTGATCTTGCGGGTCACGAACTCGATGCCGCGCAACGGGCTTTCATGGTTGAACAAGATGCCCGAGCTGGCATGCATGTCGAAACTTTCGCGGTAATTCACCGTGATCCAGTGCGCGGCGAGCTTTGCCACCGCATAGGGGCTGCGGGGGTAGAAAGGCGTGGTCTCGTTCTGCACCGGTGCTTGCACCAGGCCGAACATTTCCGAGGATGAGGCCTGGTAGAAGCGCGTTTTCAGCCCCAGCAGCCGGATCGCCTCCAGCATGTTGAACGCCCCTATGCCGGTCACTTCCCCGGTAAGGATCGGCTGCTGCCAGGAGAGGGCGACGAAGCTCTGCGCGCCGAGATTATATACCTCGTCCGGCTGCACCTTGGCCAATACGCGGAGGAGGCTGGAGAGATCGGTCAGGTCGCCATCCGCCAGCTCCACGTCCTGCTCTAGCCCTAGCCAGCGCAGGCGCTCGCCCGCCCGGTCGGCGCTGGAGGAGCGGCGTACCAGCCCCACGACACGGTAGCCCTTTTCCAGCAGTAATTGCGAGAGATAGGCGCCATCCTGCCCGGAAACGCCGGTGATCAGCGCGGTTTTCACGCCCAGCATCCCTGGTTCAGGTTGCCGCGATGCTGCTGCATGACACATCTCTCTCTGCCGCGTGGCCTTAACTTATGAGGCAATGCAACCATCGGTCAATGAAACATTCAATATGCACGTTATGAGGGGGTGGCGCGGCCACCGGCTGAATGCCCTGATGCGGCTTCGGGGGCAGACGGCAGCGTTAAAGCTGGTAGGGTTTCGGAAACCATGCAGGAGGACCTAGATGCTGTTGATCACCCGTGATGTGATGCCGGATGTGCTGGCGCGCGCGAAGCAAGAGCATGCGGTGCGGGAGCTGGACATGGTGGGGCCGTTCGACCCCGAGGCGCTGCTGGCCGGGCTGGACGGGGTGAACGCGATTCTCTGCAACACCTCTGACAAGTTCGACGCGGCGCTGATCAACGCCCTGCCGCCGCAGATCAAGGTGATCGCCACCTACAGTGTCGGGCTGGAACATATCGACATGGCGGCAGCCTCGGCGCGGGGTATCGAGATCCGTAACACGCCGGGCGTGCTGTCCGATGCCACGGCGGAATTATCGCTCACCCTCATGCTGATGGCGGCGCGCCGGGCGGGGGAGGGCGAGCGCTTGCTGCGCGCGCGCAAATGGCAGGGCATCACACCGACCTTCCATCTCGGCCATGGCGTTGGCGGCAAGGTGCTGGGTATTTTCGGCATGGGGCGCATTGGCCAGAGCCTGGCCAAAATGGCGCGCGGGCTGGGCATGACCATTCATTACCATAACCGCAACCGTCTGGCGCCGGAGCAGGAGGCAGGCGCCATTTATCACGCGGATGACAAGAGCTTTCTCGGCGCCATCGATTTTCTCTCCATCAACGCGCCGGGAGGCCCGGCCACCTATCATTGGCTGAACGCGGAGCGGATTGCGGCGATGCGCCCTGGTGGCTTCGTGGTGAATACCGGGCGCGGCAGCACGGTGGATGACGAGGCGCTGATCGCGGCCTTGCGCGCCGGCCACATCGCCGCCGCCGGGCTGGATGTGTTCGAGAATGAGCCGGACATCAACCCGGGCTATTACGAGCTGGAGAACGCCGTGCTGCTGCCGCATATCGGCAGCGCCACGGTGGAGACGCGCCGGGCCATGGGCTTCCTGGCGCTGGATGGCATTAATGGAGTGGTGGGGGTTGATCGGAATCAATGAGGGCCAGTTGGCATTCTGGCAGGGGTTTCCGCCGGCAAGAGCGAGGAAGGGACCCTGTAAAAAGGCCGAGTTATCTCAAACCCCTGATCGTGCTTGCCGCCCCGGCGCGGACCCTGAATGAGATCCGCCTATAACGAGAGAGCGGGTCAGCCGGCCTTCACCCAGCCGCTGTCTTCTTGCTTCCAATAGGTCAAGTTGTGGCCGGCCTCCTTGGCCGTGCGCCAGCGCTGCCGCGCGGCCAGCACGGCCTCGTCGCTATTGCCATCGAACAGATCGAACACGCGGGTGAAACCCTCGGGGGCTGTTTCCACCCCGCCGACGCGGAAGAGGAACTGCGCGCCCGCCGGGTTCTCGGTGCCGGTGGTCAGATAGATCGGCTGCCACTCAGGGTGCGGCGTTTGCGCGGTGCCGTGGGGCAGCCAGTCCGGGTTATGGCATTGCCAGAGCGCATCGTCCAAAGCCGCCAGCTGGTGCTCGTCCGGGCAGGCCACCAGCGCCTTTTCTCCCGCCGCCAGCGTGCGGCCCAGCAAAGCGGGCAGGGCCGCGTTCAGGCCGGTGCGGGTGAGGTGGTAGAAGCCGATCTCGCTCATGCCCGCCTCCTGTTCATCCCAAAGCGAGCGCCTTGGCCACGCTTTCCGCCACATGGCGGAAGCTGGCGGCCACGGCGCCATCCGGGTCTGCCGCCGTCACCGGCTTGCCCTCATCGCCGGCCTGGCGCACCGCCAGCTCCAGCGGAATTTCGCCCAGGAAGGGCACGCCGATCTTCTCAGCCTCCGCCCGCGCCCCGCCATGGCCAAAAATCTCGGACCGGTGGCCGCAATTGGGGCAGCAGAAATAGGACATGTTCTCCACCACGCCGAGCACCTTGATGCCGACCTGGTTGAACATCTGCACGCCGCGCCGGGCATCCAGCAAAGCCAGATCCTGCGGGGTGGAGACGATGACGGCCCCTGAGGGCTTGGCCTTCTGCGCGAGGGTGAGCTGCGCATCGCCGGTGCCGGGGGGCATGTCCACCACCAGAATATCCAGCGCGCCCCAATCCACCTGGCCCAGCATCTGGTTCAGCGCCCCCATCACCATCGGGCCGCGCCAGATCATCGCCTTGTCCTCCGGCACCAGGAAGCCGATGGACATGGCCTTCACCCCATAGGCGTTCAGCGTCTGGATCCGGCCGTTCTCAATGGAGGGCTTCTCGTGCAGCCCCAGCATTTTCGGCATGGAGGGGCCGTAGATATCGGCATCCAGCAGCCCCACCTTCAGCCCGCGCTGGGCCAGCGCCACGGCGAGGTTCACCGCCACGGTGGATTTGCCCACCCCGCCCTTGCCCGAGGCCACGGCGATCACGTGCTTCACCTCCGGCAGCAAAGGCGGCTCCGGCGGGGGCGCGGCGGGCGCGCCGGCGGCATGGGCGGTCAGCACCACGGCGACGGATTTCACCCCTTGGAGGGTTTTCAGCCGGGCCTCGATATCCCGGCGCAGCGGCTCCAGCCCGGCGGCTTCCTCCCGTGCGGCGCGCAGGCTGACCTGCACCATCCCGTCTTGCACATGCACACCGTCTATCCGGTTGCCGATATTGAAGGGGGCGAGGGCGGCGCGAATCTCTGCTTCAGTCATGGGTGAGAGATAGAACGCCCAGCCCCTCTTGCGAAGATCGTCCGGCCTCGCCACTCTCGCCGCATGAAGTTTCTGGCGCATCCGCTCTCTGCCTTGTTCCTGCTTGCCGCCCCGGCGGCGCATGCCGCGGATCTGCCGCCGCCGCTCGCGGACCTGGCCGCGAAAGTGGCGCCCGCCGTGGTCAGCATCGCCTCCATGGCGCCGGCGGGCAGCGATTCATCGCAGGATGACAATGGCGGCGACGATGGGGATGGCAGCAATAATGATGGCGGGGATGACGGCTCCAGCGCCTACCACCCGGCGTCAGACACGCCGGACAATACCGCCGGCACCGTGGTGCCGCCGCCGAAAACCGTCGAATTGCTTGGTTCCGGCTTTGTGTTCGACCCCGCGGGCTACATCCTCACCAACAACCATGTGGTGAACGGTGCCAACAATGTCACCGTCACCTTCCCGGATGGCACGGTCTATCCCGCCATCATCGCCGGGCGGGATGTCGATGGCGATCTCGCGGTGCTGAAGGTGAATGCCGGGCACCCACTGCCCTTCGTCTCGTTCGGCGATTCCGCCAAGATGCGGGTGGGGGACTGGGTGCTGGCCGTCGGCAACCCGTTCGGCATGCCGGGCACCAATACGGCGGGCATTGTCAGCGCCCTGCATCGGCAGATTGGCGACACCAAGTTTGATGATTTCATCCAGACTGATGCCGCCATCAACAAGGGCAATTCGGGTGGGCCTTTGTTCAATCTGCAGGGGCAGGTGATCGGCGTGAATTCGGCCATCTACGCGCCCTCCGGCACCTCGGATGGCATCGGCTTCTCCATCCCCTCCGCCATGGCGGAGCCGGTGGCCGAGGCGCTGGCCCATGGCGGCAAGATGACATCGAGGCTGGCTGGGCGTGGCGACGGAGGAGGTGACGCCGGATATCCAGGCGGCACTGAAGCTGCCGGGCGCCAAGGGCGCGCTGGTGGGCGCGGTTTCGCTGGGCTCGCCGGCGGATGGCAAATTGCAGCCGGGTGATGTCATCACCGCCCTGGGCGGGGCGCAGATCGATGATCCGCAAGCCTTGTCCATCCGCACCGCCGAATTCCAGGCCGGGCAGAGCGTTGCGGTCGATTATGTGCGCAATGGCGACGTGCGGCACGCGGACCTCACCATCACCGTGCCGCCTCCGGCGCTCGATGAGAGCATCGCCCAGAAACAATCCCCGCCGCCTGGGCCGGTGACGCTGCCGGCCTACGGGCTGGGGCTGGCGGGCAAACCGGCGGCGAACGGTGTTTCCATCATTTCCGCCACTGGCCCCGCGGCCAAGGCGGGACTGGCGGCGGGCGATGTGATCGAGCAGGTGAATGGCGTGCCGGTGGCCGCCGCCCCGGATGTGCGCAAACAGGTCGAGGGGTTGGGCGGCGATCCGGCGGTGTTCCTGATCAGCGGCCCGACGCAGGATGGCGGCGACCCCGGCCCGCGCTGGGTGCCGGTGAAGCCCGGCAAATAGGGATTATTGGGGCAGCCAGACGAAGGCGCTGATGGCCTTCGCGAGGCTCAGATCCTTCTCCGTCAGCCCGCCCGCGCTATGGGTGGAGAGGGAAATGCTGACCTTGTTGTAGGAATTGGACCAGTCAGGATGATGGTCCGCCTTTTCCGCCAGCAGCGCCACATGCGTCATGAAGGAAAAGGCTTCCGCGAAGCTCTTGAAGATGAAATCCTGCGAGATGGATGTTTGGTCCGCGCTCAGATGCCATTTTGGCGGCAGGGTCTTCAGCGCGTCCGGCTCAAGACGTTTGGACATGATCCTCAGCCTTTTCTGGTGTGGTTGGCCAAATATCCTGCGCCGGGCGGCGATGCAGGGCAAGTTTCAAATGAGTCGGATGAAAATTGCCGAACTGGCCGCTGAATGGCGGCGACATTGCGATTGCGTTAATCCGTGGCGCTTGCGGAAAGTTCTGCTTGTTGCCGGTCTGGCGCCCGTCTAGGGTGCGGCAGCATTTTGGCGGGAGGCGAGCATGGGCTTGTTCGATAGTCTATCCGGCATCATCAACCAGTTTCAGTCGCTGCAAAGCAGCCAGCTCGCGGGGCCGCTGATGGAGGAGTTGCAGCAGCACGGCATCAACGGCGTCGGCGGGCTGGTGTCGCAGTTCCAGCAGAGCGGGTTTGGCGAGCATGTCTCTTCCTGGGTTGGAGCCGGCCAGAATTTGCCGATCGACGCGAACACAATCCAGCAGGTACTGGGATCATCGGTAATCCAGAACCTCGCCGCCAAATATGGAGTGGATACGAACCAGGTGAGCAACCTGCTGGCGCAGCATCTGCCCGCCATCGTCGATCATCTGACCCCGAACGGGCAGGTTCAGTCCTGAGCTGAGCGGTTCAGGGGCATGACGCCCGCCTCTGTCGCGATGGCGTGCAGGGGCAGGTCCGTCGGCTCGGTGGGGAGTTCCTCGACCGCTTGTGCCGCGTAGGCGCAGCCGAGCCGGAAGGCTTGCGGCAGCGCCGCCAGGGTGCGGTCGTAATAGCCGCCGCCATAACCCAGCCTGTGGCCGCGTGAATCAAAGGCCAGGAGCGGGATGAGCAGAAAATCAGGGGTGAGCGCCGGAGCGTCCGGATGCTGGGTGTTGTAGCGGCCGGGCAGCATTTTTGCGCCGGGCGTCCAGGCGCGGAAGAGCAGCGCGTTGCCTGGCGGCGGGGTTTCGGGCAACGCCAGACGATGGCCGCGCGCGTGCAGGGCATGCAGCAGCTTCAGGATGTCGATCTCGCCGCGCATGGGCATGAAGCCGCCGATGATGGCGTGTTTTGGAATGATACCACTGGCCAATACGTGTTCCGCCAATTTGTGGCCCAATTCGGGGCTTTGGCTTTCCCGCCGCGCCAGCATCAAACGCCGCAACGCGGCTTTCTGTACGGCGACCTCAACCACGATCCGCCCTAGGTTTTGGGCACCCCATGGCGCCACGTCCCAGTCCCCAGGTCCCAAAAATTTTTTGCGCCGCTTTTTTATAAAAAAGCGGCCTCTTTTCTTCGTTCACGGCGTCGTCAGGCGAAATTCGATGCGCCGGTTCTGCGCATAATCCGCCGGAGCATTGCCAGTGGCGATCGGGTTGTTCGCCCCCATGCCGGAGGTGACGAGCCGGTTTTCCGGCACGCCATCAGCGATCAACAGGTCCAGCACCGCCAGCGCGCGGGCGGAGGACAGATCGAAATTGGATTTATATTGCCCGCCTTTGATGGGCTGCGCATCGGCATAACCATCGACGGAGAGCACCCAGTTCACATCGGGCGGGATCTTCGCGGCGATTTCCATGATCGCCTTCGCCACCTCGGCGATCTCGGCCTTGCCGGCGGGGGTGATGGAGGCCTCGTCCACCGGGAAGAGCACGTCGCTTTCGAACACAAAACGGTCGCCGACGACCTTGATATTTTGCTCGCCTTGCAGGCTTTCGGAGAGCGTCCTGAAGAACACGCTTTGATATTGCTGCAACTCCTCGACCTTGCGGGCCAGCGCCTCGTTGAGCTGCTTGCCGAGATCGGTGATCTGCACCTGATCTTTCTGGTCGGCGGCCTTGGCGGCATCCAGCGCCACCTGCAATGCGGCGAGCTGGGCGCGCAGGGCGGCCATCTGCTGGTTGAGCAGGGTGATCTGCGCCGCATCCTGCTGGTTCAACTTTTGTGCGTCGGCGAGCTTGGATGGCAGATCGCCGCCGCCGCCCACCGCCTGCATCTGCGCCTGCAAGGTGGCGATGCGCCCGGTGGCCGCAGCCGCCTGGGCCTGTGCGTCGGAAAGCTGGGCCTGGAGGGATTTTTGCGAGTCCTGCAGGCCGGAGATTGTGGACGTATCGGTGGAAAGCTCCTGGGTCAGCGTGGCATTGGCCGCCTGGGAGGAGGCAAGCTGCGCGTTCAGCGCCGCCAGCTCCTGGGTGAGCGTGGTGTCTTTCGATGATTCCATCGACAGGCTCTGAGTCAGTTCCGCGATCTGCTCTTTCAGCTGGCTGATCGTATTGTCCGAGCCGCGCAGCGCGGAGGAGAGAAAAGCCTCCGCCAGCACGAACACCAGCAGCACGAAGATGGTGACCATGAGCAGGGTGGAGAGCGCGTCCACATAGCCCGGCCAGGCATCCAGCCCGTTGGTGCCGCCGCCGCGCCGCCGGCTCATGGCCTGGGCTCGTCCATCCGCGCCGAGATGGTGCGGGTGAGGATTTTCAAATCATTGCGCAGCTCGCCGACACCCTGGCTGCGGCCCTGCTCGGTTTCGGTCATGAAGCGGTTCAGCAGCAGCTCGATATTGCGCAGATGCGCGCGTGAGACATCATCGCCGCTGCCTTTTGCATCGGAGAGCTTGCCGATCAGCGGGGTGATGGCAACTTGCGCGCTAGCCACCCTTTCCATGAGCTGCTGCTGCAGGCGCAGCGTGTCGCCAAGGTCCGCCATGCGCTCCGCCAGGGCGCGCAGGGCGTTGTTGCTTTGCACCCGGCTTTCCTCGCCGCGGGTCAGCACGCGCTGCAGCTGGTCCATGTTCTCGGCGGTTTGTTCCAGCAGGGCCTGGACATAGGCGGGCACGCTGGTCTCGCCATCGCCCGCCAGCCCGCCGCTGCCGAGCTTGGTAAGGGTGGCGAGCCACTCCTCCAGCTCGTTGAAGAAGCGGTTCATCGCCTGCCCGGCGGTAAGGTCGAGAAAGCCCAGGATCAGCGCGCCGGAAAGGCCGAACATGGAGGAGGAGAACGCCGTGCCCATGCCCGCCAGCGGTTTGGCAAGGCCCACCTTGAGCTGCGCGAACATCGCGTTCACATCGCCGCCCCCGGCGAGGTTCATGCCGTTGATGACCTCCGCCACCGAGGAGACGGTGTGCAGCAGCCCCCAGAAGGTGCCGAGCAGGCCAAGAAAGATCATCACCCCCGTGACGTAGCGCGAAAGCTCGCGGGATTCGTCGAGCCGGGAGGAGACGCCATCCAGAATGGTGCGCATGGAGTGGCCGGAGAGGGTGATGCGCCGCTCGCCATCGGCCCGCCCGTGCAGCATGCGCGCCATGGGGGCGAGCAAAGCAGGCGGCGCGGCCTCTACCAGTTTCTGGCGGTTGCGGCGGAATTCCTCCACCCAGGCGATCTCGGGGTAGAGCCGCTGGACCTGCCGGATGTTCCAGAACACGCCAAAAATCTCGACCAGGAAGATGACTGAGTTGACCACCGGATTGGCCATGAAGAAGCGCGCCAGCACGGGCGAGAGCGCGGCCGCGCCACCATAGATCACCACGCAGAACAGGATCATGCGGATGAGATAGTTGGTGGGCTTGGTCATGGTTTCGCGCTGGCTCCGATCAGGGCTTCGTTATTGTCGGCACCGGGCACATTTCCGGCGGCGCGGGGTATGACATTCTGGGAGGGTACGCCGCAGGCGGTGAGCGCGTCGCGGATGGCGAAGGCACGGGCCATGGAAAGCCGCATGGCGCTGGAGGGATCGGACGGGTCGGCGGGCGCGCGGGCGACAACCGGCACCATCGTGGCGGAGGCGCAGAAGGGTTTGAGGGTGCTGGCGGCGTTGGCGGGCAGCACGGCGCTGCCCGGGCCGAACTCGATTCGCGCCAGACTGGGAATGGCAGGTTCGGGGGCGGCCGGTTTGGGGGCGGGCGCCGGGATAAGGGGCGGCTTGCCCGGCGCTACGGCGGGGGCGGGCGGCTTGGTTGGAGCCGGCTTGGCCGGTTCGGGTATCACCGGCCTGGCAGGGTGCGCGTGGTGGACCGGCGCTTTATGTAGCGCTGGCTTGGCGACAGCCGGCTGCGCCGCCGGCGGAGCGGCCGGGGGGAGGCCCTGCAATTGCCGCAGGGCGGCGGGATTCACCGAAACCTGCGCGAATGCGCAGGCTGGGATGAGTACGATGAGACCGGGGAGCCAGAATGCCTTCTTCACACCCGGCAAACTAGAGCAACATCTAATGGAATGGAAACATCAGATCCGATAAAGTTGCCCGCTCAAACAAAGTGCTAGGGCCATTCCGTGTGTTGAGCACATGGAATGGCCCCTGGCCTTAGCCCCGCTTGGTCGCCAGGCCGTCCTGCACCAGTTCCAGCAGCTTGGGGTGGAGGTGCGGGTTGGCCGCCACCACCACGTTGTCCACATTATCCTTGCCTTCGCCATCGGTGGCGTAGCCGCCCGCTTCGCGCACAATGAGCATGCCCGCCGCGATGTCCCACGGCTTGATACCGGCTTCCCAATAGCCGTCATAACGCCCGGCCGCGACCCAGGCGAGGTCCAAGGCCGCGGCGCCGAAGCGGCGCACGCCCGCGGTGGTGGGCATCAGCGCGCTCAGCGTGCGGGCAAAGGCCAGCCGGTTGCCCGAGGAGGTGGCGGCGAAGGGAATGCCGGTGGCGAACAGGGCCTCGCGCATGTCCCGCCGGGCGGAGACGCGCAGGCGCTTGTCGTTGAGGTAGGCGCCCACACCCTTTTCGGCCCAGAACAGCTCGCCATTCACCGGGGAGTAGATCACGGCCGCGTTGATCTCGCTGGAGCCGTCCGGCAGACGCTTTTCCAGCGCGATGGAGATGGCCCAGTGCGGAATGCCGTGCAGGAAGTTGGTGGTGCCGTCCAGCGGGTCGACGACCCAGCGCCAGGCCCATTTCTCGGAGCCGGAGGCGCCGCTCTCCTCCATCAGGAAGGCGTAGCCCGGGCGGGCTTTTTCCAGCTCCTCACGCAGCGTGGCCTCGGCGCGCATATCCGCCTGGCTGACGAAATCGCCCGGCCCCTTCACGGAGACCTGGAGATTCTCGACCTCCATGAAATCGCGCAGCAGGCGCTTCGCCGCCTTGTTGGCGGCGTTGTGCATCACCGTCATATGCGCGGAGAGACGAGGCATCATGGCGAAAAAATCCTGAAAGAAAGATAGGCTAGAATGACATTCCGGGCGGCGGGTCGCCCCTCCGCCCGGAATTATAAATCACAGAGGCTTGTCAGCCCCTCAAGGCGTTAGCCCTTGGCGCGCTCAACATAGCTGCCGTCTTCCGTGCGCACGACGACGCGCTCGCCAGCCTCGATGAAGGGCGGCACCAGCGTCTTCACGCCGTTGGAGAGCTTGGCGGGCTTGTAGGAGGAAGAGGCCGTCTGCCCCTTCACCACCGGGTCCGCCTCGACGATTTCCAGCGTCACGGAGGGCGGCAGGGTGATGCCGACCGGATCGCCCTCGACCAGCGCCACGACGACGGCCATGTTGTCCTGCAGGAAGGGGGCGGAATCACCCAGAATGGCGGCGGGCACCATGAACTGCTCGAAGGTCTCGGGGTCCATCAGCACGAGATTGTCGCCATCGGTATAGGAGTAGGTGTAGTCCCGGTCCTCGGTGGTCAGGCGTTCGACGGTATCCGCGGTGCGCCAGCGCTCATTGGTCTTGTTGCCGGTCTTCAGGTTACGCATCTCCACCTGGATGAAGGCGCCGCCCTTGCCGGGGGTGATGATCTGCTGCTTCAGCACGGTCCAGCGCGCACCCTCGTGCTCGATGACCTGCCCAGCGCGGATAAGGTTTGCCTGCTGCTTCATGTAACTGCCTTGCGGATTGAATACTGAATGATCGTAAGGCCGGGGCTTACGCCGCCCAGCCGCGTGAGGCAAGCCGTTTTGGCTTTTGGCTGGCGTGCGGCGCGTGGCTGGTAAATAGCGGATTCATGTTCAGGAGGCTGGATTAACGGCCCATTCAGACTATCGGGGCTAGGCTTGGCACAATCTCTGGTCGTGTGCCTGCCGCAAAACGGGGCAGTTTTTGAGGATAGCCCCGATGAGTTCCGACCCCCAGGACGTTGCGCGGCGTTTGTCCAAGGCCGGTTGCGCACCCTTGCTGGCATTCCCGGCGGCGCTGTCCATTGGCGCGCCTTCCCTGGCGCAGAGCGTGATGGCAACCAGCCAGACCGGCGGCGTGACGCTCGACAGTCTCGCCGGGCCGGTCGAGATCGAAACGGGGGTGAGCATCAATGCCAGCGGCGGGGCTGCCATCAGCGCCAGCCTGCCCGCGCAGCTTGTCAATGACGGGCAGGTGCTGGATTTGGCGGGCATCGGCATTTCGCTTGGCCAGGGCGGGGCTGTGGCGAATGGCGGGCTGGTCCATGCCGGACGCTATGGCGTGCTGGTGAACGGGGCTTCCGGCACGGTGACAAATACCGGGCAGATCGGCGCCGGATATGATGGTGTCAGCCTCAACCGTGGCGGCAGCGTCAGCAATGCCGGTTCCATCTTCGGCGGCCATATCGGGGTTTATACCGGCAACGGGTTGGGAACGGTGCAGAATAGCGGCATCATCTCGGCGCAATCTGGCGATGCCGTCTCGCTCTATTCCGGCGGCACGCTCACCAACAGCGCCGCGGGTGAGCTGCTGGGCGGTTATTCGGGCGTTTATGCGGGCGGCAGCGGCGCGGTCATCACCAATGCGGGGTTGGTCACCGGGCCGCTCTTCGGCGCCTATCTGATGGGCGATTCCACCATCACCAATAGCGGCACCATCGCGGGCGGCAATGCTGGCATCATCGATATCGGCCAGGGCGGCGCGGTGGAAAATAGCGGCCTGATCCATGGCGGGCAGGTTGGGGTGCAATTCTCCAAGGGCGGCAGCCTGGACAATGCCGGAACCATTTCCGGCGGCATGGATGGCGTGCAGCTCGGCAAGAGCGGCACACTGACCAACGAGGCGGGCGGTGCCATCACCGGCGGCGCGGTGGGGGTGGTGGCCGGGGCGGGGGATGTGATCGTCAATGATGGCACGATCAGGGGCTTGACCGGCATTCTGGTGAATGGCGCCGCCACCATCGAAAATGCGGGCAGCATCGTGGCCAGCGCGGGGGGCAATGCCATCAGCCTGAGCGGAGGGGCGAGCAGCGTCACGCTGGAAACCGGCGCGGACATTGACGGCGCCATCGCCGGCAACGGCACCGCTAGCGGCCTCACCTTGGCGGGCCATGGCAGTTTTTCCGGGGACGTGACCGGGCTGCAAACCGGCCAGCTCACCGTGCGGCCGGATGCGGTCTGGACCGTCAGCGGCAATTGGACGGTGGGGCAGGTGGTGAATAACGGCACGCTGACGGCGGGGCTGGTCGGCACACCGCTTACGATCAGCGGCGACTACACCCAGACCAGCACCGGCACGCTGCGGGTGGTGGTGACGCCGGCGGGGATGAACCATCTGGTGGTCTCCGGCACGGCGCATCTGGCGGGCACACTGGCCTATATGCTCTCGCCCGGCATCTATGAACCGGCCAGCTACAGCTTCCTGACGGCTTCGGGCGGTATCAGCGGCGATTTTTCCGCCGTGGAGGCCAGCGATGCCTCCCAGCATAGCCGTTCGCCCGCCGGGGTGAGCAACCCGGCATCGTCCTCCGATCCCGTGACGATCAGCGTTGCGCAGCTTCCCTCGACCGCTCTGCCCATGGCGGTACTCTCTGTGACCCAGCCTTTGGTTGTGGTGCCGCCCGATGGCGCCTTGTTCGCCAATGCCGGTCAGGCCCTGGTGCTGGCGGGCGCAGCTTCGGGGCAGGCGCTGCTGGCGCGGGCGGGCGATGATACCCATGGCGCCTGTGCCGGCCTGGTGCCGCAGGGGGGCGGGCAGGGGGGCAATGTGGCGGCGGCTTTGGCGAGCGGGTTTTGCCGCATGGGCGGCTGGCTGCAGGCGGCTGGCAGCGATTTTTCCGCCGATGGCGCCTATGAGTTGCGCGGCGGCGGCTTTCTCGCCGGGCTGGGCCGCGCCATCGGCCCCGGCCGCCTTGGGGTGGCGGTGGGGTATGATGCGTTCAATCTGAAGGACGAGGCGGGCGGCAAGGCGTTTCTGGAGACGGTCCGTCTGGGGCTTTATGGCGGCCTGACCCTGGGCCGCGCCGTGTTGAGCGCGGAGATCATGGACGGGCTGGTGAATACCAGCACCACCCGCCCTACCGGGGCTGGTGGCGCGGTGGCGAGCGGTGATGGCAATGTGCTCTCGGCGGGTTTGCAGGCGGCGTTGCCCTTTTCCGCCTGGGGCGGCGATGTACGGCCAGCGGCGGGGCTGGAGATCACCCGCCTGTCATTGGGCGCGCTGTCAGAGGCGGCTTCAACCCAGGCACTGGCGCTGCGCACCCAGGCCGCCAGCGGCACTTATGTGGCGCCCTATTTGCGGCTGAGCGTCTCGCGCAGCTTCCTCACCGCGCGGGGACTGGAAATTACGCCGGACCTTACGCTGGGGCTGGCCGTGAACGCCACCAATCCTGGTGGAACCGTGACGATGACGGCGCAGGATGGCAGCCAGTTCAGCGCCGCGCCGCTGCATCTGTCCCCGGTGAGCGGCCAGGCCGGGCTGGGGCTGGAAATGGGGCAGGGCCAATGGCGGCTTTCGGTGCGTTATGCCGCCACGCTGGCGGGCGATTGGCACGCGCAGAGCGTGATGGCGGATTTCGTGCTGAAATTCTAAACTGGCCGCAAAAGCGCCAGGAGGGGAACAATGCCCGATACCCGTGAAACAGACCAATTATTTGCCGTGCTGGACAAGACATTTGCCGCGGGCTGGCGTGACCGGCTCGATAGCGATGAGGTGAAGGCGGCCATAGAGGCCTGGATTGATGAACGCATCAGGGATGCCGTTACGTTCGTGAGCAACGATGCGTAACGGATAGGCCTGGTTCTCGCGATGAGTTTTGCGCCGGGCGCGCTTTATGAATGGGGCTCGGCTTGTATTTTCTTGGAGAGAACGCGGGCATCCTGTTCGCGGATCAGCCAATAGACGATCCCCAGGGCCAGCGTGGTCGCCGCGAGCGCGAAGAGCTGCAGCGGGGAAATGTTTTGAAGATCAAGGATGATGAATTTGCGGGCCACCGCCAGCAGGGCGATCAGCATGATCGTGCGCCCCCGGACGACCTCCTTGCGCTCCACAAAGGAGGCACGCAGCGAGCTTTTGAACTCCAGGGCAATAATGACCGTGAATATATTGCCGAATACATCTTCAAAGGCGGTGCCATTGGCCGGGTTGATCTGATTCTGCCAGACAAGATCCCAAACATCCTTGACCAGCGTGATGGTCGCCACCGCCGTGATCACCATGATCAGAATGGTCAGGATCAGGACGATCAATTGCTGGAAACTGTCATAGGGCGATGCCTCACGCAGGCTACGGCCTAGCCGGGCGAATTCCCTGACGAATGGGTTGCTTTCGGTGGCGGAAGACTGCTCGGGCATGTGGGGGGCCTATCTCCTGTTCCGGGTTTTTTCAGCGTGCCCTGTCCAGCAGCCACGCCCGCAGGTAAGTTGTCATATTATGGGGCAGGTTGCCGGGCAAGCTGTTCAAGCGCCCCTTGCAAAAACAAAACCCTTCCGGGGCCATGCCCCGGAAGGGTTCGTGGTTTGCGGCGGGGGGAGGCAGGCTTCCCCCAAGCCTTTGCGGATTAGAGCCTGATCGCTTGAGGTTGACGCGCTCTTGCGCGGCAACCTATCGCGCTCTAGCCCCGCTGATCGACCGGCACGTAGTCGCGCTGCGGCGCGCCGGTATAGATCTGGCGCGGACGGCCGATGCGGTTCGCCGGGTCCTCGATCATTTCCTTCCACTGGCTGATCCAGCCGACGGTGCGGGCCAGCGCGAAGATCGGCGTGAACATCTGGGTGGGGAAGCCCATCGCCTTCAGGATGATGCCGGAATAGAAATCGACGTTCGGATAGAGCTTGCGGGAGACGAAATATTCATCCTCCAGCGCGATCTTCTCCAGCTCGATCGCGAGGTCGAGCATCGGCTCGTCCTTGATGCCGAGCTCGCCCAGCACCTCGTAGCAGGTCTTCTGCATGATCTTCGCGCGCGGGTCGAAGTTCTTGTACACGCGGTGGCCGAAGCCCATCAGCTTCACGTTGGAGTTCTTGTCCTTCACCTGCTTGATGAAGTCCGGAATGTTATCCTTGTGGCCGATCTCGGCCAGCATCTTCAGCACGGCCTCGTTGGCGCCGCCATGGGCGGGGCCCCAGAGCGAGGCGATGCCGGCGGCGATGCAGGCGAACGGGTTGGCGCCGGTGGAGCCGGACAGACGCACGGTGGAGGTGGAGGCGTTCTGCTCATGATCCGCATGCAGGATCAGGATACGCTCCATCGCGCGGGTCAGGATCGGGTTCGGCTTGTAATCCTCCGCCGGAACGGCGTGGAACATGTACAGGAAGTTCTCCGCGTAGGAGAAATCGTTGCGCGGGTAAATGAAGGGCTGGCCGACGTTATATTTATGCGCCCAGGCGGTGATCGTCGGCATCTTGGCGATCAGGCGGTAGGCGGAAATCTCACGCTGGCGCTCGTCATGGATGTCGATGCTGTCCGGGTAGAAGGCGGACATGGCGCCGACCACGGAGCAGAGCATCGCCATCGGGTGGGCATCGCGGCGGAAACCGTCCCAGAAGCGGCGGATCTGCTCATGCAGCATGGTGTGGCGGGTGATGCCGGTGGTGAATTTTTCCAGCTCCGCCTTGTCCGGCAGGTTGCCGAACAGCAGCAGATACGCAACCTCAAGGAAGGTGGAATTCTCGGCCAACTGGTCGATCGGGTAGCCGCGGTGCAGCAGCACGCCCTCGTCGCCATCGATATAGGTGATCGAGCTTTCGCAGGACGCGGTGGCGCCGTAGCTCGGGTCAAAGGTGAAGATGTCAAGCTCACTCTGGAGCTTGCGGACATCCACGCAATCCGTGCCGAGCGTTCCGCCCAGCACCGGCAGGGTCGCTGTTTTGTCGTTAAAAATGAGCGTTGCCGTGCCGACCTGTTTGCTTGTAGCGGTTTGAGCCATGTGCTTCACCTTCTATTTTGTGACTTCATCTAAGGCGTCAGGAAGGCCATCCTGACGGGATGAACGCCCGAAGCGTTATTCAATCCACCGCCTTGTGTAAAGCCAGCCTGCGGCGCCGCAGCATGGCGGGTGCGCCACGCAAGGTACTTGAAAGAGAGATGAAGAAACCACAGGGCGGCGCCCGGCTTGCGCGGCTTTATCGAGTGGTTTCAGCAATATAGAGAACAGTAAACGCGATATCGCGAAATCTTCTTGCCTCCGGCCGCGCCTGCACGGTGCTTCTCCCATGCACAAGGCGCAGCCCGGAGAAGATCAGTTCAGACTTCGAATGTCAGCGTCTCCGGCCAATCCGGCTTGGTCATGGCGCGGGGTATATGGATGCCGCACTCGGTCTTGGCCTTGCCGGCCCAGCGGCCGGAGCGCTTATCCTGCCCGGGCAGGGGCTTCATCGTGCAGGTGGCGCAGCCGATGGAGGTGTAGCCCTGGGCCTGCAGCGGGTGATATGGCAGGCCGTGGGCCGGGAAATAGGCTTCCAGGTCCGTATCTGACCAGAAGGCCAGCGGGTTGACGGTGAAGCGCCCATCCGCGCCGGTTTCCTGCAATTCCAGATTGGCGCGGGTGGCGGACTGGCCGCGCTTGCGGCCGGTGATCCAGGCCTCGAAGCCCTCCAGCGCGTCATCCAGCGGGTTGGTCTTGCGGATGGCGCAGCACAGATCGGGGTCTTTCTGCCAGAGCCGCCCGTCCGGGTCATAAGCCGCCAATTGCGCGCCTGAGGGGCGGATGGAGCGCACGCCGGTGAGGCCGAGCTTCGCCACCAGTTCATCGCGGTAGGCGAGGGTTTCGGGGAACAGCTTGCCGGTATCCAGGAAGATGATGGGCAGGGCTTTGTCGATCCGCGCCACCATGTGCAGCAGGATCGCGGATTCCGTCCCGAAGGAGGAGACGAGCGCGATCTTGCCCGGGAATTGCCTGGTGATGGCATCGCGCAGGACGGTTTCGGCGTCGGTGGAGGAATGCAGGCTATCGAGCATTTTACGTTGTTCCATGGCCGGTTCAAGAAACCGGCGGTACGGCGGGACGATGGGGAAAGGTTCAGAGGGAAAGAATCAGGTTGATTTCGGGCAGGAGAGCCAACAGCGCTGCTCGACGATCGCGTCGATGCGCTGCGCGGCCTCTGCCATTGGCATTCGTTCCGCCCGCCAGCCCTGGCGCAGGGCCGCGATGTCCTTCACCCGCGCCGCCCAGCTTTCGGGAAAGCAGGCTTCCAGGCGCTTGCGGATGGCGCCGGCCAGGCCGGGGGCCTGGCCGCCGGTGGAGATGGTGAGCAGCAGGTCGCCCCGCCTGAGTTCCGCAACGGCGTTGAAATCACAGAATTCCGGCACGTCCTCGACATTCACCAGCACGCGGCTGGCCCGCGCGGTCTCGGCCAGGGGGCGGTAGGTTTCTTCGTCCAGTCCCGCGATCCAGAGCAGGTTCAACAGGCTGATCTCAGAGGCATCCGGCAGGCGGGGCAGGGCGGCTTGGCCGGCTTGCCTGGCCAGTTCCGGGTCCGTTGTGAAAACGCTCAGGCTCTCCCCCGCCCCGGCGATGCGCAGGGCCCGCAGCCGCCGCAAGGCGGGCGCGCCCGCCCCGGCAAGGCCGAGCCGCAAGCGAGAAGGGTTGAGAGCCAATGGGATCATGGCCCTTTAGAAAAGGATTTTTCCGCTTTTTGCAATGCTCCTGAGAAAATAAGGAGTTTCTGCCAATTTAGGGGGCTGGATGAAAAGGTTTTTCTGGATTTCCGTCTCCAGAGACAAGCATAAACCCTGATATTCTCTATGGTTTTAGTAATTTATGCCGCCACTCGCCCGCGCCGGGCGCGGGACTTACATCGCCTGCAGCTCGTGGGCGGCGAGGTCCATGCAGAATACCGTGCCGCCCGGGCCGGTGCGTTCCAGCACCAGGTCTCCGCCATGGGCGCGGACCAGGTCGCGGGCGATGGTCAGGCCGAGCCCGGTGCCGCCGCTGCGGACCGAGCCGGCGAAGGGCTTGAACAGATTTGCCTTCGCCCGTTCCGGCAGGCCGGGCCCATTATCCGCCACACGCAGGCGCGTCTGGCCGTTCATGGTCTCTGTGCTCAGGCTGATGAGGGTGGCGCCCGCCTCGGCGGCGTTGCGGATCAGGTTGGCGAAAACGCGGTAGAGCTGGGCGCGGTCCAGAGGCAGCTCCAGCTCATCAGGCACCAAATTCTCGATGCGCCATCCGGTATCCTCATGCACCAGCGTTTCGGCAACCTCGTCGATCAGCGCCCGGATGCGCACGGGGGAGCGGTTGAGCTGTGTCCGCCCCTCACGGGCGAAATCCACCGTGCTGGTGACAAGCTGCGTGGCGCGCTCGACAGAGGGGATCAGCGTGCGGGTGGCGCGTTTGACCAGGGGATCGTCCACATCCTGCAGCCGGTCGGCGACCAGCAGGGCGGAGGAAAGGATGTTGCGCAGATCATGCGCGATCTTCGCCACGGCGGTGCCCACGGCGGCCAGCCGGGCATTGCGCCACAAGGCGGCGCGCAGTTCCTCCTGCATGGTCTGCAACTCGCGCGCGGCGGAGGAGATATCGTCCTTGGGCCGGGTGGCCAGCCAGTCCAGCCCGCTATTCTGCGCCTGCTCCGGCGCCTCGCGGAAATGGATGATGGAGGTGGTGAGAATCTCCATGGGCCGCACCAGCATCCAGTTGAGCAGCCCATAGACGAGCAGCCCGGCGAGCAGCGCCACGACCACGGCAATATCGAACTCGTTTTTCGCGTAGTCGCTGAGCAGCAGCGTCAACGGCGCGGTATCGACCCGCACCTCCAGCATCCCGCCGGGCAGAAGCGGGGTGGAGGTGACGATCAGCTCCTCGGGCGGGCCGTAACCGGCGAGGCGCAGGCAGGCATGCCAGCTGCTGGCCAGGAGGCTCTGCTGCTCGGGCTCGACCCTGATGGGGGCGGCGGGCAGGGGCGAGTCGATCCGCCAGCTGATCGCCGCCTGGTGCGGGGCGGTCAGTGTGATCGCCTGCAGCCCGGCAAAGCGCAAAACCCTGTCGGCGGCGCCGGGCGAGCTGCCCTGAGAGAGGGCAAAGACCGCCACATGCGCCTCGTTCACGCGTTGCCACAGCCAATCCTGCCGCTGGCGGCCCAGCCCTGGCAGTAGCGCCAGTAGTTCCATGGCCAGAATCGCCACGACCGTGATCCACAGCACCTTGCTCGATAGCGAGGCGGGTTGGGGCCTGAGATTCAGGCTTCGCAGCTGCTGCCGCAGCCGCCGCCGCTGCCGCCGCAGCCAGCTCATGCCGCTTGCAAGGCGCTGGTGGCCGCTCTCCGTCCGGCGGCGAAGAGCGCTTCCAGAAAGGGGCGGTCGGTATTGAGCTTGGAATTGAGCGGATGCCGGCCCAGGGCCTCATCCGCCGGAATATCCAGCAGCCGCACCCGGCGCGGCAGCATGGCAAGCTCCGCCGCCAGCGGCGCCTGGAAGGCGATCTCGTGCAGCCTATGGACGATATCCGCCGTGGAGCTTGGCACGCCCTGGCGCTGGCGCGGCTGGGCGCGGATAAGGATCAGCTTGTCCGGCCGGGGGGTGAGCGCCGGGGCCAGAGGCGGGTTGCAGCTATAGCCGCCATCCCAGTAATGCCGCCCTTTGATCTTTACCGCCGGGAACATCATCGGGATGCAGGCGGAGGCGAGCAATTCGGCGATGCCGACCTGGGCATTGGAAAACACCGCCGCTTCGCCGTTTTCCACATCCGTGGCGCCGACATAGAGGCGCGGCGCCCCCGGCGCGCGCAGCGCCTGCACATCCAGCAATTCGCGCAGCAGCGGCTCCAGCGGGTTCTGCCCCAGCGGGTTCAGCTGCCCGGGGTCGAACAGCCGCAGCGCCTGGGTCAGGC
The DNA here is from genome assembly GCA_963736885.1 of uncultured Pseudomonadota bacterium. Taxonomy (GTDB): domain Bacteria; phylum Pseudomonadota; class Alphaproteobacteria; order Acetobacterales; family Acetobacteraceae; genus Acidocella. The sequence goes on from CAVTQN010000001.1 coordinate 403,850, forward strand.
CGGTCCAGGCGAAATCATTGCCCAGCGCCTTGGTCGTGTCCCACATCCAGTCGAGCGGGGTGGCGGGGAAATTCCCGAAGACATTGCTCTCCATCACCCGGGTCCAGAGCCGGGCGACGGCCTCGCGCGCCCCTTGTGGGCCGCCCTTGACCATGCCCTGCACGGCCATGGCCGCGATCATCGCGCCCGAGGAGACGCCGGTGACGGCATCGAACTCCAGCCCGTCCTCTAGCAGCCTGTCCAGCGCGCCCCAGGTGAAGGCACCATGCGCCCCGCCGCCTTGCAGGGCGAGAACGGTACGGGAACGGGAGGGGAAGGGGGTTTGCATGACGCTCACTGTTCTGTGAACGCAACACCGAGTCTTGGCAACCAGGAGAATCAGCCCGGCGGCGGAAACCCCAGCCCGGCGGCGATTCGATTCCAGGCATTGATGGTGGCGATGGCGGTGCAGAGCTGGGCGAATTCAGCGCCGGGGAAGGCGCGTTCAGCCTCTTGCCGCTCGGCCTCGGTCAGATGCGCGTGGGGCAGGGCGGTCAGCCGCTCCGTCCAGGCCAGGGCGGCCTGCTCGCGCGCCGAGAACAGCCCGGCGTCGCGCCAGGCCGCTATGAGGTCGAGCTTTGCCTGCGCCACACCCAGCTTGCGCGCGGCGGTGAGGTGAAACTGGGTGCAGAAGGCGCAGCCATTCATCTGCGAGGCGCGAAATCTTGATCAGCTCTGTCAACGCCGGGTCCAGCCCAGCTTCTTTCATGGCTTGGCTCAAGGCCCGCAATCCCGCCGGTACGGCCGGGTAGAGCTTTGAAAAATCCTCGAAATTCATTCCTGTGCGCCTCCAGCTTGCATATAAAAGCCTTGCCGGTGCGGCGTGGCAAGGCAGCCAGCGTGGTCAAATTGGCAGATCTACCCCGCCGAGATTGACGCGGCGGTGCAGCCCCGCCTATACCCCGCCAACACTCCGAACCGAGGACGGTCCGGCGTATCGCTTTGTTTGTTTTTTATTGTTTGTAATTTGCCGGAGTAGAATGCCGTGAAACGGACCTATCAACCTTCCAAGCTCGTCCGCAAGCGCCGGCACGGGTTCCGTGCGCGCATGGCGACTGTTGGCGGCCGCAAGGTGATCGCCAACCGCCGCGCCAAGGGCCGCGCCAAGCTCTCCGCCTGATCGCGCGCCCCGCGCGCCGTAGACGCTGATGGCCAACGCTCAAACCCCGCCCGCCCGGTTAACCCGGCGCGCAGAGTTTTTGCGCTTGGCCGCGCGGGGTAAAAAAATCGCCAAGCATGGCTTCGTGCTCCAGGCCGCCAAGGATGGCCCGGCGGAGGTTGTGCGCGTAGGCTATACGGCCACCAAGAAGATCGGCAACGCCGTCATCCGCAACCGCGCCAAGCGCCGGCTGCGGGAGGCGGCGCGGTTGGTTTTGGCGGAGCGGCAAATGCCTGGGGTTGAGCTGGTGCTGATTGCCCGGCGTGAGACCGGCGAGATCGAATTCTCCCGCCTCACGCAAAATCTCGCCCGGGCGCTGGACGAGGCGCTGGCATGAGCCCCGCCGCCCAGATGCTCTCGGGCGCCGTGCGTGCCTATGAACTTACGCTGCGCCCCGTCATTGGCGCGAATTGCCGGTTCTACCCCTCCTGCAGCGCCTATGCGCGTGAAGCCCTTGCCTGCCATGGCGCGGCGCGGGGCAGCCTGCTCGCGGCAAAGCGCATCCTGCGCTGCCACCCTCTCAACCCCGGCGGATACGACCCGGTTCCCACTCCGAAGGATAGCTGACCCTGATGGACTCGAAGCGCCTCATCCTCGCCCTCGCCTTATCTTTCGGCATCCTGGCCATATTCACGGTGTTGCAGGAGAAATTCTTGCCCCATCCGGCGCCCAGCCCGGCGCAGACCGCGCAGCAGGTGGCGGGCACCCAACAGGCGGCGCTTGAAGCCGGAGCCCCCGGCACGGCGCAGAGCGCACCCGCCTCCGGCCCACGCCTGGACGTGGACGCGCCGATGCTCAAGGGCAGCGTCGGCCTCACCGGCGCGGTGTTCGATGATGTGGTGCTGAAGGACTATCACGAGACCATCGCCAAGGATTCGCCCCTGGTGCAGGTCATGGGCCGCCGCGGCGGGACCACCCCGTCCTACGCGCAGTTCGGCTGGACCGCCCCCGCGGGCGTGAAGGTGCCGGATGACAACACCGTCTGGACGCCCAGCGCCCAGGAGCTGACGCCGGCAACGCCCGTGACCCTCTCCTGGGATAACGGCCAGGGCCTGACCTTCCAGCTCCTCCTGAAGATCGACGATAAATACATGTTCACCGTGACGCAGAACGTGGTGAATCATGGCGCCTCAGCCGTCACGGTCTTCCCGTGGTCGCGCGTGGTGCGCGACTACAAGCCCAAGGAGCAGTCCAGCTGGGTGCTGTTCGATGGCCCGCTTGGCGTGTTCAACGGCACGCTGAAGCAGGAAGGCTATGGCGCGCTGAAGGGCGATGGCGAGAAGGCGCAGGGCGGCGTGGCCTATACCACCGCCGGCCCCGGCGGCTGGACCGGCATCACCGACAAATACTGGCTGACCGCCGTGGCGCCTGAGCAGTCCGCGCAGATGAACGCCAGCATGAGCTATGGCAATGTGAGCGACGGCGATGGCGGCGCCTACCAGACCAGCTTCATCACCCAGAACCCGGTGAGCGTGCCGGCCAATGGAGAGGCGGCTTTCACCAGCCATCTCTTCGCCGGCGCCAAGGTTGTGAAGATCCTGGATTACTACCAGACCACCTACAACATCCCGAATTTCTACAAGGCGGTGGATTTCGGCCATCTCTATTTCATCACCAAGCCGATCTTCTTCTGCCTGGACTGGCTGAACTCGCTCACCGGCAATTTCGGCCTGGCGATCCTGATCTTCACCGTCGGCGTGAAGCTGCTCTTCTTCCCGCTGGCCAGCTACTCCTACCGCTCGATGGGGCGGATGAAGGCGCTGCAGCCCAAGATCGCGGCGCTGAAGGAGCAGTGCAAGGATGACAGCGCCAAGCTCCAGCAGGCGACGATGGAGCTGTACAAGGCCGAGAAGATCAACCCGGCCTCCGGCTGCTTGCCGATGCTGCTGCAGATCCCGGTGTTCTTCTCGCTCTATAAGGTGATCTTCATCACCATCGAGATGCGCCAGGCGCCGTTCTTTGGCTGGATTCACGATCTTTCGGCGCCGGACCCGACGAACCTGTTCAATTTGTTCGGCCTGCTGCCGTTTGACCCGATGATGATCAGCCCGACTCTGCATATCGGCCTGTTGCCGATCATCATGGGCGGCACGATGTATCTGCAGCAGAAGCTGAACCCGGCCCCGGCCGACCCGGCCCAGGCGCGGATGTTCCAGTTCATGCCGATTATCTTTACCTTCATGCTGGCGCGGTCGCCGGCGGGCCTGGTGCTGTACTGGGCGTGGAACAACATTCTTTCGGTGGGGCAGCAATGGCTGATCATGCGCAGGGCGGCGGCGCCAAAGCGGACAGTTCCGGCGAAGGGCTGAATTTCGGCAGCAACGTCCCGTCTCCTGAACAACTGGAGGCGGGGCGCAAGCTGTTCGGGTCACCCTGCGAGTTTTTCTACGCGGCGCAGGCACTTGAGCATCTGCCCGCGCCGCGCGGCAATGAGATCGCGCTGGCCGGGCGCTCCAATGTCGGCAAATCCTCGCTGATCAACGCGATCACCGGCCGCAAGGCGCTGGCGCGCGTGTCGCACCAGCCGGGGCGCACCAGGCAGCTTAATTTCTTTGAATGCGCCGCCGGGCCCATCGTGCTGGTGGATATGCCGGGCTACGGCTATGCCGAGGCGCCAAAGGAGATCAAGCGCGACTGGCAAGGGCTGATGCTGGATTATCTGCGCGGCAGGCCCAATCTGCGCCGGGTGTTTTTGCTCCTGGATGCGCGGGTGGAGATCAAGGTTTCCGACCAGACGGTGATGGAGCTGCTGGACCAGGCGGCCGTGCCGTTCCAGATGGTGCTGACCAAGGCGGATGCGGTGAAGCCTGCGGCCCTCAAGCGCAAGCAGGAGGAGGTGCTGGCCCTGGCGGCGACGCATCCGGCGGCGCTGAACCGGATCATCACCACCTCCAGCGCGGGCGGGCTTGGCATTGAGGAGCTGCGGGCCGCCATTGCCGAATTCGTTGAATGAGGACGAGATGAACAGCGAAGACATCACAGACGCCACCCGGGAAGCGCATATCGTCACCAAGGTGCTGCCGTATCTGCGCCGCTATGCCGGGACGACGATCGTGGTGAAATATGGCGGGCACGCCATGGATGGCTCGCTGGCCAATGAGTTCGGCCGCGACATCGCGCTGCTCAAGCAGGTCGGCATCAACCCGGTGGTGGTGCATGGCGGCGGGCCGCAGATCAACGCCATGCTCAAGCGCCTCGACATCCAGTCCAGCTTCGTGCAGGGGCTGCGGGTGACGGATGCGGCGATGGTCGAGGTGGTGGAGATGGTGCTCGCCGGTTCGGTCAACAAGCAGGTGGCCGGGCTGATCAACGCGGCGGGCGCGCTGGCAGTGGGTATTTCCGGCAAGGATGGCGGGCTGATCCGCGCCCGCAAGCTGCGCCGGACCTATAAGGACCCGGATTCGTCCATCGAGCAGGCGCTGGATCTCGGTTATGTCGGTGAGCCGGTGTTCATTGATACGCGCGTGATCCATGCGCTGACGGGCGCCGGGCTGATCCCCGTGATCGCGCCGGTGGGGGCGGGCGAGGATGGCCTAACCTATAATATCAATGCCGACACGGCGGCGGGTGCCATTGCGGGGGCGTTGAACGCGCAGCGTTTGCTGATGCTGACCGACGTGCCGGGGGTGCTGGATAAGAGCAAGCAACTCCTCAGTGATTTGTCGCTGACGCAGATCCGCGGGCTGCTCGCCGATGGCACGATCTCCGGCGGCATGATCCCGAAGGTGGAAACCTGTATGGAGGCGGTGACGCAGGGCGTGAAGGGGGCGACCATCCTGGATGGCACCGTGCCGCATGCGCTGCTGCTGGAACTGTTCACCGAGCATGGTATCGGGACGATGATTCATAAGTGAATTGGGTTTGCAGCTTTTTTGAAAAAAGTTGCACCAAAAACTTTTGGAACTTGGGCTTGCGTTTGTGTCTCCATGGGGTGCCATGGGCGTGCAGGTTAAAGTCGATGTCTGGGGGATTTTCGATGTCCGCGACGATCTACTATAATCCTAAGTGCGGCACTGCCCGTAATACGTTGCAGATTCTGCGCGAGGCCGGGATTGAGCCAGAGATCGTCGAATATCTGAAAACCCCGCTCTCTCGCAAAGAGCTTGAGGCGCTTGCCAAGAAGCTTGGCGGTGCCTCGCATCTCTTGCGCGAGAAGGAACCCTTGGCCGCCGAGCTGGGATTGAAGGGCGCGGCGGATGACGCCATTCTGGACGCCATCGCCCAACACCCGATCCTGTTCAACCGCCCCGTGGTGGTGACGCAAAAAGGTGCGAAAGCCTGCCGCCCGGCCGAGTTGGTGCGCGAGCTTCTCTAAAAAAACCGGTTGCCGGGGCGCGGCAGCCCCAGATGTTCGCGCAGTGTCGTGCCCTCATATGCTTCGCGGTAGATGCCCCGGCGCGTGAGTTCCGGCACCACGAGATCAACGAAATCATCCAGCCCCTCGGGCACGGTGTGGAACATCACGTTGAACCCGTCCGAGCCTTTGCCCTCCAGCCATTCCTGCATGGAATCCGCGATCTCGCCCGGCGTGCCCACGAATTGCAGGCCGCCATAACCGCCGACGAATTGCGCCAATTGCCGTACCGTTAGATTCTGCGCGCGTGCCATTTTCACCAGCGTGTTTTGCGCGCTCTGGCTGGCATTGGTCTGCGGCAGCTCCGGCAGAGGCGCGTCGAGGTCGAATGTCTTGGCATCCACGCCGAGCCGCATGGAGAGATTCGGCAAGGCGCTGTCAGGATGCACCAGACTGTCCAGCAATTGCTTTTTCTCAACCGCCTCCTCATGCGTGCGCCCGGCAATGACCATGGCGGCGGGCAGGATTTTTAACGAATTGTCAGAGCGGCCTAGAGCAGCCATGCGGCGGTGGATGTCGGCATAGAATTCCTGCCCATCTTTCAGCGTACGCGCGGCGCCGAAGATCACCTCCGCCGTTTCCGCCGCCAATTGCCGCCCGGCCTCCGAGGCGCCAGCCTGCACGATCACCGGCCAGCCCTGCACCGGCCGTGCGACATTCAGCGGGCCACGGACCGAGAGATATTTCCCCTTATGGTCCAGCCTGTGCATTTTCTCAGGATCGAAGAATATGCCGCTCTCCTGGTCACGGACCCAGGCATCGTCGGCGAAGCTGTCCCACAGCCCGGTCACCACATCATAGAACTCGCGGGCGCGGCGATAGCGCTCATCATGCTCCATCTGGTCGTCGAAGCCGAAATTCAGTGCTGATTCGGGGTTTGAGGTGGTGACAATGTTCCACCCCGCCCGGCCCTTGCTGATGTGATCGAGGGAGGCGAAGCGCCGCGCGATATGGAAGGGCGCATCGAACGTGGTGGAGGCGGTGGCGACGAGGCCGATGCGCTCGGTTACCATCGAAAGTGCCGAGAGCAGGGTGAAAGGCTCGAAGGAGGTGACTGTGGCGCTGCGGCGCAGGGCGGCCATCTCCATGTTCAGCACGCCGAGATGGTCCGCCATGAAAAACGCATCGAAGCGTCCGCGCTCCAGCGTCTGGATGAAACGGACCATATGGGAGAGGTTGAAATTCGCGTCCGGATAGCTGCCCGGATAGCGCCACCAGGCGGTATGGATGCCGACCGGGCGCATGAAGGCGCCGAGATGCAATTGCTGGCTCACGCAATTTTCCTTTCCGGCGCGCGGGCCGGCATAAGTAAATGTTTTCCATCATTTATGTAAGGAAAACTGGATGCCAAGCCTCCCGTGGTGATTTTCCGTGCCCGCGCCGCGCGGCTGGATACCGACAATGCGGCAACGGCGGCGCGGCTGCGCGATTTGGTATCACAGGAATTCGGCTGCCTTAAATTCCACGCCGTGCGCGAGGGGAAGAGGAAATTACACTCTCCTACTGGCCGGATCTTGCCTCGATCAAAGCCTGGAAGGCGCAAGCCGAGCATCTGCTGGCACAAAGCAGCGGGCGGCAGCGCTGGTACGAATCATATCGCGGGGAAATCGCGGAAATCTTACGCGCCTATGCCTGGCCAGAGGCTCGGCGCTGACACGCATTGCCTGCCGGTAGGCCAGCAGGGTTCTGGTTTCCTCGGCGCAGATGAGCAGGAAATACAGGCACCCCAGCGCCGAGGCGAGGCCGACGATGATGTTGGGACTCACGCAGAACAGCCATTCCATGACCAAACTCCCTTTCCTTAGACATTGAGCGGGCGATTTACGTTCCGGCTTGAACCAGGATTGGCGCAAGCCGGAACGATCGCACGCTAAAACAGGCTCATTTGCAGGCTGGCCGGGGTGCGGCCGGGACTACGGAATTGTGAAACATCCAGGCGTGATCTTGCCTCATCCAACCCCAGGCGCTGCACGGCGCGGGCAAAGCGCTGTGCCATCATCGCGGCATAGGGGCCGGAGCCCGCGAAGCGCGCATGGAATTGCGAATCATTCAGCTGCCCGGCGCGGCTTTGCCGGATCAGGCTCAGCACATGCGCGGCACGCTCCGGCAAATATTTTTCCAGCCAGTCGGTGAACAAGGCGCCCAGCTCATGCGGCAGGCGCAGCATGGTGGTGTAGGCGCTGGTCGCACCCGCCTTTGCGGCTTCCTCCAGAATGCGCTCCATCTCGGCATCGTTGAGGCCAGGGATCATCGGCGAGGCCATCACCCCCACCGGAATGCCGGCCTCCGCCAACTCGGAGATCGCGGCCAGGCGTCTTGTGGGGGAGGCGGCGCGCGGCTCCATGGCACGGGCCAGCGCCGGGTTAAGCGTGGTGATGGAAAGATGCACCTTCGCCAGCCCTTTCGCGGCCATGCGGGCGAGAATCTCCTTATCGCGCACAACACCAGCGGATTTGGTGACGATGCCGACCGGGTTGTTGAACCGCTCCAGCACCTCCAAGATCGCGCGGGTGAGGCCGAGCGTGCGTTCCACCGGCTGATACGGGTCGGTATTCGAGCCCAGCACGATCACGCCGGGCTTGTAGCCCGGGCGCGACAGCTCCTTTTCCAGCAGCCTGGGCGCTTCGGGCTTGAAGACAATCTTGGTCTCGAACTCCAGCCCGGCGGAAAAGCCGAGATAGGCGTGGCTGGGCCGGGCGAAGCAATAGATGCAGCCATGCTCGCAGCCCCGGTAGGGGTTCACGCTGGTCTCGAAGGAAAGATCTGGGCTGTCATTGCGGGCGATGATGCTGCGCGTCGCATCACGGATCAGCGTAGTCTGCGGCTTGCCGGCTTCTTCCTCTCGGTCCCAGCCGTCGTCGAATGCCTCATGCCGCGCCGCCTCGAAGCGGTTGGCCGGGTTCAACGCCGTTCCGCGCCCCTTGATGGCGCCGGGGACGGCATCCTTCTTGATCTGCACGCGGGAAACAGACATTGTGTTCATGCTCCGTTCTGGTTTGATTAAAATCATTTCAGAACCGCAAGTCAAGAACAAAACAAGAACAGCAGACCTAAAAGAAAAGCCGCGCGAGACGGCTTTGCCTGAAACCCTTTAAAAATGCTCCTTCAGCCGGGGCATCAACTCCACCAGATTGCAGGGAAGGTGCCGGGCGTCGAGCTGGAAGCGCAGAATATCGTCCCACCCATCCTTCACCGCCCCGGTGGAGCCGGGCAGGGCGAAGAGATAGGTGCCGTTCGCCACCCCGCCCAAAGCGCGGGACTGCATGGTGGAGGTGCCGATCTTGGCAAAAGAGAGCATGCGGAACAGCTCGCCGAAACCTTCGATCAGCTTGTCCAGCACGCGGTGGAAGGCTTCCGGCGTCACGTCCCGGCCGGTGACGCCCGTGCCGCCGGTGGTGATCACCACATCCACGGCTGGATCGGCGATCCAGGCCCGCAGCTGCGCTTCGATCGCGTCCGCGTCGTCCTTGATGATGGCGCGGGCGGCCAGCTCATGCCCGGCTTCGGTGATCCGCGCCGCCAGCGCATGGCCGGAGGTATCGTTCTCAGCCGTGCGCGTGTCCGAGATGGTGGCCACCGCGATCCGCACGGGCAGGAAGGCCCGGCTTTCGTCGATCCGGCTCATTTAAGCTTCACTGGGCGTCGGCGGTTTCAAGCGCCGGGGTGGGGCCGAGCTGGTTCAGGGTCGGGAAATTGCCCTGGGCCAGCACGTCGAGGCTATGCGGCTTCACGCCGATCTCCTCGGCATAGAGCCAGCTATCGGCCAGCACCTGGAGGACGAAACGGCGGGTTTCGTCGTTCGGGATGGTCTCGATGAACAGCAGCGGGTCGGAATTGTCCTTGATCGCGCTGTACCAGGCTGAGGCCGTGCCCGGCCCGGCATTATAGCTGGCCAGGATGGCGAGCAGATTATCCTGGATGCCCGGCTGGTCGCCGAGATATTTCAGATAGGCCTGCCCCAAGGCGAGGTTTGCCGAGGGATCATTGATCGAGCCGGTGACGCCCTCGGCCTGGCGCATGGTGTCGGCGGTCTGCGGCATAAGCTGCATCAGCCCGCGTGCGCCCACGCGCGAGACGGCGTTGGTATCGAAGCCGGATTCCGTGCGGGTAACGGCGTAGATCAGCGCCGGGTCGACGCTGAAGCCACCTTGCGGGTGCATGGCGGGCAGCGGCAGCCGGGCGCCGGCGATCTCGTCCACCGGGCTGGGCAGCGTGCCGGCAATGGCGATGGTGACATCCACCAGACCGGCGCGGGCGGCAACCGCCATCACCGAGTGGCCGAGATCCGGCGTGGACTGGATCTGCGGCCAGAGGGCGCGCAGCGCCGTTTCCGCCTGGTCGGTCAGCCCGACCTGCAGCATCTCAAAGGCGAGGTGCCCATCCGGCAGGGAATCGACGGCGGTGACATCCGCTTCCGTCAGCGTCGCGGCAATGCCGGTGGGGCCGAAGCCCTGGCCGAGCAGCCGGCCGGCCAGCATGCCGTAGAACGTGTCGCCGGCCCAGGCGGCCTGGTGCAGCCAGTCCAGATACTGGTCCGGCTGCTGCTGGCGTAGCGCCGCGCGTGCGGCCCAGAAGGCGCTGGCGGCGCGGTCATCGTCGGAGATGCCGGAGAGTGAAGCGCTCTTGCGGAAATCATCCGCCGCGGTGGCCAGATCGTTCTTTTCCCAGGCATCCAGCCCGGCCATGAAGCCTTGGCGCCAGCTATCGGCATCCGGCGCCAAGGCGGGGCGGGCGGCGCCGCTATAGGTCAGCGTTTCTTCCGGCAGCAGGGAGGGGTGCGGGGCCGAGGGCCTCTGCACCCGCGGCAGCTTGTGCTGCATCAGCTCATAAATGGCAGGGGCTTCGGGCTCGTTGGCATATTTCGCCCACCAGGCGGTCAGCTCGGCGGGTTTGGTGATGTAGTCGGCGCTCAGATAGCGCACGGCCAGCACGGCGCCGACCAGGCTGGTATCGGCCAGGCGCGCCAGCATCTTGTCGGACGCGGCAAACTGGCCGTCCTGCTGCAATTGCAGGGCACGTTGATAGAAAGCCACGTCGCTGGGGGCCAGCGGCTGTGGCAGCGTCACCTCGACATCGCCGGATGGGGCGTTGCGTGGCACGGCATAGGCTACAGATTCCCCGTTGATGCCGTCTGCCGGCTGTGTGGGGGGCGTCGTCGTTCCCGGGCCTTGTCCCGAATCTTGGGACTTCGCCTTCGCTTGCACGGGGACCATGCAGCTGGTGGCGAAAACGGACATGGCGGCAAAAGCCGTGCGCGTCACGTTCAGGCGGGAGAGCGTTTTGAGGGCTCCTCGCATAAAACCGACCTACACAGGTCTTAACCATGAAGCAAGACTTAATCACGACACACGTCTCATCCTGTGAGACTGTGGTGGCCGGCTAGCACATTTTTGCCATAGTTCGCCTTCAGATTCCAGGGATGAGGCCGGCGCAGAGTCATGACATTTTAGTTAGTCAGCTTTGCGTTTCAGCCATGCGCGCAGGCTTAACATGTCCTGCCACGACTCGCGCTTGGCCAGGGGCATGCGCAGCAGATAGGCCGGATGATAGCTGGGCAGGCAGGGCAGGGGCGCCGGCAGGCCCTCGATCTGCGCCTCCCGCCATTTGCCGCGCACCCGCCTGATGCCGCCTTGCGCCTCCGGTCCCAGCAGCGCCTTGGCCGCCACGGCCCCCAGCGTCAGCAGCCCGAGCGGGGCGATAAGTGCAATCTGACGGTGCAGAAAGGGCAGGCAGAGGGCGATCTCCGCTTCCGTGGGCGGTCGGTTGCCGGGCGGGCGCCAGGGCACGGCGTCGATGATCCGTACCTGTGTGCGGTCCAGCCCGATGGAACCCAGCATCCTGTCCAGCAATTGCCCGGCGGGGCCGACGAAGGGTTTGCCGGCCCGGTCCTCCTCACCGCCCGGCGCCTCGCCGATTATAATCAGCCGTGCATCTGCGGCGCCATCGGCGAAGACGAGCTGCGTGGCGGTGTCCTTCAGCGCGCAGCCGGTAAAGCCACGCATCGCCTCCGCCAGCTCTTCCAGAGTGGCGCAACCGGCGGCCAGGCGCGCGGCCTCTTCCGGTCCCGCCAGCGGGGGGGCGGTCGGGCGCGGTGCCGGGGCAGGGCGGCGGGCAGGGGGCGGTGCCGGGTCTTGCGGCTTGGTGAAGGCCAAGGGCGGGGGCGGGTTGGCGTGGCGGCGGTCCTGCGGCGCCTCCAGCAGCGCTTCATCTGCGCCCCACTCCCATTGCAGCCTTAGCGCGTCCAGCAACTCCATGGCTGAATCATTATCTTGCATGGGCGCCGCCCGCCACCCCGCTCTTGCCCCTTTACTCACCGGTAGATTTATCATTAGACGAACAGGACTGATTCATAAAAGAGGGACGCAACAATGTCGGATGAGGCGCTGCCGCGCGAGGCGATGGAGTTCGATGTGGTGGTTGTCGGTGCCGGGCCCGGCGGGCTTTCGGCCGCGATCCGCCTGAAGCAGCTAAACCCTGAGCTGTCGGTCTGCGTTGTCGAGAAAGGCTCCGAGGTCGGCGCGCATATCCTCTCCGGCGCGGTGCTGGAGCCGCGTGCGCTGAAGGAGCTGATCCCGGATGTCGATCCTGGGCTGATCCCGCTGGCGACGCCGGTGACGGCGGATGAATTCCTGTTTCTCACCCCCACCAAGGCGCATAAGCTGCCCACCCCGCCGCAGATGCATAATGAGGGCAATTACATTGTCTCGCTGGGCAATGTGGTGCGCTGGCTCGGCCAGCAGGCGGAGGAGCTGGGGGTGGAGATCTATCCCGGTTTCGCCGCCGCCGAGACGCTGATCGAGAATGGCCGCGTCGTCGGCATCGCCACCGGCGATATGGGCATTGGCAAGGATGGTGAGCCCACTGACAATTACGCCCGCGGCATGGAGCTGCGCGCCACCTACACCATTTTCGCGGAAGGTTGCCGCGGCTCGCTGACCAAGCAGCTTGAGAAAAGCTTCAATCTGCGCGAGGGCGTGGGCCCGCAGACCTACGGCATTGGCATCAAGGAGCTTTGGGAGGTAAAGCCGGAGAAATTCCGCAAGGGCCTCACCCAGCATACCATCGGCTGGCCGCTTTCCACCGACACGTATGGCGGCTCCTTCCTCTATCATTTCGGCGAAAATCTCGTCTCGGTCGGGTTCGTGATCGGGCTGGATTATTCCAACCCCTATCTCTCCCCCTTCCAGGAGATGCAGCGCTACAAGACACATCCGGCCATCGCCTCCACCTTCGAGGGCGCGAAGCGCATCTCCTATGGTGCGCGCGCGATCAATGAGGGCGGCTTCCAGTCCTTGCCCAAGCTCGCCTTCCCCGGCGGCGTGCTGATCGGCTGCGCGGCGGGCACGCTGAACGTGCCGAAGATCAAGGGCACCCATACCGCGATGAAATCCGCCATGGTCGCCGCCGAGGCGATCGCCGAGGCCTTCGCGGGTGACAAGCCGGACACGCTTTCCGCCTATCCGCAGAAGCTGCAGGAAAGCTGGGTCTGGCCGGAGCTGCATGCCGTGCGCAACATCCGCCCGGGCTTTGCCAAGTTCGGCCTCTATGGCGGGCTGGTGAACGCGGCGCTGGAGACCTACATCTTGAAGGGCAAGGCGCCCTGGACCTTCAAGCACCATGCCGACAACACAACGCTGAAGAAGGCCAAGGATTCGAAGCCGATCGACTATCCGAAGCCGGATGGCAAGCTGACCTTCGACCGGCTTTCCTCGGTGTTCCTCTCCAACACCAACCATGAGGAAAACCAGCCGGCGCATCTCACGCTGCTGGACCCGGCCATTGCGATCAGCGTGAATTATAACGAACTATGCCAGCCCGGAGACGCGCTATTGCCCGGCGGGTGTGTACGAGATCGTCGGCGCCGAGGTGAATGAGCCGCGCCTGCAGATCAACGCGCAGAATTGCGTGCATTGCAAAACCTGCGACATCAAGGATCCGACCCAAAACATCAACTGGGTGGTGCCGGAGGGGGCGGGCGGGCCGAACTATCCGGGCGGGATGTAAGCTTTCGTCCGGTCAATGCGGCAAGCCGTTGGCCGGCTCCAGTTCTGCGAAATGCGCGCCGGCGGTGTCATCCGCCGGCGTATTCATTGCCTGTGCCACGGGGTGGGTCAGCCCCTGATATTGGGCAAGCGCCGTCTGCACCTGGGCGGGCGGCAGGTCGGTGGAGAGCACCTGCCGCGCCTGATCCATCTGGCCGTTGCCCACCAGCGCCAGCGCGTAATCGGCCCTTATCCGCGGCGTCGCCTCGGGTGTGGCGGCCAGCGGGCCGAGATATTGCAGCGCATCTCCGGCATCGCCGTTCAGCGCCAGCACCAGCCCGAGATTTACTTCTGCCGAGGCCGTGCCAGGCGCCAGCAGCAGCGCCTGCTGCAAGGGCGGCACCGCCCCGTTCAAATCGCCCCGCAGCGCCCGGGCGATGCCGAGATCATTCTGCGCGGCGGCGTTGCCGGGGTCATCCGCCACGGCGGCGGCGAAGGCCTGCTCGGCCTCGATGGCGTTGCGCCGCAGCAGGCAACGCCCGATGCCGGTTTCCGCCGCGGAGGATTTCGGCGCCGCCCGCAAAGCGAGGCGGTAGGCGGCCATGGCGTCCTCGCAGCGGTCCAGCGCGTAATAGGCCGCCCCCTCGTGATAGAGCGCCTGCAGATTGCCGGGGTTCTGCGCCAGCAATGATTGCGAGATTTTCAGCGCCATTTGCGGGTCATTGCCCGCGATGGCCGCATCCGCGACATTCAGCGCGGCCGGGCCGAATGTGTCAGCCTGGGGGGCGGGTTTTGCGCAGCCAGCCAGCAGCCCGGCCGCCAGAAGCGGGGCGATACAGGAAAACGGGTGCCACCGGCTATTCCGGCTTACGTTCATGCTGATCCTCATGAAGTGAGCTTCACGCAGGCGCGTTATCATTCGGCTAAGAAACGAATAATGTTTTTTGCCGCCGGGCGAAAAACTCCTTATGCAGAAGCGCATGAGCATCCGTATCGGCATTGCCGGCATTTCCGGTCGCATGGGCATTTATCTGGCGCAGGAAGCCGCCGCCGCCGCCACCCTGGCCGGCGGCACCAGCCGCTCGGGCGCCGGGCCGGCGGGGGCGCCGCATTTTCCTGACATCGCCGCCCTGGCCCGCGAATCGGATGTGGTGATCGACTTTACCCATGCCAGCACCGTGCAGGCCCATGCCAAGGCTCTGGCCGAGACCGAGACGCCCTGGGTGCTGGGCACCACCGGCTATGGCCCGGCGGATGAGGCGGCGATCAAAGAGGCGGCGAAGGTTATTCCCGTCATCGCCGCGCCGAATTTCTGTACTGGCGTGAATTTGCTGCTGCTGCTGGCAGAGAAGCTGGGGGCTGTGCTGCCCGCCGCGCAGTATGATGCCGAGATTGTCGAGATGCATCACCGCCAGAAGGTGGATGCGCCCTCGGGCACTGCGCTTGCCATCGGCCGGGCAGTGGCGGCGGGGCGGGGTGTTGACCTTGCCGATGTCATCGTCTCGGGCCGCGACGGCCATACCGGGGCGCGCAAGGATGGCGAGATCGGCTTCGCCACGCTGCGCGGCGGGCAGATCGTCGGCTCCCACACGCTGATGTTCACGGCCGGGGACGAGCAGATCGGCCTCACCCACCACGCTTTCGACCGGCGGGTCTTTGCCTCCGGCGCCGTGCGCGCGGCGCTATGGCTGCATGCGCAGCCAGCAGGTCTGTATAGCATGAAGGATTTTTTGCGGCTTTGAAGGCCGGCTTCGATAAAGACAAAAGTTTTTTGGGTGCCGCCTTTTTTACAAAAAAGACGTGTTTTTGCAGCTTTTTGAAAAAAGCTGCACCAAAAACGTTTGGACCTTTCGGCCAGAAGGCTTGTCTGCTGCTGGGCATGCGAAAAGTCCGGCATATTGACCCCAGCCCCCTAATACGTCATCCGAGCCCCGCCGTTTGAGGGTGAATCGCCCTCCGGCTCGCAGTCATACGGGGGTTTTTGCATGCGCGATCGCGGAGAGTTTCTGTTTACCTCTGAGTCCGTCTCCGAGGGTCATCCGGACAAGGTTGCCGACCGGATTTCCGATACCGTCGTCGACGCCTATCTGGCGGCCGACCCCTATGCGCGCGTGGCCTGCGAGACGCTGGTGACCACCAACCGCATCGTCCTGGCGGGCGAGGTGCGCGGGCCGGAGACGATCACCAAGGAATATCTGGCGCATCTGGCCCGCATGGCGGTGCATGACATCGGCTATGACCAGGACGGCTTCTCCTGGAAGAATGCCGACATTGCCGTGCATCTGCATGCGCAATCCGCGCATATCGCGGTGGGCGTGGACGCCGCCGGCGAGAAGGATGAGGGCGCGGGCGACCAGGGCATCATGTTCGGTTACGCCTGCACCGAGACCGAGGCGCTGATGCCGGCCCCGATCTACTACTCGCATTTGATCCTGCGCCGCATCTCCGAGCTGCGCCGCGCCGCCAACAGCCAGGTGGCGGGCCTGCTGCCGGATGCCAAGAGCCAGGTGACGCTGAAATATGTTGACGGCAAGCCGGTGGGTGCCACCTCCGTGGTCGTCTCCATCCAGCATGTCGAGGGCCTGACCCCGGCCAAGGTGAAGGAGATGATCCGCCCGATCGTCGCCACCGCCCTGCCGGAAGGCTGGATGCCCGAGGACAAGGAATTCTACGTCAACCCGACCG
The DNA here is from genome assembly GCA_963736885.1 of uncultured Pseudomonadota bacterium. Lineage (GTDB taxonomy): Bacteria > Pseudomonadota > Alphaproteobacteria > Acetobacterales > Acetobacteraceae > Acidocella. The sequence goes on from CAVTQN010000001.1 coordinate 420,069, forward strand.
GCATCTTCGTGATCGGCGGGCCGGATGGCGATTGCGGCCTGACCGGGCGCAAGATCATCGTGGACACCTATGGCGGTGCGGCCCCGCATGGCGGCGGCGCCTTCTCCGGCAAGGACCCCACGAAGGTGGACCGTTCCGCCGCCTATGTCTGCCGCTACCTCGCCAAGAACGTGGTGGCCGCGGGCCTGGCGGAGAAATGCACCCTGCAGCTCTCCTATGCCATCGGCGTGAGCCAGCCGCTGTCGCTTTATGTCGACCTGCACGGCACGGCCAAGGATGTGAATGAGGCCAAGCTGGAGAAGACCCTGCGTGAGCTGGTCAACCTCACCCCGCGCGGCATCCGCGAGCATCTGCAGCTGAACCGGCCGATCTACGCGCCGACCTCCGCCTTCGGCCATTTCGGCCGCACGCCGGATGCCGAGCTGGGCACCTTCACCTGGGAGAAGACCGATCTGGTGCCCTCCTTGAAGAGCGCCTTCAACCGCTGAGATCCGCGCCGCCGCTTGCGGGCGGCGGGCAATTGATGATCGAAGACAGGCCTGGGGCAGATTGCCCCAGGCCGCATTTTATTTGATGGCATTGGCAAACCCGTGCAGAGACCCAGCCCGCCTGTTGCCCGCCGCTCTGGCTGCTTGCGGCCGGGGGGCATGGCCGTGGCGGGGCTTGGCGTAACCTTGCTGCGCGGGCAAAGGAAATCGGCATGACGACTTCAAACCACCCCCCGACCGGCTTTATGGCCGCGCCCGCGGCAAGAAGCTGCGGCCCCGGCAGGAATGGCTGCTGGAAGACTTCCTGCCCCAAACCTCCTGGCCCGGCGTGCCCTTTACCATCCAGCCGCGCGAGCTTTGGCTGGAGGTCGGCTTTGGCGGCGGCGAGCATGCCTATGAGCTGGCCACCCGCAACCCGGATGTCGGCTATATCGCGGCGGAAGTGTTCGATAACGGCATCTGCTCGCTGCTCTCGCGCATCGCCCCGGATGGCGCGGGTGAGCCCGCCCCCTTGCCCAATCTGCGCCTCTACACCGACGATGCCCGCCCGCTGCTGCGCGGCCTGCCGGATGGGGCTTTGTCCAAACTCTTCCTGATGTTTCCGGACCCCTGGCCGAAAGCCCGGCACGCCAAGCGCCGCTTCGTGCATCCCGAGATCCTGGCAGAGGTGGCACGGGCCGTCCGCCCTGGCGGGGAATGGCGCATCGCCTCCGATGATCCGACCTACCAGGAATGGACGGATGAGGTGCTGGCGGCTCAGGATTTCTTCGCCGTCAGCCGCACGGATATCCACCCGGAAGGCTGGCCGCATACGCGCTACGAGGCGAAAGCCATCGCCGCCGGGCGCACGCCGCTCTACTGGTCGCTGATCAGGCGGTAGAGCGCGATGAGGTTGCCGTGCAGGGGCGCGTCAACCTCAAGCGATCAGGCTCCAAGACGCCGCTTCCAGCCGTTTGGAAATGCGGCGCTGCGATCGGCGGCGTTTGTGAAGTGAAGATCTATCCAGGTGGCAGCCATGGGCTGGCGTAGATCCAGGCGGATGAGTTCAACGCCGATCTTCTGGCGTTCATCCAGAAATAGAACCTGATCGCTTGAGGTTGACGCGCATGCGTCAACCTCGCCCTATCGCGCTCTGGCGCGTTGGTTAAATGTCGTTGATCCCGGTGCGCTTGGCCTGCCAGCGCCAGGAATCCCGGCACATATCCTCGACATTCAGTTCCGCTTTCCAGCCGAAGAGCCGCTCCGCCAAGGCCGGGTTGGCGTAATAGCTGGCGACATCGCCCGGGCGGCGGGGCGCGATCTGCACGGGAATATCCCGCGCGGTCGCGGTCTCGAATGCCTTCACCAGCTCCAGCACCGTGGTGCCGTTGCCGGTGCCGAGATTGACGGTGACGGAGACGTCATTGGCGCAAATATGCTCGACCGCCAGCGCATGCGCCATGGCGAGGTCCATGACATGGATATAATCACGCTCGCCGGTGCCATCGCGCGTTGGGTAGTCATTGCCGAAGACGTTGAGATGCGCCCGCTCGCCGGTGGCCACCTGGGTGACATAGGGCATCAGATTATTCGGCACGCCGCGCGGGGTTTCGCCGATGAGGGCGGAAGGATGCGCGCCGACCGGGTTGAAATAGCGCAGATTGGCGGCGGCCTTCAGCTTGCCGGTGCGCGCCAGGTCGCGGATCAGATCCTCCATCACCAGCTTGGTGCGGCCATAGATGTTCTCGACCCGCGTGGGGGCGTCTTCCAGGATCGGCGAAGAATCCGGCTGGCCGTAGACGGTGGCGGAGGAGGAGAACACGATCCGCCCAACCCCAGCCGCCTGCATGGCTTGCAGCAGCCGGATCGTGCCGATGATGTTCATGTCGTAATAAAGCAGCGGATCGGCCTCTGATTCGCCAACCGCCTTCAGCGCGGCGAAATGGATGACGGCGTCCACCGGATGCGCCTTCAGCGCCGCCGTGACGGTTTCGCTGTCGCGGATATCGGCCTCGATGACGGTCATTTCCTGGCCGGTGAGGCGCTGCAGCCGCGCCGGCACGTCGCGCTCGGCATTGGCGAAATTATCGAGAATGATGATGTCGTGTCCGCGTTCGGCCAGCATGGCGGCGGTGTGGGAGCCGATATAGCCGGCGCCGCCGGTCAGTAATATGCGCATTGAGTCAAGCCTTGGTGATGGTCCATTTGATATGCTGCGGCCCGTCCTGATGGCCGGGCAGCACGATCTGCTCCGCACGGCGCGCTTCGGACTGGCCGAAATAGACGCTGCCTTCGATGCGCGGCACCGCCCCCTCGGCCTTCAGCCGGAAACCAAGGCCCGAGGGGGTGCGCAGCAGCACGGTCTCGTTACCCTGCGCCAGGCTGGCGGTGACGTTGGGGTGCAGATGGAAGCGGATGGCGAAGGGCTGCGGGGTTTCCGCCTCGATCAGGTCCTCGCCCTGCAGCTCCTCGCCATTATCGGAAAGGCCGAGGCGGCGATGGTGGATGGCGCCGAACGGCTTGCTCCAGCCATCGTGACTGGCCTCGATCCAGCCGACGCCCCCGGCATCCTGGCGGGCCACGCTCACATTCAGCGGGCGGCGGCCGAGGCCGCCTTCCTTGATCTCGGCGGAGGAGGTGTCGGCGATGATGAGGGTGGAATGCGCCGCCGTGCCGCGCAGGGCGCTGGCCCAGTCCCCGGCCAGAGCCGGGGCGGCGCCGCAATTCACGATCAGCCGGTCCTTGCCGTAGGAAAATTCAAACCCGAGCGTGCCGGCATGGGCGAAACGGTCCAGCCCCGGCGCGGTGGGGGTGCCGGCATCCATGAACAGCACGGATTTGGCGGCGGCGATGCGAAACAGCCCGCAGGATTTGAGATGCGCCAGCGTGCCGCGCGCCCGCCCGGCCTGGGCCAGAACGAGATCGACCAGATTGGGCAGCTCCTCCTTGGAGCCGTTGAAGAGCGCCAGCCCGCCATCGCCATGGCGCAAGGCGCGCATGGCGGCGGCCGCATGCTCGATGGTGGTGAGCAGCTCGGGCGGCGGGGTTTTGCCGCCCGCCTGCATCAAGGCGCGGATTTCCGTGAGGTCTTGCAGCGCCAGCAGATGCGCGGCGGGGCTGCGCTCCACATGGCAGCCATCCGGGTAGAATTGCCGCGCCAGTTCCGGCACCAGGAGTTTCATCACCCGGGGCAGATATTGCACATGCTCGGGCATGGCGATGGAGGCGGCGGTGAGGCCCTTCAGCGCGGTCAGGGCGCGCTGATCCAGGAACTCGGCGGGCAGGGCGGCGGAGAGGGTGCGGGCATCCTGCACCAGCCTGGACATCAGCGCCTGGCGGAACTCGTCATCGGCGGAGGCGGCGAAAAAATCATAATGGCCGAGCCAGGAGGCCAGCCGGGCGCCCACCACGTCGGGCGCGTAGGCGATGGGCTCGGGCTTGGGCGTGTCCATGAAATCCAGCACCAAGGCGCGGGCGCGCGAGCGTGCGGCATCCGTGCCCAGGGCCCGCAGGTCGCGCAGCCAGGTGAAGCTGTGGAGATGGGCGCGCATCAGCCGGGTGCAGCCCGGGGTGAAGGCGAAGATGTCGTGATGGACGGGCAATACCGCGCCGCCGAATTCCAGCTCCGCCTTCACCAGCCGGGCGCCGCGGGCGGGATCACCCGGCCAGGGGTCGCGCAGGGGGAGGGCAGGCGCGTCCGGCCCGCCCGAGGGGCGCAGATTTTGCAACCTGGTGAACCAGGTGCGGGCTTGGCGGCTTATGCCGCCGCGGGGCTGCGGGGTTTCTGTCATCCGCCAGGGCTGGCGCTGAGGTCAGGCAGTGGCGCGGGGGTGGCCTCGCGGATGGCGGTGATCGCCGCCGCGTAATCCGGCGCGCCATAGACGGCCGTGCCCGCGATCAGGCAGGTGGCGCCCGCCTGCAGAACGGAGGGGGCGGTTTTGGCGGTGATGCCCCCATCGATCTGCAGCACGATGTCGCGCCCGGTTTCGTCGATGAGCTTGCGCAGGGCGGCGATTTTGGCGAGCTGCGAGGACAGGAAGGCCTGGCCGCCGAAGCCGGGATTTACCGTCATCACCATGATCAGGTCGGTGAGGTCGAGCACATTCACCACCGCCTCGATGGGGGTGGCGGGGTTGAGCACCACGCCGGCTTTTTTGCCCAGCGAGCGGATGAGCTGCAGCGTGCGGTGCAGATGCGGGCCGGATTCCGGATGCACGGAAATATGGTCGGCCCCGGCTTCCGCGAAGGCGGCGATGTAGGGGTCGGCGGGGGCGATCATCAGATGCACGTCCATGCGGCATGGAGGTGTGCGGGCGCAGCGCCTTCACCACCAGCGGGCCGAAGGTGATGTTGGGGACGAAATGGCCGTCCATCACGTCAAGATGCAGCCAGTCCGCCCCGGCGCGTTCCACGGCGGCGACTTCTTCGCGCAGCCGGGAGAAATCGGCGGCGAGGAGGGAGGGGGCGATGAGCGGGCGAGTCGGGGCCGTGGTCATGGAGGTATTTGTAGCCGTGTGGGTGTAAGCGCAGCAGGCTATCGATGATGCCGATCCGAAATTGGTTGAATTTGTTAATTTCTTTATGGAATGTTTTCGTATTCCAGCCTCAGGAGGAAACGCATTTGACCGCAAGCTGCACCGGCGAGGCTGGAACAAATGGAATACGTATCCAAGCGAGTTGGTTTTGCGCGACTTTCGGGCGGCGGCCACGCGCGGTTAGCTTCAATATGTCCTGCCGGCATGAGCATGGGTTGTGTCAGGCAAATTTAATTGTTCAGGGACGCACCAGCCTGGCAATAAAAAACCCATCCATCCCGCCGTGTTCCGCCCACATGCCGGGATGGGTGCGGACATCGCCCTGCGCCGTAACCGCCTCGGGCAGTTCCGGCAGGCTTAGCGGGTCGCGCTGCAGGCCCAGCCGGGCGCAGGCGGCGTCGATCCGTGCCGCGCCTTCCTGCGGCTGCAGGGAGCAGACGGCGTAGATCAGCCGCCCGCCCGGGGCCAGCATGTCTGCTGCGGCGTCCAGCAGGGCGTCCTGCGCGGCGGTCATGGCCTCGATGTCGCGCGGCTTGCGCAGATGCAGCAGCTCCGGGTGGCGGCGCGCCGTGCCGGTGGCGCTGCAGGGGGCGTCCAGCAAAATGGCGGGGAATGTTTCAGCCGGTGTCCATTTCGTGCCGTCGGCCGTCACCAGCTCGGCTTTCAGCTGCAGCCGTTCCAGATTGCCGCGCAATGTCGCCATGCGGGCGGCGTCGCGTTCCACGGCGGTGACCTCCGCGCCCATGGCGGCGAGCTGGGCGGTTTTGCCGCCCGGTGCGGCGCAGAGATCCAGCACGCGCTCACCGGGCTGGGGGGCGAGCAGTCTGGCGGGCAGGGCGGCGGCGGCGTCCTGCACCCAGACCTGCCCTTGCGTGAAGCCGGGGATTTCGGCCACCGGCGTGCCGGCGGGGAAACGGTAGGAGCCGGTGGGCAGCGCCGCGCCGCCTTCGGGCACGAAGCCGGGCAGGGGGGAGATATCCATCGGCGCTTCCTGCGCGTGGGCGGTGGCGATGGCCCGCGCATCCGGGCCCCAGCTCGCCCAGGCCCAGGCGGGGGTGTCCAGGCGCGGCATGTCCAGCTCCTCCAGCGCCTCCGGCCCGGCTGTCACCACCCGGCGCAGCACGGCATTCACCAGCCCGGCGAAGGGGACGAGTTTTCGGCTCCGCGCCAGCTCCACGGCGGTGGCGACGGCGGCATGGGGCGGGGTGCCCAGGAACAGGCAGCCGGCGGCGCCGATGCGCAGGATATTGCGCAGCTCCGGCGGCGGCTCGCGGCGCAGATAGGGCTCCAGCACCGCATCCAGCGTGCCGGTATGGCGCAGCACGCAGGCCGCCAGGCGATGCGCCGCCGCCTTGTCGCGCGGCTCGATGCGCGGCAGGGCATCCAGCGCCGCATCAAGCGGTTTCCCCTTGGCCAGAACGGCGTGCAGGAGAGAAAAAGCGGCGTCGCGGGTCGGGTCTGGCATGGCGGTCCTTGGGTTCAGCCACGGGGCCTAGCATATAGGATCCGTCTCTGGCCATCTGGCGGGGGCTGATAGGGGAAGGAGGCTGCCATGAAGGTCGCGGTGATGGGCGCCGGTGCGGTGGGTTGTTATTTCGGCGCGCTGCTGGCCAAGGCGGGGCATGAGGTGGTGTTGATCGGCCGGCCCGCGCATGTGGATGCCATCCGGTCTGATGGCCTGCTGCTGGAGCGCGCCTCGGGGCCGGAGCGCATCAAGCTTGGCGCCAGCACGGCGGCGGCCTCCGTCGCGGGGGCGGGGCTGGTGCTGGTCTGTGTGAAATCCGGCGATACCGAGGAGGTGGGCTGGCAGATGGCGCCGCATCTGGCGCCGGAGGCGATGATCGTCAGCCTGCAGAACGGGGTGGGGAATGCGCAACGCCTGGCCGCCTTGTTGGGGCGCCCGGTATTTCCGGCGGCTGTGTATGTGGCGGCCAACATGGCCGGGGCCGGGCATGTGCGCCATTACGGGCGGGGGGAGCTGGTAATCGGCACAGGCCCGCGCGGTGAAGAGCTGGCCGCCTTGTTCCGCGCGGCGGGCATTCCGGCCGAGCTTTCAGGCGATGTAGATGAAGCGCTATGGGCCAAGCTGGCGTTGAACTGCGCCTATAACGCGCTTTCCGCCATCACGCGCCAGCCTTATGGCGCCTTGCTGGCGGTGGCGGGCACGCAGGTGCTGATCCGCAACGTGCTGAAGGAATGCGAGGCGGTGGCCGCCGCCTGCGGCATCAACCTGCCCGAGGGACAGGCGGAAGGGATTTTGGCCGCCGGCCAGAGCATGGCGGGGCAGATTTCCTCCACGGCGCAGGATCTGATCCGCGGGCGGCCGACAGAGATCGATTATCTGAATGGCTATGTGGTCAGGCTGGGGGCGGAGCATGGCATCGCCGTGCCGGTGAACCAGGCGCTGACCACGATCGTTAAAATCCTGGAGGCCAGGCCCCATGCCTGACCGGGGTTATGCCTAGGCGGGCTGGCAGACATCCACCCAGCCCGCATTCACCAGCGCGGCCATGCGGGCCGGGCTGATGCGTAGCGCGCTGTTGGTGGACCCGGCGGCGGGGAGGACCTCGTCGAACGCCTGCAGTGACACGTCGCAATAGACAGGCAGCTTCGTGGCCAGCCCAAACGGGCAGACCCCGCCCACCGGATGGCCGGTGAGGGCCACCACCTCCTCGGCGGAGAGCATTTTCACCTTGGCCTCGAACAATGTTTTGGCCTTTTTATTGTCCAGCCGCGCATCGCCGCGGGTGACGAGCAGCACAACCTGCTCCCCGGCCTTCAGTGCCAGGGTTTTGGCGATCTGTGCCGGCTCCACGCCATGGCCTGCCGCCGCCAGGGCCACGGTAGCGGTGCTGTCCGCCAGCTCCAGAATGGTGAGGTCGGGCGCGTGTTCAGCCAGAAAGGCGCGGACTGAGTTGAGGCTCATGATTTGCGGTCCCTTACGATGACGGAGCGGCCCGCGACAGCCTTACCGCTCCGGCTTGCTGACCAGCAAGGTCGTCAGCAGAATGGCCAGCAGCACCAGCACCAGCCCCGTGGCGTTGGGCGAAAGCGGGACCACGTGCCATGTCGTGACGGATGGCGTGGTTGGGAACATGTGCCATGTTGTCGGCGGCGCCGCGCTATAGCAGGCGGGGGTGTAATACGACTCGAAAGCATCGGGGCAGGCAGATGAATCCATGACAGGACTCCCAGATGGAGCAGAACCAGCCGGCGCCAAGCCACGCCGGAACGCCAGGATATGCTGATTTATGCCGCAGCGCACAATAGCGCCGAGGTGCCATCAGCTCTGCGCCGGCCGCAGCAAGGCCGCTGGGCTGATGCAACAGGTGCCGTCAGCCTTGCCCGGCCCCAAGCAAGGCCAGCCCCTCGGCCACGCTGACAAGCTCGCCGCCCGAGGAGATCCGCTCAGCGCCGAAGCGCGCTTCGAACAGGCGCCGTACGGCGGGCACGAAGGAGGTGCCGCCGGTGAGGAACACCTGGTCGATCTGCTCTGGCGCGAGCTGCGCGGCGTTGAGCGCGGCCTCGATTGCATTTGCCATCTTGGCGAGGTCGGGGGCGATCCAGCTTTCGAACGTGTCGCGCTGGATGGTCTCGGCAATGTCGAGTTTGCTGTGGGCGAAGCGCAATGTGGCTGAATCTGCGCGCGATAATTCCATCTTCGCCGTGGAGACCGACTGATAGAGCGCGAAGCCCTGTTCATCCTCGATCAGCTCCAGCAGCGCGTGCAGGCGCGCAGGGTGGCGCGCATGGCGGGCGACATCGGCGATTTCGCGCAGCGTGCGCGGGTTGCGCATCAGCGACAGGCGGTGCCAGCTCGCGAAGGCGTTGAAATATTCAGGCGGAACCGGCAGGTCGTTGGCCATGACGCGGTAGGTGTCGCCCCTGCCGAGATGCGGGCAGATGACACGTTCGATGATGCGCTGGTCGAGCACATCGCCCGCGAGGCCGACACCGGCATGGCCCAGCGGGTGCACCGGCGCGCCGGGGGTGAAGCGCAGCACCGAGAAATCGCTGGTGCCGCCGCCGAAATCGCCCACCAGCACAGTGGTGGGGGCGGTGAGTGTGCGCGAGAAGCGCCACCCGGCCCCCTCCGGCTCCAGCGCCACGGTGAGAGCGCCAAAGCCGGCCTCCTTGAACGCTTCGCGCAAGCGGGCCTCGCCGAATTCATCGTCGGCGAACTCGCCCGCGAAGCGCACGGGCCGGCCGATGGTGGCGTGAACCTCGCCGGGGTCGAAACCCGCTTTCTCGGCCAAGGTGCGCAGGAAGGTGGCGATCAGGCTCTGCAGCGTGTAGCGCCGGCCAAAGATGCGCGTTTCGGTAAAACTGCGCTGCGCCAGATAGGTTTTCATCGACAGGATCAGCCGGCTTTCCATCGGGTCGTCGAGATAGGCGCTGATCGCGTCCGGCCCGGCGGCGTGGTTCAGGCGCTGGCTGGCGCCGTGCCGCTCTGTCCAGAAGCAGAGCACGGTGCGGAACACATCATCTGTGCGGTAGCTGGCGCTGCGTACGGAACCGTCTGGTTGCGCAATGGCCACGACGGTGTTGGTGGTGCCGAAATCAATGCCGATATGCTGCATGGGGGCGCGCTTTAAGCAGAAGGGGCGTGCGGCGGCAATCGCACGCCGCCCGGCTCAGTTGGCCGCGCCGGAGGGGAATCGATCAGGCTGAGCGCCGGGAAAGCCATGCAGCTCTGCCCGCGCGTCATTTGCCATTGGCGGACTTGCTCTTTAAAGCGCCCCGCAGAGACAGCCATGGCCTATAGCGTAAAAGAGATTTTCTACACCTTGCAGGGCGAGGGCCGGAATGCCGGCCGCGCGGCGGTATTTTGCCGTTTTGCGGGGTGCAATCTGTGGTCCGGGCGAGACGCCGACCGCGAGGCCGCCACGTGCCGCTTCTGCGACACCGATTTTGTGGGCACGGATGGCACCGGCGGCGGGCGTTTTGCGACGGCGCAGGACTTGGCCAACGCCGTCGCCGCCGCGTGGCCCGGGGCGGCGCAGGAGGCGCGGCTGGTTGTGCTGACGGGCGGTGAACCGCTATTGCAGGTGGATTCCGCACTGATCGGCGCGCTGCATGAGGCTGGCTTCGAGATCGCCGTGGAAACCAACGGCACCATCGCCCCGCCGGAGGGGATCGACTGGCTCTGCGTCAGCCCCAAGGCCGGGGCGCCGCTCGCGGTGGCGCAAGGCGATGAGCTGAAGCTCGTCTTTCCGCAGCCAGGCGCGGCGCCGGAACAGTTCGATGCGCTGGGATTCACCCATTTTCTCCTGCAACCGATGGATGGGCCGGACCAGGCCGCCAATACCGTAGCGGCCGTGGCCTATTGCATGGCGCATCCGCGCTGGCGGCTGTCTCTGCAGACGCATAAATTCCTGGGAATCCGCTAATGTTCGAGCTGAGCAAGCAATTCACCTTCGATGCCGCGCATACGCTGCACCGGGAGATCGAGACCAAGTCCAGCCGCCGGATCCATGGCCATACCTATCTCGCCGAGGTGACCGTACGCGGCAAGCCGGACCCGGTGAGCGGCATGGTCATGGATGTCGGCCTGCTTGCGCGCATTCTGGAGTCCGCCCGCGAGGCGCTTGACCATCAGTTTCTCGATGAGATCCCCGATCTCGGCCCGGCGACGATGGAGAATCTCTGCACCTGGATCTGGCGCCGCCTGGCCCCGGCCTGCCCGGCATTGTGCCGCGTGAGCGTCTCAAGGGCTTCCAACGGCGATCGCTGCACCTATTTCGGACCGCAGGAGGGCTGAGCATGGACGGGGATTCCGCGCTGGTGCTGTTTTCCGGCGGGCAGGATTCCGCCACCTGCCTGGCCTGGGCGCTGGCGCGCTTTGCCCGCGTCGAGACGATCGGTTTTGATTACGGCCAGCGCCACCGGGTTGAGATGGATGTCCGCGCCCCGCTGCGCGCCGCGCTGGGCAAGTCCTTTCCGGACTGGGGGGCGAAGCTGGGCGAGGATCATGTTGTCGACCTCTCCGTGCTGGGCCAGATCAGCGACACCGCGCTGACCAAGGATGCCGCGATCGCCATGCAGGAAAATGGCCTGCCCAACACCTTCGTGCCCGGGCGCAACCTGCTCTTCTTCACCTTCGCCGCCGCCATCGCTTACCGGCGCGGGATCAAGCATATCGTCACCGGCGTGTGTGAGACCGATTATTCCGGTTACCCGGATTGCCGCGACGATACGGTGAAGGCGATGCAGCTGGCCCTCAATCTCGGCATGGACTCGCGTTTTGTGTTGCATGCGCCGCTGATGTGGATCGACAAGGCGCAGACCTGGGCGCTGGCGGCGGAGCTGGGCGGTGAGGCGCTGGTCGAGATCATCCGCACCGGCTCGCATAGTTGCTATAATGGTGCCCGCGCCGTGCTGCATGAGTGGGGCTATGGGTGCGGCACCTGCCCGGCTTGCGCGTTGCGCGCGCAGGGCTGGGACAGGTTTGTGGCGCAGTAGCGCTGAACTGACGAGAAGCGCCGGGGCGCTGGCAGTCCCACCTGCTTTATGGTGGGCGGTAAGGGGGCCGGTTCTAGGCGTTTGGCGATTCTAGGGCTGCTCCGCTTCGCACGTCCGGCCATGTATAAAAATTGTTCGGAGAAAACCGCCGGTCTGGCGGGGAAGGTTTTGCTGTCGGAAGATTTAATATATTTAAATTGAGGGGATTTTCAGGAGGTCCTGGTGGAGCTGAGGGGAATCGAACCCCTGACCTCGTCATTGCGAACGACGCGCTCTACCAACTGAGCTACAGCCCCGGTCCCGGCGATGGCACGGTAACCATGTGGGGGCGCCATGTCGCGCATTCGGGGGCGGAAGTCAACATTGCCTCCGCACATTCCTGCCGCTAGGTCTTTGAACGAAGATATTTTTGAGGAAAACCATGGTTGGCGCGATTTTCTGGCTTGCTGGCGAACTGATCCATCTGATGATTCTCGCCATCATTGCGGCGGCGGTGCTGAGCATGCTGGTGGCATTCGGGATCGCAAATCCGCGTAACCAACTCGTCTCTGTGGTGGGAGATTTCCTGAACCGCATCACCGAGCCGCTGCTGCGGCCGATCCGGCGGTTTTTGCCTTATCTCGGGAATATCGACATTTCGCCGGTGATCGCCATCCTGCTGCTGGAGGCTTTGCAGATGGTGCTGGCTGATCTTTACGGCAGGCTGGCCATGTCCGGGCTGGCCTTCTAGGCCCTGGGCTTCTATTTCTGGGCCTGGGCAAGCAGGGGGTCAGAGTGCCGTTTATCATCGCTATCGTCACCGCGGCGCGCCGTTATGCCGGGGTTTGCATCCTGCTGTTTCTGGTGCTGGCCGCGCTCGGCCTGACATACACGATCCGCAACCTCGCCATCGATACCGACACCGAACATCTCTTCTCCAGCACATTGCCCTGGCGGCAGGCGCAGATCGCTGAAAACAAGAATTTCCCGCAATTTAATGATCTGATCGTGGCGGTGGTGCGCGCCGCCACGCCGGAGGAGGCCAGCGAGACCGCCGCCGCCCTGAACCAGGCGCTGAATGCGGACACGGATAATTTCCTGGATTCGCACTACCCAGCCGGGAGCAGCTTCTACCAGAACGAGGGGCTGCTGCTGCTGCCCCCGGATGATCTCGCGAAGCTGCTGAGCCAGATTGTCGCGGCGCAGCCTTTCCTGGGCCAATTGGCGGCGGACCCTTCCGCGCGCGGGCTGCTGACCGGGCTGGGGCTGATCGCCCAGGGCGTTGAGGCCGGGAGCGATATTTCCCCCTATAATGATGCTTTGGCCGGGGTGCGGAAGAATCTGGCGGCGGCGGCGGATGGCCACCCCGTGCCGCTTTCCTGGCAGAGCCTGATCCTGAGCGGCGCGCCGGGGCAGGGTGATGCCGCGTTCGTGCTGGCGCATCCGCGCCTCAACCAGGGTACGCTACAACCCGGCGGCCTGGCCACGGAGGCTTTGGTGCGAATCGCCGCCAGCCTGCCGGATGTGCAGGCCGGGCGCGCCACGGTGCATTATACTGGGCAGATCCCGCTTTCCGACGAGCAATTCGCCTCGCTGACCCAAGGGCTGGTGCTGGGCGGGGTGATCAGCATTATCCTCATTGCGCTCTGGCTTTATCTCGCCTTGCGGTCCTGGCGGCTGATCGTGCCCATCCTGCTGACGCTGATCATGGGGCTGCTGCTGACCATGACCTATGCGGCCGTGGTGGTGCGGGTGATCAACCTGATCTCTGTCGCGTTCGCCATCTTGTTCATCGGGCTCGCGGTGGATTTCGCGATCCAGTATTGCGTGCGGCTGCGCGCCGTGCGGCATGCCGTGCCCGCGCTGGGCTCCGCCCTGACAGAAACCGCGCGCCAGGCGGGGGTGCAGATCGCGCTCGCGGCCACCGCCACGGCCTGTGGCTTCTTCGCCTTCTCACCCACCCCGTTCACGGGGGTGGCGGAGCTGGGGGAGATCGCGGGGGCGGGCATGTTCATCGCCTTTTTCTGCACCATCACCTTCCTGCCGGCGCTGCTGCGCTTCTTCAACCCGCACCCGGAGACAACGCCCATCGGCCTGCCGGGCGGCGCCGTGGCGGATGATTTCCTGCACCGTCACCGGCGCTTTGTGCTGGTGCTGTTCGGCGCGCTGGCGCTGGCGGGGGCTGTTTCCGCCGTGACGCTGAAGTTCGACGCCAACCCGCTGGACACCAAAGACCCCGACACTGAGAGCATGCGCACGATCCATTCGCTGCTCGCCGACCCGCAGACCAACCCGTTCTATGCCGACGCGCTGACGCCCAATATCGACGCGGCGCGGGCGCTGGCGCAGAAACTGGGCAATCTGCCGGAAGTGTCGCAGGCGATTTCGGGCGCCACCTTCGTGCCGCAGAACCAGGACCAGAAGCTGGCAATGCTGGCGCAGGCGCAGACCATTCTGGCGCCCACGCTGCTGGCCGCCGCCAACCCGCCGCAAACGCCGGTGACGGCGGGTGACATACGCGCCGCCATGGCCAAGACCATTGCCGCCATTGATGGCGTCTCCGCCAAGCTGCCGGAGAATAGCGAGCTTCTGCGCATCGGGGCGGTGCTCAAGCGCCTGCAAGGCGAGGATGACGCACAGATCATGGCCATGAATGCGGGCATTACCCGCTTCCTGCCGCTACAGCTTCAACGCCTGGCGGGCAGCCTGAACGCCAAGCCGATTACCGAGGCGACGCTGCCCCCGGAGATCAGGAATGATTGGTTCCTGCCGGATGGCCAGGTGCGGGTGGAAGCCTTTCCGACGGCGGCGGGGCAGAGCACCAAGGGGCTGCACCAATTCTCCGATGCGGTGCTGGCGGTGGCGCCGAATGCGGGCGGCCCGGCGATCTCCACCATCGCCACGGCGGGCACCATTCTCAGCTCCTTCCGCGAGGCGGCGATCCTTGCCTTTATCGCGATTTCGCTGATCCTGCTGCTGGTGTTCCGCAATCTGCGGGACAGCCTGCTGGTGCTGGCCACGCTCGCACTCTCCGCGCTGCTCACCGCTTTTTTCGCCAAGCTGGCGGGCATGTCCATCAACTATGCCAACATCATCGCGCTGCCGCTGCTGCTGGGGGTGGGGGTTTCGTTCAACGTCTATTTCGTGATGAATTTCCGCGCGGGCATGCGCAGCTTCCTGTCCTCCGCCACGGCGCGGGCGGTGCTGTTTTCAGCGCTTACCACCGGCACGGCCTTTGGCTCTCTGGCTTTCTCGGCTGACCGGGGCACGGCCAGCATGGGCGATCTGCTGTTCCTGAGCTTGGGCGCGGTGCTGATTTCCACCTTCGCCTTCCTGCCGGCTTTGCTGCACACGCTGGGCGATGCTCGAAAAGCGTAGCTTTTCGCTTTCCGGCCATCGCACCAGCGTGGCGCTGGAGCCGGAATTCTGGACTGTCCTCACGGAGATCGCGAAGCGGGACGGGATGGCGCTGTCCGCGCTGGTCACGCGCATCGATTCCGGGCGCGGCGGCGGGCAGCCTCTGGCCTCGGCGCTGCGGGTTTTCGCGCTGCTGAACAGATAACGGCGTCCGCGCAGAGGCGCGGACGCCGTTATCTCAATCAGCCGCGCAGGGTGGCGCCGGTTTTCTTGGCCACTTCGGCGATGATCCTGGCGCAGGCGGCCTCGATCTCCGCATCTGTCAGGCTCTTTTCCGTGGGCTGCAATGTCACCGCGATGGCAAGCGAGACTTTGCCTTCCGGCACGCCCTTGCCCTGATAACGGTCGAACAGGGTCACGCCGGTGATCAGGTTGCGCTCGGCGCCCTTGGCGGCGCGCAGCACGGCCTCGGCGCCGACGCTCTCATCTACCAGGAAGGCGAAATCCCGGCGCAGGGGCTGGAAGGGCGCCAGCACGGGGGCGGTTTTCTTGCGGCGCTTGGGCTCGGGCACGGCGTCCAGGAAGATCTCGAACGCCACCGTACCGGCGGGCAGGTCGAGCGCCTGGGCCACGGCGGGATGCAGGGTGCCGAAGCGCGCCAGCATCGTCTTCGGCCCTTGCATCAGCGCGCCGCTCTGGCCCGGATGGTAGTAGGACGGTCCGCCCGGCGTGGTGGTCACGGCCTCCATCGGTACGCCAAGGGCCGAGAGCACGGCGAGGGCATCGGCCTTGGCGTCCAGCGCGTCATAGGGCCGGGCAGGCGCCAGGGCCGAGAGCGCGGTGCCGCCGACGCGCAGGCCCGCCGCCACCAGCGCCTGGGAGAGATCCGCCGCGTAGGCCGGGCCGGTTTCGAACAGCCCGAAATCGGCGATGCCGCGGGCCAGGTTGCGCGCGGCGGCCTGGGTTAGCGTCACCAGCGGGGTGGGGCGCATCTGGTTGAGGTCGGAGGCGATGGGGTTGGCGAGGCGCAGGCTCTCCGCCGCGTCGCCAAACAGGGCGCAGCTTGCCTCGTCCGCGAAGCTGAAGGTCACGCATTCCAGCATCCCGCGCGCGGCCAGCACGCGCCGTGCCAGGGCGGTGCGGGCCTGTTTGGGGGTCCAGATCGGCTGTGGCACCAGGGAGGAGACGGGCAGGGAGACGGGCGGGATGGCATCCAACCCCTTCAGCCGCAGCACTTCCTCGATCAGGTCCGATTCTGGTTCGATCTCGGCCGCCCCTTCGGCGGCGGCCTGCGCGCCGGGCAGGCCCGGCGACTGGTCCAGAGATTGCGGCTGGGCGACATCGTTGCGCCAGCTCGGCACCGCGACGGTGACGGAAGCGGCATCCTGATCCACAACAGCGAAGCCGAGACGCTCCAGCGCCGCGACAGCCTCCGGTGCGCTGGCATCCGAGCCGCCGAAGCTCGCCAGCCGCGCGAAGCGCAGCTTCGCTTGGCGGCCCCATGTGGGGCGGGTGCCGGCTTGCGAAACCTCGCTGGCCTCGCCACCGCAAATTGCCAGCACCATCGCAGTGGCGGCATCCAGCGCCTCGGGGAGAAGCTGGCTGTCGATCCCGCGTTCAAACGCTGGCGCGGGCATCGGAGAAGATGCCGGTGCGCTGGCCGGTCTGGGCGATTTTCACGCGGTCGAACAAGGCGCATTCGATGAAGACGTCGGTGGTGGTCTCATCGCAGCCCGTGGCCTCGCCGCCGGTGATGCCGGCGAGCGATTGCGCGCCCGCGCCATCGGCGATCACGCAATCCTCAGGCCCAGCCTTCACCTCCTTGCCATGCAGGCCGGGGAAGACATCTCCCTCCTGGCCGCGGCGGATGATGAGTGTCGCGCCGTTAATTTTATTGACGTCGAACACGTGCAGCGGGCGGCCGAGATCATAGGTGAAGAAATTGGTGATATCGACGAGCGCGTTGATCGGGCGCAGGCCGATGCTCTCCAGGCGTTGTTGCAGCCAGTCCGGGCTCGGTCCGTTCTTCACGCCGCGCACGGTGCGGCCCAGCACCCAGGGGCAGGCTTCGGGGAATTCATTCGCCCACTGAATGGCGGAGGCGCCGCTGCCCGCGATGGGGGCGGGCGCGAAGGGCTTGAGCGTGCCCAGCCCGGCGGCGGCGAGGTCGCGCGCCACGCCGCGCACGGCCATCGCATCGCCCCGGTTGGGGGTGATGGCGATTTCGATCACCGGCTCATCCAGCCCGGCCCATGCGGCGTAATTGGCACCGATGGGTGCGTCCTCGGGCAGTTCGATGATGCCCTCATGATCCTCGCCCAGCCCCAGCTCGCGGAAGCTGGTGAGCATGCCTTCGGATTTCACGCCGCGGATCTCGCCCACCTTCAGCACCATGCCGTTGGCGGGAATCGTCGCCCCCGCCGGCGCGAAAACCACGCGCAGGCCGGTGCGCGCATTCGGCGCGCCGCACACCACGGAGAGTTCCGCACCACCCGCATTCACCCGGCAGGCGCGCAGGCGGTCGGCATTGGGGTGTGGCGTCGCCTCGATGATCTCGGCGATGGTGAAGGGCTTCAGCGCCTCGGCCTTGTTCTCAACGCCTTCCACCTCCAGCCCGATCTTGGAGAGGGTGGTGACGATCTCATCGAGGGAGGCCTCGGTATCCAGCCAGCTCTTGAGCCAGGAGAGAGAGAATTTCATGGATCAGAATTCCTTCGTGCAGGCTGGCGGGAGTCAAGGGCTGAGAAGCCGTAATGGCGCAGCCAGCGCACGTCGCTTTCATAGAACAGCCGCAGATCGTTGATGCCGTGCTTGAGCATGGTGATGCGCTCCAGCCCGACGCCGAAGGCAAAGCCCTGGAAGCGGCGCGGGTCGATGCCGCAATTGGCCAGCACGCTGGGATGCACCATGCCCGAGCCGAGGATCTCCAGCCAATCCGTGCCGCCGCCGATCTCGCCGGTCTTTTTGCTCCAGCCGATATCCACCTCCATCGAGGGTTCGGTGAAGGGGAAGTAGCTGGCGCGGAAGCGCACCGGCAGTTCCGGCACGCCAAAGAAAGCGCGCAGGAAGTCGATCAGGCAGCCTTTCAGATGGCCGAGCGTGATATCCTGGCCGATCACCAGCCCTTCGCATTGATGGAACATCGGCGAATGGGTGGCGTCATGGTCGGCGCGGAAGGTGCGGCCGGGCACGACGATGCGGATCGGTGACGGGGAGTCGCCCAGCCCTTCGGTCTTCGCCCATTCCAGCATGGTGCGGATTTGCACCGGCGAGGTGTGGGTGCGCAGCACCGGCGGGCGGGCATCTTCGGGCGCCCGCAGATAGAACGTGTCCATCATCGCCCGGGCGGGGTGATGGGAGGGGATGTTGAGGGCGGAGAAATTATTCCAGTCGCTCTCGATGTCCGGCCCGTCCTTGATGGTGAAGCCCATGGGGGCGAAGATGGCGGCCAGTTCCTCCTGGGTGCGCGAGAGCGGGTGCAGGGCCCCCTGCGAATCGGGGCGGGGGGGCTGGGTGACGTCGATGCGCTCGGCGGCCAGCTTTTGCTCCAGCGCCTGCGCGTCCAGCACCGCGCGCCGCGCGGAAAGAGCATCGGTGATCTGCGCTTTTATAAGGTTTATCTCGGCGCCGGCGGCCTTGCGGGCCTCGGGTTCCATGCCGCCAAGCGATTTTAGCAGCATTGTCACATTGCCATTTTTGCCGAGCAGGGAGACCCGCATCTCCTCCAGCGAAGCCGCATCAGCGGCCGCGATGGCGGGCAGCGCCGCCTCCACCAAACTCTTCAAATCATCGCTCTGCATCTTGAATTCTGCCTCTATCTCGTGGGGCAGGGCAGACCGCTTGCGGGACAAAATGTCAAGCCGCGCGCGGGGCGGCCAAAACCGGCCGCCATGTAAGGGCGGCTTTCAAGGGTGTTACAAATAATCAACAGACGTAAAGAAAATCGTCAGGGAGGTGGAAACCTCAGATAGATGAACAATTTAGCTTGCAGTGGTGCTTGACCCTTCCCCGGCGGGAAGAGTACAGCCCGCGAGGTGGACGTAATCATCGTGGTTACGCAACCAATGGCTAATTTTTGCTCACCTAATTCGGACAGGGATCGGTTCCTACCATGAAAATCAAAGCATTGGGCGCTCTTGCCGGCCTGGCCCTGCTGGCAGCTTGCTCCTCCAACCCCACCAGCACCGCCTCCAACACCGGGACTGGCGCTGAGACGGCCACCGGTCCGGCTCCGGGTTCCGAGCAGGACCTGGTTGCCAATGTCGGCGACCGCGTGTTCTACGACTTCAACAAGTCCAGCCTGTCCAGCGACGCTGACGCGACCCTGGGCAAGCAGGCCGCTTGGCTCGCCAAGTATCCTTCCGTGAACGTGCAGGTGGCCGGTAACGCCGACGAGCGCGGCACCGAGACCTACAACTTGGCCCTCGGCCAGCGCCGCGCCAACGCCGCGCGCGACTACCTGGTTGCCCAGGGCGTGGCCTCTTCGCGCATCCAGACCATCTCCTATGGCAAGGATTGCCCGGTTGCCGCTGGCAACGACGATGCTGCCTACCAGCAGAACCGTAATGCGATCACCTCGGTTCAGGGTTTCAACCCGCAGAACTGCAAGTAATCAGAAACTCCACCCGGCCCTGAAGCCGGTGTGTGATGCAGACCGGCGGCCCGCAAGGCCGCCGGTTTTGTTTTGAGCCTATCCGCGTCTATATTTGTCCGTATCTTAGGCCCTGACTGGAGTTCTCAATGCGCTACCGAATCCCGCTCCTCGCCGCCACGCTTCTCATGCCGCTGGCGGCCTCTGCCCAGCCGCTGGTCCAGAGCCAGGAGGGCATTGCCCTGCAGAATGAGATTTTGCAGCTGCAGCAGCAGGTCCAGCAGCTTCAGGGCCAGGGCGGCAATGGCGGCTCCTCGCTGGGCGGCAACTCGGCGCCGCCGTCTTCCTCCGGCGGGGCGGGGGACAACTCGCTGGTGGCGAGCCTGCTGAATCAGGTTCAGCAGCTGCAAGGCCAGGTGCAGACGCTGAATGGCCAGGTCTCCCAGTTGCAGCATCAGGTGGACACGCAGCATGACCAGACCGAGAAAGAGATCGGCGATCTTAAATTCCAGATGACCGGCGGTGCCGGGGCGGCCGCGCCGGATGCTGCCGCCAGTGCGGCGTCTGCCCCGCCAGCCGCCGGCGCGCCGCAGACCCTTGCGCCGGCCGCGCCGCCGCCTGCCGCTGCCGCAGCGCCGAACGATCCGAAAGCCGCGTTGAAGACGGCGCTCGACGCGTATGGCAAGCATGATTACACGACCGCAGCCTCGATCGCGAAGGGAATCGTGGCCAATAACAGGTCGGCGCCGGAGGCCTACCGGGCGCAATATCTCGTGGCGCAGGCCTATGCGGCCAAGGGCGATCCGCAGGATGCCGCGATCAGTTTCGACGCGACCTATAATATGAACCGCAACGGCACCTACGCGCCGCGCGCCTTGCTGGGGCTGGCCTCCTCGCTGGCCGCGATCAACCAGAACGAGGCGGCGTGTGACACGCTCTCCTCCCTGAACAGCCAGTTCACCAATCCCTCCGCGGGGATGAAGAGCGACATCGGCGCGGTCTCCAAACGCGCGCATTGCCAGTAAAAGCGGCCTTCGCGGCGGCGCTGGCCCGGCTGCTGCCGCCTGGTTTGCCGCCGCGCCTGGCCGTAGGGGTCTCAGGCGGTGCTGACAGCACGGCGCTGGCGCTGCTGGCGCATGATTATTGTGTGCCACGCGGCGGGGCGGTGCTGACGCTGATCGCCGATCATGGGCTGCGGGCCGAATTGGGTGACGAGGCTCGGCTGACCGCCGCCCGCTTGGCGGGCCGGGGCATTGAGAGCAGGGTTCTTACCCTTGGCCTGTCCCCTGGCCCGGCCATGCAGGAGCGTGCCCGCCAGGCCCGGCATGAGGCGCTGGCGCGGGCGGCCGCGGGGGCGGGGTTTTTGTATCTTGCCCTGGGCCATCATCTGGCCGACCAGCACGAGACCGTGGCGATGCGCGCCCGGCGCGGCCCCGGCGGGGCCGAGGGCATGGCCGCTTGGCGTGCACGCAATGAGGTTGTCCTGATTTGCCCGCTGCTCGATATTCCGCCCGCCGCGCTGCGGGATTTTTTGCGCGGCCAAGGCATGGATTGGGTCGAGGATCCCTCCAACCAGGCGCAAAAATTCGAGCGTGTACGCATCCGCATGGAGGGCGAGGGGCTGGCGCCCTCCGGCGCCGCTGAACGCGCGGCGCGCGAGCGGGAGGTGGCCGCTTTTCTCGCCCGCCATGCGCGTCTCTACCCGGAAGGCTATGCCGTGCTGGATGTTGGTGCGCTGCCTCCGGCAGCTTTGGGCGTGCTGATCAGGACCATTGGCGGGCGGCTCTATGCGCCGCGCCAGGAGGCGCTGTTGCGTCTGGCGGCGCAGTTGCGCCCGGCGACGCTGGGGGGCGTGCGGATTGCCCAGGCCGGGCGGCTGGGCCCCGGCTGGCTGCTGGCGCGTGAGCCCGCCGCCTGCGCTCCGTCCATACCGGCAACCAGCCATGCGCTATGGGATGGGCGCTTCACCCTCACCACGCCACCGCCGGGGGCTGCAAGCTTCGGCGCGTTGGGGCGGGATGCGGCATCTTTTCACGGGTTTAACGGCCTGCCCAGCCTGGTGCTGCGCGCCATGCCCGCCATGCGGGACGCTCAGGGCGCCCTGTTTTTTCCTGCCCCGGCACGCTTCACCCCGCCTATGCCGGCCACGGCGCGGCCGTTCCAAGCTTGAATTTACCCAGGATTTATTTGTGCTGGGCCAGGAAACCGGTGCAATATGCTCAAGTGAGCTCAAGGAAGCCGCCGTGCCTCATGTAGGGCGGGGGAACCGATTGAAAGAATTGGAAAAAGTCTAGATGAATAATCTGGGTCGAAATATCGCGCTGTGGGTTGTCGTGGCCCTGTTTCTGGTGGTGCTGTTTAATGTCTTCCAGCCTTCCAGCACGCAGAGCGACTCATCCGAGATCGCCTATTCCAGCTTCCTGGATGAGGTAAACAACAACCAGGTGCAGAGCGTCACCATCGCCGGGCATGATATCACCGGCACCACCAAGGATGGGAAGAGCTTCGAAACCTACGCGCCGGAAGACCAGACGCTGGTTTCCAAGCTGACGGCCTCGGGGGTGAGCGTCTCCGCCAAGCCGGAAGGGGATACTATGAATCCCCTGCTGCGCGCGCTGCTTAACTGGGCGCCGATGCTGCTGATCCTGGGGGTGTGGATCTTCTTCATGCGCCAGATGCAGTCCGGTGGCGGCCGCGCCATGGGCTTTGGCAAATCCCGCGCCCGGCTGCTGACCGAGAAGCAGGGCCGTGTGACCTTTGATGACGTCGCGGGCATCGACGAGGCCAAGGGCGAGCTGCAGGAGATCGTGGAATTCCTCCGCGACCCGCAGAAATTCCAGCGCCTTGGCGGCAAGATCCCCAAGGGCTGCCTGCTGGTCGGCCCGCCTGGCACGGGTAAGACGCTGTTGGCCCGCGCCATCGCCGGTGAGGCGAACGTGCCCTTCTTCACCATCTCGGGCTCCGACTTTGTCGAGATGTTCGTGGGTGTCGGCGCGTCGCGCGTGCGTGACATGTTTGAGCAAGGCAAGAAGAACGCGCCCTGCATCATCTTCATCGACGAGATCGACGCTGTTGGCCGGCATCGCGGTGCGGGGCTTGGCGGCGGCAATGACGAGCGTGAGCAGACCCTGAACCAGATGCTGGTGGAGATGGACGGGTTCGAGTCCAATGAGGGCGTGATCCTGATCGCCGCCACCAACCGGCCGGATGTTCTGGACCCGGCGCTGCTGCGCCCCGGCCGCTTTGACCGCCAGGTGGTGGTGCCGAACCCGGATGTGGTGGGCCGCGAGAAGATCCTGAAGGTGCATATGCGCAAGGTGCCTCTGGCCTCCGACGTGGATGCCAAGACCATCGCGCGCGGCACGCCGGGCTTCTCCGGCGCGGATCTCGCCAATCTGGTGAACGAGGCGGCGCTGCTCGCCGCGCGCATCGGCAAGCGCGTGGTCGCCATGGCGGAGTTCGAGCACGCCAAGGACAAGGTGCTGATGGGGGCCGAGCGCCGCTCGCTTGTCATGTCCGACGCCGAGAAGACGATGACTGCCTATCACGAGGGCGGGCATGCCATCTGCTCCATCACCCTGCCGGAATGCGACCCGGTGCATAAGGCCACCATCATTCCGCGCGGCCGCGCGCTGGGCATGGTGATGTCCCTGCCGGAGGGCGACCGCTACTCCATGAGCAAGCTCAAGCTGCTGCAGCAACTGATCATGGCCATGGGCGGGCGCGCGGCGGAGGAACTGGTGTTCGGGCCGGACAAGGTTTCCAACGGCGCCTCCGGCGACATCAAGATGGCCACCGACACCACCCGCCGCATGGTCACGGAATGGGGCATGTCCGAGAAGCTCGGCATGGTCTCCTATGTGGATAGCGGGCAGGAGGTGTTCCTTGGCCATTCGATGGGCGGGGCGAAGAATGTCTCCGAGGCCACGGCGCGGGAGATCGACGATGAGGTGCGCCGCATCATCGACCACGCCTATGCCGAGGCCAAGCGCATCCTGACCGAGCGGCGCGAGGATCTGGAGCGTCTGGCGCAGGGGCTGCTGGAATACGAGACCCTGTCCGGCGAGGAGATCCAGATGGTGCTGCGCGGTGAGAAGATCGTCCGCAAGGTGGTGGATGAGCCGATGCAGGACAATAATAACCGCCGCGGTTCCGTGCCGACGGCGACGCCCAAGTCGGATCTTCCCGGCGGGCTGGGGCCAATTCCGGCGTAAAGGCTGAATGAAAAAAGGGGGCGAAAGCCCCCTTTTTTATTGCCTTGTCAGTTTACGCCGGAAAAGCGCCCTCCCGCACCTCGCGCGCATAATCGGCGAGGGCGGCGGTGAAGAGTCCGGCGCCATCCAGATATTTTTTGGCGAAGGGCGGCGCGCGGTCAGGGTTCAGGCCCAGCACGTCATGGAACACCAGCACCTGCGCATCGGTGCCGGCGCCAGCGCCGATGCCGATGGTGGGGATGGGCAGGCGGGCAGTGATCTCCGCCGCCAGCTCGGAGGGGATGGCCTCCATCAGCAGCATGCGCGCCCCGGCATCGGCCAGCGCCAGCGCGTCCTCGATCAGCTGTGCTGCCGCCTCGGGCGTTTTGCCCTGGCGCTTGAAGCCGCCGATCTGGCGCACATGCTGGGGCGTCAGCCCGATATGGGCGCAGACTGGGATGGCGCGTTTGGAGAGAAACGCCACCGTCTCCACCATCGGCGCGCCGCCTTCCAGCTTCACGATCTGCGCGCCGGCCTTCAGCAGCCGGGCGGAGGCGGCAAAGGCCTGGGCCGGGGATTCCTCGAAGCTGCCGAAGGGCAGATCGGCCATGATCAGCGGTTTGGTGACGGATTTGGCGACGATGGCGGTGTGGTATTCCATCTGTTCCAGGCTGACGCGCAGCGTATCGGCCTCGCCTGCCACCATCATGCCCAGAGAATCGCCGATGAGCAGCGCATCCAGCCCCGCCGCCTCGGCAAGCCGGGCGGCGGTGACGTCATAGGCGGTGATCATGCTCATCTTCCGCCCCTCGCGCTTGGCTTTGTCCCAGGCGCTAAGCGTTCTGCTCATTTTTTTCCTCCCCTCCGGCTTGTTCCAGCAATTCCAGGGCGAACTCCACCGCCTGGGCGCGGATCTCATCCCGGTTTCCGTGGAATAGTCTGTGATGCGCGATGGTCCCGGCTGGCCCGGCCAGGCCGAACCAGACCGTGCCGACCGGCTTTTCCACGCTGCCGCCATCCGGCCCGGCGATGCCGGTGGTGGAGACGGCGCAATCCACACCCGCCCGGCTCCGCGCGCCTTCCGCCATGGCCCGTGCCACCTGGGGCGACACCGCGCCATGCGCCGCCAGCATCGCCTCCGGCACGCCCAGCATCTGGGTTTTCGCCTCGTTGGCATAGGTGACGAAGCCGTGGGTGAAGATTGCGGATGATCCGGCAATGGCGGTGACAGCTCCGGCCACCAGCCCGCCGGTGCAGCTCTCCGCCGTTGCGAGCTTCAGGCCGTTGGCCTTGTAGAGTGCGACGAGCCGGGCCGCGTTCATATCGGCGACACCAGATGTAGGGCCAGCATCACCAGCCAGGCCATCAGCCCGGCGATGATGTCATCGCCCATGATGCCATATTCGTCCTTGCGCCTGTCCGCCCAGGCGACAGGCCCAGGTTTCCAGATATCGAACAGCCGGAACAGGGCGAAGGAGACCAAGGCGCCCCAGATGCTGAATTCATAGAGCGCCAGCAGCGGGATCATCTGCCCGGCGATCTCGTCAATGACGATCCAGCCCGGGTCTTCAGCGGCTTCGGGCAGGCGCCCGATGGCGTAGATGCCGACCGCGATGGCCAGCACGATGCCCGCCAGCAGCGCCAGATGGCCTGCCTGCAGCAGCAGGCAGCCAATGACCAGCCCGGCCAGCGAGCCGAACGTGCCCGGGGCCTTCGGCGCCAGACCGGAGCCGAAACCGGAGGCGATAAAGCGCCAGAGCGTCATGGCTGGCTGAGCCATTTCGCCACCGGCGACTCGGCGGCGCCGGTGAGCAGGGCGCTGTAGATGGTGATGTTCTCGGAGACGCGTTGCACGTAATTGCGCGTCTCGTTGAAGGGGATTTCTTCGATCCAGTCGATCATGTTCGTCCCGCCCGGCTGGGCGCCGAGTTCCGGGTCGCCATTCTCGGAGAGCCAGTTGGCCACGTTGGTCGGCCCGGCATTATAGGCGGCGATGGCCAGCGGCAGGCAGTCGCCGAAATTATTGATCTCCTGCGACAGATAGGCGGAGCCAAGCGCCATGTTCTGGTCCGGGTCGAACAGGTTGCTGGCGGGCAGGCCGTATTTTTCCGCCGTGCGCCGGGCGGTGGAGGGGAGGAGCTGCATCAGCCCCACCGCCCCGGCGCCGGAGACGACGGTTGGGATCGAAACTGCTTTCCTGCCGCATGATGCCGAGTGAGACCGCCGGGTCCAGGATCGAGGCGGGCGGGCTGTAGGAGATGGGCCAGCCTTCTTGAACCAGCATCTGGCCGGAAATGCCGGCAAGGCGGGCGATGGCCACCGCCGATTGCGGAAAGCCCAGCCCCAGCGCGAGGCGCGCCGCCATCAGGCGGGATTTGTCGTCCAGCCCCGTCTGGCCGATGCGGTTGAGGAAGATGGCGGCGTCATGCGCATCGCCCATCTGCACCAGCAGCACGGCGGCGCGGGGCAACTCGCCCAGGCCGAAATCCAGCGCGTCCTGCACCGAGAAGCTGGGCTCCGGCACGGCTTTGATGCGCGCCGCCAGTTGCTGCGGCGTGTCGCCCAGCGCCAGCGCGGCGAGCTGGCCGTAGAAGGTGGTGGGGTAGGCGGCGGCGCGGGTGTAATCCTGCGTCGCGGCATCACCGGTTTCGCTGCGCCCCAGCCAGTAATAGGCGCGGGCCTGGGTGATGACGGCCGTGGAGGACGCCGCAAGGTCGCGGAACCAGGTTGCGGCCTCCTGCGGTTGTTTCAGGAAGCGCAGCAGCAGGAAACCGGCGAAGAAATCCCGGTCGGCGATCTGTTCGCGCGCGGTGGAGCCGGCAATTGGCGGGGCGACCGAGATGACGACCTGATAGGCGTTTTTTGCGTCGCCCTCCTGCAGCAATGCGCGGGCCAGGGTGTTCTGCGCGGGCCAGAACAGAAGCTGCTGGTCAGGGTCGGCGGCTGCCATCGCGGCCTTGCCCTGGCTTTCCCAGAGCTGCGCGGCCTGCGCATCCTGGCCGGCGCTGTGCAGCGCCTGGGCCTGGGTGATGAAGGCGGGGGTGATGGTCGGCACGGGGGGCTGGTAGAGGCCGGAAGCCTGGGACTCGCGCAACGCCAGCAGCCCCTGCATCGGCCAGTCGGGATTGGCGTTGATGAAGGCCTGGATCTCATCCGCGCTGCCGCCGCCGGGATTGGTAAGGCGAAAGAAGGTGACGAGCTTTTCCACCAGCGGGTCGCCGGTGGCGGTGGCCAATTGCTCGGCCTGGGAAAATTGGCCGGCCTGCACGTCCGTCATGATCTGCGGACTGGCGGCATTTTGCGCCAGCGCGACAGTGGGCAGCAGGAGCAGCGGCAAGGCGGCCAGGAACTTCATGCGCCTTCTCTAGCAGCGCCGGAAGCCCGGGCCAAACGCCAGGATTGTTTCAAAATATAAAGGCGCGAGAGAAGCCGCTCCGGCTCGGCGTTGCCGTCCGGTTGCAGGATGAGGGCGATGGCGATTCGAATCGTTGGCATGGCGGCAGGATAGCGCCTTGGCGTGGGATGTACGGGGGGCAGGGGCGTGTTTTGCAAGAAACCTTGCCGCGCCGGGCAGAGCGGACTAGGTGAATGGCCGGACCAAACGCCTCAAGGACCAGCAATGTTTCACGGCTCTCTCACCGCCCTCGTGACCCCCATGCACGAGGATGGGCGCATCGATGACGAGGCATTCATTCGCCTCATCGACTGGCAGATCGCGGAAGGCACCAACGGCATCGTGCCGGTTGGCACCACCGGCGAATCGCCGACGCTGAGCCATGAGGAGCATAAACATGTGGTCGAGCTGGCGGTGAAGGCGGCCAAGGGCCGGATTCCGGTGATGGCCGGGGCGGGCTCGAACGCCACCGCCGAGGCCGTCGGCCTCGCCCGCCACGCCGAGACGGCCGGGGCGAATGGTGTGCTGGTGGTGACGCCTTATTACAACAAGCCGACCCAGGAAGGGCTGTACCGGCATTACAAGGCCATCGCGGACTCAGTGTCCCTGCCGGTGTTCATTTATAATATTCCCGGCCGCTCGGTGATCGACATGTCGGTGGAGACGATGGCGCGCCTGGCCGAGATCAAGAACATCGCCGGGGTGAAGGACGCCACCGCCAACCTCGCCCGCCCGCTGCATACGCTGCGGGCCTGCGGGCCGGATTTCATCCAGCTTTCTGGCGAGGACCATACCGCGCTCGCCTTTCTGGCCTCCGGCGGGCATGGCTGCATCTCCGTCACCGCCAATGTGGCGCCACGGCTTTGCGCGCAGATGCAGAGTGCCTGGGCGCGCGGGGACCTGAAGACCGCCATGGAGATCCAGCAGCGCCTGGTGCCGCTGCATGATTCGATGTTCTGCGAGACCAATCCCGGCCCGGTGAAATATGCCGCCTCGCTGCTGGGGTTTGGCACCAACCATGTGCGCCTCCCGCTGGCGCCTGTCTCGGCGGCCTCCGCCCAGAAGGTGCAGGCGGCGATGCGGGAAGTCGGTCTGCTGAATTGAGCAACGAGAAGAAAAAATCCGGCTTCATCTCCCACGGCATTGCGACGCAGAACCGCAAGGCCCGGTTCGATTACAAGATCCTCTCCACGGTGGAGGCGGGAATCGTGCTGAAAGGCGTGGAGGTGAAATCTCTGCGGCTTGGCCGCGCCCAGCTCAATGAGGCCTGGGCTGGCGAGCGCGATGGCGAGCTGTTTCTGTTCAACCTCTATATCCCGGAATACCAGGGCGGGGTGCTGTCGCGTTTCGATGTGCGCGGGCCGCGCAAGCTGCTGGTCAAGCACAAGGAGCGCAGTCAGATTTTCGGCGCCATCTCCCGCGAGCGCCAGACCATCGTGCCGCTCGACATATTCTTCAACGATCGCGGGCTGGCCAAGGTGACGCTGGGCATCGCCGAGGGTAAGCAAAAGGCCGATAAGCGCCATGCCGTTGCCGCGCGGGACTGGCAGCGCGACAAGGCCCGGCTGCTCAGAAGCAAGTGAAGCCTGGTTTCAGGCGAGACGCCGCCTGATCCCCGCCACGATCTCCTCGAACATCTCCTGCGTGATCCGCCCGGTATTCACATTGTACTGGGAGGTGTGAAAACTATCGGCCAGCACCAGCCCGCCCGGTAGCTCATGCAGTGCGCCATGCTTGAACTTGTGGTGGCTGGGCTTGAGCTTCAGGCCTTGCAGGATGGAGTCATGCGCCTTGGCGCCGATGGCCAGCAGCACCCGCAAATTCGGCATCGCGGCGATCTCGGCGGCGAGATAGGGCAGGCAATGGGTCTTGTCCGAGGTTTCCAGCTTGTGCTGCGGGGGGGCGCAGCGCACGGCGTTGGTGACGCGGCAATCCACCAGTTCCAGCCCGTCATCCGGCCGTTCCTGGAATGTCCCTGTGGCGAAGCCGAACTTGGTCAGCACGGGGTAGAGCAGGCGGCCTGCCACGTCGCCGGTAAAGGGGCGGCCGGTTTTGTTGGCGCCATTAACGCCCGGCGCTTGCCCAACCACCAGCAGCCGCGCCGTGACCGGACCGAAGCTGGGCACAGGCGCGTTGAACCAGTCCGGATGCAGGGTGCGATATTCCTCCCTGTAGGCCACGAGGCGCGGGCAAAGCCCGCAATCGCGCCCGGGCAGGGCTGCGGATTTGCCCCTCACGCCTCATCCTCACGCTCGGCGCGGCCACGACCATCCTGCGGGCGGCGGGCGAAATCCTGGGCGATGTCTGCGAGCTCGATGAACTGATCGGTCTGGCGGCGCAGCTCATCGGCGATCATCGGCGGGCTGGTGCGGATGGAGGAGACGACCGTCACCCGGACACCCTTGCGTTGCACGGCCTCGACGAGGCGGCGGAAATCGGAATCGCCTGAAAACAGGATGGCATGGTCGAGCGAGGGGGCAAGCTCCAGCATGTCGATCGCCAGCTCGATGTCCATGTTCCCCTTGATGCGCCTGCGGCCCAGCGTATCCACGAACTCCTTGGCGGGCTTCGTTACGAGGCTGTAGCCATTATAGGCCAGCCAATCTGTTAGTGGCTTGAGGGGGGAGTACTCCTCGGTCTCCAGCAACGCGGAGTAGTAATAGGCGCGCAGGAGGTTGGTTCTTGAGCCGAAAAAATCGAGCAGCTTGCGATAGTCGATATCAAAGCCAAGGCTGCGGGTTGCCGCATAAAGGTTGGCGCCGTCAATGAACAGAGCGGTGCGCTCTTGGGCTGAAAGTCTCATGATGAAATTTTAACCTCTTGAAATGGATGGTTAAAGGTGATGTACAGTGTGCTAGAAAATGTTAGCAAACTCTTTGTGTGCGAATTGACGCTAAGCTTTTAGCCGCTGTGGATATCCTCTTTTATGATCCTAATCGCCATTGGTGCCAATCTGCCGGGCACGGACGGTGCTGCGCCGTTAGAAACCTGCAAGGCTGCGGCTGAGGCTGTGCGGGCCATCCCTGGGCTTAATTTTGTCGCGCTTTCCACGTGGTATCGTACGGCCGCCATCCCGGTTTCCAGCCAGCCGGATTATTGCAATGGCATGGTCAGGCTCGAAGGTGAGATCGACCCCGTGACCCTGCTTAAAGCGCTGCAGGAGATCGAGGCCCGTTTTGGGCGTGAGCGCTCGGTATTGAACGCGGCCCGCAGGCTCGACCTCGACATTATCAGTCTTAACGGCATTATCCGTGCCACGCCGGACCCGGTTCTGCCGCATCCGCGCGCGCATCAGCGCGCCTTTGTGCTGCGCCCGCTGCTGGATGTGGCCCCGGCCTGGCGCCACCCGGTGTTGCGCCAGAATGTCACCACCTTGCTGGCGGAACTTCCCCCGCAGATCATTGAGCCCTGGCATGACGAGCCGGAAACGCCGGGTGAATGAGCTTTGCCTCCCTGCCGCGGCTGCGGTAAGGCACTCTTTCATTTTTCTGCCTGGAGCGTACCCCTATGGCCCGCGTTACTGTCGAAGACTGCGTTTTGAAGGTGCCGAACCGCTTTGAGCTGGTTCTGCTCGCGGCGCAGCGTGCCCGGAATATCAGCCGTGGTGAACAGCTCACCATTGACCGGGATAACGACAAGAACCCGGTGGTGGCGCTGCGCGAGATCGCCGAGGAGACCGTGGAACTGCCCGCGCTGGAGCAGGATCTGGTCAAGTCCCTCTCCCGCGTGCCGGAGCCCGAGCCGGTGGACGAAGAAGTGATGGATCTGATCCCGACCGACCAGAATATTTTTGGCCTGCAGGACGTTTCCGCCGAGGAAGAGGCCGCCGCCATGGCTGCCGAGGGTGAAGAGATCATGTCTCCTGAAGATATCCAGGCCGCCATCGAGGCAGAGCTCGGCGGCAAGTCCCGCCGTTAAGCATATGCGGACAGGCTGCCGTGGTACGAGCCTGTCCCACGCCCCTGAGGGCCTGAGTAGCGGCGCGCCGAAATTCCACCCGGAACTGGCCGGGCTGCTGGCCCGTATCGCCGCCTACGATTCCAAAGCCGACCCGGCTGTTATCAATGAGGCCTACGGCGCCGCCGCCGAGGCCCATGCCGACCAGAAGCGCGATAACGGCGAGCCCTATATCACCCATCCGCTCGCCGTCGCCGGGATTCTCGCCAGCTATAAGCTGGACAGCGCCTCTATCATCACCGCCCTGCTGCATGACACGGTGGAGGATACCTCCGTCACGCTGGCCACCGTGCAGAAGCGTTTCGGCAATGAGGTCGCTTCGCTGGTTGATGGCGTTACCAAGCTGACGCGCCTGGAGCTGCAGTCGGACCGCACCAAGCAGGCGGAGAATTTCCGCAAGCTTGTGCTGGCGATGAGCAAGGATATCCGCGTGCTTATCGTCAAGCTCGCGGACAGGCTGCATAACATGCGCACGCTGGGCGCGGTGTCCGCCGCGCACCGGCGCCTGCGCATCGCCCGTGAGACGATGGATATCTACGCGCCTCTGGCCGAGCGCATCGGCATGGAGGCGGTGAAGACCGAGCTGCAGAACCGCTCTTTCGCCGAGATCGAGCCGGAAGCCTATCGACACCATCCTGACCCGCCTCAACTTTCTGCGCGGGCAGGGGGCGGATGTTATCGAGGAGGTGCGCCAGCGAACTAACGCGCGTCTGCCGCGAGGCCGGGGTGAGCGTGGTGGAAATCTCCGGCCGCGAGAAATCCCCTTATTCCATCTGGCAGAAGATGAAGCGCCGGAACGTGACGTTCGAGCAGCTCTCGGACATCATGGCCTTTCGCATCATCGTGCCGACGCGCGCGGAATGCTATGTGGCGCTGGGCGCCATCCATGCCGCGTTCCCGGTGATTGCCGGGCGGTTCAAGGATTATATCTCAACGCCGAAGACCAACGGCTATCAGTCTCTTCATACGGGTGTGACGCTCCGCCAGCCGCGCAACCAGAAAATCGAGATCCAGATCCGCACGCCGGAGATGCAGGCGGTGGCGGAGGCGGGTGTCGCCGCGCATTGGCTCTATAAGCAGAACGATGCCTCGCCCGGCGATGTGAGGCAGTTCGGCTGGGTGAAGGATCTTCTGGAAATTCTGGAGAACTCGGCGGCACCTGACGAGTTTCTCGAAAACACCAAGCTGGAACTCTATCAGGACCAGGTGTTCTGCTTCACGCCGAAGGGCCAGCTCATCCAGCTGCCGCGCGGCGCCACCTCGGTCGATTTTGCCTATGCCGTGCATAGCCAGATCGGCGATACCTGCGTGGGGGCGCGCATCAATGGCAAGCTGATGCCGCTGCGCTACGAGTTGCAGAATGGCGATCAGGTGGAAATCCTGACCGCGCGCGGCGGCACGCCGAGCCCGGCCTGGGAGCGTTTTGTCGTCACCGGCAAGGCGCGGGCGCGTATCCGCCGGTTCCTCGCGCAGCAGATGCGCGATCAGCACCGCGATGCCGGCAAGTCGCTGGTGATGAAGGCCTTCCGGCAGGATGGCGTGGACGGCTCCGAGAAGGTGCTGGAGCCGGTGGCGAAGTCGTTCAAGCAGGCTAGCGTGGATGATCTCTATGTGGCCGTGGCCACCGGCATTGTGGGGCCGAAGGATGTGGTCCATGCGGCCTATCCCGAGCTGAAGGAAGCCCGGGCACCGCGCATGCTGCCCGGCTTCATGGGGGGAAGCCTCACCGCCCGTTCGCCGCGGACCGCGCCGCGCGCCGATGCGGGGCTGCCCATCACCGGCCTCGTCGCCGGCATGGATGTGCATTATGCCGGCTGCTGCCATCCATTGCCGGGGGACAAGATTGTCGGCATCGTCACCACCGGCAAGCCGATCACCATCCATGCCAAGGATTGCGCCCAGCTGGATCAATATGCCACGACGCCGGAGCGCTTCATTGATGTGGACTGGAACGAGGAGAGCCTGGCCCGGCTCGACCCCAAGGCGCAGAAATTTATCGGCCGGGTCAGTGTCATCGCCAACAACACGCCAGGCGCCCTGGCGGCGCTGACCAATGCCGTCGCCAAGCAGGAGGGCGCCATCTCGAATCTGAAAATCGTGCATCGCCAGCAGGATTTCTTCGAGGCGCTCGTGGATATCGAAGTGCGCGATACACGGCATCTGAACCAGGTGATCGCCGGGCTTCGCGCGGCCGCGGGCATCGCGCAGGTGGAGCGCGCGCGCAATTGATGACGGGGATCATTCTTGGCCTCGGCACGGATCTTTGCGACATACGCCGCATCGAGAAGGCGCTCGAGAAACATGGCGAGCGTTTTACCGTGCGGGTATTCTCGGAGTTGGAGCGCGCGCGCAGTGAACGCCGGGCGCATTTCCGCGCGCCCAGCTACGCCAAGCGCTTCGCCGCCAAGGAGGCCTGCGCCAAGGCGCTTGGCACAGGGTTTTCACGCGGCGTGTTCATGTCCGACCTGCGGGTGGTGAATTTGCCCAGCGGCCAGCCGACCATGGAGCTGCATGGC
The DNA here is from genome assembly GCA_963736885.1 of uncultured Pseudomonadota bacterium. Lineage (GTDB taxonomy): Bacteria > Pseudomonadota > Alphaproteobacteria > Acetobacterales > Acetobacteraceae > Acidocella. The sequence goes on from CAVTQN010000001.1 coordinate 453,520, forward strand.
GGCGCGCTGGAGCGCCTGCACGCGCTGACCCCGGCGGGACTTGTGCCGAAAATCTTCGTCTCACTGACGGATGAATATCCTTATGCCTATGCGCAGGTCATCATCTCGGCGGTACCTGTTGTGGTCGGCTGAAACCGCTCACGGGGTTGAGTCCGGGGTGTCGCGTCTTAAGTGCTGGGGCTGACATCAGGAGAGACGGCGTGGAGCAGGGGCAAAAATATTTTTATGAACCAGCGGCTGGGCATGGGCTGAAGCACGACCCGTTCAACGCCATCGTGGGCCCGCGGCCCATTGGCTGGGTTTCCACCAAGGGTAAGGATGGCAGCGTCAATCTGGCGCCCTACAGCTTCTTCAACGCTTTCTGCTACCATCCGCCGATCATCGGATTTTCCAGCGTCGGGTCTAAGGATTCGCTGCGCAATGTGCAGGAGACTGGCGAATTCGTCTGGAATCTGGCGGACCGGGGGCTGGCGGAGGCGATGAATGCAAGCTGCGTCGCCGTGCCTTACGGCGCGGATGAATTCACGCTGGCGGGGCTGGACAAGACCCCGGCCCGGCTGGTGGCCCCGCCCATGGTGGCGGCGGCGGGCGTGAATTTCGAATGCAAGCTGTCGGAGATCGTGCGCCTAAAGGGGTATAAGGGTGAGCCTGCCGATGCCTGGCTGGTGCTTGGCGAGGTGGTGGGGGTGCATATCAATCCCGCTTTGCTGAAGGAGGGCGTGTTCGACACGTTCGGCGCGCGGATTATCCTGCGCGCGGGCGGGGCCTCTGCCTATGCCGAGATCGCGCCGGAGAGCCGGTTTGACATGCGGCGGCCCGGATAGCTCAGGCAGGCAGGATGGCGCGCCCATCCGCCCTGCGCTCAAGGGGCGTGTGGGCGGAGACATCGCGCAGCGTGAGCCGCCCATAGAGATGCGGAAAAAGCTGCCCGCCGCGGGAAACCTCCCAGCGCAGCTCTTCGCCCAGCGGCGCCAGGGGCACGGCGGCGATCACCAGAGCCTGCTGTCCGGCGAAATGCCGGGCGAGCGTCTCATCGAGCTGCTCCGCCGTGGAAAGGTGGATATAGCCGTCCGCGATATCCACCGGCGCGCCCTCGAAGCTTCCGGCCAGCAGGGCCTGGAACTGCTCTTGCGTCAAAATTTTATAGGCGGTTTGCGCGGTCATGGCGTCTCTTGTCCCTGGACGTCGTTGCCCAGCCAGGAAAGGTTGAGGCAGGCGATTGTTTGAAGTCAGGACTGTATAGCCGATCTGCCCGAATGTAATGGGGGCGATGATGGGCAGCATCGGCTTCAGCGTTTCATCCAGATGGCGCAGGCTGGCAACGCCAATGGAAGAGAGCGTGGCGCCTGGCAGGTCGATTCCCGCCGCAGCTCTGGCCAAAGCGTCCCTGAAGACAGGGGGAGGTTCGGCGAAGCGGTAGGTAAGTGAGGGATCGACAGGATTGAAGAATGTTACAATGCCGGTCTCAGGATCGCTGGCGATGATGGAGTTATTCAGCAGGGCGCCGTTCCGGTCCGCGGTCAGGGGCGGGGCCGGGTCGACCTTCCCGCTGGCGATGAGGAGGGCGAGATTCGCCCTCTGGCCGTCAATCAGGCAGGTGCCCTGAATGCTGTAGCCTCTGGCCAGGAAACGGATGCCGGGACCGGAGACGGTGGCGAAGGGATTGATGATGTTCAACGCCGCGAACATCCCCACCGGCAGGGAAACATACATGAGTGCGGCGATATCATGCCGGGCGGTGCCGTTGCCGCAGAACACTTTTGGCTGGCTTTGCCCTAGCTCATTGAGCGGGACGGCGCTGACCCACCCGGCCAGGGGCGCATTATACAGCCCCTGCCAGTCCGACATTTTGGTGGCGACGGCCTGGAGCAGGGCGCTGTGCCCCGGCAGGATGATCACGGCAAACCCATTATCCGGATAATGGGCGCTGAGGCCGCGCAATTGCCGTGCGTTGAACGGGCGCAACTCGGCCTTCACCGCGATGGGGGAAAGATCCGCATAGACGAGCCGCCCCGCCGCCCGCATCACGCCGCCGGGCGTGAGGAAGCCTGAAACGGTGCCGCCGATCCACCGGCCCGCCGGCAACTGGGCAAGATCCTGCTCCGCGCCCGCCAGGACCAGGATGTGTCCGGCTTCGATCAGCTGCGCCACCTCCGCGACATCGGCCAGCGCGGGGCTTGTGGTGAATTCAATGGGGGACATGACGAAATCGAAAAGGCATCGGAGATGAAACAACTATATAATTGCGAAATTCGATAAAAATTTTCCACATTTTTGGGCGTTTGTCGAATGATGTGATCTGCCTTGTTGTTTTCTTTTTACGAAACATTCCGTACGATCCAGGCGGTTTCTTCGTAAAATGCAAATGCATGGCGGCTGCGCGACGGTGGCATGTCTGCCGTCATGCTCAGGGAACAAAAAATGCTTTCCAAGGCTGTTTAAAATAGTAAACTACCGGGCAGCCAACTAGGAGTGTCTGCCAATGAGCACCGCGACCCGTCCGAGCAACGATCCCCTTATTCATCAATGGATGCCCTTCACCGCCAACCGGCAATTCCAGGAGCAGCCGCGCCTGATCGCTCGGGCCGAAGGTGTCTATTATTATAATACTCACGGCGAGAAGTTGCTGGATGGTTCCTCAGGCCTGTACTGCATTCCGTTGGGGCATGGCCGCCGGGAAATCCGCGAGGCCGTGGCCAAGCAGATGGAGGAGCTGGATTACGCGCCGCCCTTCCAATACGGCGTGCCAACGGCATTTCGTCTGGCAACGGAAGTGGCCCACCTATTGCCGGCCGGTCTCAACCGCGTGTTCTTTGCCGGTTCCGGCTCCGAGGCTGCTGACACCGCGCTGAAGGTGGCGCTGCAATATCACCGCGCCCGGGGCGAGGGGCAGCGCATGCGCGTCATTGGGCGCGAGCGTGGGTATCACGGCGTGAATTTCGGCGGCTGGTCCGTCGGCGGCATGGTGGCCAACCGCAAGGCCTTCGGTGTCGGCCTGCCGGGCGTTTCGCATCTGCGCCACACCCATATCAAAGAGAATTTTTTCCAGATGGGCGAGGGCGAGCATGGCGCCGATCTCGCGGATGATCTGGAGCGTTTCGTCAATCTGCATGGCGCCGACACCATCGCCGCCTGCATCGTGGAGCCCATCGCGGGTTCGACCGGCATTCTGGTGCCGCCGAAAGGCTATCTCAAGCGCCTGCGCGAGATCTGCACCAGGCATGGCATCCTGCTGATCTTCGACGAGGTGATTACAGGGTTTGGCCGAACGGGTGAGGCCTTCGCGGCGCAGACGTTCGATGTCACGCCGGACATCATCACCATGGCCAAGGCCATCACCAACGGCTCCATCCCGATGGCGGCGATCGCGGTGAAGGAGGAGATCCAGCAAGCCATCCTGGAGGCCACGCCGGTCGGCGGTGTCGAGTTCTATCACGGTTACACCTACTCCGCGCATCCGGCCGCCTGTGCCGCCGGCTTGGCGACGCTGAAGATCTACCGCGAGGAAGACATGTTCGGCCGCGTGAAGGCGCTGACCCCGGCCTTCCTGGAGCAGATCGGAAGCTTCAAAGGCATGCCGGACGTGATCGACACGCGCGGTTTCGGCCTGCTGGGTGCTGTGGAGCTGGCGCCGAAGGGCAAGCCCGGCGAGCGCGGTTTCAGCATTCTGTGCAAAGCCTTCGAGAAGGGGCTGGTGTTGCGCGCGGCGGGTGATTCGCTGGTGCTGGCTCCGCCCTTCGCGGCCACGCCGGAGCAGATCAGCGAAATGATTGATATTGTACGTAAGCTGATCAAGGAAAGCTGATCGCAAGCCCGTGCATCTGGCAGCTTTGCTAAAATAAATCGATGAAACTCAAGGTCCGGGTCGCCATATGCGGTCCGGACCCGTTTTTGAATCCGGAGAACTAAGAATGTACCAGGACGTATTGCTGCATGTTGGCGGCCAGTGGCGCGCGGCGCAGGGCGGCAAGACCCTCGATATCCTGAACCCCGCCACGGAAGAGGTGATCGGCAAGCTGGCCCATGCCAGCACGTCGGATCTCGACGAGGCGCTGGAGAGTGCTGCCAAGGGCTTTGCCACCTGGCGCAAGCTTTCGCCCTATGAGCGCAGCAAATTGATGCGCAAGGCTGCTGACCTGTTGCGTGAGCGTCTGGACAAGATCGCCACGTTGATGACCATGGAGCAGGGCAAGCCGCTGGCGGAAGCAAAGACCGAGCTGGCGGGCTCGGCCGATGTGATTGACTGGTTCGCCGAGGAAGGCCGCCGCGCCTATGGCCGCGTGATTCCGGCCCGTCAGGCGGGGGTGTATCAGTTGTCTCTGCGCGAGCCGGTGGGCGTGGTGGCGGGCTTCACGCCTTGGAACTTCCCCGTGTCCCAGGCGGTGCGCAAAATCTCCGCGGCGCTGGCGGCGGGTTGCGCCTTCATCCTGAAGGGCCCGGAGGAGACCCCGGCGAGCTGTGCCGAGCTGGTCCGCTGCTATGTGGATGCCGGTGTGCCGGCGGGCGTGGTGCAGATCGTCTTCGGCGTGCCCGCTGAGATCTCCGAGTATCTGATTCCGCACCCGGTTGTGCGCAAGATCTCCTTCACCGGCTCCACCCCCGTGGGCAAGCATCTGGCCGCCTTGGCGGGCAAGCACATGAAGCGCGTGACGATGGAGCTGGGCGGCCATGCCCCCGCTTTGGTGTTCAACGACGCCGATCTCGACCAGGCCGCGACCATCCTGGCCGCCAACAAGTTCCGCAATGCCGGGCAGGTCTGCGTGGCGCCGACACGTTTCATCGTGCAGGAGGGCGTGTACGAGCCGTTCCTTGAGAAGTTCGTGGCCAAGTGCGAGGCGATCAAGCTCGGCAACGGGCTGGAGGAAAGCACTACGATGGGCCCGCTCGCCAATGACCGCCGCGTGAGCGCGATGGAGAGCCTCATTGCCGATGCGGTGGGCAAGGGCGCCAAGGTCCGCACCGGTGGCCAGCGTTCTGGCAACAAGGGCTATTTCTTCGAGCCGACGGTGCTGACGGATATCCCCTCCGATGCGCGCGTGCTGCATGAGGAGCCGTTCGGCCCGCTCGCTCTGTTCATGCCCTTCCAGAGCTACGAGCAGGCAATTACCGAGGCGAACCGCCTGGACTATGGCCTGGCGGCCTATGCCTATAGCCGCAACTCCGCGACGGTGACGGCGCTGGGCGCGGATATCGAGGCTGGCATGGTGGGCATCAACCATCATGGCCTGGCGCTGCCTGAGACGCCGTTCGGCGGTGTGAAGGATTCCGGCTACGGATCCGAGGGCGGTGCGGAAGGGCTGGAGCCTTATCTGGTGACCAAGTTCGTCACCCAGGCGAGCGCTTAAGGGGTAAGAAAAATGCGGCCTTTTTAAAAAAAAGGCCGCCCCCAAAAACTTCTGTAACTCAGGTCGTCGCATTTGACTCCATGGGGTGCCTGGCAACCCATGGAGCAAAGGCTTCCCAGCCGGTTTTAAAAGTTTTTTGACGCCACCTTTTTTTCAAAAAAGGTGGCTTTTTCTTTCACAATCCCCAGCGCATGTGCGAACGCCTCGTCCGCATTCATGTTGGTTGTGTCGATCTGTTCCGCATCCTCCGCCGGAATCAGCGGGGCTGCGGCACGGGTGCGGTCCGCCTCGTCGCGCGCCGCGACATCGGCGATCACCTCCGCCAGCGGCACATACTCACCCTTGGCGATGAATTCCGCCTGACGGCGCTTGGCCCGCGCCTCCACGCTGGCGGTCACGAACAGCTTCACATCCGCATGCGGGAAGATCACCGTGCCGATATCGCGCCCATCCAGCACCGCGCCGTTGGCGTTGCCGTAGGCGCGCTGATAGGCGAGCAAGGCCGCCCGCACGGCGGGGATCGAGGCCACTTGGCTGGCAGCCTTCGAGGTCGCGGCGTCGCGCAGGTCGGTGCGCGACATATCCGCTTCGCTCAGCGCCGTCGCGGCCGCGGTGGCGGCGGCTTCATCCGCCGGGTCGCCGCCCGCCTCCAGCACACGCTTGGCGGTGGCGCGGTAAAGCAGGCCGGTATCAAGGTAAGGCAAGTTCAGCGCGGCGGCCAAACGTTTGGCCAGCGTGCCCTTGCCGGCGGCGGCCGGGCCGTCGATGGCGATGATGATCATGCCGCCACCATCTCGGCGCCCAGCTTGCGCATCAGCATCAGGAAGCCGGGGAAGGAGGTGTCGATGAAGCTGGCATCGTCGATGCGCACGGGCTGAGCGGTGATCTGGCCAAGCACCAGGGCGGACATGGCCAGCCGGTGGTCCATATGCGTCTCCACAAGCCCGCCGCCCGGAATGGCGCCGGTGCCATGGATGATCAGGTCATCGCCCTCGATCTCCACGGCCACGCCATTCACCCGCAGCAGGGCGGCGGTGGCGGACAGCCGGTCGGATTCCTTCACCCGCAGCTCCGAGAGGCCGCGCAGGCGCGAGGTGCCGCGCGCGGCGGCGCAGAGCACGGCGAGGACCGGATATTCATCGATCATGCTGGGCGCGCGCCCGGGTGGCACATCCACGGCGCGCAGTTCGGAATAGGTGGCGGTAAGATCGCCCACCGGCTCGCCGCCCTCGGTGCGCTGGTTCGCCACGCTGAGTTTGGCGCCCATCTCGCGCAGGCTGGCGAACAGCCCGGTGCGCAGAGGGTTGAGCCCGACATTGGCAATGGTCACCTCGCTGCCCGGCACTAGAAAGCGCGGCGGCCACGGGGAAGGCGGCGGAGGAGGGATCGCCCGGCACCGCTACATCGGCGCCCCGAAGCTCCGGCTGGCCCTTCAGGCGGATATGCCGGCCCTTGCCGGCTTCGGTCACGGTCACTTCCGCGCCGAAATGGCGGAGCATGTTCTCCGAATGGTCGCGGGTGGGTTCGGGCTCCTCGACCTCGGTGAAGCCCGGGGCGTTGAGGCCTGCGAGCAGCACGGCGGATTTCACCTGGGCGGAGGCCACTGGCAGCCGGTAGGAAAGCGGCATCGGGTCGCGGGCGCCGATAATCGTCAGCGGCAGGCGGTTGCCAGCCCGGGCGAAAAACTGCGCACCTGTGGCCTGCAGGGGGTCGATCACCCGGCCCATTGGGCGTTTGCGCAGAGAGGCGTCGCCGGTCATCACCGCATAAAGCTCATGGGTGGAGAGAATGCCCGCCAGCAGCCGCGCGGCGGTGCCGGAATTGCCCATGTCCAGCACATCCGCCGGTTCGGTCAGGCCGCCGAGTCCACGGCCCGAGACCAGCCAATCCGCACCGTCGCGGGAGATTTCGGCACCCAGGGCCTTCATGGCGGCAGCGGTGCGCAGCACGTCCTCGCCTTCGAGCAGCCCCGAAATGCGGGTTTGGCCGACGGCGAGCGCGCCAAACATTAAGGCGCGGTGGCTGATGGATTTGTCTCCCGGCACGGTGATGCGGCCGGTCAGGGGGCCGGCGGGGCGGCGGGAGAGATGGGGGCGTGGGGAATGCTGGTCCATGCGCGCGCGCTTAGCATGGCTGGCGGCGTTTGACATAGAAGCGATGGCATGGCATCGCGCCGCCTTTGATTGATACGGCTCATTCACCCGAGGTTTGACATGGCGAAACCGGAACTTGGCGAAAAACATACCTGCGTCTCCTGCGGGGCAAGATTCTTTGATCTCGGCAAGGAGCCGGCCGTGTGCCCGAAATGCGGTACAGAGCAGCCCGCCGAGCAGCCGCGCTTGAAGCGCGCCGCACCTCTGCCCGAGGAGCAGAAGAAAGTCGTCAAACCGGCGATCGACCCAGATGACGTGGACGTGGAAGTGCCCGATGACGGCGATGATGAGGACATCCTGGCGGATGCCGACGATCTGGAGGATGATTCCGACGTGATCGACGCCGATATCGACGTGCAGACCGAAGGCGGCGACGACGAGCGCTGAGCCGCCCAGAAAGTACAGGATTTTCAGAAAAAGGCCCTTCCGGAATGTCCGGAAGGGCTTTTTTTATTTCGGCGCGGGCTTCCAGCCCCTGATGGTCTGCAGATCCATGGTGCGGCCGGGATGAGCCCAAGGGCCGATCATCCGGGTGGTGAGGGTCAGCGGCGGTTTTATGGCCGGGGTGGCGTCCAGCTTCAGCGCTAATGTGGAATCGAACAGATCGATATCGCCACTGGCGGCAACGCTGCCGGATGGTGCGGTGAGTTGTGCCTGGGTCAATGTGCAATTGCCCTGGGCGATGGTCCCCGCCAGCGTCAGGGTGGTGAAGGGGGTGGTGCCGCTGCCGAGCGCCTGGGCCAAAGGCGCGCGCTTGGGCTGTACCAGGGCTGTCACCAGATCGGGCAAGGAAAGCCCGTTTAGCGTCCCGTTGCTGGCGGTGATGGTGCCGCTGCCGCCCAGAGTCGCTTCCCAGGCCTTTGCCGTATAGCCGGAGGCGGTGAGGCTGGCCGTGGCGCTGATCTGGCCGCTGGCGAGGGTAAGCGGGAAGCTCTGTGGCAGGGCCAGCGCGCTGGCATCCACACCTTCGGCCAGTAATTTGGCGGTCAAGGCGGGGGGCGCGTTGGCGGCGAGTTTCAGGGCCGCGCTGCCGGAAATGTTGCCATTGCCGATGCTGGCTTGCGTCAGGTTCAGGCTGGCATTGTCCTGCGCCAGGGTGAGCATGCCCGACGTCGGCCCAAAAACCGGGACGCCGGCGTAAAGTACCTGCCCCGCCTTGAAGGCGATGCTGCCGGAAAGTGGCAGGGAAGACGGCATTTGCAGGTTGGCAGGCAAGGGCGGCAAGGCAAGCGCGCCGGAATCGATCTGTCCGGTCAGGCGGCCTTGGGCCTCCAGCAATTGGCCGGAGGCGTTCAACAGCCCGGCGCTGACCACGAAATCATTCAGCCCGTAATTATCCGCCGCGGCGGTGAAGCGCGCGCGCAGCGCCAGCGCGCCCGGGCCGGGGAAGGCGAGGGCCGGGTCATTGGCATTGGCGATGCAGGGCTGGCTGCCGCCTTGGAACGGGTAGCTGGTCACTGGCGCCATCCGGGCGCAGCCTGTGCCCAACCCGAGCAGCTTCAGCGCCGCGATGGCGTTGGGGTGCCGCAGGGATACCGCCCCGCTGGCGCTTTGCTTGACGAGATCGATAACCGGCGCGGCGGTGAGGGTGAAATCCCCCAGCTTGGCCACGGCGCTGGTGGCGAGCGCGTTGGGCGGCCCGGCTGCGGCCACCAGCAGGTTCAGGTGCGGGCTCAGCAGATCCGGCGGCAGCTTCAGGCTGGCGGGCAGCAGCGCGGCCAGCGGTGTGGCGGAGGGCAGGTCCAGGAAGGCATGGGCGGAGGCGACCTTGAAACTGTCATCCAGCGTCACGCTGCCGCCCGCGATGCCGCCATACAGGTTGGCGGTGGCGCGGCGGATGCTCAGCGTGCCGTCCAGCGCGGCATCGACGAATAGATTGCTGAGCTTTACCGGTCCGGCATCTGCATGTTTGGCGGCCAGTTCACCTTCAACGGTGAAATTCGTGCTCAGGGGACGCTGGCCAAGCCAGGTGGCCAGCGGCGCCAGGGCAAGGTGGTCGAAGCCGAGTTGGAAGGCGGCATGATTGCTGGAGAGGATCACCTGCCCGCTGACATGGTCCTGCCCGAGCGTGCCGGAGAGCGATTTGAACACCGGCGTGGTGCGGCTGCCGTCCAGATCCGCCTGCAATGAGGCAGACGCCCAGGCCGTTTCCGCCGGCAGGCCGAACCCGGCGGCCAGGGCGCTCAGGTCCGGTGCCGAGAGGCTGAGATGGCCGGAGAGGCTGGCCTCCGGCGCAATGGCGATATTGCCGGCCAAACTGGCGCCGCCGGGCAGCCCGAGCGTCAAATCCTTGATCAAGCTCCCGCTCGGCCCTGTCTGCAGCCTGGCTTGCAACGCGGGGTAGGTTTTGCCCGCTATTACCACATTTGCGGCGTTAAGGCTGACATGGGTTGGCAATTGCGGCGGCCAGATCGCCCGGGTGGCGCTGAGCTTGCCGAAATCGAGATCATGACCTGTGAGATCGGCCTCCAGCGTGAGCGGAGTGAAGTCGATCGTCGCCGTGCCGGCGACCTGCATATGGCCCTGGGCGAGCTGAAGGCCGGAAGCGGAAATGCCATTAGCGTCGGCCTCAATCTGCGCGCTTCCCGCCATGCCGTCGGGCAGCTGCAGTGTGAGTTGCCCGTTCAGCTGGCTTTGAGAATCCAGCGTGCCGGACAGATCAGCCTTACCGCCACCGACCGTGCCCTGGATGGAGAACTGCGCCGAGCCGTCATAGGCGGTTTCCCCTATGGCGAGGCTCAGCGACACCGGGTGTTGTGCCAGCTTGCCGTTGCCTGACACGCTGACGCTGCCGCCCGTACCCGTGAACAGATCCGCGTTGACGTCCGTGAAATCCGCCGCACCGAAGCGGATGAGCCCGTTTTCGACATGGGCGTGCAAGGCGGCCAGCCAGGGCGGCGGAGCGACGGCGCTGATGCCCCCCGGTAAGGGCCAGGGGAAGGAGATGGTGGGCGTGTCCAGATCCAGCGTGCGGACCGCGAGCTGCCCGCGCAGAAGCGGAGGCAAGGCGAGGTCGAGCGACAATGCACGTGCGGTGACCACCTCCTTGTCCGGTCCGGTGATGGTGATGCCAGAGGCGATGATTTCCGGCTGAGGCCAGTAAGAGAGGGTGAGCTTGCCGCTGATATGCACCTCTCGCCCGGTCAGGCGTGAGGCGAACGCCTCCACCGCCGCACGGTGCGTGGGGGAGGCCACGAAAGCGGGCAGGGCCAGCAGCAGCCCGGCAAGTATGAGCACAAACGCCAGTGGCGCCGCCCAAAGGAGGTGTTTGCGCGTCAAGTTAACTTGTGAATCCGTCTTTTATTAATAAGTTAGAAGGCGTTTCACGCTTCAGGTTGCACTGGGACTGGTTCAACCTGAAGCGTGCGCACTCTAAATCCCGCCCTGGTGAATGTCCCATTGTGTGGTTGGGTTCAAGGGTGGGGCTGTGCTAGGCAGACTGTATGAGTTACTGGGGCAAGTTTATTGGCGGCATGGCAGGCTTCGCCATGGGCGGGCCTGTTGGTGCGCTGTTTGGCGCGGCGCTGGGCCATGCGGCGGATGAAGGCAAGCTGCACGCCTTTACCTCCGGTGTTTCGGGTTTTGCCGGCCGGGCGATCCCCTTCGATCCGTTGAGGCTCGCTTCCATGCTGGGGCGCCGGGAGCAGATTTTCGCGATTGGCGTAACGGTGCTGGCGGCCAAGCTATGCAAGTGTGACGGGCCGGTGAGCCGGGTGGAGATCGACAGCTTCAAGCGCAGCTTCGCGATTCCGCCGGGCGGCATGTCCGAGGTGGCCCGGCTGTTCGACAGCGCCCGCGAGAGCGCCGCCGGGTTTGAGAGCTACGCGACCCAGCTTGGCCAAGCCTTCTCGGACGACAGGGGCACGCTGGAGCAGGTTCTGGCTGGGCTCTACCAGATTGCCCGGGCGGACGGGCCGGTGAACGCGGCGGAGGCGGATTTCCTCTCCCGCGTGGCGTTCGGGTTCGGGCTTAACGACGCGGCGACGCGCCGGGCGGGGCAGGGCGTGCCGCCGCCCTCAAAACCCTCGGAAGACCCGTATCTCGTGCTCGGCGTGAAACCGCAGGCCAGTTCCGAAGAGATCAGAACGCGGTGGAAGCAGCTCATGCGCGAAAACCATCCGGACAGCATGGCGTCGAAGGGCGCCGCCCCAACGGCGATCAAGGCGGCCTCGGAGAAAGTGGCGCGGATCAATGCCGCCTATGATGCCGTAAAGCGCGAGCGGGGGCTGTAGGCCGGGTTCATGTTTCAGCATATCGGGGTGTTTTTCGCTGCGGCAGTGATGCTGGCGGCGGCAAAGCTGAAGCAGGTTATGACTCGCCATGGCGGTGCGATGATCCGGGTGAGGCAGCGGCGGCGGCATGATGATCTGCCTGGGGCTGGGGCTTTTGTTCGCCCGCTGCCAGGCTACGTGAGCGGGCCAATGATTTTCGAGCCTTCGCCGAATATCGATGAGCGGGAGGGGCCGGTTTCCGTGCTGGTCATGCATTACACAGGCATGCCGACGGCGCGTTCGGCGATCGATCTCTTGAAATCACCCCAGGCCAAAGTCTCGGCCCATTACGTGGTGGATGAGGATGGCACGATCTATACTCTTGTGCCGGAGCAGAAACGCGCCTGGCATGCAGGCATCTCCTATTGGCGCGGCGTGAGGATGCTCAACGATGCCTCGATCGGCATCGAGATCGTCAATCCCGGCCATGAATGGGGCTACAGGCCGTTTCCGACTGAACAGATGCGGGCCGTGCTGGATCTCTCCCAGAGCATCATCGCCCGGCACGGCATCGAAGCACGCAATGTGGTGGCGCATTCCGACATCGCCCCAGACCGCAAGCAGGACCCCGGTGAGTTGTTCGACTGGCCCTGGCTGGCCGCTAACGGCGTGGGTGTGTGGGCCGAGGCTTTCGAACCGCCGGGGGATTTGCGGGCGGATCTGGCGGCCATCGGCTATGACGTGGCGCTGCCGGAGCGCGATGTGATCTTGGCCTTCCAGCGGCATTTTCTTCCCCATCATCTCAGCGGGTTGGCGGATGCGCCCACAGCCGGGCGCGCGGCGGCACTGCGCCGCCTTGTGGAAGACGGTTGACGCGCCCGGTAATCGGTCCTAGGCACCGCGCCGATCCAGACGGCTGGACGGTCGCTGGCGGGTTCCGCCAGAGGAAAGTCCGGGCTCCACGGAAATACGGTGCCGGCTAACAGCCGGCGGGGGCGACCCCAGGGAAAGTGCCACAGAAAGCAAACCGCCACGGCTTGCCGGGGTAAGGGTGAAAGGGTGCGGTAAGAGCGCACCGCCTCGCCGGTAACGGGGAGGGCATGGAAAACCCCACCGGGAGCAAAACCGAATAGGGGCGGCCGGCGCCCTGCGGCAACGCAGGGGCGTAAAGCTATTTCCGGCTTGCCGCCCGGGTTGGTTGCTTGAGGCGGGTGGCAACATCCGTCCCAGAGGAATGGCCGTCCAGCGCCCGTTTGCGGGCGTGGACAGAACCCGGCTTACAGGCCGTCTGGATCCTTGTTTTAAAACCAGAATGGTTTTGGAACATAAAAAGAACGGATGAAGAAAATTCCACGGAATCCCTGGAGGCTGCCGATCCGTCCGTGTGGCGGAATTGGCCGATTCTCTTTGACGGGCGTCAGGGGGCATGATAGTGGAGTTAAAACCCATGTTTTCCCATGAAGTGGTAAATTTGGGTGGAGGCGAAAGGGGTTACGGCCTGGGGGCGATGAAGCAATTCTTTGGCAGCCACGAGAACAAGCGTGACGCGAAGGGGCGGGTGTCCGTCCCGGCGTCGTTCCGTGCCGCCTGGAAGGACCGCCCCGAGACGACGCTGGTCCTGCGCCCCTCTTTCATCGAAGGCTGCGTGGAAGCTTGGCCGCTGCCGAATTACGAGCGCTTCCAGGCCAAGGTGGACGCGATGCCGGAAATGAGCCGTGAGCAGGTAGGGCTGCAGACGCAGGTTTATTCCGATGCCGAAGAGGTGGAGCTGGACGGGCAGGGGCGCATCCTCATCACCGGCTATCTGGCGGAGGTCGCCAGCCTGTCTGACGCGGTGTTCTTCATGGGCCGGGGTGATCATTTTCTGATCTGGGAGCCGGCTGCGGGCAAGGCGTTCCGTGATGCCTCCCGCGCCATGGCGCCCAAACTCAGCTTCGGAGCGCCAGTATGATGGAATATTCACACATTTCGGTGCTGCGCGATGAAGCGGTGGCGGCGTTGCAGCTTGCCGATGGCGGTGTGTATCTTGACGGCACGTTTGGCGGTGGCGGTTATTCGCGCGCCATTCTGGAGGCTGCTTCCTGCCGGCTTTATGCCATCGACCGTGATCCGGACGCTGTTGCGAGGGCGGACTTTTTGCGCGCGGCCTATCCTGATAGGTTTGAAATCATGCCAGGCAGGATCAGCGATCTTTCTGAAATGATGGCGGCGCGCAAGGTCGAGGTCCTGGATGGTGCGGTGTTTGACCTGGGGCTTTCCTCCTATCAGATCGATGATCCAGCGCGCGGTTTCTCGTTCCGGCAGGATGGGCCGCTGGATATGCGGATGGGTCGCGACGGTCGCGATGCTGCAACGATCGTAAATCTTTGCGCCGAATCCGAGCTTGCCGATATTTTGTACAAATATGGTGACGAAAAAGCCGCGCGGCGGGTTGCGAAAGCAATCGTCGAGCGGCGCAAGCTGCAAAAATTTGCGACGACGGCGGATCTGGCCGGCGTGATACGGGGTGTTGTGAGACCGGACAAATCGGGCATCGACCCAGCGACCAGGAGCTTCCAGGCGCTGCGCATCGCCGTGAACGAGGAGCTGACCGATATCGAGGCGGCTCTGGAGCAGGCGGCTGCGATGCTGAAGCCGGGCGGGCGGCTTGTTGTGGTCAGCTTTCATTCGCTGGAGGACCGGATCGTGAAGCATTTCTTCGCGGCGCAGGCAGGGCGCGTGCCGGCGGCTTCCCGGCACGATCCGGCCGGTTTGGCGCCAGTGGCCGCGCCCCGTTTCAGGCTGGTGACCAAATCGCCAATCCTGCCTGGGGCGGCTGAAATTCGTGCCAACCCCCGCGCGCGCAGCGCCAAGCTGCGGGTCATGGAAAGGTTCGCGGCATGATCGTCCGGCCCTTCACCTTTCTGACCGGCCTGCTTTTCGCGCTTTCCGGTGCGTATCTGTTCGTGGTCAAGCATCAGAGCCAGGCGCTTGAGGGCCAGCTTGAGCAGGTGGCCGAGAGCAGCCGTCAGGATGAGCAGAGCATCCGCGTGCTGCAGGCGCAGTGGGCTCTGGAGGCGGACCCGTCGCGCATTGCCGCGCTCGCCGCGCAATTCACCGGGTTGCAGCCGATGAAGCCGGGGCAGCTGGTCACGCTGGGTTCGCTGGCGAGCAGCCTGCCGGCGCCTGGCAGCGCCGCGCCGTTTAGCAATCCGCAGGATGAGGTGCCGGCGATCCCCGGTGCCGGCAATGCGCCAGCAGCACCTGCCGGTCCGCCAATTGAGGTGCAGGGGCATCTTGCCGCCGTGCAGGCAAGCAAGGCCGTCACCATGGCCAGTGCCGCGCCCGCCAAGCCCGCGCCGTCCACGCAACAGCTTGCCGATAACGCGGCGCCGTCCGCCACTGTGCAGTCACGTCGTCCGCTTCGTCCGCGCGCCACGGAGCGGCATGCCTCGGAGCGTTTGGCCAGCGTTAAAGGCGTGCCCCATAATTTGCCTGAGGCCATGGTGCGTCAGGCGGCGGCGCATGCGACGGGTGCGTTTTATGCTGCCTCGGCCAGCGCCATTGCCCCGGCTGGGCCCGCCTCACACCAGGCGAGAATGCTGCCCATGGGGGCACAGGTGGTGCGTGTGCGTGCGACGGCGGAGGCAGCGGTTGAACCACAGCCCGCGTCGTCTCTGAGCGGCGGTTCCCTTCTCGGTATGGCGCAGACCGGGAGCCAGAATTGACTCTCAACCTACGGCCGGACGGCCCGCCGCCTTCCCGCAGGAAGGGCGGAACGGGGCGTGGCGGCGCGACGCCGGCGATGGAGACTGTGCGCGTCACCAGCCCTGATCTGGACCAGCGAACCGCGCTGGAGCGCGCGCGGGGCCGGGTGGTGATCGGCGCGTTCCTGTTCATTGGGCTTTATAGCGTGCTGGCGCTGAAACTTATCTGGGCAACGGTGGTGAGCCCGATTCATCCCAGTGCCGCGCAGATCGCGGCGATGACGCCGAAATTGAGCGTGACGCCGCCCCCGCCCGGGCGAGCCGATATCGTCGATCGCAACGGCACCATTCTTGCCGTTTCGCTGCCTGGCGCCTCTTTGTATGCCGACCCGCAGCAGGTGCCGGACCCGCAGGCGGCGGCGACGCTGCTGGCCAACGCCTTGCCCGGCACGAACCAGGCTTGGCTGGCACATGAACTCGGCGCCGATGCGCCGCAGGATAAGCGCAAGGAATTCGTCTATCTCGACCGCCGCCTGACCCCGCAGGAAGAGATGGCGGTGAACTCGCTGGGCATTCCGGGAGTTTACTTCGAGAACCGCGAGGAACGCCATTTCCCGGACGGCGATCTGGCCGCGCATATTTTGGGAGGTGTGAATATCGATTCCTCCGGGCTCGCGGGGGTTGAGAAATATTTCAACAAGCGCCTGACCACCGATCCGCAGCCGCTGCAGCTTTCCATCGATGCCGGAATCCAGAGTATCGTTCATGACGAGCTGGCCGCGGCGGTGAAGGAGTTCCAGGCCCCCGGCGCCTGCGCGATCGTGATGAATGTTCATACCGGCGAGGTTCTGGCGATGGCCAGCCTGCCGGATTACGACGTGAACGATTATCGCTCGGTCGTGCCCAATGAGCAGTTCGACCGTTGCGTGAACGGCAATTACGAGCCGGGTTCCGTGTTCAAGCTGCAAATCGTGTCGATGGGGCTGGATAGCGGATTGATCCATTGGTGGGATTATTTTGACACCACTCATCCGCTGCAGATCGGGCGTTTCCAGATCACCGATTTCGAGCCGGTTCATACATGGATGGCGGTGCCGGAGATCCTCAACGTCTCCTCCAATATCGGCGCCTCGCGCATTGCCACCATCCTGGGGCCGCAGATCGAGCAGGCCTGGTACGCCAAGCAGAAATTCTTCCAGCCGCTCAACATCCAGCTGCCCGGCCCGCCGATGCCGCTATTCCCCTCCAAGAGCAATTGGGGGCTGGCCGCGACGATGACGGTATCCTTTGGCGCGGGCATCGCGGTTTCGCCCTTGCAGCTCGTCACCGCCGTGGCGCCGATCGTCAATGGCGGTATCCGGTATGATCCCACCTTGCTGAAGGTGGACCCGGACGGGCCGCAGCCGCAGGGCGTGCGGATCATGCAGCAATCCACCTCGGACATGATGCGCAAGCTGATGACCAATGTGGTGCTGTTCGGCTCCGGCAAGAATGCCGCGGTGCCTGGCTATGTGGTCGGCGGTAAAACCGGCACGGCGCAGGTGGTGGGACCCAATGGCCGCTATCTCAAGCACACCAACAACGCGTCCTTCATGGCGGCATTCCCGATGCAGGATCCGCAATATGTCATATATGTGCTGGTGCTGCAGCCTAAGCCGGACGCCACCACTTACGGCTTTACCACCGGCGGCTTTATCGCGGCGCCGACGGTGGCGCGGATCATTGCCCGTATGGGGCCGATGCTCGGCATTATGCCCTCCACAGGCGATGAGTTGGCGCAACTTGACGCGCAACTGACCGTGCCGCTGAACCCCACCCCGCCGCCGGGGCAGCGCGCGCTGGGGCCGGACGACCCGCTGCCGCCTGGGGCCAATGGCTTTGCTTATGAGCTGATGGGCAAGAAACCACCGGAGGCGACGGCAGAGGCTCAGCCCGCCCAGGCCGCGCCGGCGCGGGCTGCCGCCTCCACTGGGCGCAAACCATTGCATAACGGAATCATGGCGCCGGTCTCGCCGATGATGGGCAGCCACATGACCGCGCGGGACACTGGAGATGAGCAAGGCTGACATGCAGGGGGTAGTAGGCATCACAGCGGACAGCCGGGCGGTTCAGCCGGGCTATCTGTTCGCCGCCCTGCCGGGCGTGAAGGCCGATGGCCGCCGCTTTATCGCTGAGGCGGTGGCCAAGGGCGCCATCGCGGTGCTGGCGCCAGAAGGCACGGCCTGGCCACCGGGCGTGCCCCCGCGCCGGCTGATCACGGCGCCGGATGCGCGGGCGAAGCTGGCGGAGCTGGCGGTGGAGTTTTTCGGCCGCCTGCCGGAGCGGCTGGTCGCCGTCACCGGCACCAATGGCAAGACCAGCACGGTGGATTTTCTGCGGCAGATTTTTGCGCTCTCCGGGCGCAAGGCGGCCTCCGTCGGCACGCTGGGGGTGATCGCGCCCGGGCATGAGCCTTCTGGCAGCCTGACCACGCCGGACCCGGTGACGCTGGCGCAGACCCTGGCCGGGCTGGCGCGGGAAGGGGTGAACGATGTGGCGATGGAAGCCTCCAGCCACGGGCTGGACCAGCACAGGCTGGATGGGCTGCGCTTCGCGGCGGCTGGTTTCACCAACCTCACGCGCGACCACCTGGATTACCATGGCTCCATGGAAGCCTATGGCGCTGCCAAGCTGCGTCTGTTCGAAGCTTTGCTGAAGCGCGGCGGCGCGGCACGGGCGATGGCGGATCTGGCGCCCGAGATTTTGGCACGGTTGAAGGAGCTGGCCGCTGCCCAGGGGCAGGAATTCGAAACCGTGGCGGTGGAGCGGGTGGAGCCAAGGCCCGATGGGCAACTCGTGCAAGTGAATGGCCGGGGGGTGGAACTGCATCTGCCCGGGCGCTTCCAGGCCGATAACGCGGCTCTGGCTGCCAGCCTGGCCGAAGCTGTGGGAATTGCCGGCGCATTCTCCTTGTTGCCGCAGTTGCGCGGTGTACGCGGGCGGCTGGAGCGCGCTCTGGTGCTGCCCAACGGCGCCGCCGCCTATGTCGATTACGCTCATACGCCGGATGCGATTGCCCGCGTGCTCTTCGCCCTGCGCCCACACGCCACCGGTCGGCTGCATATCGTCTTCGGCGCCGGTGGCGACCGCGATGCCGGCAAGCGCCCGCTGATGGGCGAGGCCGCCGCGAAGGGTGCGGATGTGGTGATCGTGACCGACGACAATCCCCGCAGCGAGGACCCGGCATTGATCCGCCAGGCCATCATGGCCGCTTGCCCCGGTGCCATCGAGATTGGCGACCGCCGCGCCGCCATCGCCGCCGCGCTGGAGGGGCTGCGGGAGGGGGATGTGCTGGTGGTGGCGGGCAAGGGGCATGAGCAGGGGCAGATCGTGAAGGGCGAGGTGATTCCGTTCGACGATGCCTCGGTCATCCGTGAGCTGGGAGGCGCGGCATGAGCGCGCTCTGGACCGCCGATGAGTTGAACACGGCGCTGGGCGTGCCGCAGGCCTGGGATGTTTCCGGCATCTCCATCGATACCCGCACGCTCCAGCCCGGGGACCTGTTCGTGGCGCTGTCCGATGTGCGGGACGGGCATGATTTCGTGGACGCCGCCTTTGCCAAGGGGGCGGCGGCTGCGTTGGTCTCCCGGCCCATGGCGGGCAATGCCATTCTGGTGCCGGACACGCTGAAGGCGCTGGAGGTTTTGGGCAAGGCGGCGCGGACACGTTCCGCCGCGAAAGCCGTGGCGGTGACGGGCTCCGTCGGTAAGACCACGGTGAAGGAGATGCTCCGCCGTACCCTTTCAGCTTTCGGCCCGGTGCATGCGGCGCAAGCGAGCTTCAACAACCATATCGGCGTGCCGCTGACCTTGGCGCGCATGCCCCGGGACACCGCCTTTGGTGTATTCGAGATCGGCATGAACCATCCCGGCGAGATCGCACCTTTGGCCGCCCTGGTGCGGCCGGATGTTGCCATCGTCACCTGCGTGGACCGCGCGCATCTCGGGCTGATGGGCTCGGAACTGGCCATCGCCAAGGAGAAGGCCAGTATCTATGCGTCGTTGGCGCCGGGCGGAAAGGCGGTGATTCCGGGGGAGACGGCTTATTTGCAAGCGCTGCGCGAAGCGGTGCCGCCCGGCCATTGCGCGCTTTTGTTCAACGGCCCCGAAGCGCGTCTGCTGGACGTGTTGGGCGGGCCGGAAACCTCCGCGGTCGCGGCGGAAATTCTCGACAAAAAACTCTATTTCCGCCTTGCCGCCCCCGGCCGGCACATGGCCAGTAACGCGCTGGCGGTGCTCACCGCCGCCGCCGCCCTGGGGCTGGATGTTGAAAAAGCCGCCGCCGCCCTGAGCGGTTTTGCCCCCTATGAGGGGCGCGGGGCGCGGCGGGAGTTGGTGCTGCCAAGTGGGGCCAAAATTCTGCTGCTGGATGAGAGCTACAATGCCTCCGGCGCCTCCATGCGGGCGGCGTTTTCGGTGTTGAAACTCCAGACTGGCCGCCATGTGGCGGTGCTGGGGGATATGCTGGAGCTTGGCGAGCACGCCGAGGCGGAGCATCTGGCCTTGGCGCCAGCGCTGCGTGAGAGTGCGGATGTGGTTTTTGCCGCCGGGCCCTGCTGCGGGGCTTTGTTCGAATCGCTACCCCGGGCGATGCAGGGCGCGCATGCGCCTGACGCGGTCACGCTGGCACCCTTGGTCAAAGCCGCGCTGCGCGATGGCGATGCCGTGCTGGTCAAGGGCAGCTTCGGCAGCCGCATGCGTGATGTGATTTTTGCCCTGGAAAGTTCCGGCTGATGTTTTACTGGCTCCTGCTTCCGCTCGCCGGATATGTCCATTTCTTCAACCTGTTTAGGTACATTACCTTCCGGGCGGGCGGAGCCTGCCTGACGGCGCTGGTCATCAGTTTCTGGGTGGGGCCGAAGCTCATCCGCAAGCTGCGCGCCATGCAGCGTCATGGCCAGCCCATCCGCACCGATGGGCCCGAGCGCCATCTGATCGAGAAAAAAGGCACGCCCACTATGGGCGGCACGCTCATCCTGTTGGCGCTGGGCGCTTCGACCCTGCTTTGGGCGGACCTCTCCAACGGCTATGTCTGGGCCACCATGATGGTGACCTTCGGCTATGGCGCCATCGGTTTCGCGGATGATTTCCTGAAGTTGACCAAGCGCAACACCAAGGGGGTTTCCGGCCGCATGCGGCTGCTGGGCGAGGCGGCAATTGGGCTGGTGGCAGCACTCTGGATGGTGCATCTGATGCCCCCCGCCATCGCCGATGGCATTGCCGTGCCCCTGTTCAAGAATTTGCTGATTCCGTTGGGCTTCCTGTTCCCCATTTTCGGCCTGCTGGTGATGATGGGCTCGGCCAACGCGGTGAATTTCACCGACGGGCTGGATGGCCTCGCAACCGTGCCGACAATGATTGCGGCGGGGGTGTTCGGGCTCATCGCCTATCTGGTCGGCAACCGTATTTTCGCGGGTTATCTGGAAATCCATTTCGTTCCCGGCGTGGGCGAACTCACCGTGTTTCTTTCCGCGCTCATCGGCGCGGGCATGGGGTTCCTGTGGTTCAACGCGCCGCCGGCGGCGGTGTTCATGGGCGATACCGGCTCGCTCTCGCTGGGCGGGGCGCTGGGCGCTGTGGCTGTGGCGACGAAGAATGAGATCGTGCTGGCCATTGTCGGCGGGCTGTTCGTGGTCGAGACCATCTCCGTCATCGTGCAGGTGTTCTGGTTCAAGCGCACCGGGCGGCGCGTGTTCCTGATGGCGCCGCTGCATCATCATTTCGAGAAGAAGGGCTGGGCGGAGCCGACCATCGTGATCCGTTTCTGGATCATCTCCATGATTCTGGGGCTGGTGGGTCTCGCCACCTTGAAGATCAGATGACGCCCTTTTCCGGAAAGCGCTTTGCCGTGGTGGGGCTGGGCCGGGCCGGGATGCCGGCCGCCAACCGCCTGAAGGAATTCGGCGCGGATGTGGTGGTGTGGGACGATGGCGAGGCATCCCGCGAAGCCGCCGCGGCGGAGGGGTTCAGGGTCGGCCGCCCGAGCGAGGCGGAGCAGAGATTCGATGCGCTGGTGCTCTCACCGGGCATTCCCCACCGTCTGCCCAAGCCGCACCCGGAAGCCAGCTGGGCGCTGGCGAACGGCGTGCCGATTCTCACCGATGCTGAGCTGCTCTACCAGGCCGTGCGGGCGCTGGGCAGCAAGGCGCGATTCGTGGGCATTACCGGCACCAACGGCAAATCCACCACCACCGCTTTGCTGGCGCATATACTGACCGTGGCGGGCGTGCCAAACGCGGCGGGGGCGAATCTGGGGCCTGCGGCGCTCTCATTGCCGATTCTGCCTGACAACGGCGTCTATGTGCTCGAAATGTCCAGCTATATGTTGGAGAGACTCGAATCGTTGCGCTTCGATGCTGCTTCAATGCTTAATCTTTCGCCCGACCATCTGGACCGCCATGGCGACATGGCAGGTTACGAGGCCGCCAAGCGGGAGATTTTTGCGCGCCAGGATGAAAGCTGCACGGCGGTGATCGGGATGGATGATGAGCCTTCCCGCCAAATGGCCGTCTGGCTGAAGACCCGCCCAGCCAAGGTGATCGAGATTTCCGGCAAGGGGCAGGAAACTGGCGCCAAGGCGCTTTCCGGCGAGCATAACGCCCAGAACGCCCTGGCCGCCGCCGCTTTGGCGCGGGCTCTGGGTGTGTCCGAAGCTGTGATTGCCGAGGGGATCAAGAGCTTCCCCGGCCTTGCCCACCGGGCGCAGGAAGTGGCGGTGCGGGATGGTGTGCGTTTTATCAATGACAGCAAGGCCACCAATGCGGATGCCGCCAGCCGGGCGATGAGCGTGTTCGACCATTTCGTTTGGATTGCGGGCGGGGTGGCCAAGGCAGGTGGCATCGAGGACTTGGCGCCCTTGTTCCCGCGCATCGAGAAAGCCTTTCTGATCGGCCAGGATGGCGAGACTTTCGCCCAATGCCTGAGCGCGGCGGGGGTGGCCAATGAATATGTCGGCACGCTGGAAAAGGCGGTGCCGGCGGCCTTCGCGGCGGCCAAGGGCGCCAGCGGCGTGGTGTTGTTCTCCCCCGCCACGGCGAGCTTCGACCAGTTTCCGAATTTCGAGGTGCGCGGCGATCGCTTCGCCGCCCTGGCGAGAGAGGGAGTGGAATAATGCCACAACTCTCCCGCGCTGATACGTCTCTGGTCGGGCGTTGGTGGTGGAGCGTGGACCGCGTGACGCTGATGGCGCTCGCCGTGCTGCTGGCTATCGGCTACGTGCTGGCGCTGGCGGCCTCTCCGGGGCTTTCCGCCCATATCACCGACCCGCGCACGCTGGCGATGATCAAGCAGATCGGCTTTCTGGTGCTTGGCGGGCTGACGATGCTGTTCATGTCCATGCTCAATCTGCGGCAGGTGAAGCTGGCCGCGCTTGGCATGGGCATTTTGTTCTATCTGCTCACCTCCTTCACCCTTCTGCACGGCACCGAGGTGGATGGCGCGCGGCGCTGGCTCTCGCTGCCCGGCTTTACCATCCAGCCTTCCGAGTTTCTGCGCCCCGCCTTCATCATCATCACTGGCTGGTGCATCGCGGAATCCCGTCGCACGCCGGGTTTTCCCGGCAAGCGGGCGGCGCTCTGCGTCTATATCGCCACCGCCGCACTTTTGAAGATGCAGCCCGATATCGGCATGACCTTCCTGTTCACCATGGTGGTGTTCACCCAGTTCTATCTGGACGGGATGGACATGAAATGGGTGGCTGTCGCAGCGGTGCTGGTGGTGCTGGCGGGCATCTATGCCTTCCTCTTCATCACCCACGTGCATACGCGCGTGATGATGTTCATCGACCCGCCGAAAGGCAGCCAGGCGCAAACGGCGCTCATGGCCTTCGGCAATGGCGGCATGTTCGGGCTGGGGCCGGGTGAAGGGCAGGTGAAGCACTTCCTGCCGGATGCGCGCGCTGATTTCGTTTTCGCCGTGGCGGGGGAGGAGTTCGGGCTGTTCTTCTGCGCCTTCATCATCGCGGTGTTCGCCGCCATCGTGCTGCGCGCCTTCGTGCGGCTGCTGGCGGAACCCAACCTGTTCGTGGTGCTGGCGGCGGGTGGGCTGATCGCGGGGTTCGGGTTACAGGCTTTCGTCAACATGGCCTCATCGCTGTCGCTGATTCCCACCAAGGGCATGACGCTGCCTTTTATTTCCTATGGCGGCAGCTCGGCTTTGGCGATTTCCATCCAGATGGGTTTCCTGCTGGCGCTGACGCGCAAACGCCATGCGGGAGACACGCAATGAGGGCGCAGGCGCATAAGCCGATCGTCATCGCCGCAGGGGGCACGGGCGGGCATTTCTTCCCGGCCGAGGCGCTGGCGGCGGAGCTTTTGCGCCGCGGCGAGCGCGTGGTGTTGCTGACCGATGCACGGTCCGGCGGCCTGGCTTCGCCCGTCTTCGCGCAGACTGAGAAACATGTGGTGGCGGGCGCGGGGTTGGCCGGGCGCGGGTTTTCCCGTGCCGCCAAGGGGGCGCTGGCGCTGGCGCAAGGCGTGTTGCAGGCGCGTGGGATTCTGCGCGGGCTGAAACCGGGCGCGGTGGTGGCGTTCGGCGGCTATCCTTCCGTGCCGCCGGTATTGGCGGCAGCGACAATGGCGGGAGCTAAACCGCTGGTGGTGCTGCATGAGCAGAACGCCGTGCTGGGCCGGGCCAACCGCTTTCTGAGCCGTTTCGCCGGCCTGCTGGCGCTGAATTTCGCCAACACGCAACGCCTGCCTGAAAATGTGAAGCATGTTGTGGTAGGCAACCCGGTGCGCCCGGCGATCACCGAACTTTACGGACAGGGCTACACGGCGCCGGGTGAAATCGTGGAGCTGTTGGTGGTCGGCGGTTCTCTGGGCGCAAAGGTGTTTTCCACTCTGGTTCCGGCGGCGCTGGCCTTGCTGCCAGCGCAATTGCGCGCGCGTCTGCATGTGACGCAGCAATGCCGTGCGGATGATATCGAGGCGGCGCGGCACGTGCTGAAAGAGGCCGGGATCAGGCGGAGCTGTCGCCGTTCTTTACTGATGTCGCCGCGCTGCTGAAGCGCGCGCATCTCGTCATCGCCCGCGCGGGCGCTTCCACCGTGGCGGAGATCGCGGTGGCGGGTCGGCCTGCGATCTTCATTCCGCTGCCCGGCGCCATCGACGACCATCAGCGCGCCAATGCCGATGCGCTGGCGGCGCATGCGGGGCGGCGCTGCGGCTGGACCAGGCCGGGCTGACACCTGAAATTTTGGCGAAAGAGATTGAGACTTTTTTGATGAATCCTGAGAGTTTGACGAACGCGGCGGTGGCTTGCGCGCAAGTGGGTGAACCGCAGGCGGCCTCCCGGCTGGCGGATCTGGTGCAGGAAAGGGTGCGGGCATGAGGGCGCTGCCGCTTTCCATCGGGCCGCTGCATTTCGTCGGCATCGGCGGCATTGGCATGTCCGGCATCGCCGAGGTGCTGCATGAGCTGGGTTACCAGGTGCAGGGTTCCGATCTCTCCGAAAATGCCAATGTGCTGCGCCTGCGTGCCGCCGGGATTTCGGTGGCGGTGGGGCATGATGCGAAGAATCTCGGCAATGCCCAGGTGGTGGTGATCTCCACCGCCGTGCCGAAGGATAATCCAGAAGTGGTGGCCGCGCGCGCCAAGCTCATTCCCGTGGTGCGGCGCGCGGAAATGCTGGCCGAGCTGATGCGCCTGAAATGGGCCGTGGCCGTCGGTGGCACCCATGGCAAGACCACCACCACCTCATTGGTCGCGGCGGTGCTTGAAGGGGCGGGGTTTGATCCCACCGTGATCAATGGCGGCATCATCAATGCCTATGGCTCCAACACGCGGCTGGGCTCGGGCGACTGGATGGTGGTGGAGGCCGATGAATTCGGATGGCTCCTTCCTGCGCCTGCCTTCCGTCATCACCATCGTCACCAATATGGACCCGGAGCATCTGGACCATTGGGGCAGCAAGGAGGCGATGGAGGCGGGCTACCGCCAATTCGTCGCCAACATTCCCTTCTACGGTTTCGCGGTGCTCTGCATCGACCATCCCGCCGTGCAGCAGATGATCGCTGACGCTCTCGGATCATCGCCTGATCACCTACGGCTTTTCGCCGCAGGCGGATGTCCGCGCGGAGCGCATCATCACCTCCAAGGATGGCGCGACGTTCGAGGTGCGCGTCTCCGATCGCATCTCCGGGCGGGCGCGGCGCGTCGGCCCGTTCACGCTGCCGATGCTGGGCAACCATAATGTCCAGAATGCGCTGGCGGCGATTGCCGTGGCGTTGGAGATGGAGGTCGACGAGCAGCAGATCAAGACCGCGCTGCGCGAATTTCGCCGGCGTGAAGCGCCGCTTCACCAAGACCGGCGAGGCGGGCGGGATCACCGTGATCGACGATTACGGCCATCACCCGGTGGAGATCGCCGCGGTGCTGAAGGCGGCGCGCCAGGCGGGCGCGCGCGATGTCGTGGCGGTGGTGCAGCCGCACCGTTTCACGCGCCTGCAGAGCCTGTTCGAGGAATTCTGCGCCTGCATGAACGATGCCGGCACCGTCATCGTCGCGGATGTGTACGCAGCGGGCGAACAGCCGATCGAGGGCGTGGACAAGGACGCGCTGGTGGAAGGTTTGCGCGCGCGCGGCCACCGCTCCGTGGTGTCGATGGCCGATCCCTGGCATCTGCCCGAGATGGTGCACGCCATCGCCCGCCATGGCGATTTCGTTGTCTGCCTTGGTGCGGGCAGCATCACCCAATGGGCTGCGGCGCTGCCGCAGCAGATTGGACGAGTTGCAGGCGCAGGCGCAAAGCGGCGGGGATGCGGCGATGATGGCAAGCACAATCCCGGCGACGCGCGGGCGGCTGAAGGAAGCCAAGAAGCGTTGGCGCCGATGACGTGGTTTCGCGTCGGCGGGCCGGCGGAGTTTCTGCTCCGCCCGGCCGATGTCGAGGATCTGTGCGATTTCATGCGCGGCCTGCCTCTGGAAATGCCGGTAACGGTGATCGGCGCCGCTTCCAACCTAATCGTGCGCGATGGCGGCCTCAATGGTGTCGTCATCAAGCTGGCGCGTGGCTTTGGCGAGGTTGAGGTTGAGCCGGATGGGATCATCGCCGGTGCGGCGGCTTTGGATGTCACTGTGTCGGAACATGCGGCGGCGGCGGGATTGACGGGGCTGGAGTTTCTCTCCGGCATTCCCGGTACTATCGGCGGTGCCGTGGCGATGAATGCAGGCGCCTATGGCGGTGACATGGCGGGGGTTCTGGACTGGGTGGAGATTGTTACGCCGATCCGGCGAGGTGACGCGGCTTTCCGTGCAGAATCTAGGGCTATCCTATCGCCATTCCAGCCTGCCTGCGGATGCGGTCGTGGTGCGGGCGCGCTTGCGCGCCCGGCCTGGCGAGGCGGCGTTGATCGGCGCGCGAATGGCCGAGATCAAGGCCAAACGCGAGGCCACCCAGCCCGTGCGCGCCCGCACGGGTGGCTCCACCTTCGCCAACCCGGAAGGGCAGAAGGCGTGGGAGCTGGTGGACGCCGCAGGCTGCCGCGGCCTGCGCATGGGCAATGCCCAGGTTTCGGAATTGCATTGCAATTTCCTGCTGAATCTCGGCGATGCCACGGCCGCCGAGCTGGAAGGGCTGGGCGAAGAGGTGCGCCGGCGCGTGGAACAGAAATCCGGCGTGTCGCTACGCTGGGAAATCAAACGGATCGGAGTGCCTGCGTGATGCGTGTAGCGGTGCTGATGGGCGGCATGTCGTCCGAGCGGGAAGTTTCGCTCAATTCGGGCGAGCAGGTGTGCGAAGGCGCTGCGCAAGGCCGGTTATGAGGTCACGCCGGTTGTGGTCAGCGGAAGATCTCGGCGCGCTGCTGGCGGCCTTAACGCCCCGGCCGGATGCCGTGTTCAACGCTTTGCATGGGCGCTTCGGCGAGGATGGCACCATCCAGGGCGTGCTGGATTATATTGGTCTGCCCTACACACATTCCGGCGTGCGCGCCTCCGCCCTGGCGATGGACAAGGAAGCCGCGAAAGCCTTGTTCGCCTCCGCCGGGCTGCCGGTGGCGCCGCACAAGGTCATCGACATCGCCGAACTGGCCGATGCCGACCCGCTGCCGCGCCCCTATGTGGTGAAGCCGGTGAATGAAGGCTCTTCCGTCGGCGTTTCCATTGTCAAAGAAGGCGATAATCACCGCGCCGAGATCGTCGCCAGCTGGCAGTTCGGCCCGGCGATGGTGGAGCAATATATTCCGGGCCGCGAACTCACCGTGGGGGTGCTGGAAGATCGCGCTTTGACGGTGACGGAAATTCTGTCGGCTGAAAAATTCTACGACTATCACGCCAAATATGCAGCCGGCGGCTCGCGCCATGTGCTGCCGGCGCAAGTTCCTGCCGATATCGCGAAATCCGCGAAGGAGATCGCGGTGGCGGCGCACAAGGCGCTGGGTTGCCGTGGCGCCTCGCGCGCCGATCTGCGCTATGACGAGGAAACTGGCCGCCTGATCCTGCTGGAGGTGAACACCCAGCCGGGCATGACCGCGACCTCCCTGCTGCCTGAGCAGGCGGCGCACGAAGGCATGGACTTTCCCGCGCTCTGCGCCTGGATGGTGGAGAGGGCCGCATGCCGCGTGTAGAAACGCTGGAACGCCCGATCGCCACCTCCACGCGCCCGCGCAGCACGCGCGCGCGCAAACCCGCGCCGCCGCAAGATAGGCTGACGCAACGCACTTTGTTTTTCCGCCGTGTGAAGCGCAGCCTGAAGCCAGGGCTGTGGATTCTGGGTGCGGGGGGCGTGCTGGTGGTGGGGGCGGAACTGGTGCGCAGCCTGCCCAGCGCCCCGCACGTGGCCCAGCCCCAGCCCGCCACGGTCAGCGCTGCTCCCGCGGCGCCGGCCCGCGTGGTGCAGCCCGGCCTGCTGGCCGATGCGCTGGCGGGTATCGGTTTTCGCATCACCAATGTTGTGACCCATGGGGCGGCGACCACCGATCAGGCGGCGTTGGATCAGGCCATTGGTGTGAAGGATGGAGACCCGACCTTCGGGTTTGCCTTGAACGGCATCCAGCAGCGGGTGCAAGCGCTGGGGCCGGTGCAGTCCGCGACGGTGGAGCGTATCCTGCCCGGTACGCTGGTGATCAATATCGCCGAGCGCGACGTGTATGCCGTCTGGCAGACGGTCCAGAACGGCCATGTCGTGTTTCAGCTTATAGACAAGAAGGGCGATGTCATCGCCGATCAGGATGCGGCTTCGGCCAAGCGGCGCGAGCCCTCCCTGCTATTGCTCTCTGGTAGCGATGCCCCGCAGCAGGCCAGCACGCTGATCCCTGAGTTGCAGGCTGAACCTAGCGTACTTTCGCATGTCGCGGCGGCGGAGCGTGTGGATGGGCTGCGTTGGAATCTGATCCTGAAGAACCAGACGGTGGTAAAACTGCCCACCGAGAATGAGGCGGGGGCGATCGCGCAGATTGCTTCGCTGCAGGATTCCATGCAGTTGCTCGACAGGCCGGTGGAAGCAATTGATCTGCGCCAGGCCGGGCGGATGATGGTGCGGCCTTATGTCACGCCGCCGCCGAATACAAAAAACAAACCCGATAAGCGGCAGGAGGGACAATGAACAGCATGACGCGCCGCCCGCCAGTGCTGGATGGCGGGGTAAAGCCGCCGCCGGAAGAAACGCAGCGAAACCGCAACGTCAAATCCGGCCCGTTCGGGGTGCTGGATATCGGCTCCACCAAGATCGCCTGCCTCATCGGCCGCGCGGAATCCGATGGCAGGCTGCGGGCTCTGGGCTTCGGCTGGCAGAAGAGTCGGGGTATCAAATCCGGCGGTATTGTCGATCTCGATGAGGCGGAGCGTGCAATCCGCGCCGCTGTCGGCCAGGCGGAGGATATGGCGGATCTGCGGCTCAAATCCGTCTATGTGAACCTCTCTTGCGGCCAGCCGGAATCGCGCCTGTTCAACGTGCAATGGCCCGTCGATGGACGTGCCGTGAACACGGACGACATCCGGCGCGTGGTGCGTGAGGCGCGGGCGCGTGCATCCACCGAAGGGCGCGTCACGATCCATGCGCTGCCGCTCAATTTTTCCGCTGATGAAACACCAGGTGTGACCGACCCGCGCGGGTTGTTCTGCGATACGCTGACGGCGCAGCTGCATGTGGTGGATGCCAGCAGCACGGCGCTGCGCACGCTGGCCGCCTGCCTGTCGCGCTGTGAGCTGGATATCGCCGCCCTGGTCTCGGCCCCTTACGCGGCGGGGCTGGCTGCCTTGGTGCGCGATGAGCGTGAGCTGGGCGCCACGGTGATCGATATGGGCGGCGGCACCACTACCATGGCGGTGTTTTTCGAAGGCCAGATGCTGCACACCGCGCAGCTTCCTGTTGGCGGCAACCATGTCACCGCCGACATTGCGATGGGTTTGTCCACACCTCTCGCGCATGCGGAACGGTTGAAGGCCCTGTATGGCAATTGCCATTCCTCGCCCGATGATGCGCGCGAGCTTCTGCCTGTGCCTTCAGTGGGCGAGGCGGAGCACCAGATCGCGCAGGTTCCGCGCTCGCATCTCATTTCCTGCATCAAGCCGCGACTTCGAGGAAATTTTCGAGATGGTCAAGGACCGTCTGGAAACAGCGGGCTTGGGCCGTGCCGGCAATGGCCGCGTGGTGCTCACCGGTGGCGCCTCGCAGCTTGGCGGTGTGCGCGATCTGGCCTCGCAAATTCTCGAACGCCCCGTGCGCCAGGGGCACCCGGTGAGCATCATCGGCCTGCCCGATGCGGCGGGGGCGCCGAATTTTGCTACACTTGTCGGTTTGCTTGCATTCGCCACGGGTGATGGCCAGACGATGCAGGACATCAACTTCGAAACGGAGCGCAGCCATGGCTGGTTCAGCCGTTTCGTCGATTTTCTGAAAAATCGTGTTTGACATGAAAACGGCGTGTTCTTTACCGATGCTGTCTGAGGAGAGAAAAGCTCATGGTTTTGCATTTGTCGGTTGATAAACCCACCCATACGGATTTCACGCCCCGCATCACCGTGTTCGGCGTCGGCGGTGGCGGATGCAATGCCGTGAACAACATGATCCAGATGAATCTCCCTGGCGTGGAGTTTGTGGTTGCCAACACGGACGCGCAGCAATTGCAGCGTTCGCTTGCCGAGAAGCGCATTCAGCTCGGCCCGCATCTGACCCAGGGCAATGGCGCGGGTGGCCGTCCGGACATCGGTAAACTCTCCGCCGATGAAGCCGCTGACGATCTGGCGCGCCATCTTGAGAACACGCACATGGTCTTCATTACCGCCGGCATGGGTGGCGGTACCGGCACCGGCGCCGCGCCGGTGATCGCGCGCATGGCCCGTGAGCGGGACATTCTTACCGTCGGCGTCGTCACCAAGCCTTTCGCCTTCGAAGGTAAGCGCCGCATGCGCGCCGCCGAGGACGGCATTGTCGAGATGCAGGCCTATGTCGACACGCTGATCGTGATTCCGAACCAGAATCTCTTCAAGGTCGCCAATGAGCGCACCGGCTGGAAAGAAGCGTTCGAGATGGCCGACAACGTGCTCTATATGGGCGTGCGCGGCGTGACCGACCTGATGGTGATGCCCGGTATCGTGAATCTGGACTTCGCCGATGTGCGCTCCGTGATGCGCGAGATGGGCAAGGCGATGATGGGCACCGGCGAGGCCGAGGGCGAGGATCGCGCGATCCGCGCCGCCGAGGCCGCGATCAGCAATCCGCTGCTCGAAGACACGAACATGAAGGGCGCTCGTGGCCTGCTGATCAACATCACCGGCGGGTCGGACGTGACGCTGTTCGAGATCGACCAGGCCGCCAACCGCGTGAGCGAGGAGGTCGATTCCGACGCCAACATCATGTTCGGCATGTCGCTGGACGAGACGATGTCCGGCCGCATCCGCGTGTCGGTGGTGGCCACGGGCATTGATTCCATGCCGGCCTCCATGCCGAACCTGAAAGTGGTGAATGGCGGCGCGGAGAATAACAGCTTCGTGCAGGCGGTGGCGACGCAGCACCCCCAGCAGCAGGGCGCCGCTGGTTCGGCCCGCCCGGCTGGTTATGTGCCTGAGCCCCCGGCCGCGCCGCTTGTCTCCAAGGCGTTTGTTGAGCGCGGTCACGAGGCTGCTCCGGCCATGCCGGAAGCGCAGGTTGCCATGGATGCCTATGCCGCGCCGCGCTCGGCCGCCCCGGTGCGCCCTGCGGCCATGGCCCCGGCCCCCACGCCGGTGCGCGCGCCTGAGCCGCCCAAGACCGGCAGCATCTTCAAGTCCGTGTTCGGTTTCGGTGCCCACAAGGCCGCCGCCCCGGCGCCGCAGCAATACAGGCAGGAGCCCGCGATGCGCGCCGACGAGGCCCCTGAGGCGCCGCGCGCCGCCGTCCGCCAGGCGCAGATGGATGAGGTCGGGCTGGAAATCCCTGCTTTCCTGCGCCGCAACCAGTAAGAACGGCACCTCTCTTCAAAGGAAAAACCCCGGGCCAAGGTCCGGGGTTTTTTATTGGCGGGTTACGTAGCGGCGCTCGCCGTTGCGCGGATTGTACCAGACCTCCAAATCCTCGCCGCTGGCGGGGTCCTTGAAGCGCTCGCCGGTGCGCTCCCAGCCGGGGCCGGGCGGGGCGGACAGGTTGCGGTGATAATGCCGCTCGAACAAGGTGCCCGTTAGCAGTAGCGCGCCGAAGACCAGCAGCCCCAGCATGCCGCCTCCCGCCCCCAGAGCCAGCCCAACCACGCTGCCCGCGCAGCATAGCAGGCCCAGCGCCAGTACCACGGCGCGCAGCATGGTCAGGCGGGCTCCAGCACCACGGCGGTGCCATAGGCCACGATTTCACTCATCGTCTGGCCCATCTCAGAGGAATCGAAGCGCATCATCACGATGGCGTTGGCGCCCATCATGGTGGCGTTGGCCACCATACGGTCCACGGCGTGGCGGCGCGCCTCCTCCAGCATCGAGGTATATTCCTTGATCTCGCCGCCCACGATCGAGCGCAGCCCAGCCATCATGTTGCCGCCCAGCCCACGGCTGCGCACCACCACGCCGAAACATTGTCCAAGCGTCTGCCGAACCCTGTATCCGGCGACATTTTCCGTTGTCGTGACGATCATGGCCTTGGCTCCCTTGGTTGTTTCGAAAGCAGAGCATGCGCGGGCGCCTGGAACAAGCATAGTGGACCAGCCCTTGCGGTGACACAAAACCGAATTTGTATTTTGTTATTTGTTTAAAAACAATGGCTTACAAAGACATAATCAGAAATAATGATTTATTGGCCGTGCTGCTTCGCGGCGACTAACTTTAAGCCACTATGAATGGACAGGATTCGCATGTCGTCTTTGCGTGACAGGTACAGCATGATCCAGCTTGAAGCTGTCTCCCGCCGGACTTTGAAAGCCCCCATTTCGGCCGTCGGCCGCGGGCTGCATAGCGGCGCGGATGTGAGGATTACGCTGTGCCCGGCGCCGGTGAATACCGGCATCCTATTCCGCCAGACCGATCTCGGTGTCGAAATCCCGGCCCGGTTTGACTGTGTGACCGACACGCGGCTCTGCACCCTGCTCTCCCTGGGTGCTGCCAGAGTTGGCACCATCGAGCATCTGATGGCCGCCCTGGCGGCGGCTGGCGTGGATGATCTTGTGGTTGAGGTTGATGCAGCGGAGCTGCCGGTGTTTGACGGCTCGGCCGCGCCTTTCCTGTTCCTGGTCGAGAGCGCCGGGATTGTGGAGCATGGCGGCGCCCGTCCGATGCTGGAAATTCTGCGCCCGGTGCGCGTGGAGCAGAACGGCGCCTTCGCCGAACTGCGCCCGCATCAGGCTGGCGGCACGGGCTTTGACATCTCTCTCTCCATCGAGTTCCAGGCACGGGCCATTGGTGCCCAGGCCTACCATTTCCACCTCTCCCCCGAGGGCTTCGCGGCGGAGATCGCCCGGGCGCGTACCTTTACGCTGCGCGGTGAGATTGAGGCGCTGCACAAGGCCGGCCTCGCCCGTGGAGGCTCACTCGCCAATGCCGTGGTGGTGGACGATGAAAAGATCATGAACCCTGAGGGTCTGCGCTACGACGACGAATTCGTGCGTCATAAGCTGCTGGACGTAATCGGCGATCTCTACCTCGCGGGCGCGCCCATTTGCGGCCGCTTCATAGGCAGCCGCACCGGCCATGGGCTGAACAACCAGCTGCTGCGGGCCGTATTTGCGGATCAGGCCAATTACCGCTTGGCCACCGGCGCGCTTGAAGTGCCATTGCAGCTTACAGCAGCGTAAAAAACCGCGTCTTGCACCGAGGCGGGGGGTGGTCTACCTCGCGGCAGCAACCATAGGAGCTGTCCATGACCGCCATTGCCGATATCGTCGCCCGTGAAATTCTCGACAGCCGGGGCAACCCAACGGTCGAGGTTGATGTGCTGCTGGAATCCGGTGCCTTTGGCCGGGCGGCGGTTCCCTCCGGCGCCTCCACTGGCGCGCATGAGGCGGTGGAGCTGCGCGATGGCGATAAATCCCGTTATGGCGGCAAGGGCGTCTTGAAGGCCGTGCAGGCCGTCGAGGGCGAGATTCTGGACGCCATTGGCGGGCTGGATGCCGAGGACCAGATCGGGATCGACAATATCCTCATCGACCTGGACGGCACCCCCAACAAGGCGCGCCTCGGCGCCAACGCCATTCTCGGCGTCTCCCTGGCGCTGGCCAAGGCGGCGGCGGTCGATAACGGCCTGCCGCTCTACCGCTATATCGGCGGCGTTTCCGCCCGCACCTTGCCGGTGCCGATGATGAACATCGTCAATGGCGGCAAGCATGCCGACAACCCGATCGACATCCAGGAATTCATGATCCAGCCGGTCGGCGCGTCCTCCATCGCCGAGGCTGTGCGCATCGGCGCCGAGATTTTCGCGACGCTGAAGAAGCAGCTCCATGATGCCGGGCACAACACCAATGTGGGCGATGAGGGCGGCTTTGCACCGAACCTGAAATCCGCTGACGAGGCGCTGGGCTTCATTGCCAAGGCTTGCGAGAAGGCCGGCTACAAGCCGGGCGAGGACATCACCTTCGCGCTGGATTGCGCCTCCACCGAGTTTTTCAAGGATGGCATCTACAACCTCGAAGGCGAGGGCAAGACGTTCGATGCCGGGCAGATGGTCGATTACCTGGCCGATCTCTGCGCCCGCTACCCCATTGCCTCCATCGAGGATGGCTGCGCGGAGGATGACTGGGCGGGCTGGAAGGCGCTGACCGACCGCCTTGGGGCCAAGGTGCAGCTGGTGGGCGACGATCTGTTCGTCACCAACCCGGTGCGCCTGCGCCGGGGCATCGAGGCTGGCACGGCCAACTCCATCCTGGTGAAGGTGAACCAGATCGGCACGCTGACCGAGACGCTGGAGGCGGTCGAGATCGCGCATCGCGCCGGGTATACCGCCGTGATGTCCCACCGTTCGGGCGAAACCGAGGATTCCACCATCGCGGATCTCGCGGTGGCGACGAATTGCGGGCAGATCAAGACCGGTTCGCTGGCGCGCTCTGACCGCACCGCGAAGTATAACCAGCTCATCCGCATTGAGGCGGAACTGGGCGGCACGGGCCGCTATTATGGCCCGCTGATGCGTAAGATCTAAAAAAGAAGCGCCCTTTTAAAAAAAGGCGCCGCCTGAGTTTGTAACTCCATGGGATGCCTGGGCAACCCATGGAGAAAAGGCTTCCAAACCAAGTTGTAAGAGTTTTTTGCGCCGCTTTTTTGCAAAAAAGCGGCCTCTCTCTCACCAACTATTATTATTCAAATCATCGCTGCCGTCGCTGCCATCGTCCCAGCCGGGATTGCCGAGCAGCCCGTCATCGCGGTCCGGTGTGAAATCCTGCTGCGGCTGCGCCGCTTGCGCGTCGCGGCCACCCATCAGCCCATCAACAATCCGCTCACCCGCGGCAAAACCCGCACCCGCCGCCAAGCCGGTGACGATCGAGCTGCCCAGCCCGCCGCCCATCGGCCCAGAACTGGCCGGGCCGTAAGGGTTGGGGCCATTCGGGCCATAGGCGCCATAAGGCGCGTTGGGGTTGCCGGGGTAGGGGCGGTAGGCCGGATTCATCGCGCCCCGGCGGAAGCCGGAGAACAGGCGCAGCAGAATGAACAGCAGCACCAGCCCGCCGATCACCAGGAGAACCGGGCTGAACCCGCCAGCAGAATGGCGGGCGCCGGAAGAAGAAAGCCCGCCATTGACATGGGCACGCAGGGCGGCGGCCTTTTGCGGGTCGGCGAAGGGCAGGCCCGGCGCGTATTGGTCGGCCTTGGCCAAAGCCTGCGCGGCGGCGCCTTCATTGCCGCGTGCATCCTGCGCCTCGGCCATCAGATACCAGCCGGTGCCGCTATCCGGGTGCTGCTGCAGTACGCCCTTGAGGGTCTGCACCGCCTGCGCATCCTGGCCATTATCGATGAGGGTCTGGATCTGGCGTGGCGTCGGGCCCTGGTCCTGGGCAAAAGCTGGCAGGGCAGGGGCCAGAAACAGGCCGCCTGCAAGGGCCAGAGAAATGAAGGAAAGTTTGGTCATGTTTAGGAGTCCTTAAGGCATCCGGTGCGTATTTGGGCATTCAGAGGGTAAAAGTCCATTGCGGCAGATCGGTGACAGCAACCAGAAACAATGCGTAACGGCACATTATTAATATACGCAGCGCACAAAACTGAATAAAATCCGAGTCGTGGGGAGAAACACTGCGCGGGAGGCCAGAATCGTCTCACCCAGTTTTCCATGGTGACAAGGAGGCCCCTTGCATGCCCAGTCTGGCTCACGTCGAGGATGACGTAACCACCGTCTCCAACCCGCTCGACCTGGTTGAACAGGTCATTTCCGCCAATGAATGGATATTCGACCGCCGCTCAGAGTCCGACCTCGCCGCCGAGGCGCAGGGCAAATGGTGCGATTATGGCATGTTTTTTTGCTGGTCGGATGAGATTTCCGTCATGCATTTCACCGCCGCCTTCGATATGAAGGCCCCGGTGAAGCAGCGCGGTGCGCTGTATGAGCTGCTGGCCAAGGCCAATGAGCGGCTCTGGATCGGCCATTTCGGCATGGATGAGGATACGGGCATGCCGGTCTACCGCCACGCCATGCTGCTGCGCGGCACACCGAGCGCGGCGGCGGAATCGATCGAGGATATGATCGACATCGGCATTACCGAGTGTGAGCGCTTCTTCCCCGCCTTCCAGTTCGTGCTCTGGGGCGGCAAGAGTGCAGATGAGGCTTTGGACGCCGCCATGCTGGAGTGCGCCGGAGAAGCGTGACATAGAGCGGCCATGACCGCTCTTCCTTCTCTCCTGCTCGTTGGTGGTGGCCGCATGGGCAGTGCCCTGCTCGCCGGATGGCGCGAGCAGGGCCTCTCCCAAACTGTTGTGGTTGATCCGTCGCCGGGCGCGCAATCTTTGGCCGGGCCGGATGTCACCGTGCTGGCCGATCCCGCGCAGCTCCCCGCCGATTTCGCGCCGGAAGCCGTGGTGCTGGCGGTGAAGCCGCAAATGGCTGCCGTCGCGTTGCCCGCCTATGGCCGCTTCGCGGATAAAGCTTTGTTCATCTCGATCATGGCGGGCAAGACAGTGCAGGGCGTAGCGCAGATGCTGGGCGGTGCCCCGGCCATCGTGCGCGCCATGCCCAACACCCCCGCCGCCGTGCGCCAGGGCATCACCGTGGCTTTCGCGGGCGCGGGTGTCTCTCCGGCACGGCGAGATCTTGCCTCCCGGTTGCTCTCCGCTGTGGGTGAGGTCGCCTGGGTTGAGGAGGAAGCCATGCTGGACCCCGTCACGGCTATTTCCGGCGGTGGCCCGGCCTATGTGTTCCTGCTCACTGAGCTGCTGGAGCAGGCGGGTCTGGACCAGGGGCTGCCCGCTGACCTCGCCAAAATCATGGCCCGCCAGACGGTGGTCGGCTCCGCCGCGCTGCTGGCTTCGTCCTCTGAGACGCCCGAGGCACTGCGTGTGGCGGTTACTTCCCCCGGCGGCACCACCGCCGAGGCGCTGAAACTGTTGCGCGCGGATGACGCCCTCCCCAAAATTTTCAAGGCAGCCATTCAGGCGGCCACTGAACGCTCTCGGGAGCTCTCTGCTTAATTTACTTTGCCGCCCCCCGTTGCTACACCCCGCGCCAGCCGTATCCCTGGGAAGACCACGAATGAAAATTGTAGCCTGCAACAGCAACCGACCCCTGGCCGAGGCTGTCGCTGCTGGTTTGAACCTGCCGCTGGCGAAAGCCTCCATCCGGCGCTTCGCGGACATGGAAGTGTTCGTGGAAATCCATGAGAATGTGCGTGGTGAGGATGTGTTTGTCATCCAATCCACCTCCTACCCGACGAACGACAATCTGATGGAGTTGCTGATCACGCTGGACGCGCTGCGGCGCGGCTCCGCGCGGCGTGTCACGGCGGTCATTCCTTATTTCGGCTATGCCCGTCAGGACCGTAAATCCGGTCCCCGCACGCCGATTTCAGCCAAGCTCGTCGCCAACCTTATAACCGAGGCCGGTGCCAGCCGCGTGCTGACCATGGATCTCCATGCCGGTCAGATCCAGGGGTTCTTCGACATCCCGGTGGACAACCTGCCCGCCGCGCCGCTTTTCTCGCGCGACATTCAGGAGCGTTTCGAGGGTCGTACCCCGATGATCGTCTCCCCGGATGTGGGCGGCGTGCTGCGCGCGCGCATCATCGCGCGCCGGTTGAATACCGATCTCGCGATCATCGACAAGCGCCGCGAGCGTGCCGGTGTTTCTGAGGTGATGAACATCATCGGCGATGTGGAAGGCCGTCATTGCATCCTGGTGGATGACATCGTGGATTCCGGCGGCACGCTGTGCAACGCTGCCGAGGCACTGCTGGCCAATGGCGCCAAGTCTGTCGAGGTTTATGTCTCGCACGGCGTGCTCTCGGGCGGCGCGGTGGCGCGCATCGCGGCCTCGCCGATCGAGATGATGACCATCACCGACTCCATCATGGCGACGGAGGCGGTCCGCCTCGCCCATAATATCCGCCAGCTTTCCATCGCGCCGCTGCTGGCCGAGGCGATGCGCCGCATCTCCACCGAAAGCTCGGTCAGCTCGCTGTTCGACTGAGCGCGCGGCCGCAAAGGCGGAAGTGATAAAAAGCTGCGTTCCGGCCCAGGGCTGGAGCGCAGCTTTTTTGTGTTTTAAAAGCTTTTTGCTGCCGTTTTTTTAAAAGTGATCAAAACCACCTCGTGGAGCTGTTATGAAACTGTTTCATTCGCCAAATTCCTGTTCGCTCGGCATTCACGTCCTGCTTGAAGAGATCGGCAAGCCCTATGAGCTGATGAAGGTCGATTTCGCGGCCGGGGCCCAGTACAAGGAGCCCTATATCTCCCTGAACCCGAAATCCAAGGTGCCCGCCCTGCTGCGCGAGGATGGCACGCTGGTGACGGAGTGGCCCGCCATCGCCTGGTATCTGGCGAAGACCAACCCGGAAGCACATCTGCTGCCCCAAAACATTGATGGCGAGGTAAGGGCGCTGGAGTTGCTGGATTACATGATCGCCACCGTGCATATGCGCGGCTTCACCCGGATCTTCCGCCCCGGCCTGTTTACGCCCACAAATTCCGATGAGCCCGCCGTGCAGCAGACAGGGCGTGACATCGTGCTGACCGGTCTGAAGTTGCTGGCGCAGATTCTGGGGGCCAAGGCCTATCTGCTGGGTGATTACTCGATTGCCGATGCCGCTCTGTTCTTCCTGGAACATTGGGCGGCGACCCGTGCCAATATTCCACTGCCTCCGGCGATTGCGGGGCATCTGGAGCGCATGCGCGCCCGCCCGGCCGTGCAGCGCGCTTTGGCCGCCGAAGGGCTGGCTTGACTTGGCGCTGCCCGAAATCCCGTTCTGGTT
The DNA here is from genome assembly GCA_963736885.1 of uncultured Pseudomonadota bacterium. Classification (GTDB taxonomy): domain Bacteria; phylum Pseudomonadota; class Alphaproteobacteria; order Acetobacterales; family Acetobacteraceae; genus Acidocella. The sequence continues at coordinate 492,735 of CAVTQN010000001.1, forward strand.
CCTCCGCCATGGGGAAACACATTATAATGCCGCCGGGCTCAGCCAGGGCGCGATCGACATTGAGCTGAATGCCACCGGCCGCGCCCAGGCTGAACGCGCCGGGCCGCTGCTGGCGGGGCAGGGGATCACCGCCATCATCTCCTCGCCCATGCTGCGCACGCGCGAAACCACGGACATTGTGAACGAGTTTCTGCGCCTGCCGGTCAGCTATGAGCCGGATCTGCGCGAGGTGATCTTCGGGGGCATGGAAGGCAAGCCGCTTTTGCCTTGGTTCCCTGAATGGCTGGAGGGCCGCTATACGCCCGAAGGGGCGGAAAGTTTTTCAGCTTTGACCGCGCGCGTGGAGGCTGCGCTCACGGGCGTTCTGGAAGTCCGGAAGGGGCCTTTGCTCATTGTCGCCCATGGCGGCGTGTTCCGGGCGATACGCGATTTGATGGGATTGCCGAAAGAAGGCCTCACCCGCAATGCTGTGCCGTTTTATTGCGCGCCGGGCGAGGAGGGCTGGCAGGTCACCAGCCCTGTCGATCCGGTCTAGTAACAGCTTAGCCGGTCAGGGCGGCAAGGCCGGCACCGGCGACCAGCGCCAGAAGCAAGATCACCCTGGGGGGCAGAAACGAACTCATCTGTCATACTCCTTGGCCAATGAGGCTTGCCAAAGGCAATCTCAAAGTCCCTGAACCAATTCAGGACAGACAGTGTATGGGGTCGCCGTTCCGGCTTCGCATCCTCCGTTTGCGCCGGGGAGGCATGCGCCGTAATGATATTTACAGGCTGGTTAGAGGTTCATCGTCAGCGCGACGGGCACATGGTCCGAAGGCTGTTCCCAATTGCGCGCCTCGCGCAGAATCGCATGGCTGCTGAGCGTAGGCACTAGATCCGGCGTTACCCAGATATGATCAAGCCGCCGGCCGCGATTCGAGGCCGCCCAGTCCCGGTTGCGATAGGACCACCACGTATATAATTTCTGCGTCTCAGGCACGAAGTGCCTTATGGCGTCGTAAAACCCTTGCCCGCGCCAGGCTGTTAGCGCTTCCACCTCAACCGGCGTGTGGCTGACGACATCCAGTAGCTGCTTGTGACTCCAGACGTCATGTTCCAGCGGGGCAATGTTCAAATCCCCGACCAACACGGCACGCTCAGGTTTGTATTTCGCGAAATGTGCCCTGGCCTCGCCAAGAAAATCCAACTTATGCGCGAATTTCTCATTGGCGGTGCGGTCCGGAATATCGCCCCCGGCCGGGATATAGAAGTTATGGATTGTCAACTTCCCGCCTTGCGCCTCAATCGTCGCGGAGATGTGCCGGCAGTCATTCTTGCCGCACCAGTCGGGCGTATCCTCCGCCAGGGTCAAGGGCAGGCGGGAGATAATGGCTACACCGTTATAGCTTTTCATCCCACGCTTGAGCACATGAGGAAAACCGATCTCCGTGGCGATGGCCTCGGGAAACAGTTCGTCTGGCACCTTGGTCTCTTGCAGGCAGATGACGTCAGGCCGCAATTGCTCAACCAGCCGGTGCAGATGCGCCTGGCGCAAGCGCAGCGAGTTGATGTTCCAGGTGGCGATGGTCAGATTCATGCCTGGATTCTACAGGCTTTTCTATAAATGCCTATCCCCCTGACGCGGCAGGTCCGGAGGAAGGGGTGAACTCGAACAGCGAATCCGGAAACGGCCCGCCAGGCGCGATATCATAGAGGTGCACGCTGGTCTGCTTGCCCTGCGCGTCAGTCACGACCCAGGCGCGCAACTCCAGCGGGTCTGTTGAAAAGGAGAGGGTGAGCGTTCCCGCAGCTTCCTTGCCCCGGCGCACCAGCGAGAGATCCACCTGGCCGGGCTGTTTATTGATGTTGGTGATATAGACACCGGCTGATTCGAGATTGACATGCGGCGCCAGCAATATGCCAAGCGGTGTTGTGCTGAGCGGGATATTGGTGGTCTGGCCCAGATCCGGATCATTATAGACCAGCAATCCAAACCCGGCGACAAGCAGTTGCGGGTCGGGCGGGTCATAGGCAAAGCGCATCTTGCCGGGGCGCTGCAGCCAAGCCTTGCCAGTTCGCGTCGAACCGTCAGAAGCGACTTGCAGGAAATTAGCGGTTAGCCCCTTCTGTGCGTTCAAATAGGCTTCGACCTGCGAGACCAAGGCCTCGTCATCGGCCGATAAAGCCAAGGGCGCAGCTTGCACCGGGGCGGGGGCAAACAGCGATAATCCCAAAAGCATAGCCGCCACGCCTAGAGCGCGGCGGCGGCAGGAAAGGTCAGCTGGCGGCGCGGCGGCTGGCAGCTTCGGTTTTGTTGGCAGCGAGAGCATCGGTCATAATATGGCGCGTCTCGCGCAGAAAAGCAGCCCCCTTCACGGTGCGCTGAACCAGAACGGAGCGGCGGTCCGACGGGTCAACCTTGCGGCGGACATAATCAAGCTCCGTCAGACGGTCGAGCGCGCGGGTGATGGCCGGTTTGGAGACATTGAGCTCCTGCGCCAACCCACGCACCGTGTGGCCGCCTTCATTCAGATAGCAGGTCAGAAACACACCGAGCTGACGGGCGGAAAGATCAACGCCGTCCCGCCGCACGAGCGAAACGATGGTGTCCCGAAGGATGCCGACCAACTGGTCAGACGAGAGTTGTGGAGAAGCCATAGTCTTGTTCCTTAGATAGCAAAAACCGTTCGAGTCTTTCTGAAAAGCCAAAGTCTTTCATCAAGTAAACGATTAGTACACGATACTATAGGGGGTTTCAAAAGTCCTTCAATATGATGCCGAAAAATTCTTTGTCCGAATCACTAACAACACATAAGAATTCGATCTGCATTGTTACGGGATAGAATGAAATCTTTCGATTAAAAACCACGGTGTTTCTAAAACAATGCTGTCTATTCAAAAGCTTTTTATAAGCCGAGACATTTCCAAATTGTCATGTTGTGGCTTTCTGGTATGGCGCGAATTAACATGCAGCAGTGCAGGGCTCGCATGCGAAAAGCTCAATTGCTGCCAGCAAGGCTTGCAGCGTCTGCGCTTCCCCGCCTTCCGGCTTCCCTGGGCGCGTGGCGTCATTCCATGCGTAGGCATCGATATGGGCCCAGGAAATTCGTTTTGACACAAAATGTTGCAGGAACAGAGCGGCGGTGATCGCCCCAGCAAAGGGCTTGGAAGAAACATTGTTCAAATCGGCGAACGGGCTTTCAAGCCACGTGGCATAGCTGTCATGCAGTGGCAGGCGCCAGAGCTGGTCGCCGGTCTTTCGGCCGGTGGAGAGGATGTTATCCGCCATTTCGTCGTCGGTACAAAACAAAGCGGGCAAATCAGGCCCCAGCGCGACTCGCGCCGCGCCGGTAAGCGTTGCGACATCGATCAGCCAGTCAGGCTTTGCTTCGCAGGCCTCATCGAGAAGGTCGCATAGAACCAGCCGTCCTTCTGCATCGGTATCTCCGATCTCGACGGTGATGCCTGCACGCGTGCGCAGAATATCGGAGGGCCGCATGGCGTGCCCGGATACGCTGTTCTCGACGCAGCCTATGCGCAGTTCAAGTCGGATCGGCAGGTCAAGCGCCATGATGGCGGCGGCAAGTCCCAGTGTGATCGCAGCACCTCCCATATCCTTGCGCATCAACCGCATGGACGCGCCGGGCTTCAGATTATATCCGCCGGTGTCAAAACAAACACCCTTGCCGCATAGCGAGATCAACGGCGCGGTGGCTTTGGCCGCGCTTCCCTGCCAGCGGAATATTACGGCGGCCGGGGCGCGGTCTGAGCCGGCACCGACGGCATGGATGGTCGGGAAGCGCGTTGCGAGCGCCTCGCCCTGCACGCACTCTGCCTCTGCCCCAAAGCGCGCGGCAATTTCCATGGCCGTTTCCGCCAACTCGGCCGGGCCAAGAATATTGGCGGGGGCGTTGATCAGGTCTCGTGCCAGCATGACACTGCCGGCGATGATCCGGCTGCGCGCTGACGCACCGGCGAGGCTGGCGAGGCTGGTCTTCCTCGCCTTCTGCGCCTGGTATCTGTAGGCGCCCAGAAGAAAGCCGAGTTCCGCCTCTTCCGCGGGGAAGTGGCCGGCCTCGATCCGCCAGACGCTTCCAGCGGGCAGGGCAGCGGCGGCGGCGCCAAAGCCGGAGACGGCGCTGCCACTGCCCAGCCCGAGAACCGCCCCGGCGAGAGCTCCTTGTTCATCAGGGATAAGCAGGATGCGCCCTGCTTCGCCGGTGAAGCCGAGCAGGGTGGCCTGGGCGGCGGCGGCGGCAGGCAAGCTTGGCAGGGTGTTGGCCCAGTCATCCGGCCGTGCGCCGTAAAGGGGCAGGGCTTGGCCGCTCGCATCTTCAAGGCCAGCGGGAACATCCAGGAATTTCAGGGCGTCGCTTGTCATGGCGAACATTTAGCGGGTGTTGCGCCGCCAGGCCATGACATGCGGTGACAGTCCGTGCGTTGCGCTAAAATAAAGACAAGCCAGGGGGCCCGCTTTGGGCACGCCTGGCTTGGAAAATTATTTGGTTGTCCAGCGCCCGAATCGTCCGGGCGTTTACGGTTAGTGCAGCCGTTCGATGCCGATGGCGGCGACGCGGCCTTCCCGCTGCTGAAGTGCGAAGCGTACCCGCTCGCCTTCATTCAGCTTGCGCAGGCCGGCATGCTGCACGGCGCTGATATGAACGAAAATATCGTTGCCGCCGTTATCAGGGGCGATGAAGCCATAGCCTTTGCCGGGATTGAACCATTTCACGATCCCGGTGAAGGAGGTGGAATCCTGATGGGTATTGGTGTCCTGAATCGTTTCCATATCCACGCCTTTCTTTACCCTTGCTTGCGGGCTTGGGTCATTCCTCCGGATTTTTATCCGGTATGCACCAGTTTAAGCGCATTTGAAACAGGCGATCAATTGGAAAGTTTTTGCTGCGTTGCAGCGTCAATCCAAAATCAAAGGCCGGGCGCGACAAGCGCCCGGCCTGGCAGGTTGGTTATGGTTCAGGCCACTTCTTCGCGTTTGTCGCGCACGCGGACATAGGCGATGGCTGCATGCTCCTCGCAGTAGGGCTTGCTTGCCACGGCGGCGGCATTACAAAAATGAAAGCTCGGCCGGCCAGGCTCGCCGATGGGCCAGCAGCAGGGCGTGGTGCGCGGCTGCTGCTGCTTCGGCGTGGGCATGATGGCCCGCAGCACCGGTACAGGCGTGCTAACCGAGGCGGAGAGCGGCGGCAGGGTCGGGCCCTGGGTGCGCTTCGGGGTTACCGGGCGCGGTGCGGTTTCCCCGGCCGAGCGGCGAATGGGGGATGGGCGGGCCGGCAGATTGAGGCGATGCGCCTTGCCGACCACGGCATTCTTGGAAATATTCAAGCGTCGGCCGATCTCAGCCGTCGACAAGCCTTCTGCCCACAATGCGCGTAGGCGCGCGATTGTCTCGTCTGTCCACTCCATATTGTGGGCCTCCTTGTTAAAGCTACTACATACAGTAGCTTCCGCTAGGCTGGCGGGCAATGTCTAGCAGCCCTTTCCCGAGTCCTTTTCTGTGGAAAACTTTTCTGGACAAATTTTTCAAGGCTTTACTGTCTCGCCAGGGAAGGCCCCCCAGAAATCACTGCGGGCCAGATAGCCGGTTTGATAAGTGGTGGCCACCTTGCAGTAATCGCTGCCCGCGTCGCAGCGCAGCAGTGCGCCTGAGACGCCCTGTTTCAGATAGGCCACGATGCCAGCGCCTGGGCTGGGGGAGCTGAGCAGGGCTGCCTGGTCGGCGGTGACATAAAAGCTGCGCCTGGCGCGGATTGTGGCTTCATGCACCCAGCCTGTGCCGCCATCCGGGGCAAGAATTTGCCGCCACACATCGAACTCGCCGATAATCTCCACCGGCAGTCCCTGTCGCTGATAGACCCAGTTCGCCGGATACTGGAATCCCGGCCCGGCGCGGAAATTCACCTGGTCCGAACGCAGGCTGACAAAGCGCGGCACGGGCAGGTTGGTGGCGCTACCCACCCCGGGCCGGGGCCGGTACCCGGGGTCGGGTGCCGCAGCGCAGAGCAGCGGCAGAAGCAGCAGCAATATCAGCCGCAGACGGGGCATGCCGGGTCCTTTCGAAGCTTGATCTTGCGGAATTCCGCGGCGAGCGCGTCCCAGACCAGCAGATATCCGGAGAGAGACTGGCCGATCCCGGCGATCTCCTTGATCACCTCGGTGGCCTGCATGCGCGCCCATCACCCCGGTCACGGCGCCCAGCACCCCGGCTTCTGAGCAAGGTGGCACCAGCCCCTCCGGCGGCGGTTCGGGGTAAAGGCAGCGGTAGCACGGGCCGCCCGCATGCGGCTTGAAGGTGGAAATCTGCCCCTCGAAACGCAGCACAGCGGCGGAAACCAGGGTTTTCTTGGCCGCCACGCAGGCATCGGCAATCAGAAAGCGCGTGATGAAATTATCCGTGCCGTCGCAGATGATGATCATAATCGGCGATCAGCCGCGCCACATTCTCCGGCTCCAGCCTTTCGGCGTGCCGCACCACTGTGACCAGCGGATTGATCCGTGCGAGCGACTCCGGCAGCCGATTCCACCTTGAGCTGCCCCAGGCTGGCCGTGCCATGCAGCAACCTGCCGCTGGAGGTTGGAGAGTTCGACCACATCCGCATCCACCAGCCCGATCGTGCCGATGCCGGCCGCCGCCAGATACAGGGCCAAGCGGCGAGCCAAGCCCGCCGGCGCCAACCACCAGCACTTTCGCCGCCTTCAATCTGGCTTGTCCGGTGCCGCCCAGTTCGCGCAGCAATATATGCCGGGAATAACGCTGGATCTCGGCTTCTGAGAAATTCAACTCCATGGAGCGGCTTATATTATGCTTATCGCCAATGGACCAAACCCGCGAAACCACTTCACGCGGTGTGTCAATCTGGTAATAGAGTAAGATGAAGTTGTGTTCCAGCAGGGGCACGGCCCGGCTGCGAGGTTTTCTTATATGACGGTGATTAACGCCATCCGCATGGGTGGCATGGATATTCTTCCCCTGGTTGAGGGCGGCAAGGGCGTTTCGGCCTCCAACGGCATCAGCGCGGGCCATTGGGCCTTGTCTGGCGGTGTCGGCACGTTTTCGGCTGTGAATGCTGACAGCTTTGACGCGCAAGGGCATGTGATCCCGCAGATCTATCGTGGCCGCACCCGCCGGGACCGGCATGAGGAGCTGATCAATTACGCCATTGAGGGCGGCGTTGAGCAGGCCAAGCGCGCCTGGGACGTTTCCGGCGGCAAGGGGCGCATCCACGCCAACATCCTGTGGGAAATGGGCGGCGCCGAGCGTGTCATCACCGGCATTCTGGAACGCACCAAGGGCATCGTGAACGGCATCACCTGCGGGGCCGGCATGCCTTACCGGCTGTCCGAGATCGCCGCCAAGTTCAACGTGCATTATTATCCCATCGTTTCCTCAAGCCGCGCCTTCTCGGCGTTGTGGAAGCGCGCTTATTCCAAGGTCGCTCATCTGCTGGGCGGCGTGGTGTATGAGGATCCCTGGCTGGCGGGCGGGCATAATGGCCTGTCCAATTCCGAGGACCCGGAAAACCCGGAAAGCCCCTATCCGCGCCTCGTCGCGCTGCGCAAGGTGATGCGTGAATTCGGCCTGCACGACACGCCGATCATCATGGCCGGCGGCGTTTGGGCGCTGGATGACTGGAAGGATTATATCGGCAATCCCGAGATCGGGCCGATCGCCTTCCAGTTCGGCACCCGCCCGCTGCTGACTCAGGAAAGCCCGATTCCGCAAAGCTGGAAGGACAGGCTGCTGAAGCTGAAGCCGGGGGATGTGTTCCTCAACCGCTTCTCGCCCACGGGATTTTATTCCTCGGCGGTGAATAATGATTTCATCAAGGAGTTGCGCGGCCGCAGCGAGCGTCAGGTCGCCTACAGCCCTGAGCCGGTGGGCGAGCATCTGGTGGAGTATGGGGTGGGGGCGCGCAAGCGGCCTGTCTATCTCACGGCACCCGATTATGCCCGCGCCAAGGAGTGGGAGGACGAGGGCCATACCGAGGCGCTGCGTACCCCGGATTCCACGCTGATTTTCGTGACGCCTGAAAAATCCAACGAGATTCACGAAGATCAGGTGGCCTGCATGGGCTGCCTCAGCCAGTGCCGCTTCTCCAACTGGTCCCAGCATGAGCCGACCTTCGATAATGGCAAGAAGGCGGATCCGCGCAGCTTCTGCATCCAGAAGACCCTGCAGACCATCGCTCATGCCGCGCCGGACGATGAGGCGGCAATGGACAATAATCTGATGTTCGCGGGGCATAACGCCCATCGTTTCGCCACGGACCCGTTCTATTCCAACGGCTTCATCCCTACGGTGAAGCAACTTGTGGAGCGTATTCTCACCGGCAAATAAGGGGGCTTCATGAAGATCCTGGGCATTTCGGGCAGTCTGCGGAAAGGTTCATGGAATAGCGCGGCGCTGCGTGAGGCCGTCGCGCTGTTGCCGGACCATGAACTCTCCATCGCAGAAATCGGCGATTTGCCGCTGATGAACCAGGATCTGGAGCAGGACGGAAAATTTCCCGCGCCGGTCGAGCGTTTGCGGGCGGAGATCACCGCCGCGGATGCCATCTTGTTTGCCACGCCGGAATATAATGCCTCGATCCCGGCACCTTTGAAGAACGCCATCGATTGGGCCTCCCGTCCGGCCAACACGCTCGCGGGCAAGCCGGCGGCCATCATTGGCGTGTCGCCGGGGGCACTCGGCACGTCCAGGGCGCAATATCCGCTGCGCCAGACTCTGGGCGTGCTCACCGTGCAATTGCTCGGCCAGCCGGAAGTGTTCATTAGCGGCGCCGCGCAGAAATTCCAGGACGGAAAACTCACCGATGCCGGCACGCAGGAATTTCTGGGCAAGGCGCTGGCGGCCTTCGTGGCTTTTGCCGAGCGCGTAAAAATCGGCTGATCATTTTTTGCCGCACCGCTGCTACCAGGCGCCTGCGGGCTTTCTGCCGCATACCGGGGCCAAGCGCCTTGCCTAACACACGAATCATTGGGGCCGAATTGCGGGATTCGGCTATCCTGCGATTCAATACGGCGTTTCAGGAGAGTTCAAAGTCATGACGGTGCAGGCGGCGCAAAAACCGTATTTCGTCGTGTTGGGGAATGAGAAGGGGGGCTCCGGCAAGTCCACCACCTCGATCCATATCATCGTCTCGCTGCTGCGCGATGGCTACCGCGTTGGCGCCATGGACCTGGATGCAAGGCAGGGCACGCTGGCTGGCACGCTGGCGGCGCGGCAGAGTTTCGTCGAAAGCAAGGAAATCACTCTGCCCTTGCCGGAATTCCGTCCCGTCTACCGTTCGGAGCTGGACAACCGCCAGGACGCCGAGGCCGAGGAGCGTGAGCGTTTCGACGCCGCCGTGGCCGAGCTGGTGGAAACCGGAGCCGAGGTGATCGTCGTCGATTGCCCGGGCACGGATAATTTCCTCTCCCGCTACGGCCATTCCTTTGCCGACACGCTGATCACGCCGATCAATGACAGCTTCGTGGATTTCTCCATGCTGGCGAAGGTCGAGCCGGATAATCACGATATCATCAAACCCAGCATCTATTCCGAGATGGTCTGGGAGGCCCGCAAGAACCGCTTCAACCGCGACCGCGGCAAAATCGACTGGATCGTGATGCGCAACCGCCTGGCCGCTGTCGAGGCGCGCAACAAGCGCGATGTCGGCGAGACGCTGGAGACATTGGCCAAGCGCATCGGTTTCCGCACGCTGAAAGGCTTTGGCGAGCGGGTGATCTTCCGCGAGCTCTATCTGCTCGGCCTGACGCTGATGGATGTGCGCGAGGCGAATGTCGGTATCGCCATGGGCCTGTCCCATATCGCCGCGCGCAACGAGGTTCGCGCCCTGATCTCCGCCATCAAGCTGCCGCCGGTCAGGACCCGCGAAGCGCATGCCGAGATGGTGGCGTAACCCCCTCAGGCTTGCAATTTCCGCCTGTTTGGCCAATGAGCTGCCTCTGATTTGAGGACTGATTGATGGCGCGCGTATTCCTGGCCGGGGCAGGGCCGGGCGATCCCGAACTGCTGACGCTGAAAACCGCGCGCCTGCTGGGCAGCGCGCAGGTGGTGCTGCATGACAGCCTGGTTGGGCCGGAGATTCTGGCGCTGATCAACCATGATGCCGAGATCGTGGATGTCGGCAAACGCTGCGGCCAGACCTCCACCGCCCAGGCGGAGATCTGCCGGTTGCTGGTTGACTATGCCCGCACCGGCAAGCTGGTGGTGCGGCTGAAGGGCGGCGACCCGGTTATTTTTGGCCGGTTGACGGAGGAAATGGAGGCGCTGCGCGAGGCCGGCATCGGCTTCGAGGTTGTGCCGGGCGTTACCGCCGCCTCGGCGGCAGCGGCCGGTTTGCAGCTTTCCCTCACCCAGCGGCGCATTGCCCGTTCGCTGCACATCATCACCGGCCACGGGGCTGAGCACGGTCTGCCCGCGCATGACTGGGCGGCCTTGGCCCAGGCTGGCGGCACGCTGGCCGTTTATATGGGCAGCAAATATCTTCCAGCGCTGATCGAAAAATTGCTGGAAGCTGGCGCCTCGCCGGAGCTGCCGGCCGTCGCGGTGGAATCCGCCAGCCTGCCGAATGAACGGATCATCCGCGCGGCCCTGGCGCAATTACCGCAGGCCGTGGCGAAGGCAGCACCCACCGGGCCTGTTCTGCTGCTCGCCGGAGCTGCACTGGCCGGTTGAGAGGCCCTGCCGCGCCGGATGCTGAATTAGGCGCCGCGCGTTTACGAGACCTTCAGTAAGTTCCGTGAAACATCACGGCATGACAGAGCTTCTTGAGCTTCCGCCGGTCCTCGACCTCGTTGCCGCTCCAGCATTAGTGGAGCGTTTCTTGCGGCGGAGGGGGCAAAGCCTCGCAATGGAGGCCGGGCATGTCCAGCGCCTGGGGGCTCAATGCCTGCAAGTGCTGCTGGCGGCACGCGCCGCCTGGGTGGCGGACGGGCAGGCGCTGCAGCTCCGCAATCCGTCCGAGGCATTCATCGCCGCGCTGGAACTGATGGGGCTTTCACCGGAAGAGCTGATGCATCACGCCGAAGCCAAGAGCGGGGAGTCCGATCAATGAGCATGACCATCCTGACGGTCGATGATTCAAGAGCCATGCGCGACATGCTGCGCCATTCCCTTGTCGCCGCGGGTTTTCGCGTTATCCAGGCGGAGGATGGCCTGCATGGGCTGGAGGTTCTGGCTTCGGAAACGCCCGATGTCATCGTCACGGACCTCAACATGCCGCGCATGGATGGGTTCGGTTTCATCCAGGCCGTTCGTCAAGATGAAGCGCGCCGCGCCACGCCGGTTCTGGTGCTCACTACCGAGGTCGATACCGAGAAAAAGAACCGCGCCCGTGAGGCCGGTGCCACGGGCTGGATCGTAAAGCCGTTCGATCCGGAAAAGCTGGTGGATGCCATCCGCCGCGTCGCGGTCTGAACGCTCAGGAGGGGGTTATGGACGATCCTTTGGCCGCCATCAGGGCGACCTTCTTCCAGGAATGTGAGGAGCAGCTCTCAGAGCTAGAAAGCGGGCTGATCGCCATGGAAGATGGCACAGCGGATGCGGAAACCGTGAATGCCGTATTCCGCGCCGTGCATTCCATGAAGGGTGGCGCCGGAATTTTCGCCCTGGATACGCTGGTGCGCTTCGCTCACATCTTCGAAACGGCGCTGGATAAGGTGCGTTCCGGTTCCCTCGCGGCCTCGCCGCCGGTGGTGGCGGTGTTCCTGCGCGCGGCGGATTTGCTGGCGGATCTGGTCCGTGCCGCCCGTGAGAACGCAACCGTCGATGAGGCCCGCATTGCCGCGATGGGCAAGGAGTTCAGCCAGATCGAGAATGTGGATGGACAGCCCGAAGGCGTATCCGCTTCACAACCCGCCACCTTAGGAGAGGAAGAAACCGCAGGCGAAGCCTGGGGGAAAAAATGGAATATCCTGTTCACACCCTATCCCGCGCTTTATGCCAAGGCGAACGAGGCCGCCGTGCTGTTACGCGAGTTGCGGTGCCTGGGGCCCACGGAAACAGAGTTGGATAGCAGCCAGCTACCCGAGTTGCAGGCGCTGGACCCGGAAGGGGCCTATCTCACATGGCGTATCATGCTGAAAAGCGATTGCAGCGAGCAGGATATTCTCGATCTGTTTGAATTCGTCGAGGATGACTGCCGGCTGGAGATCACGCTTGCCGAGCCACCGGGATTTGAACCCGGCACGGTGATCACTGGCGAGAATGGCTTCAAATTCGAATTTTTCCCGCCGCTTGAGCCGGAGGAAGCCGAAGTGGCACTGCCGGAACCACCCGCCCCAATTGCAAAAGCCCCGGAACCAGAGCCAGCGCCCGCGCCCAGCCCAACCATCCAAGCCATGGCGGCGAAGGCCGAGGCCGCCAACACGGTGGGCACGACCATCCGTGTCGATCTAGACCGGGTGGACAGAATGATCGATCTGGTCGGCGAGCTGGTCATCAATGAGGCGATGTTGAGCCAGCGTGTACTGGAGGCGGGCATCGTGCGCTCCTCCGGCGTCGCCATGGCGCTGGAAGAGCTTGAGCATCTGACAAGGGAAATCCAGGACAGCGTGATGGCGATCCGCGCCCAGCCGGTGCGCTCCGTTTTCCAGCGCATGCCGCGTCTGGTGCGCGAGGTCGCGGCGATGACCGGCAAACAGGTGCGGCTTGTCACCGAAGGCGAGTTCGACAGAGGTCGACAAGACCGTCATCGAGCGCATCGCCGATCCGCTGACCCATATGATCCGCAACGCCATCGATCATGGCCTGGAATCAACGCAAGCGCGCCTCGCGGCGGGCAAACCGGCGGAGGGCACGGTCAAACTTACAGCCTTGCACCGCTCCGGGCGCATTGTGCTGGAAGTGTCGGATGATGGCGGCGGCATCAACCGCGCGCGTGTCCGGCAGAAGGCGGTGGAAAATGGGCTTGTCGCGCCGGATGCGCAGCTCACTGACGAGGAGATCGATAATCTCATCTTCCTGCCGGGCTTCTCCACGGCGGCGAAGATATCCGACATTTCCGGCCGCGGTGTCGGCATGGATGTGGTGCGCCAATCCATCCAGGCGTTGGGCGGGCGGATCTCCATCTCCTCCCGGCCTGGCAAGGGCTCGACCTTCACGCTGTCCCTGCCGCTGACCTTGGCGGTGCTGGATGGCATGGTCGTCTCCGCCCATGGCCATACGCTGATCATCCCGCTCAGCGCGATCATGGAAACGCTGAAGCCGCGCGCGGAAGATGTATTTCCGCTCGACGGAGATTTGAACATGCTGGCACTGCGCGGCGGCTATGTGCCGATTGTCGATGTCGCCTTCTGCCTTGGCTATAGCGTGCAACATGCGCAACCGGAGCAGAGCGTGGCACTGCTTGTGGAAGGCGAGGGCGGCGCCCGCGCGGTATTGCTTGTGGATGCCATTCACGGCCAGAGGCAGGTCGTCATCAAGAGCCTGGAGGCGAATTACCGGGCGGTTGCGGGCATCGCCGCGGCCACGGTGATGGGTGACGGGCGAGTGGCGCTGATCGTCGATGTCGATGCGGTTGTCCAGAATGCCGGCGCTGATGCCACTGCCCGCCCGGCGGATCTGAAACCATTGGAAGTGAGCGGGAGGGCGGCATGACGGACGCGTCGGAAACCTTGTCGGAGGGCCGCGAGCTGATCGCCTTTCGCGTCGGGCGGCAGGAATTCTGCATCAACGTGATGATGGTGCGCGAAATCCGTGGCTGGACGGCCGCCACCGCGCTGCCCCGCGCGCCGCGCTACGTGAAGGGTGTGATCAATCTGCGCGGCGCCGTGCTGCCGATCGTCGATCTCGCGGTCCGCCTTGGCATGCCGGGCGCGGAGCCAACCGCGCGCAACGTCATCATCGTGGTGCAGATATCCCAGCGCCAGATTGGCATTCTGGTGGATGCCGTTTCAGATATCCTGACGGCAAATGACAACGTCATCCAAGCCTTGCCGGATGTCACCTCTGACCTCGTGAAGAGTTTCGTGAAAGGCTTGCTGCCGATGGATGGGCGGATGGTCAGCCTGATCGCCCTGGATCATGTGCTGCCGCCCGACGGTCTGGAAGCCGCCTGATGACGCCAGCGGTTTATAAGGCTCCGCCTGCTTCCAACCTTGTCGAGAATGCCGAGTTTTCCTTCACGGCCAGGGATCTTTCCGTCATTGCCGGAATCATGATGCAGGAGGCGGGAATTACCCTCTCCGAATCGAAGGCCAATCTCATTTATTCGCGCCTTGCCAAACGAATCCGCAAGCTCGGCCTGGAGGGTTTCGAGGAGTATTGCACGCTGGTGCAAACCCCCCAAGGTAAGGAGGAGCGAAAAGAGCTGGTGGCGGCGCTGACCACGAATGTCACGCGCTTCTTCCGCGAGCCGCATCATTTCGAGCACATGCGCGCCAAGATGCTCCCAAATCTGATCCAGCGCGCCAGGGCCGGGCAGCGTATCCGTTTCTGGTCCGCCGCCTGCTCCTCCGGACCAGAGCCCTATTCCATGGCCTTAACCCTGTTGCGGGACATGCCCGATGCCGGGCGTTATGATATCCGCATTCTGGCGACGGATATCGATCCGAATGTCCTCGCTGTCGCTACCGAGGGCATCTATGACGACTCCCAACTGGCCCCCGTGCCGGAGGCATCGCGGCAAAGCTGGTTCAAGCCCTTGAATGACGGTTCTGGACGATGGCAGGCGAAAGATGAGTTGCGCCAGCTTATCTCCTTTCGCCAGATGAACCTCATCGGCAACTGGCCGATGAAGGGAAAATTCCAGATCATCTTTTGCCGTAATGTCGTCATCTATTTCGACAACCCGACGCAGGAGCGCATCTGGTCGCGCTTCTTGCCGCTGCTGGAGGAGAATGGCGCGCTTTATATCGGCCATTCCGAGCGTATCTCGGGCACAGCCGAACAGGGGGTCGTCAGCGACGGCGTTACCATTTACCGCACGCGGTCAGCGGGAGGCTCGAAATGGCAATCCGTGTGATCATTGTCGATGATTCCGCGACCATGCGGGCGGTCATCGCCGCCAATCTGCGGGCCGATCCGGAGATCGAGGTGGTGGGCCAGGCGGCGGACCCGCACGAGGCCAGGCAGCTCATTAAACGCTTGATGCCGGATGTCATCACCCTGGACATCGAGATGCCGAATATGGACGGCATCTCCTTCCTTGAAAAAATCATGCGGCTGCGCCCCACGCCGGTCATCATGGTTTCAACGCTGACGCAGGCCGGGGCCGACATCAATTTGCGGGCATTGGAAATCGGCGCCTTCGATTGCATCGCCAAACCCTCTTCCCTCGCGCCGGATAGTTTCAGCCTGCTGGCGGAGAAAGTGAAGGCTGCCAGCCAGTCCCGCTACCAACTCCGCCCAATGAGGATTGAGGCGCCCCTCCCGATTCCTTGTGATTATGAGCCAGACGGGAGGTTGATCGCCATAGGGTCCTCCACCGGCGGGGTTGAAGCTCTGATCGAAATTCTCACGAAATTCCCGGTCAATTGCCCGCCGGTGATCATCAGCCAGCACATGCCGCCGGCCTTCACCAAAAGCTTCGCGGCGCGGCTCGACAAGCTGTGCCTGCCCAAAGTGCAGGAAGCCACGGACGGCCAGCGTTTGGAGACGGGGCATATCTATCTTGCTCCTGGTGATCGTCATCTGGAGCTTGCAGGCCGGGTGTTTCCGGAAATCAGGCTCACCCAGGCCGAGAAGGTGAATGGCCACCGGCCGTCGGTTGATGTGATGTTCAAATCCGTGCGCAGCCGTGTCGGCGCGCGCGCTGTGGGTGTCATTCTAACAGGGCTCGGCTGCGACGGGGCGGAAGGGTTGCTTGCCCTGCGCCAGGCGGGGGCCGAAACCATCGGGCAGGATGCGCCGAGCAGTGTCGTCTATGGCATGCCGCGCGCCGCGTTCGAGCTGGGAGCGGTGGAACGGCAATTGCCGTTGGAGAAGATTGCGGCACAGCTTCTGGCCACAACCTCAGTGCGGCAAAAGGTGCCCGCGGCATGAATTCGTCTCTCCTGCTGCGCCAGCCTGAAGGTGAGCGCCGAATCAACATCGTACAGGGTCATCATTATGTGGATAATGACCCGGCCACCGTGCTCACCACGATCCTGGGCTCCTGCATCGCGGCCTGCATCTGGGATCCGGCCGCGGGCGTCGGGGGCATGAATCATTTCCTTCTTCCCGGAGACGGCGCGGTCCACGGCCAAGCCCCAAAGGGTGAGGCGCAGAGATATGGCGTGCATCTCATGGAGTTGCTGATCAACGATCTGCTTCGGCAAGGCGCGCGGAAATCCGCTCTGAAGGCGAAGCTCTTCGGTGGCGCCTGCATGATCAAGGGGCTGACCGATATCGGCGCGCTGAATGCCGCCTTCGCGGAAAAATTCCTGAGAGAGGAAGGAATAGATCTGGTCGGCGGCAGCCTGCGCGGCGGGCAGGGCAGGCGGATTCAGTTTTGGCCTGTCGGCGGGCGCGCGCGCCAGGCATTGCTGACGAAGGAGACGGCCTCCATCCTGCAGGATGAATCCACGCGGCCGCCGGCCTCTCTGTCTGGCGCGGGAACCGTCGAGCTGTTCTGATCTCGCGCGGTTGCACCTTAAACCGCACATTACGGAAAGCGTGCCCGAGCGGGCGCGGGGTGGAAGGAGGGTAGGGCTTGACCGACTAGGAGCAGGCGCCGAGGGGCACCGGACCTCGCTGCGCTTCATTCTTTCGGCAATTGGCGAGGAGTTCCGTGAGCTTGGCCGCTTCACGGACAAATTTCAGCTCAGCCTCAGCCCTGCTGTCAGGCGTTTGGCGCTGGATGCTGCCTGCCATCGGGACATTCAATCGCTGGATCTGCTGTCCCAGCGTTTAACCGCGCTGGCTGATTATATCCTGGACATCAGCCAGCTTTTGCCAGAGGCGCTGAGCCTTGATTTACGCCGCGCTTTGTCCTGCATCACGTTGTCTGATCTGCAATACCGTCTGAAGGGGGTGCCAGTGCCCGTGGAGGAGGGACATCGCTCAGGAGAGCTGGAATTATTCTGACGGCCCAGCCTGGCTACGAAGTCTTAAAGCTTCTGGCCTTAAGTGATCAGCGCCGGGCAGGCGCCATGTGGAAGGGAGATTGACGCACCATGCCTTACCATGCCGAACATAAGGGCAATGAGCACCGCGCCGAGTTCCTGTCTGTGCGGCTAGGTACGCAGGAATTCGCGATGGATATAAGGTCCATCCGGGAAATTCGTGGCTGGATCGCCTCGACCCAACTGCCTTACGCCCCCTCCTTCATCAAGGGCATGATCAATCTGCGCGGCAGCGTGCTGGTGGTGATCGATCTCGCCCAGCGCCTTGGCCTGGCCGGCTCGGAGCCTGATGCCGCCTCCGTTGTTGTCGTGGTCGAATGCGGCGAACGGACGTTGGGGCTGCTGGTCGATGCGGTGTGCGATATCATCACCGTCACGCACGATATGCGCCAAAATATACCGGAAACCGGTAGCGACGTGCCGAAATCCTTTGTCGAGGGGCTGGTGATGATGGAGAATCGGATCATCAGTATCCTTTCCATCCCCGCCCTCATCCCGGCCGAGACCATCCAGAAGATGGCTGAGATGGCCATGGCCTGAGCATCTCCCGGCAGGCAACAAAAAAGGCGGCCAAATGACCGCCTTTTTCATGGGAGCAAAAACCCTTAATCGGCGGCCAGCGCCATCTGCTTGCGGGCCAGGGACTGGCTGACATAGCCTTCCACCGCCTCGGACACCTTGTCCGCATGGTTGGCGAAGACATGGTCCGCTCCCTCGAACACCCGGTAATCGATGGCGACACCCTTCTGCTGGTTCAGCTTGTCGACCAGCTTGCGCACGGAATTCTCCGGCACCAACTCGTCCGCATCGCCATGGATAATCAGCCCGCCAGTGGGGCAGGGCGCCAGGAACCCGAAATCATAGCCAGCGGCGGGCAGCGCCACGGAGACCCAGCCGGAGACTTCCGGCCGGCGCATCAGCAATTGCATGCCCACGAAGGCGCCGAAGGAATAGCCGGCGATCCACAGGCCGCCATGGCCCGGGTTCAGCGACTGCATCCAGTCCAAGGCCGCCGCGGCATCGTTAATCTCGCCCATGCCGCCGTCGAACTTGCTCTGGCTGCGGCCGACGCCGCGGAAATTGAAGCGCATCACCGAAAAGCCCAGGCGCTGGAACACCTGGTACATGGTGTAGGTGATGCGGTTATTCATCGTGCCGCCATGCAGCGGGTGGGGGTGCAGCACCAGGGCAAGCGGCGCACCACGCTCTTTGGCATGGTGGTAGCGCCCCTCAAGGCGGCCTTCGGGGCCGGCGAACATCACTTCAGGCATACTCAAACTCGTCTTTCATACCTTTGTCGGGCAACCCCGACCTCGATTGAGTAAAACTCAATCTTGATGGAGGAAGACACGTCTTGTGGATAGGATTTACTACAGGAAGCTCATTAGGTGAAAAACAACTCTCCCATATTATCCGAAAAAGTTGACCGTGCAGGTCCGGATACCTAAATGCTCCTTCAAGACTGTGACTGACATTGCGGATAGCTTAAAACCGAAATTCTCTTCAGGTCTTTCAATATAACCTGCTTCTGGGCTGTTTATCCACGGAAATTCGCATGCCCCTTATGTTTTTGCGCGAGACAGTAAAAGCCTATCGTGAACGCGACCCTGCCGCACGGTCGAATCTTGAGGTTCTGCTCTGCTATCCGGGGTTGCATGCCGTGGCAGATTCATCGCCTTGCGCGCTGCTTCTGGCAGGCGGGCTTCGTCACGCTGGGCCGGCTGATCTCCCATCTCGGGCGCTTCCTCACCGGCATTGAGATCCACCCCGGCGCCAGGCTGGGCCGACGCTTCGTCATCGACCATGGCATGGGGGTGGTGATCGGCGAGACCGCCGAGATCGGGGACGATGTCTATATTTACCATCAGGTTACGCTAGGCGGCACCAGCACCAGCCAGGGCAAGCGCCACCCCACCATCGGCAACAACGTCATCATCGGCGCCGGCGCCAAAGTGCTTGGCGCCATCAATGTGGGCGAAGGGGCGCGGATCGGCGCCAATGCCGTGGTGGTGGCGCCGGTTCCGGCGGGCACAACCGTCGTCGGCATTCCCGCCCGGCCGGTGGATCGCGGGGGGCGCAAGCCGCGTTTCGACGCCTATGGCACGCCCTGCGATCCCTGCCTGGACCCGCTTTTTCATGAAATCGAGCTGCTGCGCGGCGAGCTGACGGAACTCGAGAACCGGGTACAGGCACGCAGTCCAGATCGCGTGGCGCCGTAACGGTTCAATATGATCTATCTGGACGCCAATGCCACCGAGACGCTGCGCCCCGAGGCGCGGGACGCCGCCCTTGCCGCCATGGAGCAGGGCGGAAACCCCTCTTCCGTGCATCAGGCTGGGCGTGCGGCGCGTAAAATCCTGGAAGCCGCGCGCGAGCGTGTAGCGGCCTTCGCCAATGCCCGCCCGGCGGATGTGATCTTCTGCGCCGGCGCCACGGAGGCGGATGCCCTGGCCGTGCATGCGCTGGGCGCTGGGCGCACTATGCTCATCGGCGCCACGGAGCATGACGCGATCCGCGCCGCCGCACCCGATGCCGTGACAATCCCCATTCTGGCCAACGGCCAGGCAGACCTTGTGGCCCTGGAAGCCTTGCTGGCGGCTTATCCCGGCGCTTTGGTCTGCCTGATGGCGGCGAATAACGAGACCGGGGTGCTGCACGACATCGCCGCCGCCGCAAAACTCTGCGCCGCCGCCGGGGCGCTTCTGCATGTGGATGCGGTGCAGGCCATCGGCCGCGCCAATCAGGACTGGCTTGCCCTGGGCGCCGCCAGCTTCGCGCTATCCGGCCATAAATTCGGTGCGCCGGTGGGGGCGGGGGCGCTGGTGACCAAGCCGGGCCTGGAGATCAGGGCGCTGATCAAGGGCGGCGGTCAGGAGTTGGGGCGGCGCGGCGGCACGCCAGCCTTGCCGGCCATCGCCGGCTTGGCGGCGGCACTCGGCACGCCCTATCCCACGGCGCAAATCACCGCCTGGCGCGATGAAATTGAGAATTTCTGCGTCTCCCAAGGCGCTGTGGTGGCAGGCGCCGGGGCGCCGCGCCTGCCCAACACAATCTCCCTCGCTCTGCCCGGCGTGCGGGCGGAAACCCAGCTCATCGCCCTGGACATGGCCGGCATCTGCGTCTCCTCCGGTTCGGCCTGCTCCTCCGGCAAGGTCACGTCCAGCCATGTGCTGCTGGCCATGGGCTTCGGCGATCTGGCGGGCCAGGCCATCCGCGTCTCTTTGCCCTGGAATGCGGCAGCGGACATGGTACGGAAATTCCAGGCCGCCTATGCGGCGATGGCAACCCGCGCCTTGCGGAGTCAGGCCCAATCGGCTTAACCACGGCCGACGAATGCAAGGATCATCCATGCCTAAAATGACTTTTATCGAACGTGACGGCACCAAGCACGAGGTTGATGCCCCGGTGGGGCTCTCCGTGCTCGAGGTCGCGCATAAGCACGGCGTTGATATCGAAGGCGCCTGCGAGGGTTCGCTCGCCTGCTCCACCTGCCATGTCATCGTCGACCCTGAGTGGTTCGGTAAGCTGAAAGATCCCTCCGAGGATGAGGAGGACATGCTGGACCTCGCCTTCGGGCTGGAGAAAACCTCTCGCCTGGGCTGCCAGATCGTCATCAGCGAGGCGCTGGACGGGCTGGTGGTGAAGCTACCTTCCTCCACCCGGAACGCCGGTAAGTAACATGAAGGTGGTGGTCGCCATGTCCGGCGGTGTCGACAGCTCGGTGGTGGCCGGGCTGATGGCGCGCGAGGGGCACGAGGTGATCGGCGTCACGCTGCAGCTTTACGACCATGGGGCGGCGGTGGGGCGCAAGGGCGCGTGCTGCGCCGGACAGGACATCCACGACGCCAAGCGTGTCGCGGACCGGCTCGGCATCGCCCATTACGTGATCGACAGCGAGACGCGCTTCAAGCAGAGCGTCATCTCCGCCTTCGCCGATGCGTATGCCGAGGGCCAGACCCCGGTGCCTTGCATCGCCTGCAACCAGCATCTGAAATTCGGCGATTTGCTGGAAATGGCGCGCGATTTGGGCGCCGACGCGCTGGCCACCGGCCATTATGTCCGCCGGATCGAAGGGCCGGACGGCGCGGAGCTGCACAAGGCCGTGGATGAAAGCCGCGACCAGAGCTGGTTCCTCTTCGCCACCACCCAGGCCCAGCTCGATTATTGCCGTTTCCCGCTGGGGGACTATGCCTCCAAGGCCGAAGTTCGCGCCGTGGCGGTGGAAATGGGCCTCGCGGTGGCGGAAAAGCCAGACAGCCAGGATATCTGCTTCGTGCCCTCCGGCTCTTATGCCGGCGTGGTGGAAAAATTCCGCCCCGACGCGCTGGAATCCGGCGAAGTGGTTGCCGAGGATGGCCGCTTGCTCGGCACCCATCAGGGCATCGCCCGCTACACCATCGGCCAGGCCAAGCGCCTGCCGGACAAAGCCGCCCATATGGTTGTGAAAGCCATCGAGCCCGGCACGAAGCGCATCATCGTTGGCCCGCGCGGCACGCAGAGCCATATCGTCCGGCTGCGGGATGTGAACT
Organism: uncultured Pseudomonadota bacterium; assembly: GCA_963736885.1. GTDB lineage: Bacteria > Pseudomonadota > Alphaproteobacteria > Acetobacterales > Acetobacteraceae > Acidocella. Next base: position 514,310 of record CAVTQN010000001.1, read on the forward strand.
GGCTCACCCCCCCCGGCGCGCTGCGCGCCGGCGTAAAGCTGCGCGCGCGGGATGGCCTGCACCCGGCGCAAATCCGGCCGGACGGCCAGGGCGCGGTGCTGGAACTGGACGAGCCCGCCTTGGCTGCCCCTGGGCAAGCCGCCGTGTTCTATGAGGGCTCGCGCATCCTGGGCGGCGGATTCATCATTTAGAGCAATATGTGATTAGATTGAACCTGTAGGTTCAATCTAATCACATGAAATTGCTCGCTAAAACAAAGATTAGAGCATTCATTTAAAAGATGAATGCTCTAATCCAACTCGGTTTTATTGCGTAATTAACCGCTTCCCCTACAATCTAGAGTATAGTCCGGGGCGCAAGCCGCGCCTGGGGCGGCGCAAGATCGGGAAGGCGGCATGTCGGGTTCAAGCTATAATTCTTTGATCACCACGGGCGGCACACTCACCGTCACCTCCCCCTATAGTGTCAGCACGAATTTGCAGTTCGAGAATGACGGCACGGCCAGCGGCGTCATCATTTTCTCCCGCACCGGCATCACCACGGGCACAGCTAGCATCAACGGTACCATCACACCGGTGGCCGATTTCGGCGGCGGCACCATCGAGAACATGCTCCCCGGCGCCTATCCCGGCATATTGGGCGATCAGGTCAGCATCCAGGCGGTGGAAACCCTGTTCGATGCGCTGGATATCGCGACCGCCGCGTCGTCGGACAATGCTGATTTCGGCGAGCATGTCACGTTCGCGGCGGAGAGCGGCAACCATATTTTCATCATCGACGGCACGGTGCAGATGAGCGCCGGCACGCCCTTCACCCTCGATGCCAATGAGCAGACGATCGTCGACGAGATTGCGCTCGGCCTTTTCGGCACCGCCGCCAACCAGGGTACGTTGGACATTTCCTTTGCCGAACGCACCAACCCCAATAGCAACCACCCGTTCATCGACGCGGTTATCGTCGCGGATACGCCCATTAATCCCTGTTTCGCGGCGGGCACGCTCATTCTCACCACGCGCGGGGAGGTGCCGGTCGAGACACTGATGGCCGGGGATCAGGTGATCACGTCGGAGGGGGGTGAGCAGGAGGTCATCTGGGTGGGAAGGCGGGAGATCGACCTCGCCGCCGCCCAGCGGCCGGAGGCGCTGCGCCCCATTGTCATCGAACCAGATGCGCTGGCTAATGGCGTACCCTCACGCCGCTTGCGCGTCTCGCCCGACCACGCGCTTTATCTGGACGGCGTGCTGGTCCCGGCCAAGGCGTTGGTGAACTGGAACAGCATCAGGCAGGATCATCAACTGTCCCGCGTCACCTATTACCACATCGAATTGCCCCGCCACGGCGCCCTGTTCGCCGAGGGCACTTTGGTGGAATCCTTCCTCGACACCGGCCATCGCGGCATTTTTGACAATGCGCCCGCACCCGTCATCGCCCTGCCGGAGGCGATGCAGGCCCAGCGCGAGGCCGAGAGCTTTGCGCCGCTCTGCACCGGCGGCGCGGTTCTGGAGGAGATCCGCGCCCGCATCGCCGCCCGCCAGCCGGGGCTGCGCCTCGCGGGCGGGTAACGCGCCGCCTTAGGCGGCGGCCATGGCCAGCCCCCCATGCGCCAGTTCCATATGCCGCGCGCTGGTCTCATGATGGCTGATGGCGACGATCGTCGTGCCCGGCAGGCGCGCCCGCAGCGTGGCGCGGATCTCTTCTGCCAAAGGCTTGTCGAGGGCTGAGGTCGCCTCATCCAGAAACAGCCAGTCCGGCTTGGCAAGCAAGGCGCGCGCCAGCGCCAAGCGCTGCTGCTCGCCGCCCGAAAGGGCCTGGCCCCAATTCGCGTTCTCCTCCAGGTGGGGAATCAAATGCCCCAGCCCCATGGCAGCCAGCGCTGCGGCGGCGTCCTCATTGCTCACGCTGCCAGTGGCAGCCGGGTAGGCTATGTTGCGCTTCAGTGTGCCCAGCGGAAAATAGGGTTTCTGCGGCAGGAAGAGCAGGCTTCCGACCGGGCGCGTGATTTCGCCGTTGCCGAAGGGCCAGATTCCGGCAATGGCCCGGAACAAGGTGGATTTGCCGGCACCGGATGGGCCGGAGATGGTGATCAACTCGCCTGGTTTTAGCGTCAGTGAGGCATGATCCAGCAGCTTGCGCCCATCCGGCAGCGTCAGCGTCAGGTTCTTCAGCGTCAGTTCGGTGCTGCCATTGCTGATGAGCGGCCCGCCTTCCGCCATGGCGCGGGCCGTCTTCATCGCTTCGCGGAACCCATAGAGACGCGACACGGTCGCGCGCCAGGAGACAAGGTTGGTATAAGAGGTGACAAACCATGAGAGCGCCCCCTGCACCTGACCGAACACCATGGGAATCTGACTCAATCCCCCCAGCCCGATTTCCTTGGCGAAATAGCGCGGCAGGATCACCACCAGCGGGAAGATGTTAGCGATCTGGTTGAAGCCGATGGTGAAGAAGTTCAGCGCCTTGGTCCGGCGCATGATGGCCCAGAAATTATCCCGCACCAGCTGGAAGCTGGACCGCAGTTCGGAATCCTCCTCACCCTCGCCGTGGGAGAGGGCGATCGCCTCAGGATTCTCGCGGACCCGCACCAGCCGGAAGCGGAAATTAGCCTCGAGCTTCTGCTGGTTGAAGGAGAGCGGCACCAGCTTGCGGCCAATGAGATGGGTCAACCCCGTGCCCACCAGCGAATACAGCACCGCAACCCATAGCATATAGCCATGGATGGTGACGCCAAAGAGCGTGATGGAGCCGGAGATGCTGTAGAGCACGAACACAAAGCTGAACAATGTCACCACGTTGGTGATGAAATCCGTGCCCAGGGACAGCGTGTTGGTGGTGAAATCGTTCAAATCCTCGGAGATACGCTGGTCCGGGTTGTCCACCACTGCGCTTGGAGCCTGACTGAGGCTGATATTGTAATAGGCCCGGTCTTGCAGCCAGTTTTTCACATAATGGGTGGTCAGCCATTGCCGCCATTTGATCTGCAGCATCTGGTTCAGATAGAAGGCATAAACGGCGATCAGCACATAGACCACCACGAGCTCGGCAAAGCCCGGCATCGGCCCCTTACCCTTTATATGCACGAGCGGCATGTAAAGAAGGGTCACCACGGTTTTCACGTCATAAACCTGGATGGCGTTGAAGAAATCCCCGTTCCAGTAGGTCAGCACCACGTTCAGCCCGACCAGCAGCAGATTCAACCCGATCACCGCCGCCAGCAGCCCCCAGGCCACCCATTTCTCTTCCGACCTGAAATAAGGCTTTGCCAAGCTCCAGCCTTCGGCGAAGCCGGTGAAGAAATTCGTCATCACATGGCGCAAGGCTCAGCTCTCCTGGCGTTTCAAGCGCAGGCGGATGACACCATGCAGCACCTCCGGGTCCACTGGCTTGCCCTTGCGCAGAATTTCGATCTGCCCGGCCCGGGCTAGGCGCTGTGCGGCCAGCTTCACCGGCGCCAGGCTGCGCCGCCAGCTTTCATCCGGCGGGTTTCCGGCCAGAGCCTTCGCGGCATCGGTAGGGCAGATGGATTTATGCTCCCCGCGCGCGGCGAGCATGTCGAGAATGGCCTGTTCGGCGGGATCGGCGGTCATGAGCCGAGACTTATGCCCGATCCGCCAGTCCCATCAAAGCGGGATCACGTTTCAATTTGCTAAGATGAATTGCTTTTTTCTCAATTAGGCCTGAACATCTCCGCCAGTGCTGCGCCTGGGACGGCAGCGCCGAAAAACATGCCCTGTCCCGTATCGGCACGCACTTGGCACAAGAGCTCATATTGCGTGGCGCTCTCCACCCCGTCCGCCAGCACCGTGCATCCCAGCGCGTGCCCCGCCTCCACCGCGGCATGGACGATGGCGGTGACCGCCGCGTCCTCGCCCAGATTTTGCGCCAGCGATTTATCAAGCCGCAATGTCGAGAATGGCAGGCGCTTCAGCGGCGCCAGGGAGGCATAGCCCGCGCCGAAATGATTGAGCGCCAGATGCACGCCCAACCCCTGCACCGCCTTGAGGGCGAAGATTGTATCCTCGTTATCGTCCAGAAGCATGGTCTCGGTGATCAGCAATTCCAGTCGCTCAGGCGCCATGCCGGAGGCGTTCAGGGCCTCCAGCAGATGCCTGACCAGTTGGCCGCTCTGCAGGTGCCGCAGTGACAATGCCAGCGAGATGGTGAAATGCGCCGGCAGGCGCGTAACCTCTTCGCAGGCGGCACGCAGCATCCAGCCGCCGACATCGATGATGACATCCGACTGCTCGGCCAGCGGCAGGAAATGTCCCGCGGGAATCAGGCCGCGCCGCGAATGGTTGAGCCGCAGCATGGCCTCGGCCCCCTGAGCCAGCCCGCTGCCCAGCGACACGATGGGCTGGAAATGCAAGGCGAGTTCGCTTGCCGCCAGTGCCTGGCGCAGCTTCTGGACGATTTGGCGGCGTTCGATGAGCCTGTGCCGGGCGTTATGCTGCCTCAGTTCCCGCTCGCTCCGAGCCGTCATGCCGGGCTGCTGGGCACGCGGGGCATCAACGGGTGGCAGCTTTGTCTCTGGCATGGCATGGCTGGAATGGCATGCGGGGAACTGTGCGGGGGGAAGCTTAATATCCGCACAACATAAATTTTGTATTTTTAGACAAGCTTTTGCCGCTGGGACCGATAGAGACGGTCGATAAGAGACGGCGTGTTTCTACGCGCCACAACTCACGGGCTTCAGTGCCGCGCGCAGCCCGGAAAAAGCACTCTCGGTGCCGTAATGGCGTGTCACATAGGAAAGCGCGGCCTCTGGCGGCGGGGCAGCTATATGCTGCAGAATGGCCGACGCGAACATACCCGCGCTTCCGGCAATGATGAAGGGCGATTCCGGGTCGGCGCTAAATCCTTGCAGGCTGGGCGGCGTGGCGATGGTGAACAGCCCGTGCCGCGCATAATCCAGCAGCTTGATCTTGAGGCCGGACCCCGCGCGCAGGGGCGAGATGGCAAGCGCCGCCCTGTGCAGCAGGGGCGCCAGATCGGGCACGCGCCCATGCACATTTACGTCCGGCGGCAGGCGGCGCAGAGCGGGACCGCAATCGCCGATCAGGTCGAGCGTCACGCCATGGCCGCGCAGGTCCGGCCAGATTTCCGCGAAGAACCAGCGCAGCCCGTCCAGGTTTGGCAGCGAATCACTGCCGACGAACACCAGCCGTCCGGCCACACGCTTCGCATTTGGCGGGGGCGGACAGGGCAGGGCAGGCATCGGGGCGGTAAAGATGTTTGCGTCCGGACACATTTCGCGCAGCAGTGCGGCCTCTTCGGGCTGAATGGCGGCGATGTGCCGGGCACGGGCCAGCAGTTCAGCCTCGCGCCTTCGCGTCAGCCCTTCCGGGCTCACCTCATAGCCCGCTGCCCTCAGTACTTCGGCACGGCGGTGGAAGACGTCATGGGCGATCAGGATGGTGTTCATCTCATCCAGCTCCGGCTCGGCCAGAAGCGGGGCACGGAAGATCGTATCAATCAGCACAGCTTGTGGCTTCAACCGGGCGGCGGCGCGCGCGCACCAGCGCAGATCAGGTTGATCAGGAAACTTGCCGAGCACCGCATCAGCCTTATGCTTGGCCCGGCGCAGCCAGTTGGCGAGCGGGGCGGGCAGGCGGCGCAGCAAGGTGCGGGAGACGATCCGGCCCGCGGCACGCGGTGTAGCGGCGGCGGCGTAGGAGCCGATGCGCCACACATGCGGTCCCGTGACGTGCGCCAACTCATAGCGCTCAAGGGGAGCCGTCAGCCGCATGCCGGTGAGCATGATGGTGACATCATGCCCCTCGGCACGCAGCCAGGAGAGAATGGCGTAATTAAGGGCCAGATGCCCGGCGGCACCCGGTCTGGGCAGCTCGTCCGTGACGAAGACGATCACCTGCCCACGATGCGGTCAGGCCGCGTTCTGGGTGATACCTTTTTCAGACAGCAAGGTGTTCAGCTCGCCGCTCTGATACATCTCGGTGATGATGTCGCAGCCGCCAACGAACTCGCCCTTCACATAAAGCTGCGGGATGGTCGGCCAGTTGGAGAATTGCTTGATCCCTTCACGGATCTCCGGGTCCTCCAGCACGTTCACGGAGGCGAAGGGCACACCAGCATGTTTCAGAATCTGCACCACGCGGGCGGAAAAGCCGCACTGCGGAAAGAGCGGGGTGCCCTTCATGAACAGCATGACGGGCGTGCCATCGATATGCTTCTGAATTTCGGCGAAAACGGGGTTTTCCATAGGGTATCAGTCCTTAATCCGGCGCGGAGGTTTGCAGCGCCAGGGCGTGAAGCGCGCCGCCCATGCGGCCCTGAAGAGCGGCGTAGACCATCTGGTGCTGGCGCACCCGGGGCACGCCCCGAAATGCTTCAGAAACCACGGTCGCGGCATAATGGTCGTTGTCACCGGCAAGATCCTCGATATGGATCTTGGCATCGGGAAAGGCGGCCTTGATCAAGGCCTCGATCTCGCCCGCTGGCATAGCCATGTTTGTAATCCTCTTCAGGCGAACCAGCGGGGGAAAAATCCCTCGTGGGCATCGCGCAATTGAGTCAGAGATATGGCAAGGCCATCCGGCAGAGTCAATTTTTTCTCGTCTGAGGAGCAGCCAATATGTTGCGCGGGAATACCGGCGGCGGCGGCGGCGGCCAGCAGGGGGGCGGCATCCTGCATCGCCAGTACATAACGCCCCTGATCCTCGCCGAACCAATATTCCGAGGCACCAGCCCCCATCAGGGTGGCGCCGCACTCCCCGGCCAGCGCCATTTCTGTTACCGCCACCAAGAGGCCCCCGTCGGAGACGTCATGGCAGGCGGCGACATCCCCGGCCAGAATCCGTTCCCGCACGAAATCGCCGTTGCGCCGTTCAGCGGCAAGATTAACAGGCGGCGGTGCGCCTTCCTCACGGCCCATAACTTCACGCAGATAGAGTGAGCTTCCCAGCTCTCCCTTGGTTTCGCCAACCACGACCAGAGCAAGGCCGGGCTTCAGCCCATAGCCCACGGCCTGGGCGGCATCCTCCAGCACACCTACTGCGCCGATGGCCGGTGTGGGCAGGATCGGCTTGCCCTCAGTCTCATTGTAGAGAGAGACATTGCCGGACACGACCGGGAAATCCAGCGCCGTGCAGGCCGCCGCCATGCCTTTGATGGCGGCGGCGAACTGGCCCATGATCTCGGGTTTTTCGGGGTTGCCGAAGTTCATATTATCCGTCACCGCCAGCGGCTTGGCCCCCGTGGCGGTGATGTTGCGCCAGGCCTCGGCCACCGCTTGGGCGCCGCCCAGCTCGGGGTCCGCCAGGCAATAACGCGGGGTGCAATCGGCGGTCACGGCCAGGGCGCGCTTGGAACCCTCCAGCCGCACGATGGCGGCATCCGCCTGGGCGGGGCGCTTCACCGTCTGCCCGCCGACACTCGAATCGTATTGGTCGAAAATCCAGCGGCGTGAGCAGAGGTCAGGTGAGGCAATCAGCTTCAGCAGCGCCTGGTCCAGCGGCGCGTGGCTGGCAATCGGTGCCAGCTTCGCGGGCTTGGGCGTTTCCGTGATCGGGCGGCGATAAAGCGGCGCGGCATCAGCCAGCGGGTCCAGCGGAATATCCGCCTCCACCACGCCCTTGTGCTTCACCACAATCCGCCCGGTATCGGTGATATGGCCGATGACGGCGTAATCCAGGTCCCATTTTTCGATGATGGCGCGGGCCATCTCGGAACGCTCGGGCTTGAGCACCAGCAGCATGCGCTCCTGGCTCTCGGAGAGCATCATCTCATAGGCGCTCATGCCGGTCTCGCGCTGCGGCACATCGTCCAGGTTCAGCTCGATGCCGACCCCGCCCTTGCCCGCCATCTCCACGGAGGAGGAGGTAAGCCCCGCCGCGCCCATATCCTGGATGGCGACGATGGCATCCGTCTGCATCAACTCCAGGCAGGCCTCGATGAGCAGTTTCTCCGTGAACGGATCGCCCACCTGCACGGTCGGGCGCTTCTCTTCGCTGGAGGCGTCGAACTCGGTGGAGGCCATGGTCGCGCCGTGGATGCCGTCGCGCCCGGTCTTGGAGCCGACATAGACCACGGGATTGCCCACACCCGCCGCGGCGGAGAGGAAGATCTTGTCCTTGCGCGCGATGCCGACAGTCATCGCATTCACCAGCGGGTTGCCGTTATAGGCGGGGTGAAAATTCACCTCGCCGCCCACCGTCGGCACGCCCACGCAATTGCCATAGCCGCCAATGCCGCGCACCACGCCATCCACCACGCGCTTGGTGACGGGCAGGGATGGGTCGCCGAAGCGCAGCGCATTCAGGTTGGCGATGGGGCGCGCCCCCATGGTGAACACGTCGCGCAGGATACCGCCCACGCCGGTCGCCGCCCCCTGATAGGGCTCGATGAAGCTCGGGTGGTTATGCGATTCCATCTTGAAGATGGCGGCGAGCCCGTCGCCGATATCGATCACGCCGGCATTCTCGCCCGGCCCATGGATGACCCAGGGCGCCTTGGTCGGCAGCTCTTTCAGCCAGACGCGCGAGGATTTGTAGGAGCAATGTTCCGACCACATGACCGAGAAGATGCCAAGCTCCGTCAGGCTCGGCGTGCGGCCCATGATCTCCAGCACTTTGCCCCATTCCTCGGCGTTCAGGCCGAAGGATTTGGCGAGGGATTCGTTCACATCAGTCATGCGGCCGCCAGGGAATCGAAGAGGGGTTTGCCGTCGGTTCCGCCCATCAGCGGATCGACGAGATTTTCCGGGTGCGGCATCAGGCCCAGCACCCGCAGATTGGGCGAAAAAATGCCCGCGATGCTGCGCGCCGAGCCGTTGCGGTTCAGGTCGCTATAGCGGAAGGCCACCAGCCCTTCGCCTTCCAGCCGGTCAAGCGTGGCCTCATCGGCGGTGTAATTGCCGTCGCCATGCGCCATCGGGGCGCGGAATTGCGCGCCTTTGTCCCATTTGCTGGTGAACACCGTGTCGTTGCGCTCAACCTTCAGCATCGTGTCCATGGAGAGGAACCGCAGCCCCGCATTGCGCAGCAACGCGCCCGGCAGCAGCCCGGCCTCGGTGATGATCTGGAAGCCGTTGCATACGCCCAGCACATAGCCCCCGCGCGCCGCGTGTGCCTTCACCGCACGCATAATGGGGCTTTGCGCCGCCATGGCGCCGCAGCGCAGATAATCCCCGAAGGAAAAGCCGCCGGGCAGGATCACGAGGTCGGTGCCGGCGGGCAGCTCCGTCTCCTTATGCCAGACCACGGCCGGCTCCTGGCCAAAACTCTGGCGCACGGCCAGGATCATGTCACGTTCCCGGTTGATGCCGGGGAACAGAAGAATGGCGGCTTTCATGGCCTGCTTCTGCCGGAACTCCCCCCGCCAAGCAATATGCTTTACTCAGCCCAGGCCTTGTGCCGACATCGAGCAGGCGCTCCACCAGGCTATTGCCGTCGATTTTTTCTTCCGTCAGGGCCATAGCTAGCACTTCGCCGCCGAACACGTTGGGCGCCAGGATCATGTCTGGCTGCACCCTTCGCACCCGCTCGAGATTTTTGCGGCTGTTTACCGCCGCCACCTTTTTGGCGTCGGTATTGATCTCGCGCAGGGCCAGGATGACGAAGGCGTTCTCTGCATCGTCGTTGGAGAGGGCGAGCACAGCATGAGCAGTTTCGGCACCCGCCTTGCGCAGCACATCCAGCTCGGTGGCGTCACCGCGCACGATCTCGGCATCGCCGAATGTCTCATCTCCGTCGGTGATCACGATCACAGACTGACCGCGCGCCAGCAGCTCGCGCGCGGTGTTATGGGCCAGCGCTCCAGCGCCCGCGATGATATAATGATTCACCCGTTTCATGCGCTTTCTCTTGGGGTCAATAATGCGGCTGAGACGCCCCTGCACCAGCGGCCCGACCACGGCGCTGAGCGAGGTAACAAATACGGTGATGCCGACCAAGATGAGCGACATGACGAAGAGCCGTGCCTCGTCGCTCCTCGGAATGATATCGCCATAGCCGACGGTCGACATGGTGACTACGGTGAAATAGGTCGCCTGGGGCAAGTTTTCGATCGGCGGAGAAAAGCCTTCCCCCAGCATTAATGAACCGACGATACCGTAAACGAGCAACAGCCCGATGGCGGCGACGGCAAAGAGCGAACCAGCGGCCAGGGAGGAGCGCTGGAAGCTCTGTCTTGAGATACAAAGCGCCACGAAGACCGCGGCGATGTAAACGACGGGCAGGGAATGCCAGGACTGGTTGTTATAGCCAAGCGCGACCGCGGCCTGGGTCAGCGTGATCAGCAGCGCCGCGATCCAGGCAATGCGCGAGCGCAGCAGCAGGCCGATGGCGATAAAAATTTGCAGCGTGCCGACCACGGTGTCCGGCACGCCCCGCAGGATCAGGGAGGACACGTTGGCATCGATGGGATGCAACGCACCGAACAGCCCGTTCAGCTGCAGGTGGAAATATTCCCCGATATAACGGCGGATGGTCGGCAGTAGGACAAGGAGGCCGGCAGAGCCGACGGCGGCGGCGAGGGGAACGTGCGGGAACCAGAGATCCAGTCTGGCGCGTTTATAGATACGCAACGCCACGCGATTGAGAAAGGCAAGAAGCCAATGGAATTTACGCTTCATGGCCACGGCGAGCGGTCCGGATGGCGTGGGCGGCAGACATGCCCATGTGTGTGGCGGGCAGGCGCGAATGTAAAGCGGCGGCCGACTGTAAGCCGGCCGCCTTGCCGGTTTACGCGGCGATTTCGATCTTGAAGCTCTCGATGACAGTGTTGGCCAGCAGCTTGCGGGCCATCTCCTCGGCTTCGGCCTTGGCCTTCGCGGCATCGGTCTCGGCCAGTTCCAGCTCGATGATCTTGCCCATGCGCACCTCACCAACCTGGGCGAAGCCCAGATTGTTCAGTGCATGGCCGATGGCCTTGCCCTGCGGGTCGAGCACGCCGTTTTTCAGCATGATGGTGACGATGGCCTTCATAAATCACAAAACCTTTTTATGGATAAACGCAAACTCATAAACGATGCTTGTTATTGCATCGTGTCCGGGCCCTTCATGTCCCGGGATCCGGCTTCCGGTAGAATGCCGAGGCGGCGAGCCACCTCCTGATAAGCTTCCTCGATCTTGCCGAGGTCGCGGCGGAAACGGTCCTTGTCCATCTTCTCGTTGGTCTTGGAGTTCCAGAGCCGGCAATTATCAGGGCTGATCTCGTCGGCGAGGACGACGCGCATTTCCTCGTTTTCATAGAGGCGCCCGAATTCCAGCTTGAAATCCACCAGTGTGATGCCGACGCCAAGGAACAGACCAGTGAGGAAATCGTTAATGCGCAGGGTGAGATGAACGATGTCGTCCATGTCCGGCGGGGTGGCCCAGCCGAAGGCGGTGATATGCTCCTCGGCCACCATCGGGTCGCCGAGTTGGTCGTTCTTGTAATAATATTCGACAATGGAGCGCGGCAGGCGCGTGCCCTCGGGGATGCCAAGGCGCTGTGCCAAGCTGCCCGCCGCGATGTTGCGGACCACCACCTCGATGGGGATGATCTCAACTTCCTTAATGAGTTGCTCACGCATGTTAAGGCGGCGGATGAAGTGGGTGGGGATGTTGATCTCCGCCAGCTTCATCATCAGGAATTCGCTGATCCGGTTGTTCAGCACGCCCTTGCCGGTGATCGTGCCCTTCTTCTGGGCATTGAACGCGGTGGCGTCATCCTTGAAATACTGCACGAGCGTCCCGGGCTCGGGGCCCTCGAACAGGATTTTTGCTTTGCCTTCATAGAGCTGGCGGCGGCGGGCCATGGGATCACAACCTTCGAAATTAACGGAGCCGGTCTATACCAACTGGGCCTGAGGAATACCATGGGGGAAGCCGCATTGGGGGCCGTCTTGGGCGGCCGTGCGCGATAGGGCGGGGCGGGCTATTTGTCACTTCATAATGAAAAACGCCCAGACCTACCCGATTATCCGTGCCGCCTTCAGCGGTTTGCTCGCCATGTTCGTGAGCATCGGCGTGGCGCGGTTCGGCTTCGCGCCCTTGGTGCCCGCTTTGGCCAAGGCGCATTGGTACAGCGCCGCCGGGGCATTCTGGCTCGGCACGGTGAATCTCGCCGGGTATTTTTTCGGCGCCGCCGCGGCCCGGGTTTGGCGCCGCCCGTTTCAGGCCAAGCCTGCCGTGCTGTTGTTCATGGGCCTCACGGCCGCTGCCACTTTGGGCTCGGCGCTCAATTGGGGCTGGGCTTGGTTCGGGCTCTGGCGGCTGGTTTCGGGCGTTGCCGGCGGTATTTTGATGGTGTTGATGGCCGCCGCGGTGGTGGGGCGCGCCCCGCCTGCCGCGCGCGGGCGGGTTTCTGGCATCACCTTCGCCGGCATGGGGGCGGGGGCGGCGTTCAGTGCCATTCTGGTGCCTGCCCTGCTGGCGCGGGGGCTGGTGTCCACCTGGGGGGCGCTGGGTGTGGTTTGCACATTGGCAACGCTGGCCGTGGCAATAATAATGCCCGCCGCACGCATTGAGCCGCCGCCCCGACACGCGGCCAGCGGCCTGCCGCCACGCGCGGTGATGCTGATGATCGCGGCCTATGCGCTATCGGCGCTGGGCTTCGTGCCGCATATGCTGTTCCTTTCCAGCTTCGCGGCGCTGGGGCTGGGGCGCGGCGTGGCGGCGGGGGCGGAGATCGCGGCATGGCTTGGCGTGGCGGCGATGCTGGGGCCGCCGCTGCTGGGGCGGGTAGCGGACAGGTTCGGCTTTTTGCCCACGCTGGGGATTGGCTATGTGGTGATGGGGGGCGGCGTGGCGCTGCCCTTGCTGCTGCATGTGCAAATCGCGCTGATCGTCTCGGCCATCGCGGTGGGGGCGGTGGCGCTGGGCGCGGTGATGCTGGTTGCGGGCGCCATCGCCGGGATGGTGCCGGCCGCGCGGCTGCCGGCGGATTGGGGGCTGGCCACCATGGTCTATGCCGTCATGCAGGCGGTGGTTGCGGCTTTCTTCTCTAATCTCTTCCATCTCACCGGCAGCTACGCGCTGCTTTTTGGTATTGGCACGGTGGCGATGGCCATGTCCGCCCTGCTCATCCTGCTTACGGCGCGGATGGCAGGGCGGTAGGGGGCCGCCTTAGACGGTTACGGTTTCCAGCGCCGGGTAGTCGGTATAGCCAACCGTTCCCTGGCCGTAGATCGTCTCCGGCACCAGCGCGTTGAGCGGCGCGTTCTTTGCAAAGCGGGTGACGAGGTCCGGGTTGGCGATGAAGGGCTTGCCCCAGGCCACCGCATCGGCCGTGCCGGCGGCAAGCGCCGCCTCGGCGCTTTCCTTGGTGAAGGCCTCGTTGGCGATGTACACGCCGCCGAAGATCTTCTTCAGCTCGGGGCCGATGGCATCCTCGCCCTGATGTTCGCGGGCGCAGATGAAGGCGATGCCGCGCTCGCGCAGCTCCCGCGCCACGTACGAGAAGGTGCCCAGACGGTCAGAATCGCCCATGCTGTGCGAATCGCCGCGTGGCGCCAGATGCACGCCCACCAGCTCAGGCCCAAACACGGAGGCGGCGGCATCCGTCACCTCCAGCATCAGCCGGGCGCGGTTCTGGATGGGGCCGCCATATTCGTCGGTGCGCTGGTTGGTGGAATCCTGCAGGAACTGGTCCAGCAGATAACCGTTGGCGCCGTGGATCTCGACACCGTCGAAACCGGCCATCTGCGCGTTCATCGCCGCCTTGCGGTAGCATTCGATGATGCCGGGGATCTCGCCGGTCTCCAGCGCGCGCGGGATGACGTAGTCCTGCTCTGGCCGCACCAGGCTGACATGGCCTTTCGCGGCAATGGCGCTGGGGGCCACCGGCAGCTCGCCATTCAGATAAAGCGGTGCCGAGATGCGGCCCACATGCCAGAGCTGGGCGAAGATGCGCCCGCCCGCCTGGTGCACCGCCTTGGTGACGAGCTTCCAGCCCTCCACCTGCTCCTGGCTCCACAGGCCCGGCGTGTCTGGATAGCCCACACCCATCGGGGTCACCGCGGTGGCCTCCGAGATGATCAGCCCGGCCGAGGCGCGCTGGGCGTAATATTCGGCCATCAGCGCGTTGGGCACGCGGCCTTCCGAGGCGCGGCAGCGCGTTAGCGGCGCCATGATGACGCGGTTGGGCAGCGTGATGTCGCCGAGCTTCAGGGGGTCGAACAAATTAGGCATATTGCGGGTCCTTTTTGGTCAGAATTTTTGCGAATAGTCCGAGCGGCAGGGCCGCCAACGCCAGCAGGGCGGCGGTGGGCGGCACGGCGGTGAGGCCAAAGCCCTGGGCGATCACCATGCCTCCCGCCCAGGCGCCGAGCGCGTTGCCGGCGTTGAAGGCGGAGATGTTAAGGGTTGAGATGAGGTTCGGCAGCTCCCGGCCTAGATTCACAAGATTTATCTGCAGCGCCGGGATGGCGGTGAAGGCGCCGATGGCCCACAGGCCCAGCGTGATCTCCGCCGTGAGAACATGATGGTCGGTGCCGGTAAGGGCCGCCAGCACGATGGTGGAGAAGATGAACACCAGCACCAAGGTGGTCGTTACCCGCCAATCCGCCAGGCGCCCGCCGGCATAATTGCCGATGGTGAGGCCAATGCCGATAAGAAACAGCGTGTAGGTGACGCCGCGCGGGGAGAGATGTGTCACCTGGTTCAATAGCGGCGCCACATAGGTGAAGACGGCGAAGATGGAGGCGGAGAACATCACCGTGACGCTGAGCGCGATCCAGACCGGCAGGCGGATGCGGCTGAATTCGCGCAGCATGTTCGGGCGCTCGGTCTTGGCCTCCTGCCGGGGGAGCAGGGCGTAGAGCCCGGCCAGGGCGGCGATGCCGATGATGGTGACGGCCCAGAAGGTGGCGCGCCAGCCGGCCTGCTGGCCCAAAGCCGTGCCCAGCGGCACGCCCAGCACATTGGCGATGGTGAGGCCCGTGAACATCAGCGCCACGGCCTGGGCGCGGCGGTTGGGCGCCACCAAAGCGGCGGCCTCCACCGCGCCGATGCCAAAGAAGGCGCCATGGCAGAGCGCGGTGACCACGCGGGCCAGCATCAGGAACTCATAGCTGGGCGAGAGGGCGCAGAGCAGGTTGCCGAGGATGAAGATGCCCATCAGCCCCATCAGCGCCTTGCGCGGGGGCAAGCCTTGGGTGAGCACGGCCATGACCGGCCCGCCCAGGAACACGCCCAGCGCGTAGCCGGTGACCAGCCACCCGGCCTTGGGAATGCTGACGGAAAGTGACTGCGCCACCTGCGGCAGTAGCCCCATAATCACGAATTCCGTTGTGCCGATGGCAAAGGCGCTCATGGCCAGGGCCAGCAGCGGGACGGGAATTTTCTGTCCGCTCATAGATTGTCCTTCAAGGAGGCAAGGAAGTGGGCGATGGCGGCCTCGTCGCGCTGGTAGAACACCCATTGGCCGATCTTCTTCACGCTCACCAGCCCGGCCTGGTGCAGCACGGCGAGATGGCCGGAGACGGTAGATTGCGACAGGCTGCAGGCGCACTCGATCTTGTTGGCGCAGACGCCCCATTCATAAGGGTGCTCTTGGCCAGGAAAGTAACGTTCGGGCTCGCGCAGCTCGTGCAGGATCCTGCGGCGCACCGGGTTGGCCAGGGCTTTCAGGCACTCCTCGAATTTCTGCAGGGGCTCGTCGGGGATCGTCATCGAGCGATATTTAAATCGGAAATATCCGATTTAAAGGGGCTGGGGTGATGTTTCAGAGCGGAATTTTTCCAAGCCCGCCGGGGCGGTCGAGAATATAGGTGGGAAAGGCGGTGCCGCTGAGCTTGCCGCGCAGATTGGCCAGGATCTCGCGTCCGCGTTCCGGCGGCACATGGAAGCGCGCGGTGCCGGGGGCGGCGTCGAGCTGGTGCAGGTAATAGGGCTTCACCCGGGCGCGCAGCATGGCGCGGAAGAGCTCTGCCAGGGCATCCTCGGAATCATTCACCCCGGCCAGCAGCACGGTTTGGCCGAGCAGCGGAATACCAAGGCGAGAGACGCGCCGCAGGGCATCGTTCGTCGCCTCGGAGAATTCCCGCTCATGGTTGGCGTGGACGGCGAGGTAGAGCGGCTTTTGTGTCTCCAGGGCGGCCAGCAGATCGTCGTTGATCAGGCCGGGGTCGGCGATGGGCACGCGGCTATGGATGCGCAGCAGTTCGACATGCGGAATAAACTCCAGGCGGCGCAGAATGGCCCCGAGGCGGCGCGGTGAGAGGATCAGCGGGTCGCCGCCGGTGAGGATCACCTCGCGGATGGCTGGGCGGGCCGCGATATAGTCATAGGCGGCGTCGAGTTGCTCAGAGGAGAGCAGCCCGCCATCCGGCCCCACCTGCTCGCGCCGGAAGCAGAAGCGGCAATAGACCGGGCAGGCCAGCAGCGGCTTCAGCAAGGCCCGGTCAGGGTAACGGTGGACGATGCCGGGAATGGGGGAGAGCGCCTCGTCGGCGATGGGGTCAGCATCCTCATGCGGGGCAGTGATCAGCTCGGCGGCGTCGGGCAGGAATTGCAGGCCGAGAGGGTCGGCAGGATGCTCGAATTCGTGCGGCAAGGGCGGGGGGCACGGCGATGGCGTAGCGGCCCGCCACGGCCTGCGCGCCGGGAAGCGTCTCGGGCGGCAGCAACCCGGCTTCCACCAGCTCTTGCGGCGTGCGTAGGGTGCGGGGTTTGAGAGCAGAAATTCCGTCAGGCATCGGGAGCGTGTAGACGTAGCGCCATGAGCTCTCAACCCTGGCAGACCTTGCCTGACCGCATGGCGCTTCTGCGCCGGCGTAACTTGCTGGCCGCCGGCGTGCGCGCCTTCTTCACCGCGCGCGGCTATATGGAGGTGGAAACGCCTTATGCCGTGCTTGCGCCTGGGGAGGAGGTGCATCTGCGTGCCCGCCCGGCGGGGGATAGGTGGCTGAACACCTCACCCGAGTTTTCTATGAAGAAGCTGCTGGCGGGCGGCTCCGGGCCGATCTTCCAGCTTGCCAGGGTTTGGCGGGAGGAGCCGTGGTCCGAGACGCATGCGCCGGAATTCACCATGCTGGAATGGTATGATCTGCACGCCGACATGGGGGCGCTGATGCGTGAGACGTTTGCGCTGCTGCAATCATTGCTGCCGCCGGAGGTGAGTTGCCGGGGCATCACCACGCGCCTGGACGAGCCGGAATTTCTGACCGTGGCGGAGGCGTTTGCGCGCTATGTGGGGGCGGATGTGCTGGAGACGGCGGGCGATGCCCAGGCCCTGGCCGCGCAGGCGGGCGCAAAATTGCGCGAGGGCGAGGATTGGGAGGATTTGTTCTTCAGGTTGATGCTGGAGCGGGTTGAACCGCATCTGGGGCGGGAGCGCGCCACGTTTTTGACCCATTGGCCGGCCGCCCAGGCCGCACTGGCGCGGCGCGCGCCGGAGGATGCGCGGGTGGCGGAGCGGTTTGAGCTTTATGTCTGCGGCATCGAGCTGGCCAATGCCTTCGTGGAGCTGACGGATGCCGCCGAACAGCGCGCGCGTTTTGAGGAGGACCGCGCAAGGCGCCACGCTCTGTACGGGGAGGATTGGCCGCTGGACGAGGATTTTCTGGCCGCCGTGGGGCAATTGCCCGCCTGTGCGGGTATTGCACTCGGGTTCGACCGGCTGGCGATGTTGGCGACCGGCGCGCGGCGCATTGCCGATGTGCTTTGGTTGCCGGAGCGTTGACATTGAACGGTTGCGAAACATCTCTAGTGGAGTTGGTTAGTTCCTCACGCTGCTGAAGGAGAGGCCGGACATGCGTTACATCCTGGCTCTGCTGGTACCTGCGCTGACTCTGGCCGGATGCGCCAGCGGCCCGGGGCTGCAATCGCGTCTGGCTGTCTATATCGGCGCGCCGGAGCAGAAACTGGTGCTGGATTTGGGCGTGCCGGCCCGGCAGATCAGCGTGAACGGGGTGGATTATCTCGCCTATCCGATAAAATATCAGGTACAGACATCGCCGGGCGGCCCCTATTGGGGCGGTGCCTATTATTATCAGGGCGGGCCCTTCTGGGGGCCGTATGGCGGGTTTTCGGCCCTGCCGGCGGACGTTCAGATATGGTCCTGCGAGGCGACGTTCGCTGTGGTCCAGGGCAAGGTCGAGAGCTTCGCCTTGCGCGGGAACGATTGCGGGTAATCGGCTGATTTTATTTTAAGAAGCGTTGCCGATCGCGCGTAGCATCGCGTGCACGCCCGCGGCGGCGCCGTCCTTATGGCTCCACACCGCCCCGCTGACGGCCAGGAACTCCGCGCCAGCCTGAACCAGGGGGGCGCAATTCTCTGGCGTGATGCCGCCGATGGCGACGCAGGGGATTTCCATTGTGTCGGCCCAGATCTTCAGGGTCTCGATATCCGCCATCTCCGGCGTTTCCTTGGTGGTGGTGGGATAAAAAGCGCCGAAGGCGACGTAGTCCGCCCCCGCTTCGCCCGCTTCCATCGCAAGGTGGCGGGAATTGTGACAGGTGACGCCAAGCGTTAGATCGCCCAGGATTTTACGGGCCTGTTTGGCTTGCATGTCTGTCTGGCCGACATGCGCGCCGTCGCAGCCTGATTTCACCGCAAGGTCCGGGCGGTCATTTAGCAGGAAGGCGACGTCGCGGGACTGAACGATGGGGCGCAGGCGGTCTATAACGCGCAGAAGCTCGGCTTCCGGCACGTCTTTCAGCCGCAACTGCAGCGCGGCGACGTCACCAGAATCCAGCGCGGCGGCGAGCTGGTGCTCGAAATCGGCGGGCAGAACGGGCGGGGTGATGAGGTAGAGGCGGCAATTGGCGGTCATGGCGGAACCTTAGGCGAAAAAGAAGCGCCCTTTTTGGAAAAAAGGGCGCGCCCAAAAACTCTTGAGAGCCGGGACGAAGCTTGTGACTCCATGGGATGCCTCCGCACCGGGTCACAAACAGCGCCCCGGTTGATCAGGCCTTGTTCAGATAGATGTCGATGATCTTCTGCAGCATGGCCAGAGCTTCCTCGCGCGGGCGCTGGAAGGTGTTGCGGCCGATGATGGAGCCGTTGGCACCGCCGTCGCGCAGGCCGCGGATTTCCTCATACAGCCCGTCCAGGCTCTTCGACTCGCCGCCGGAGAACACCACGATGCGCTTGCCCGCGAAGCAGGAATCGACAACATGCTTGACGCGCTTGGCCATGGTGGAGCCGTCGAACCCGGCATAGGATTTCTTCGCCGCTTCCAGCGAGATCACATCCGTGGGGGGCTTCACCTTGATGATGTGGGCGCCGAGAAGTGCTGCCATGTGGGCGGCATAGGCGCAGATATCGAGGGCGGTTTCGGCGGCCTTGTCCAGGTTCGGGCCGCGCGGATAGGACCACACGACAACGGCGAGACCGGCGGATTTCGCCTCCTCGGCCATTTCGCGGATCTCTTCCATCAGGTCGAAGGCGAACTCCGAGCCCGGATAGATGGTGAAGCCGATGGCCGAGCAGCCCAGACGCAGCGCGTCGGAGACCGAGCCGGTGAGGGCCTGGTTCTTGTCGGTGGCCAGGGAGTTGGAGGAATTCACCTTCAGGATGGTCGGGATCTGCCCGGCGAATGCGGCGGCGCCAACCTCCAGCATGCCGAGCGGCGCGGCATAGGCGGAGAGCCCGGCATCGACGGCGAGCTGGTAGTGGTAATACGGGTCATAGGCAGCGGGGTTCGGCGCGAAGGAGCGGGCCGGGCCATGCTCGAAACCCTGGTCCACGGGCAGAATGACCAGCTTGCCGGTGCCGCCCAGCTTGCCCTGCATCAGGATGCGGGCAAGATTCGTCTTGGTGCCGGGATTGTCGCTTTCGTAGTGCGACAGGATTTTTTTAACCGTCTCGGTCATCGCCATATGAACCAATCCTCCATTTGGAAACTGGCCGCCATGTAGCCTATGGCGGCGGCTCTGTCATCCGCCGAGCCAGGAAATCAGCCGCCTTCCGGCCCCTGCCAGACGTAGATCCAGAGCCGGCGGCGGGGCGGGGAGCAGAATGGCGCCGCTTTGCCGGGCCAGGGCCGCGATTTCATCCCAGGATAGGCAAGGGGCCAGCACCACGCCAGCCAGGCCGATGGCCAGGGCCTCTGCCGCGCGGCCGGGGGCGGCGGCGCAATCCAGCAGGGCCGGGCCGCCATGATCCGCCGCTTTCAATAATTCCCGCCACCACAGGCAGCCCCAGCAGAGTGCTGCGCCTGGGGCGGAAAGCAAAGTGACGGGCCGGGCAGGGGCCAGCGCCAGGCGGGCTTCCTCCAGCCCGTGCACGATGATGGCGGGCGGTAAGGCGGGGGCGTTATTTAAAAGAGAATCAATCATGGCAAGGCTTCTCCTTGACCTCGCATGGTGCGCTCGGGTTGAATAGCCTGCATGTCCGAGTCGGAATCTGAAGACGAAATCCTGGATCGCATTGAGGAGGCGCTGCGCAAGATCGCTGGCGCCGCCCAGGGGGGGAAATCTTCTCCGGGAGAGGGCGGTGCGCCCGACCGCGAGGCGCTGGCTGCGACGCTGGATAAAGTTATCGCCCGGTTACGCTGCGGCTTGAACCCGCCACAGACGCCTACAACGGAGTAACGCCATGGCGCAGGTCACCATTCGCATCAATGGCTATGCCTATACGGTCGGTTGCGAGGATGGTCAGGAAGATCATCTGGCCAGGATGGCAGCGGAGATCGAGCAGCGGATCAACAGCATCAAGGCGATTGGCGGGCAGTCCGGCGAGGCGCGGCTGCTGATGCTGGCATCCTTGCTGCTGGCCGATGAGCTATATGACGTTAAGAATAATGGGGCTTCTTCTTCCGCGGCGCAGGCGCCGGAGCCCGCCGCCAGCGAAGGCGGATGGCGAGCGCCGCGCCAGGCTGCGCCGGGTGGCGGCGCGGGCGGAAGAAATCGCCTCCGATCTGTTGGATATCTGACCGCTCAATAATTAACCGTGGCGGGAGATTGCGGGCCGGGATATTCCTGCCTACATTCCATCCAGGAGCTGCCCGGTTCGTCAGGCAAGACATCCCCAGGGCCGTTAAGCAACTTCCCTTGGGAGCTGGCTCTGTCCGGGCCGTGGTCTGGATATCTGGTGCCCACCTGCACAAGCAGGCCTTGGGAGGATGCAAATGCCAACGGCCAGGGCGGCTCCACTTTCTAGCCACGGTACAGGCGCGAACGAGTGTGAAAACAACGCCTTCGGTGCTGGATTCCAAACGGCTTTATTGACCGGCCCGCTGCATCCTGGCATCGTCAGCCGCTGGGGGGCAGCATGACACGCTCGGAATTGATCGCAGGATTGGCTGAAGATAACCCGCATTTGACCGTTGCGGACGTGGAGAAGATTGTCTCCGCGCTGTTCGACGAGATGACCGCCGCCTTGTCGCGCGGCGAGCGGGTTGAATTGCGTGGCTTCGGTGCCTTTACGGTGAAGAGCCGCCAGGCGCGCTCAGGGCGCAACCCGCGCACGGGTGAGACCGTCGAGGTGGCGCAGAAATCCGTGCCTTTTTTTAAGGCTGGCAAGGAGTTGCGGGAGCGGATCAACAAACCTGCCCCGGCCCCGGTCCCGGCTAAGAAGAACGGCGGAGCAAAGAGCTGAAAGCTTTCAAGTACATCATCGGCTTCTTGGTCATTCTGGCGCTGGTGATTTTCGTGTTGTCCAATCGGGTGCCGGTGCAGGTCGGGTTTTGGCCCTTCGGCACGGTGTCCGCTTGGCTTGGGCCGGTGGCGGTGGGGGCGCTGGCCCTCGGTGTCTTCATCGGGCTGATCGCTGCCATGCCGAGGCAGTTTCATTGGCGCCGCCGCGCACGCTCGGCCGAGAAGCGCGTTGCGGAGCTTGCTCCTCCTTCTGCCCCATCCTCGCCAAACATCAGCAAGTGAGTTTTCCATGACGGGTCGTTTGATCGCGGCGATTGATACGCCGGACCTTCCGCGCGCGCAGGCGCTGGTACAAGAGGTGGCCCCGCATTGCGGGCTAGTGAAGCTGGGGCTGGAGTTTTTTCTCCGCCACGGGCCGGATGGGTACCGTGCGGCGTCCCAGGGCGCGGACGTGTTCCTGGATCTGAAGCTGCACGATATTCCCAACACGGTGGCGGGAGCGGTGCGCTCGCTGCTGCCGCTGGGCGCAAAAATGCTCACCATCCATGCCGGGGGCGGGGCAAAAATGGTTGCGGCGGCGGCTGAGGCGGCTGCCCAGGCCGGTGAGGGGCGGCCGAAATTATTGGCGGTGACGGTGCTCACCAGCTTCGATGCGGCGGGTTTGGCCGAAACCGGTGTGGCGGGGGGCACGGCGCAGCAGGTGCTGCGGCTGGCGCGCCTCGCGCTGGGGGCAGGGGCGGACGGGTTGGTCTGTTCGGCGCATGAGATCTCCATTCTGCGCGATGCGTTCGGGGAGAAGCCGTTGCTGGTGGTGCCGGGCATCCGCCCCGCAGGTGCGGTTTTGGGAGATCAGGCGCGGGTGATGACGCCTGAACAGGCGGTGGCGGCGGGGGCGGATTATATCGTGGTCGGCCGGCCGATCACCGGTGCTGAAAGCCCCGGCGCGGCGGCGAGGGCCATTGCCGCGTCCATCGCATGAGCCTGGTCAAGATCTGCGGTATCAATGACGCGGCAGCGTTTGACGCTGTTGTAGAGGCGGGCGCGGATTATGTGGGGTTCGTATTCTTTCCGCCTTCGCCGCGTTATGTGACGGGGGGTGAGGCTAAGCTGCTTTCTGAGCGGCACAAAGGCGGGCCGAAGCGAGTGGGGTTGTTCGTCGACCCGAATCTTGATGAGGTCGATGGTATTTTGCAGGATATCTCGCTGGATATTTTGCAGGTGCATGGTGCGCCGGAAACTGTGGCGGCGTTGCGCGGCAGGTTCGGACGGCTGGTATGGCGGCAGGTTGGCGTGGAGTCGGAAGCGGATTTTCCGGCGCGTGATGAGGTGTCTGACGGGTTCATCGTAGAGGCCAAGCCACCGAAGGGGGCGACAAGGCCGGGTGGCAACGCCGTGCGGGCGGATTGGGACCTGCTTTCGCGCTTCAAGCCCGCGAAGCCCTGGCTGCTGGCGGGCGGGTTGAACCCTGGGAATGTCGCGGAGGGGTTGTACCAGACCGGTGCGCCGGGGGCGGATGTGTCTTCAGGCGTGGAAACCGCGCCGGGGCGCAAGGACCCGGCACTGATAAGGGCGTTCGTGGCCGCTGTGCGCGGGGCTTAAGGCACGTATTTCGTCACGTATGGCTTTAGCGCCTCGGCGATGAGGGTCATGCCCTCGCGGTCAGGGTGCAAAGCGGGCTCTGGCGGGGTTAGCCGCGGGTCCACATAGAGGCTGGCATTGGTCTTGCCGTTCTCGATGAGCAAATGCCGGAGATCGACAAAGGTCACGATCTGGCTATGCGCGTAGGCCTTTGCCAGGGCGGCGTTGGTGGTGATTGTCTGCTCGTCCACCCAGGCGCTGCGGATGGAAGGCAGCACCCCCAGCAGCAAGATATGGGCTCCAGGCAACCGTTTATGAGTGTTGGCGACGACGGATTCGATTGCAGGCACGGTCATGTCCGTGTCCCAATGCACGCGCCCGAAATTATTGGCGCCGATCAGGATGATGGCGAGGTCCGGGTGCAGCCCTGCCACCTGGCCGTTATCAAGCCGCCAGACCAGGCTGGCCGTGGTGTCGCCGATAAAGCCGAAATCCAGCGCGTCATAAGGGGCGTAGTATTTGTTCCAGATGGGCTTGATGTCGTCATAGCCATGACCGCCCTGGCGCTGCCAGTAATAGGTGATGGAGTTGCCCAGCCAGACGATTTTTGCGTTTGGCTGAACAGCTTTCTGTGCCAGCGTGGCGTGCCAGTGCGCATTCCATGAGGGCAAGTCGGTACGGCCGATGGGGGCTTCGGCGATGTTGAAATGCGCCTGCGCTGCGGCCGGGGCGAACAGCAAAGTCGCCAGGAGAAACAGGCGCTTCACAGCCCGGCCGCCAGCAGCAGGAAGGAACCGGCACCCGCCACGGCGCAATAGATGGCGAAGGGCTTCAGCGCCCAATCGTCATGGTCCTTGAAGTAGCGCATCAGGAAGGCGGTGCTGGCATAGGCGACGATGCCCGAAGCAATGGCCGCCACGAGCGACACGCCGAACAGCGCGTGCAGCTGATGCTGATGGATGAGCTTGGGAACTTCGGCTACGCCAGCAGCGAGAATCACGGGCGTGCCCATTAGGAAGGAGAATTTTGCTGCGCCCGCATGGGAGATTCCGCGCTTCAACCCTCCGACGATGGCGGCCCCCGAGCGCGAGATGCCCGGCAGGAAGGCCAGGCACTGGAACAGCCCTATGATCAGCGCATCAAGATAGGTGATACCGCCCTGGCCCAACTGCCGGCTGCGCAGACGCTCGCCCAACAGCAGCACGCCAGCATTTGCGATGAGGAAGATGCAGGCGATAAGCGGGCTGCCGAAGAGATGCGCGATGGGCTTTTTCAGCACCGCGCCGATGATTACGGCCGGTATGGTGGCCACCATCAGCTTGCCGAACAGGGCGCGGGCGGAGGCGTTCTCCGCCGCGTAGCCAAGCCCCAGCACGCCACGTGCCATGGTAAGCCATTCGACATAGAAATAGACGGTTAAGCCGATGGCGGTGCCCAGGTGCAACATAACCAGGAAGGGCAGGAAGCCTGGCGCGCTCTGGTCAATGCCCCAATGCAGCAAGGCCGGTACGATGACCGCATGGCCGAGCGAGCTGACGGGGAACAGCTCTGTCGCTCCTTGAAGAATGGCGAACAGGACGGCATGCACGAAATCCATGAAATCTCCTCCGGACTATGGCGCGGCACAGAGTCCCGCCCCACCTGCTGCATTGCAGAATTCTCTGCTGCCGTTAAGTCGAGGCCCATGTCTAAGATCATGTCTGAGTCAGTTCCCTCCCGGCCGATGGTCGGGCTTCTTGCCGCGTCCTGTGGCATCGTCGTCGCCAATATTTATTATTCACAGCCGCTTGTCGGGCTGATCGGCCCGGCCTTGCAGATGGGGCCAAGGGCGGAGAGCCTGATCGTTAGCCTCACACAGCTTGGCTATGCCGCCGGGCTGATCTTCCTGGTGCCACTGGGCGATCTGGTGGAAAATCGACGCCTGGTGGTGGCGACCATCACCGCCGCCATTCTGCCGCTCATCCTCGGCGGGCTGGCCTGGAACGGGATGATGATGCTGGCGGTCTCGGCGCTGATCGGCGTGACATCCGTGGCGGTGCAGATGCTGATCCCTCTGGCAGCGCATCTCACGCCGGAGGCGCGGCGCGGCCGGGTGGTGGGGCTGGTGACGAGTGGGCTGCTGTTTGGCATATTGTTCTCGCGCCCAGCGGCCTCGGTCATCGCCGCCTTTGGGTCGTGGCGGGTGGTGTTTTTCATCTCCGCGGCGCTGATGGCGGGCATGGCGCTGCTGCTCAGCCGCACGCTGCCCTACCGCAAGCCGGAGGCGAGCCATCATTACGGGGCGTTGCTGGCCTCCTTGTTCACTTTGCCGGTCCGGTTTCCGGTGCTGCGCCAGCGTGCGGCCTATCAGGCAGCCTGTTTCGCAGGATTTTCGTTGTTCTGGACTGGCGCGCCGCTTTATCTAGCCCATGCGTTCGGCTTCACCCAGCGCGGCATCGCCTTGTTCGCGCTGGCGGGGGCGGCGGGGGCGTTCGCGGCGCCGATGGCCGGGCATCTGGCGGATCGCGGCCATACCAAGGCGGGTACGCTGGGCGCGCTGCTGGGTGTGCCAGCTGCATTCGGCATAGCGGCGCTCGGTGCGGCGATGCATTCAGTGCTGGTGCTGGCGCTGGCGGGAATCGTGCTGGATGGGGCTGTGCAGACCAGCCTGGTGCTGGGGCAGCGCTCCATCTACATCCTGGCGCCGGAATTGCGCTCGCGGATGAACGGCGTCTTCATGGCGATCTTCTTTTTTGGCGGCGCCGCCGGCTCGGCCGTGACAGGGCTGTTGCTCGCGCATGTGGGCTGGGGCGGGCTGTGCGCGGCGGGCGCGCTGCTGCCATTGTTGGCGCTGGCTTATTTTCTCACCACCCGGCACGGATGAGCCAAGCCGCCATATTGCTGGTGGTGATGGCCAGCCTGGGTTGCATGATGGTGCGGCCCTTCGGCTTGCCGGAGGCCGTGCCTGCCCTGGCTGGCGCTGTGTTGCTGGTGTTGTCCGGCGCGCTGGGGCCGGGGGCTGCGTTGCATGCGGCGGGGCAGGGATGGAGGTTTATCTCTTCCTCACCGGCATGATGCTGTTGGCGGAATTGGCGTTGCTGCAAGGCGTGTTCGCCTGGGCGGCGGCGCATCTGGCCCGGCTGGCGCGAGGCTCGGCGGCGAAACTGTTCGCCCTGGTTTATGCGCTGGCGGTGGTGATCACCGTGCTGCTTTCCAATGATGCGACGGCGGTGGTGTTTACCCCGGCTGTTGCCGCCATGGCCGCCGCGGCCGGGGCGGCCGAGCCTTTGCCTTATTTGCTGATCTGTGCCTTTGTTGCAAATGCGGCCTCCTTCGTGCTGCCGATTTCGAACCCTGCCAATCTGGTGTTGTTTGATGGCCATATGCCGAGCCTGGGCGTGTGGCTTGGCCTGTTTGGGCTGGCTTCCTTGCTCTCCATTGCCGCGACCTATGTGATTTTGTGGATGACCCAGCGCCGCGATCTGCAAGGCGGGCTGTCGGTGCCGGAGGATGTGCCGCCATTGACGCGGGGCGGGCGCTGGACACTGGCGGGGCTGGGTGGTGCCTCACTGCTGCTGATACTGGCATCAGGACTTGGCTGGCGTTGGGGCTTTTGACCTGCCTGCTGGGGGTTGGCTGCATGGGGCTGGTGGGCGTGCTGGCGGCGGCAACACCCATGGCCGGTGGTGCGCGGCGTTTCCTGGGGCGTGCTGCCGATGGTGGCGGGGCTGTTCGTCATGGTCGGCGCGCTGGATGGCTCCGGCTTATCGCCGGGTGGCGCGCTGGGGGCAGGCGGGGTTGCTGCCGGTGGGGGCTGGGCTCGCGGTTTTGAGCAATGTTGCCAACAATCTGCCGGTCGGGCTGTTGGCGGCGCATGTTTTCGCGGAGCAGGCGCGGTGCAGAAGGCGGCGGCGCTGATCGGCGTCGATCTTGGGCCGAACCTCTCCGTCACCGGCTCGCTGGCGACAATTCTCTGGCTTGAACGCCCTGCGCCGGCAGGGGCTGCAGATGAGCGCCGGGCGGTTTCTGCGCTTGGGGGCGGTGATGATGCCACCGGCCCTGATTTTGGCGCTGGCGGGCTTTGGTTGAGTCTCTGACTTTATAGCAATCCAGAATTGTGCTGCTTTACCCCAATGCGCGGGGCGGAGGCGGGGATGAGCTTGGCGCGGGGTGCGGCGCGGGGGGCGGCCTGGAATTTTGCGTCCGTGCTGGTGGAGCGCGGCGTTGGGTTCCTGATCCTGCCATGCTGCTGCGTGTTGTTCCTGCCGGGGATGGTCGGGTTGATCGCCATTGCCTCAGCGATTTCAGATCTCGCGCGCGTTGTTGCCAATAGCGGCGCGGGCGAGCAGGTTCAGGCGAAGCCCGGCGACCGGCAGCGTGGAGGCGGGCGCGTTTTGGAGCCAGCTATTGGCCTCGCTGCTCTTCATGACCGCGTTTGGGGCGTGGCGCCCTGGATTGCCGGCCTCTACGCCTGCCGGAGCTCGTGCTGGTGCTGCGGGTCATGGGGCTGAACGTGGTGATGACTTGTTTCATCATCGTGCCTTCCGCGCGGCTGACTTCGCAATTTCGCTTCCGGGCGTCGGTAGCTGATCTCGCTCGGCAGCACCATCTCGGGCGGGGTTTGCGCCTGCCGCTGGCCTTTACCGGCCATGGCATAGCGGCGTTGATCGTTCAGCGTCTGATCGGTGTCGGGTTTTATGCGGTTTCTGCTGCTTTTGGCGCGCTGGGTGCCGCCGCCGCCGCCCTCTGCTCCCGTGCTGCGGGAAGGGTTTCGCTTCTCCCTGCCGCTGATGGAGGCGGCGTTCGTCGATTATATCTCGGTGACGGGCTATGTGATGCTGGTAGGGCTGCGCATGTCGGTCGCCAATCTGGCGCAGTTCCGCATCGCCCAGCGCCTGAGCGAGGTGCTGCAGGAAGTGGCCTTCATGCCGGCCCGCAAGGTGTTCATGCCGGTGCTGGTGGCGGTGCGGAGGATGCCGGCCGGCGCTACGAAACGCATTCGCCAAATGCTGGATCTGCTCTCGATGGTGATTTTCTTCGTCAGCGCGGTCAGCGGCGCCGCGGCGCGGCCCGTTATTCTGCTTGATGTTCGGAGCACAGATGGGCGCGGCGGTGCCGGTCTTCTCGATCCTTACCCTCATGGCGCCCGCTTTGGCTTTATAGGGTGATCAACCCGCTGCTTGACCGTCGGCCGGGCCACGCGGCTGATCTCCTGGTATGCCTGGGCGAATGCACTCACCATCGCCGCTGGCTGCTGGCTTGGGGCTCCGCACGGGCTGGTGGTGCTGGCCTGGGCGCTGGCGGGGCGGGATTGGGGTGATGCTGTTCATGTTGGCGCTACGCAGGGCCTTCAGGACCGGTTGGCCGGTTTTCCGGCTTCTGGGGTTGCCGCTGACGGGGCTGGCGGGGGCGCGGCTGGCGGCTCATGGCATGGGGCAAAGTCTGCCGCCGTCGGCCTTGTGGCGGCGTTGATTGTTCTGGTTGGCACGCGGCTCGTTTGTCTACGTGGCCATCGTGTTTATCCTGGCGCCGCACCGCATGAAGGGCAGGCGCTAAACGTGTGCCGGGCTTTGTTCGGCGCGCCAGGCCATGCCGTAATTGTTGGCGGTTTCCCTTGCCCGGCGGGCTTCATGCTGGTTGAATGCGGATGCTCATGACTGCATCCCCGATCACCTGCGCCGGCCCGTGCAGCAAAAGGCAGGAATTGTGCTGACATCGCCGCATTCCGGGCGTTGTTATTCGCTGGAGTTTTTGGCTGCATCGCGCTTGAACGCGGACGGCCATCCGCCGGTCCGAGGATAGTTTCGTCGATGAGTTGTTCTGCCATGGCGCCGGAGCTGGGTGTGCCGTTGCTGGCGGCGGAGTTTCCGCGCGCCTGGTGCGATGTAAATCGTGAGCCGTGGGAGCTTGACCCGGCGATGTTCGCCAATGCTTTGCCCGATTATGTGAATACCGCCAGCCCGCGCGTGGCTGCGGGGCTTGGCACTGTTGCGCGGATCGTTGGTACTGGCGAGCCGATCTATGCCCGAAAAGCTCGCTTTTCGAAGAGGCGAAGGAGCGAGTTGAGACTTGCTGGCGTCCTTTCCACGAGGCGCTGGCGGGGCTGATCGAGGAGAGTCTGGCTTGTTCGGCCATTGTCTCGTGCTGGATTGCCATTCCATGCCCACGCCGCTCGGCCGCTTGGGCGGCCGCCCGGATATCATATTGGGTGACGGACACGGGACAAGCTGCCAGTCCGCTTGGTCGAAGCATATAGAGTTGCTGTTCGAAAAGCTGGGTTTTACGGTCCGCCGGAATGACCCTTATGCCGGTGGGTTCATCACCCGGCATTACGGGCGCCCGCGCGAAGGGGTGCAGGTGATGCAGATCGAGATCGCCCGCAGCCTGTACATGAATGAACGGCAATTCACGCAGAAACCCTCATTTGAGACCGTGCGCCGCAGGATGACCGCCCTTGTGGAAAACGTGATCGCCAGCGAGCGGAGTTGGGGGGCGATGGGACCGGGCTTCAACGAAGCAGCGGAATAAAAAAAAGGCGGCGCAAATTGCGCCGCCAAGTTTAGGGAGGAAACGTCCAAGAAACAGGGGAGAAACTCACCCTGCAAGGATTTTATAGCCAGAATTTATGCTGCGCTGCAAGAAGAATTTTGCATTGCAGCATAAGCGGGAGAATTCGGTAAAAATATTATTTATCAATAAATTGTTTAATGATGGTTAGGTGCTTTGCAGCCCGCAGGGCCGGAAAAGCTGGGGTTGGCGGGGGATGTTGTGGGATCTGGGCGATTATTCCCGTTATTGGGCTTTACCTTCGCGCGGCCCCCGATTAAGAGCAGGGCAGGCCGCATTGTTCAGGCAAGTGCTGTGCGCGGAGGGGTGGCCGAGAGGCTGAAGGCGGCGGTTTGCTAAACCGTTATACGCTGTCAAGGCGTATCGTGGGTTCGAATCCCATCTCCTCCGCCAGCATTTCTGAGCGTACTATATGAGGCTCAAGACCCATAATTTTTGCAATTCGGCGAGGATCATACTCGGATCCTTGTTCCGCCTCCACGCGCATTCCGTGAGGTGGAGTTTGAAGTCAGCTTGACGCCATTGAAGTAGGCGAGGCGTCGCTTGGTGTATGGCCAGAAGCTCTCGTCGCGATCAAAAACACCAACCTGCGCTACGATTTGCTGGCACTGATAAGTACGGATCGCCTCCTGGAACAGCCCGTGGAGGAGGTTGATTGCCTTACGCTCAGTGCTTTATTACGTTATTTATCCCCTTGCGAACCGCGCCGATGACTGTAATTTTTGGCGATGAATTTCATGCCGGCGCGTTCCCTGCCAGTGGCGTCTTTGCACCAACGGGCGGAAGGGCGATTGGATGTCGCCTTGGTGGCATCCAACGGGCGTACGCGGTTGGCGCGATTTTATCAGGAAGGTTGCCTGAAGGCCCGCTGCCTTTATGCCGAGGGCACGCCGGAGGTTGTTTCCATCAATATTTCCGGGGGGATTGCTGGCGGGGACGTCATGGATACGGGGGTCGCGCTTGGCCCCGGTGCGAACGCGGTTTTCACGACGCAGGCAGCGGAGCGCATCTACCGGGCGCTTGGCGAGGCATCTCGCATCACGACCAGGTTAAAGGTCGGTCCGAATGCACATTTGGCATATCTTCCCCAGGAAACGATTTTGTTTGACGGATTTGCCCTGGATCGGACGCTGGAGATCGATCTGATGGCCGGGGCGACGTGCATAGGCGTTGAAAGCCTGGCTTTTGGCCGCCTCGCCATGGGGGAGGTGCTGAAGAGTGGCGATTTGCGCGATAGGATCAGCGTGCGGCGCAATGGCCGCTTGATTTGGCGGGATGCGGCCAGGATTGAAGGGAACTTATTTTCCCGGCTTGATCAGCCCGGCATCGGCGGGTGTGCCCGTGCCGTAGCCAGCCTGTTTGCTATAGGACCTGATGTTGGTGGCTTTTTGCCGCGGCTAAGGGAGGTTCTGGGTGGCCATGTTGCCGGGGTAAGCACGCACGGTGATATAATGTTGTTACGCTTGCTGGCGCCCGAGACGACCACGCTTCGGCGGGCCGTGGTGGCGGCGCTGACGGTATTGAGGAACGGCGCGTTACCGCGCGTTTGGCAGAGCTAAGGGGAAGATTGTGAACCTGACACCACGCGAGAAAGACAAATTGCTTGTGGCGATGGCCGCGATCGTCGCACGAAAGCGGTTGGAGCGGGGCGTGAAGCTGAATTATCCGGAAGCGGTGGCGCTGATCACCGATTTCGTGGTGGAGGGCGCCCGCGATGGTAAGCGTGTGGCGGAATTGATGGAAGCGGGCGCGCATGTGCTTACGCGCGATCAGGTCATGGAGGGCATTGCCGAGATGATCCATGATGTGCAGGTGGAGGCGACCTTCCCGGATGGCACGAAACTCGTTACCGTTCATGAGCCGATCCGATGATCCCGGGGGAGATTTTTACGCCCGAGGGCGAAATCGAGCTCAATGCCGGGCTGGAGAAGACCGTTTTGACCGTTGCCAATACGGGGGACAGGCCCATTCAGGTCGGTAGCCATTATCACTTCGCGGAAACCAATGCGGCTTTGTCTTTCGATAGAGCCGCAGCGCAGGGCAAGCGTTTGGACATTGCCGCCGGCACGGCTATCCGGTTTGAACCTGGGCAAAGCCGCGCGATAACGCTGGTGCCTTATCGCGGTGATAGGCGGATATTCGGCTTTCGTGGTCTGACCATGGGGAGTGCTGACTGATGGCTCGTATGTCCCGCGCCGCTTATGCGGACATGTTCGGCCCCACCGTTGGCGACCGTGTGCGCCTGGCGGATACGGAGCTTTTTGCCGAGGTCGAGAAGGATTTCACGCTTTACGGTGAAGAGGTGAAGTTTGGCGGCGGCAAGGTCATCAGGGATGGCATGGGCCAGTCGCAGATGACTAACGCGCAAGGGGCGGCGGACACGGTTATCACCAACGCCCTGATTATCGATCATTGGGGCATCGTGAAAGCGGATGTGTCTATTGTTGCCGGACGCATTGCCAAGATTGGCAAGGCTGGCAATCCGGATGTGCAGCCGGGGGTGGATATTATTATTGGCCCTGGCACGGAGATCATCGCCGGAGAGGGGAAGATCCTTACCGCCGGAGGGGTTGATTCGCATATTCATTTCATCTGCCCTCAGCAGATAGAGGAAGCGCTCTCCGCCGGGATCACCAGCATGGTCGGCGGCGGCACGGGGCCTGCAACAGGCACGGCTGCGACCACCTGCACACCGGGCCCTTTTCATCTTGCCCGGATGCTGCAGGCGGCTGAAGCTTTTCCCATGAACATTGCGTTTACCGGCAAGGGCAATGCCAGCCAGCCGGCGGCTCTGGAGGAGATGATTCGTGCCGGTGCCTCCTCGCTAAAGCTGCATGAGGATTGGGGAACGACGCCGGCCGCCATCGATAACTGCCTCTCTGTTGCCGATAAATTCGATGTGCAGGTGATGATTCACACTGACACGTTGAACGAAAGCGGCTTCGTGGAAGACACGATTGCGGCGTTCAAGGGGCGGACCATTCACGCTTTCCACACGGAGGGGGCGGGTGGTGGCCATGCGCCAGATATTATACGTGTTGCGGGGCTGCCCAACGTTCTTCCCAGCTCCACAAACCCGACGCGCCCTTACACGGTGAACACGCTGGATGAGCATCTCGATATGCTCATGGTTTGTCATCATCTTGATGGCTCCATTCCGGAAGATATCGCATTTGCTGAATTGCGGATCCGCAAGGAGACGATCGCCGCCGAGGATATTCTGCACGATCTTGGTGTGCTCTCGATGTTTTCGTCGGACAGCCAGGCGATGGGCAGGGTTGGAGAAGTGATCATCCGCTGCTGGCAGACCGCGCATAAGATGAAACTGCAGCGCGGGAGCCTGCCGGAGATGGTGCTGGGGATAATGCGCGGATCAAGCGTTATATCGCCAAATATACGATCAATCCGGCCATCGCTCAGGGGCTTTCGGCGCATGTCGGTTCGATTGAGGCGGGCAAGCTGGCGGATCTTGTTCTTTGGTCGCCGGCTTTCTTCGGCATCAAGCCTGATATGGTATTGAAGGGAGGCTCCATCGCGATGGCGCAGATGGGCGATCCCAACGCCTCTATTCCAACACCGCAGCCGGTGCATTATCGCCCCATGTTTGGGGCCTATGGCCGGGCTCTCGTTGAGTCGTCGCTGCTCTTTGTCTCACAATTGGCGTTGGATGATGGTATTGGGCCCCGGCTTGGCCTCACGCGGCCTCTGGCGGCGGTAAAAAATGTCCGCGGCGGCATCGGCAAGGCATCAATGATTCATAATGATGCCACGCCAATGATCGAGGTGAATCCGGAAACCTATGAGGTGAGGGCTGACGGGGAGTTGCTGGTATGTGAACCGGCTGAGAGCTTGCCGATGACGCAGCGCTATTTTCTTTTCTGACTGTGGAGGACGGACGGGGTTTGGAGTTCGAGTTCTGCCCCGTCCGTTAGAGTTTGATTCCCGGGCGAAGAGCCCCGAGCACGTTGAATGGCAATGGGGGAATGAGATAAGGCGCAAGCAGTGTATATTATTCAACTTTAAATTGTTAATGTATTTTTGGTCGTCTTTTGGTTGAGGTGTTCGTGGTGTGATTGGTCATTAATAAGAGAAATGCTCATGTAATCATGAAGCTGTAAAAACCTTAGAGCGCTTTGTCTGAGCGATCAATTTCATGCGTTTAGATTGAATCAGGCAATTCAATCTAAACGCATATTGATCTAGCCTGTTATACAAAAGGCGATCTTGGCACGTGCTTTTCTTTGATCATTTGAGAAAAAACATGTTTTCTTTTTCCTGGGCGCCTGCACAACCTGGTGAACACGGCATCGTGGCGCATGGCTGACAGTGCCATGCAAGCTGAACTGATTGCTGTTCTGGTAGCTGTTACGGCAGGTACGCCGCGGGTTCTGACAATCGATGATGGATTTGCTTTGCCGTCTGGTCCTTTGCAGACGGGGCATCGCAGCTTGCAATCGGGCTTGCGTGCTTGGGTTGAGCAGCAGACGCATCACCCTCTGGGCTATGTCGAGCAGCTTTATACGTTCGCCGATCAGCAGCACGGTTCGGGCCGAAGCATCTCCATTTCCTATCTTGGGTTGAGCCGTGAGGAGGCAGCGGAATATCCTGGGGCTATTTGGCGGAGCTGGTACGACTATTTCCCTTGGGAAGATGCGCGTAATGGTGCCCCCTATCTCGCCATCATTTTGGAGCATCTAGACCGGTGGGCCGGCGGTTCGTCAGAGCGCAAGGCAAGAATCGCCGGCTTGTTTGGCGAAGCAGGTCAGGGATGGAATGACGAGCTGGTTCTGCAGCGCTATGAGTTGCTTTGGGAAGCGCAGATGGTTCCGGAGGCCTTACGCGGCCATGCCATATCGGCGGAGGTGATGCCGGGGGAGGAAATGATCCACGACCATCGCAGGATCCTGGCGACGGCCATTGCTCGCCTGCGTGCAAAAATCAAATACCGGCCTGTGGTGTTTGAGCTTTTGCCCAAGGAATTCACGCTGCTGGAACTTCAGCAGACGATGGAGGCATTGGCGGGCCAAAGCCTCCATAAGCCCAATTTCAGGCGCTTTATTGAGCAGCAGGATCTGGTTGAGGAAACCGACCGCTTTGCGTCAGGCATGGCCGGCAGGCCCGCTAAATTGTTCAGATTCCGGGCTGCAGTACTGGCCGAGCGCAGTTTCTCGGGCACCAAGCTTCCTGTTGTAAGATAATTGACTTGATTCCTTATACTCATGATGAGTATAAACGGCTTGTTCAATTATACTCATGATGAGTATAAAGCAATGAGAGGCTGTTATGCCGCTAGACCAGCTTTATAATCGGGTGTCCCGGGTCATTCCCAGCCTTGAATGGGTGGCAATGGAAGAGGATGTGAAGGCGATTCTTGAGCTGAAACAAGCTCGGAAGGCTGTCATTCTTGCCCATAATTATCAGACGCCCGAGATCTTCCATGGCGTAGCAGATATTGTGGGAGATAGTCTGGCGCTGGCGCGTGAGGCCCAGAAAGTCGATGCCGATGTGATCCTGCTGGCTGGCGTGCACTTCATGGCTGAGACAGCCAAGCTGATGAATCCAGAGAGAAAAGTCTTGATACCGGATACGAAGGCCGGTTGCTCGCTGGCGGAATCGATTACGCCTGAGGATGTCGCGCTGCTTCGGCAAAAATACCCAGGCCGGCCGGTTGTGGCCTATGTCAACACGTCGGCGGCGGTGAAGGCGGCGAGTGACATTTGCTGCACGTCGGGCAATGCCAAGAAAGTGGTGGAATCCCTTGGTGTGCCTGAGGTGATCATGCTGCCGGACGAGTTTCTGGCACAGAACGTCGCGAAGGAAACAGGCGTAAAGATTATTGCCTGGAAAGGGCATTGTGAGGTGCATGAGCGCTTCACCCCGGAGGATATCGGCGCTCTGCGAGCACAGCATCCGGGTGTGGTGGTTCTGGCGCATCCTGAATGCCCGCCGGAGGTGGTGGCGGTTTCCGATTTCTCGGGCTCTACCGCAGTGATGGCGGACTATGTGCGTGACAAGAAGCCAATGCGGGTTGCGCTGATCACCGAATGTTCGATGAGCGACAATATTGCCCAATCCAGCCCTGGCACGGAATTTGTGAAGCCCTGCAATCTGTGCCCGCATATGAAACGGATTACGTTGAAAAATATCCGTAAATCCTTGGAGGAGATGCGGACCGAGGTGACCATCGCGCCGGAATATTTTGCCCCCGCCAGGCGGGCGGTCGAGCGGATGCTCGCGGTAAAATGATCATCATCGGCGGTGGCGTGGCGGGGTTGATGGCGGCAATTGCCGCTGCGCCTCGCCCCGTGACATTGATCAATCCGGCGCCGCTGGGGCCGGGTGCTGCAAGCTGGCTCTCGCAGGGTGGGATGGCTGCTGTCGCCGGCGCGGATGATTTAGTTGATCTTCACATTGCTGATACGCTTGCAGCCGGGGCAGGGCTGTGCGAGCGCGAAGCTGTTAGGAAAATCATCTCCGCTGGACCCGCGCTTGTGCAGACGCTGTTGGCATATGGTGTGGATTTTGACCGCCAGGCTGATGGGGATCTGGCTTTGGGGTTGGAGGCCGCACATTGCCGCCATCGCATTCTGCATGGCGGTGGCGATCGTACCGGTGCCACCATCATGCAGGCGCTGATTGGCAAGGTTCGTCAGACCCCCTCCATTACGTTTCTTCAGGCTTCCGCACGGCGCATTTTTGTTGGCGATGCCGGGGTCACGGGCATACAAATCGTCAAAGATAAAGAGATTGCCAATGTTGCGGCAGACCGGGTTCTGCTTGCCACCGGAGGCATTGGCGGTCTTTTCCGGCATAGCACAAATCCGCTTGGGGCCATCGGGCATGGCTTGATGCTTGCGACAGCAAGTGGTGCCACTTTGAAGGATCTGGAGTTTATTCAATTCCATCCGACGGCTCTCGCGGTTGAAGCGTCTCCTCTGCCGCTTGTGTCGGAGGCGGTGCGCGGCGAAGGTGCAAGGTTTGTGGATGAACAAGGCCATTTCTTCATGAATGGCCAGGATCTTGCGCCCAGGGACGTGGTGGCGCGTGGCGTTTTTGCGCATCTCTCCAAAAATCACAGTGTGTTTCTGGATACGCGGCCATTGGCAGCGCGATTTGCTGCGCGTTTCCCAACGATCAACGCGGCTTGCCTTGCAGCGGGGTTTGACCCTGCCATTCAGCCAATCCCTGTCAGGCCTGCCGCTCATTATCATATGGGTGGTGTTGCCGTGGATGAGTTTGGCCGCACGAATATAGATGGGCTTTATGCGGCGGGCGAAGTTGCCTGTACCGGACTGCACGGCGGTAACCGCCTGGCGAGCAACTCGCTGTTGGAGGCAGCAATCTGCGGTGCGGAGGCAGGGCGCGTGATGGCTGAGCAAGCCACAAGACGACCCGGTGCGTTGCCAGATTTGGCGCTGCCCTCGGCGCCTGATGCGGAGCCTGTACGTGATCTGATGTCGACCTATTGCGGTGTTTTGCGTACCGCAGAGGGCCTCGGCCAAGCCGCTGATCTGCTGTCAGGCATGGCTGTCAGCAATCCTGCGGCGGCGTTGTCTTTGAGGATCGTGCAGGCGGCTCTTGAAAGAACGGTTTCCGTTGGTGCTCATGCGCGTGTCGATCATCCTATTCAACAAGCTGCCTGAGATGTCCGGGATGTCATTGCCGAAATTGCCTGAGATCATGATAGAGCCTGTCATTCGGATGGCTTTGCTTGAGGATCTGGGGAGAGCGGGGGACATTACCTCAGATGCTGTCATTGCCCCGGATGCGATGGCCCATGTTGTTCTTTCGGCGCGGGAAAATGGTGTTGTGGCAGGGCTTGATTTTGCCCGCCTGGCTTTTGTCTTGATCGATCCGGCGGTCAAGTTCGAGCCTGTCAGTGCAGATGGTGAACGGACGGAGCCGGGAAAAGTGCTGGCTCATATTCACGGGTCTGCCCGCAATATTCTGACGGCAGAGCGTGTTGCCTTGAATTTTCTGGGTCATCTTTCGGGAATCGCAAGTGCTACGGCTGGCATTGCCGATGCCATTTCTCACACCAAGGCAAAAATATCCTGCACGCGCAAAACCACGCCAGGGCTGCGTTTTGCCGAGAAATACGCGGTTCGGGCAGGGGGCGGCGCCAATCATAGATTCGGGCTCGATGATGCCATTCTGATCAAGGATAATCATATCGCCATAGCCGGTAGTGTAGCAGAGGCCATGACGAGGGCCAGGCGCCATGCCGGGCATCTGGTCAAGATTGAAGTTGAGGTTGATACCTTGCAACAGTTGGAAGAAGCCCTCCGCTATCGGCCGGATGCTGTGCTTCTGGACAATATGCAGCCACCGATGTTGCGGGAGGCGGTGAGGCTGATTGGGGGGCGGGCGATCGCCGAGGCGTCTGGCCGGATCAATGCGCAGACAGCGCCTGCCATGGCGGAGACAGGCGTTGATCTGATCTCGGCCGGTTGGTTGACCCATAGTGCCAAGGTGCTCGATATCGGACTGGATTTTGCCGGATAGCCATTCTGGGCTAAATCCTGCTCCCGATGCAGGACTATGATGAGTATTGGTCGGAGGCGCTGGGGACGGCAGAAGCTGCGGGCCGGCTGCGCCGCCTTCGATCTGTGGAGCGTTTGCCTGGGGCCAGGATCCGCTTCGGGGAAGGCCCGGTTTTTATTGACTTTTCCTCCAACGACTATCTTGGGCTGTCCCACCATCCTGCCGTGATTGCAGAGGCGCGTGATTATGCCGCGCGATTTGGAGCCGGGGCAGGGGCTTCGCGCCTTATATCGGGAAATCTGCTTCCTCTGGATGAAATCGAACGCAAATTGGCCGTGGGCAAAGGCATGGAAGCGGCGTTGGTCTTCGTGTCAGGCGCGCAGGCGAACCTGACCTTGCTGCCAGCACTCCTCGACGCGCGGGTGCTTGGGGCCGAGCCGCTTGTCTATGCGGACCGTTTGAATCACGCGAGCCTGATCCAGGGCTGTGTTGCCGCCGGGGTGAAGCAGATACGCTTTCGCCATAACGATCTGGGGCATCTGGAAGAGCTGTTGGCGCGTGATGTTGAGCAAAAGCGTCCACGATTCATTATTACAGAGTCAGTGTTCAGCATGGATGGCGATGGCCCTGATCTGGCGGCGTTGTCTGCGCTTGCGGGGCGGTTTGGGGCGTTTCTTTACATTGATGAGGCGCATGCCACCGGCGTGCTTGGCGCCAATGGCTTTGGCCTGGCCAGCGGGCTTAAGAACGCATTGGTCATGGGAACTTTCAGCAAGGGGCTTGGCGGCTTTGGCGCTTATGTTGCCGGTTCAGCCGCATT
The DNA here is from genome assembly GCA_963736885.1 of uncultured Pseudomonadota bacterium. Lineage (GTDB taxonomy): Bacteria > Pseudomonadota > Alphaproteobacteria > Acetobacterales > Acetobacteraceae > Acidocella. Next base: position 553,220 of record CAVTQN010000001.1, read on the forward strand.
GAGGGAGTATCTGGTTAACCGGTGCGGGGGCATCATTTACGCAACCGCACTTCCTCCCGCTGTTCTGGGCGCCATGAACGCGGCTTTGGACTTGATTCCATTCATGGAAAGGCAGCGTGAGCATCTTGCCCGCATGGCGGCGCATTTGCGCGAGCGCTTGAATCATGCGGGCTTGAGTACGGGGGCTTCCACGACGCAGATTGTACCGTTGATTCTGGGAGAAGAGCTGCGCGCCACATCACTCGCCATGAAATTGGAAGGGGAGGGGTTTTGTGCTGTCGCGATCCGTCCGCCCACAGTTCCGGCCGGGACCAGCCGCTTGCGGCTTGCGGTATCAGCCTTGCACCAGCAGGAAGATATAGACCAGTTGGCCGATGCGATTATCCGGAACCTTGGATGAGTATTGTCGTCAAGAATTTCTCTGCCAACGCTGCAGCCTATGACAGTGCGGCGCGCGTACAGCCTTTGGTTGCGGCGAGGCTGGCGGCGAAACTCCAAGGCAATCCGGCACGAATTTTGGAGATTGGCTGCGGGACCGGGGGGCTGAGTGTGCATCTGGCGCGGCTGTTTCCTGATGCAGAGCTGGTTTTGACGGATATAGCAGCGCCCATGCTGGAGGTTTGCCGGCAACGCTTGGGCGATAGGGCTTCATTCAAGCTAATGGATGGCGAGAAGCCGGACGCTGATCTGGGCAGGTTTGAATTGATCGTCTCCAGCCTGGCCATGCAGTGGTTTGATGATTTGCCTGGGTCCATCCAACGTCTTGCGCAGATGCTGCGGCCAGGCGGGCAGCTTGCCTTTACCATCCTGGGGGGCAGGAACTTCCTTGAATGGCGCGAGTTGCTTAACAGATGCGGTGCTGATCCCGGCCTTCATGATTATCCAGACGCCAGCGCATTCCCTTGGCCCAAGGGAATGGCCGGGCACATTGAGGAAGAATTTCTCAAGGAAAGCCACGCCAGCGCGAGAGCCTTCCTCAAATCGCTAAAAGCAATAGGGGCGAGTGCGCCGCGGGTGGGGTACGAACCATTACCTCAGGTAAAAATGAGACATTTGCTGGCGGCTTCAGCCAGGGGCTTTACCGCGACCTATCATGTTCTTTATGGGTCTCTAATAGTTCGTTAACTCTCAAATCCGGTCAGCACGTTCACGGCATTGATACCGATTTCCGCCACCGCGTAGCCGCCTTCCATGATGAACAAGGTGGGGCGGCCGAGAGATTTGATTTGATCGCCGATCCGGGTGAAATGTTCATGGTCGAGTTTGAAATGTGAGATCGGATCCCCCTTATAGGTATCAACGCCTAGCGATACGACCACGACATCCGGCCCGTAATCGGTAATCCGCTTCAGCCCTTTCTCCATTGCGGCGGACCATTCATCCCAGCCGGTGCCCCAGGGCAGGGGGAAGTTCAAATTATATCCTTCGCCTTTGCCGGCTCCCACTTCGTCGGCAAAGCCCAGCATATACGGGAATTCCTGATCTGGATCGCCATGCAGGGAGACGAACAGAACATCATCGTGATGATAGAAAATATCCTGCGTGCCATTGCCGTGATGATAATCGACATCAAGAATGGCGACCCGCTTGGCGTTATCGTCCAACAGTTTTTGTGCCGCGATCGCGGCATTGTTCAGAAAGCAATAGCCGCCGAACTGGCTGGCGGTGGCATGGTGCCCTGGTGGTCGGCAAAGCGAGAAGGCAGATGCTTCACCGGCATTGATCAGCTTCACGCCCGTCAGGGCGACATCCACGGAGGATTTGATGGCCTGCCAACTCGTGGCGGTAATGGGGGTGCCGCAATCGAAGCTGTAAAAGCCGAGCTTTCCGTCGATCTCTTTGGGCACCCGGTCTGTACGCATGCCACGGGCTGGCCAGGTATAGGGGTAGGCAGCGCCTGTCCGGCCGCTGGCAAGCCATTCCTGATGCGCGGTTTGGAGACAATCAACCAGCCCAGGCACATGTACCCGCGTGATATGGTCAATGGGGAATTCGTCGGGCGGAAGCACCTCGCCAAGATTGACGGCTTGCAACCGCTCCAAGACAAGCCGTGCACGTTCAGGCTTCTCAAACGCGGCGACGAATTCCCCTAAAAGCAATTCGCCGGGGCTCTGGTGCAGCTCGTGATTGGGCGAAAAGATTGTTTTCATTGTGGGAGCATAATCGGGCTTTCGCTCTGGCAGCAAGGCGCAAGTATTTAGGTTTTTGCGTGATCCTGGTTCAAAAAAGCCGTGTCTCGGAGGGGATAAAATAGGGGGCGATCCGCTCTTGCGTTACCTCGGCCAGGGAAGCGGGGTGCCATTTCGGATGACGGTCTTTGTCGACGATAGCCGCTCGCACGCCTTCATAGAATTCCGTGCCGGTGAGAAGCTGCGCGCATGCGGAATATTCACGTTGCAGACAGTCCTCGAGGGTTTGGGAGAGCCGGGCAAGGCGCAGGAGCCGAAGCGCCACCTGCATCCCGGTAGGGGATTTCTGGGCTATTATCTGCAATGTCCGCCGGGTGAAATCCGTATTTGCCCGCTCCAGAGCGGCGACGATCTCCTTTACGTCATGAAAACGGAAGAGTTGGTTGATCTCCTCAAGATGTGCGGACAAGGGCGCCTCGGCCTGTCCGGATGCATTTCGAACGGCAGCGAGAATCTCCTTTGCTCCGGCTGTGTGGGGCAGTTGGGCAAGCGCGGCGAGCAGGGAGGGAAGTTTTTCGCTTGCCACAAAATGGTCTGCCAGGCCGGCCAGGATGGAATCAGCCCCGTTGATGGTCTGGCCCGTTATGGCGAGATAGGTTCCCAGTTCACCGGGGGCGCGGGAGAGAAGCCAGGAGGCTCCGATATCGGGAAAGAAGCCTATGCCGGTTTCGGGCATCGCCAGGCGGGTGCGCTCCGTTACGATCCGTACGGAGCCATGGGCCGAAAGACCAACGCCGCCGCCCATCGTGATGCCGTCCATGATCGCGATATAGGGTTTTGGGAAAGCGGCGATCTGGGCATTCATCCGATACTCCTCACGGAAGAATTCCAGGCCGAATGCCGGGCCGGTGGCGCGATGGTCATAGAGGGCCCGAATATCTCCGCCGGCGCACAGGCCTCTCTCGCCCTCGCCGGTCACCAGCACGGCGGCAATTTCGGAATCTACGGCAAAGGCGGCAAGCGCTGCGGAGATGGAGCGAACCATGTCCGTGTTTAGGGCGTTGATGGCTTTTGGCCGGTTCAGCCGGATTCGGCCCAACGCGCCGTCCTGGTCGACCAGGATTTCTGGCATGATCTTCTCCCGTTTCTGCTCCTGCCTAGCCTATTACGGGGCCACGTGCAGCCTTGTCAGCTACATGAGGGACAGACATAAAGTGCCTTGTCCTTCAGCCCGCTCGTTGAAACCAGTACAGCATGTATCACGTTGTTGCTTCGGTATTTCCCGTTTTTGGGCTGATTCTGCTCGGTTATATGGCCGCGCGGCGAGGTATATTGGGGCCGGAGGCAACAGACAGTCTCAACAAATTCGTCGTCTGGTTGGCCTTGCCGGCCCTGCTGTTCCAGGCCATGGCGGAGATTACCTGGGTTCAGATCGATCATCCGGGTTATGTCGGGGCGTTCACCATTGGGGCAGTTCTGACTTTCGGGTTGTCGTTTCTCTTCGGAGGCAAGAGCCGCCCGGCGGGACATAGGCTGGCGGATCGCAGCATCGAGGGGTTGAACGCTAGCTATTCGAATACCGGTTATATGGGGATTCCCCTGTGTTTGGCAGCGATAGGGCAGGGGAGTTTGGTGCCTTCAATTATCGCCACCATCATCATTGCTTGTGTGCTATTCGCCGGGGCGATCGTGCTCATTGAGTTCGATTTGCAGGAGATGCCAAGCTGGCGGGCCACGATCGGCAAGGTGCTGCTCTCTCTGCTCCGGAATCCGTTGATTTTTTCTCCATTGCTGGGGTTGGGAGCGGCGCTGGTGCATGGCGAAACGGGTTTGGCATTGCCGGAACCAGTTTTTCATCTGACCGGCCTGCTGGGGGCGGCGGCAAGCCCTTGCGCTCTGGTCACTATCGGTTTGTTTCTGGCGCAGTCGAGCGTAACGAAGGAAGGGGTGGTCATTCTGCGGCTGGTCGGGCTGAAGCTGCTCGTCCAGCCGGTCATTACCTTCGTGCTGGCCTATAAATTATGGTCGATGCCACAGGTTTGGGCGCAAACGGCTGTTGTCATGGCGGCTTTGCCGATCGGCACAGGTCCGTTCATGCTGGCAAAACTCTATGACCGGGAGGCTGCGATCACCTCCCGCGCCATTCTCGTTTCGACAGTGCTTTCGCTTGTCTCGGTGTCAGCCCTCATTGCCTGGTTGGGCTGAGGGAGCAGCATGATCAGCCGGTAGCGCTCTGGGCCTGCATGCAAAAAATTGACCTGGGTATATTCAAGCAGCCCTTTTGAGGGGTGAAGAAAGCTGCGAGTACCGCCGTTTCTGGCCAGGACATCCCGTGCTGCCCAGAAGCGGAGGAAATCAGGGCTCGCTTGCCGTAGCTCATCCAATAATTGCTGCTGGCGGGGGTCGTCCGGCGCGTGGACGGTTTCCGCCCGGAATTGCGCCACAAGGCGGTGCGCGCTGAATTCCCAATCCAGGATGAAGCTGCGGGCGGACGGAACGAGGAACACGAAACGCAGAAGATTGGCTTCATGGCTTTCATACCAGGGCGCGAATAGGGTTGTTGCTGCCTTATTCCATCCGCGCGCGGTAAAGCGTGCGTCGAGCAGATAGGCGGGCGCCTGGATTGCCGTGAGTGACTGGAGAAGGGCGTGGGGAACAGGCGCCAAGGCCGGCAAGGGGGCCGGGCCTGCCGGGTCACGCTGGCGGGCGAGTTCGAATAGATAGGCTCTTTCGACTGGGGTCAGGCTTAAACCATCGGCCAGGAGGGCGAGTGTCCGGGCAGTCAATGGGACATCCCGCCCTTGTTCGATCCAGGTGTATAAAGTTGTGCTTATCCTGCAGCGCAGCGCCGCCTCTTCACGGCGCAGACCGGGCGTGCGCCGCCGGCCGGCATCCTGTGGAGGTGAAAGGGCTTCCCGCCTTGCCCGGATGAAGGCGCCCAGCTCTCGGCGCTGCGGAGGATGTTCCATGGTGGATTTCATACCAGTATATTTTTGATCCTTATACCAGCTTAAATTGGGCGATAGATTGTCCTTAACAGGAGAACGGATATGACCCAGAGAGAGTTCGCCGCCAGTTGCTACGGCGCCAGAGCGGATGCCTATGTGCAAAGTCAGGTTCATGCCTCGGGCGAAGATTTGGATGAGATGGAGGCCGTATTAAGGGGCCGCCGGGCCAGCCGCGTGCTGGATCTGGGGTGCGGCGGCGGGCATGTCAGCTATCGCGCTGCCAGATATGCGGACAATGTTGTGGCCTGCGATGTCACGCCGAGCATGCTGGAGGCCGTTGCGAAAACGGCTGTTGAAAAAGGGCTCGCAAATATTGAGACCCGTTTGGCGCCGGCTGAGGCTTTACCGTTTGAGTCGGGAAGCTTCGATGCGGTTCTGTGCCGGTTCACGGCACATCATTGGTCGGATTTCGCTGCAGGCTTGCGAGAGGCGCGCAGGGTTATCCAGCCGGGAGGATGGGCCGTGTTCATCGATACGGTTGCACCGGTGAGACGGGTTCTGGATACGCACTTGCAAGCGATGGAGCTGCTGCGCGACCCTTCTCATGTGCGCAATTATGCGGTGGCTGAATGGTGTGCAGTGTTGGCGGAGGCTGGGTTCGCGCTTCAACGCTGCACGGTCCGGCGTTTGCGTATGGAGTTTGAAACCTGGGTCAAACGGACCAACACGCCCCTTGAGACGGCGCAGGCCATTCTGCGTCTTCAGCAGGGAGCGCCGGATATTGTGCGGCACTATTTCAACATTGCGCCTGATGGCAGCTTTGACCTGGAAACGGCGACGATGGTGGTGGAAGCCATCTAAACTTAGGTCAGCATGCTGGCGAGGCGGTCGGCTGCCTCGCCCCAGAGCGTGCTCATGGCGGCGGCAATGGTTTGCGCCGTTTGCCCACCCGCCGCCGTGGCGGTGAAGCTTTGGAGTTGCCAATCCTGTTTCGTGGCAGGCCGGGCCGCCAACTGGGTGGACAGTGTGACGTTGCCAGAAGAATCTGGCGTGAAGGCAAGGATCTGCACCTCGACAAGCTGATCCGGCGTGGCACCGATGGCACCGCCATCGGCCAGGATGGTGTCGGCGGGCAGGCGCTGGGCGAGATTTTCGACCATGGCGGTTTGCAGCATGGCGGCGAGGGGGGCGGCCCAGAGATCGTTGGGGAATGTATCCGCCGCATAGGCGCCGCCCGGTTTCGGCACGCCTGATTGATTCATGGCGCTGGGCAGGCCAATGCTGCGCACGCCAATGCGCATTCCCGTGCCGCCCCGAACAGGCCCGGGAAGGGAGGCGATCCGCCAGCTATGGACCGGCGCCGATGTGCATCCTGACAGAATAGCTGCGCAGGACGAGGCAAGGACAAAACGCCGTCTCATGAGCCGTTCCTTCCGAAGATGACTGATTGCGGGTGCTGGTTGAGGTAGGTTGTAAGCCCCTGCAGCGATTGCAGCGTTGCGTTGGCCTGATTCAGGATTTGCTGAAGGTTTCTTTGGAAATCAGAATCCTGGCCGAAGCCCTGATGCAGGTCTTGTAGCGCGGTGTTGGCCGTTTGGAGTGTGGCGCTAAGCTGCTTGATCAGCTGTTGCGTCTGTGGGCCGCCTAGAGTGCCGTTGGCAGTCTTGAGCAGCTTGTTCAGATTATCGCCGATTTGCTGGAAGGGGATCTGATCCACTTTGGCGCTAATATCGGCGGCATTCGCCAAGGTCGCGTCCAACCCACCTTGCTGGAAGGGCAGCACGATGGCGCTGCCTTCCATGGTGACCTTGGCGGGACCGGCTTGCGGTTCCGTCACAAGATCGACCTCTTTCTGGCCGGTGACATAGTTGGCGGTACCGATTTCAACGCGCATGCCGTTATTCACAAAGCGCTGGAATAGGGAAAGCTGGTCCGGAAGTTGGTCATTCTCTTTAAGCGCCAGAATACGCTGAGGCTGCACCTGCATGCTCACGCGGACTTTGGCCTGACCCGTTGATGGATCCACGAGAAGATCCACAGCTGTGACATCGCCCACCTGGATGCCGAGCGCATTGACAGGAGCGCCAGGAGTCAGGCCGCTGACGTCGCTGGTGACATAGGTGATAACCTTTATCTGCGCGTTATAGGCTGCAGCCTCTGCTTGCTGTTGGGAGGCGTAGAGTTGGAAGCTTGCACCATCGGGACTGGGCGGCTCGTTTTGCGCGGAGTATGGCAGGTTGAACGTCACCCCGCCGGCAATCAAGGCCTGTACGGATTGAAGCTGCACTTGCAGCACGCCGCCCTTGATCCCGAAGGCGATGCCGGACGAATTCCAAAACCGGCTGTCGGCACGTACTAGATTATCGAACGGGGCGCGAATGAAGACACTGATCTTGATTGGTCCAAGGCCGTTGCCGATATCGTATCCCAGCACCTCACCAACCACGACGTCGCGATAAAACACCGGCGAACCAGAGCTTACCGGGCCGAGATTATAGGCTGTAAGCGTATAGGTGTGTCCCGGTTCGTCGGACCTTACGCCGGGCGGCTGTTCGAGGCCGACGAATTGATCCTGGTAATCTCCCCGGTCTTTCCGGGGTCGACCGAAATATAGGCGCCGGAAACGATCGTTTCAAATCCGGAGATGTCTGAAAAATCCAGCCTGGGCCGCTCAACCCAATAGCGCGCATTGGAGTTGAGAAACCGTTTCCCAACATTGTTCATCCGGACCTTTACGATGACATGGCTGTCGTCTTTTGCCAGGTCGATGCTCTCTACGGTTCCGAGTGCTACGGCTTTGTACTTCACCTGGGTCTGACCGGCTTGCAGCCCATCGGCATTCATGAAACTTAGGGTCAGGAGCGGCCCTTGCTCCATGATGGTCCGGTAACCAAGATAGCCCGCGATGATCGCAGCCACGATCGGTACCAGCCAGACCACATGGAAGCTTTGACGCCGGAGCCTGGCGCGTGGCGGCAGGTGTGGCTTTTCCGGGGCTGGCTGCTCACTCATGCCTCGGGCTCCTTGTAATGGTCCCACATCAAGCGGGGGTCGAACGCGTTAACGGCGAAGATCGTCAAGACAACGACGGCTGCGAAACAGATGGCGCCGACATTGGCGGAGATATTTGCGAATTGCCCGAAATGCACAAGGGCGACGAGGATGGACACCATGAACACGTCAATCATGGACCAGCGCCCGATGAATTCTATGATTCTGTAGGCGGTGGTACGGCCCCGCAAAAAGCCGGCGTTTTCGCGTTGCGCGCTGATCAGCATGAAGACGAGTCCAAGCAGCTTGAGGAGAGGGATGGTGATGCTGGCAAACAGAACCAGCAGCGCCAGCGGCCAAAGTCCGACATCGGCCAGCTCGATGATTCCGCCCATGATCGTGTAGGATTGGGTTTTCGCCAGGCTGGTGAGATTCATGAACGGATAAATATTGGCGGGAACATAAAGACAGGCAGCGGCGATGGTGAAAGCCCATGTCCTAGAAATACTCGCGGGTTTGCGCGGGTATAAGGGCGTATCGCAGCGTCGGCATAGGCTTTCCGGCGGTGCATGGTTGACCAGTCCGCAGGTGGTGCAGCTCAACGCATGAGGCTCCAGGATGCACGGCGTTTGTTCTTTTTCATCCAGGCGCCGCCAAATAACTTCCTGATCGAGGCTGGCATCCACCGCCGCCATTGCAACCATCAGCCCGATCAGGGCGTAAAGAGCCGTGTCCAGATGAACGGTGAACATGCCGGTCAGGCGTGTATAGGCAACCAGGAAGCCAAGCAGATACACGTCAATCATCGCCCAGGGAGATAGAGGGGCGTACCACCGGAAGAGGGCCCTGAGAGGCCTTTTTGGAAGATGTGTTTCAATGCCCAAGAGCGTGGCGATTACGATGCCGAGTTTCATTCCCGGAACGATGAGCGTTACGGCAAAGACCAGCGCGCCAACCAGCCCCCATCCGGCGTCTGTGAGACGGACGGGGCCGGTTTCAATGCGCGCCAGGGCGAATTTGCCATAAGCATCTATCTCCATGAACGGCGCAATGAGCGCGAAACTGTAAAACAGCAATCCGGCGATGGCGCAGGCCAGAGGGAAATTGATGTTGGCGCGCCGCATCCTCCATAAGGTATGGCCGCATCGCGAGCATTCCGCGATCAGCCCCGGTTGACGTGGCAGAAGACGGCTAAAAAGGCCGCAATGTTGGCACTCACGCCAGTCTTCCCCAGGGATTGCCTCGTGCATCTCAATCATAGTTGGGTCGGGCGCGCTTTGCTCATTGTCTTGAAAACTGGACCTGAAGGTTGGGAGGCTTAAGCCGGGCCGGCTTTTGCTACAAGCCGAGGTCCAGCTGAGCGGTTTTCGCCGTGCCAGCGGCCTTGACCTCGACCTTGCCGTCGGCAAAGCGCAGGTGCAGCGGCGCGCCAGGGTTTACGGCGGAGGCCGACGTCACGGGCACGCCCCGGGCCGTGCTGACCAGCGCGAAGCCGCGCGCCAGCACGCGCTCATATGAGACCGATTCCAGCCTGGCTGTTAGAGTTTCCAACCGGATTTTGGCCTCGTTCTGGCGTGCGGGAAGAGGCGTTTGCAGCCTGTGGGCCAGCAGGGCCAGTGCGGCCTGGCGTTTTGTAATCTCGCCTGTCGGCTGGGAAAGCCGGTAGGCGGCATTATCCAGGCGTTTCTGGGAGGTTCGGAGAAGATTTGGCAGGGCGACGGCCAGCTTGGTGCCCCAGGAGTCCGACCTGCCCCTTGAGCCCGACAAGGATGTCCCGGGGATGACGTGGGACCAAACGCTCCAGCCCGGCGCGGCGGCTGGACATGTAATTCGGCAAGGCCAGCATGAGGCGCTCGGCCCGGTCATCAAGCCGCTGCCGGGCGGTGCCGAGCATGGCGGGAAGGTCAGGCAGCTTTGAGGCGGCTCTTTCCAGGGCGGAGGCGGCTTGAGTCGTGTGGCGTGCCAGCGCGCCCTCCAGCCTTGCGGCGCGCTGGCTGAGGTCGGCCAGCAGTTCCTGCCGGGCGGGTACGGCCATTTCCGCCGCCGCGGTGGGGGTTGGGGCGCGGCGGTCGGAGGCGAAATCGATCAGCGTGGTGTCGGTCTCATGGCCGACGGCGGAGATGAGGGGGATATGGCTGGCCGCGGCGGCACGCACCACGATCTCCTCGTTGAAGGCCATGAGATCTTCAAGGCTGCCGCCACCGCGTGCGACGATGAGCACGTCGGGCTGGGGGAAGTCAGCGGGGAGGCGGTTGAAGCCTTCGATGGCGGCGGCGATTTTCTCCGCGGCGCCCTCGCCTTGCACGGGCACCGGCCAAAGCAGGATGAGCCGGGGAAAGCGGCGCGCGATGGTGGTCTTGATATCCTGCAGCACCGCGCCCTGGGCAGAGGTGACGACGCCGATGACGCGCGGCAGGAGCGGCAGGGGGCGCTGGTGTTCGAACAGCCCTTCCGTCTGGAAGTTCTCGCCTTCAGGGCCTCGATTCGGGCGAGCAGGGCGCCGGCACCTGCATATTCCAGCTTCTCGACGATGAGCTGATATTCGGAGCGCTCCGGATAGGAGGTAATGCGCCCCGTGGCGATGACCTCCAGACCGTTTTCGGCTTTCAGCCCGACGCGTGGCACCACCCCTTTCCAGATGATGCCGCGGATTTTGGCTCCCTCATCCTTCAGGGCGAAATATTGGTGGCCGGAGCCGTAGGCCTTGAACTCCGTGATCTCGCCGCGCACCCGTACCCGGCCAAAGGAGCCCTCCAGTGTGCGCTTCACGGCCCCTGCGAGCTCGGAGACGGAAAACTCAGGGGTATTGGTCACGGATTCACTCATGCGGACAGGTTATGATACAGCGCGCTCCGGAAACAGAGGGGTACGACGATGCGCGTGTTGATCATCGGTTCGGGCGGACGGGAACATGCGCTGGCCTGGGCGATTGCCAAGAGCCCGTTATTGACCAAACTCTACGTGGCACCCGGTAACCCCGGCACGGCGCAGATTGCCGAGACTGTGCCGCTGCGGGCGGCGGATGTGAAGGCGATTGTTACATTCGCCAAGGAGCACAAGATAGATCTCGTGGTGCCGGGGCCGGAGGCGCCGCTGGTGGCAGGCATTGCGGATGCGCTGGCGGCGGCGGGGATCGCCTGTTTCGGCCCGTCCGCGGCAGCGGCGCAGCTTGAGGGCAGCAAGATCTTCACCAAGCAGGTGGCGGATGCGGCGGGTATCCCGACCGCTCGCTGGGAAAAATTCTCGGAGGCCGAGGACGCGCATGCTTACCTGGAGGAAGTTGGCGCGCCGATCGTGATCAAGGCGGATGGGCTGGCGGCGGGCAAAGGGGTTGTCGTGGCCGTGACGCTGGATGAAGCCCATGAGGCTGTCACCGCGATCATGGAGGATAAGGTCCATGGTGCGGCGGGCGCGTCGGTGGTGATCGAGCAATGTCTGGTTGGCGAGGAAATCTCTGTCTTTGCCCTGTGCGATGGTGAAGAGGCGATGTTTTTTGGGGCCGCGGCTGACCATAAGCGGGTGGGGGAGGGTGATACCGGCCCCAATACCGGCGGCATGGGCGCCATTTTCAACCCGCCCTGGGCGACGGAGGCGGTTATCCAGCGCAGTATGGAAGAGATCGTGCGGCCGGCGCTGAAGGAGATGGCGCGGCGCGGCACGCCGTTCCGCGGCTTCCTGTTCGCGGGCCTGATGGTGGAAGAAGATGGGCCGAAGCTGATCGAGTTCAATGTCCGTTTCGGTGACCCGGAATGCGAGACTGTGCTGCCGATGCTCAGCTCCGACCTGCTGGCGGCCTTGAAGGCGGCGGTGGAGGGCAGGCTTACCGAGGTGAAAACGGCTTGGCGTTCCGGCGGTTCCGCCACTGTGGTGATGTGCGCGAAGGGCTATCCTGGCGCCTATGCGACGGGCGGTGAGATTTATGGCCTCGACGAGGCCGGCGCCATGCCTGGCGTTATGATTTTCCACGCCGGCACCATGGCTGAACAGGGGGGGGTTCTTGCCAATGGCGGACGGGTATTGGCCGTGAATGCGGTGGGCGCGGATCTGAGAGAGGCCCTTTCGCGTGCCTATGCGGCCATCGACCGGTTGGATTGGGAGGATGGCTTTTGCCGCCGAGATATCGGCCGGCGCGCTCTGCTGGGTTAATGCGTTGCGGCGGCCGATGCTGCCGGAGCGGTAGCGCAGCACCGCAAACGCTCCGGCAAAGGCGATGACGGCCAGGCCAAGCGCGAAGCCGCTTGGCCCAAGCAATGACATGCAAAGCCCCAGCGCCGGCGGCCCGACGATGCCGCCGAGCGTGTAAACAACCATTGACAGCGACATGGCGCTGGCCAGCCCGAGGCCGGAATGGCGAGAGGCGAGAAACACGATTCCCAGCGTAAACAGCCCGCCTTGTGCCACCCCCCAGACGACCAGCCAGGGCCAGAGCTCCTCCTGCAAGCCAAGGATCAGCCCAAGCGGCAGCAGCACCATGGCGCAGGCGGTGGCATTGCGCAGTTTCTTGCGGTCCAGATGATCCGCGAGGCTGCCGATCAGGATCGCGCCCAGGGCGACACCAGCCTGCACGGCCACCACCAGCAGCGCCGAGAGATGCACGGAAAGTCCGCGTGAGAGGCCGAACAGCGGCAGCAGGGAAAGGTTGCAGGCCTCGGTCAGGCCAACCAGGAAAATGCCAATGAAGGCGGCCGGCTCGTGCAGCAGAATGTCACGCCGGCGGGCGGGCTGCGTGCCTGGCAGGGTTGCATGCGGAGCCTCGCGCCCAGCCAGGCTGAGCATGATGGCGGCTGCGGCCGTTACAATGGCGCCTGCCAGGAACGGTGCGCGGCCAGTGCTGCCTGAAATCGCCAGAACGCCTGGCCCGACTGCCATTGAGGCGCCGAGAATGAGTTCGTAAAGCCCGGTCAGGCGGCCGCGCAGATGTGCGGGGAAGCTGCCATTCATCCAGGTATCCAGCCCTGCCCAGCGTAGCGCTGCCGCGGCCCCCATGACCAGGCAAAGCAGGCTCCAGAGCCGCAGGTTGCGGGTGGCGGCGAAGCCGAGAAAGACAAAAACGGCGGCTGCCATGCCGGAGAGGACCATGCGTTGCAGCCCAAGACGCCGAATGATGGCCGGGATGGAGCCGGACATTGCCAGCAGCCCCACCCAGGGCAGGCCGGAGATGATGCCGACCCAGAGCATCCCCCACCCCCTCGCTCCGTAACGCCACGGAGAGGAGTGGTAGAAACATCCAGAAGGCACCTGCCCCGAAAAACGCGGCGATGACGGCGATAATGATCCGGTAGGGCATGCTCAGGCCGCCAGCGCCTGCGCCCTGACCAGCCTGGCAAAGGCACCGTCCTGCGCGAGCAGGGTTTCGTGGGTTCCTGTTTCCACGGCTTGCCCGTTGGACATGACAACGATCTGATCCGCATCACGAACCGTGGAAAGCCGGTGCGCGACGACGATGGTCGTGCGCCCCTGGCGCAGCCGCGCCAACGCTGCCTGCACCAGGGCTTCGCTTTCGGTGTCGAGCGCGCTCGTGGCTTCATCCAGCAGGAGGATGCGCGGATTGCGCAAGATGGCGCGGGCGATGGCGACACGCTGGCGCTGCCCGCCGGAAAGGCGCTGGCCATTGACCCCAACGCGGGTGGCAAAGCCTTCGGGCATGTCCTTGATGAAGCCGCAGGCTGCGGCCTCGGCCGCCGCGGCGACTTCATCATCGGTCGCGCCCGGGCGGCCGAGGCGGATATTGGCGCTTATGCTGTCATCAAACAGCAGCGCCTCCTGGCCGACATAGGCGATGGAACCGCGCAAGGATGCCAGGGTGGCATCCGCAATGTCCGCGCCATCGATGAGGATGCGGCCGCCGCTGGGATCATAGAGGCGGGGAATGAGCGCCAGGGCGGTGGATTTGCCTGCGCCGGAGGTGCCGACAAGGGCAAGCATTGTACCCGGCGCCGCGCGGAAGCTGAGATTTTTCAGGCCGGGCCGCCCATCCGGGTAAGCGAAGGCAACATGCTCGAACACGACTTCGCCCGGACCGGGCGGCAAAGGAACCGCGGCAGGGGAGTCGGCGATGGCCGCTGGCTCGTCGATCACCTGGAAGACGCGTACGAGGCCGGCGAGGCCTTCCTGGATGGCGGCATTCATCGTGCCGAGTGCCCGCAAGGGGCGGGCGGCGATGAGCAGGGCGGATACGAACCCCATGAAATTGCCCACACCTGCGCCGCCTGTGGCGTTGCGCCAGCCTTCCAGCCCGATAACACCGGCAACGGCCACGCCAGCCAGAACTTCCAGCATCGGGTCGAGGCGCGAGCGCACGCGTGTCATGCGGATCAAGGCCGTGTAAAGATCGGTAAAGGTTTTCTCGGCCCGTGTACGCTCATGCGCTTCCAGGCTGTAGGCCCGGACCGTGCGCGCTTGGGAGAAGCTCTCATTCAGCATGGCGGCGGCCTGGCCCATGCGCTCTTGCATGCCGCCGGATGCGCGGCGCATGCGCTTGCCGATCTTCTGCACCGGGATCACGGCGATGGGGTAGATCAGCGCCGCGATCAGGCTGAGCTTCCAGTCGATGGTGATCATGGTGACGATCAGGCCGATGACCGTGGCGGCATCGGCCAGGGCATTGACGGCGCGGGTCATGGCTTCGCGGATGACGGTCGCGTCGGTCGTGAATCGTGCGGCAAGCTGGGCGGGAGCCTCGCGCTCCACCCGCGCCAGGGCAGCGGAGGTGAGGTGCCCGAACATGGCCACTTGCAGGCGGCGGATGACCAGCAAAACCATGTCCTGCGTCAGCACGGCCTGGAAATACATCGACAGGCCTTTGATCGCCGTAACGATGAGAACAAGGACGGGCACCTGATACAGGATGCGTGGGTCCTTGCGGGCGAACATGGTGAAGGCCCAATCGATCAGGACAGGATAGAGTGCCGTTGCGCCGGACATGATCAGCGTCGCGACGACGATCAGCGCGATCCGCCACCGATAGTTGCGGACATGGTCGCGCCAGAGACGGCCGATAAGGGCAGGCGTGGAAGCGGTTTCGGTCATGGCCGCGTGGTTAAGCACAGTTTGGAGCGGAGCAAAAATGCGCTACAGCGCTTGCCATGGACACGATTTACAAAGGCGATCTTTCCACATCACGCGGCCGGCGGAATGCCTGGGTGGATGCGCTGTTTGTGGATCATGCCGTTTTACGGCTGTTCTGGACGAATTTTGCCCCTGTGGTGCCGGGCAAGCTCTATCGCTCCAACCACCCCACACCGGGAAATCTACGCCATTTCACGCGCAAGGTCGGGCTGAAAAGCCTCATTAATTTAAGGGGGCAGGCGAAAAACGGTTCGGATGCCCTCTCGCGCGATGAGGCGCGGCGACTAGGGCTGGATTTCTACGACATGGCCTTCGAATCCCGGGGGGCGCCGCATAAGGACCGGATTCTGCGCCTAGCCGGGATCGTCAAACAGATGCGCGCGCCGGCTTTGATCCATTGCAAGTCTGGCGCCGATAGGGCCGGGTTGGTCGCGGGATTGTATATATTGATCAATGGCGGCAGCGCGGCTGAGGCGATGCGGCAGTTATCGCTTAGGTTCGGCCATATAAAACAGTCAAAAACAGGTGTTTTGGACGCGTTTTTCAAGTTGTATCAGCAGACGGCCGAAGGAAAAAAGCCATTCCTTGACTGGGTGCGGGACGATTATGATGAAGGGGAGTTGCGCGCCGCCTTCCGGGCCGGGCGCGTGGCGGAATTCATCAACGGCAAGCTGTTACGGCGCGAATAGGCGGGCGTGGCCAAGGCTGGGCTAATTCTGGGTTTTTTGGGGCTGGTCGGTTTTCTTCAAAATCTCGTTCTGGACGACATTCTGGATACCGCCAGCGGCCTCCTTGGCCGCCGCCGCCGCAACGTCACCCCAATAGGGCGATATATCGCTTTGGTTTAAGGCGTGAATCTGGGTGACTTGGCCGACAACGCGGTTGTTGGTGTCGCGTACCACCCAATCCAGCTCGACGAGCAATTGCCCCTGATCGGTGGGGGTGGCCTTGACCTTGCCGGTGACCGTGAAGTCCGCTTGTGGCTTGTCGGTCACAAGCTCCAGATTGGGTGCTGGAAGCGCTTGAGCCAGGTCTGCGGGCAGAGATGTATCACCGTCACCTTGGGCCCCGGTCACGGTGCCGATGAAGATGCGGGGCGTACGGTTTTCAAGCGATTGCGGGTTGCTTTGCTGGATCTCGGCATTGATCCGGCTCATGAGCTTGGAGAGGCCGGGCACGTCCGCTGCTGCGGCGTTGGTCAGCGTCGCCTGGTCGCCATCGTCCCAGCCTTTGGCGGGGACGGGTTGGCCCGTCTGCTTGCCGTAGGATTTTCCGTTCGGGCCAATGACATCATAGGTTGGCGTGACATTGTCGCCGTTCAGCGCGGCGGTGATCTGTAGATGCCAGTTTTCTTTTTGCACAGGGCCGGCCACGCTGGGCACATCATAAGCGGCGAGTTCACCGGCTAGATCATGCGCGTAGGTTCCCGCCGCGTTACCGCCAAGGAGCGCGCCAGTGGGCGGTGGCACCATCAGCACCGGCGCGGGGGGGATGGCGAGCTTCGCGGCGGTGGGGCCGGGGTTGCCGTAAAATGGCTGCGGCAATGTGCCGCACCCGGCGAGCAGAAGGGCAAGCAGAAGCGGGGCACGGTTCATGAGCAGATGATCGAGATCTGGTGGCCGGTTACCGGCTCCTGCCTCAATGTCTTGCGGCGGTAGGAGAAGAAATTGGCCTCATCTGCGCAAGTGTCATGCGGCAAGGCCTCTGCCTCGATTCCGGCACGTGAGAGCCTGGCGGCACAATAGCCGGGCAGGTCGAACCAGAAATGCCCAGACCGCCCTGCGGTGAAGAAGCGGGCGCTTGAAGCGGCTTCCGCCAGAACAGCGTCATGCAGATCAGGGCCGACTTCGTAGCTTTCCTTGTGGATGCAAGGACCGATGACGGCCTTGATCTCTGTGGCGCCCAAGGCGTGAAGCGCTTGGGCCGTTGCCTCAAGCACGCCGGCAAGGGCGCCGCGCCAGCCGGCATGGGCGGCGCCGATGGCGCCGTTATCGCCGAGGAACAGGACAGGCGCGCAATCGGCTGTGATAATGCCCAGGGCGAGGCCAGGCAGGTGCGTGACGAAGGCGTCGGCCGCTGGACCATCGCCTTCTGCCCAGGGGGCGGTGACGGTGACGACCTTTGGGCCATGAACCTGCTTGAGGCCCAGCAGGGTTTCAGGACCAGCGCCCAGGGAGCCAGCGGCCCGGGCCCGGTTTTCGCGTACCGCGGCAGGATCGTCAGAGGTGAAGCTGCAGTTCAGGCTGGCGTAGTATCCAGTTGAAACGCCACCATGGCGGGTAAAAAAACCATGCCGGACGGGCAGGGCAGAGGAGACGAACGCGGTCATGCAAATCCTGGCAAAGGCGGCAAATGGTCCGGACAGACAGCCAGAACCTTGAACAGGCTGCCCATCGCCTCCGGTGCCGTCAAGCGTTGAACGGAGAGGCGCAGATCCGAAGCCTTCTCGGGGTGGCGCTGGGCCAGGAAATCGCTGCGCTGATAGAGGCCCAGCGCCGTTAGAAAATAATTCTGCTTCACCGGCCCCTGGGCATGCACGGCGCGCCCGATGGCGGCGAAATCGACATGCGCGGTGATATCTGCCTCTCCGGGATGGGAAAGCGGGTCGGCATAAGCGCCGTTGCGGATTGCCTGAACACTTTCGCCGGGGGCGCTTTCAGACGGGCCATAATCGATGAAGAGGCCGATGGCGCCGCGCGCTGCCAGGTCTTTGCAGAAATTCAGAGCGGCCTCGTTGACCTCGCGGACGCTGCCGATGGGATCGTCAGGCAAGGGATAGTCGGAAGGGAGTTCGATGTAAGCGCCAGTGTCGACGTAACGCTCCATCCAGCCAGAGGCACGGCGGATGAATTGGCGCACCGGCAGGGCGTCGAGGAATTCATTGGCGATCAGGATAAGCGGGCCGGATGGCAGGCAGGCCAGCGAGTCATGCCATTGAGCGTGAGGAACGCGAGACGCTTGCTCGGCGCGCAGGGCAGGTGAAGTTTCGATGAAATGCACATGAGGAGCAGCCCAGGCGCGCAACGCATCGGCCATCAGAACGCCGCGGCCGGGCCCGGCTTCGGCAAGAATAACGTCTTCCGGCGCACCCAGCATTTGCCAGACCACCTTGGCCCAGGCCCCCATAAGCTCACCGAACACCTGGGTGATTTCCGGCGCTGTGGTGAAATCCTGCCCGAACCGGCCCCGCGCATAATAGGCCGTGTTGGCGCGGGCCATGAAGTGGTCGAAACGTTCAGCTGGCACGCTTGGAACGGCCGTAGAAAATGAAACAAAGTCCGGCGATGATCATGGGAATCGAGAGAATCTGCCCCATGGTGGTGCCGAAAGGCAGGAAGCCCAGGAAGGCATCTGGTTCACGGAAGCACTCGCCTGCGATTCGAGCTATGCCGTACCCTACAAGGAAAATGCCTGCCAGCGTACCAGCCCGGCTGCGGATCGCGGCTGACTGGGCGCAAGCCAGCATGACGAAGAAGAGCACAATGCCTTCGAGCGAGGCTTCGATCAGCTCCGATGGGTAGCGTGGCAATTGATAGGGGTCGCCAGGATAGATCATGGCCAGCGGGAAGCTGGCTGGCGCCGGCCGGCCCCATAGCTCGCCATTGATGAAATTGGCGCAACGCCCGAGAAATAGGCCAATCGGCACCGCCACGGCGATACGGTCCGCGAAGCGTAGAGGGTTGAGCTTGTGCTTCCAGCAGAAAGTCAGGATGGCGACGGTAACGCCCAGGAAGCCGCCATGAAAGCTCATGCCGCCATCCCATACTGCCGGAATGGCCAGCGGGTGGGTTAAGAAATAGCCCGGCTGGTAGAACAGGACATAGCCAATGCGCCCGCCCAGGATTACGCCCAGAACGGCCCAGGTCAGGAAGTCATCCACCTGCTCGCCGCTGGCCGCCACGGGCGCGCGGGAGGCCATGTAGCGAACCAGCCGCCAGCCCGTCAGCAGGCCGATAATGTAGGCCAGTGCATAATAGTGAATGAAGAGCGGGCCGATGTGAAAGCCGCGCGGGAAGACGGGGAGGATGATCGGGCTCATCGGTAAGGGTCCGGCTGGCGGAGGTGGTTTTGCACATAGGCGGCTACCCCTTCTTCCAGCGTCATGAATTGATGGTTGAAGCCGAGAGCCCGCAGGCGCGCCATGGGCGCTTGCGTGAAGGATTGATACTGGCCGCGCAGGGCCTGAGGCATGTCGATGAACTCGATCCGCTCCGGCAGGCCGTTGGCTTGGCAGACCGCCAGGGCAAGATCGGCGTAGGAGCGTGCGGTTCCGGTGCCGAGATTGAAGATGCCCGCGACGTTCTGGGCGGAGATCAGGAATTTCAGGCCGGCGATGACGTCGTCTATATAGATGAAGTCGCGCTTCTGTTCGCCATCCGCCAAGTCCGGCTGATCAGACTTGAACAGGCGTGCCGGGCCGCCAGCCATCACTTCGTCGTGCTTGACCTTCACGACGGAGATCATCTTGCCTTTATGGTATTCGTTTGGGCCGAAAACGTTGAAAAATTTCACGCCGGCCCAGTTGGGGGGCGAGGGGGCATGGTCTGCCAGCTGGCGCGCCACCCAGAGGTCGAAGGCGTGTTTGCTCCAGCCATAGAGGTTGAGGGGGCGCAGCTTTTGCAGTGCGGGCAGCGACATGTCGTCATCAAACCCCGCCGCGCCGTTGCCGTAGGTCGAGGCGGACGAGGCGTAGATGAATCTGGCCCGGCGCTCCGCGCACCAAGTCCAGAGTTTTTGGCTCAGCGTGACGTTGGTCTGCCAGACGAGGTCGGCATCGCTTGCCGTGGTCTCCGAGATGGCGCCGAGATGCACGATTGTGGTGATCCGCGTGTCATGCGCAAGAAACTCATCCAGCCGCTCCGGAGCGATAAGCATGGCAGGGGGATGGTAGTACAGATTGCGCCATTTTTGGCCTTCATGACCGAGCCAGTCGGTAATGATGACCTCCTGCCCGTCGGCGGTGAGCGCCGCATGGAGATTAGATCCGATGAAGCCGGAACCGCCCGTGACCAATATCATGGGGGGCGTTATATGGAGAAGCAGTACAACAGAGAAGGCCCGGCAGATGACCGAACGACCGAAATTTTTTGATGACCTTGCAGGGGTTGCGGGCGGCGCCATCTCGGCTTTGGCGGGGTTGAAGGAGGAACTGGCGGCTCTTGTGAAGGCAAGAGTCGAGGAAGCTGTGCGCCGGTTGGACCTGGTTCCTCGCGAGGAGTTTGAGGCGATGGCCGAGGTTGCGCGACGTGCCCGTGAGCAGGCGGATGCTCTGGAACGGCGCATTGTGGCGCTGGAAGAAGCCAATAAGTAATACCTTCCTCAGGTACGGTGATGCGCGGTTGGCAGGCCTGCTTAGCGGGAGGGGTGGTTGCGCATTTATACCACAGGTTGTGGTTGGCTGGGGAATTGCGGGGTATTTAGTGTCTCGTTAAATCACGCTAACGCCAATGAGCCCCTTTGGGACGGTGTTTCTCTTCCAAAAGCAGGGTGTTTAAGCTTTTTATAGGCCGCTTCGGGCGTTGTCCTTGACGTAAAGTTAATCGGATTACAATTTTAGATCCTTGCAGGAGTTCGTCATGAAACACCCAAGTTCAGTCGGAATCGCGCCTTGCATGACTTTTTTCTTGTCTGGGCGGCTTGCTCTCGGCGTTTTGACGTTGCTGATGCAGGTTTCGCTGTTGCTGTGGCCCATGGCGGTACGTTGGGCGAAAGAGGTCAAGGAACAGGACAATATCCAGAGATTGCTGCAAGGTCTCTCTGAGACCTATCGGCCGGTATTGGTTTCAACGGCCGGGCCGGTCTATCCCGCGACTTTCAAAAAATTCCAGCAGCCTGCCTGAAGGCGGCCGTGCTTATGCCCATGGAGTACGAGGGCTTCATCAAGTCCCATGTCGCTATAGGGCGCTCCGCGCTTGTGCCGGAGATCGGGCTTTATCTGGCTTCCGAGTTGACGCCGCTATGGCAGGCGACGGAGTTGTTTCTCGACCAGCATAATCTGGCTCCGCCCTATTGGGCGTTCGCTTGGCCGGGCTCGGAAGCCTTAGCACGCTATATTACGGATAACCCAGAGCGGGTTCGGGGCAAGCGTGTTCTGGATTTCGCGGCAGGCTGCGGCTTAGCCGGGATTGCCGCAGCCCGGGCCGGGGCAGCAAGCGTCGAAGCGGCTGAGATCGATCCTCTCGCCGCGGAAGCTATATCCCTTAATGCGGCGCTCAACGCGGTTTCCATCTTCGTCAGCGCCGGCAATGTGGTTGGGCGCAGCGATGGCTGGGATGTGATTATCGCGGGCGACATATGTTACGAAGTGAAAATGGCGACCCTGATCATGCCGTGGTTGCGGGCGCAGGCGGCGTGCGCGACGGTGCTTTTGGCGGATCCGGGCCGCAAGTACAGACCAGAAGATCCGGGCCAGGAAGTGGAGAATTACATCGTTCCGACAAGTTTTGAGTTGGAAGATTCGGGCCAGAGAGCGGTGTCAATCTACCAAATCGCTCCCTCGGCGGCATGCAGGTCAGGGTTTCATCCCGTGTCGTTGACCGGTCCTACCGCCGGGACTAAGCGTCTGTAACATATTATGGCTGAAACGACCTGAGAGAAAGGTTTCCCATGAAAGATGTCCGCGACGCCCTCATGATAGGGCGAAATTCGGAGGGCAAACTTGTCCGCCGGCCGCTTTCCCCGCATTTGCAGGTCTATAAGCCGCAAATTTCTTCTGCGACCTCGATTTTTCATCGAATTACGGGCTGTGCCCTCGGGGTTGGTACAATTCTAATGACGCTCTGGTTGGTGTGCGCCGCCTCCGGAGAGGGCGCTTTTTCAGTGATCCAGGCGTTTTTTGCTTCCTGGATCGGCATGCTGATCCTGTTTGGGTTCACGGCCGCGCTGTTTTATCATTTCTGCAACGGCATCAGGCACCTGGCTTGGGATGCGGGCAAGGGATTTGAACTCCCCGACATGCACCGCAATGGCAAGCTGGTGTTCGCGGCGACGATCATTCTGACCGTCGTCTTCTGGGTCATTGCGTTTCTGGTGTGGTGATCGATATGAGCGCTCAAGATAAGACCCTCTCCATTAAGATCCGCCGCAGCCAGTTGGGCCGTGTCCGCGGCCTGGGCTCTGCGAAATCCGGCTCTGCCCATTGGTGGGCGGAACGTATGACGGCCGCAGCATTGCTGCCGCTCTCCCTCTATTTTGTTGTCTCGGTCATCCTGCTGCTCGGTGCGGACCATGCCCGCATGGCCGCTTATATGGCCGAGCCCTGGAACAGCGCGCTGTTCCTGGCGCTGATTGCCATCATGTTCCATCACCTCTCCATGGGTGTGCAGGTGGTCATCGAGGACTATGTGCCGGATGAAGGCAAGCGCCTGATCGCCATTCTGGTGGTCAAGGGTGTCATTCTCTTCCTGGCGCTGGCTTCGGCCGTCTCCGTCCTTAAACTCGCTTTCTCCTGAACGAGGGGCCCAATGAACGCGATCTCCAAACCCTCTAACGGGGCATATAATATCATCGACCATACTTACGACGTGGTCGTGGTTGGTGCCGGTGGTTCCGGCCTGCGCGCCACGCTCGGCATGGGCGCGGCCGGGCTGAAGACGGCCTGTGTCACCAAGGTTTTCCCCACCCGTTCGCACACCGTGGCGGCGCAGGGTGGTATTGGTGCCTCTCTCGGCAATATGAGCGAGGATAACTGGCGCTGGCACATGTACGACACCGTGAAGGGGTCTGACTGGCTGGGTGACCAGGACGCGATTGAATATATGTGCCGCGAAGCGGTTCCGGCGATTTATGAGCTGGAGCATTTCGGCGTGCCGTTCTCCCGCACGGAAGACGGCAAGATCTACCAGCGCCCCTTCGGCGGCCATATGAAGGAGTACGGCAAAGAGCCGGCCCAGCGCGCTTGCGCCGCCGCCGACCGTACGGGCCATGCCATTCTTCACACACTGTATCAGCAGTGCCTGAAGCATGACGTGGAGTTCTTCGTCGAATATTTCGCACTTGACCTGATCATGGACGAGGAAGGCGCCTGTCGTGGTGTCATGGCCTGGTGCCTTGAAGACGGTACCATTCACCGCTTCCGGGCCCAGATGGTTGTGCTGGCGACCGGCGGTTATGGCCGTGCCTATCTGTCCTGCACCTCCGCCCATACCTGCACGGGCGATGGCGGCGGCATGGCGATTCGCGCCGGTCTGCCGGTTCAGGACATGGAGTTCGTGCAGTTCCACCCGACCGGCATCTTTCCAGCCGGCTGCTTGATCACCGAGGGTGCGCGCGGCGAAGGTGGCTATCTGACCAACTCCGAGGGCGAGCGCTTCATGGAGCGCTATGCGCCGACCGCGAAGGATCTGGCATCCCGCGACGTCGTCTCCCGCTCGATGACTGTCGAGATCAATGAGGGGCGCGGCGTTGGGCCGAACAAGGATCATATCCTCCTGCATCTTGAGCATCTGGGGGCTGACATTTTGCATGAGCGCCTGCCGGGCATTTCTGAGACTGCCCGTGTGTTCGCTGGTGTGGATGTAACCAAGGCGCCGATCCCGGTTCTGCCGACCGTACATTACAACATGGGCGGCATCCCGACGAACTATCATGCCGAGGTGCTACGCCCGACCGCGCAGAACCCGGACGCTGTGGTGCCGGGCCTGATGGCGGTGGGTGAGGCGGCTTGCGTCTCCGTGCATGGCGCCAACCGTTTGGGGACCAACTCGCTGCTCGATCTCGTGGTGTTCGGCCGCGCTGCCGGGCATCGTGCCGCTGAGGTCGTGAAGTCTGGTGCCACGCAGGCCCCGCTGCCGGCCGGTGCCGGGGAGGCTTCGCTCGACCGCTTCGACAAGACCCGCCATGCCAAAGGCTCGACCCGCGTGGCCGCTTTGCGCGACCAGTTGCAGCGCACCATGCAGAGCCATGCCGCCGTGTTCCGCAGCTCTAAATCCCTGATCGAAGGTGTCGGGAAGATGGAGAAGCTCTGGGGCGGCCTGGGTGACATCAAGGTGGCTGACCAGTCCCTGATCTGGAACTCTGACCTCATGGAGGCCCTGGAGCTGCAGAACCTCATGGGCAATGCCGCTGCCACCATGGTTGGCGCGGAAGCGCGCAAGGAGAGCCGCGGCGCCCAGGCGCATGACGATTTCCCCGAGCGCGATGATGTGAACTGGATGAAGCATACCGTCGCCCAGGTGTCTGAGAAGGGTGAGGTTGCTTTGAGCTATCGTCCGGTGAAGATGCAGACCCTCACCAATGAGGTCTCCGTTTTCCCGCCGGCGAAGCGCGTGTACTAAGGAAGGGGCTGAAAAATGGCTGAATTTGCACTTCCGGCTAACTCGAAGATTGGCGAGGGCAAGACCTACAAGGCCGATGCCGGAGCCAAGCGCGTAAAGTCTTTCAAGGTGTATCGCTGGAACCCGGATGACGGGAAGAATCCGGTGATGGATACTTATGAGGTCGACCTCGATAAATGCGGGCCGATGGTTCTCGACGCGATCATTAAGATCAAGAACGAGATCGATAGCTCGCTGACCTTCCGCCGGTCCTGCCGTGAGGGCATCTGCGGCTCTTGCGCGATGAACATTGATGGGACCAATACGCTCGCCTGCCTGAAGCCCATCGCGGAAGTGAAGGGCGACGTGAAGATCAACCCGCTGCCGCATATGCCGGTGGTGAAGGATCTGGTGCCGGATCTGTCCCAGCCTTATGCGCAGCTGCGTTCCATTGAGCCCTGGCTGCAGTCCGAAACCCCGGCCCCGCCGGATGCCGAGCGCCTGCAGAGCAAGGAAGAGCGTGCCGAGCTCGACGGGCTTTGGGAGTGCATTCTGTGCTTCTGCTGCTCGACCTCTTGCCCCAGCTATTGGTGGAACGGCGACAGGTATCTTGGCCCGGCCGTGCTGCTGCAGGCCTATCGCTGGATTGCCGATTCCCGCGACGAGGCAACCGGCAAGCGGCTGGATGCGCTGGAGGATCCCTTCAAGCTCTATCGCTGCCATACGATCATGAACTGCACCCAGACCTGCCCCAAGGGCCTTAACCCGGCCAAGGCAATCGGCAAGGTCAAGCAGTTGATGCTTGAGCGCCAAGGCTGAGCTTTCAGCATCAGAAACAAAAAGGCCCGGTTTTCCGGGCCTTTTTTATTTTCACAGTCTCGCGGCTAATCGATTTTTTCGATTGTTGCATCGCATAAAATCAATTTCCTTGAATACGAAAAGCTGGTTATTAGATTTGCGTTGCGGCGCAACATGCCAAAGAGGAGTAAGTTTATGTCTTTGATCAACAGTGAAGTTAAGCCTTTCAAGGCCCAGGCTTTTAAGAGCGGCAAGTTTGTTGAGGTCACCGAGGCCGAATTGCACGGCAAGTGGTCTGTCGTTTTCTTCTATCCGGCTGACTTCACCTTTGTCTGCCCGACCGAGTTGGAAGATCTTGCCGACAATTACGTTGAATTCAAGAATCTGGGTGTGGAAATCTACGCCGTGTCCACCGACACGCATTTCGCCCATAAGGCGTGGTACGACACGTCCGACGCGGTGAACAAAATCGACTATTTCATGGTCGGTGACCCGACGCACGCAATCTCCCGGAATTTTGAGGTTCTGATCGAGGAGGCTGGCCTCGCCGATCGTGGCACTTTCGTGATCGATCCGCAGGGCAAGATCCAGATCGTCGAGATCACCGCTGGCGGTATTGGCCGTGATGCCAAGGAACTGCTCCGCAAGGTGAAGGCTGCGCAGTACGTCGCTTCTCATCCTGGCGAGGTTTGCCCCGCCAAGTGGACCGATGGCGAGAAAACTCTTGCGCCGTCTCTCGACCTGGTCGGCAAGATCTAAGACTTAGGCTGCTTCCGCCGGTCTGCCGGCGGAAGGCTTGATGGAATAAGCGCTCGCTCCCTGCGTCTCGTTTTGCAGGGAGCGAGGCAGAGAAAACGGAGCCGTTATGTTGGACGAAAGCCTGAAGGGCCAGTTGAAGGCCTATCTAGCCCGTATCGCCGAACCGATTGAACTGGTGGCGAGCCTTGATACCGGCCCGCTTTCTCGGGAGATGCGCAGCCTTCTGGATGACGTGGTGGCGCAAAGCGACAAGATTTCTTTGCGGCTGGACGGCACGGATGAGCGTGTGCCTTCCTTTGAAATTCGCCGTTTGGGGAGTGCGCATGGTGTGCGCTTTGCTGGTCTGCCGATGGGGCATGAATTCACATCGCTGGTCCTCGCCCTGCTGCAGACAGGCGGATATCCACCCAAGATTTCGCCCGACATTATCGAGCAGATCAAGGGGCTCAGAGGCGGCTTCCATTTCGTGACTTATTTTTCCCAGTCCTGCCAGAACTGCCCGGATGTTGTGCAGGCGCTGAACTTGCTGGCGATTCTCAATCCCGGGATCACCCATGTTGCGGTGGATGGGGCGGCGTTCCAGGCGGAAGTGGAAGCGCAGAAGGTGATGGCGGTTCCGACCATTCTTTTGAATGGGCAGGAATTTGGCCAGGGCAGGATGGATATTGAGCAGATTCTTGCCAAAATCGATACCGGTGCTGTCGCGCGCGATGCCGAAAAGCTGTCCGCCAAGGAGGCGTTTGAGGTGCTGGTGGTTGGCGCCGGGCCGGCTGGCGCGGCGGCGGCGATCTATGCCGCGCGCAAAGGCATTCGGACCGGCGTGGTGTCTGAACGGTTCGGCGGGCAGGTTCTGGATACTTTGGGCATCGAGAATTTCATCTCTGTTATGCATACCGAAGGGCCGAAATTCGCTGCGGCGTTGGAACAGCATACGCGCGACTATGACGTCGATATCATGAAGGCGCAGACCGCGACGGCGATCATTCCGCCCGCCCACAAGGGGGGAGCATATGAGGTGAAGCTGTCAGGCGGCGGCTCTCTTAGGTCCAAAACATTGGTGCTGTCTCCCGGGGCGCGCTGGCGGACGATGAATGTCCCAGGTGAAGCGGAATATCGCAACAAGGGCGTGGCCTATTGCCCGCATTGCGACGGCCCGCTCTTCAAGGGCAAGCGGGTGGCGGTGATCGGCGGCGGTAATTCTGGTGTCGAGGCGGCGATCGATCTGGCTGGTATCGTTTCGCATGTCACGCTGGTCGAGTTCGACAGCCAATTGCGCGCTGATGCGGTGTTGCAGGCCAAGCTGAGGAGTTTGCCGAATGCCAGCATCATTCTCTCTGCCAAGACCACCGAAGTGCATGGCGATGGGGAGAAGGTGGTCGGTCTCTCTTATGAAGATCGCGTTTCCGGTGAGCTGCATCGGCTGGCGCTGGAGGGGATCTTCGTTCAGATCGGGCTGGTTCCCAATACTGAGTGGCTGAAGGGCGCCGTTGCTCTGACCCAGCGTGGAGAGATTGACGTCGATGCGCGCGGCGAGACGTCCTTGTCCGGCGTGTTTGCCGCGGGCGACGCGACGACCGTGCCCTATAAGCAGATCATCATCGCGGCCGGTGAGGGGGCGAAGGCCGCTTTGTCGGCGTTTGATTATCTCATCCGGCTTGTTCCGGCGGACGCAAAAGCCGCCTGAACGGAGGCTTGCCGCTCGATGGCTTATTTGCCCACGCCTCAGCAGCTTCGCTATCTGGTCATGCTGGCTGAGACGGGGCATTTCGGCCGGGCGGCTTCAGCCTGCGCTGTTTCGCAATCCACGCTTTCCGCTGGTATTCTGGCGCTTGAGAGAGCGTTGGATACCCAGATACTGGATCGGGCGGCGGCGAAGCATCCTGTCTTCACACCGCTTGGGCTGGAACTGGTAGCTAAGGCGCGCACAGCCTTGTCGGCTTTGTCAGATGTGGCGGAGACAGCGGATTCGGCGCGTGCGCCCATGTCCGGGCCGCTCAGGCTTGGGATTATTCCTACAATCGGGCCATTCCTTCTCCCGCGGCTGATGCCAGAACTCAGGGAGAGATACAGGGCACTCAAGCTGTTTTTGCGGGAGGATCAAACGGATCGGTTGCTCGACCAGTTGGATTCGGGCTTGCTCGATATTCTGATCCTGGCTCAGCCCTGTGCGTGCGGCGATGCGGAGATGCTGACTTTGGGCCGGGATGATTTTCTTGTGGCTTTGCCGCCTGGCCACGTACTTGCGGCGCGCC
Organism: uncultured Pseudomonadota bacterium; assembly: GCA_963736885.1. Taxonomy (GTDB): domain Bacteria; phylum Pseudomonadota; class Alphaproteobacteria; order Acetobacterales; family Acetobacteraceae; genus Acidocella. Next base: position 581,419 of record CAVTQN010000001.1, read on the forward strand.
AAAACATAGCCGTGGCGGAGCTTGCGGCAGAGCAGTTTCTGCTGCTGGAGGACGGGCACTGCCTGCGCGATCAGGTGTTGACCGTCTGTGGTACGGCATTGGCGCGTGAGCGCGAGCAGCGTTTTGCGGCCACGTCATTGCATACACTGATTCAGATGGTCGCCGGTGGGTTAGGCGTTACGCTTGTGCCCAGGCTGGCCGTTGAAGCCGGCCTGGCAGCGGGCACTGGGGTAGAGATTCGTAGGCTGGAGGGGGCAGGTGGCTGGCGCAGCCTGGCATTGGCCTGGCGGGCCGGGAGTCCTAGGGGAGGAGAATATCGCACCCTCGCCCCCCTTGTGACATCGGCGCTCGGTTGGAGCGCTTTGTGAATAGGTTGAACCTGCCTGTTCAACCTATTTTCGTCCTCTAACTTTTGTCTGAGCAATCAATACGCTTGGATTGACTGAACGCATTGTCGCCTAGAGCGCGTTGAGGCTGCCGCATGCGCGTCAACCTTCAAGCGATCAGGCTCTATTGACCGACGCTATCGCGGAAATAAGCCTCGACAGTGCCTTTGAGCTTGACCATGAGCGGCTTGCCTTTGCGGTCCACAGCCTTGCCGGCAGCTACGCGGATCCAGCCTTCGGAGACGCAATATTCCTCGACATTAGTCTTTTCCGCGCCGTTAAAACGGATACCAACGCCGCGTTCGAGAAGTGCCTGGTCGAAAAACTTGCTCTCAGGGTCAGAGGAGAGATGGTTGGGCGGCACGTCGGTCATAGCATTTTCCGTATTTTGCGGGAGAGTTTGGTGATGAAGCTGGATGCCGGGGAATCCGCCAGGGCAATGACAGGCGCGCTGGCCAGGGTTTTGCCGTTGGCGCTATAGGTGACATTGCCCAGTATCTCCCCCTTGGTGACACCTGGGGTGAGGTTCGCCGTGACGTTGATGCTGTGGGTAACGGATTTTTCAGCATCTGTCGGCAAGGTGAGCACAATATCCTGCGCGGTGCCAACGGGAACCTCGCCGCTATCCAGCGCATCGCTTTTCACGATGTCGATCTGCTGGTTGGCGTTGGCGATCTGCAAATCAGTGAAGAAATGCTGGCCATAATCCAGGAGCGATTCAATAGCGGCCGTGCTCTCTGCCCAGGTCGGGCCGCCGGTCACGACGGCGATCAGCCGCATATTGCCGCGCGGGGCCGTGGCATCGATGCTATGTCCGCTCTCGCGTGTCAGGCCGGTCTTCAGGCCATCAACGGTGGAATCCTTGAACAGGACCGGGTTCCAGCTCCGCTGGGTGATATTGTCGTATGTATAGCTCTGCTGATTGGAGACCTGCAGGATTTCCGGTTCGCCCTCCAGGATGGCACGAGATAGCAGGGCAATATCCATAGCCGATGTGTGCAGATTCGGGTCCGGCAGGCCAGTGGGGTTGGTATAATTGGTGTCGGTCAGGCCGATCTTGGTAGCCGTCGTGTTCATCATCTGAACAAAAGCATCTGTGCTGCCGGCCACCTGCTCCGCCAAGGCGACCGCTGCGTCATTGCCAGAATCGATAATCATTCCGTGCAATAGCTGGTCGACCGTGACCACGGAATTAGGGTCGATAAACATGGTCGAGCCCTGCTGGTGCCAGGCATTGACCGAAATAGGGACAGTCTGATCCATCTTCAGGCTGCCGTGGTGGATGGCCTGGTACGCGAGGTGCGCGGTCATCAATTTGGTTAGGCTGGCAGGCGGAAGCTGCAGATGGGGGGCGGCCTCAGCCAAGATGGCGCCGGTCTTGGCGTCCATCAGCACATAGGCCGTTATGTCCGGCAATGTCGGCGGAATCGGGGTCGATTTATCGCCAGCGGGGCTGTCTGGGACCGGAGCGGGCCCAGTCGGCATTGGTGTGGCGCCGATTTTGCCCGTGTCACCCATATTGGCGCCAGCGGATGCTGTGGCAGCATGATTTTTGGCCAGGGCGGGAGAAGCGAATGCCAAGGAGGCGGCAAGGGCGGTTCGCGACAGGCCAGACAGTTTCAACATGGGCAACTCTTAACTCCAGGCTGGATAAACGCGGGTTCTCTGTACCTGTTTAATGTCTTCCCGCAAGCAGGCACGTATTAACGGCATGTAACATCGCGGAGAAACCGGCGAGCATAAGCCATTTTCTGCCTTGCGGCCGGGCGTTTCTTGACATCTGGCCCGGCGCGGGTTTGATGCGCCAATCTACGGGGAATAGAGGTTAATGGCACGGCGCGAACAAAATTCAGGTGGGCTGGCTGAGTTCGTCAAGACCATCGTGTATGCCGGGCTTATTGCTGTGGGGATCCACACATTCCTCTTCGAGCCGTTTTATATCCCTTCGGGCTCGATGGTTCCCACGCTGCTGGTGGGAGATTACTTGGTCGTTAACAAGTTTGCCTATGGCTACTCCCACTTTTCCCTGCCATTCGCGCCGGACTGGTTCTCGGGCCGGATCTTCGGCCGTATGCCAAAGCGCGGGGCTGTCGTCGTGTTCCGTCCTCCTGGCGCCCTGGATGAGGATTATATCAAGCGTGTGATCGGCTTGCCCGGCGATACGGTGCAGGTCACCAATGGGCAGCTTTATATCGATGGCAAGCTCGTGCCCCGTGTGGATGCGGGTGACTACACGGACACCAGCTCGGGGGCTCCTGTTGTTGCGCGTGACTACACGGAGACCCTGCCGGGTGGAATTGTACATTCTATTCTGAAACTGACCGACGCACCGGAGAATGAGGGGGGGGTCGACCCCAACAACACGCCGCTTTATACTGTCCCACCCGGAGACTTGTTTATGATGGGCGATAACCGGGATAATTCAGAGGATTCCCAATTCATGGACGGGCCGGTTGGGTATGTTCCGGTGGAGAATGTGATCGGACCAGCTGAACTTATTTTCTTCTCCATCGATTTGCAGCATCCGTTCTGGGAGATTTGGCAGTGGCCGTTCGAAATCCGCTGGGGTCGGATGTTCCACACCATCCGGTGATCAAGCTCGACGAAGCATCCGCTCTGCTAGGGCATAGCTTCCGGCTTCCCGGCTTGCTGGCCGAGGCGCTGACACATCGTTCGGCCGCCGGTGCCAAGGGCGTCGGCTCGAATGAAAGGCTGGAATTCATCGGCGATCGGGTTCTTGGGCTGGTTGTCGCGGAATGGCTGATCGATCGGTTTCCCCATGAGCAGGAAGGCAAGCTCGGGCCGCGTCTGGCGGCGCTTGTCTCCAAACCTGCCCTGGCGGCGATTGCTGAAGCAAATAACGTTGGGGCAATGCTCAGCGTGGCACCTGGTGAAGCCAAGCGCGGCGTAAGCTCGCAGGCCAATGTGCTGGCGGATGCGGTGGAAGCCATGATCGGCGCGTTATATCTGGATGGTGGGTTAGAGGCCGCCAAATCCTTCATTCATCGCGTTTTGGCTGCAACGGTGGAAGCCCAGGCTGCGCCACCGAAAGACCCGAAAACGGCATTGCAAGAATGGGCGCTGAAGCGAGCCTTGCCGTTGCCGCACTACCAGATTGTTGAGCAGTCTGGTCCCTCCCATGCGCCAAAATTCGTCGTGAGTGTAAGCGTTGGCGATGCAAGCGCCTCAGCCACCGCAGGAGCCAAGAGGGCTGCGGAGCAGGAAGCGGCGCGTAATTTATTGGAAATTCTACCTAAATGACAAAATGTGGTTTCGTTGCACTGATTGGTGCGCCCAATGCCGGAAAGTCCACGCTGCTGAACAAGCTGACGGGGGCAAAGATCTCCATTGTCAGCCCCAAGGCGCAGACGACACGGGCGCGTGTGCTGGGCATTTTGGTCCGCGATGAGGCGCAGATCATCTTTGTTGATACGCCGGGCATTTTTGCGCCGAAGCGGCGCTTGGACAAGGCCATGGTGGAGGCTGCCTGGAATGGGGCGGGGGAGGCGGATCTGCTTCTTCTGCTGCTCGATGCGAAGTCAGGGCTGACCGACGCGACCCGTGAGATTGTGGGAAAGCTTGCTGCCACGGGCATTAAAATGGCGCTTTTGCTTAACAAGATTGATCTCGTTGACCGGCAGACCTTGCTTCCCTTGGCACAGGAGGCAGCGCAATTGGCGCCGTTTGAACAGGTCTTCATGATATCCGCGCAAACAGGTGACGGCATTGATGCGTTGCTGGATTTTTGCGTGGAGAAACTCCCGGACAGCCCGTTTCTTTATCCTGAAGATGACATGACGGATTTGCCGGACCGTCAATTGGCGGCGGAAATTGTGCGCGAGCAGATTTTCCTGCAGACACGCGATGAAGTCCCCTATGGGGCAACCGTGGAGACGGAGAGCTTCAAGGAACAGAAGAATGGTGCCATTCGTATCGACGCCGTGATTTATGTCGCGCGTGAGGGGCATAAGGCGATCCTGATCGGCGCGAAGGGGGCGCGGATCAAAGAAATCGGCAGCAGGGCCAGGCGTGAATTGGAGCGGCTTTTGGAAACGAAAGTGGATTTGTTCCTGCGCGTGGTTGAGCGTCCGGGCTGGGACGAAGAGGCGGCCAGAATTCGGGCGGCGGGGCTTGATTTGCCGAAAGGCTGAGTTGGGCAGTCACTTCTTGTTTATTTTGATATCTGACGGCGAAGTCTTTCGGGAGGCGACGTGAAGGGGAGGACTGAAGGCGGCCCATCGGATAAGCATTTTGGCTTAAAATGGATCTGGCATGCGGTTGCGGCTGCCGTTTATCTCTGTACAGCCCTGGCTGTCAGCTGGCGTGGCGTTGACTTATCCAAGCAATTGCTCGGCGGGGGGACGGATCCTTTTATCTATGTATGGTTTCTTGCATGGTGGCCCTTCGCGCTCCTGCATCATCTCGACCCTTTTTTTACGCATCTCGTTTGGCAGCCTGAAGGCCTGAAATCTTGGCTGGACGACGTCAATTCCCACTCTGTCATTATTGGCGTCTCCGTTAACGGCAACGATTGGGCCTGTTCTCACATATGACGTGCTGATGCTGCTGGCGCCTGTTTTCGCTGCCATGGGCGCTTACGCATTATGTCGCTATCTTTGCCCTTCACCATTGGCATCCTTGGCGGGAGGATGGCTTTTCGGTTTTTCGAGCTTTGCAACCGCTCACATGAATCAGCAATTGAATTTGGAATGGACCGTTCTGGTGCCGTTGCTGGCGCTGGTGGGGTTGAAGAGGTTGGATGGCCATATTGGTCGTTTCACGACGGTGTTGGCGATAAGCCTGATGCTGGCCGCGCAAGCTGGGATCTCTTTGGAAATTCTTGCGACCTTGATTGTAATGTCGGCCTTTGCGTGGGCCGTGGCATGGATGACCTTGTCGAAGTTGCGCGCCCGGCTTGCGGTTTTTGCTGTTGATATGTTGATCGCGACGCCGGTAACAATTCTTCTTCTGTCGCCGATGCTGTTAGCCATGTTTGGAAAGCCTCATGATATGGCTTTGCCGAAATTATGGCCGGAATTCTTCTCCACTGATCCTTTGAATTTTTTTCTGCCGACAGAGGCGACTTGGCTGGGCGGAAAATTCTTGTTGCCCATCAGCAGCCGTTTTTCTGGTCTTGTTTGCGAGCAGGGAGCTTATCTAGGATTTCCCTTGCTCTTTATTCTGTGGCGCTATCTGCGTCGATCCGGTTGGTTTCTGCCGTTGTTGCTGGGAGGAATATTGCTGGCAAGCTGTGGCCCTCAGTTGGTTATAGGAAGCCGGGAAGTCGGAATTCCATTGCCTTGGTTTTTCATGGTCAAATTGCCTCTCATCGGCAACGCGCTGCCGTCGCCGGTTCATGGTTTATGCCAGCTTGTTAGCTGCCGTGATTGTCTCTCTTTGGTTGGCGGAGGCGTCCCTTGCTTGGCGCTGGGGGGTAGCGCTATTGGCAATCCTGTTCTTATGGCCGGCTGCCAGGCCTGTGGCGCCTATTCCCACTCAACCGTTCTTTGAACACGGTGAAGTCGAGAAGGTCATCGGTGCCAACAAGAAGCTTCTTGTTTTGCCTTTTGGCATTTTTAGCCCCTCAATGTATTGGCAGATGACGAGCGGCTTTGCCTTCTCGCAAGCAGGGGGCTATCTGGTATTTCCACCCGCCCGCCTCCATAATGACTCGCCCATGATGAAGCTGTTTTTTGGCTCCATCGGTCCGGATACGTTAAAGGCGCTTGAAGCGTATTGTTATGCAACGCATGTCGATGCTCTGGTTGTTGTCCCCGGAACTGATCCGGTGCTGGTTTCAGGTGTTCGAGCCTTCCGTTGGCCTTCAATTGATGTGAAGGGGGTAACGATATATTCGGTGCCCCAGCCTTCGGTTCACTAACTGCCGGTTGACGTTGGGCGTGGGTAAGCCGGCTGCCAGATGGCTTGGAATTGTAAAAAGTCGAACGATCATTTAGCTTGAGAGCAGTGAGGGGGCTGGTATGCGCGTTGCCGTCATTCAAATGTCGCCGGGCGCGGATAAGGAGCAAAATATTGCTCAGGCCCGCTCATTGATCGAAGGGGTTTCGGCCAGCCAAAAGGTCGATCTCGTGGTTCTGCCGGAGATGTGGACTTGCCTGGGGGGCAACCGCGCCCAGAAATTTGCCGCCGCCGAGCCTTTGCCCACTCCTGGTGGGAGAGGGGCTGAAGCCTATGAGTTTCTACGCCAGGCGGCAATTGAGAATGGGTTTTATGTGCATGGCGGTTCGATCGGGGAACTTGCAGGCGATCGGATTTTCAATACGTCTATCGTCTTCAGCCCCAAGGGTGAGGAGCTGGCGAGGTATAGAAAGATCCATCTTTTTGATATCGTGACGCCGGATGGGCAGGGTTATCGCGAAAGTGCGACCTATGGCGCAGGCGAGCAGGTGGTTACCGTTGATATCGACGGGATGAAGCTGGGGCTGGCGATCTGCTATGATCTGCGGTTTCCGGAACTGTTTTTGGCGCTTCGCCGGCTGGGGGCGGAGGTGATCCTGCTGCCCGCGGCTTTCACGCTGCAGACGGGGAAGGACCACTGGGAGGTTTTGTTGCGGGCCCGGGCAATTGAAACACAATGCTGGGTTGCCGCAGCGGCCTGTACCGGCATGCATAGAGAGGCCGATGGTGAACCGCGCTACACCTATGGTCACTCGTTGATTGCTGATCCTTGGGGGCATGTTGTCGCGAAGGCTTCGGATGGGGTGGGGTGGGCCGTCGCGACGATAGATCATGCGTTGACGACAAGGGTGAGGGCGAACATGCCCGTACTGGACCATCGTAAACTGATATGAAGCTCGCTTTTGTTGCAGCCCAGACCGCGAGCGCCATGTCCGCAAGGCAGAAGCTGATTGCCCAATATGGTGATTGCCCGGCAAAGGAAGCCGCGGTTATCGTCGCCTTGGGCGGCGATGGGTTGATGCTTGAGTGCCTGCATCAGGTTCTGGGCACATCCGTGCCTGTCTATGGCATGAATTGCGGGTCCGTTGGCTTCATGATGAATGAATATAACGAGGCTGATCTGCCGCTTCGGATCAGCCGCGCCTTGTCCTCCGTTCTGCACCCTCTCCGGATGCATGCTGTCACGGCCTCCGGCGTTGTAGAGGAGGCAATGGCGTTGAACGAGGTGTCGTTGCTTCGTGAGGGACGGCAAGCCGCGAAAATACGCATCTCCATTGACCAGCGCGAAAGGCTGAGTGAGCTGATCTGCGACGGTGTGTTGATTTCCACCCCTGCGGGCTCCACAGCCTATAATCTGTCGGCCCACGGGCCGATTGTACCGCTTTCGGCAAATCTTTTGCCGCTGACGCCGATCTCCGCTTTTCGTCCCCGCCGCTGGCGTGGGGCGTTATTGCCGTCCACAGTTGATGTCTTGTTCGAAGTGTTGGAGCCGGATAAGCGGCCTGTGGCTGCGGTTGCGGATTTTACCGAGGTCCGGGATGTGATTTCGGTAGCGGTTAATGAAGACAGAACGCTTGGTGCAACGGTTCTGTTTGATCCAGACCGGGCCTTGTCTGAACGGATCATTACGGAGCAGTTCACCGTTTGATTTTTGGGGTTGCGGGCAGTCCCTATCTCTGTAAGGTTTGTCCCTCATAAAAACGTGGTGAGCTTCGGTTCTGCCGCTGAAAAATAAAGAGGGAGTTGGTGATGTCCGAGACGCGAGCTGTGTCGCCGCTGGCACGTATTACCGGCGGATTTGTTTACATGTTTGAACGGTTGCTGCCTGAACCGTTCGTGTTTGCGTTGCTGTTGAGCATTCTGACCGCATTGCTGGCCTTTGGCTTCGCGCCGAAAAATACGGTGCCGGATGTGGTGAGCGGCTGGTATGACGGCATTTTCAAGATATTCCCGTTTGCGTTTCAGATGGTGCTGATTCTGGTCACCGGCTATGCATTGACGAGCTCGGCGCCGATTTCAGCCTTTTTGCGTTGGCTCGCCGGTGTTCCAAAAACGCCTCGCAGTGCGGTTGCGCTCACTCTGCTGCTGGGCATGATCACGGTGGCGCTTAATTGGGGATTCGGGCTGGTTGCTTCGGCGATTTTTGCCCGTGAGATCGCCAAGCGCCATCGTCTTGATTTCGCCTGGCTGTTGGCCGCCGCTTATAGTGGATTTTTGATGTTTCCGCCGGGGCTTTCCAGCTCCATCGCGCTGGCTCAGGCCACGCCGGGTTCGGCCCTGAACATCGTGCAAAAAGTGACGGGCCAGATCGTGCCGCTCAGCCAGTCGCTTCTGGTTCCGTTCAACTATGTGCCGGTTATCATTCTGTTTGTCGTCTTGCCCTGGTTGTTTTCCCGCATGGAGCCGGCCGCTGAAGACATGCAGCCGGCTGACCAGGCAAAGCTGACCGCCGAGGATCGAGGCCAAACCCCGGGCGCGTGCTGGTGGTGTGGCCGGGGATATTGGATCGAGCCTGGATCTTGAACCTGAGTCTGGTCATGGCGGCGTTTGGCTATCTTGGCATGCAGATGGTGGAGGGTACGTTCCATCTCGATATCAACTCACTGATTTTAATCTTTTTGGCGCTTGGGTTGCTGCTGCATTGGCGCCGATTGCCTATGTCGAGGCGATGAACGCGCGGCGCGGGTCACCGGCTCGCTGCTGCTGCAATACCCGATCTATGGCGGCATCATGGGGATGATGACGGCGACCGGCCTGGCCGGGGTCATCGCCAAATGGTTCATCGCCTTCTCCACCCCAGAGACCTTGCCGTTCTGGGGCTATCATCTCCTCGATCATCATCAGCCTCTTCGTGCCCAGCGGCGGTGGCCATTGGGCGGTGCAGGGGCCCTTCATCGTGCCGGCGGCGGCCGCTTTCATGTGAATAGGCGGCGGCAGCCCAGGCTGTGGGCTATGGAGAAGGCCGTCGCGAATATGATCCAGCCCTTCTGGGCTCTGCCGCTTCTGGCCATCGCCGGGATCGGCATGCGGCAGCGTTATGGGCTTCACGGTGATTAGCTTCTTCGTCTCCTTCGTGGTGTTCGGGGCTTCCCTGCTTTTGTTGGTGTAGACGTAAGCCCGCCGGTTCATTAATGGCATGCCCCATGGCACAGCGTTATTTTACTGTTACATGGGACCAGCTTCATCGAGATGCCAAGGCTTTGGCTTGGCGTTTGCACGCTGTAGGACCTTGGAAAGGCATCGTGGCGGTCACGCGCGGGGGGTTGATTCCCGCCGCGATCGTGGCCCGGGAATTGGAATGCCGCCTGATCGAGACCATTTGCGTCGTGACCTATGACGATGAGCGGCGCGGAGAGCCCTCGGTCACCAAGCCTGCGGCTGCGTCCGGGGATGGGGAAGGCTGGCTGATCATCGATGATCTGGTCGATTCCGGCACCACAGCAAGGCATGTGCGCAGCCTGCTTCCGAAGGCGCATTTTGCCACCGTCTATGCCAAGCAGGCCGGCAAGCCGGTGGTGGATACCTTTATCACCGAAGTCAGCCAGGATACCTGGATTTTGTTTCCCTGGGATACGGAGCCGCAGTTCGTGGCACCCTTGGCGCGTAAACCCGAGTGACGGCTCCGGCCTGACAGACATCCTGGCGCTCACCTGCTAGGCAGCGGCCTAAAAAACAGCTACAGAGCGCGCATCGCGCTGATTTTGGCGCGTGTAGCAAAGCGGCAGAACGGGGCGAAGGCCATCGGGATGATCCGCGCTGCCGCTGGAAATTTTACTCCCGCGGCGTTTCCGGCCACATGGTCCGTGGTTGCGGGTTCAATCCCCAGCCAGACCCATGCCGCCCGAGGCGCCGTCTGAAAAAACCAGCTTAAGCGCTCAGTCCCGTCGGCAGGCTCCGTATTGCCATGCTTGGGAGTTTTTGGATGTTTGATAAATATTTCCGCAAGGAAATGGAGTGGGCCGGTAAGACCCTGATTCTGGAGACCGGCAAGGTCGCTCGTCAGGCTGATGGTGCCGTTGTTGCCTCTTATGGTGATACGGTGGTGCTGGCCACGGTTGTGGGGGCAAAGGCTGCGAAGCCGGGGCAGGATTTCTTCCCGCTTACCGTTAATTATCAGGAAAAATTTTATGCGGCAGGCCGCATTCCTGGTGGCTTCTTCAAGCGTGAAGGCCGCCCGACTGAGCGTGAGACGCTGGTTTCCCGCCTGATCGACCGCCCGATCCGCCCGCTCTTCCCCGCGGGCTTCCGCAACGAGGTGCAGGTCATTGTCACGGTGCTGAGCCATGACATGGAAAATGAGCCTGATATTGTTGCCTTGGTCGCTGCCTCCGCAGCGCTGACCCTCTCGGGCATTCCCTTCTTTGGCCCGGTGGGCGCGGCGCGCGTCGGCTATGTGAACGGCGAATATGTGCTGAACCCGACCGTGAGCGAGAGCGGCGAGAGCCAGCTGGACCTCGTCCTCGCCGGCACCACCGAGGGTGTGCTGATGGTCGAATCCGAGGCTTCCGAGCTTTCCGAAGAGGTTATGCTGGGTGCCGTCACGTTCGGCCATACCGGCTTCCAGCCGGTGATCCAGGCGATCATTGAGCTTGCCGAAGCCGCCGCCAAGGAGCCTTGGGCGCTGCCGGAAGAGTCCGAGGAGACCAAGGCCCTGAAGGCGCGCGTGGACGCGCTGGCCCGCGCCCCCCTGGCTGCGGCCTATAAGGAGACGCAGAAGCAGGTCCGCTACGAGAAGATCGGCGCGGCGAAGAAGGAAGCCGCCGCGAAGCTTGCCGAGGAAGGGCTGGACGCGGACGCCGCCAAGGGCCTGTTCAAGGAGCTCGAGGCCGACATTGTCCGCAACGCCATCCTGGATACCGGCCTGCGCATCGATGGCCGCGACACCAAGACCGTCCGCCCGATCATGGCCGAAGTCGGCGCGCTGCCGCGCACCCATGGCTCGGCCCTGTTCACCCGTGGCGAGACCCAGGCGCTGGTCGTGGCGACGCTGGGCACCGCGCAGGACGAGCAGATCGTCGATGCGATCGAGGGCGAGTTCAAGGAGCATTTCATGCTCCATTATAACTTCCCTCCGTTCTCGGTCGGTGAGACAGGCCGCATGGGTTCGCCCGGCCGCCGTGAGATCGGCCATGGCAAGCTGGCTTGGCGCGCGGTGCATCCGCTGCTGCCGACCAAGGAGGCTTTCCCCTACACGCTGCGCGTGGTCTCCGAGATCACCGAGTCCAACGGTTCCTCCTCGATGGCGACTGTCTGCGGCACCTCGCTGGCGCTGATGGATGCCGGCGTGCCGCTGAAGCAGCCGGTGGCGGGCATCGCCATGGGCCTGATCAAGGAAGATAAGGGCTTTGCCGTGCTCTCCGACATTCTGGGCGACGAGGATCATCTCGGCGACATGGATTTCAAGGTGGCCGGCACCGAAAATGGCGTGACCTCGCTGCAGATGGACATCAAGATTACGTCCATCACGCCCGAGATCATGAAGATCGCCCTGGAGCAGGCTAAGGGCGGCCGTCTGCACATCCTGGGCGAGATGGCCAAGGCGCTCACCGGTAACCGTGAAGGCGTCTCCGCCAACGCGCCGAAGATCGTGACCATGACCGTGCCCAAGGAGAAGATCCGCGACGTGATCGGCACCGGCGGCAAGGTGATCCGCGAGATCGTCGAGACCACCGGCGCCAAGGTCGATATCAATGACGACGGCACGGTGAAGATCGCCGCCTCCGACGACAAGAAGATCCAGGCCGCGATGGACAAGATCAAGGGGATCGTGGCGGAGCCGGAAGTTGGCGTGATCTATAACGGCAAGGTCGTGAAGACTGCCGATTTCGGCGCCTTCGTGAACTTCCTGGGGGCAAAGGATGGGCTGGTGCACATCTCCGAGCTGGCCCAGGGCCGCGTTGTCAAGACCACCGATGTGGTCAAGCAGGGCGATGCCGTGAAGGTGAAGGTCATCGGTTTCGATGATCGCGGCAAGGTGAAGCTCTCCATGCGCGTTGTCGACCAGGAGACCGGTGAGGACATCACCGACAAGGTTGGTGCCACAAAGGGTGGCAAGAAGGAGAAAGAGGCCTCCCAGGAGGACTGATCTTCCGCTGACCGACTATAGAAAACGGCGCCGCAAGGCGCCGTTTTTGCATCTGCCGCGCTTTGCCAGCATATTGGGGCGCGGTGAGTGTTAATCGAGGATGGCGCCGATGCGACGTTTGAGGGTTGAGCGGGTAAGGATGATCGCCGCGGCCTCGGCGGGAAACGCCCTCGAATTTTATGATTTCTTCGTTTACGGCTTCTTTGCATTAAGCCTTGGTGAGACATTTTTCCCTGCGCATAGCCAATCTGCCCGTTTGCTGCTGACATTTGGGACGTTTGGGATTTCCTTCTTTGCCAGGCCAGTCGGGGCCCTGATTCTAGGCGCCTATGCTGATGCAAAAGGGCGTTCTTCTTGCATGATACTCGCGGTTGCGATGATGAGTGCTGCGATTCTGTTGATGGCGCTGCTGCCTAGCTATGATCGTATCGGAATGCTGGCGCCTCTTGGTGTGCTGGCCGCCCGCCTGCTGCAGGGATTTGCATTGGGTGGAGAATTTGGAAGTTCGACAGCGCTGATGATCGAACATTCCGGAGGAGCGGAGACTGAGGCGGCAACCTGGCAAGGTGTTAGCCAAAATCTTGCCGGCCTGCTCGCCTCCGGCGTTGCATGGTTGCTGGCATCGCAACAACATTTAGCATTCGGCATTCAACCTTTTCGTATTGCTTTTGCCCTTGGCGCACTTGGAGGTGTCGGTGCCTTGCTTTTGAGGCGCAGAATTGGCGATGCGCCGGTGTTTCTTCAGCAAGCAAATGCTTCGCGGGAGCGTCCGCGCGTCCTGATCGGCGGCATTGTGATTGCAGCCGGAATGGTGGCCATCGGTACAGCGCAAACTTATCTCGTTCTCTATTTGCCGACATACGCAACGACGGAGCTGGGCCTGCAGGTTGATAAGGCGCTGGGTACCGTGTGCCTGCTCTATGTCATCCTGCTGCTTTTGACGCCGGTCAGGCTGTCCATTGCCAAGCGGTTTGATATCTCTCACCGCAGCCGCTACATGCTGGCTTCCTGCCTTGCAATGGCCGTCATGGCATATCCTGTTTTTGCGCTGCTATCGCTGTGGCCAACAAATCTGGCCTTGTTCTGCTTGCCGCTTGTGTTCGCATTGCTCGGGCTTCCGTATAATGCGCCTTTGAATGGCTTCATGGGGCTTGTATTTTCCGTGAAGGAACGAGGCCTCGGTTTGTCTACTGGATATGCCCTTGGCATTGCCCTGTTTGGCGGTGCCGCGCCGTTCATTTTTACTTGGCTGATCTCAGCCACAGGTGATCCGCGAAGCCCGGGCCTGTATCTCTTGTTCGCCACGGCAGTTACTTTGGTGGCGCTGTGGGCTGCGCGCAGGCGTCTGCAACGTCATTTGATCAAAGAGAAACAGGGCGCTTGTTGAGAAGCGCCCTGTTTCTTGAGGCGGAGAAGATTATGCATGCGCTTTCGGGTGCGTTTTTGTTGCTGACATGGATTTTCTCGCAGGGGGGGCGGAAGGCGCCGATATCAATGGCCGCCCAGTAATGTCCTCGATGTAAGAACGATAACGCTGGATGTAGGCGTCCATACCAAGATGTTTTTCTGCAAACGCCCTGGCACCCTTTCGGAGCTGGGCTGATAGTTTGCCATCTGCCAGGACACGCAGGACATTGTCTGTTAGTTTGGCAGCGTCGAGGGTTGGAGTCGCGAGGCCGTTGACTTCGTGTTTAATGAACTCTGTTACGGTCACGCTATCAGCGCCGATCAGTACACAGCCGCAGGCAAGCGCCTCACGCAAGGACCACGAGGCTACGAACGGATAGCTCAAATAGACGTGTGCGTCTGATCTTTTCAGCAAGGTCAGGTGATCGGAATATTTGACTTTCCCCATGAAATGCACACGCGAAAGGTCGATACGGTCACCTACCTCCTTGAGGAGCACATCTTTCCAGCTGCCGCCATCCGGAGGAGGCGCGCCATAACTGACTTCGTTTCCCCCCACGATTGAAACGACTAGATCCGGTCGCTCATCCAGGAGCTTTGGCAAGGCGCGCATCAGCGTATGGAAGCCGCGATAGGGCTCCAGGTTCCGGGATACGAATGTCAGCAGTTTCTGCTTGGGCGTAACGGTCAGGGGGCCGACAGTGACCGTCTTTTTACGCAGGGCCGGATCAGGGGCGCATTGTTCCAGGTTGACGCCTTCTTCGATGATGCGGAGTTTACCCCGGGCCCATTCTGGGTATGTATCATACTGCCAGCGTGTGGGCGTCTGCCCCCATTGCTCCAGGGCAATCGCCAGAAGATTGATCGTGTTTTTGGCCCGTACCGCCCCGAAACGTGGTTCATCCATTAGAAATTCGGGATCGAAATTCACATCGGAATTTTGGACGCGGTAATAGAATTCAAAATAGCCCAGAATGGGGACGCCGGGAAAAACGTCACACAAATTCAGCATTTCGCCCCAGCCATGATGGCCGATGATGATGTCGGGCTTGAAGCCCAGAGCCTTGATCTGCTGCGCCCCTTGATAGCCTGCCTGAGCACGCATAGCCGCGCTTTCAAACTCCCGGGCAGCCGGAGCAAGAGCCTGCGGCGGCGGCGGCGGACGGGAATAGGTGACCTTTCGGACGCCTTCCAGATAGTTCTGGTTAGGTTCGGTCATGAAGACAATCTCATGCGCGCCTGGCCGTGCTTGGTTATCGGCCAGGAGGCTGCGCAGGAGATGGACATATTGCCCAGGAAAGTTCTGGTGAACGAACAGAAAATTCACAACGGCCTCTATTCTGTTCTTACTTCCGGGGCTTGCTTGCTTTTCGTCCGCGTGGGGTGAGGACAATCTGGAAGGATTCAAGCGGTGCTAATGTCTCCGCTTCACAGGTCTCGTCATTGCCAACAGGGCCGCAGCTTGCTCCGCCGATGAAGGTCGCGGAATAGCTGATCTCATATTGTTCCGCTGCTTCACCGCTCAGGCGTATGCGCAGGCCCAGCAGCGGCAGCGCCATGCCGCGCGATCCGCAATACTGGCCGGCATCCACCCAGGGGGACAGCCAACCCCGGCCGAGAACGGCCTGATAGGTGAAATCTGAGGGATTAATGCCGTCAGGGGCGGTGATCGCAAAACCTTCGACCCAATTCTGGCTGCCTTTCTCCCCGAGCCATTCACCGAATTTGGTTCCCACGTCGCCGCGGGATTGGATATGTGCCACAATATTGGCCGGCTCTTGTGCAGCTTGGGGCTCGGGAGGAGCGGCGTTTGCCGCGGGGGGAGGGGGAGCATTGGCGGCGATATGCGCCTCCCCAAGTAACTGGCGTACCTGCAGCTTGGGAGAGGCATCCGGCATGTTTGCGAGCTGGTAGATGGTGACCAGAACCTGGGCGGGCTGATTTTTTATACGAACTAGAACCGCGTCGCCCTCAGCGCTCAGCCAACCGTCAGAGCGAAAGCCGGAAATCTCGACATTCTGCCCACCGATGGGCGGAGGGGAAACACGAACGCCCGGCATACCGTTATGCATCGCCGCTCCGGGATTTAGCTCATTGACGAAACAGAACAGGCCAGGCGGAAGCGCCATCAGGTGTCCGGTAACTTTGAGTTCTTGCACCTTGGCACCGGCCTTTCCTGGAGGTGCGCTGTTGGTGGGCTCTGCAGCCGGCGCCTTCTTGATCTGAGCGGAAGCGGTTTTAACAGCGGCCATCATCGTTCCTTAAGGGCAGTATATATTACCGTTGATCCGTATTGTCACAGAAATGATTTCGAAGTCAAAGCGTTGCGCAGCTAACTTAATGAAAGGTTAGTTTCCATACCGATAAAGCTGAGTTGCGCGGTTAGAAGGTGATCGTCAGCAAGGCATTGTTTATCCGTTCGGGCGAAAGGCCAAGCGGCAGCACAGCCCCCCGGCCACTGGCGCGGACACGCTCGGCTTGGGCTCCCAGTTCAAAGACAATGGCATATAGCCCTGCCAGCCAGGCTTCGCTGAGAACGAAGCACCAGGTTTCAGGGCAGATTGATGGAATAAAGGCGAGGTCAGGCTCCAGATCCGCAATCATCTGCTGGGCTTCTTCCGCTTTGTAGGCGCCGGTTACCTTGATTCCGGCTTCCAGAAGGGGGCTGTCATTGGCGCTGCTGCCGATAACAATGAATTCGAGAGGAAGCAGGCGCCGTTGAATGTCCTTCGCGCAGTCGAGCAGCACATCAAAGCCTTTCGAGGGGCCGATCCCCCCTATCACCGCGATTCGCCGCTTGCCGGGCCGTGGTTTACGCAGTGTCACGGGACGGGAATCGTCTTCCCAGGGGGTGATTTGTAGTGTGATCCCCGGAAAATGCCGCGAAAGGCGCCGTGCCATATCGGTTGACGGGACGACAATGCGACGTGCGGCAGCGAATTCTGCTTGAGAGCGGGTGAGTAGATGCCTGACGGGCAAGGTTTCAAAAACGCCTTCCTTGTCCTGTTGGCAGCATCTTGCACACCCGGCAAGGTCGGGCTCACCGCAATAGCGCAGAGGTGAGTGTCTGTCGGGCCGGGTGAGGAGATTCACTCGGGGGCAGAAGCTGGCATAGTCATGGGCGATAATATCCTGCGGGATGCCCAAAGCCGCTGCGATGCCACGCACAGCCTCATGCTGGCCAAGCATGTGATGGAGCTCGATTCTGGAGGTCTTGAGCCGGCGCAGCAGGCTTAATAGCCGTGGAAGATCCTCAGGCAGTGTAAACGTGAGATTCGGATAGTCCTTTGGATTACCTGCGCATAACAGGGAAGGCCAAGGATAGCGTGTACGAGAGGGGCTGCGGGGAAAATTTGTTGTCAGCAGAAGGGGATTGAGACCCTGGGCGCGTAGTTCCGAGGTCGTCTGGTCAACTTGTTTCGCCACGCCGCCGCCGTGCGCGTGGCTGATCATGAGTACCGATTGCTGGCTATTCCGCTGGTGGCATAGCCGAGCCTCATCCAGCGCTGCCCGATAAGGTGCGGCAGGGTCCTTGATAATATGCGCCATGATCATGGCTTGGTAGCCGGGGTAAAGCTGGTTCAGTATAGCCAGATTCCGGCCGCTGAGGGCTTTGGTGGCGCTCCGGAAGGACACCCCACCTTTATGCGCCACATACGCCCCCATGGCCGCAACATGCACATAGCCAAGATGCCGGGCGCGCAGGCAGAAATCGTTTTCCTCGCCGTAGCCCTGGGCGAAGAGTTCCGTTCTGAAATACCCGGTGGCTGAGAGGCAATCATGCCGGATGTAAAGGCAGAAACCCACGCCAGTTGGAATTTCCACCGTGGCGTTGCCGTTTGCCTTCCTGGCCAGCCTATCGAACAGGTTGGCCGTTGCCAGGTCAGGCATGGGGTTTGCGCCGCTTGGGGCAGGATAGCTGCAGATTGCCGCTTCGTTTGAAAGCGGTGTGACGGTTCCGGTTGCGGCTTCGGCGTAAGCAACTTGCCGCAATGTTTCGACGGCTTTGGAGGGTAACAGAATATCGCTGTTCAGCAACAGGACGTCGCATCCTTGTGCTGCGGCCAAGCCGGTATTCGCGGCGGCGCAGAAACCCAAATTCCGAGGATGGTGGATCAATTCGATCGTCTTCTTGCGGCAGAGCGCTTCAAGCCACTGCACAAGGGCGGTCTCAGGAGACGCGTCGTTCACCACAATGAATCGTGTGCCGGGTGCCGTTGCCTTTAGAACGGAGTTAATGGCGGCCTGTGTTTCGTGAAGCCCACGGTAAACCGGCATAACCAACACAAGTGCTGCATGTTTTGAAATCGTGGCCGGTGGGGCGCCTCGTGAAGCGGCGACCACCGGAGGATGCTGGAGCGGCTGCGGGTCTATAGGCGAGCCCATCAGTTGTCTGCCATCGGGGCCGGAAAGAATGAAGGGAGGAAGGAAGCCGTCAATCTTGCCGAAGGCTATGCGAAACCGATACCGGGGAAGAAAGGGGGCCGCATCATCTACGGGCAAGGGAGAGCCGCATTTCACAGCGAGCGTACGGCCGGTTGCATCTGTGAGGGTAAGGTGCGGTGGCTGGTCGGGCCAGGCCGGACGTACGGCCCATCCACTCAACCCGCCTTTTTTCCATTCAACCACCCCTTCCAGGCGGGAGATTGCGGCAAGATCGGGTTGAGCTCCGAGCAGGCGGCCCGTGCCTTCAGCGACCAACGTACCGAGGGCAGTGTAGCCTTGATAGCCATTATAGCCGGCAGCGCAGGCTACATGCCGCGCGAAAGCGGGAAAGCTGGCATCGTCAGGAATGCAATGCCGGGTCAGCACCGCCTCTACTGCACTGGCGGCGGCAGCGGCATCACCTAGCATCTGCGCGCAGATCGCCAAGCCGATCCAGGCCGGCACGATGTCATATCGTTCAGCAAGCCGCTGAAAGCTCTGGTGTGCCCGTTTTGTGCCTTTTGGACCTGCCGATAACTCCCGGCGGGCAATTTCCAACTCGATCCTGGGGTCGCCAGGGGCTAACCGCCTGGCGCGCTTTAACCAGAACAGGCCGTTCGTGCCATCTTGCATACCTCTTAGATAGGCTGCTGTCGCCGAACTCTGATCATCTGTAGATTTCGTCAATGTCTACCGGCCGCGTCCCAACTCATCCCGCCGCCTCTACAGGAGGAGGAAGCGTTGCAAGTTCATCATTTGCTTCGGCCAAGCCGGCGGCTGCCGCGACAGAAAGCCACCTTCGCGCTTCCTCAAGATCCGGCTCGGTCGCTATGCCGGCCCGCAAATACTTGCCGAGCATGAGGGCGGCTCTCGGGTGTTGCCGTTCCGCAGCTTGCCGGTACCAGGAGAGAGACCGGACACGGTCTGTCGCAATCTCGTGCCCGCCACCATAGAGCGCGCCGAGTGCGAACATTGCGTCTGGATTACCCTGAGCAGCGGCGCGCTCAAATAATTCGCGTGCGGCTTCATCGTCCCGTGGTCCGCCAAGGCCTTGTATATTCAACGCGGCAAGATCGAGGAGTGCCTCAAGCATGTTTTTGCTTGCGGCTTCCTGTAACCAATGCCTTGCTTCTTCAAAATCCTGAGGAACGCCTCGGCCTTCCGCCAGTATGCGGCCATAGCGATATTGTGCATTCACGACATTCTCAGCAGCACGCCGGAACCATTGAGCGGCGCGCGCATCATTGCGTTCCACGCCGACACCTTCCGCTAGACAAACTGCGAAATTATAGGCCCCGATTGCATCTCCTGATTCGGCGGCTTTTTCGAACCATTCATGAACGGGGGCGGCTTCAGTCAGGCGTGGGTTAGTCTGGCGTTTGAGTAATAATGCGGCGAGGTCGGACTGCGCTAAGTCGTCGCCCTTTTCTGCTGCAACCCTGAGCCATTTGGCGGCTTCGTCTGCATCGCGTGGAATGGCGCCCGCTCCGGCGCCAGTCAGATATAATAGACCGAGCACGCGGGCAGACATACGATGACCTGTTTCCGCCGCAATACGGAACCACAGGGCAGCCTCGGCATAATTGGGCGGCAAGTTGTCGTCGCCACGTGCGTAGAGCTCGCCGACCAGTGCGGCTGCTTCGCCTTCACCAGCCAGGGCTGCACGGCGGAGCCAGGTTTCTCCTTCAACCTTGTTCTGCGAGACCCCCACGCCATTGAAGAGCATGAAGCCATACCGGAACTGGGCACTACGTACGCCCTTTTGTGCTGCAATTTCGTAATGATGCGCGGCCAGCCCCAGATCGGCATGCACGCCGATCGCTCGCTCATAGATAAGTCCGAGATAATAATGTCCTGTGGCGAGATCGGCGTTTGCAGCAGCCCGGATGTGTGCAACGGCGGAGAAAGTCATTTCATCCGTTGTTGCTTCAAGCAGGGTCAATGTGCCAAGCCCCAGATGGCCTTGAGGCTTTCCTGCCTGTGCTGCCAAGCCATACCAATGTTTGGCAAGCTCGATATTTTGAATCTCCTGAGGGCCTGTGGCATATAAAAATCCAGCAAGCGCTTGCGCATCTGCGTCGTTCGCCTCCGCTGCCAGCAGCGTCCATTTCAAAGCAGCCTGAAGATCCACCTTGTCTGTTTTGGCCTGGGTAAACAGATTGGTCGTGGTTTCAGCCTGAAAACCACTGGCATATAGACCACCCAAGACGCTTTGAGCCTTAACGTCTCCTTTTTCGGCCGCCAAGGAGAGCCACCGGGCTGCCTCAACGGCGCTTCGGAAACCGGAGGCATCTCCGCGGAGGTAGTAAAGGCCAAGTTCGCGCTCTCCTTCCGCTAAACCTGCCTCCGCGGCGATTGCATAAAGTTTGAACGCGCGTTCATGCGCTCCTTGAGCTGTCAATTCATGCGCACGAAGAAGAGCCTTCTTAGGGCTGCGAGCTGCGAGTTTGTCGCCAAATGAGAGTTTGGTGCTCATCTTTGCATCACGGCTCGTGCAGGCTCTCATATGCTACGGGGGCCATTTGAGAGAAAAAGTAAGACAAGATCGAATGTTTACCGACAATAATATCCGCTTCCAAAGGCATGCCTGGTACCAGCCTGAAACCTTGAGGCACATTATGCAGGTTCATGACATCAAAGGAAATTTGGGCTTTATAATACAATGTTTGTGGCGCTGTTGGCAGCGGCGCTCCCATTGTCACGGTGTTTTGCTGATCTTGCGGATTGATGCTCTCGGGGCTGATCGACACGACAGTTCCCTTGGCTGTCCCGTATTGCAATGGGTCAAGAGTACCGAACTTGATGGTAACCTTGTCTCCGGTGTGTACAAAGCCAGATTCATTGGCCGGAACGTCGGCTTCAACAATGAAAGGGGTGTTGACAGGAGCTAGCTCCATAAGCTGCTGGCCTGCCTGCAAGACGGAGCCAACAGATACGGGAGCGACGCTTTGAACAATGGCATCCTGAGGCGCTTGCAACTCAACGAGCTCGTTGTTGAATTGCGCCTTTGCCAGTTCCTGGCGTGCTTGAGCCAAGTTGTTTAAGGCTGTTGCTAGGTCCGTCGATGTCTGGGCTTTGAATTGTTGTGCAAAGCTGTCTCGCTGCGCTTGGACAGCAGCGAGCTGCTTGTCGTCCGCCGCCGCTTGTGAAATAGCGGAAGCCAGCTGCGCCTGCACGCTGACGCGATCATCGGTGGCCGCTTCAGAATCGAGCTGGCTGCCAACTTGCAACTCCTGTAGCTTCTTACGCATGTTTTCTACATTAGCGGCGATTCCAAGGCGTTGCCGGTAGTAATCCGCTTGTTGATTATAGCCCTGGATCTGCGTTTTTAGCTGGCTGATCTGTTGATCGTAGTTTTCCAACGTATAGTGATATTGTCCCATTTGCTGATTGTATGTTTGTAACATCAGCACTGAAGCCGGATTCGATGGATCCGGTGTATAAGGTGTGTCGTCTTCCTGGGCCTGCAATTGTGCTACCTGTGCCGCATAGCTTTGCTCTTGCAGGGTGAGAGACTTCAGGTCCGCGGAGGTATAAGTTGGGTCAAGCGTCGCCAGGATTTGCCCCTTGGTGACGAAATCACCCGGGTGGACCTTGATGTCCCGAATAATTGAAACAGCGTTAAAGGCTTGCACGCTGATATCAGGCGTTGCTGAATTCAGAACACCTGTAGCGGCAACAAGTTTGTCGACTTTAAAGACAGCCGCAATCACCAATACACACAAAACGAGCGCGGTAAGGATATAGCTCGTGGAGCGCGCGATCGGCGGAAGCGGCGTTGCGATAACGGCGGCCGTTGGAGACTGGAATTCCAGAGCGGCCAGGGGAAGCATGTCATCTGCCCCGGCAGGAACCAACTCGCTCTTAGGGAGCTTAGGCAATAGCCGGCTGAGACGAGGCATCGTCAAACCCTTCAGAAGTAAGGTGGCGGTTCTGTTGGAACCAGAGGTGGCGATAGATGGCGCACCGTTCGACCAATTCATGATGAGTGCCGATATCAATGGTACGGCCTTGATCGAGCACCATGATCAGGTCGCAATCGAGAAGCGAGGAGAGGCGGTGCGATACGATGACCATCGTTCGCCCGGCTGCAATGCGTTGGATGTTGGCATTCACCAGAGCTTCACTTTCGGGATCCAGCGCGCTTGTGGCTTCGTCAAGAATTAAAATTTTCGGATCCGAGATCAAAGCGCGGGCGATTGCCAAGCGTTGCTTCTGGCCACCTGACAAATTTGGGGACCCTTCCTGAATGAAGGTGTCATACCCGTTGGGCAGGCGTTCAATGAATTCCTCAGCCCCGGCCAGGCGGGCGGCTCTTACGGCATCCTCAAAGGATAGGCCGGGCCGGCCTGCGATAATATTCTCCCGTACCGTGCCACGGAAGAGGAAATTATCCTGTAGAACCATGCCAAAGTTCTTGCGGATATGACGCAGATTGATTTCCCGCATATCGGTTCCGTCGATGCGGATAGACCCGATATAGTCGCGATTTATGCCCTGCAAGAGGCGTGTAACAGTCGATTTTCCTGATCCTGAACGGCCAACCAATCCAAGCATTGTGCCGGCAGGAATCTTGAAGTTCATTTTATCCAGGGCGGGTGTCTTGGCTCCTTCATAGCGGAACGTAACGTCGCTGAATTCGATAGCACCTTCAAAGCGCGGCCGCAGGCCATTTGTCAGGGCGTGGCGTTCGTTGGTGCGGTTGAGTACGCTGCCAACCATTCCAATGGAAGCTTTCGCCCGATGCACCTCTTCCATCAGTCCGGCCAAGCTGACGAGAGGGCCCGCAACGCGCCCGCCGAGCAGCATGAAACCGAACAAGCTTGAGGAATCAACCGAAGTTTGTGAATGCAAGGCAATGAAAGCACCAACAAGAATCACGCCGTAACTGCAATATCGCTGAAGCGGAAGCGTCAATGTTGCCGGCCAGTTTGCAAGCTTGCTTTCTTCGATATGAAGTTCTGCCACTTCTGCGACACGGCGGTCCCATTGCGCGGCGCGGGTACTCTCGAGCGCGAGCGCCTTAACGGTTCTGATGCCAAAAATAGTCTCGATCAGTACGGAGCCCTTTGCCGATTCCGCCATTATAATTTTGCCGGTCATGATGGCCATGGGCCTCAGAAAGACAGCAATGATTGCCGCAATAAACGCTGCGGCGACCAGTACGGTCCATGCCAGAGCGGCGCTCATGTAAAACAGAATTGGCACCAGCAGAATGAGCATGAAGATGTCGATGAACGCGTTCATCAACTTGCCGGTCAGGAATTGCCGGATAAGATTAACCTGGGAGATTTTGTGGGCGATCTGGCCGGCTTGCTCGCGTTCGAAATAGTCGATAGGCAGTGCGACCAGCCGGTCAAAGATCATCAGGTTCAGTCTTGAGTTCAGCTTTGCCGCGAGCACAACTTCCATCATTTTGCGGCTCCAGCTGAGGATCGCCTCGAAAAAAATGGAGAGGCAAAGCAAGATGATGACCAGATTGAGTGTAGCGGTGCCGTGATATTGCAAGACCTGGCCGATTGTTCGCATGACCACGAGAATGGGAACCAGGCTCAGTGCCGTCAGCGTGACCGATGAGATGGCAATGTCTCGCAAAATTTTACGGTCACCCCAGACGAGCCGTGCAACAAGCCCAAGATTGAAAGGTTGTTCTTCAATTGTGCCGTGCCGGCTGGCGCGAATCAGCAATGTCGCGCCGCTCCAGACTTGCTTGAGACGCAACTCATCGACGAGAATTGGCGACGCGGCGGCAGGCTGCCTGGGGTCCCTGAGGACGAGTAGATTTCTAGCACGGTCCCGGCCCACGAGAAGGGCGGCCCCTCCATCATCCAGAAGCAAGATGATGGGAGCTGGGGCGTCAATCTTGAGAAGCTGCCGGAAGTTCATGTGAACGCCGCGCGCCCACAAACCCGCTTCGTGCAGCCACGCGATCAATTCAGGTGGTTTGGGGGCTGGGTCTTCTGGCCGGAGCCGGAGCGCTTCCAGATTTATCTCCACGCCGTGATACCGGGCGACATTCAGGATTGCGGCCAAGCGCGCCTCAGATTGCGGCGTCAGGTTGAGATGGGCATCGTTCAGAGCGGCAATGTCAGGGTTAGCGGGGGGCCGATTCTCGTCAGGGCCGTATCCTGGGTTGTGCGGCGTATCATTCATTCTGGTCTCAACCCTCATTCATGCGGCGACCCCTGGAGGGCCAAGTGGCTAGCCTGACAACCCAGGATGTTTATGCCCGAAAATATGCCGTTAGCAAAACGGAATTTCACAAGCTTCATTAACGGACGTTTTGCATCTAAAAATAGAAAAATATCATTATTTATTTAATTTTAACCTGAGCTTACGGCATCTTTTCCCGGGGCGAGGGATTTGCCATGCTTGGCCTGTTGAGATACGGGCACATTTGGATGAACATCAGAAATGCTAACGCGGATGACTTGCCGCAAATCCAGGCAATCTACGCCTATCATGTTTTGCATGGCACGGGTTCTTTTGAGAATATCCCACCGTCTCTGGAAGAAATGAATAAGAGGTTTCTCGCCAATCGGGGGGCCGGGTTTGCGTGGATCGTGGCCGAGGGAGGGGGCGGAATATTAGGGTATGGCTATTACGGACCGTTCAGAGCCCGGCCCGCCTATGATCACACGGTCGAGGATAGTGTCTACGTTAGGGAAGATGTGCGAGGGCAAGGAGTTGGCAAGGCGCTTGTCGCTGGCCTCCTCGAAAAGGCGAAGGAGGCAGGCTTTTCTCAGATGGTTTCGTTGATCGGTGATTCCGAGAACACGGCGTCTATCGGCGTCCATGCCAGCCTTGGCTTTCAGCATTCGGGGACGATGCGCAAAGTCGGCTTCAAGTTGGACCGCTGGCTGGATGTGGTGATTATGCAAAAGGCCTTGTGAGGGCCGGGCTGGGTGGCCCGGCCCTGCGACGGTTAAGTGGACAGGGCGTTAAAGTCCCCCGCCATCGCTGCTCTCAGGATGCGGAGCATGTCGGCCTGTGTGGCCGGGCGCGGGTTGTCGGGCGTGTTGGGGTCAGCGACCGCTTCAGCAGCCAACTCCTCGAGAGCGTCGGGGTGAACCTTCAAGCCTTCAAGGGTATGGGGGATTCCGAGGGCCGTGCGGAGCTCAAGCACCCAGGCGAGAAATGCGTCAAATGTAGGGTCCAGGCCCAGAACGCGGGCGGCGTGTCCCATTTTCTCTTCGATAACGGGGCGGTTATAAGTCAGGACGTAAGGCATCAGCACGGCGTTCGTTAGGCCGTGATGGGCATGGAAGCGCGCGCCGATCGGATGGCTTAGGGAATGAATGGCGCCCAGTGCTTTCTGAAACGCGGTTGCCCCCATGGAGGCAGCGGTCAGCATGTTCATCCGCGCGATTGTGTTGCGAGGCTCCGTGACCGCCATCACGAGATTCTCCTTAACCAGCCGCATACCTTCCAACGCGATGCCGTCCGCGACCGGATGATAGAAATTCGCGTAATAGGCTTCCAGCGCGTGCGCTAGCGCATCCATGCCGGTCCAGGCGGTAATTGTGGGGGGGAGGCCGTAGGTGAGTTCGGGGTCTAGTATAACCAGGCGCGGAAGCATCTGGGCGTGCAGCAGGATGAACTTCCGCTGCTTTTTAACGTCAGTGACCACGGTGGCGCGGCCGACTTCGGATCCTGTGCCCGCTGTGGTGGGAACCGCAAAGATCGGAGGAATGGGCCGGTCCAGGGGCGGGGTCGGCAGGGTGATTTCAAAATCCCACAAAGGCCGGGATGTAGAAACAGCCAAGCCGATGGATTTTCCGCAATCAAGGCCGGAGCCGCCGCCAATGGCCACAATGCCTTCTGCGCCAAGGGCACGGTAGGCCTCCGCTCCTGCCAGTACGTCTTCAGCCAGTGGATCTGGATGCACATCCTTGAAGAGGGCAGTTACAATGCCGGCTTCTTCGATAGAGGAGCGGATGGCCGCACAGAAAGGCAGGTTGGCGACGCCCGGGTCTGTGACGATCAGAATCGTTTTAAGCCCAGCCTCTTTGATTTTTTGAGGCAATTCAGAAATGCGTCCGGCTCCCGCCAGGATTTCGGTGGGAATACGCCAATTGCCACGTAATTCCATGATACGCTTACATCCTTTCAAAAGACCGGAATTTTTCCCAGTCGGTTACGGTGGCGTTGAACGCGTCCAGCTCGACTTTCGCCATGTTAGCGTAGTGCGCCACAACATCTGCGCCAAAAGCGCCATGCGTGAATTCGCTTGAGGCAAAAAGGAGTGCAGCATCGCTTAAGCTATGCGGAATTCTGGGCAGGTCGGCCGTGTAGGCATTCCCTTCGAACAGCGGCACCGGTGCATAATCGCCCTCAATGCCAGCCAGGCCGGCTGCAATCATCGCGGCCAGTGCCAAATACGGGTTTACGTCTCCCCCCGGCAGGCGGTTCTCCACACGGATCGACTTTCCGTGCCCCAAAACCCGGAAGGCGCAGGTGCGGTTATCAATGCCCCAGGCAAGAGCAGTTGGGGCGAAGCTGCCAGCCGCATAGCGCTTATAGGAGTTGATGTTCGGCGCGAAGAACAACGCGATTTCGGCCGCATGGCGTAGAAGGCCGGCCATGAATTGCCGGAACAGCTTTGAGGGGGAATGTCCATCAGCATCCAGGAACACCGCTTCACCGGCGGCGTTTCGCAAGGATAAATGCGTGTGGCAGCTATTGCCTTCACGGTCGTTGAATTTCGCCATGAAGGTCAGCGCGTGACCGGCTTCGGCGGCGATTTCTTTCGCGGCTTCTTTGTAGATCACGTGCTTGTCGCAGGTGGCGAGGGCTGGGCCATAGCGGAAGTTGATTTCGTGCTGCCCCAGGTTGCACTCGCCTTTAGAGTTTTCGACCTGGATGCCCGCGGCTTCCATGGCGTTGCGGATGCGCCGGATGATTGGCTCGACCCTGGCGGTTCCGAGTATGGAATAGTCGTTGTTATATTGATTGGCAGGCGTTAGCCCGCGATAGGCCTTGTCCCAGGCGGCCTCGTAACTATCCTTGAACAGGATAAATTCGAGTTCGGTTGCCGCCCAGGCGGTCAACCCATGATCCTTTAGCCGGTTGAGTTGCTGCTTCAGAATTGTCCGGGGGGCCATTGGCGCGGGCTTGCGGCCTAGCAGTTCGATGTCACAAAGGATGATCGCCGCTCCAGGCTGCCAGGGTGCGAGACGCAGCGTGCTGAGGTCCGGTTTGAAAACGAAGTCGCCATATCCCTTATCCCAGGAGGTGAGGCTATAGCCCTCGACCGGCTGGCATTCGATGTCGGTGGCAAGGAGATAGGCACAACCTTCGGCTGCGTCTGTCGTTACCAATTCAAAAAAGAAGCGCGGCATGACGCGCTTTCCTTGTAGACGTCCCTGCATATCGGGCGCTGCCATGACGATTGTGTCAATGTCCCCCCGTTCGGCCATTGCCTGCAAGGCAGGCAGGGTGAGCTCGCTATCGCCCATTTGTCCAGGTCTCCTTTTTTACGTCTTTAGCGTGGAGTATAAGCCAAATTTCCAGCCGGCAAAGATGGCCAGACAGCTAGTTTCTCTTGGCGAAACTTCAAACACAAG
The DNA here is from genome assembly GCA_963736885.1 of uncultured Pseudomonadota bacterium. Classification (GTDB taxonomy): domain Bacteria; phylum Pseudomonadota; class Alphaproteobacteria; order Acetobacterales; family Acetobacteraceae; genus Acidocella. The sequence continues at coordinate 609,207 of CAVTQN010000001.1, forward strand.
CTAGGTTTGGATTATAAGGCAAATGAAACGATAAAGGAGGCTCTGTATGTCTGACCAGACTGAACAGAAGATTCTTGCGGAGGATGCGGCAGTCCTCCATAAAATGGGATATGCGCAGGAGCTTTCGCGGCGCATGCACGGTTTCTCGAACTTTGCCGTTTCGTTTTCCATCATCTGCATTTTGGCAGGCGGAATCACCTCTTTTCAAACCGGTTTTTGCACAGGTGGGGCATTCACCACGATTGTCGGTTGGATCGTCGGCTCTTTGTTTGCAATTATCGTCGGTGCTTCAATGGCGCAGATCGCCTCCGCTTACCCCACAGCGGGCGGTCTCTACCATTGGTCTTCGCTTTTGGGTGGGCGTGCCTGGGGGTGGCTGACGGCCTGGTTTAATCTCCTTGGGCTCATCTTCGTTATCGCTTCAGTGAATGTCGGCGTGTATTTCTTGTTTACAGGTCTGATTCTAGGCGATATTTTTGGTGTTGATACATCCTCATGGGGAAATCTCTGGCCGGTTTTCGCGGGAGGCTGGCCCCAGGTGCTTGCCGTTACGGTCATCACGGTCGCTCAGGCGCTTCTCTGCCATTTTGGCGTGCGGCTGACGACGAAGCTGATCGATTTCTCCGGCTACCTCATCCTGGTGATCGCTGTGCTGCTGACGGGTGCAATGCTCTATGCCGCACCGAACTACCACCTCTCCCGGCTGTTCACTTTCTCTAACTTTACCGGAAATAGCGGGGGCGGCGTCTTCCCGCAGAGCAACAGCCATTTTTACATTTTTCTGCTGGCTCTGCTCTACCCGCTTTATACAATTACCGGCTTTGATGGATCGGCCCATACGTCGGAAGAGACGGTGGATGCCCGCCGGAATGTCCCCAAGGGGATTTTGAATGCGATCTTTTGGTCAGGCGTTTTTGGCCTCATCATGGCAGCTTCGTTCATCCTTGCAATCCCTGATGCAGGCAAGGCGGCAAGCGGCGGTGTTAACATCAGCTTCAATATTCTAGGGGCCATGCCCGTACCAGCCGTGCTAAAGGATGTTATTTTGGTGGGCATTGTTGTGGCGAACTTTCTGTGCGCCCTGGCCGGTGTTACCTCTACATCACGCATGGTTTATGCGTTTTCTCGCGATGGCGGGTTGCCCGGGCATAAATATTTGCGGCATGTGGACAAGACGCGTCGTGCTCCGGTCGCGGCTATCTGGCTGACCGCTGTGCTGTCCATTCTTGTCACGCTGTATTCGTCGGCCTTCCTGGCGCTTGCGGCGGGTTGCGCGATGTTCCTGTACATCTCCTACGCCATGCCGATCCTGGCGGGGCTTTTTGCGGAAGGAAAGAGCTGGACTGAGTTCGGTCCGTTCCGCCTGGGGGCGCTCTCTAAGCCTTTCGCGGTGATTACCGTGCTGGGGGCATGTGTTCTGGTATATATCGGCACGCGTGAACCGAATGCGATTCTCGTGAACTACTTGATCGGCCTGATTTTGCTGATGGCCGTGATCTGGTTTGGTATTGCCCGTAAACGCTTCCCCGGGCCGCCGATTACGGCTGGTGAGATCGCTGCCAGGGCGGCAGAGATTACGGCAGAGGAAAAGGCAATCGGCGAGGTTTGATGCAAGAAAGGCCGGGAAGTTCAACTTCCCGGCCTTTCTGTTACGGGTGGCTCAGGCGTAGCCGCGGGCTATTTCCCGCTCAGCTTCCCTCGAAGGGGGCATCTGGTGGAGCCAGAGACTTCATAAGGTCAAACATCCGCTTACGCATGGCGGGATCGACAATGCGATAATAGGCGCGGACGAGTTCAAGCGTTTCGCGCTTGGTCAACTGATCATCAATGCCGGCATTGAAGGGTTCCTGCTGCTCGGCGAAACCATAGGTGCGGCCGCGGGGGCCGGATACCGGACTTTCGGACATCCCTTCGGGCATATCGTCAAAGAAGTAGGAAATGGGAACGTCTAGCACCCGGGAAATATCGAACAGGCGCGAGGCGCCGACGCGATTCATACCGCGCTCATATTTCTGGACCTGCTGAAACGTCAGTCCCAGGGCATCGCCCAAACGTTCCTGGGACATGCCCAGCAAGGTGCGGCGAAGGCGAATTCGGGAGCCGACATGAATATCAATCGGACTGGGACGGCTTTCACGTTCCGGACGCTCAGCATTCTCTTCAGCCATAAATGTCAAACTCTCCAGCACAGGGCGTTTTTGACGCCAGTTCTTGTTTTATCGCCCGTTGATGGAAAAGCCTCCCCGAGGACGATACTAGAATATCGAACAGGCTATTCCGTCGTAGCATGACTGAAGTTAACAGGCGTTAACCACCAAAGCAATACAAAACTCCGATTATTGAATTATTAAATAGACAAAATATTTTGTCCGCTACTTCCGCAACAACCGCTGCGTGTTAGCATATAACAGCCCGGCGATAAAACATATGAGTGCGAGGCCGGCCGGAAGCAGGAGGCCAAGCCGTGAAAATATTGTCCTCGGCTGGGCTTCAGGAAGGGGGGCGACGAGTACGCCTTGATAATCAAGCGGCATTTCGGCAGTAACCCGGCCAAATGGGTCAATAACGGCCGAAATACCTGAATTTGCATCACGAACGATGGGCAGGCCTTCCTCAACCGCCCTCAGCCGAACATTTGCGAAATGCTGACGAGGTCCGGCCGAATTGCCAAACCATGCGTCGTCCGTCACATTCACGACCCAGTCCGGTCGATGTTCTTCATCGATGATCTGGCCAGTAAAAATCGCCTCATAGCAAATTATGGCCCCAAAGGGGGGGAGGCCGGGAATGTTTCCTATGGTTTCAGGGCCGCTGCCTGGCGTGAAGCCGCCTCCAACCAGGCTGGGGATGATTTTGACCGGGATCCATTTGGGCATATATTCACCAAAAGGTACCAGCTTCCACTTATCGTATATCGCAAATGGAGGCTGTGGGCCTGCGGTAACGACGATTGAGTTGCGGAAGTCGGTCTGGCTGACCATCCGGAGGCTGCCGGCAATGATGGGCGTGGTGCCGGTAACGGAAGCAAGTTGTTCGCGCGCAGCGGCGTCACTGGGAAGAAGCCAAGGGCTGGCTGCCTCTGGCCAGACGACAACATCAGCTCCGTTCGTGATTCCGGCATGGCTCATTGCCACAAGCCGTTGCCAGTTGGCGATGAGAGCAGGGCGTGAATAGTCTGGCGGTTCCTGGAAATCCGGTTGGATCAATGCGACATTGATCGCTGTATTATGCTCCTGTGTTTGCAGACGCGCATAACCGAACCCCGCCCACAGCGCCAAGCTGACGGCAAGTATCCCAAGCCCACGGGCGCGGAAGAGGGGGGCGGTGGAAAGCAGGACCGTCAACAGGGTCAGGCCATCGACGCCAATGACCGCGGCCGGTTGAAGAAAAATATTCCCCAGATATCCGGGGATGGCCCAGTCCGTTCCCCAATAATTCCATGGAAAACCGGTGAAAAGGAATTGTTGGGCGAGGTTGGACAGTGTCCAGGCGCCCGCGAATGTCAGGGCCCGCCCAAATCCTGCGGGGACCAGCCGCGCGGCTAGGACCGGGATAATTGTATAAAACGCTACGGCACCGGCCAGAAGCGGTGCCGCCAACGGCACAAGCCACCAAAATTGTTGCGCTTCGGTCAGGACGGGCTCGGTAATCCAGTAGAGACCGGCCAGGGCAAGGCCAAAGCCGTAAAACCAGCCGATGAGCGCAGCCCGCCTCCAGTTTGGTGCGGCGTCGGTCAAGCCCAGCAGCGCCGGCACAGAAAAGAGCAAGGCAGGCAGCAGATACACCGGGGGCAAGGCCGTGGCGGCGAGTAATCCCCATAAAAAAGCCCGCGCTAGCGGGGCTTTTTCCAACCGGCCCGCCAGAGTGCGGACGAATCTTGTTGCTGTCTTATCCACGCGGTAATCCGAATAGGCTGGAGACATGATTGAAATCGGAGGCGATCTGGTGGCGTGTTCCAGGTTCCGTCCTGTCCTGGGGCCGTACGAGCTGGCATGTCGCCAAGCCTGCGGCAGCGGCGGCATCCAGCTCGGCCTCGACGTCCGACAGAAACAAAACCTCATCAGCCCGGCCGCCAACGGCGCGGGCGATGGCGGTGTAGCTGGATGAATCCCGCTTCGGCCCCAGATTGGTGTCGAAATAGGCCTGAAACAGGGGCGTCAGATCGCCAGCCGGGGTATGGCTGAACAACAGCTTCTGGGCTGCCACCGATCCGGAGGAATAGACAAAGAGCCGCAATCCCGCGCGGGACCAGCGCCGAAGGGCAGGGGAGACATCCGGGTAGATCTCACCTAGAAGGTCGCCTTGCTCGTAACCTTGTTTCCAAATTTCACCCTGAATAGCCTTCAGGGCTGTGATTTTCTCGTCCCTGTCCATCCAGCCCAGCAGGGTATCCAGCTTTGGTTCGGGAACATCGGCCAATGCCGGGTGGGCCGGATTTTCTGCCAGAAAGCTGGCTAGGCGTTCGCGCGCATAAGGGAATAATACCCGATGCACGAAGCTGATCGGGGTGGTTGTGCCCTCGATGTCAGTAACGATTGAAAGAATCACGCGACAGGAAACCGGCTGGAGATGTCATCGCCGGTGAAGTGCGCCACCCACCCGGATGTATCGGTGAAGACGCGCAGGGCTGTGAAGTTGGGGTGCGGCCCGGCATCGAACCAATGCTTGATGCCGGTGGGGACATAAATCAGGTCACCTTGCTCGCAGAGCGCATCATAGACGCGCCCGCCGGCGTGCAATACGAAATGCCCGGAGCCGGAGACGAAAAAGCGGATTTCCGGCTCGCTATGAGTATGCTCGGCCAGGAATTTCTCGCGCAAAGTCGCAGCCTGTGGGTGGTCGGGCGCCAGTTTCACCACGTCGGCGGAGCCTGCGCCCGTGGCGCCCATCAGCGTATCCAGATAAGGGCGATAGGCCTCCAATATGGCGTCGGCCGGCGCATCCGCGTCCAGGTGAACGGGGCTCTCCCAGCGTTCGAACCCGACATCGATCTTTTTAAGTTCAGCGGCGACCTTCACGGGGTCCGTGCTGTCGAACACCGGTTGGTCGGGGGTGGTGTCTTCATAAACCGTCAAACGGCTCATTTCATTTGCCTCCGTTCCAGTTCGCATGTGAGCAAAAACTCCAGCGCCTCCAGGCGCCAGTAGGCATGCTCCACATTTGTACCCCAGGCATAGACGCCATGACCTGCAATCACGTAGCCGATCGGCGGTTCGCTCAGTAGATGCGGCTCAATGAACTTGGCCAGGCGCGCGATGTCCTGATCATTCTCATAGACAGGCAACTTGATGTCGAGTTCGTGGGTATTGAACCCGAATGCCTTGAGCAGTTCGTAATTCGAGAAGGTGATGGGCCCGGAGAGGGAGAGTACCGTTGCGGCGACAGAGTGGCCGTGCAGAACCGCGCCAACAGGCGGAAACAGCCGGTAAAGCTGGCAGTGCAGGAGCGTTTCGGCGCTGGGTTTTTGGCCATCGACCAGAGGATTACCGTCAAAATCCACGGCAATAATGTCGGCGCCCGCATCCAGCCGGCCTTTATGGACCCCGCTGCGTGTGATGGCGATACGGTTGTCATCAAGCCGCGCGGAAAGGTTGCCGGCTGATCCCGGAACCCATCCACGCGCATCCATTCTGCGTCCGGCTTCCGCCAGAGCCGCAGCTACCACTGAGGGAACCATGTTCAGCCCTGGTTGATTGTCGTCTTGTTCTGCTCGGGAAGCGGGGCGTTCAAAGCGCCCGGTTCGCTCATCTTCGCGTCTTGGGCACCTTGAGCCGGCTTCGCGGACTCTTCCTCGGCCATGCTCTGCTTGAAGCTCTTAATGCCCTTGCCAAGATCTCCCATCATCGCGCTAACCCGGCCGCGCCCTCCAAGCAACAGCAAGGCGACGACCAGTACAATCAGCCAGTGCCAGATGCTTAACCCACCCATAAACTTTTCTCCAACCCGATACTTCTGAGGAGTTTACCTAAAACTGGCACGCCTGCCAAATGGTGCCTTAAACTAATGTAACAGCGGTCCGGCCAGCAGCAGCCCGGTATTATAGGTTATGTGAAGCAGGATGCCAGGGCGAATGGATTGGCAGCGCAGGCGCAGCCAGCAAGCGGCCAAGGCCAGCAGGGCAACATCCAGGAATCCCGGCAGATAGTGAATTTTTTCAGGTGCATGCACCGTTATAAAGATCAGGCTGGAGAGGATGGTTGCCCAGCCAGGACCCCACTTGGCGGCAAAGCCGGCAAAGACGAAGCCTCGGAACAAGATTTCCTCTACGATCGGCGCCAAAATGAAAATAGTCGCCAGGATACCGCCTAGTGCCCATAGCGGACCTGAAAAGAGTTTGGCGGCGTTCATGGTCTCAAGCTTCGCAGCATCGGGTGGCAGAGCGTGAAGCAGCAGAATGACGGACGTGATAAGCGCAAACGCCAGGATTAGGGCGAAGCCATAGGCTCGTCCTGATGCGGGACGCCATCCGATGCCGGAGGGGCTTCCGTCCCCGCATAGTGCCGGGCCAAGCCGCCGCATAAGCCAGGACAGCCAGAGGGCCGCCGTCAATTCCCCCGCCAGAACCGCGGACTCAAAGGCAAGCGGCGAATGGAAATCGGGAAGTTTCAGCCGGCCGGTATGCAGGCCATTCAAGAGCCCATGATTCAGCGGCAGCAGCATGGGAAGCGCGCCAGCCACGGCCATCAGCAAGCCCGCCCCAAAAAGGGCACCGATACCGTCAGACAAGGAGAATGGTTTTGGTGGGCGCAGGGTCGGCAAAGCGCCTGGCAAAGCGGCAAAGCAAAGGCACAAGCACCAAGGTATCAGTGCCTCGGCGGCCCCGACGGCTCCCAAAAACAGCAGTAGCTGATGCGAAGCTGTGTGCGGTGCTGTGATCAGAAGCGTAAGGGCGACGAACAGTGCTGCGCCGCAGACCGTGAACAGCCCGGCCCAACCCAATGCGGCTAAGATGCGCTTCATGTTGCCTCAAATTGACTTAGTATATCCGACGGCTGCGTTCCGGCTTCGCGCAATGCCCGCAATGTCAGCGCTTTGTCCCGCTTGGCCAAGCGTTTCCCGTCAGGCCCGGCCAATAACCTGTGGTGCCTATAGACCGGCGTTTCATAGCCCAGCAGTGCCTGTAGCAGCACTTGTATATGTGTCGCTTCCCGCAAATCTTCACCCCTGATGACGTGTGTGATTTGCTGAAGCAAGTCGTCATGCACGACACATAAATGGTAGCTGGTGGGCGTATCCTTCCGGGCCAGCACGACATCGCCCAAATGCTGAGGTTGCGCAGGGACCCAGCCAACCGTTTCATCGAAAAATCGTAGTGGGCCAGCGGCGTGGCGGGCACGTTCTGTATCCAGTCGCAAGGCATAGGACTGCCCGGATGCGATGCGCCGGGCACGTTCACGTTCGGAAAGGTGGCGGCAGGTGCCAGGGTACAACCCTTCCGCCGCATGCGGTGCGGATTGGGCACGAGCAATTTCCGCGCGCGTGCAGAAACAAGGATAGAGAAGGCCGCGCGCCTGCAAGCTTTCCAGTGCCCCCGCATAGTCAGGAAAATGGGTGGATTGGACGCGAATATCCCCATCCCAGGCCAGGCCCAGCCAGGCTAGATCTTCCTGAATGCCTTGGACGAATTCCGCCTTGCACCGTGTTGTATCGATATCCTCCAACCGCAGCCGCCAGATATCGGCCCTTTGCCGTCCCATCCAGGCCGAATAAGCATGGCCAAGATGCAGGAAGCCGGTTGGGCTTGGCGCGAAGCGAGATATGATCGTCATTTCGGCTAAACTATAGCCGTAGCCGGTAATTGGAAGAACTTGCCACGTTCCGGCGAGGAGCGTGTTCCTGAACATGACAAATGGGCGACATAACTCGTGTGGCGCTTGCCCGCGCGGGCGTACTTTGTCATAAAGTTCCCATGAACTCGAACGGCCTACCATATGTGGCAGCGTTTCGTGGCTGCCCCTCAAAATCTCGTCCCGATGTGGGACAGGCAGAGTAATGCCTGACGGCGGGCTGCATTTTCCCGCCCTTGTTTTGAACGCGGATTTCCGTCCGCTGTCCTATTTTCCGTTGTCGACCTGGACGTGGCAAGATGCCGTGAAAGCGGTGTTTCTTGACCGTGTTTCCGTGCTTTCCGAATATGAGCAGGAAGTCAGGTCGCCAAGCTTTTCGATGCGACTGCCCAGCGTGATCGCATTGCGGGACTTCATTCCCTGTGCCCGCATGCCCGCCTTTACACGCTTCAATGTTTTCCTGCGGGACGGCTTCTCCTGCCAATATTGCAGCCATCGCCGCGCAACTCCTGAATTGACCTTCGACCACGTGATCCCGCGTGCGCGCGGGGGCCGGACAAGCTGGGAAAATGTCGTAACGGCTTGCGGCCCGTGCAATTTGCGCAAGGGCTCGAAGATGCCGCGGGAATGCAATATGATTCCACGAGAAGAGCCGCGCCGGCCGACAAGTTTTGAATTGCAGGAGAGGGGGCGGCATTTCCCGCCGAATTATCTGCATGAGAGCTGGCGCGACTTTCTGTATTGGGACACGGAACTGGAAGGCTGAAGATGGCTTTGTCTCTTGAGATCGCGCAGAAAATGATCGCTGGTGCCTTGGCTTATGCCAAGGAGCAAGGGCTCAAGCCATTGGCTGTTGCCGTTCTTGATGCGCGTGGTGCACTGAAAGCCTTCGCGGCCCAGGATGGAACCTCCTTGAAGCGCGGTGAGGTTGCCTTGGGCAAGGCGAATGGAGCTCTGGCCTTGGGAATGGGAACGCGCGCACTGATGAAGCGCGCCGAACAGCAGCCTTATTTCATCAATTCTGTGACGTCCGCCATTGGCGGGTCGTTGGTCCCAGTTCCTGGTGGCGTATTGATCAAGCAGGCCGGTTCAGTCATCGGCGTTCTCGGCATTTCCGGTGATACTTCAGATAATGATGAAGCAGCCGCCGTGGCGGGCATTACCGGCGCGGGTCTCGACGCGGACGGAGGTTGAAATGTCGGCCCTAGCCACAGTGCAGGGCTGACTATCCTCCTGGGGTGAAGGCGTTGAACGCGATCATGGTCGAGGTGTCCTTGATTCCGGGAACCTTGTGCAGATGCTTGGTCACGAACACCCCGGGATCCAGATCGGCGTCGAGATTGATGATGGCCAATAAATCATAAGCCCCGGAGATCGAGTAGATATGGCATGGGGTGACGTTGTCTATGATGTAGGCGGCGACGTCGTAAGCCTGTCCCAACTCGCACTTTATCTGCACGATAAGCGTCTTCATGCCTTGTCTTCCTGTTCCATCAAGGCCGGTGCCACACCGGCAAAATACTTCAATTGCTCGACGAACCACCGTCCAGCCGGGCCAGGGGGCGTATCCAGCCTGTATGTAGCGGACATGGTCATTTGCTCCCGTCCGGGCGCGTCCAGAACGTGAAGCTCCTGCAGCCGGCCTTCCTGAATATCCCGTTCGACCATCTCAACCGGCATGCCTCCCCACCCAAGTCCCGCAAGCAGGAAGGCGTGTTTGGCTCCCAGATCGGCCAGGCGCCAGCTTCTGGGGGATAATACCCGAAATTCCCGGCCTGCCGAGAGATCCGTACGGTCCGTGAGCACGAGCTGGACATGCTGAGCCAGGTCGCACTCGGTCAAAGGCCGGTTCTTCATACTCAAAGGGTGAGATGGAGCGGCGACGAACACAATTTCCACAGCTAAGAGCCGTTCGCTGAGCAAGTCTGAGCTTAGCAGGGGGAGGCTGCCCATGATGCCGATTTGGCATTGCCGGTCGAGAACCGCCTTGGCGACACCGCCCAGGGCCTCCACATAGAGGCGCAGCGGGGTAAGTGGGAATTTCTCCCCAAAAGCCGCCGCAGCGCGTGTCAGAACCGACATCGGGAACATGACATCCACGGCAACCGCGAGTTCCGGTTCGAGGCCAGCGGCCATACCGCGGGCGCGCGACTTCATCATCGCCATCCCCGCCAGCATCGCTTTCGCGTCGGCCAGCAATAGATCGCCAGCCGGGGTCAGTTCCGGATAACGGCCTTCCCGGCGGAAGAGTTCAACACCCAGCTGGTCTTCCAAATTCGCCACGGCTTGGCTGACCACGGATTGGGCGCGGTTGAGCCGCCGCCCGGCCGCCGAAAAACTCCTCTCCTCCGCTGCCGCGACGAAGACGCGGAGTTGGTCGAATGTGACCCCTTCAATCATCTCGATCTATCGTATAATTAGATGGTATCCATCTTTATATATAGGCTTCTTGGTGGAAAAAGACAGTTTTATCTAGGCCCTGAAACGCGCTGAAGGCAGCGCCGCAACAGGAGTACAGAGATGAAGCTTTGGCAAATTGATTCCAGCGTGCTTGGCGAAAATTCCGCATCGCGCAAGCTGACATCCGAGATCGTGGCCCATGAAAAGGACAAGCATCCAGGGCTGGAGGTTTCCCATCTTGATCTGGGTGCGACCCCGCTGGAGCATCTGTCTCCGGTCCATATTGGCGCCATGTTCGGGCATCCGCCCACGGACGAAGCGGCGAAGGCAGATATTGCCCGCGGCACGGCTTATGTCGACACGCTCTTCGCAGCCGATATCATCGTCATCGGCGCACCGATGTATAATTTCGGCATTCCCAGCCAGCTCAAGGCGCTTTTTGACCGCCTGCTGGTTGCGGGCAAGACCTTCAAGTACGGAGCGGACGGCAATCCGGTGGGGTTGGTGCCGGCCGGCAAAAAGGTGATCGTCGTCTCCACCCGTGGCGGACTGTATACGCCGGGCAACGCAGCGGCGAACCTTGATCACCAAGAGAAACACCTGATGGCGCTGCTCAACTTCATTGGGTTAACCGACATCACCTTCGTCCGGGCGGAAGGGCTGGCATTGCCGGACAATAAGGCTCCCGCCCTGGCCAAGGCTGAAGCCGAGATTTTGGCGCTCTAATTAACCGGGACGATCACTTCATGAAAACCCATCTTCTCGCCTTGGCGGCGCTGGCCGTTCCAGCTCTGGCGCTGGCGCAACCGGCCATGCCGGATGCCAATCCGGCCCATGTGAAAGCGGGCGCTTATCAGGTTGAGCCGACCCATACCCGGATCTTGTTCTCGGTTTCCCATATGGGTTTCACCACCTGGTACGGGAATTTCACGGGGGCGGCCGGCATGCTGACGTTGGACCCTGCCAAGCTTTCCGCGGCGCGCTTTGATATCACGGTGCCGGTGGACAGCGTCACCACCACCAACACCAAGCTGGATGGCGAACTGAAATCGCCTGAATGGTTCGATGCCGCCAAATACCCGATGATCGAATTCAAATCGGAGCAGGTGGTCCCTGCCGGGCATGACGCGGCTTTGGTCACGGGTGAGCTGACGTTCCACGGCGTAACCAGACCCGAGACGCTGAAAGCCACCTTCAATGCTGGAGGTATCAATCCTCTGACAAAGCAATACACGATCGGTTTCAATCTGACGGGCAAGCTGAAGCGGTCTGACTTCAACCAATCGACCTACGTTCCGCTGATTGGTGACGAGGTGGACCTTACGATCAGTGCTGCTTTCGTGCAGCCCTGACCTGTCCACCCAGGCGCGTAGGATGCTGTTGCGATCACCCTTCATTGGGTGATCGCTGCGGGGATGCTGGTCCAGATTGCCATGGGGTTTGGCATGACGCATTTCGCTCTCCCCATCGGTATCAAATTCAAAATCTATCGATTGCATAAATTGGTCGGCGGCCTGCTGAGAAGATAATGCAAAAAACTTTGAAAATCAGGCGCTACCATTTATAGTTTGATTCATGGCAGTGGATCTGGGAGCGCGGCGTTTCATATCTCCGGCAATCCGTGCGCAGCTTCGGCGGCGCATGGGGGAGTTGTCTGCAATTCTAGTTGCCGTGGTCGCGCTGACGCTGACTTTGGCGTTGGTTTCCTACAATGCGGCGGATTCCTCCTTCGACACCATAGGTGCGGCTCCTGTCCATAATCTGGCCGGCTTGGCCGGCGCGACGGTCGCCGACTTGATGCTGCAAAGCTTTGGCATTGCTGGGTTTATACCGGTGCTTGTGCTTTTGGCATGGGCTTACCGGCTGGGCGTTCGCGGGCAGATCGGCTATTTAAAGGCCAGGATCGTCCTTGCGGGCGCTTCACTGCCATTGACTGCGGCTGCCTTGGCCATGGCTTTCCAGGTGATTCCCGGTGGGGCGCTGGCTTGGCCGGTTCCAGCCGGAACTCGGTGGTGCCGCGGGTGAGATTCTATCTGGGCTGGCGGTCGATGCTGGGAGCTCGATTTTAGGCAAGTTGGGCAGCGGCTTCGTGATGATAACTACGCTGTTGCTTGCTTTAGGCTGCTTCGGGTTTGCGCTGGGCTTTACGCCTGGTGAATGGCGATCTGGCGGGCGGCGTGCAGTTTTGGCGGCAACGGCTTCCGTCCAGCAAGGAAGGCGAGGGGCCGTGGCGATGTCGTCATGGCTGTCACCGCTCCTGCAGACTGCTTCGGCTTCCTCCGAAGCGGTTGTTCAGCCCACTCGTGCCTGGGTGCCAGACCGGGAGGATGTGGCCAGGCAGGATTTTGATGATTCGCAGGCCATTGATGTTGTCCAGGCTTTGCCGCCACGCGCCAAGCCGCCGGTCAAAGCTGCCCCGGCAACACGGCAAGCGCCGCCGCAGCAGCAGCGGCTACCCCTTCTTGAGATTGGCTGGGAGCCGCCTGCTCTGGCGTTGCTTCGCCCCGCGCCGCCGCGGGCGAATGCTGGGCCGACGGCGGAAGCGCTTCAGAACAATGCGCGCCTGCTGGAGACCGTTCTTCAGGATTACGGCGTCCAAGGCAAAATCGTCGAAATACGCCCCGGGCCAGTGGTCACGCTCTATGAGCTTGAACCCGCACCAGGGATACGCTCAGCCCGCGTGGTTGGCCTGGCTGAGGATATCGCCCGGTCACTTTCCGTGATTGCCGTGCGTATCGCGGTTGTGGCCGGCCGCAATGTGATCGGCATTGAGGTTCCCAACGCCAAGCGTGAGACAGTTTATCTCTCCGAACTGCTGGGGGCTGCCGATTGGGGCAACCAGAATGGCGCGTTATCCATGGCTCTCGGCAAGGATATCTCTGGTGCGCCGGTTATCGCGGATCTGGCCCGCATGCCGCATCTGCTCATCGCCGGCACCACCGGCTCGGGCAAATCCGTTGGCGTGAACGCGATGATCATGAGCTTGCTGTTCAAGCTCTCGCCTGAGCAATGCCGGCTGATCATGATCGATCCGAAAATTCTGGAATTGTCGGTTTACGATGGCATTCCGCATCTTTTGACGCCGGTCGTCACCGAGCCGGCCAAGGCCGTCGCGGCGCTGAAATGGGTCGTGCGGGAGATGGATCGCCGCTATCGGTCCATGAGCCAGCTCTCGGTGCGCAATATTGGCGGGTACAATGACCGGGTGAACGAGGCGCGCGCCCGTGGCGAGGTGGTAACTCGCCGGGTTCAAACCGGGTTTGATTCTGAAACCGGCAAGCCGGTTTTTGAAGAGCAGCCGCTGGCCCTGGAACCTTTGCCATTCATCGTTGTTTTTATTGATGAAATGGCGGATTTGATGATCGTGGCCGGCAAGGAGATCGAGGTCTGCGTGCAACGTCTGGCCCAGAAGGCGCGTGCGGCTGGTATCCATGTCATCATGGCAACGCAGCGCCCGTCCGTCGACGTCATCACCGGCACCATTAAGGCGAATTTCCCAACCCAAATCTCCTTTCAGGTCATCTCGAAGTTTGATAGCCGCACGATCCTGGGTGAGCAGGGAGCCGAGCAGCTTCTGGGGCAGGGCGACCTGCTCTATATGGCGGGCGGCGGGCGGATCACCCGTGTTCACGGGCCATTTGTCTCGGATCAGGAGGTCGAGGCGGTAGTCGAATATCTGCGTGAGCAAGGCGAGCCGAATTATCTGGATGAAGTGACCGAGCCACCCGAAGACGAGGAGGGCACGGCAGGCGGTGGAGCTGCCGCCATTGGAGGTAACACCAATGGCGAGAACGCACTCTACGATCAGGCCGTCGCGATCGTCGCCCGTGACCGCAAGGCCAGCACATCCTATCTGCAGAGATGCTTGACGATTGGATATAACCGGGCCGCAAAGCTGATCGAACAGATGGAGAAGGAGGGGGTTGTGTCTCCCGCTAACCATGTGGGGAAGAGAGAAGTATTGGTCCGGGCCGAACGCGACGACGACTGATACCGCGGCTGGCCTTGTGCGCTGCAAAATCTTCTGGTGATTCCGAACGGGTTTGTGGCAGAATTCTTTTCCCCCTCACGGACAAGAAGGGACTAGGCCACATGCTCGACAAGCCAGTTGTGAATTTCTTCTCCCACGTCAAGCCAGAAGACACATCGTGGCGTACCGATGGGTTGCGAAGCTTTTTCCTGTACCGTGACCTTGGCGTTGCTGACGCAACGGGCGGCAGGGTAATTGCCCAGCTCGTCAAGGCCAATCCGGATTTTCCGCCTGAGAAGGGGACGGGCTGGCATCAGCATATCGCTGATTTCCATATTGTTTTCATGACCAAAGGCTGGGCCAGGTTTATGTATGGCGACAGGGAACATCTGGTTTCTGCCGGGGATTGTGTCCACCAGCAGCCTGGGATTACCCATTATCTGTTCGATTATTCACCTGACATGGAATATCTGGAGATCACCTCGCCGGCTGCTTTTGGCACGGTGGATGTGGAAGGGCCCTGTGCTGTGCCCGAGGCCACGCCTTGGCCGGCTGCTTAATGCTTGCTGTGTGACTCAAGCTGTCTGCACCCTGCCATTTTTGTAAAGCTGGATGCAGACACCGTTCCGTTCAGAAATCCAGGTCAAGTTCGATGATTTCCTGCGGCTCTTCCTTGGAGTCGGCAATCCACTCCTTCATGGGGGACCAGGCAAGGATCGTGTTGCAATATTCCTGGCAGACCGGGCCGACATTCACGTCGTAGGACTGAAAACGGGTAACGACAGGCGCATACATGCAATCTGCGATTGTAGGCATCCGTCCGAACAGGAAGGGACCTTTCCAAGTGGCCAAGCAATCCTGCCAGATGGACGTGATTCTATCGATATCAGCCTGTGCTGATGACCATACGGTGAAGCCGGGTTTGCGGAAGCGCAAATTCATCGGCAAGGAGGAGCGCAGGGCGGCGAAGCCTGAATGCATTTCCCCCGAAATAGACCGGCACCGCGCCCGGGCGACGACATCACGCGGCAGCATCCCCGCTTCAGGGAAGTTTTCGTTGAGATACTCGGCAATGGCGATTGTATCCCAGACACTGACTTCACCATGGATCAGGCAGGGGACAAGAATTGACGAGGTGCGCATCAACAACTCTTCCTTGGCCCGCGGATCATCCGGCGAAACGCGCTCTTCCTTGAAGGTGATGCCGGACAGCTTGGCGAGCAGAAAACCCCGCAGCGACCAGGAGGAGTAATTTTTGCTACTGATCAGCAGGGTCGCCTCGGTCATGTTCGCCCTTTACCTTTTTATGAAAATGAACCCATGATTATCAAAAATCCAGGGTTTATTCAATGGATTGCTGCTTTAACGGGTCATGCAAAATTTTTAGGGACTCGCAAGGGGCTTAGGATTAAGATTTTATCATGCTCTACCAAATCTACCAGGCGCAGGCTGATTTAATAGATCCATTGAGGAAAATGGCCCGCAATAGCAGTTCTTTGCTGCGGACGATCACGCCTCATGCTCCGTACGGCATCTTCTTGCGCCATTTTAATGCGGCGTTGGAAGTGTTCGGACATTCCGGGACGACCCATCAGCGGCCAAGTTATGGCATCAAGGAGATCGCTGTCGGCAATAGCTTGGTGGCCGTAAATGATGTGGTTGTGCTTTCAACCCCCTTTGCCAATTTATTGCATTTTAAAAAAGACAGTGGCCGGCAGCAGCCAAAGGTGCTGGTTGTCGCTCCTTTGTCGGGGCATTTTGCAACGCTGCTGCGCGATACCGTTGAGGTGTTGCTGCGGGATCATGATGTTTACATTACCGACTGGAAAAATGCCCGGGATATTCCCGTCTCGGCAGGGTATTTCGGCTTTGATGATTACGTCGAGCACGTCATCAACTTCCTGGAGGAAATGGGGCCGCGTAGCCACGTTGTGGGGGTCTGTCAGCCGACTGTCGCTGTTTTGGCCGCGGTTTCGGTTATGGCCGAGGATCATAATCCTGCGACCCCCCGCAGCATGACGTTGATGGCCGGCCCCATTGATACGCGCCGCAACCCAACAAGAGTTAACCTCCTGGCCAAAGCCAAAGATATTTCCTGGTTCGAAGACAAGATGATTGGTGTTGTTCCTTGGCGCTACAAAGGCGCGGGGCGGCGTGTTTATCCTGGCTTCATGCAGCTGACATCGTTTGTTTCGATGAATCTCGACAAGCATATCACCGCTCATATGCGTCAATACCGCAATCTGGCTGCGGAAGATAAGCAATCCTCAGATACGCATCGCCAGTTCTACGATGAATATCTCGCGGTGATGGATCTGCCCGCCGAGTTTTACCTTGAGACAGTCGATAAAATTTTCATGCAGCATCTGCTGGCGAAAGGCGAGCTGACTTACCGCGGCAGAGCAGTGCATCCCTCGGCCATCCGCAAAACATTTCTTTTCACCGTTGAAGGCGAGCGGGATGATATTTGCGGGCTGGGACAAACAGCAGCGGCATTGGATTTATGTTCCAATCTTCGCCCGCTGCTGAAGCGGCATCATGTGCAAACCGGGGTTGGCCATTACGGGGTTTTTTCCGGCCGCCGTTGGGAAAATGAAATATATCCGCTTGTACGCGAGGTCATTCAGTTTTCGGCATAGGAAGAGCGCCGGCCAAGCGGTGACTATGATGGAAATCGTTCCGGCCGGTTTGAACCCTCTGCAAAACGCCACCCGGCGGGTGAAAGCTCAGCATTCAAGTGCTGAGCCGTGGCGTATCAATCAGCGACGGCCAGCATATGGCCCATCTTTCGCCCGCCTAATATGTGGGCATGGAAATGGGGCACCATCTGGTGGCTGTCGGGACCCGCATTGCAGATGATGCGGTAACCGCTTTCCTCAACATTCATTAGCTTGGCCACATGGGAAAGGGCGCGATAGAAGCCGGTGATCTCGTCGGGGCTGGCCGTTGCACCAAAATCGGCGGCGGAGACATATTTTCCCTTGGGAATGACCAGGACATGCACGGGCGCCTGAGGGGTGATGTCGGGGAAGGCGAGGGCGTACTCATCCTCATAGATTTTTTTGGCGGGAATTTCACCGCGAAGGATTTTTGCGAAGATATTGTTGTCGTCGTAAGCCATGGCACCTGCTCAGGGGATTTTTTTGGTGGGAAACCCAGGAAGAGATTGCTTGCGGGCAGCTTTTTCGGCAATGCCGCTCATGCCTTCACGGTGTGTTAATTCGGCCCAGACCTCCTCGGGCCGCAACCCGGCATCGACCCACAGAACCATCAAATGATACAGCACGTCTGCGCTTTCACCGATCAGTGCGGTCCTGTGCTTGGCGACGGCCTCGATCACGCACTCTACGGCTTCTTCGCCGAACTTCTGTGCAACCTTTTCGGTGCCACGGGATAAAAGCCGGGCCGAATGGCTTTCATTGGGGTTCGCGCCCGCGCGGGACAAGACAGTGCCCCAAAGCCGGTCCAGGACCCTGGCATCCGGCGCGTGGATGGGGGGAGGGACCATCGCCGCGCGCCGGGAGGGGGCGGCTTTCTGCACGGCGGTTTTCTTCTTTGGGGCGGCGGCGGGTGTCTTGGCCGTTTTCTTTGCCATGGCGGGCGGTACGACTCCTGGAAACGAGGCTTATATTGCGCGTGCTGGCCTAACCGGCAAGCGCGCGTCGGATAATGTCTGCTTGACCTGAGCGATGCTGAACTGGCCAAAATGGAATACGCTAGCTGCCAGCAGGCCGGTGGCGCCAGCCTGCGCCCCTTCAACGAAATGCCGCAATTCTCCGACGCCGCCTGAGGCGACGACAGGCAAATTGACCGTCCCGCAAACGGCCCGCAACAGCTCCAGATCGAACCCCTTGCCGGTGCCGTCCCTGTCCATG
This sequence comes from uncultured Pseudomonadota bacterium, assembly GCA_963736885.1. Taxonomy (GTDB): domain Bacteria; phylum Pseudomonadota; class Alphaproteobacteria; order Acetobacterales; family Acetobacteraceae; genus Acidocella. Next base: position 627,239 of record CAVTQN010000001.1, read on the forward strand.
GATGTCAGCAGAATTTCGCCGGCGCCGAGCGTTTCCATCCTCTTAGCCCATTGCAGCACATCGAGCCCCGTTGGCTTGCGGCCGCCATGGGAGAAGACTTCCCACCGTCCGGGCCCGGTCTGACGGGCATCGATGGCCACAACGACGCACTGGCTGCCAAATTTCTCGGCGGCCTCGGAGATCAATTCCGGCCTCGATATTGCGGCGGAGTTGACGGAGCATTTATCGGCGCCGGCCAGCAGCAGCCGGCGCATGTCCTGCACGCTGCGGATGCCGCCGCCAACGGTCAGCGGCAGAAACACTTTCTCTGCGGTGCGGTGGACAACGTCGAGGATCGTGTCGCGGTTGTCCGAACTCGCGGTAATGTCCAGGAAGGTCAGCTCGTCCGCGCCAGCCTGGTCATACAAGGCGGCCTGCTCCACAGGATCTCCGGCATCGCGTAGGGAGACGAAATTCACCCCCTTCACCACGCGCCCGTCTTTTACGTCCAGGCAAGGGATGACGCGCAGCTTCAGCATGCGGCCAGGGCCTCCTTCGGGCTCAGGCTGCCATCATACAGGGCGCGGCCGAGAATCGAGCCATTGAGATTTGCCTGAGAGGCGGAGGCGGCTTTGAGCGCAATGATGTCAGCCACGGATGCCACGCCACCGGATGCGATGATGGGAACCGAGACAGACTTGGCCAATGCCAGTGTCTCATCTAGATTGAGCCCCGTTTTCATCCCGTCCCGCGCGATATCGGTGTAGATGATCGCCGCGATCCCGGCATCCTCGAAGCGCCGGGCAAGGTCAGGTGCTGCGATATTGGAGGTTTCCGCCCAGCCTTCCGTCGCCACCATGCCACCCTTCGCGTCGATTCCAACCGCGATCTGACCAGGAAAAGCCTTAGCTGCTTCTTTCACCAAGGCGGGGTTCTTGGCAGCCGCCGAGCCCAGGATGACGCGGGTAATACCGGCCTGAAGCCAAGCTTCAATGCCTGCCATATCGCGCAGCCCGCCGCCAAGTTGCACCGGCACGGAGACCGAAGCCAAAATGGCTTTGACAGCTGCCTGGTTGACGGTTCGGCCGGCAAAGGCCCCATTCAGATCCACAACATGAATCCATGAAAACCCGGCTGCCTGCCATGCAGCCGCCTGGGCGCCGGGGTCGCTGCCGAAAATGGTGGCCTGATCCATCTCGCCGCGGAGCAGCCTGACGCAATTGCCGTCCTTCAAATCGATGGCAGGGTACAAAGTCAGTTTCATTTCAGGGCCTTATAATAAAATTGGCCGGCTATGATCTGGCCTTTTACGCGGGCGTAGGCGGGGTGCGTTCCCCAGTGAACGAAGCCCTCCGCCTCATACAGAGAAATGGCTCCAACCTGGGTCGCCCGCACATCCAGGTTCAGGATATGGAACCCCAGTGCCCTGGCCCGTTCCTCCGCTTTTTGCAAGATTAAGCGCGCAAGCCCGTAGCCGCGGGCATAAGGGGCCACGAAATGATGCATAAGCTGCACCGCGAAGGCTTGTGCCTCGTTATTACGGGATGGTTTTTGCAGCTGGGCCGCACCGTAGATTACGCCGTCCATCCGGCCGACGATCAATTCGCGCTCCGGTACCAGTGGAACGCCTCGATAATATTGCTCCACGGCTGCTGCCGTGGGTGGCTTTACCCAGCCAAAGCCACCGCCATCCAGTACCGCCGCCGTTGCCGCTTCCGCCAGGGCGTGGATGTCGCTCTCATCGGCGAACGCTTTGACGAGTTCGGCCGTCTTGCTGGCGGGGGGGGGCAGGGCATGTTTCACGCGTGCCTCTTCGCCCGTAAGGCGCAGCGGATCAAGAGGGCAGATCAGGGAGACCAGGAAAGGAAATTGCCCAGGATCGTCAGCCCAACCTCCTGGCTCTTTTCCGCATGGAATTGCGTTCCGGCCCGGTTATCCTTGGCCACCATCGCCACGATTTCCCCGCTATAATCGGTGGTGGCAATGATCTCTTCCGGCCGGCCACCGGATAACGCATAGGAATGCACGAAATAGGCATGGTCGCCGGGGCGCAGCCCTTCCAGCAGCTTATGGGCGCCGGGCTCGAAATGCAGCTCGTTCCAGCCCATATGCGGCAGCCGTTCCGTGCCAACCTGCATTTTTGCGATCTCGCCATGAACCCAGCCGAAGCCAGGGGTTATGGCGTGCTCCAGCCCGCGTTCGGCCATGAGCTGCATGCCAACACAGATGCCCAGAAAAGGCGCGCCAGCCGCAACTCGCTCCAGGAGAGCCGCTTCCAGCCCGTCCACACTGGCCAGGCCGGCGGCACAATCGGCAAAGGCACCCTGGCCGGGCAGCACGATTTTATCCGCCTGCCTTAGTTCGTCAGGATGAGAGGTAATGAATACATCCGCTGCGATGTCGTTGCGAAGGGCCGCCAGTTGCAGCCCCCGGGCCGCCGAGGCGAGGTTGCCGCTTTGATAGTCGACGACCGCGACCCGAAGGCTCATAATGTGCCTTTGGTCGACGGGATCTGCCCGGCAATGCGTGGGTCCACCGTAACGGCCGCCCGCAAAGCCCTGGCGACGGATTTGAATGCCGCCTCTGCCACATGATGCGCGTTATGGCCTGCCAATTGGCGGACATGCAGGTTGAAGAAGCCATTGCCCGCGAAAGCCCGGAAGAACTCCTCCACGAGCTGCGTATCCATCTCACCCAGAAACGGGCGTTCGAAGGCAACGCTCCAGGCCACGAAGGCGCGGCCCGAGAGGTCGATCACCGCCTCCACGAGCGCTTCGTCCATCGGCACGGCGGATTGGCCAAAGCGCTGGATGCCACGCTTTTCACCCAGCGCATGGGCGACGGCCTGCCCCAGCACGATGCCAACATCCTCGATCGTGTGGTGGGCGTCGATATGGACATCCCCCTTGGCCACAACCATCAGATCGAACAGCCCGTGCCGGCCGAAAGCGTCCAGCATATGGTCAAAAAAGCCCACGCCGGTATCGATGTCAGTCTGGCCGGTTCCATCCAGATTGATCGTGACGATGATGTCGGTTTCGTTCGTCTTGCGGCTGAGTGAGGCAGTGCGTGTCATGAAACTGCCCTACACCACAGCACTCTCCGGCAAAAGACCCAATCATTGCAAAGCTAGTCACCGCTAAGGATGGCGCATTCAGTAACGAGGCATGCACAGATGCCGCCACTGGGCTTTTCCGGCTCAGGGAAGGCCGTTAAAGGGGCGTCATGCTCCGCCCGGTCACACCCAGAACTCCCCTTTCTTCTAGGGTTGCTTATTGCTGTTGGGCCGGTCTCCACGGACATGTACCTGCCGGCTTTTCCCGCCTTGGCACAGGATCTGCACAACCAGGCCGCGCCGCAATATTCTCTGGCCGCGTATTTTTTGGGCCTTGCGATCGGTCAGATGACGCATGGAGCTCTGTCCGACCGTCTTGGCCGGCGCGGGCCTTTGCTGGCGGGGTTGGTGCTGTATATTTTGGCATCTTGGGGATGCGTGCTGAGCTGGGATACCGCCTCGCTGGTGGTATTCCGCTTCCTCACCGCCTTGGGCGCTTCCGCCGCGATTGTCATCCCCCGGGCCGTGGTGCGCGACCTTGCGGACGGTCCGGCCGCCGCCAAGCTGATGTCCAAACTGATGCTGGCTATGGGGCTGGCACCGATTTGCGCGCCAATGCTGGGCGCGGTTTGCATCATGTTTGTGGGGTGGCGGTTCATCTTCGTACTCTGCACGCTGTACGGTATTCTGGCCTTGGTTTTGGCCTGGATGTATGTGCCGGATACCTTGCCGCTGGAGAGGCGGTCCAGGTTAGGGGTGGTCGCCGTGCTGGTCCGCTATATTGATATTTTCTGTGAGCGCGCATTCCTGGCGCATGCAATTATTACCGCTTGTGTTGCAGCTTGCCTCTTTGCCTATCTCAGCGGTGCGCCGCAGATATTCGAGGATACCTTCCACTGGTCCAGCACCGGGTTTGCCTTGCTCTTCGGCGTTAATTCGCTTGCCTATATCGGGTACAGCCAGCTTAACCCGATCCTGGTTAACCGTTTCGGCATAGCGCCGGTCATTTCCGCGATGGTGATCTGGCAATTATTATGCGGGATCCTGCTGGTGGGGTTGGCTGTCTTTCCCCGGGGAGGGTTGCCGCTTGCGGGAGGGTTGCTGCTCTGCGAGGCGGCTTTCGGGCTGTTGCTTCCCTGTTGCATGGTGGGCGCGCTGTCCCGCCATCAGGCGCATGCCGGATCCGCGGCGGCGCTGCTCGGAACCTTGCAATATATCGGAGGCGCCGTTGCCGGCCTGGGCGTCGGCGTACTGGCTGACGGCACGGCCCGGCCCATGGCGCTCGTCATGCTCGGCTGTGCTGCAATTGCCGCGCTTGCAGCAACGCGCCGTCCACGGTTAAGTTTCAGGCCTGCGGAGTGATTAGTAAATGCATAATCCCACTTTGGTCGGTATTCCTGCCTGTACGAAACTGATCTCGGGCTACATTCAGCATGCTACCCCCGCCCGCTATGGCGGGGCACTGATTCATGGCTCGAATGCGATGCCGGTGCTGATACCGCCTGAAGGCGAGCAGATGTTGCCGCTTCTCGACCGGGTGGATGGTATCATGTTCAACGGCTCCCCCTCCAATGTCATGCCCACCTGCTATGGCGCGGATTATGACGCGACACCGGATGCGCACGATGTGGAACGCGATGCGACAACCATTCCTTTGATTCGTGCGGCCCTGGAGAGGGGGATGCCGATTCTCGGTATTTGCCGCGGTATGCAGGAGCTCAACGTCGCCCTGGGCGGGACGCTGTTCCAGGAGGTTCACAAGGTGCCGGGCCGGATGGACCATCGTGCCGGCGATGGGGATAATGAGTTCCGTTTCCGCGTGCAGCATGAGGTGACGCTTTCTGGCGAATTGGCCCGCATCTCGGGGGTTGGAACAATCCAGGTGAACTCGCTGCACGGCCAGGCGATTGACCAGCTGGCTTCTGGGCTGGCGGTGGAAGCCGTTGCTCCGGATGGCACGATTGAAGCCGTGCGTGTGGAAGGTGCCAAGACTTTCGCGATTGCCGTGCAATGGCATCCAGAGTGGGAGGTGACGCATTTTCCTGATCGGCTGCGTCTGTTCAACGCGTTCGGTGATGCTTGCGCTGCCTATGCCGCTGCGCGTGGCGCCAGGAAGGCTGCCTGAGACACGATGGGGGCTTGGTCCCCATACGTCATTTATTGCAACAAGAACGCTTTAGCGGCCAAAACTAGTCGAATTGCTGCCTCATTCGGCTTATATTGATGATGGTATTAAGGAGGGTCAAATGGACATCCAGACGATCGATAATCAGTATAACCAGCTTCAATCCCAGGCGCAGCAGACCATGATGGAACTGCAAGCTCTGGCCAGGAAGCTGCAGGGCGCCGCACAGGCGGGGGACCAGAATGCCAGGGAGTGGTTTCTGGACCTGAAGAGCATCGCTCTGGCCATTCAGGCTGAGCAAATCAGGTTACCAATCTGTTGCAGGCACTGCACGGCTTTGTCGCCAATCAGGCGCAGCAAATGCCCCAGTCGCCGTGGGGAAATGCTCCGGCCTATCCGCCGCAGCCTGCTTATCCGGCGCAGCCAGCCTATCCGGCTTATCCTCAGCAGAGCGGCGGAATCCTTGGCGGGTTTCTGAATTCAGGCTTTGGCCGGGCCTTGGAAATGGGGGCCGGGTTCGGGATCGGCGAAGAGATTATCGATAAGATTTTCTGAAATGAATGGCGGGGGCAGCGATGCCCCCGCCATTGGCTTCATCTGTTTGATCCCGACTTGGAGCCGGACGGGAATGAGGGATCAGAATTCATAAAGAACGGCTAGGGAAACCGTTGCCTCATCCTTTGTCTGCGTAATTGGGCTGTCGGCGGCGCTGCCCAAGAGCCGAGCATAGGCGGCGTCCAAATCCAGTATGACGTGCTGGGTGACGAAATAATCGGTGGAAATGCCAATTCCGGCTGATTGAAAGCCGCCATGCGCTTTGTAATATGGGTAGCGGGTGCTGGCTGCCTGATTATGGCTGACGCCAAAATAGGTGTTCATGTAGCGTGTGTCTGCGACGGTGACGCTGGGGCCAAAGAACCAGGCGAATTTTTCAGAACTTCCTGGCATCGGCATATAGGCGCCGACATCGCCAATATATCCGAATGACGCGCCAAGCTGTTTTCGGATATCGACGCGAATGGTCAATGGAAAGCTTTCTGAAAGTACGGTGGTGGCAAAGAATTTGAGTTCTGGGGCGGCATGGATTGTTCCCAATCCGTTCAGGTCTCGTCCGTCGACATGGGGGGAGCGGCCCATATCATAGGTGATAGCGCCGCCGACACTTATATGGCGGAAGCTGAACAAATTGGCCCCCAGCCCCTCGCCGGTCGAAAGGAATGCGATATTCTTGTAGCGTATATCGACCGCCGGTCCTCCCTGAACCCGATAACGTTCAAGGCCGTCGGCGGCGGGCGCTAATTGCGATCCTAATCCAAGTTCCACCTGCCAGGTCGGGACCGTAGGCTCAAATAATCTTTGAAGTTGGATGCCGGATGAATATTGCCATTCTGCAAGAGGCGAGGGTGTTTGTGCCGCAGCAGGCTTAAGGGAGAGAACCGCAGCCGCCAGGATGGCGCAGAAGCCCCATAGTCTTTCCCTGCAAGCCATTGAAAATTCACCTCTTCTTGTATTGTGGCTGGACATCATGTCGTAGTTTGTTGATTTGTGTCATTAAGCAACACAAAGAACTGCAATGATTTTATTAGTGTATCCTAACGCCTTATTTAGATTAAGGGGAGTCTTTGAAAAGAGTACGCCCCCACGCCTCTCTTGTATGCGGATGCCATATCGGAGCCGCGCAGAAAAAACCGGTTTGAATGGAGTAGACCCGGATCTGCCATGCTGTAAGGCTCCGGCATAGTCCTCTGCCTTTGGTGCGGCTGGTGAACGGTTGATACGTGTCAGGCATAAACATGATGGCAGAGGCAATCAGCACCACCAGAATTTTGTATCATTGGAAGAACGGAAAACCGAATAGAGGCGGCTCGCCCCTGCTAAACGATGGTGCCCAAAGCGAAATAAAAAATACGATCAGGAACAGAATTCTGATCATGGCAATCCCTCCCTACAAGGCGAGAGGCATGCCGCAGCGCTGATGATTGTAAGGGTTGTGCATCCTTAACTCAGGACGCAGGCGGCCAAAGGACGGGCTTGAATGGAACACGATCCGGCGGCCCTGCGGCAAAAAACTGTTCTGCTGGGCCGGTACGCGGCAAGCGCACAAGCATCGCGCATACCGTGCCGAAGCCGCCGGGAGGAGCCGGGATGTTCAGTTGTTCGTTGCGGTTTCCGCTGCTGTCTGCCAGGAGCTGAGCCCAGGCCCCAGGCGGCGTCGCACGGAAGTGCGGCAGATGCCGGGCAATGCGCGGAAGGCCCATGGCATTCGGATCGCCCGAGGTGATCATCCTTACCCCGCCGGGCAGATGGAATATTTCCGGCGCGTCGCCTGCTCCAGCCCGCGCAGCAAGAATGCTCCGCCTAAATCGGCGATCACCAGATTGAAGCTGCGATAATTGCTCGTGTCGAACCTCATCAGCGCTTTCGCCGCGGCCGCGGCGTTGCGATGGGCCAGTGCGAGCAGGGGCAAGGTGCCGCGGCTGGCTTTTCCTGGTGCCGGGCCCAGCGTTCCTTCGCGGTTCAGCAGGGCTGCAAAAACACCATGCCGGTTAAGTGCTGCCCATGTGCCGCCGCCAAGCCGGTCTCTGCCGCCAAAAATCCCCGGCCAATATTCGGCTGGCGGGTCCCACGGGCGGCCCGCCATTTCATCGCGATTGGCGGCGATAAACACCCCTTCATCGCAGATATGCAGAAAATGCTACACATCCAGCGCCGCGCGGATCATGTCCAGATGGTCCGGGACGGCCAATCTCTTCGGGCTTTGCAGGCGGCCGGCACCACATTCAATGCCGTCGCGTCATCGCCTGCGTTGAGCCTCACGTGCGCAGATCTCCGCGAATTTGACGCGGAAGGGGAGGGTTGAAACGGTGAAGAACTCGCCTTTCTGGACTGGCGTGCCGGGCAGATTGTTCCATGCGCGGCGGATATCAAAGGGCCGTTCGTGCCGGCGATGGCCAAGCTGGCCTGGCGTCGGCCAGCGCCGATGGCAGGTGAAATGCCGGTCTCCTCGATCGCTTCGCGCAGCGCCGCAGCGCGGGAGGGCTCGATTCCGCCGCCTGCCGTCTCATCCAGTAACCCGCCGGGCAATGCGCTGCTTGCCCCTGCCTGGATTATGCAGCCGGGTAATCAGCACGGTCTGCCCCAGATCATCCAGCAACACGCAATCCGCCGCGTGGCAAAGCCAGACGCGCGTTGATGCCGTTGGGCAGGTGCAGCATGCCGAGATCATTGGCGACTTCGCTGGGTTCATCGGCAAAATGCCCAGCCCGGCACCGGCGCGCGATTTCTGCCTGCAGCTCCGGGTGCACCAGCATATGGTCCTTAAACAGCGCATCCATTTGCCCAGTTTAAACGCCGGGGCGGCGGGTCAAACCGTCTGCAGCTGTTCGGGGGCGGTGGTCTTTTCCCTCTGGCGCGCACGCTTGCGCCGCGGAGGACTCGGCGGTGCGTTGCGCACCATGCCGACGAAGCCGCCCGCGATAAGCGCCAGCAACAGGCCCGCGAAACTGCCGCCGAACAGGAGCGCCGGCAGCAGCCCCCGTCCCAGCAGCGAGGCATTGGCCAGAGTTGCCGGCCAGCCCGCCTATGGCAGAAAGCTGCAAACTAGGTGCCCCGGCCCGAAGACCAAAGCAAGGGCGGCCGCGAGCAGGGCGGCGAAAGCGGATTACGCATAGCGGTCAAATCTCTTAAACATCCCCGTTGTCCCAGACGGATTTCCACAAGGCAGCCTCCGCGTCAGCGCCGTGTTAGCTCTCCCGAACACCCGGCGGAAGATCGTATCCACATGCGCATGGTGCATTTCGGCGCTCATCGCCGCGTCGATGGCCGCTTCGGACACCCGGCCGGCCACTTCCGCATCCGCCAGCAGGTTTTCGCGGAAGCTTTTCGCACCCGGCTGGCCCAGCTTCGTCCAGGTCGCCATGGCGTTGCGCTGCACGATCTTATAGGCGTCCTCGCGCAGAATCCCCGCCTTGGTCAGCGCCAGCAGCACCTCGCCGGAATGCACCACCCCGCCCAGGCTCTCGACATTCGCCGCCATCTGCTCGGGGTAGATCGTCAGCTTCTCCATCATTCCCGCCAGCCGGACGAGGGCGAAATCCAGCGTCACCGTCGCATCCGGCCCAATCCCGCGCTCGACCGAGGAATGGGAGATGTCGCGCTCATGCCACAGCGCCACATTCTCCATCGCCGGGATCACCGCCGCGCGCACCAGCCGCGCCAGGCCGCAGAGATTTTCGGAGAGCACCGGGTTGCGCTTATGTGGCATGGCCGAGGAGCCCTTCTGCCCGGCATGGAAGAATTCCTCCGCCTCCCGCACTTCCGAGCGCTGCAGATGCCGGACCTCGGTCGCCAGCCGCTCGACGCCGCAGGCGATCACCCCCAGCGCCGCGAAAAACGCCGCATGCCGGTCGCGCGGGATCACCTGGGTGGAGACCGGCTCCGGCTGCCAGCCCCAGCTTCTCCGCCACATACTCTTCCACGCGCGGGTCAACATGCGCGAAGGTGCCCACCGCACCGGAGATGGCGCAGGTGGCGATTTCCGCCCGCGCGGCGACAGGCGCTGCTTGTTGCGTGCGAATTCGGCGTAGTGCCCGGCGAGTTTCAGGCCAAAACTCGTCGGCTCGGCATGGATGCCGTGGCTGCGCCCGATGGTCAGCGTGTATTTATGCTCAAGCGCCCGCTTCTTCAGCGCCGCCAGCACCTTGTCGAGATCCTCCAGCAGCAGGTCTGCAGCCTGGGTAAGCTGCATGGCAAGGCAGGTATCCAGCACGTCGGAGGACGTAAGGCCCTGGTGCACGAACCGGCTATCCTCGCCCGATCCGCTTGGCCAGCCAAGTGAGAAAGGCGATCACGTCATGCCGCGTCTCCGCCTCGATCGCGTCGATCTCGCGCGTGTCGGCCTCGGTGAAGGCGGCCATGCGCCACGTCGCCCTTTTTCGCGGATCACCTTCGCCGCCTCAGCCGGGATGGCGCCGAACTTGGCCATGGCCTCGCAGGCGCAGGCCTCGATCTCGAACCAGATTCGGTACTTGTTCTCCTGGGTCCAAATGGCGGCGGCCTGGGGACGGGTATAGCGAGGGATCATCGCGCACTCCTGGCGACAGAATTCTGTGCACGGCCTAATCGTCTGCAACCACATTGACAACGCCGAGGCGTGGCAGGTCAGTTCCGGGCCATGGACATAGTTAGATTTTGCGCCGTTTTGCCTCAGATCCTGCTGATCGATCTGGTGTTGGCGGGGGACAATGCCATCGTTATCGGTCTGGCTGTCGCGCGGCTCAAGCCGGAGCAGCGCCGGATGGCGATATCGGTCGGCATTATCGGCGCGACCATTATCCGTGTTGCATTTGCGTTGGTGGCTTTAAAGTTGTTGGCCATCATCGGCCTTACTCTGGCGGGTGGCATATTGCTGCTTTGGGTGGTATGGAAATCCGCGCGGGAGCTTTATGCCCAAGGCAAGGAGGGCGAGGCTCACGGCACCGCGCCGGCCAGCCTGAGTGCCGCGATCTGGAAGATCGTTATCGCGGATGTTTCGATGAGCCTGGATAATGTCCTTGCGGTCGCGGGCGCCGCCCGAAATCATCCCGTGCTGTTGGGGATCGGGCTTATTGTCTCTGTCGGCCTGATGGGCGTGGCAGCCAGTCTTGTGGCAGGCATCATGCAGCGTTTTCCCTGGGTTGCGTGGATCGGCATCCTCATCGTGCTCTATGTGGCGGTGCAAATGATCTGGGACGGCTGGCACCAGGTTGCGCCATATCTTCCCGGGGGGACGCACTAGACGGATATATCGGCGTGAATGGGCTTGAGCGCTTCAGGAAGCCAGCCATAACGGCCTGCTTGTAACGACGGCCCTTACGGAAAGGAGCGCTGGCAAGACGGTTTGGCCCTGCCTCATGGCAAGGCGTTAACGCAATTTTTCTTTGCGGAACTTGAAAAAATTAACTCAGCCTTGCTGACCAATAGGGCGCACGCCTATGTGTGCCGGCTGAATTATGTAGCCGTCAGCGAGCGAGAGAAAAGATTACATGGAAGACCCTTCTGCTTCACCCATAACCGCCTTACCAGCGACAGCAGCCGAAAAGCGCGCATGGCTTGATTCGCATGAACATGGCTATAACAAGGGGCTTAAACCCCGCCAGATGCAAATGATCGCCATTGGGGGCGCCATCGGCACGGGCCTGTTTTTGGGTGCGGGCGGACGGTTGCAGCATGCAGGCCCCTCGCTGGCGCTGGTTTATCTGGTCTGCGGCATTTTCTCCTTTTTTATCATGCGTGCCCTGGGTGAACTGGTGATGCACCGTCCCACCTCCGGTAGTTTCGTGTCTTATGCACGGGAATTCCTGGGTGAACGCGGTTCCTTCGTCGCGGGCTGGATGTTTTATTTAAACTGGGCAATGACGGGCATCGTCGATACCACAGCCGCCGCGCTCTACATGAAATATTGGAACGTGTTCTCCGGCGTACCGCAATGGCTATTCGCTTTCATTGCCATGGTTCTCATCGGGGCTATGAATTTGATGGCGGTGAGCTGGTTCGGTGAAATGGAATTCTGGCTCTCGCTGGTCAAGGTGGGCGCGCTGGTGCTGTTTCTCATCATTGGCGTGGTGTTCCTTATCTCTGGCCATCCGGTCGCAGGGCAGGCGACGGGGCTGCATCTGATCGCCGATCATGGCGGTATTTTTCCGCATGGGCTGTTACCGGCCGTGGTGCTGATGCAGGGCGTGATCTTTGCCTATTCCGGGATAGAGCTGGTTGGCACCGCCGCGGGCGAGGCTCAGGATGTGAAGCGCGTGCTGCCGCGTGCCATCAATGCCGTGATGTACCGCATTGCCTTGTTCTATGTCGGGTCCGTGGTGCTGCTGGTGCTGCTGATGCCCTGGAGCGCCTACCATGCTGGCACCAGCCCGTTCGTCACTTTCTTTGGCTCGCTGGGCGTTCCTGGTATCGGTAGCGTGATGAATGTCGTTGTGCTCACCGCGGCTTTATCCTCACTTAATTCCGGGCTCTATTCCACCGGGCGTGTGCTGCGCTCTCTGGCCATGGGCGGCTCCGCGCCGTCTTTCGTCGGCAAGATGAACAGGGCCAAGGTACCTTATGGCGGCATCGTGGTGACGCTGGTGATCTATTTCTTCGGCGTCATCCTGAATTATCTTGTGCCGAGCCAAGTGTTCGAGATCGTGCTGAATGTCGCCTCGTTGGGGATTCTGAGCACCTGGGCCTTCATCATCGTCTGCCAGATGATGTTCCGCCGGGCGGTGCGGCGTGGCGAGCTGGAGGCGGTGGCTTTCCGCCTGCCTTTTGCTCCTTATTCCGCTTGGGCGACGCTTGCCTTCCTGCTGGGCGTGCTGGTGCTGATGGGGTTTGACTACCCCGATGGCACTTTCACCGTGGCGGTGCTTCCGGTGGTGATCATCTGTCTCGCGGTAGGCTGGTTCGTACTAAAACGCAGCGCTTTGTTCAGCCCCACCATCCCCTCTGCAATTCTGACCGACCTTGCTGAAGAACACACTGTGAAGGAGTGACGGGATAATGGCACAGAACATTCCCATGCTTGCGATCCACGGAGGCGCCGGAACCATTCCGATGCATAGCCTGGATGAGGACAGCCGGGCAGCCTATCACGAAGGGTTGCGTGCGGCTTTGCGCGCGGGGTGGCAGGTGCTTGCAGCGGGTGGCGCGGCGCTTGATGCAGCCATCGCTGCGGTGAAGATGCTGGAGGATGCCCCGCTATTCAATGCGGGGCACGGGGCAGTGCTAACCTCGGCCGGGCGCCCGGAAATGGACGCTGCGGTGATGCGGGGGCGTGACCGCGCGGCTGGCGCAGTGGCCGGTATTTGCGGTCCGCGTAATCCCGTAGAGGCGGCGCGCCTGGTGATGGAGCGTTCCGGCCATGTGTTGATGATGGGCGAGGGGGCCGAGGCGTTTCTGCGCGAAGCTGGCATGGATTTCGAGCCGGCGGCTTATTTCGAGACTGAGCGCCGCCGCGTGGCTCTGGCGCTGGAGTTGGACCGCCGGGCGCGCGGCGCGCCCGACACGCGTAGCGATGCGGACCGGCACGGCACGGTGGGGGCCGTGGCGCGCGATGCTTCCGGCGGTCTGGCGGCAGCGACCTCCACAGGCGGCTACACCGCCAAACGGCCTGGGCGGGTTGGGGATGCGCCGGTGATCGGTGCTGGTACATTCGCGGATGATGCGGGTTGCGCTGTGTCCTGCACCGGAAATGGCGAGGTGTTTATTCGCTTTACCGCCGCGGCGGAGCTGGCGGCCAGGGTGCGCCTTGGCGGGCAGGCTCTGGAAGAGGCAGCAGCAACACTGATCGCAGAATTGGGGGCGCAGGAAGGGGAAGGCGGCATGATCGCGCTGGGTCCCCAGGGAGCGCCTGTGCTGGTGTTCAATTCCTCGGGCATGTATCGCGGCTTTACCGATGCGCAGGGCGGCTTCTGGACAGCCATCCACCGCGAACCCTATCAGCGCGGCTGAAATTTTCTACGCCAGCGGCGCGGCGGGAAAGGCAAGCTCATGCCGTGCCCGCCAGTCCGGGGTCACATAGTTCACGATCAGAGACCGGCGCACGCCGGTGATCGGCCGTCTTTCGAAGCCATGCCAGGTATTTTGGCCTGGCACGAAGATCAGCCCGCGATTGCGCCCCCCAGGAGCCGGACCGAGCCGTTTGGCTGATGTCTCATAGATATCCGTGCCCCATTCCTCGCCGTTGGGTGGGTCGTTCAGATAGATCAGCATCGTGAAAAATTTGGCGCCGATATCGGTATGCGGTTCGAGCCAGAAGCCGTCCGTATCCAGGCAATATTCGATCCGCAAAAAGCTTCCTTGAAGTCTTGCGCCGGTAAGAGCCTGCAAGCGTTCGGTGCAATTGGCGTTCTGCAATGCTTTCGCCAAGCTTGCGCAAACGGGAAAACGCTCCTGCTGAGCAGTACCAAAGAACAGCCGGCTCGTATTATGCGTTTCGCGGCGGCCGAGAGTGTCCTCTACCATGGGGGGCGCCAGGGGCAGGGCGCAGATGTCGTTCACCATGGCATCTGGCAGCACGCCATGCAGCAGCCAGTGCGGATAAGGTTTGGCGCGCGCGGTTGCGCCGGCAAAGCTTTCTAGAAGGCAGGCCTTCGGGCCATGAGGCTCAGGCATAGTTGAAGATCTTCTTGGCCTGGGCGGACAGGCGGTGGCGTAACAACTCACGCTGGGCGGCGAGGCTGTTTGCCATCCAGTTGATCATCACATAGCGCCGCACGCCGACATAAGGCTCATGCCCATGGAAGGAATTGTCCGAGCGCTGGAAGGCAACCAGAGTGCCCAGGGCGGGTGGCACCTCAGTAATCATGTCGTTCAGGTCCGTGGCGCTGCGCAGCAGGCGCAGCCGGCCGCCTTCAGCCTGCCAGTCTTCGTTGAAGTAGAGCAGGGCGGTGATGAGCTTGGCCTCGCTGTCGGTATGGATGCGTCCGTCCTTTTCCTGCGCCCGGCCGCGAATCGTCACCATGGTCGGCCTGCCCATAAGGTCGACATCGAATTTCTCTGAAAAAGCCGCCGTTACCTCGGGGCCGGTAAGTTCGCGCAGAAGCGCCTTGAAGGCAGGCCCCGGGCTTGTGGCCTCCACCGGCAGCAGACCGGCGTGGTCGATTGCGGGAAAATCCTGCACCGCCGCGGATGCGCTGTCGGGCGTCATGAAATTGCTTACAACCATGTGTTTGAAGGGGGCCGCACTCAAAGTGGTGCGCCGGAAAGCGGTGAGATCCAGAATCGGCATAGAGACAAACATCCAAACAGATATGTCTTCCGCCTATGCCGGGTGGGTCAGCCGCTTCATTGACCTGGATCAAGACCGGCCAGAACCGGCTTCAGTTTCCTTTAACCATTCGGCGCCAGAGTACAGATCACCGCAGCGCCGCAGATAGCGGCTGCTGCGCATCTGGAGATAGGTACTGGCGCAGAAGGGATGGAGATGCTCTCCGGCAAATTTCAGCCTCCGGTATTCAAGGCGGGTGAGACGACACAATCCATGCTTGCCGAGCGCCGGAATGTGACAAGGATTCCCGTAATCAAGAGCGCCAAGCTCGTTGTGGGGGAGGGGTATAGCCAGGGGGTCTATAATTGTCTGGTCCTTGACGAATCGCCGGGCGGCGTTCTCGTGGATCTTGGTGCGATTTTCAGCCTGCCCGATGAGGTTGTCCTTCACATGATGGGGGGCGCCACGCGCCGCGCCAGGCGTTGCTGGTCGGTTGGCCCCAAGGTGGGCCTGGAATTTGTCGGCGACCAGCTCATTTCGGGTGAAACCACTCAGGAAATGGTGGGAATCGCCAAGCTGATCCGCGTGCACGGCCTGCCGGCGGGCGTTGCGGCGATGCGCGCGCAGGGCTTCTTTGGCCAAGAGGCATTGCGGGAAGCGGCAGAAGAGGCCGAGGCGGCTTACTATAAGCTGGAGGCCATGCTCAGGGACCAATAGGCTGGGCTATGACAAGACGAACGACCCGTGCGCGCCATGATCATCTGCCGTGAGCGTCATTTCAACTTATAGATGTCGATCCCTTTCACATGCTGCCAGAGCACATAATGAACGGCGAGTGCGGCATCCATCTCAGAATAGACTGCAGCGTTCGTCAAAGCGGGATCGCGCGGCCAGCTATGGCGGATAATGTACTCAGGCCGCGTGGCCAAAATGCGTCCGACCTCCTGCACAGGATCAACGCCTGCGACCTGCGCCAGGGAGTTTCCGACCAGTTCCGAGGGAAAGACATAATAGGTTGGCGCGGGCAGATTGGTCAGTGCATAAAGAATTGGTTGACCATCAAACACATAGAGGCTGGTGGCCCCAGCGGCGCGCAGATCCCTTGCCGCGATGCGTTGCGAGTCTGGTCCGGAAGCCTGCGACAGGGCGATCCAGCCTGCGCGAGCGGGCAAGCTGATAATGACCAGAAGAAACGCCAAGCGTGGCAGCAACCGGCCGGGAAGCCATGCGAAAATCAAGCCTGCCGCGATGCAGAGCGGCGGCAAAAGCTCCAGAAAATAATGGTCGAAGAAGGATTTAGCCCCCACGGCGCCAATCAGAGCCGCGAGCAGCCATAACGGCAGAAACCAGAGCGGCGCGCTGAGCCGTTTCATGCGCAAGGCAACCCAGCAGCCAGCCAAGTAGAGTGTCCCCCATCTTTCGGCCTGCTGTTCAACAGCCGTCCATAATCTGTGTGCGGAGAAATGAACCTCCGCCCGCCGGAAATTGGCTGTGATCGCGCAATCCCACCACAGCGCCAGCCTTCCCGCGCCAGCATAAAGCAAGTCACGGCCAGCAGCGGTAAGGCGGCGGCCAGCACAGCCTGCCAGCTCGGCGGCGCGCGCCGGCGGTGCCAGAGCAACGCCAGCACCACCGGAATTTCTGGCGCGCAGACATATTTGACCATGAATGCCGCCGCCAAGCGCAGGCCCGCCAACCATGCCGGGTGGCCCGCAACACGGCCAACACCGCCAGGCCGTAAAGCAGGCCATGAAAATTCGGTGTTGGCCGAGAGCCCGTCATTCGAGAGCGAGGCGAAATCACCAGGCATCCGACCCCACCCAGCCGACCGGCTTCTGGTGAGGAGGGCGATAATCTCCGACACAGCCCAGGCCAGCAGCGCCATGCACATAACGGTGGCGAAGCCGGATCGCCTCCACCCCGGAATAAGGTCTGGAACAGGGCGAAAATGGCATAGATTCCCGGCGGCTTATTATCCCATATCGTGGTGTAGGGCAGGTGCCCCCCGCCAAGCCCGGGCCATGAGGAGATAGATGCTCTCATCCCAATCCAGCACGGAGCGGTGCAGCAATCGGCAACCTGAGCAGAAAAGCGAGGATCAGAAAAACGGCGGCGGGCAGAGCGCGTCTCACTTTTGCCTCATGGCATGCGTGGCGCCTGATTGTCCACGCTTGCCTTGCCGCGGTGCCCTTGGGCACATAGGCACGGCACGGAGGAGTTGCATGAAGATTTTTGCTCCGGCCCTGATGGCCGGTCTGCTGGTTGGGCACTTTGCTTTGGCCCAGGCGGTAAATGATGATCCGACCGGTCCCCAGCCGAAGCTTCCGACCGAGAATCTTTGACGATCAAGACCACCGCCGGAAAAGAGTATCATTTTACCGTTGAACTGCCGACGACCGCGCAGGAACAAGCGACGGGAGAGATGTTCCGTACCTCCATTCCGGCGGATCAGGGCATGCTGTTCATGTGGCCGACACCGCAAGTCTCAGAGATGTGGATGAAGAATTGCCCGGTGCCGGAGGATATGGTCTTCATTGGCGCTGATGGTACGATTGTCGCAATCGCTGAGAATACTGTGCCTTATTCCCTTAATACCATCTCCTCGGGCGTGCCGGTGAAGGCCACGCTGGAGTTGCAGGGGGGCATTACGGCTGCCAACAATATTAATGTAGGTGACAAGGTGATTGCCAAGCCGTTTTCCGGCGGCTAATCCCCACTGCAGTTCGGGGCGTGGCGCAGCCTGGTAGCGCGCTTGTTTTGGGTACAAGAGGCCCCCGGTTCGAATCCGGGCGCCCCGACCAGCTAGGAGTGATATTCATGCGGGCTCGTATCTTTCTTCCTCCCAAATCGGCCATGCAATCGGGCCTGGCCAGGACGCATCGCTGGGTGCTTCAATATGAGCCGGAGAAAGCCAAGATCCGCGATCCGCTGATGGGATGGACGGGTTCTGATGATATGCGCCAGCAAATCCGTTTGACCTTCGACAGCCGGGAAGCCGCCATTGCCTATGCAGAGGCGGAGGGTATTCCTTATGACGTTGAAATTCCGTCGGCCCGGATCAAGAAACCCAAATCCTATGCGGATAATTTCCGGTCCGACCGCAAGGAAAACTGGACTCACTAATACCATGTGGCAGGGGGCGGAGCTTGAGGCTCTGCCCTATTGCGGCGCGGTGTGGGCACGAATACTCGCTTAACCACCTGAAATAAAAACAAAAATCCATGCTCCGCGGTTTGGATGGCCATTGCGCTTTGTGGTCACCCCGCACTTGGCCTTGGCACAATGCTCTGGCTGCCACGCGACCATGCGCTGGCAGCTTCCCCAGAAACGGCAGGTTTTCTTCCCGGTACAGAGATTATATTGAACTGTACCGCAGCTCGCAGAAGGATTGAGATGGACAAGATGGCAACCGCGCCCGAACCCGTTGTAACGGTGGGTGACGTGCGTTTTGGCAATTCATTGCCCTTTGCCCTGATCGCGGGGCCGTGCCAGATCGAGAGCGCGGCACATGCCTTTGAGTGCGCCAGTGCGTTGAAGGAGATTAGCGATCGGTTGGGCATCGGGCTGGTGTTCAAATCCTCCTTCGACAAAGCGAACAGGACCAGCCTTTCCGGGGCGCGCGGCGTGGGGCTGGATGCATCCCTGCAGATTTTCGCCGACATAAAGGCCAGGCTCGGCCTGCCCCTGCTCACTGACGTGCATGAGCGCGAGCAATGCGCGCCTGTGGCGGAAATCGTTGATATTCTGCAGATTCCCGCTTTTCTCTGTCGCCAGACGGATCTGCTGGTCGCCGCCGCCCAGACGGGGGCGGTGGTGAATGTGAAGAAAGGCCAGTTTCTGGCCCCGTGGGATATGAAGAATGTGGTGACGAAGCTCACCCAGTCCGGCAATCCGCGTGTTATGCTGACTGAGCGTGGCACCAGCTTTGGCTATAACACGCTGGTGTCTGATTTCCGGGGGTTGCCGGTGATGGCCTCTTATGGCGCGCCGGTGATTTTCGATGCCACGCACTCGGTCCAACAGCCCGGGGGGCAGGGCGGTTCCTCCGGTGGGCAGCGGGAATTCGTGCCCGTGCTGGCGCGGGCTGCCGTGGCGGTTGGCGTTGCGGGTGTGTTCATTGAGACTCATCCCGACCCCGACAAAGCCCCCTCCGATGGGCCAAACATGATCGCTCTGAAAGATTTCGAGGGGCTGGTGAAGGGGCTCATGGCGTTTGACCATGTGGCCAAAGGGCCGTCGAAGTGAGCAGCGCGGTGGCGGGGCTGGGCATGGGGGCGCAGGAAAAAGATGCGGCTCTGGACCGTATCGCCCGCACGATCGACACCGAGATGAACGGCCTGGCCTTCATGAGGGCGGCGCTGGAGACCGGGCTGGCAGAAGCGTTTCTGGCGTCTGTCCAAGCGATCGAGCAGAGCGGTGGCGCGGTGGTTGTCACCGGCATGGGCAAATCGGGCCATATCGGGCGCAAGATCGCGGCGACTTTGGCCAGTACCGGGACGCACAGCCATTTCGTGCATCCGGCGGAAGCCGGCCATGGCGATTTGGGCATGATTGCGCCTCAAGACGTGGTGCTGGCGCTTTCCTGGTCAGGTGAGGCGCCAGAGCTGGCCAATATCATCACTTACACGCGCCGCTTCGGGAATCGGCTGATCGCCATCACCTCAAGGCCTGATTCGGCGCTGGGGCGCACGGCGGATGTCGGGCTTTTCCTACCGGCTGCGGAGGAAGCCTGCCCCAATGGCCTGGCGCCCACCACCAGTACCACCATGCAGCTTGTCGCGGGCGATGTGCTGGCGGTCCTTTTGCTGGAACGGCGCGGGTTTTCCGCCCATGATTTTCGCCGCTACCATCCCGGCGGCAAGCTGGGGGCGCAGCTGCTCACTGTGAGACAGCTTATGCACACCGGAGACGAATTGCCGCTGGTGCGCCAGGGCACGATGCTCTCCCAGGGGGTCGTGGAAATGACCTCAAAGCGTTTCGGCATAGCGGGTGTGGTGGACGATGCAGGCGCGCTGATCGGCGTGTTGACGGATGGTGATCTTCGCCGCGCCTTCCAGGATGGCTTCCGGGATATGAGGGTGGACGACGCCATGGGGCGGCGCCATTCGCCGCAAACGATCACGGCAGACAGCATGGCCGCCCAGGCCTTGGCACGGATGAGCGACGCCAAGATCACATGTATGTTCGTGGTTGAGGAGCGCAGGCCCGTGGGGGTGCTGCACATCCATGATCTGTTGCGGGCTGGCGTTGCGTAAGTCTCCGCCCCACGGCGAAAGCATTTTTTGAATTAGTGCCTTGGTATCGGCTGGGCGGGGCGGTCCAAGTTGCCCTCAGGTGAGGCTGGTTCGGCTCGCAGCTGAGCTTCGCTGGTCGATCGGGTCGCGCTATCCGCTAAAGCGGGTTGATCCGTCTGCCCTACAGAAGGCGGCTCCGGCCTGCGGAAGCGCGGCACAGCCCAAATGGTCACGCCGTGAGAGGGTCTGCTGGTCATATAATTCTACCTTTTTCTATACCCTACGTTGAACATCGCCGACGCATAAAATACGAGATTTACTGCCTGGATGATATGGGCGGAAAGATTAAAGTACGGTTGGATGGATAAAAATTTTCTAATATTTCGCTTAATATGAAATTTTGAAGAATTTTTATTTCGTGGATTTTTAAATTAAAAAATTATTCCGTAAATCTGGACGTTCAGGTGGCGTAGCCGAAATCTTTCATGAACGCAGCTAGGCGTCCTTCAATCTTGCGTATGTTATCGCCCGGCAGAAAATGCTGCCAACGCCCGGTCTCGCCGGTTCTGCCGGCATGGTGGGTATGCCATTGGGTATCCGTATCCACGAGGTCGCCGGTCGCCGGATTGCGCCATCTGGTCGGTGCGTTTTCAAGTTTTGAGATCCTATCCTCGATCATGTGCCTTCTTGTGCCGGCAAACAGACTCTCGCGCGCAGGGAGCGGCAGGGTGCCGCCAAAAGCGGCTGCCAGCCGGTCGAAAGTTTCCGGCTGCTCGGTAAATCCCCGCTCGTAAATAAATAATGTAGCGTGTTCTTTGCCCGCATAGCGGGCACAAAAAAGGGCTGAGCGTTCTACCCAAAGCAGGGCGTGCGGAAAACTCTGCCCCATATGCTGCATCAGTGAGGTCACTGCATCACGCGGATCGCGTAGAGAGAGCAGGATACGGCTGGAGTGGGCCTCCATGAACTGCGCCAACTGCGGGGCGAGCTGGTGACTTTTCACCACGACCGGCCCCGGGGGAAGCCGTACAAGATGGGGGAGGGTTTCCAGATAGACGGCCCGGTGCGGCGTTGTGGGTTGAAGCTCGGCGGCAACCGCGCGGGCCGCGTTGAAAAGCCATGTCGAACCGCTGGCATACATGCCAAGGCACCATGTCAGCCGGCGCTGATTGGACGGTCTCAACATATGGTGAGTTTATCACTCAACTGCTATGAGGCCAGCCCATGACAGAGTCAGTACGGATCGTTTCTATGACCGGCTTTGCCCGGGCCCAGGGGGAGCATGGTGGCAGCGCTTTTGCCTGGGAGCTGCGTAGCGTGAATGGGCGTGGCCTGGATGTGAAGCTGCGCCTGCCGCCAGGGTTGGAGGGGTTGGAATTCACGCTGCGTGACCTGGCCGCCAAGCGGTTGCGACGCGGCAATGTCTCCGGAACGCTCACGCTGAAGCGCGATTCGGCTGCTGCGCTTCAGCCCGACATGGCAGCTCTGGAACGGATCAAGAGCTTAGCCATTGAGCTGGCTGACTTTATCCCTGGCGCATTGCCCCCCGTGCGGAATTGCTGCTGGCCCTTCCGGGCGTGATGCGCAGCGCCGCATCCCAGGACGAGAGCGAAGAAGACCGTGCTGCCTTGGCCGCAGCTGTTCAGGCCGGTTTTTACCAGGCGTTGGAGGGCTTGGCGCAAGCCAGGGCGGCCGAGGGGCAGAAGCTGGCGGCCATTGTCAGTACAAATCTGCAAGAGATCGAGGTGCTGCACGAGGCGGCGCGGCTGGAAGCAGCCAAACAGCCTGAACTGCACCGCGTCCGCCTGGCAACGCAACTGGCCGAGCTGCTGGGCAACGCCCAGGGGCTGCCGGAGGACCGTCTGGCGCAGGAAATCGCTCTGCTCGCAACAAAATCTGACGTGCGGGAGGAGCTGGACCGCCTCTCTGCGCATGTCGCGGCGGCTAAGGCGCTTTTGGCGGAAGGCGCTGGGGTAGGCCGCAAGCTGGATTTCCTGATGCAGGAATTCAATCGGGAGGCGAATACGCTGTGCAGCAAGTCCGCCTCTACCACGCTCACCAATATCGGCCTCGCTTTGAAGGCCGCGATCGAGCAGCTGCGTGAACAGGTGCAGAACATTGAGTAGGCGCGGTCTTTGTCTGGTGCTTGCCGCGCCCTCCGGTGCGGGCAAGACGACGCTCTCTCGCGCGCTGCTGGAGATCGACGATCAGCTCTCCCTTTCGGTCAGTGTGACGACGCGCGAGCGCCGCCTGGGCGAAAAAGAGGGTAAGCATTATTTCTTCATCTCGCAGGAAAAATTCGACGAGATGGTGGAGGCAAGAGAATTGCTCGAATATGCCCGCGTGTTCGGCCGCTCCTACGGCACGCCGCGCGGCCCGGTTGAAGAGGCGCTGAAGGCGGGCCGGGATGTGATGTTCGACATTGACTGGCAGGGGTTCAGGCAACTGCGTGAATCGCTGGGGGATGATGTGGTGGGAGTGTTCATCAAGCCGCCATCTCTGGAAGTGCTGCATAACCGCTTGGTTAAGCGAGGAGACAGCCCTGAACAGGTGGCCAGCCGCATGGTTCACGCGGAGGCCGAGATCAGCCACGCGCCTGAGTTTGATTATATCGTAGAGAACCGGGATCTGGATATCGCGCTGGCCGATATCCGTGCCATCCTGCGTGCCAGCCGTCTGCAAACGAAGCGTCAGACTGGCTTGGTTTAAAGCCTGCGCTTTTGGGTAAACGGGTCGGCGCGGTGATTTGTAAAGCTCCTGCGCGCATGCTATAAATCGCCCACAATGCGGAAAATTTTTGCGATTAAAATCAAAGCCTTGCGATTGTCTGTCGTCTTCGCAGACAATCGCAGCCGCGAACTCTTTGAGCTGACATGAGCGATATCACTGACGAGCCCGGCACCGGTCCTCTGGTTCCCCGGGGGCAGGAGCCTGTTTCGATCGAACAGGAGATGCGTAAATCCTATCTGGATTACGCCATGTCGGTTATTGTTTCCCGCGCGCTGCCCGATGCACGCGACGGGTTGAAGCCGGTTCACCGCCGCATTCTGTATGCGATGAATGAAGCCGGTAACACGCCGGACAAACCCTACCGTAAATCCGCGCGTATGACCGGTGATGTGATGGGTACCTACCACCCGCACGGTGATAGCGCGATTTACCTTTCCGCCGTGCGAATGGCGCAGAGTTTCTCAATGCGCCTGCCGCTCATCGACGGGCAGGGGAATTTCGGTTCCATCGATGGCGATATGCCGGCGGCCATGCGTTATACCGAGATGCGCCTGGCCCCGTCGGCGATGCTGCTGCTCGCCGATATCGACAAGGATACTGTCGATTTCCAGCCGAACTATGACGAAAGCGAGCAGGAGCCGCGTGTGCTCCCGGCCGCTTTCCCGAACCTGCTGATCAACGGCTCTAACGGTATTGCCGTGGGCATGGCGACGAATATTCCGCCGCATAACCCCGCCGAGATCATGGATGCCGTGTTGGCGATGATCTCTAATCCGGCGATCTCGCTGGAGGAGCTTATGAAGATTGTGCCCGGGCCGGATTTCCGACCGCGGGCATCATTCTGGGCCGCTCAGGCATTCGCAATGCGTTCGAGACGGGCAGGGGGTCCATCATTCTTCGTGCGCGCGCGACGATTGAGGAAATCCGCAAGGACCGTGACGCGATCGTCGTCACCGAGATTCCGTATCAGGTGAACAAATCCACTTTGCTGGAGCGTATCGCCGAGCTTGTCCGCGCCAAGGAGATCGAAGGCATCGCCGATCTGCGCGATGAGTCCGACCGCGAAGGCATGCGGATCGTGATCGAGCTGAAGCGTGATGCCACTGGTGAGGTGGTGCTGAATCAGCTCTATCGTTTGACCAGTCTGCAGCAGAGCTTTGGCATTAACATGCTGGCGCTGGACAGGGGCAAGCCGCGCCAGATGGGGCTGCGGGAATTGCTCGGCCTGTTCATCGAATTCCGCGAGGAGGTGATCCTCCGCCGGGCACGCTTCGATCTGAACAAGGCGCGCGACCGCGCTCATCTCTTGATTGGGCTTGGCATCGCGGTTGCGAATATCGATGAAGTCATCCGCATCATCCGTAGCGCGCCGGATTCCAACGCTGCCCGCGCGGCGCTCATGGAGCGCAACTGGCCGGTTGAAAACGTGCTGCCGCTGCTGGCATTGGTTGACGATGCCGGCAATGCGGTCTCCGTAGAGAATACCATCCATCTGACCGAAGCGCAGGCGCGTGGCATTCTGGAACTGCGCCTGGCCCGTCTGACCGGGTTGGAGCGCGAGAAGATCCAGGCCGAACTGGCGGAAGTTGCAGAGAAGATCAAGGAATATCTGGAGATCATCGGCTCGCGCATCCGCCGCCTGGAGGTGATGCAGGCCGAGATCGTCGCAGCCCGCGAGAAGATCGCCAACCCGCGCAAATCCTCCATCGAGGATGTGGATGCCGACCTGGACGATGAAAGCCTGATCGAACCGGGCCAGATGGTGATCACCCTCACGCGCGACGGCTTCATCAAGCGCACGCCGCTGGAGGTGTTCCGCCAGCAAAATCGCGGCGGGCGCGGCCGTTCGGCGGCGGCAACGCGCGGTGATGACATCGTCACGCGCAGCTTCAATGCCCATACGCATCAATTCGTGCTGTTCTTCTCCTCCGGTGGCAAGGTCTATCGTGAGAAAGTCTGGCGCCTGCCTGAAGCCGCGGCCAACACCAAGGGACGGGCGCTGGTGAATCTTCTGCCGGACCTGGGCGCGGATCAGATCACAACGGTGCTGCCTTTGCCGCAGGATGAAAGCCTGTGGGAGAATCTGCATCTGGTCTTTGCCACTTCATCCGGCAATGTCCGTCGCAACAGGCTGGCGGATTTCAAGAATGTCCGTGCGTCCGGCCTGATCGCAATGAAGCTGGATGAGGACGATCATCTGATTGGTGTTGCCACCTGCCGTGACGGGGATGATGTGTTCCTTGCCACAAAGCTTGGCCGCTGCATCCGCTTCCAGATCACCGATGAGACGCTGCGCGTGTTCTCCGGACGGGATTCAACCGGCGTGCGTGGCATTAAGCTCGGCAAGGATGACGAGGTGATGAGCCTTTGTACGCTTCGCCATGTCGAGGCCAGCGTGGAAGAGCGTACAGCCTATCTGAAGCAGCGCAACAGCGCAGCGGAGGAGGAAGGCGCGGCACCGGAGGAAGCTGAAGAGGCGGTGGCCGACGTTGCGCTCTCCGAAGACAAGGTACGGGAACTGGCGGATGCGGAGGAGATCATCCTCACCGTTACCGATTCCGGTTTCGGTAAGCGATCCTCTGCTTATGAATACCGTGTGACCGGCCGTGGCGGGCAGGGGGTGGCCAATATCACCCTCAACCTCCGCCGTAATGGCAAGGCCGTCGCCGCAAGCTTCGCTGTTCGCCCCGGTGATGACGTGATGCTGGTGACCGATGGCGGGAGACTGATCCGCGTGCCGGCGGATCAGGTGCGCCTGACGGGCCGTACGGCCATGGGGGTAACCTTGTTCCGTCTCGACGATGATGAGCGCGTGACCAGTGTTTTCCCCGTGCTGGAGGATGACCAGCAGGACCAGGAGCCTGAGGAGGGCATGGATGGCTGAGCGAATCGCGCTTTATCCCGGGACGTTTGACCCCATCACCAACGGGCACATCGACATCATCACCCGCGCGGCGCGTTTGGTGGACAGGCTGGTGATTGGCGTGGCGATGAATATCGGGAAGAGGCCGATTTTTTCTCTGGAAGAGCGCGTAGAGCTCGTGCGGGCGGAAGTGGTGCCTGTCGCTGCAAAGGCTGGTATCAGTGTGGATGTCAGACCCTTCTCCTCGCTGCTGATCGATTGCGCGCGGGAAGTCGGCGCGAAGATGATCGTCCGTGGTCTGCGCGCTGTTTCAGATTTCGATTATGAATTCCAGATGGCCGGGATGAATTACCGGCTGGATCCAGAGATCGAAACCGTTTTCCTGATGGCCAGTGAACGCCACCAGTTCATTTCTTCGCGTTTCGTGAAGGACATCGCCTCGTTTGGCGGGGATATTTCCTCCTTCGTGCCGAAACTGACCAACGAGACAACCAAGGCAAAACTGAAAGGGAACGCATGACCAGCCGCCGCACCTTTATCTCTGCCGCCACCGCCACATTGTTAACGGGAGCCACCATGAGCGAAGCCTCGGCCGACACCCCGGCCTCAAATACCCTGAAAATGACGCTGAAATATGGTGATGTCACCATTACCCTGCGTCCTGACCTTGCCCCGCAGGCTTCCGAGCGCCTGCGTACCCTGACCGCCCAGGGGTTTTACGATGGCTGCAAGTTCTTCCGCGTCATCGCTGGCTTCATGGCGCAGACCGGCGATCCGACGAACACCGGCACGGGTGGCAGCCAGCTGCCGAACCTGCCGGCGGAATTCACGCAGGATGCCTCCTTCCTGACCGGCACGGTCGGCATGGCCCGCACCCAGGATCCGAACTCGGCCAACAGCCAGTTCTTCATCTGCTTTGACCCGTGCAGCTGGCTGGATGGTCAGTACACCATTGTCGGCCAGGTAACGGCAGGCATGGATGCCGTGCAGCAGATCAAGAAGGGTGCCGGTTCCAGCGGCCAGGTTCAGGATCCGGATGCCATCATCAAGATGGTTGTCGTTTAAGTACAAACGTTTTTGGTGCAGTTTTTTTCAAAAAGCTGCGTTACAAAAAAGCCCAGAAAGCTCGATGCTTTCTGGGTTTTTTTATAGCCGCCGTTCTGGGTAATAGAAAAGCCCTGGAGAGCATTGAGCTATCCAGGGCTTTCTCATGCAGCCTTTTTGAAAAAAGGCTGCACCCAAAAACCTTTATTAAGCCGCCTTGGTGGTCTGGCGCTCCTTCAGGAACGCAAAGAACTCCACGCCTTCGCGCAGGCGGCGCACCAGCATCTGCGGAGAGAGCGCCATTTCCTTCAAGATCGAAAGGATCTTGGACGGGCGGAAATAGAACTGGCGGTAGATTTCCTCAACCGCGTTGAAAATCTCCTGGTGCGAGAGATGCGGATAATGCAGCGGCGCAATCTGCACGCCATGCTCGTCGATCAGCTCCGCATGCTCGATATCCAGCCAGCCTTCCTGCACCGCCTGATTATACAGGAAGGTGCCGGGATAGGGCGCGGCAAGCGAGACCTGGATGGTATGCGGGTTGATCTCCTTGGCGAAGGCGATCGTCTCTTTCAGCGTCTCTTGCGATTCGCCCGGCAGGCCGACGATGAAGGTGCCATGGATCTTGATCCCGAGCTTGTGGCAGTCGGCGGTGAACTTCTTCGCGACCTCGATGCGCATGCCCTTCTTGATGTTGTGCAGGATCTGCTGGTTGCCGGACTCATAGCCCACCAGCAGCAGGCGCAGGCCATTCGCCTTCAACACTTTCAACGTCTCATAAGGCACATTGGCCTTGGCGTTGCAGGACCACGAAATGCCGAGCTTGCCGAGTTCCTTCGCGATGGCCTCCGCGCGGGGAAGGTTGTCGGTGAAGGTGTCGTCGTCGAACATGATTTCCTGCACGTTCGGGAACAGTTCGATCGCGCGCTTGATCTCGGCGATCACGTTCTCCACCGAGCGCGTGCGGTATTTATGCCCGCCCACCGTCTGCGGCCACAAACAGAAGGTGCAGTGCGACTTGCAGCCGCGGCCGGTATAGATGGAGATGTACGGATGCTTCAGATAGCCGATGAAGTAATCCTCCATCTTCAGATGCTTCTTATACACGTCCACGACGAAGGGTAGTTCGTCCATATCCATCAGCAGCGGGCGGTCTTCGTTCTTCACGATTTCGCCGGCCTCGTTGCGCCACCAGATGCCCTGCACTTCGGCAAGCGGCTTACCTTCGGCAATTTCCTTGATGGTGAAGTCAAACTCATTGCCGCAGACGAAATCCAGAACCTTGGCACGCTCCAGCGATTCCACCGGCTGCACGGCTACCTTGGCACCGATGAAGCCGACCATCATCGAAGGGTTCAGCTTCTTGAATTCTTCCGCCACCTTCACGTCATTGCCAAAGGACGGGGTGGAGGTGTGGATGATCAGCAATTGGTGCGTCTTGGCGTGCGGCAGCACGTCCGCCATCGTCAACCGCGCCGGGGGCGCGTCGATCAGCGTGGAATTGGGCAGCAGCGCCGCGGGCTGGGCCAGCCAGGTCGGGAACCAGAAGCTCTTGATCTCGCGCCGCGCCTGATAGCGCGAGCCGGCGCCGCCATCGAACCCGTCGAAGGAGGGTGGTTGCAGAAACAGGGTTTTCATCGTCATTTTTTCACTCACTCTCTCAACCAGGTTCAAGCCCGTCCGGAATTCGGCAGTCATGGACTGCCCGCGCCAATCGACCCTGTTGCCCGTAAAACTCGCAATATAAATGATCGTGGAGAAGGCATCACGCAACAGGAAAAGCCAGACTCCTCCCGTGCGCGGAAGGCGCAACGCATTGTCAACGCGCCGGGCTGTGGCAAGGCGTATGCTGAGTACCCCCAGGAACAGGAGCAGGCTCCAGATGGACGCTTCTGCCGTGAGAACGGTGAGGCCAGCCCATATGAGCGACATTTGCAGGATCGAGCCGGCATAGGCGGCAGTCACCAGGGCCCGGACCGTCCGTGCCCAGCGCAGCTCGTGCCGGAACAAGGCGCCGAAATCAGTCTCAGGTACCGTCGCGGCGGGGAGCACTCTTGCCAGAGTAATCTTGTATCCCGCAGCCAAGGCCCGCCGGCCCAATACCTGGTCGTCAGCCAGTTTGTCAGTAAGGGCTTCCAGGCCGCCGATTTGCGCCAGGACAGTTTTGGTCAACGCCATCGTTGCGCCCATGCAGTCCTGCCGGCCCAATTGGCGGGCCAGCAAGGCACCGGGCAGAAAATTATGGTTGATCTGTGCTGCACCTAGCCGCGCAGCGAGATCCTGCGTGGCGGGCAGGCCCGTGTAGAGTGAGGTTACCAGCCCCGTTCCAGGTTCTTCCAGGGCGGCGATAACCCTGTCCAGATAATAAGGCGGCGCATGTATGTCAGCGTCTGAGATCACTATAATCTCATGCTTCGCCAACGGGCGCATGTTGATAAGATTTGAAATTTTTCGGTTTTGGCCGTGCAGCGAGTTGTTCACCATGAGCGCCGTGTCGCGTTCCGGGTAGCGCGCGCGTAGCTTGGTAAGAATATCCAAGACCGGATCGGTGCTGCTATGCACGCCAAAAACCAGCTGATACTCTGGATAATCAAGCAAGAAGAACGACTCGAGCGCCCCTTCTGTCAACGGGTCGACACCACAGAGAGGCTTTAGAATCGTTATGCCTGGCCGGTTCTTGGGGGGCGCGGTTGGGTCAGTACAAAAGCGCTCCACAAGGCGTGCGCCCAAGAGCTGTTGAGCAGCCCCGACGAGAGCAAGCAAGGCAGCAAAGATGGCAAGGATTTGCAAGGATCAGAGACTTATACGGAGGGGAGGGCAGCCAGACACGGCTTATCCGCCCTGGAGCGTCTTGATTTTGGATTGGAGCGCGGAGATCAACTGCGAAGCATCACCAGACTTCACCAGCGATGCAAAGTCTGATGCATGCACCGCCACCTGGCTGATCGTTCCGTTCAGCAGCACGTCGTTGATTTTCCAGTCGTTTCCGTTCCCGGCCACGACATAATCAATCTCGACTCCGCTACCATCCGCAGAGGTCAGCTTGGTCTCGACGATCTTCTTCTGCCCCAGCGGCTTTTCCTCCGGCAGCACGCTGATGGTCTGGCCATTATATCCGTCAAACTGGGAGACATAGCTGGAGATCGTGAACTGGGTGAACAGATCGATCAGCTCGCTCTGCTGGGCGGCAGGCAGGGTGGACCATAAAAACCCGACAGAGTTCTTGGTCACTTCCGGCAGGTCATAGGCCTGCTCGACCACGGGGGCCAAGGTATTGTACCGGGCCTGGAAATCCTGCCCCGCGGAGGCGGATTTCATGGCCGAGATCAGGGCGTTATCCAGCGCGGATACCGGCACGCTGGAAGCTGAACCGGCGGCAAAAGCCGCAGGCGTGATCAACAGGCTGGCAGCCAGGGCCAGCACGGGGGAGCGAAGATTATGTTTCATGCTCCTCATATAAGCTCCTTATTGCGCCGGGATCGCGACAAAATCATGGAGAGATTGGATGCCAAGTGCCGTGATCGCATGCATCACGATATGCTGGGCGGACAACCCAGCTTCGATCAGCTGTACCGCCGGCGTGTTATGGTCGATCAGCCGGTCCGGCAGCGTCATGGGCCGGAATTTCAACCCCTTATCGAACGCGCCACTCCAGGCGAGGTGCTGCGCAACAGCAGCGCCGAAGCCGCCGGCCGCGCCTTCCTCGACGGTGATCAGCACTTCGTGGTGCTTGGCCAACTGGTCGATCAAGGCGGTATCGAGCGGCTTCATGAAGCGCGCATCCGCCACCGTGGTCGGGAATCCCTGGCTGCCAGCTCATCCGCAGCGGTCAGCGCGTCAGCGAGGCGCGTGCCCAGCACCAAAACGGCAATCCTACCGCCTTCGCGCAGGATCCGCCCCTTGCCGATCTCCCAGGGCGTGCCGCGGGCGGGCAGTTCCACCCCCAGCCCTTCGCCGCGCGGGTAGCGGAAGGCGGAAGGCCGGTCGTCAATGGCGGCTGCAGTCGCCACGCAATGCATCAGCTCCGCCTCGTCGGAGGGGGCCATGATGACCATGCGCGGCATCGGGCCGAGGTAGCAGAGATCATAAGCACCCGCATGGGTGGCGCCATCGGCGCCCACCAGCCCGGCGCGGTCCATGGCGAAGCGCACGGGCAGGCTCTGCAGCACCACGTCATGCACCAGCTGGTCGTAACCGCGTTGCAGGAAGGTGGAATAGATCGTGCAGAACGGCGCCATGCCTTCGGTGGCCATACCGGCGGCGAAGGTCACGGCATGCTGCTCGGCAATGCCGACATCAAACATGCGGTCGGGGAATTTCTGGGCAAATTTGTCGAGCCCGGTGCCGCCGGGCATGGCGGCTGTAACGGTGACAATGGCCGGATTGGCCTCGGCCTCTGCGATCAGCGCCTTGGCAAACACATTGGTGTAGGTCGGCGGGCCGGGCGGCGCCTTCTTCTGCTCGCCAGTAACGACGTTGAATTTGGCGGTGGCGTGCAGCTTGTCGCCGGCGGCCTCCGCCGGCGCATAGCCCTTGCCCTTTTGCGTCACCACATGCAGCAGCAGCGGGGCCTGCGCGTCTGAATCGCGCAGATTGCGCAGCACGGGCAGCAGATGCTCCATGTTATGGCCGTCGATCGGCCCGACATAGTAGAAGCCCATCTCCTCGAACAGCGTGCCGCCGGTGAGGATGCCGCGGGCATATTCCTCCGCCCGCCGGGCCGTCCGCTCGATGGGGCGGGGGAAGCGCTTGGCCATCTTCGCCGCGAAATCCCGCAGCGAGAGGAAGCTGCGCGAGGAGATCAGGTTGGAGAGATAGGCGCTCATCGCCCCAACCGGCGGCGCGATCGACATGTCGTTGTCGTTCAGGATGACGATTAGCCGGGATTTCATCGCCCCGGCATTATTCATCGCCTCATAGGCCATGCCGGCGCTCATCGAGCCGTCACCGATCACGGCGATGACGTTGCGGGGCGGCTCTTCCTTCTTGAGGTCACGGGCCACAGCCATGCCGAGCCCTGCCGAAATCGAGGTGCTGGAATGCGCGGCGCCAAAGGGGTCGTATTCGCTCTCGGTGCGGCGGGTGAAGCCGGACAGCCCGCCCGGCTGGCGCAATGTGCGAATCCTGTCCCGGCGGCCGGTCAGGATCTTATGGGGGTAGCATTGATGCCCGACATCCCAGATCAACCGGTCCCGGGGGGTGTCAAACACAGCATGTATGGCAACGGTCAGCTCCACCACACCAAGGGAGGAGCCGAGATGTCCGCCGGTGACCGAGACTGTGTCGATGGTCTCAGCCCGCAACTCATCCGCCACCTGCTTGAGCTGTTCGGTGGAAAAGTTGCGAAGATCAGCGGGAATGTTAACCCGATCAAGCAGTGGGGTTTTCGGCGGCATTAGCAATATCCTCCAGAGCACCGCGTCTTCATCGTCCCCATACTCGTTCCCGTCATCCGCTCTAACCCGTTCATAAACGCCCAAACCCGATTCGGAATGGCGGCGATTACCCTATCCATCACAGACACATAAGCGACCATGACTGGAAAAGCCAGAAGCCCCCCTGCAACCGTTACCTGTCATCCGCCGTATTTTCGCCGGAGATTGAAGGATACAATAAGCCTAAGCTTGCGGATTGTAGAGGCAATGACCTATTGCTGAGACGAGAATGCGTTGCAGCGTGACGCACAAGCAACAGGATAGAGACATATGGACGGTTCACAGCCCCCGAAGACATTGCGGGTTATTCTCGCGCAGCCCCGCGGCTTTTGCGCGGGGGTCGAGCGGGCGATCGATATCGTAGAACGGGCTCTGACCAAGTTTGGTCCGCCAATCTACGTCCGGCACGAGATCGTCCATAATCGCCACGTCGTTGAGGATCTGCGCTCGCGTGGCGCCGTTTTCGTGGATGAACTGGATGAGGTGCCGGAAGGCGCCTGGACGGTCTTTTCCGCCCATGGCGTGGCCCGCAAAGTGGTGCAGGCGGCGGCGGACAGGACCTTGCCGGTCATCGATGCCACCTGCCCGCTGGTTGCCAAGGTGCATGCCGAAGGGCGCCGCTACGCCGCCCAGGGCCGGGAGATCGTGCTGATCGGGCATGCCGGCCATGCGGAGGTGGAAGGGACCATCGGGCAGATCGACGGCACGGTTTATCTCGTCCAGACGGTTGAGGACGCGGAAAAGCTGCAAGTTCAAGACGATGAAAAGCTTTCTTATATCACGCAGACAACTTTGTCCGTCGATGATACGCGCGGAATCATCGCTGTCCTCAATCGGCGTTTCCCCGCCATTGTCGGGCCGGATGTCAAGGATATCTGCTATGCGACACAGAATCGTCAGGAGGCCGTGCATCATTTGGCCGAGCTGGTGGACTTGATTTTGGTCGTGGGAAGCAAAAATTCCTCTAACTCCAACCGGCTGCGAGAGATTGGCGCCGAGCTTGGCCACCCGGCCTATCTGATCGACGATGCCAGCGCTCTGCAGGCCGCTTGGTTCGAGGGCGTGACCAAGGTCGGCCTCACAGCCGGGGCTTCCGCGCCGGAGGTTCTGGTGCAGGGGGTGATCGAGGGGCTGAAGCAATTTGGCCGGGTGGAAATCGAGCTGCTGGCGGGCACGCCGGAAGACGTGAAGTTCAAACTCCCGGCCGAAGTGGCTGAAGTTTAAGGATAAAAAAATGGGTGTACCGCTGAACCAGGCTCTCCGCGTTGGGGGCTATATCCTGAAGCAGCATCTCAAGGGCAATAAGCGCTACCCGCTGGTGCTGATGCTTGAGCCGCTGTTTCGCTGCAACCTGGCATGCCAGGGCTGCGGCAAGATCGACTATCCCAATGAGATCCTGAACCAGCGCATCTCGGTGGCGGATGCGATCCAGGCCGCCGAGGAATGCCCGGCGCCGATTGTCGCCATCGCTGGCGGCGAGCCGCTGCTGCACCGCGAGATGCCGCAGATCGTCGAGGCCTATCTGAAGATGGGCAAGTTCGTGATCCTGTGCACCAATGCGCTGCTGCTGGAAAAGAAGATCGACCAGTACAAGCCGCACAAGAATTTCTGCTGGGACATCCATCTGGACGGCGACAAGGAGATGCACGACCGCTCCGTCGACCAGGCTGGTGTCTATGAACGCGCCGTGGATGCGATCAAGCTTAGCAAATCCAAGGGGTTCCGTACCTCCATCAACTGCACCTTGTTTGATGGCGCAGACCCGGACCGGGTGGCTGCATTCCTCGACACGGTGGCGGATCTGGACATTGAGGGCGTGATGACTTCGCCCGGCTATGCCTATGAGCGCGCCCCGGACCAGGAGCATTTCCTCAACCGCCAGCGCACGAAAGAGCTGTTCCGCGCCATCTTCCGCCGCGGCAAGGAGAGTGCGAAGCGCGGCAAGAAGTGGAAATTCACCCAGTCGCCGCTGTTCTTGGACTTCCTGGCCGGCAATCAGAGCTATGCCTGCACCCCCTGGGGCAACCCGACGCGCAACGTGTTCGGCTGGCAGCGCCCTTGCTATCTGCTCGGCGAGGGCTATGCCAAGAGCTTCAAGGAGCTGATGGAAACCACCGACTGGGACAAATACGGCGTCGGCAATTACGAGAAATGCTCGGATTGCATGGTGCATTCCGGCTTTGAGGCCACGGCGGTGATGGATTCCATCAAGCGTCCCTGGCAGATTGCCAAGGTGGCACTGGGCGGCATCAAGACCGAAGGCGCGATGGCAAAGGACATCCCGCTGGATAAGGCCCGCAAGGCGGATTTTGTGTTCTCCAAGCATGTGGAGACCAAGATGGCTGAGATCCAGGCCGCCAAGCAGGCTGCCCTGCCGGCGGAGTAACCCGCCCGCAAAATGCACCACCGAGTCTGGCGCTGGATCCATATGAGTTTAGAACCGGTCATTTTATGACCGGCTCTAAGATCTGAATCCGGCGTTAAGTTTATGTTTTAGAAGGCTATTCAGGCATTAAGCTGGGTCGCGATGCGAACTCGACTTAATGTCATTGCGCTCGGGCCTTTGTCTGAGAGATCAATTTCATGCGTTTAGATTGAATCGCCTGATTCAATCTAAACGCATATTAATCTAAGGCGAGGCCGGGAGCGTTTTCAGCCGTTCCAGCAATGCCCGGCGGGCGGCTTTGGCATCGCGCCCGACAGCGACAAGCCCTGGAATTTGCCATGGCTGCCGGGCGATGGACTGCATGAGCCGGATGATATCCAGGCTGCCATCCTCCCTCAGCGCCACCAGGGCCGCCGGGGGCAGGTTCCGCTCCGCCGGGTCAGCCACCGCGCGCAAGACCGCAAAGGGCAGGTTCTTATCCTTGGCGATTTGCGCGACGGATCCGGATTCGAGATCGATTGCTGCCGGGTGGTTGCGTTGATACAGCAATATCTTGGCTTGCGTTGAGGAAGCGATCTTCTGCCCGCCGAGAATCGCCCCGGAGTCGCGCCACCCAGAAACTCCATCAGCCG
The DNA here is from genome assembly GCA_963736885.1 of uncultured Pseudomonadota bacterium. Taxonomy (GTDB): domain Bacteria; phylum Pseudomonadota; class Alphaproteobacteria; order Acetobacterales; family Acetobacteraceae; genus Acidocella. Next base: position 662,458 of record CAVTQN010000001.1, read on the forward strand.
GTAGTCGCAGGGATAGGTGCGTGTGCCGGAAATGACCAGGGAGGGAACCAGGACCGATCCTGGCTTCAAGCCTGGCTTCAGCCCTCCGGCCAGGCCGAAGCTGATCAAGGCCTGAGCCCCGGCGCCTGCAAGCGCCTCCGCTGCCGCCATTGCCCCATGCGGCGTGCCACCCCCAGCCCGGACCATGAACCCAGCCGTGCGCAGCCATTGGGCTTCCGCCCGTAATCCCGTGACGACGCCAATTTTGGCCCGATTCATGCTGATTCCAGGCGGATGACTGAGATGGGTTAAATTGGACTTGGTGAGCCCGGTGGGGGTCGAACCCACGACCAACCGATTAAAAGTCGGTTGCTCTACCACTGAGCTACAGGCTCTGACCAAGGCGCCACAGGGATGAAGCCCCTGCCAGCGTGGCTGCAAAAACCATCTTTCGCCCGTTGAAGTCAAGCGTGCATGACCCGGTGTAACCCTGTTTCATCCGAAAACAGGCACAAAAAAAGCGCGCCCCGCAAGGCGCGCTTTTCCTGGCACAGGCCGCTTCAGGCGGCTTTAAGCGTCGACATATCGATACAGAAACGGTATTTCACATCGCTCTTCAGCATCCGTTCATACGCTTCGTTGATTTTCTGGATAGGGATCATCTCGATATCAGCCGTGATGTTATGCGCGCTGCAGAAATCGAGCATTTCCTGCGTCTCCTTGATACCGCCGATGGCCGAACCGGCGAAGTTGCGGCGCTTCAGCAGCAGCGGGAACACGGCGATGGGCAACGGATGCTCCGGCGCGCCAACCTGCACCATGGTCGCATCGCGCTTGAGCAGATTGAAATAGGGCGTGAGGTCGTGAGATGCTGCGACAGTATCAATGATCAGGTCAAAGCTCTCGGCATGCGCAGCCATATGGGCCTCGTCGCGGGAAATGATGACGTCATCCGCGCCGAGTTTGCGGGCATCCTCCACCTTGCCGGGGGAGGTGGTGAACAAAACGGTGTGAGCCCCCATGGCGTGGGCCAGCTTCACCCCCATATGCCCCAGCCCGCCGAGTCCGATGATGCCAACCTTCTTGCCGGGGCCAGCGCCCCAATGGCGTAGCGGCGAGTAAAGGGTGATGCCCGCGCAAAGCAGCGGTGCCGCGGCCGCCGGGTTGAGATTCTCCGGCATGCGCAGCACATAATTTTCGTCCACGATGATCCGGTCGGAATAGCCGCCCTTGGTTGGCTCGTTGATCACCTTATCCATGCCGCCATAGGTGCCACCCACCATGCCGGCATCGCAATATTGCTCCAGCCCTTCCTGGCAAGCCGGGCAGGTCCGGCAGCTATCGACCAGACAGCCCACGCCCACCAGATCGCCCACCTTATATTTGGTAACGCCAGTGCCGGCGCTCTTCACCCGGCCGACGATCTCATGCCCCGGCACCGCCGGGTATTGTGTGAAATGCCATTCGTCACGGGCGAAATGCAGGTCAGAATGGCAAACGCCACAGAACATGATCTCGATTTCAACGTCATTCTGGCCGACATCGCGGCGGTTGAAGGTGAGGGGGGCCAGCGGAGTGGTGGGGCTGGTGGCCCCGAAGCCGGTACAGATAAGCATGGTAGACTCCCGGTTTAAGAAACGAGCGACCGATATTGGACGAAGTTCGCGGAAATCAACCGGCGCACGAACGGCATCACAAAGTCTTCAAAGCGAGTTTCTTGAAAGGAATTGTTTATTCTTGATGGTTGACTGGCCAAACCTGCTCCTGTAGCGTGAATGAAGTCGAAAGGAGACTTGGGCAGCATGTGTGGGATTGCCGGACTATTCCTGAAAAACCCGGCGTTGGAGCCGCAGCTGGGCGCGCTGATGACGAATATGCTGAACGTGCTGACCGAACGCGGGCCGGATTCGGCGGGCTTCGCGATCTATGGCGCCGCCACGCCTGGGCATGTGAAATTCACCATTCGTATCCGGCCTGGATTCGACGTGCTGTCCCTGCTTGCGAAGCTGGACGCGGTGATGGCCGAGCATGATGACCATGCGGTGATCAGTGTCCCCGCCGCGCGCGAGGCTGAGGTTCGCGCGGCCCTGGAGCGCCACCCGGAACTCACGATCGTTTCCATCGGCAGCCGCATGGAGCTGTTCAAAGGTATTGGCCTGCCGGAGGAGGTGGGCACCCGTTTCGGCCTTGCGCGCATGTCTGGCACCCATGCCATCGGCCATACCCGCATGGCGACGGAATCCGCCGTGACGACCGAGGGGGCTCACCCGTTCTCCACCGGTTCGGATCAGTGCCTGGTGCATAATGGTTCGCTGTCCAACCATAATGATGTCCGGCGCAGCCTGATCCGCGAAGGCATTCAGTTTGCCACGCAGAATGATACCGAGGTCGCTGCCGGTTATCTCTCCTACAAGCTGCGTGAGGGCGCCAAGCTGGATGAGGCGCTGACCTCGGCGCTGAGCGATCTCGATGGTTTCTACACGTTTGTCGTTGGTACCGAGACCGGCTTCGGTGTGCTGCGCGATCCCGTCGCCTGCAAGCCGGCGGTGATGGCCGAGACCGATGATTATGTAGCTTTCGGCTCAGAATACCGCGCCTTGGTTGGCTTGCCCGGCATCGAGACGGCGCGTCTTTTTGAGCCGGAACCGGCGAAAGTCTATTTCTGGGAGCGCGCGGCGTGAGTGCGGCATTGCCAAAGGCCATGGAAGAAACAGTGACCTTCGACCTAGCAAAGGCCAGCCTGCGGGAGCTGAACGCAACCTTGCAATCCTTGTCCACTGACACGAACCAGACGGCTTGGACAATCCTCAATCCGCAAGGCGGTCACGCGATTGCCGTCGGGCTGACAGTACCGGTCGCGGTAACGATTGAGGGCCATGCCGGCTATTATTGCGCGGGCATGAATGATGGCGCTTGCATCACCGTCAATGGCAATGCCGGTACGGGTGTCGCCGAGAACATGATGTCCGGCCTCGTGCATGTGAAAGGCGATGCCAGCCAGTCCGCCGGTGCAACGGCGCATGGCGGCTTGCTGATCATCGACGGTAACGCCTCCGCCCGCTGTGGCATCTCCATGAAAGGGGTGGATATCGTGGTGAAGGGTAGTGTCGGCCACATGAGCGCCTTCATGGCGCAGAGCGGCAACCTCGTGGTTTGTGGCGACGCGGGCGATGCGCTGGGCGATTCCCTCTACGAGGCCCGCCTCTTCGTCAAAGGCAAGGTCGCCAGCCTGGGCGCCGATTGCGAGAAGAAGGACATGACCGAAGAGGACAAGACGATCCTCGCCGAGCTGCTTAGGAAGGCCGGTATCGAGGAGCGCGTGGAAAGTTTTGCCCGCTATGGCTCCGCCCGCAGCCTCTATCATTTCCATGTCGACAACGCAGGTGCGTACTGACCATGAACGACACGCCCGTCTCCCATATCCCGCAGACGCTGCCGCGTTTTTCCGCGACCTTTGATCCGCACACAATCGCCGAGATCCAGCGCGCTGCGGCCACCGGCATTTACGATATCCGCGGCGGCGGCACCAAGCGCAAGCTCCCGCATTTCGATGATCTGCTATTCCTCGGCGCCTCCGTCTCGCGTTACCCGCTGGAAGGCTATCGTGAAAAATGCGGCACGGATGTCGTGCTCGGCACGCGCTTTGCCAAGAAACCGATCCATCTGAAAACGCCCGTTACCATCGCGGGCATGTCCTTCGGCGCGCTTTCCGGCAATGCCAAGGAAGCGTTGGGGCGCGGCGCCAGTGCCGTCGGCACCTCCACCACCACGGGTGATGGCGGCATGACGCCGGAGGAGCGTGGCCATTCGCAGACGCTGGTCTATCAATATCTGCCCTCCCGTTACGGCATGAACCTCGCCGATCTGCGCAAGGCCGATGCCATCGAGGTGGTGGTGGGGCAGGGCGCCAAGCCCGGCGGCGGCGGCATGCTGTTGGGGCAAAAAATCTCTGCCCGCGTGGCGAAGATGCGCAACCTGCCGGAAGGCATCGACCAGCGCTCCGCCTGCCGCCATCCGGACTGGACCGGCCCGGATGATCTCGAGATCAAAATTCTCGAGCTGCGCGAACTCACCAATTGGGAAAAGCCGATCTATGTGAAGGTCGGTGCCAGCCGCCCTTATTACGATATTGCTTTGGCGGTGAAGGCCGGGGCCGATGTGGTGGTGCTGGACGGCATGCAGGGCGGTACCGCCGCCACCCAGGAAGTGTTCATCGAGCAGGTCGGCATTCCCATCCTCTCCGCCATCCGCCCCGCCGTGCAGTCGCTGCAGGATCTTGGCATGCACCGCAAGGTTCAACTCATCGTCTCCGGCGGCATCCGCACCGGTGCGGATGTGGCGAAGGCCATTGCGCTGGGCGCTGATGCGGTGGCCATCGGAACGGCGGCGCTGATCGCGCTGGGCGACAACTCACCGGAATTCGAGGACGAATACAGGAAACTCGGCACCACCGCCGGCGCCTATGATGATTGGCACGAGGGTCGTGACCCCGCAGGCATCACCACGCAGGACCCGGCCCTGGCCGCGCGGCTGGACCCGGTGAAGGCAGGACGGCGTCTGGCCAATTATCTTTCCGTGTTGACGCTGGAGGCCCAGACCATCGCGCGTGCTTGCGGGAAGAGCCATTTGCATAATCTCGAGCCGGAGGATCTGGTGGCGCTGACGCTTGAGGCTTCGGCTATGGCGCAGGTCCCGCTGGCGGGCACAAACTGGATTCCAGGGAAGAACTTCTAACAAGGGTGCAAGATACGACAATGGCGATTGAGCTGGCCGAAAAGGCGAAAGAACTCGGACTAAAATATTTTCTGATTTCCTATACCGACCTTTTCGGCAGCCAGCGCGCCAAGCTGGTCCCGGCTTCCGCGATTACGGGAATGCAGAAGAACGGCGCCGGTTTCGCGGGCTTCGCGACATGGCTCGACCTGTCTCCGGCGGATTCCGACATGTTCGCCGTACCGGATCCCTCGACCCTCACCCCCTTGTCTTGGAAGAAGGAAGTCGGCTGGCTGGCCTCCGATCTCTATATGGACGGTAAGAAGGTGGAGCAGGGGCCGCGCCTCGTTCTGCAGCGCGTGATGGAGCAGGCTAAGACAGCAGGCTATCAGCTCAAGAGTGGTGTGGAGTGCGAATTCTTCCTGACCCTGCCTGATGGAACAGCGATTTCCGACCCGCTCGATACCGCCACCAAGCCCTGCTACGATGCCAGCGCCCTGCTGCGCCGCTACGATGTCATCACGGAGATTTGCGATGCCATGCTGGAGCTTGGCTGGGGCGCCTATCAAAACGATCATGAGGATGCGAACGGCCAGTTCGAGATGAATTGGAATTTCGATGACGCCCTGCTCACCGCCGACCGGCACGTGTTCTTCAAATTCATGGCCAAATCCATCGCCGAGAAGCATGGATTGCGCGCCACCTTCATGCCCAAGCCCTTCCTTGGCCTCACCGGTTCGGGCTGCCATGCCCATGTCTCTCTTTGGAAGGGCGAGGAAAACCTGTTCGAGGATGAGGCGGGTGAACTCGGCGTGTCGCAGCTCGGTTATCACTTCATCGGCGGTGTCATCCAACACGCCGATGCGCTGGCCGCCATCACCAACCCAACCGTGAACAGCTATAAGCGCATCAACGCGCCGCGCACCATCTCCGGCGCCACCTGGGCGCCGAACACGGTTACCTATTCCGGCAATAACCGCACTCATATGATACGCATTCCAGAATCTGGCCGGTTCGAGATGCGCCTGGCGGATGGCGCGGTGAATCCCTATCTGCTGCAAGCCGCCATTCTCGCGGCTGGGCTGGATGGCATCCAGAACAAGACCGATCCTGGCAAGCGGCTGGACATCAACATGTACACGGATGGCCACACGGTGAAGGACGCCAAGCGTCTGCCTCTAAACCTGCTGGACGCGTTGCGGGCCTTGGAGGCTTCGAAGACCTTGAAGACCGCGCTGGGTGAATCCTTCATCGGTGCCTACACCAAGCTCAAGCATGGTGAATGGAATGCCTACGCGGCGCATCTCTCTGACTGGGAGCGGCAGGCGACGCTGGATTGCTGAGGCGGACAAGAATGCTGCTTTTTTGAAAAAAAGCGGCGCCAAAAACTTTTGATCCTTTGCGGGCGGGGCGTTGTCTCTGGCCCCGGCTTGTGTCAACGGCGGTGCATGCTTACCTTGCTCACGCCCGAGACGCCGGAATTCGAGACACTACGCGCGCTGAACAATCAGCATGCGCTGGAGTTGTCTTTTGCCGATGCGGCGCGCTTCGCACATCTGCTGCGCCAAGCCTTCTTCGCCGCGGCAATCAACCAGGCGGAGGCGTTCATCATCGCCTTCGACCAGGACGCTTCCTATGATTTGCCGAATTTTCTTTGGTTCAAGGAACGCTTCCCGCGCTTCGTCTATATAGACCGCGTGCTCACCGCCCCGGCCGCGCGCGGACGCGGACACGCCGCGGCGCTTTACAACACCTTGTTTGAACAGGCCCGCGCCGCCGGGCACAGCCTTGTGGCGTGCGAGGTGAATGAAGCCCCGCCAAACCCGGCCTCGGATGCGTTTCACGCGCGCCTCGGCTTCGCCGAAACCGGCAGTGCAACGCTGCCGGGCGGCGCAAAAACAGTTCGTTATTTCACTCGGTCTTTGTAAAGTCCGAAAATCCCCGGAAGCGGCGGCTCGCCATCCATGTAATCGCGCGCCTGCAACGGCCCCACCAGCCCCAGGCTGCGCACCATGATCTTTCCCGTGTCCGGATAGGTGCAGACTTCGTCCGCATCATCCTTGCCGATGGAAAGATAGACGAGTTCCTCATCGAACGGGTTGGCCAGCTGGTGCGCCACACCAGCGCCCGCCGGGCAGGAGATTGCATCCCCCGGGCCAATTTCGGCGATCTCCTCGCCATAACGGAAAATCCCGCGCCCGGAGAGGACGAAAAAAATCTCGTCCTCGCGCTGGTGCGTGTGAAACGGGCAGGCCGAGGCACCGGGGGCGACGCGCGTGGCCACCATGCCGATCCGCCCGCGCCGCGGCTGCATGGCCGGTGTCAGGTCCTTGTCGGCACCTCCCCAATGCGGCCCGTGCTCCCAGGCGGTTTCGGGGGCGTCCTTGATGTTCACGATGTTTTTCATGGCCCCAGACTGCCAAGCTGCACGGGCTGAGGGCAACAAAAAACCCCCGGCTTGCTGGCGCCAGCCGGGGGTTTTCAGGTCAGCCGGGCTGGTTAGCCGAGCTGCGCCTCGGCGTATTCGTAATTCGCCAGCTTGTTCAGGTAGTTGGTGATGTAATCCGGGCGGCGGTTACGGAAGTCCAGATAATAGCTGTGCTCCCACACATCCAGCGCCAGCAGAACCTTGCCCTCGCCGGTGGCGAGCGGGTTGGAGCCGTTCGGGGTCTTGGTGATTTTCAGCTTGCCGTCCGCGGCCAGCACCAGCCAGGCCCAGCCGGAGCCGAACTGGCCGACGCCGGCGGCCTTGAAAGCCTCCTTGAACGCGTCAACGGAGCCGAAATCCTCATTGATCTTGGCTTCCAGCTTGCCGGGGATTTTGCCGCCCTTGGGGCTCAGATTTTCCCAGAACAGGATATGGTTCCAATGCTGGCCGGCATTGTTGAACACCGGCGCCATGTCGGCCTTGTTGTAGGAAAGCTTCACGATCTCCTCCAGGGACTTGCCCTGCAGGTCGGCGTTCTTCTCAACAAAGCCGTTCAGCGCCGTCACATAGGCCTGATGATGCTTGCCGTGGTGCAGCTCCAGCGTTTCCTGGCACATGCCGGCTTCGGCCAGCGCCGAGGTGGTAAAGGGGAGGGTAGGCAGTTCGAACGCCATGTTGGCACACTCCAATTTGTTTCGCCGCGTAGGTTAGCTATGGAGTGTTCATGCCTCCGTCAAGCGATAACAGCCTTTTAACCCGCCTGCGCCGTGCCGATCCGGACCGGCATTTCGCTCTTCTTTTTGCCCCGCTTGAGACGCGGGAGAGACTCGCCCTTCTCTACCTTTTCAATAACGAGCTTGCCCGTGCCCGGGAGGTTGCGAGCAACCCGATGCTTGCCCTCATCCGCCTGCAATGGTGGCGCGAGGTGGTGCAGGGAACCCGCAAGAAACATGAGCTTGCCACCCCGCTTGCCGATGCGCTCGATGCCGGCCTGCTGGCGCGCGAGGAATTGCTGGCCCTCGTCGATGCCCGGGAGGCCGAGGCGGATGATCGGATCCCGGACCTGCAAGCCTTCCTCGCCTATGCGCGCGGCACGGGCGGGCGGCTGGCGCGTATCTCAGGCAAAATTCTGGGGGTGGATAGCGCGGCGATCGAGGATCTCGGCACCGCCTATGCCATTTCTGGCATATTGCGGGCGGCACCCTTCCTGGCCCGGAAGGAGCGCTCCCTGCTGCCGGCGGACGGCACCACGCCGGACACGCTGATCGAGGAGGCCAGGAGCTTGCTGGCGGCCCGGCCGCCGCGCGGCGCCTTCGCCGCCTGGGCTCCGGCCGCTTTCGCCCGGCGGGATCTGGGCCGCCCCTACGCCCCGCGCGGCCTCAAGGATCGTCTGGCCGTGCTGCGCGCTGCCCTTATGGGAAGGGCCTGAGGGTCACGCCTGTCAGCTGCTCAGCAATCTCCCAAAGCCGCTGGCCTGCTCCTTCGTCCAGCGCCTTCGGCTCGATCTTACCCGGCCCAGGCAGGCCGCGGCATTCAAGCCAGCCCTGCGGCCCGTAATACGCTCCCTGCCGGGCAGATTGATCAATGGCCGCCAGGATCAACGGCCACGCCCCGGCATCGCCCGGCTGCTGTATCAAAGGCGCGCCGATTTTCTGCAAAAGCGCGATCAGGCTGCCTCGCCCCGGCCCGTTGGCCAGCAGCTCCGTCGCCGCGATGCCAGGGTGCGCCGCCACGGACAACACGCCCCAGCCGCCTTTCGTGGCCCGGCGCGCCAGCTCTTCGGCGAAGATCAGCATGGCGAGCTTGCTTTGCCGATAGGCATTCCAGGCGTGGTATTGGCGTTCTGACTGCAAATCATCCCACGCCATCACGCCCTGCCTGTGCGCCACGGAGGAAACCTGGATGACCCGTGGTGCCGTGGCATTCACCACCGGCTCCAGCAGCAGGGCGGTGAGCAGAAAATGTCCTAGAAAATTCACCCCGAATTGCAGTTCGAATCCCTGCGCGGTGGTCTGCCGGGCGGGGGGCGCCATTACCCCGGCATTGTTCAGCAATATGTCGATCTTGCCGTCGCGCGCCTTTACCCTGGCTGCGAAATCCTGGATCAAGGCGAAATCCGCCAGATCCAGCAATTCCAGCCTCGCGCGTCCCGGCGCCTGCGCTTCGATCTGGGCGAGCGCCGCCGCGCCTCTCTCGGCGCTGCGGCAAGCTAAAATCACATCGGCTCCGGCGCGGGCAAATTCCAGCGCGGCATAAAACCCGATGCCGCTATTGGCGCCGGTGACGATCGCTTTATTGCCGGAAAGGTCAGGTATCCGCGCGCCTGGCCAAAGACTCATTTACCCTCCAGAATCCTGGCCGCCTGCACGGCATGATAGGTCAGGATCCCGGAGCAGCCCGCCCGCTTGAAGCAGAGCAGCGCCTCCATCATCGCCTTGTCATGGTCCAGCCAGCCATTGCGCGCGGCCGCCTCGATCATAGAATATTCACCGGAGACCTGATAGGCGAAGACCGGCACGCCGAACTCGTCCTTCACCCGGCGGATGATGTCCAGATAGGGCATGCCCGGCTTCACCATCACCATGTCCGCCCCCTCGGCGATATCCATCGCCACCTCGCGCAGCGCCTCGTCCGCGTTGGCGGGGTTCATCTGGTAGGTCTTCTTGTCGCCCTTCAGCGCGCCCTGGCTGCCGATGGCATCGCGGAACGGGCCATAGAAGGCGGAGGCATATTTGGCGGCGTAGCTCATGATGCGGGTATGGATCAGCCCGGCTTGATCCAGTGCCCCGCGCAACGCCCCGATCCGGCCATCCATCATGTCCGATGGGGCGATGATATCGATCCCGGCCTGCGCCTGGATGACAGCCTGCTGTTCGAGGATTTTCACGCTTTCATCATTTGCGACATATCCGTCGCGGATCACCCCGTCATGGCCATGGTCCGTATAGGGGTCGAGCGCCACATCCCCCACCAGTGCCATTTGCGGAAATTCACGCTTCAGCAGCCGTGCCGCGCGGCACATCAGGTTCTCAGGGTTCAGCGCTTCCGTGCCCTCGGCGCTCTTCAGTTCGGCCGGTGTGGCCGGAAACAAGGCGAGGGCAGGGATGTTCAGCTTGGCGGCCTCCTCCACATAGGCGGCTAGCCCTTCCAGGCTGACACGATAAACGCCCGGCATGGCCGCCACTTCCGTAGGGCCGCCGCTGCCATCACGGATGAAGATCGGCCAGATCAGATCATCGACTGAGAGCTTATGCTCCGCCACCATCCGGCGGGTGGCATCATCGAAGCGGTTGCGGCGCAGCCGCGTATGGGGAAAATTCTGTGCAAGCATGTCCGGATGCTACTCCAAATTGTCCAGTGCTGGCGACGGGGCAGAGACTCTGAGCATGCCAGACCCGCGCCTTCCGGGCGATCATCAAAATTGGGACGTGCGCGACTCCGAATCGACAGATAAAACGTTTCGATAGGCGGCGTTATGCCGCCGGAAAGCAACAGGGCGGAATCAAAGGCAGAATGTCCGACAGCTTGGCGAAGCAAATGGGGCCAGAGGCGGTGCTGGCGACGCTCTTTGCCCAGGCTTTTGCCGGCGGCATGTCGAAGCTCCCATCGGGTATCACGTGTGCCGATCTGCGCGCCGCTCTGGCGCTTGAGTCTTCCGCCCAGGCCTGCATCTATGAACAGATTCGCGCCGGTTTCCGCACCCAGCGCAGCGGCATCATCGCCAAGCCGGCCGGAAAGCGTTCCAGGTTTGCCGGGCTGGGAGCCGTGCTGGTCACGGTTTGTCTGGCGGGCATGTCCCTGTCCGGGCATGTGCCCCAGCCGATGGCGCTCGCCTCTGTCATTGGGGCGCCGGTCAGGCCGGAAAAACCGCAAGCCGCCCCGCCACGGGCACCTGTTTCCTCCGTCCCACCGGCCCCGGCCCTGGAGCCGGTAGCGCTTCTATTGTCCCGCGCCACCCATGAGGCGAGCGCCGTGGCGCAACTGCAAAGCCGCGCCGCGACAGGCGAGGCGGATGCCGCCTACGCCCTCGCCACCCTGCTGGACAGCCAGCGCACGCAGGATGAAATTACCGCACCCAAGGACGACAAGATCGCCTTCGCGCTCTACGAGCAAGCGGCGCGGGCGGGCAATGTCGAAGCGGAGTTCGCCACCGGCAGAGCCTATCAAACCGGCCGCGGCGTGACGCCGGATGCCGCCCTGGCCACCGCCTGGTACAGGGCGGCGGCCCTTAGCGGCCTGGCCTCCGCGCAAACAAGCCTCGGTTTCGCCTATCAGACCGGCCTTGGCATCGCCAGGGATTATGACGCCGCAGCACTCTGGTTTTCGCGTGCCACCGCGCAGTCAGACCCGGCGGCGGCGATGGCGCTTGGTTACCTTTATATCTATGGCCAAGGTGTGCCGCAGGACCTCCCGCACGGCGTGGCATTGTTTTCTCAGGCCGCCGCCCATAATTTCGGTCCCGCCTTCCTGGCGCTGGGCTTCTGTTACGCCCAGGGGCTTGGCGTGGCGCAGAATTTGTCTCTGGCGGCGCAATATTTCCTGCGGGCCGATCAATCCGGCGTGCCCCAGGCCAAAGCCGCCCTGGCGACGCTGGGCTCCACCCCGGCACAGGAACAGCTGGTAGCCTCCAACACGCCGCACGAGGCCGGAAACTGACTGCAGCAAAAAGGGCAGGCATTCAGGAACGATCATTTTCAACCGCACGGCCCGCGTGGTAAGGGGGCGCCATGACTCGTTCTTTGATTCTGGCGCTGGGCGCCGACCATGGTGGCGTGGCACTGAAGAACCGGCTTGCGGCGGTGCTCGTCGAGGCTGGGCATGAGGTGCAGGATTTCGGTACGGACGGCCCCGCCAGTGTCGATTACCCCGATTTCGCCCAGGCGGTCTGCGCCGCGGTTGAGGAAAAGCGGGCGGATTTCGGCATCCTGGTCTGCGGCACCGGCATCGGCATGAGCATCGCCGCCAACCGGCATCGAGGCATTCGCTGCGGGCTGGTGCATGACGTCACCACCGCCCGCCTGACCCGCGCCCATAACGATGCCAATGTGCTGGCGCTTGGCGCGCGCATCATCGGCGAGGAAGTGGCGCTGGACATTCTGCGCGCCTTCCTCGGCACTGAATTCGAAGGCGGCCGCCATGAGCGCCGCCTCGCCAAACTCAACCAGATCACGGAACACACGCCATGAACGATCAGGTTTTTGCCCCGCGCCTGCAGCGCTTCTTCACCGCCCCGCTGGCGGAAATCGACCCCGAGATTGCCGCCATCATCGGCCGAGAGCTGGCGCGTGAGCAGGATGGTATCGAGCTGATCGCCTCCGAGAACATCGTCTCCGCCGCCGTTCTGGCCGCCCAGGGCTCGGTCTTCACCAACAAATATGCCGAGGGCTATCCCGGCAAGCGCTATTATGGCGGCTGCGGTCCCTCCGATGAGGTCGAGACCCTGGCCATTGAACGCGCCAAAACGATTTTCGGCGCTGGCTTCGCCAATGTGCAGGCCAATTCCGGCTCCCAGGCCAACCAGTCCGTGCTGCTGGCGCTGGTCAAGCCGGGCGATACCATCCTGGGCATGTCCCTGGCCGCTGGCGGGCATCTCACCCATGGCGCTGCGCCCAACCTGTCTGGCAAATGGTTCAACGCCATTCAGTACGGCGTGCGCGCCGAGGATGGGCTGCTGGATTATGAGGAGCTGGAGCGCCTGGCCCGCGAGCACAAGCCGAAGCTGATCATCGCCGGTGGCTCAGCCTATCCGCGCTTCATCGATTTCGCCCGTATCCGCGCTGTGGCGGATGAGGTCGGCGCCTTCTTCATGGTCGATATGGCGCATTTCGCCGGTCTGGTCGCGGCGGGCATCTATCCGAGCCCCATGCCGCACGCCCATGTGGTCACCACCACCACCCACAAGACCCTGCGCGGCCCGCGCGGCGGCATGGTGCTGACCAATCACGAAGACATCGCCAAGAAGATCAACTCCGCGACCTTCCCCGGCCTGCAGGGTGGTCCGCTGATGCATGTCATCGCCGCCAAGGCCGTGGCGTTCGGCGAGGCGCTGACGCCGGATTTCGTCGCCTACCAGAAGGCCGTCGTCGCCAATGCCAAGGCGCTGGCGGAAACGCTGGTGGAGCAGGGGCTGGCCATCGTCACCGGCGGCACCGACAGCCATCTGATGCTGGTCGATCTGCGCCCCAAGAACACCACCGGCAAGGCGGCTGAGGCGAGCCTGGAGCGCGCCCATATCACTGCCAATAAGAACGCCATCCCGTTCGACCCGGCCAAGCCCGCCATCACCTCCGGCATCCGCCTCGGTACACCGGCCGCCACCACGCGCGGTTTTGGTGTGACCGAGTTCAAGGAGGTCGGCCTGATGATCGGCGAGGTTCTGGACGGCCTCGCGAAGTCCAATGACGGCACCAACGAAGCTGTGGAAACGGCTGTTGGCGCCCGGGTCAAGGCGCTCTGCGCCCGTTTCCCGATCTACCGGTAATCAGGCCCCTTCATGCGCTGCCCCTTCTGTGGAGATTCCGACACACAAGTGAAGGATAGCCGCCCCACGGATGATGGCAGCGCCATCCGACGCCGGCGCTTCTGCGCCGGTTGCGGGCAGCGCTTCACCACTGTGGAGCGCGTGCAGCTGCGCGAACTCACCGTGGTGAAGGCAGATGGCCGCCGCGTGGCCTTCGACCGAGACAAGCTGGCCCGTTCCATCCGCGTGGCGCTGAACAAACGCCCGGTGGATGAGGAGCGGCAGGAGCGCATCGTCAACGGCATCGTCCGCAAGCTGGAAGCCAGTGGTGATGGCGAGGTGCGGAGCGAAGCGATCGGCGAGGCCGTGATGGAAGCGCTCAAGGAGATCGACGCCGTCGCCTATGTCCGCTTTGCGTCGGTTTACAGGGATTTTCGGGAAGCTAAGGATTTTGAAGCTTTTCTAGGCGGTATGGAGGGCGCACCCCTGGCGCTGCGGGAGCCGCCGCAGGAATGAGCGACGAGGCCTTCATGCGTGCCGCGCTGGCCTTGGCCCGGCGCGGCCTGGGGCAGACGGCGCCAAACCCTTCCGTTGGCTGTGTGATCGTAAAGCAGGGCAGGGTCGTGGGGCGCGGTTTCACCTCACCCGGCGGACGGCCTCATGCCGAGGTGAATGCGCTGCGCGCCGCCGGCGAACAGGCCCGTGGCGCCACCGCCTATGTCACGCTTGAGCCCTGTAATTTTACTGGAAAATCAGGCCCCTGTACGGAGGCGTTGATCTCGGCTGGGATCTCCCGCGTGGTGCTCGGCGCGCAGGACCCGCACCCGAAAATGCAAGGCTCGGGCATCGCCCGGCTGCGTGCCTCCGGCATCAACGTGACGCAAGGCGTGCTGCGGCAGGACTGCGAGGCCGTCATCGCCGGGTTCGCCACCGTCCAGCGCGAGCAGCGCCCCCTGATCCGCCTCAAGCTCGCCACCTCGCTGGATGGCCGGATCGCGACCTCCAGCGGTGAATCCCAATGGATCACGGGTCCAGAAGCCCGCCGGGCGGGGCATGCCATGCGCGGGCGCCATGATGCAGTGATGACCGGGGTTGGCACCGTGCTGGAGGATGATCCCGAACTCACCTGCCGGATCGACGGCTTCCGTTCCGCCCCCTTGGTGCGGGTCGTGGTGGATTCCCATCTGCGTACGCCATTGCTCTCCAAGCTGGTGCGCGGTGCGGCGAAACATCCTCTCTGGATTTTACACCGTGACGGCGCCGACAAGCTCCGCCGCAAGGCGATGGAAGAGGCGGGCGCGAAGCTCATCGAACTCCCCGCCGCCAGCGCGGGGGTTGATCTGCGCGCCGGCACGCGCGCTCTCGCCCGGGAAGGGCTGACGAGGGTGCTGGTGGAAGGCGGCGGCACGCTGGCCGCCGGCCTGCTGCGCGACGGGCTGGTGGACAGGCTGGCCTGGTTCCACGCCCCTTGCGTCATCGGCGGGGACGGTTTTCCCGCCGCCCAGGCCTTCGGCATCCAGAAATTGTCGGACATGCCGTGTTTCACCCCTGTTTCCGTCCGCCGCCTGGGCCCAGATATCCTCACCCAGTTCACCCGCGCTTCGCGTTAAGGATCGACCATGTTCACCGGACTCATCACCGGAATCGGCACCATCCGGGCCGTCACCGCCATCGGCAATGGGCAGGATGCCCGGTTCACGATCGCAACGCCCGACAACGAGGTCTGGAAGGAGCGCTGAGAAGAAGCTGGGTGCCTCCATCGCCTGTTCCGGCGTCTGCCTGACCGTGATCGAGGCGGGCAGCGACTGGTTCACGGTCGAGGTCTCCGCCGAAACCCTGTCCAAGACCACGCTGGGCGGCTGGGCACCGGGGACAAAGATCAATCTGGAAGGCTCGCTGCGGCTGGGCGATGAGCTGGGCGGGCATCTGGTCTCCGGCCATGTTGACGGGCTGGCCGAAGTGGTTTCCGCCACCCCGGAAAACGGCTCCACACGCTGGCAATTCCGCCTGCCGGAGGATCTCGCCCCCTTCGTGGCCCCCAAGGGCAGCATCGCCATCAATGGCGTGTCGCTGACGGTGAACGAGGTGCAGGGGCTGGTTTTCGGCGTCAATATCATCCCCACACCGCCGAGCACACCAATTTCTCAGCCCTGCATGCCGGGGATAGAGTGAATGTGGAAATCGACATGCTGGCGCGCTATCTCGCGCGGCAGCTTAGCTTTAAGAATGCGTAAAACGTCTACACTGGATTTATACCTCAACCGCCGGAGCGTGCCCTGGGCGCCCTGGCGGGAAAGGACTGCGTATCATGGACGGCTTGAAATCCCTCGAACACGTCCGGGCTGCAGGATTACATTTCCTCCGCGGCCGAGATCATCGAGGAAGCGCGGGCAGGGCGCATCTTCATCCTGGTCGATGACGAGGACCGCGAGAATGAGGGCGACCTCGTCGTTCCCGGCGCAGTTCGCCACCCCGGATGCGATCAATTTCATGATCAAGCATGCGCGCTGGCTTGGTTTGCTTGGCCATGACCAAATCGCGCTGCGAGGCTTTGGGCCTGCCACTGATGACCCAGGCCAACGGCACAAGGCACGAAACCGCCTTCACCATCTCCATCGAGGCGAAGGAAGGTGTCTCCACCGGCATTTCTGCCGCGGACCGCGCACGCACCGTGGCCATGGCCATCAACCCTGAGATGGGGCGTGACGACATCGTCTCCCCCGGCCATATCTTCCCGCTGATGGCGCGCGACGGCGGCACGCTGGTGCGCGCCGGCCACACCGAGGCGTCGGTTGATATCGCCCGCCTCGCCGGGCTGATCCCCGCCGGCGTGATCTGCGAGATCATCAATGACGACGGCACCATGGCCCGCCTGCCGGAGCTGGTGACCTTCGCCCAGCGCCATAATATCAAGCTCGGCACCATCGCCGACCTCATCGCCTATCGCCGCACCAATGAGCGGCTGGTCAAGCGTGTCGAGCAGGGCAATGTCACCGCGCAGGATGGCAGCACCTGGCGGATGATCGCCTTCGAGAGCAAGGTCGACGGAATCGAGCATCTGGCCCTGATCAAGGGCGATATTTCCGGTCAGGAGCCCGTGCTGGTGCGTATGCACGGCATGGATCTGATCGGTGATGTGCTGGGCAATGGCCATATGGCGGCCTTGCATGACGCGATGCGCGAAATCGCCGAGGCCGGGCGGGGCGTGGTGGTCATCGTGCGCGAGCAGCGCCAGAAAGCGATGTCGGCCGGGTTGCGCGCCTTGCTGGATGGCACCAGCGGTAGCCAGAATCTGCGCGATTACGGCATCGGCGCCCAGATCCTGCTGGATCTTGGGGTGAAGAACATGATCCTGCTCTCCAACCATAAGCGCCATATCGTCGGGCTGGACGGCTATGGGCTGAACGTTATCGAGCAGCGCAGCCTCTCCGACGCCCAATCCAAGTAATATCTTTCCGATTAAAGACCAAAAAAGCATGAGCACCGCCGACGCCCCCCTCCCCGTGGCCCCGCCTGTTCCAGGCGCCGCCCCGAAAATTCTCGCCATCAGCGCGCCCTATTACCGCAATGTCGTGGACGGCATGCTTAATGCGGCACGCGACATCTTCACCCAGGCCAATGCGGCGCTGGACGTCATCGAGGTCGCGGGCGCCTTCGAGCTGCCGCAGGCGCTCGCCATCGCTGCCGCCGGCAAGGAGGGGTTCGATGGCTTCATCGCCCTCGGCTGCGTCGTGCGTGGGGAGACTGACCATTACGAGTTCGTCTGCTCCTCGGCCATGGACGGGCTGATGCAGGTGGCGGTGGCCGAGCGGCTTTGCCTCGGCACGGGCCTGCTGACCGTCGATACCTTGGCCCAGGCTCAGGCCCGTTCCCGCGAAACGGGCGCCAACAAGGGGGCTGAGGCTGCGGTCGCCTGCCTCAGGCAGATCGCGCTGAAGCGCCGGTTCGCATCATGAGCCGCCCCAGAACCCTCGCGCGCGTCGCCGCCGTGCAGGCCCTGTACCAGGCCGAGCATGCGGAACTGAGCGCTGAAACCGTCATCGAGCAATTCGTGCGCCACCGTATGGGCACCCTGCCCTGGCAGGGCGGGCTGGAGGAGGGCAATCTGCCCGCGGCGGATGTGCCGCTTTTCACCCGTATCGTGCGCACCGCCACGCAGCAGCAGGATGTGATCGACGGCATGATCGCCCAGGCTCTGCCAGACTCTTGGCCAATGTCCCGGCTAGACCCCGTGCTGCGCGCGGCGCTGCGCGCCGGCGGCTCGGAACTCTGGATGGCCGAAGGTCCGCCCGCAAAAGTCGTTATCAATGAATATCTTGATGTTGCCCACGGGTTTTTCTCTGGCGAGGAGCCGCGCATGCTGAACGGCGTGCTTGATAAGCTGGCGCATCTGCTGCGCCCGGCGGAATTCTCCTCCGCCGGCTGATGGACGAGTTCGCACGGATCGCGAAATTTTTTGCCCCCCTGGCTGGCGAGGCCGGGCTGGGGCTGAAGGATGACGCCGCCGTGCTGAGCCCCCCGCCGGGGCGCGAGTTGGTGCTGACTGTAGACCAGATGCTGGAGGGGGTGCATTTCCTCCCCGGCGACGATCCAGCCTTGATTGCCCGCAAGCTGCTGCGCCGTAATCTGTCGGACCTCGCAGCCATGGGCGCCACCCCGCTCGGCTATCTGCTCACCACCGCTCTGCCAGCCGCCTTGCCGGAAGACTGGCTCGCCGGTTTCGCCAAGGGGCTGGAGACCGACCAGCGCCAGTTCGGGATCGGGCTGCTGGGCGGCGATTCCTCATCGTCGCGTACGGATATAGCGCTGACGGCGACGCTCATCGGCCATGTGGCCCCCGGCCAGGCCCTGCCGCGCAGCGGCGCGCGCGCTGGCGATAAAATCTGGGTCACCGGCTCCATTGGCGACGCGGTATTGGGGCTGGAGGCACGGCGCGGCAAGCTGCGGGACCAAACGGGCTTTCTCACACGCCGCTCCCTGCTGCCCGAGCCGCGTGTCGGGCTGTCCCTTGCCGGGATCGCATCCGCCGCCATCGATGTCTCGGACGGGCTGGTGCAGGATCTTTCGCATATCTGCCGGGGCTCCGGCCTGGCGGCGGTGATCCATGCGGGGCGTGTGCCCGTCTCGCCGGAGGCGGCGGCGCTGGGGCTGGATTATCTCGAAATGCGGCTCACAGGCGGCGATGACTACGAGCTGCTGCTGGCCGTGCCGCCGGAGCATTCAGACGCGCTGCGCGCTGCCTGCGGCGATGTTCCGGTCACGGAGATCGGCATCTTTCAGCCGGGCGAGGGGGTTCGGGTCCTGTCCGACTCCGGCGCGCCGCTCACCTTGTCCACTTCCGGCTGGAAGCATTTCTGAACCTTAAAGCCTGAAGCGTTGGCGCCGCATGCTCTGCCCCTGCCTGCGCCGCCACGCGCCCATGCACAAGGTCGTGGATAAAGCCCAGCTTGTTCACAACAGGCTGCGAGACCACGAACGGATACATGTCCGCATGGCCCATGGAGCGGTTGATCGCATTCATCGCAAAGGTCAGCGGTAGCCAGGCATCGATCAGCTGCCCGATATCGGCGGCCTTGTACGCATCGAAATCGATGTCTGAATGTAACAACCCCTCATCCGTCCGGCGCGGATGAATGCGCAGGCCGAAGGCGGACGCGGTTTCCAGCGTGTCGATAATATGCAGGTAATGCGCCCAGCTTTCCGCGAAATCCTCCCAGGGGTGCATGGCGGCATAGGCGGAGATGTAATGTTCCTCCCATCCCGCCGGCGGGCCTTGCTCATAATGCAGCTTCAGCGCCTCCCCGTAATCGCGTAAATCGTCGCCGAACACGGCACGGCAGGCCTCCAGCCTTCCGCCATTGCGGATCAGCTCGTTCCAGTAATAATGCCCGACCTCATGGCGGAAATGGCCGAGCAGCGTGCGGTAAGGCTCAGCCATTTCATTGCGCAAGCGCTCGCGCATCGCATCGTTGGCTTCGGCGAGATTGATGGTGATCAGTCCTTCGTCATGGCCGGTGAGGATGCGCGGGCCAAAACCCGGCGAATCGGCCATGAAATCGAAGGCCAGCCCTTGCTCGGGATCCTCTGTGACATCCCTCAGGGGCAGATTCAGCCGCAGCAGCGTGTAGAACAGCCGGTGCTTGGCCGATTCCATGGAACGCCAGTTTTTGAGATTTTCGTCTATGGAGAGGTCGGGAATGGTCTGGTTATGCCGGCAGGCAGCGCATAGCCCCTCAGGGAATTCAACAGGCACCGGCACGAGCCAGTTGCACACGCCATGCTGGGCGTTCTGGCAATAGGTATAGCTGGCGCCGCCTCCAAGCGGGCGCAGCACTTCGCCCTCGCGCTCCAGCGTCAGCAGCGCCATCTGATCGGAGGAAAAGCCAAGCTCATGCCCGCACCGCTCGCAGACATTGTTTTCGAAGAACAAGGTCTGACCGCAGGATTTGCAGGTGAACAGACGCATAAAAAACCCCTTAATTCATTGTTGAATTAAGGGGCATATTAAGAGACGGACCCGGCTGAATTTTCCATGAAATCTCAGCCATTTGCGAGCAAGGTTGCGAATTACTTGATCTTCGCTTCCTTGAACTTCACGTGCTTGCGCACAACGGGGTCATATTTGTTCAGCTCAAGCTTCTGCGTCTGCGCGCGGGCATTCTTCTTGGTCACATAGAAGTAGCCGGTATCGGCGGTGGACACGAGCTTGATTTGGACGACGTTCGATTTGGCCATGATAAGAATCTCCGAGAGCGGGCCGTATGGCCCAATTTTCCTGGTTTCGTCAAGCGCTGCCTGTCAATGCAGCAGTGCAGCCTGGTACATTTCCTGGTTGCTGAGGATGGAAACCGCCGCCTGCTCATCCAGCTCCCCACCGATATCGGCGGGACAATTGCCGCGCAGCGCCAGCATGGCATCGATGTCCACCGGCGGGCGCATGGCACGGGCCTGGGCCAGCACGGGGGCCATAAGGTTGCGGCCCTGCGCCAGTGCCGCGAGTTGCTGGTTGAGGGCGGAAAGGCCATTGCTGGTGCAGACCTGTGGCATCAGCCCCAGCCCCTGCAGCGGCCAGCCTTGCGGCGCCAGCACCCGGCTCCAGGTCACGTAAAGCTCACCACCATCGGGCAGGGAGGTCACGGTCTGCACCAGCCCCTTGCCGAGCGTTTCGGAGCCAATCACCACCGCCCGCCCGTCATCGGCCAGGGCGGAAGCCAGAATTTCAGCAGCGCTGGCGGTCTGGCCATCGACCAGCACTGCCATTCTGGCACCGCTGGTCAGGTCCGCCCCCTCGGCCTTGAAAAACTGGTCGGCATCCGGGTCACGCCCGTTGGTTTCCGCGATCGGGCCGGATTGCAGTAGCGAATCCGCCACCAGCGCAGCCTGGCGCAGTACCCCGCCGCGATTCCCGCGCAGGTCCAACACCAGCCCGGTTAGCGGGTTGGGCTGCGACATGATCTCTGCCAGGACGGCGGCAAACTGGTCGCCCGTGCCCTTGTTGAAGCCGGTAATTTTGAGCACCGCGATTCCCGGCGCCAGGGGCTGGCCGGCGAACACGGTTTGCGGCGGAATATAGCCACGGGTCAGAGTCAGGCTCTGGGCACCGCCGCCGCCGGTCTCGGGGTCAAGGACGGAAAGGGAAACGCTGGTTCCAGCCAGCCCGTTCATCCCGCCATTCAGCGCGTTTACCATGCCGGGATAGGCTTTGCGGCCATTCATGGCGGTGACGATCATGCCGGTCTGAAGTCCGGCATCTGACGCCGGGCTATCCGCCGCCACAGCGGAGATCACGACCCTGCCGCTTTTCTCGCCCAGGGTCAGGCCCGTGCCGGCAAGGCCGGTGATCATCAGCTGGTCCTGCGCCGCCTGCATCGGCCCCTCATAGCGGGAATAGGGGTCGAAATGGTTGAACAGCTCGTCGAAGAAATTGCCGATGATGCCCTGCGTGCCCGCCTGCTGCAAAGGCGGAGAGGCGGCATAGGCGGCGGCGGCGATACTGGCCGCCGCCTGGCCCCAACCGGCGGCATCATCGGCGGCGGGGGCGGGCAGGGCCAACAGCAGCCGGTCCGGCCCGTAGAGCCGGATCTCGCCATCCTGCAGTGTGGCGTTGAGGTTAGGGTCAAGTGCCGCCAGGCCGTTCAGGCCCCAGAGCGTCATTTGCGGAATGGTCAGCGGGTTAAGGGCGCGCGGCGCAATATAAGCCAGCGCCGCAGACCACACATTGGCGGCGGCGGCGCTGTCGAATCCCGTGGTCGCGGCGTCGGCTGCGCGGCCGCACAGCCCCGCCGGCAGCAGCAGACACATCAGGAAGAGGACAGCCGTCCGCCTCACCGGCGCCGCTTCTGCTTTGCTTTGGTTTGTTTCACCGGCTTCGCGCGGCTATCCGCGCGCCGCTTCCCGGCCGGGGCGTCAGGCAGCCCAGCCAAGCCAAGCAGCAGCCCGCCTGTTACCGGCCTGGCCTCGTTCAGCCGCACTTCAATCTCCTGCGCGAGGGAAAACACGGCGCGGCTCCTTCGTCCGGACAGGGTTTGGGTGCGTTCATCAAAAACCCAGAAATCATCCGGCAGACTAGCCATACTCAGAAATCCGCTTGCACCGCTTTCCGTTAAAGTGGCGAATAGACCGAACTTCGTCACCCCCGAAATCCGGGCCTTGAACAACTCTCCGACGCGGTGTTGCAAATAGAGCGCAAGGTAGCGGTCGGTCGAATCGCGTTCTGCCAGGGTCGCACGGCGTTCCGTGGCGGTGATATGCTCGGCCGTATCGGTGAAGGCGAACATCTCTTCCTCCGTCAGCCCGTCCCGCCCCAGCTTCAGCCCTTTGATCAAGGCGCGGTGCACCAGCAGGTCCGCATAGCGGCGGATCGGCGAGGTGAAATGCGCGTAGCGGCTGAGCGCCAAGCCAAAATGTCCAATATTTTCAGGTGAGTATTCGGCTTGGCTTTGCGAGCGCAGGATCGTCTCATTCACCAGCGTGGCCGACGGCGTGCCCGCGACAAGCTTTAAAATCCCGTCCAGATCGCGCGGATGGAGCTGATCGCCGGCCTTCAGGGATATGTCCAACGTGGACAAAAACCCCCGCAGATTATCCAGCTTCTCCGGCGTTGGCGGGGCGTGCACGCGGTACATGCAGGGCAGTTTCAGCCGCTCCAACTCTTCTGCAGCGCAGACATTCGCCAGGATCATGAATTCTTCGATCAGCTTGTGCGCGGCCAGACGCGGCCTGGGGGCCACGTTCTCCACACGGCCATCCGCCCCCAGCGTCACTTTGCGTTCCGGCAGGTCCAGGTCCAGCGTACCCCGCCGCTCCCGCGCCTCGCTCAGCGCATGATAGGCGGCGTAGAGATGGGCGTGGTTCTCGGGGTTGTCCTCAAACTCCGCCTGCACTTCTTCATAGGTCTTGCGCGCGGCCGAGCGCATCAGCCCGCGCCCGAACTGGTGGCGCAACTTGTTGCCATGCACGTCGATATGCATTTCCACGAACAGGCAACCGCGCTCCTCGCCGGGTTTCAGCGAGCACAGCCCGTTGGACAACTCCTCCGGCAGCATCGGCACCACCCGGTCGGGGAAATAGCAGCTATTGCCGCGCATCCTGCGCATCCCGGTCCAACGCGGCGCCGGGCTTCACGTAATGCGCCACATCGGCGATGGCGACGATCAGCCGGTAGCCATGCGGCTCGGGGGCTGCGAACACCGCATCGTCGAAATCGCGCGCATCGGCGCCGTCGATGGTGATCAACGCCACCTCGCGCAGATCGGCGCGCTTGCCCAGAGGCACGGGCTTGGCGTGCTTTGCGTCCTTCAGCGCGGCCTCGGAGAAATCCATTGGAATGCCATGCTGGGCGATGGCGATGAGGCTGACCGAGCGCGCATCCTCGGCATTGCCCAGCCGCTCCGTCACCCGGGCGGGTTTCGGCCCGAAGGGCTTGCCCGGCAGCGGTTCGGCGCGGACGATCTCGGAGTCCATTGCCCCCATGGTCTCGCTTTCAGGCACCATCCACTCGCCCTTCTGCCGCCGGTCGGTGGGCTCGATCCGTCCCCCATGCGGGGTCTTGTGGAACAGCCCGACGATGCTGCCGCTTGCCCCTCCACACGCTTGAGCGTCCGGCCCTCATATTTATCCGGCCCGACGCGTTTCAGGCTGGCCAGCACCTTGGCGCCGGGCGCCAGAGCGGCCGCGCCCTTGCGCTCGGGCTGCATGAAGATCACCGGCGGGCGGCCCGGCAAATCCCACACCACCGGCCGGGCGATCGCCTCGCCATCACGGTCGATTCCCGTCACCTCCACCAGGGCGTTCTCGGGCAGCCGCCCGGCCTCCATGAAGCGCTTGCGCCCGGCGCGCTCGGCATGGCCGTCGGCTTCCAGCGACTTCATGATGCCGCGCAGCGCCTTGCGGTCTTCCGGCGCCACGGAGAAGGCGCGCACCACGTCCCTGAAATGCGGCTTGTCCTGCCGCCTCGGCGAGAAAACGCTTCACCGAGTCGCGGCTGGGTAGCGGCGCACGCCGCGCGTTAGGCTCGGATTTCGGGGCTTTTGGCGCGGTCTGTTTATGCCTGGTCTTCATGAAGCCTAGTATGGGACGCCGCCGGGCGCACGGCCATGCCCATCTGCGGCCAAGCTGCGTCGCAGAGATTTATATCCTGACAGTCGTTTCGATTGGTTGATTACGAATTCGAATTATGTAACCTTTGGTTGTGAGCGCGAGCATATACATCAACGTCCCCGCGACAATCAGCTCCATCGCCGGGCAGCCCAGCCTGTCGTCCTTGACCGGCCTGCCCGCCGGCTTGGCGGTTTCCGACCCTGATCCAGGCGCCAGCCTCACCGTGCTGCTCGTCGCGGCCAACAGCGCCGCGGCGCTGACAGCCAGCGCCAGTGGCGGGGCCGCCGTCATCGCCAATGGCAGCACGCTACAAATCTCCGGCAGCGCCGCGCAGGTGAACGCGGCCCTGGCGACGCTGGAATTCACCGAACCCTCGGGCACCGCTGCCGATCTCATTTCCATCGGCGCGTTTGATAATATCGGCCTTACGTCCCAAAGCAGCTTCGCCGTCGATATCGCCCCACAGATAGCCCCCGCCTTCGTTAACCCGACAAAGCTGGTCACGCTCTCGCCTAACCAGCCGCTGGCATTGCCTGATCTTCAGCTTTCCGACCCGACGGCCAGGCCCTTGCAGCCATGGGGCTGGGGGATGAGGAAACGCTCCAGCTCACCCTCTCGGTCTCGGCGGGGTGTTGCTGCTGCCCGGCTATAGCCCGCTCACCGGCATCGCCGCGGAGGGAATCGGCACTGGCACCATCGAGCTGACCTCGGCGCCAACGATATCGGCGCGCTCAACAGCCTGCTCGCCTCACTGGAATTTGCCGGTCCCTCGCTCGCCTCCGGCCAACATCTGACTTACGATCTATGGAATCACGACGGCGTGCTGCCGCGCGAGGTCGACCTACGGCAATATCTACTTGAACACTGTCGGCACCGCCGCCAGCACCGCCACCTATACCTGGGCGCGCAGACGCTGATCACCGGCGCCACCACCCTCTCCGGTACGCTCGATGTCACCGGCACGCTCTCGGCTATGGGTAACATCCAGGGAAATGGCGCGGTCTCCATGCCCCCGGCGCGGTGCTGGAGTTGCCCTACAACTCTGCCCTGCTCGGCGGCGCCAGCTATGATTTCGGTACCATCGCGGCGCAGGATCTGGTGGAAGCCGGTCAGCTCCTGCTGGGCGGTACGGCCTCCCTGCAGGGGGAACTGGTGCTGGGCACCAACGCGCTGGTGGATTTCGCCGGTGGGCTTGACGGTCGATACCGGCGCCGGAAACGACTTCCAGGAAGGGCTGACGCTGGCCAGCGGCGCGGTGCTGGAAGGTGGCGGCACGCTTGCGGTGGGGGATTTCTCCGCCTCCGGCATGATCGACGGCACCGGCACAATCCTCGCCTTGCAGAGGCGAAACGCTGGAGATCGATGCCGGCCTGGTCTCCGCCGGGGTCAATCTCGATGTCGCGGGCGGCGGGGTGATGGTGCTCGGCCCGAGGCGTCCTTATACGGTATCTTCGATACCACGCCGCTCACCGTGCAAAGCGGCGTGACGCTGAATTTCATGGGGCCGGGCAGCCAGCCCATCACCGGCGATTATGCCAATCCGCTGGGCGGCACGGGCGGCGCCTTCGTCATCTCCGGGCCGCAGGTCTTTTCCGGCACCGTCACCGGCTTCGCGGTGGGCGACGAGCTGATCTTCCCGGGCCTTACCGGCCTCGTGGTGCATAATATCAGCACCATCGCCGGGGCATCCTCCTTCGTCGTCTCCGGTGTGGATTCCAACGGCACCACCCAGAGCTACACGATCTTCTCCGATATCCCCGCCGGGCTGGTCCCCGCCGCTAGCTTCGATTCGGCCGGGGATGCCGATGTTGTCCTGCATTCGGGCATTGCCACCATCACCAGCGGCGGCGCCTTCGCGGCCAGCGCCGGCGTGGCGCAGCCCTTGCTGGGGCTTAGCCTCGTGCTTGCCGCGCCAACGACGCAGAGCCTCAGCATCACGCTTTCCTCCGCCCATGGCAGCCTGACCACGGGAGCGCAGACACCTTCATCCAGGCTTACCCTCACCGCCAGCAACCTGAGCACGCTGAACGCGGAACTGGCCGCTGCTCAGCTATACCGGCACCGGCGCGCTGGATGTGCTCACAATCAGCAGCGGCACCGGCATCCTGGCCGGGTTGCAGAGCCTGATCGGCATCAATCGCGGCGGCAGCGGCGCGGTGGATGGCTATTCCGGCCTCGGCTTCACGCAAGCCGAATTGGTCTCCTTCGGCAGCATCGGCGGGCTGTATGTGGACAAAACCGCCTATGCCCTGGGCGGGCTGCTGGTCACCGGCCAGGTCGAATTTGACGACGAGCTGCTGGCCAGCGGCTTTTCCGGCACGGCGTTGCAGATCGACGATGGCGGCAACGCCGTGTTCGGCGCGGCGGCCAGTGTCTCGCTCTCCGGCAATGTCACCATCGGCGATACCAACGGCGCCGGTGCGCTGGAGGTGCTGACCAACAGCCGCCAGCCTCAACGGCAACCTCACCCTTGCCGCCGAGGGGGCGGGCAGTGGTTCCAGCCTCGCCATCATGGGGGCGCTGAGCCTCTCCGGTGCCGCTGCGGTGGGGGCAAGCGGCAATGCCACCTTATACGAATCCGGCAGCCTGACGGCGGGCAGTCTGAGCCTGGGCGCTGGTGGCACGCTGGAGGCCTATGACAGCGCCACCGCCTCCCTGGGCGCGGTGAGCAATAGCGGGGCCATCACCCTCACCGGCCAGGCCGCCATCACGTCCTCCTCCTATACCGGCACGGGCGGCCTAACGCTGGGCGGTACCAGCCAGCTCAGCATCACCGGCGCGGCGCTATTGCAGGCAGGGCAGGGGGGCATAGGCACGGATGCCAGCCTCAGCGCCGCCAGCTTGGTGCAAACCGGCGGGTCGCTCACCCTTTCCGGCGCGCTTAAGGCTTCCAACGCGATGACCTTGGCGAACGCCGCCCTCGCGGGCGGAAGCCTCTCCGCCAACCAACTGGATGTAACCGGAGTCTCGCCGGATTTCGGGGACATCGGCGCCGCGGATCTGCTGGGTCCCGGCGTGGTGACGGCGCAGGGTGGAAAATTGCTCATCGCCGGGGGAAGCCTCACCGGTACGGGGGCGCTGGACATCTCCACCGGGGCCACGCTGGAACTCTCCAGCACCGATCTCTCCGGCACGCCGGTCAGCTTCACCGGCACCTCCGGCCTGCTGGTGCTGGATGACGCGGCCGCCGGCTTTCCCGGCATTTCCGGCATGTCCAGCTTCGATGCGGTGGATCTGGTTGGCATCGCCCCTAGCTTCGTCAGTATTTCGGGCGGGACGATCGACCTCCTCAACAGCTTGGGCAGTGTCGCCGGCAGCTTCGCGGTGTCGACAAGCGGTACCGCGCTGCCCGGCCTCTCCATCGTCTCGGATGGCAGCGGCGGCGCGCTGATCACGCTGGGGGACGAGCTGCCCTGTTTTGCGCGCGGCACCAGCATCCTCACCCCGCACGGCTATCGCCCGGTGGAGGAGCTGCGCCCCGGCGATCCTGTCATCAACGCCGCCGGCGAGCGCCGCCCGGTGCGCTGGGTCGGCTGGCGCACGCTGGATCTTGGCCCCCGTGCGGCGCGTGCGGCCCGGCCTGTGATCATCCTGCCCGGCGCGTTCGGCCCCGGCAAACCGTTCAAAACGCTGCGGCTCTCGCCTTTGCACTGTGTCTACGCCCAGGGCGTGCTGATCCCCGTCACCCATCTCGTCAACGGCGCCACCATCCTGCTCGACGAGTCAGCCCCGGCGATGACCTATTACCATGTCGAACTCGACCGGCATGACGTGCTGTTGGCCGAGGGGCTGGCGTGCGAATCCTATTTCTGCAACGGCAATCGCGGCCAGCTCTACCATGAGCTGGGACGGCGCTGCCCCGCGCGGCGGGCCTTCGCGCCGAACGTGACCAGCGGTACGCGGCTCGCCATGGTCCGGCGCAGGCTGCACGATCTGGCGCTGGAGGCAGGCTTTCGCGCGGGCTATGTGCCGCGCCTGCGGGCGGTGAGCGGCGGGCGGGACGTTCTTCCCAGCTTCAGCCGCAAAGGGCGCTGGCGTTACGCCTCCTTTAGCTTCCCCGAGCCTGTGCGGCATCTTACCCTGCTTTGCGCCACCGCCGCCCCGGCGGATACCGACCCTGATTCGGAGGACCGCCGTCCACTGGGGCTGTGCCTGGGCGAGGCGCCGGGCCTGACGCTGGGGCAGGGCTGGCTGCCGCGCGGCCTGGGGGATGAGGGCGTCTGGATGGCCAGCCGGGCTGATATCTTCTGCGACCGCGCGCGGCGGCTCATAAGGCTGCCAATTGCCGCCGTGCCGCAAAGCTGGCAACGCTCCGCGCCGGGTTTTGCACACCACCATCGCGCCGCCATGCTTGACGCCCCCCGCCCAACCCTTTAGAGGCGCGGCTCGTTGCCGGGAACGTGGACAGGCGGTGGTCGCCTGCGCCCGCTCTTTGCCATGATGGCGGGAAACCGTGATCGTGGCAAAAGGGACTACTGGCGGAATTCGAACAAGAAAGGTGTAAGCGCCGTGACCAAGCGCACTGAGAGCAAGTTTAAGATCAACCGCCGTCTGGGCGTGAATCTTTGGGGCCGCGCCAAATCCCCCGTGAATAAGCGCGAATATGGCCCGGGCCAGCATGGCCAGCGCCGCAAGAAGCCGTCTGACTACGGCGTGCAGCTGATGGCGAAGCAGAAGCTGAAGGGTTACTACGGTAACATTTCCGAAAAGGCTTTCTACAAATATTACGAAGAGGCCGTGCGCCGTAAGGGCGACACCTCCGAGAACCTGATCGAGCTGCTGGAGCGCCGCCTGGATGCGGTCGTCTACCGCATGAAGTTCGCGCTCACCCCGTTCGCGGCCCGTCAGTTCGTCTCCCACGGCCATGTGACCGTCAACGGCCAGAAGGTGAACATCCCCTCCTATCAGGTGAAGGACGAGGACGTCATCGAGGTCCGCGAGAAGTCCAAGCAGCTGGCCGTGGTGCTGGATGCAGCACAGAGCGGCGAGCGCGATGTGCCGGAATATATCGAGACCGACCACCGCGCCATGAAGGGCCGCTTCATGCGCGCTCCCAAGCTGGCGGATGTGCCCTTCCCGGTGCAGATGGAACCGCATCTGGTGGTGGAGTTCTACTCCCGCTAATCTTTCCCGCTTCATTGCAGGATTTGAGAACGGCGCCTTCGGGCGCCGTTTTTTTGTTTTGTCACAGGGCAGAGACGCTGCCGTTACAAGTGCCGCGTACCCATTCAACACCGAAAAGTTGATTGGGAGTTCATCAAATGCGCCGTCTTCTACTCGCCTCCGTCATCGCCCTTGGCGCCCGGCCTGGCCTTCGCGCAAAGTGCCGACGGACAATAATAACCCGTCTCCGCCGCAAGCAGGCATGGATGACATGGGCCCCGGCCCCATGGGTGGCCCAATGATGGGCCAGCCCGGTGGCCGTGGCGGCAAGTGGCACCATATGATGGGGCCTGAGCAGATGCTAATGGATTTCTACACGGCCAACACCACCCATGACGGGCATCTGACCCTGGCCCAGGCCAAAGCCGCTGACTTCAAGCCCGTTGTCGATCATTTCAGCGATATCGATGTGAAGAAGCACGGCTACGTGACGTTCTACGACATCCAGGCTTGGCGCCTGGATGATTTCGCCAAGCGTTTGGAAGCACAAGCCGACGCGCTGCGCGCCCACGACAAGTAACGCTTCTTTAGCGCAAGCCGGGCCGGTCAACGGCCCGGCCACATGGTTTAAAATGAGCCGCCGCGGCCGGGCGCGAAGTTCGGTTTTCCATTCTGCGCGGGGTCGCCGGTCACGAACATCTGATGCAGAATGTCACCGGCGGTGGGCTCAGGCGCGGCCTGGGCCGGTGCGCCGGCGCCCTGCGGCGCGGCTTGGCCTGGCTGACCTGCCTGCGGGTTGGACGAATTCGTCGGTAGAATGTGCGACGTGACGGAACCCTGCCCGAACAAATGAACCACGATGCCAGAGGGCGGCGGGGTCGGGTCTTGGCGTGCCAGCGCCGGAAAAGCGGCCAGACTGGCAAACAGGGCGGCGGGCAGAATTCTCAAGGTCGCGGCTCCAGTGGAATGTCGCGCAACATCGCGCCGCTGCACCGGCCGGGCAAGCCGTCCGGGTGCATTAGGCCCATGTTTTACCCTTATCTGCCCCGCGCTCAATCGCTCTGCCAAACTCTCCAGGCGCTCGCGGGGCCGTTATCCTGCAACTGCTCGCAGGCGAAATCCGCCAGCCGCAATGTCACTGCCGCATGTTCCATGACCATGGCGGCATCCTCGCCGCTCCCAGCCCAGCGCGGTGCCACCCCAACGGTAA
This sequence comes from uncultured Pseudomonadota bacterium, assembly GCA_963736885.1. GTDB lineage: Bacteria > Pseudomonadota > Alphaproteobacteria > Acetobacterales > Acetobacteraceae > Acidocella. The sequence goes on from CAVTQN010000001.1 coordinate 692,950, forward strand.
CCAGCGTCTGCTCCGGCAGCAGAGCGGGCAGGGTGGCGCAGAATTTCGCGGCGCGCTCACCGCCGGTCAGATGGTCCATGCCATCGCACCACAGCCCGATAGTGGTTTCATCGATCCGCCCCAGCAAATCCGTCGGACGCACAATATCGCGCAGTTCCTCGGCCAGCCGCATCGCCACTGCCGTGCGCAGCTTGGCTTCGGCGCGGGAGAACCCAAGGTAAAGCAGCGTTCCCGGCTGCTCCTCCACATCCAGCCGGTCGAGCCGGCGTGAGATTTCATCGGCAAAGGTCAGGCCGGTCCATAGCCCGGTTTGCGTGTCCAGAACCGAGGCGAGACGCAAGCCCGCCTCATCCATGGCCCCGGCATGGCGGTCCGGCAAGGCAAGCTCGGGCGCCTCCAGGTCGAACAGCAGCCCATAAGTACCCGCTATGGCGCCGCCGGCGAAGCGCGGCGCCAGGGAAAGCCGGTACTGCCGGTCCATATTTTCAGGCCCGTTCAGGCGCACCCGCCCGTACCAGGCCACGCATTCGACGCAGATGGTGGTGACGATGGAGCGGAACTCCGTAACGCCCAGCGCTTCTTCCTCCACCGAGCGGCCGGTCAGCAGGCTGGCCATCTCCACCCCCAGCAACTCCGAAGCCTGACGGCCCAGGGCGCGCCCAGGTCCAAAGGCCGTGAACCGGCCCAGCGGGTCCGTCTCGAACGCGAGATCGGCAAGCATGGCCCCGACCGAGAGCCAGGAGGCGGCGGGAGCGTGGGGCAGGGCGGTTTGCGAAGCGTCCGAAAGCTGATAGCGGGTCATGTGCCTCTCTTAAAAGCCATGCGTTAACAGCGGTTTAAGCCTCTATCCTTAGGTCAATATGCGCTTAAATTGTATCGCCTGCGTCAATCTAAACCCATATTGGTCGCTGAAACAAAGCGCTCTCGGGCGTCAGCGCCCGGTCTGCCCCCGGTGGCGCAGAAGATGGTCAGCCAGCACGCAGGCCAGCATGGCCTCGCCCACCGGCACGGCGCGGATGCCAACGCACGGGTCATGCCGGCCCTTGGTGAACACCTCCACCTCTTCGCCATCCGCGCTCACGGAGCGCTTCGGCGTCAGGATGGAGCTGGTTGGTTTCACAGCAAACCGCGCGATGATCGGCTGGCCTGTGGCGATGCCGCCGAGAATCCCGCCGGCATGGTTGGAGAGGAAGTCGATCTTCCCGTCCTTCATGCGCATCTCATCGGCATTCTCCTCGCCGCGCAGTGCGGCGGCGGCGAACCCATCGCCGATCTCCACCCCCTTCACGGCGTTGATGCTCATCAGCGCCGCGGCGATATCGGCATCAAGCTTGCCATAAAGCGGCGCGCCGAGCCCCGGTTTTACGCCTTCCGCTACAATCTCCAGCACAGCGCCGATGGAGGAGCCCGCTTTGCGGATCGCATCCAGCTCGCCTCCCAGGCCTTCGCCGCCACGGCATCAGGGCAGAAGAACGGATTCTCATCCACCTGCGCCCAGTCCCAGCGGGAGCGGTCGATGCCATGCGCGCCCATCGCCACCATCGCGCCGCGGATTAACCACGTCCGGCCCCAGCACCTTGCGCGCGATCGCCCCGGCGGCGACGCGCATCGCCGGTTTCGCGCGCCGAGGAGCGGCCGCCGCCGCGCGGGTCGCGATGGCCGTATTTCATGTCATAGGCCACATCCGCATGGCCCGGCCGGTAGCGTGCCGCGATATTGGCATAATCCTTCGAGCGCTGGTCGGTATTCTCGATGAACAGCGAGATCGGCGTGCCGGTGGTCCTGCCCCTCATACACGCCGGAGAGGATCTCGCACCTGATCCGGCTCCTGGCGCTGGGTGGTAAAGCGGGACTGCCCAGGGCGGCGTTTATCAAGAAAAGGCTGGATATCAGCCTCAGAGAGCTCGATGCCAGGCGGGCAGCCATCCACCACCGCGCCAATGGCGGGCCATGGCTTTCGCCCCAGGTGGTGACGCGGAAAAGATGGCCGAACGTGTTGTGCGACATAGGCGCGGGGATAGTTCCCGAATGACGCCGCTAAGGCCAGTGCATTGCATGCCTTAGTGGCTGCGCTGGCTTCCGGCCCGGTCGAGAAATTCCATCAGCCCGCACACCCGCACCGTAACCGTGCGGCCGGTGCGACGTAAAGGCAAGATCCCGTCGCCCGATCAGGTGGTCAGGCAGCAGCCCCGCCAGCGCCACGCTGACCGCTCTGGCGGCCTGAGCAAAATGCGTTGCCGCAGGGGGAGATTTCATCCCCTTGCGGTGTCAGTATTTATTCCGAAGCGATGGCGATATCCGGCGCGTCCGGGTTCTTCATGCCGACAATATGATAGCCGCAATCCACATGATGGATCTCGCCGGTGACACCTTTCGAGAGGTCGGAGAGCATATACAGCCCGGCGCGCCGACCTCCTCCAGCTCCACATTGCGCCCCAGCGGCGCGTTATATTGGTTCCATTTCAGGATATAGCTGAAATCGCCGATGCCGCTGGCCGCCAGCGTCTTGATCGGCCCGGCGGAGATGCCGTTGACGCGGATATTATCCTTGCCCAGATCCGCCGCCATGTAGCGCACAGAGGCCTCCAGCGCCGCCTTGGCCACGCCCATGACATTGTAATGCGGCATCCAGCGCTCGGCGCCGAGATAGCTCAGCGTCAGCAGCGAGCCGCCATCGGGCATCAGCGCGGCGGCGCGCTGGCAACGGCGGCGAAGGAAGAGGCAGGAAATATCCAGCGCCTGCAGGAACACCTCACGCGGCGTATCAACAAAGCGCCCGCGCAAAAAATTCTTGTCCGCGAAGCCGATGGCATGCACCAGAAAGTCGATCTTGCCCCATTTCTGTTTGATCGCCTCGAAGGTGGAGTCAATCGCGGCATCATCGCCGACATCGCAGGGCAGCAGGAAGTCGGAGCCGATAGACGCCGCCAGCGGCCGCACACGCTTCTCCAGCGCCTCGCCCAGATAGGTGAAGGCCAGCTCTCCACCTTGCGCCGCCACCGCACGGGCAATGGCCCAGGCGATGGAGCGGTTATTCGCCACCCCCATGATCAGGCCGCGCTTGCCCTGCATCAGCGTGCCCTGGGGCAGGGTGGTTTCGGTCTCGGTCTCCGGCATGAGGGATATACTCCGTGCTGCTATCGTCTTGGGGTTTGGGTGGTGGCATAGAGTATGGGCAGCAATCAAGGCTCGCAAAATTTCAAGGAGTGCCCAGTCACATGAGCGAGGACCCTTTTCGCCAGTTCGGCGCCTGGTTCGAAGACGCCAGCCGCACCGAACCAGGCGACCCCAACGCCATGACGGTGGCCACGGTTGGTGAGGGCGGGCGCCCCGCCGCGCGCATTTTGCTGCTGAAAGGCTGGGATGAGCGCGGCTTCGTGTTTTTATGGCAATCTCAACTCGCGCAAGGCGCTAGAGATGGCGTCGCAACCCCAACGTCGCGCTGCTGTTTCACTGGAAGAGCCTGCAGCGCCAGATCCGCATCGAGGGCGCGGTCTCGCCCGTGGAACCCGCCCAGGCCGATGAATATTTCGCCACCCGCCCGCGCATTTCACAGCTTGGCGCCTGGGCGTCCGAGCAGTCCCGCCCGCTCGCCTCGCGCGCATTGTTCGAGGAGCGTCTGCACGAGGCCGAAACCCGGTTCTCCGATCAGCCTGTGCCCAGGCCGGATTTTTGGTCCGGCTGGCGCCTCAAGCCCGATTATTTTGAGTTCTGGCAGGGCGCGGATTTCCGCCTGCATGACCGGCTGACCTACAAGTTGGGCGGCCAGGGCTGGGAAACCGGCCGCCTCTACCCGTAACGCCGGTTCACCCGGCGGCGAGTTCCAAGGCCCGCTTATAGACCTGCTTTTTTGGCAGGCCTGTCGCCGCCGCCACGGATGCGGCGGCGTCCTTCACGCTCATCCCTTTAAGGGCGGTGCGCAGCGCCTCATCCAGCGACTCGGCGCCCGTGTGCTCCTCTCCGGGCGGGCCGATCACCACCACAATCTCGCCCCGGGCCTGTTCGGCGGCATAATGGGCCGCAAGCTCCTCCAGCGTGCCGCGCCGCACTTCCTCAAAATGCTTTGTCAGCTCCCGGCACACGGCAGCCGGGCGCGGCCCGAAGGATGCTGCGGCATCCTCCAGAAAATCTGCCAGCCGATGCGGCGCCTCATAGAAAATATGGGTGGCGCTCAGCCCCACCAGCTCGGCCCCGCGCAACCCCGCCATGGCGGCGCGCCTGGCGCCGGATTTCGGCGGCAGAAAGCCGGTGAACAGAAAGGGCTGCGGCGGCAGGCCGGAGAGGGTGAGGGCCAGCACCGCCGCATTCGGCCCCGGCACGCCGGAAACGCTCAGGCCCGCCTCAATCGCGGCGCGCACCAGCCGGTAGCCGGGGTCGGACACCAGCGGCGTGCCCGCATCCGAGATCAGCGCAAATCGCTGCCCGCTTTGCATGGCCTCGACCAGCCGGGGCAGGGCCGCCAATTCGTTGTGCTCATGCAGGGCGATGCATTTTTGTGTGATTCCGTAGGCGCGCAGCAGCACCGCGCTGGTCCTGGTATCTTCACACAAAATCGCATTTACCCCCGATAGGATGGTCCTGGCCCGCCCTGATAAATCTTGGAGGTTGCCGATTGGCGTGGAAACCAGCACAAGGGCTGGCAGGGCCCCCCCGGCTTGCGCCGCGGGCGGCGCGTCCGATGGAGGGTTATGTATTGCGCCTTGTGCCGTATCTTCGCTCATTTGTGCTCCTTGGCGCCACGCTGGCGCTGGCAAGCTGCGCCGGTCAAGCCCCGCAGGTTCAAGGCAGCTCTGGCCTGCCTGCCTCTTTGGCACCCGGCGCCATCGCTCCATCGGCCAATCTCGGCAAAACCAGCGGCAATGTGATGTTGCTGGTGCCGCTGTCCGGGCCGCTGGCGCCGGTCGGCCAGGCGCTGGAAAATGCGGCGAAATTGGCCTTCCCGCCTGGCAGCTCACCGGCGCTGGATGTCCGCGACACCGGCGGCACCCCCGCCGGTGCGGTTAGCGCGGCGCAGGCGGGCCTTGCCGCCGGAGACGAAATCATTCTCGGCCCCCTCACGGGGGGCGAGACCCAGGCCGTTGCTCCCATCGCCAAGCAGGCGGGGGTGAATGTGCTGGCCTTCACGAATGACAGCACGGCCTCGGCCCCCGGCATCTGGGCTTTGGGCATCACCCCGGCCCAGCAGGTGCAGCGCGTGGTGCAGGCTGCGGCGGATGCCGGGCACACCCAACTGGCCGGACTGCTGCCGGATACGGGGTTCGGCCACAGCCTGGCGCAGGCGCTGCAGCAGGAGGCCGCGACCCTCAGCGAGCCCGCGCCGCAGATCGTCTATTACGATCAGGGCTTCTCCAGCGTGAATCAGGCGGTCGAGCAGATTTCGGATTGGGGTGATCGCGGCCAGGCGCTGATGTCGCAGATTAAGGCCGCGCAGGCATTGAACACAGCTGCCGGGAAGGAGAAGGCCCAGGAACTGCGGCGCCAGCAAGTGGCACCACCCAGCTTCAACGCCCTGTTCATCGGCGCGACGGACGGCAACACCCTGGCGGAGCTTGCGAACTTCCTGCCCTACTACGATGTTTCCGCCCCGCAGGTGCAGTTCATGGGGCCAGCTTTGTGGGCGCCCCTCGCCTCCGCCATGGCCAGCCAGTCCGCACTTCTGGGCGCCATGTACGCGGCTCCTGACCCGGCGGCGGCCACCGGTTTCCAGGCCAAGTACAGCACCGCCTATGGCAGCTCGCCGCCCGCCATCGCGGATATTGCCTTCGATGCCGCCGCCCTGGCCAAGCTCGCCGCCTCCGCCGGCGGCTATACCACACAGGTACTCACCGCCCCGTCCGGCTTCACCGGTACGGATGGGCTTCTGGTGCTGCAGCCTGACGGCACGGTGAAGCGCGGCCTCGCGGTGTTCTCCATCACGCCCGGGCAGCCCACCATCACCTCACCGGCGCCAACCAGCTTCAACCAGCCTTAAAACCCGCTATGGCAAGTTCGGAGGAAACAAGCTGGGAGAAAGCAGGCCCCGCCGCCTTCGCGCTCTTCCTGGCGCTGGCGCTGGTGCCCACGGCGGTGTTTGCGCTGCTGGCCGTCATGGGCGCGCTGCGGCCGGTCGTGGCGCTGGCGTCCTGGGCGGTCTGCAGCCTTGTCGCTGTCGGGTTCGCTCTGCTGCTCGGGCGCGACATCGTGATGATGACGCGCCTGGTGCGCGCCCTGCGCACCACGCCTGAATCCCTGCCCGTGGACAGGCAGCTTCTAGTGCCCGGCATGAGCGATCTGGGCGCCGAGGCGCTGCGGCTCATCCATGCCGAGCGGCTCCTGCGCAGCCGCCACCTTGCCAGCGCCGCCGAGGATCGCGCGCTTGTGGAACGCCTTCCCGACCCGCTGCTGAAGTTGGACGCGGATAGCCGCATCCTCTGGCGCAACGACAGCGCGATCACCGCCTTCGGCAACGAAACCGCATCGCTGCTGCGCCATCCGGACGTGCGCGCCGCCTTGGGCGAGGCGCTCTCCGGCGGCCAGCCTGTCCGCCGGGAGGTCGTGCTCTCCGTGCCAGTGATGCGCGATCTGGAGGTGACGATGATCCCGGTCGGGGGGCCCATCTTCATGCAGGTGAGCGACCGCACCCGCGAGCGCGCGCTGGAAAAGATGCGCGCCGATTTCGTTGCCAATTCCAGCCATGAGCTGCGCACGCCGCTCGCCAGCCTGATCGGCTTCATCGAAACCTTGCGCGGCCCGGCGGCGGATGATCCGGAGGCGCAGCAGCGCTTCCTTGGCATCATGGCCGAGCAGGCGGCGCGCATGCAGCATGTGATCGGCGATCTGCTGTCACTCTCGAAGATCGAGATTTCAGAGCATTCTCCGCCAAAGGATTTGCTGCATTTGCCGCCGCTGCTGGAGCGGATCGTCGCGGGTCTGGAGCCTATGCTCAAGGCGCAGGGCACCAGGCTGACCGTGGAGGTGCCGCCTGAATTGCCGAGGGTCCCTGCCGATGCCAACCAGCTCACCCAGGTCTTCGCCAATCTTCTTGATAATGCCTTGAAATATGGAAAACCTGGCGGCGTGATCACGCTCACCGCCACCTCGGCGGCGGATACGCGCTTCCCGCCCGGCGGCATCGTCGTGGCGGTGGCGGATGACGGCATAGGCATCCCGCGCGAGCATATTCCGCGCCTGACGGAGCGTTTCTACCGGGTGGACAAAGGCCGCTCACGCGCCATCGGCGGCACCGGGCTTGGCCTTGCCATCGTCAAGCATGTGGTCAACCGCCATCGCGGCCGGCTGGTTATTGACAGCGAGCCCGGCAAAGGCACGACATTTACCGTCTGGCTCCCCGGGCAGGCGCGGTAAGGCCGTTCACCGCCAGCCCGGCCTCAACCTCGCGGTCGCGCTTGCAGAAGCGCATATCCTCTTCAAGATCAGGCTCCCGTCTGAGTTGCCGGGCATAGACGCGCTTGGCCGCTTCCACCATCGTGCCGCCGCGCCCCAGCAGGGCATCGCCGAATTCCATGATGCGGAGATTTGGCCAGATCTGCGGGCGTATGCGCAGCAGCTCCTGAAAAATATCTTCCGCCGGACTCTCCGGCATGGCCTGTGCCATCAGCAAAGACAAACATGCGGACGACCGTGAAATACCCGCATGGCAATGCACCAGCAGCCGGGCTGTTGGCGCGGCCATCATCTCCCGCCCGAAGGACAGCGCCGCTTTTACGTCCGCTTCCGTGGGAGCAATGAGAGTCCTGCGTTCGTCGATAATGTCGTCAAAGCGCAGTTCAAGCTTCGTATGTGCGCCATACTCCTCGAAAACCTGAGGCACCGGAAATGAGGGGTCGAGAATGGACAGCACATGGGTGATGTTCGCATCCACATGGTGATGCAGGTCTTGGAGGCCGCAAATGGTCATTCTGAAGGGAGGGCGCATGGCATGAAGATGGTTAGTTACGCTGTCGAGGTCAATCGTTCCGCCATCCCAAGACAGGACTGAAAATCAGGGCTATGAAGGCGCCGCCGGAACGGGAGGAGCAGGAACATGACCATATTGGCCATCGCCGCGGCCTTGATCATCCTCGGATTGATCGCGATCTTTATTCACGACAAGCGGCAGACCCATCACACCGTCCTGCGCAATTTCCCAGTCATCGGGCATTTTCGCTATTTCGCGGAGACCTGGGGCACCTATATGCGCCAGTACCAGTATTTGTCGGATTGGGTGGAGCGTCCCTTCAACCGGCTGGAGCGCAGCTGGGTCTACCGTTCCGCGAAAGGCGTTTCCAACCTCATCAGCTTCGGCTCGGAGGCCGTGCCCACCTTCGTCTTCCGCAACGCCGCCTTCCCGACCCTGGATGAGGACAAGAAAAGCTATCCCGGCAAATTGATCGGCATCGCCGACGGCCCGGGTGCCTGCCGTGAGCCTTACACCGCGCAAAGCTTTTTCAATGTCTCCGGCATGTCCTATGGCGCGCTCAGCCACGCGGCCGTCACCGCCCTCTCGCGGGGCGCCAAGCTGGCGGGCATCTGGATGAGCACGGGGGAGGGCGGGCTGAGCCGCTTTCATCTTGAAGGCGGCGCGGACATCGTCATGCAGATCGGCACCGCCAAATATGGCGTGCGCGATGCGCAGGGCAATCTCTCCGAGGACAAGCTGCGCGAGATCGCCGCAAAGCCGCAGGTGAAGATGTTCGAGGTGAAGCTGGCCCAGGGCGCCAAGCCCGGCAAGGGCGGCATCTTGCCCGGTAACAAGGTGACAGCTGAGATCGCCGGGATCCGCGGCATCACCGAGGGTCAGGATTCCGTATCCCCCAATCGCCATCGCGATATTGGCAGCATCAAGGAACTGGGAGACTTCATCAACCGCGTGCGGACCATCACCGGCAAGCCGGTGGGGGTGAAATTCGTGCTCGGCGACCCGGCCTTCCTGGACGAATGGTTTGGCGATTGCGCTGACAACCCGGCGCACTGCCCCGACTATGTGCAGATCGATGGCGGCGAGGGCGGTACCGGCGCCGCCCCGGAATCGCTGGCCGATTATGTCGGGCTGCCGATTACCCAGGCGCTGCCCTATGTCGCGGCTCTGCGTTACGAGCACGGCTTGCAAAACCGTGTCCGCATCATCGCCTCCGGCAAGCTCATCACGCCGGACAAGGTGGCCTGGGCGCTCTGCATGGGCGCGGATTTCGTCTCCTCTGCGCGCGGCTTCATGTTCGCGCTCGGCTGCATTCAGGCGATGAAATGCGGCTCCGGCCACTGCCCCACAGGTGTCACCGCCGCCGAGCCGCGCCTGATCAAAGGGCTCGACCCGACGGACAAGGCCGTGCGCGTCTCGCGCTACGCGCTGAAAATGCGCGACGAGGTGGAGATCATCTCCCATAGCTGTGGCCTGCCCGACCCCAGCAAGTTCTCGCCCAAACATGTCACAGCCATCGAGAACGGCGTGGCGGGATTCCGGGCTCAGTCCAATTGATCTATCCGCTGCTGTTCCTGCTGGCCGCCGGGCTGAACATCCTGCTCGGTCTGCATCAATGGCATTATGTGCTGGCGGGAAATCTGCAGGACCCTGATTCCTACATGCGCCTTTTGCGCATCGAGCAGGGCGTGCGCGCCGGGCACTTCGTCACCAATGTGGCCGGGGATCAATCCGGCGCCGGGGTCATGGTGGAATGGTCCCGGCTGCTGGACATCATCATCTGGTTGCTGGCCGCCCCGCTGGTGCCGTTTCTTGGCTGGCACAAGGCGTTGTTCGCCGCCGGCGTGGCGCTGGGGCCGCTGGGCGTGGGGGCGCTCGGCGTGTCTCTGGCCTGGGCGGTGGAGCCCGTCTCGCTGCGCCGGCATCTCTGGGCCGCCGCCGCTGCCGCCGCCATTCTGCCGGCTCTTGCCAGCATCGCGCTGCCGGGGGTGGTGCATTACCATGTGGCGCTGCTGGCGCTCATCGCGCTCACCGCCGGCTGCGTGCTGCGCGCCGCGCGGGAGGACACCTGGTTCGGCTTTCTCGCCGGCCTGTCCGGCGGTTTCGCCATCTGGATGACGCCGGAGACGATGCCCTTCGTGCTCATGTCCTATGCCGCTTTGGCCTTGCGCTGGCTGCAGGCGCGCAACGCCACCACGCTTGCTGGCCACCGCCGCTGGCTGTTTCGACGTGCTGGGCATCGGGTTCTTCGTTGACCCGCCCTTCGGCGGCTACGGCGTGCCAGAGATCGACCGGCTTTCCTACGTCTATGTCACGATGGCACTTGTCCTGCTGGCCAGCGCCACCCTGTTGCTGCGCGTTCAGGCTCAGTCCAAGAGCTGGCGCGGCCCGCTGGGGCTGCTGGTCATGGGCTTGCCGCTGCTGGGCTGGATCATCGCCTTTCCCGGCGTGGTGGAAGGCCCCTCCGGTCTGCTGCCGCCCGAGGAGGCAAAAGCCTTCTTCACCGACATTCTCGAGCAGATGCCCCCGCGCGGGCTGGACCTGATCATCTTCCTGCTGCCCGGCGCCTGGGCGGTGTTCTATGCCGGGCTGCGGGCTTGGCAAGACAGGAAGCCGCCTTTGGCCGATCTGGCCGAGACCAGGCTGCTGGGCGTGCCGCTCAGGGCGCCGCTGGCCTGGGCCTATGTCGCGCTGTGCGGCGCGGTCGCGCTGGCGCTGGGGGCGGGGTATCTGCTCTTCACCTCCTTCTCCGCCATCTTCGCGGCGGCGCTGCTGCCGGTGGCGCTCAGCCGGATTGAAACCAAAGGCGGCCTCCTGGCCGCGCCCAAGCGCATCGCTCTGCTTGCCCTGGTTCTGCTTGGCCCGTTTCTGGCGGCACAGGCGAAGGGGCACATGGCCGCTCCAGCCCAGGCAGGTAAAACCTATCCCTCCTGCAGCCTGCACAATATCGCCCCTCTGCTGACACAAGCCGCCGGGCAGGTGGTGTTGGCCCTGCCCGAGGATACGCCCGAACTGCTCTATCGCAGCCCGATATTCACTGTCGGGTCGCTCTATCATCATGGCATCGCCGGGTTCATGCAGGACCGCGCCGCTTGGCGCGCCATCCCCGGCGGTTCCGTGCCGCCTGCATTAACCGTCACCGGCGCGCGGTATGTTCTATCCTGCCCCACGCCCGGGCGGCATCCTATGGTGGCCGACCGTCCCGCAACAACTTTATGGGACGCGCTGAATGAAGCCGCCCCGCCGCCCTGGCTGCACGCTCTGGGCAGCAACCAGGCTGGCTGGACGCTCTATAAAATCGTCCCGAAAAGCTGACCGCCGGTTTGCGGCGCCGGTACGCCAGTGGTGGAGGGCAGGGAGAGCGGCAACCCGCGCAGAGAGCGCACGGCCAGAAAGCCGAAACATTGCGCCTCCAGCGCGTCGCCATTCCAACCCACCGCCTCGACAGGCCGCACCGGCACGGCAAAGCGCGCCGCCAGCCCGGCCATCAGCGTGGCGTTGTGCCGCCCGCCACCGGTAATAAGAACCTGTTTCGGCGGTGCCGGCCAGGGCGTCTGCGCAATCGCCGCGCAGATGAAGGCGGCGAGAGTCGCCGCGGCCTCGGGCGGCGCCAGTCCCAGTGTCGCTTGTTCAATGAGCGTCGAGAAGCTTAAGCGGTCCAGCGATTTCGGTGCTGGCAGCGCGAAGAACGGATGCGCCAGCAAGGTTTTCAGCCTCGCATGGTCCACCTGCCCGGAGGCCGCAAGCGCGCCATCCTTGTCATAAGGCTGGCCGAGATATGTCTGCGCCAGATCATCCAGCGGGCCGTTTCCGGGCCCCGTATCGCAGGCGATAATCTCCCCCGCTGGCCCCAGCCAGGTGGCGTTCGCCACCCCGCCGATATTCACGATCAGCAGCGGTTTTTCCATCTCCCTGGCCAGGGCAGCATGAAACAGCGGCACCAAAGGCGCGCCCTGGCCCCCCGCCGCGACGTCGGCGGAGCGGAAATCATGCACCACCGGCAGCCTGGTGATGTGCGAGAGCATCGCCGCATCACCAATCTGCCAGGTTCTGCGCTCAGCCGGGGCGTGCAGGATGGTCTGGCCATGAAAGCCGATGACATCTGCCGTGTTGTCCAGAAGCGTCACAGCCAGAGCATGCTCGCGCGTCAATCGCGCCTCGACCTGGCGCAGAAACGGATCATCCGGCGCCAGCCCTGGTGCCATATCCAGCAGCCGGCGCAGATCTGCCCGCAGAGGCTCATCATAGAGCACCGTTGCGGCACGCCCGAATGCGCCGACACTCTCCCCGTCGGTCTCGATCCAGGCGGCATCCACCCCATCCAGCGAGGTGCCGGACATCAGCCCGATGGCGCGAAATGGCCTTGCTCCGGCATTGGTCGTCATGGCTTCTGTGCTAAGCGGGTGAGGCGGGTAATATCAAGGGGCGGCATGAGAACGGAACAAGACTGGCCAGCACTGGCAGTCATGGGTGGCGGCCACCGCCAGCGCGGCTGGCGCATCGGCCTGCTGGACGCGCTCCTCTTCCTCTGGCCCGGCCTCTGCCTTGTCATCTCCATCGCCACCGGGCATGAGCTCACCCCCCTCATCATCCTGGCCGCCTTGCTGCGCGCGGCTTTGCCCGCCCGCCCGGCTGTGCTACCCGCCCCGGCACAGGAGTAGAACCATGGCGAAAAGCGAGTTTCTGGCCGAGGCGAAGGCCCGCGGCTTCATCTTCCAATGCACCGACGAGGCGGCGCTCGACGAAGCCTGCGCTTCCGGTTCCATCGCCGGCTATGCCGGGTTCGACCTCACCGCCGACAGCCTGCATGTCGGCCACATGATCCCGATCATGCTGCTGCGCCTGTTCCAGCGCCATGGCCACCGCCCGGTGGCGCTGATGGGCGGCGGCACCACCCGCATCGGCGACCCCTCCTTCCGCGAGGAAGCCCGCCAGCTTCTGTCCGACGAGCAGATCGGGGTCAATCTTATCGGCATCCGCAAGAACCTGGAGGCTTTCATCAATTTCGGCGCTGGCCCGAATGATGCCATCCTGGTCAATAATGCCGACTGGCTGGACAATCTCTCCTATATCGGCCTGCTGCGCGAGGTCGGGGTGCATTTCTCCATCAACCGCATGCTCTCCTTTGATTCCGTGAAGAGCCGGCTGGACCGCGAGCAGGGCCTCACCTTCCTGGAGTTCAACTACTCCATTCTGCAATCTTACGATTTCCGCGAGCTGAACCGCCGCCACGACGTGGCGCTGCAGATGGGCGGCTCCGACCAATGGGGCAACATCGTCTCAGGCATCGAACTGGTGCGCCGCACCGACCAGAAAACCGTCTACGGCCTCACCACGCCGCTCATCACCACCGCCTCGGGCGCCAAGATGGGCAAGAGCGCGGCGGGTGCCGTCTGGCTCTCGGCCGAGAAGCTGAGCCCCTATAATTACTGGCAGTTCTGGCGCAACACCGAGGATGCCGATGTCGGCCGCTTCCTGCGCCTGTTCACCGATCTGCCGCTGGACGAAATCGCCCGCCTCGAAGCCCTTGGCGGCGCCGAGATCAACAGCGCCAAAATCATCCTGGCCACGGAGGCCACCGCGCTGGCCCATGGCCGCGCCGCCGCCGAGGAAGCGGCCGAGACCGCCCGCAAGCTCTTCACCGAGGGCGTGGCCGCAGGGGCCCTGCCCAGCATCAGCCTGACGGCGGCGGAATTCGGCGAGGGCGTTCCCGCCTTCGCCCTGCTCGTGAAAGCCGGGCTTGCCGCATCCAACGGTGAGGCGCGGCGGCTCATCCGTGGCGGCGGCGCGCGGCTGGATGACGCGGTGATCACCGACGAGGCGCTGATGATCGCGCCGAAACCGGAGCAAAAACTCTCGGCGGGCAAGAAGCAGCATGTGCTGGTGAAGCTAGCGGGCTAATTCGGCCCGCCAGCCTGCCACCTCCTCAGGCGTCAGATCAACATAGCGCGCCGCACCTTCGATAAAGCCGGCGCGCACATCCCGCCGCAGCCGAGGCGCCATGGCGGTGAAATTCGCCACATGCCCGGCCAGTGCCGCCTCCGGCACATGCCGCGCCTGCCTTGCCGCCCGCAAGGCCGCGCGCTTGCGCCAGGGCAGGGCGGAGATAAGCCCTGGATGCACGAAACCCGGCCAAGGCGAGGCCTTGAATAGCCGGGCAAAGGCGGCGGCATGCTCCCGCCCGTACAGCGCCGCCCATTCCGGGTCCCGCCAGGGCTTCAGCACATTGGCGTAATGCAGGATGCGCGGTTGCACGGCCGCCTCCAGACCCAGCCCCATATAATGGGTCATGAAATTCCAGCGCGGCGACAGCGCCGCGATCCGCCCCGCCAGCGTCACGTTCAGCACATCCTGGTCCATGAAGCGCAGCGCCGGGCCGCGCGCCCGCACCAGCGCCTCAGCCTCACGCCCCAGCTTCTCGGCCCGCCACCGCGCCGCATCCAGCAGCAGCACGCCCGTGTTGAAGTAGGGGGCATCCAGGGGCAGTCCCGTCGCGGCGCGGTATTCGTCCCAGTTTTCCCGCCCGCCGGCATCGCCCAGATAGCGCCCGCAATCCTCCGCCATCGCCGCAATGGCGTCGCCCAGATCGAGATGAAACAAAGGGCCCAGCGTCCCCGCCACTCTCGTGTCGGAATCGATATAGAGCAGCTTGTCGTAGTCACGCAGCCAATAATCGGCCGCCGCCAGCCGGGCATAGGCAAAAGCTGACATATGGGCAGGGCCCGAAGCCGCCAGAAACAGCTCCGGCAATTCAATCTCCCGGACCAACACGCCCGGCGGCGCGGCCAGCCCCGCTGCCTGCCCCTTGGCAGCCAGCAGCCATACATCAAAATCGCGCACTGGCTCCGCCGCCGCATCACGCGCCGCCACCCAGGCCAGTTGCAGGTAGGATTCATCCGCCGCGAAAAACACCGCATTGCCGCCACTCATGAAACGAACCCCAGCTTCATCCGGCGCATGTGTCGCCCCCAAAAATGCATTTTTCTTGCGCAATGCTCGCACCGCGCGCACGGGCTGGCAATCACGCGAATGTCACGCGCGCTTTCCCCTCTGGTTGCTATTGCGTTGCGAAAAAGCCCTGCGCATGCTGGGCTGAAAGCGTTGTCTAAGGAGCCTGCATGTCTGTCCACGCCGCCATCACGCACCGCACCTCCTATAAATACGACCGCCCGGTGGCTCTGGGCCCGCAGACCATCCGGCTGCGCCCCGCCCCTTACGCGCGCACGCCTATCATCTCCTATTCGCTCCAGGTCTCGCCCAAGCCGCACTTCCTCAACTGGCAGCAGGACCCGCAGGGCAATTTCCTGGCGCGCGTGGTGTTTCCTGAACGTGTGACGAGCTTCGAGGTGGTGGTGGATGTCGTGGCCGACATGGCAACGATCAACCCGTTCGATTTCTTTCTGGTGCCCGAGGCCGAGACCTATCCCTTCGCCTACGACCCCATCTTGGCCGAGGAGCTGGCCCCCTTCCGCGTGCTGCACAAGGCGGGCCCGCTGCTCGCCGGGCTGATCAAGGAGGTCAGGGCCAAATTCCTGGGCGAAGAGCCACGCACGGTGGACGTGCTGGTTGAGATCAACCGCGTGGTGCATGAGCGCATCTCCTACGTCGTGCGCATGGAGCCGGGCGTCTACACACCGGAGGAAACGCTGGGCCTGGCCAAAGGCTCCTGCCGCGATTCCGGCTGGCTTCTGGTCAATCTGCTGCGCCATCTGGGCTTCGCCGCGCGCTTCGTCTCCGGCTATCTCATCCAGCTCACGGCCGACCAGAAGCCGGTGGATGGCGGCGCCGCCGGGCCGGAAGCCGACTTTACCGATCTTCACGCCTGGGCCGAGGTCTATCTGCCGGGTGCCGGCTGGGTGGGGCTGGATGCCACCTCCGGCCTGTTCGCGGGCGAGGGCCATATCCCGCTCGCCGCCACGCCATCCCCGCAATCCGCCGCTCCCATCTCCGGCGGCTTCACCGCCGAGGACGGCACCGAGACCGCGTTCGACTTCCACATGGAAGTCCGCCGCGTGTCGGAAACGCCGCGCGTCACCAAGCCCTACACGGACAAGCAATGGCAGGACATTCTGGCCCGTGGCGCCCGGGTAGACCGCGCGCTGCTCCGGCATGATGTCCGCCTGACCATGGGCGGCGAGCCGACCTTCGTCTCCGCCACCGACCATGAAGGCGCGGAATGGAATATCGACGCGCTGGGCCCCACCAAGCGCGCCTATGCCGGGCGGCTCATCCGCAAGCTCACCCCGCTCTGGGGACCGGGGGCGGCGCTCACCTACAATATGGGCAAGCATTATCCTGGCGAGCAGCTGCCGCGCTGGGCCATCCACGCCCATTGGCGCGCAGATGGCGAACCGGTCTGGAAAGACCCATCGCTCCTGGCCTCAGACGATGATACCGACAACGCCACCGCCGATGACTTCGGCTGCCTTCGCCAAGGCCCTGGCGGAACGCCTGCAGGTAGACCCCAGCCTGGTGAACACGGCGCATGAGGATATCCATTATTATCTCTGGCGCGAAAAACGCCTGCCCGCGAACGTCCTCACCGAGGATGCCAAGCTGCGCGACCCGCTGGAGCGCGCGCGCCTCGCCAAAGTCTTCGGCCAGGGCCTGGCCGCCAGTGCCGGCGCCGTGCTGCCGCTGCGCCGCGTGATCATGGACGGCCAGCGCCGCTGGCAATCCGGCCCTTGGTTCTTCAAGGACGATGTGATGTTCCTCATCCCAGGCGACAGCCCCATCGGGCTGCGCCTGCCGCTGGACAGCCTGCCCTGGGCCGACCCGGACAATGTCGAGGCCGATTACGAGGCCGACCCCTTCGCGCCGAAATCCCCGCTGCCAAGGCGCGAGGCGATGCAGGCCGCCCGCTTGCGCGCCCGCGCGGGCGAGGGGCCTGGGGCGATCGAGACTTTCCGCCCCGTGCCGCAAAGCCTGCCGGTGGTGGGGCGCGAGGAGCCGGGCGTGGTCCGCACCGCGCTCTGCGTCGAGGCCCGCGACGGCAAGATCCACATCTTCTACCCGCCGCTCTATGGTGCGGAGGATTGGCTGGACCTCACCGCCGCCATCGAGGAAACCGCTGCCGAATTCGGCCGCAAGGTGGTGCTGGAAGGCTATCTGCCGCCGGACGACGAGCGGATCGTGAATTTCTCCGTGACACCGGACCCCGGCGTGATCGAGTGCAACATTCCTGCCTCCACCAACTGGGCGCAGCTCGTCGAGCGCAGCGGCCAGCTCTATGAGGCCGCGCGCGAGGTGGGGCTGGCGGCCGAGAAATTCATGATCGATGGCCGCCATGTCGGCACCGGCGGTGGCAACCATGTGGTGATGGGCGCCAGCTCCCCGGCGGATTCACCCTTCCTGCGCCGGCCGGATCTGCTGAAATCCATGCTCGGCTTCTGGCATAACCACCCAAGCCTCTCCTTCCTGTTCTCCGGCCTGTTCATCGGCCCGTCCTCGCAGCATCCGCGCATCGACGAGGCGCGTGAGGATTCCATCAACGAGCTGGAGATCGCCTTCCGCCAGGTCGGCCGCCAGGCGCAAACCCCGCCCTGGCTGGTGGACCGCCTGTTCCGCAACATCCTCTGCGACATGACCGGCAACGGCCACCGCACGGAATTCTGCATCGACAAGATGTACTCGCCGGATTCCTCCTCCGGCCGCCGCGGCCTTGTGGAGTTCCGTGCCTTCGAGATGCCGCCGCACGCGGAAATGTCCGCCGCCCAGGTGCTGCTGATGCGCTCCGCCGTCGCCGCCTTCTGGGAGCGGCCTTATGAGCGCCGGCTCATCCGCTGGGGCACGCGGCTGCATGACGAATTCCTGCTGCCGCATTATGCCGAGGAGGATTTCAAGGATTCGCTGGAGGAGCTTGCCTCGTACGGCTTCCCGCTGGATGCGGACTGGTTCGCCCCGCATCTGGAATTCCGCTTCCCCAAGCTGGGCGATGTAACGGTGCGGGACATGCAGCTTGAACTCCGCCACGCCCTGGAGCCCTGGCACGTTCTGGGTGAGGAGCAAGCCAATGACGGCACCGCCCGCTATGTGGACAGCTCCGCCGAGCGGCTGCAGGTGAAGGTGAACGGCTGGGTGGATGAGCGTTACGTGCTGGCCTGCAACGGCGCCGCCATGCCGCTGCAACGCACGCAGACTCAAGGGCAATATGTCGCGGGCGTGCGCTTCAAGGCTTGGCAGCCTTACTCCGCCCTGCACCCAACCATCGGCGCGCAGACGCCCCTGGTGTTCGACGTGTATGACACCTGGACCGGCCGCTCCATCGGCGGCATGACGCATCATGCCGTGCATCCGGGCGGGCGGGCCTATGAGGATTTCCCGGTCAATTCCAACTCTGCCGAGGCCCGCCGCCGCTCGCGCTTCTGGCCCTTCGGCCATACGCCGGGTCCCAGCCCGCAGCCTTTGCCTGTCGAGGGGCCGGAATTCCCCCGCTGCCTCGATCTGCGCCGCTATGCTTAAAGCCTTGCTCCGCCGCCTGCGTCAGTTCATGGGCGCTGAGCTGATGGCGGGGCTGGACCGGCTCAAGCCTGAACTGCAAGCCGCCCGGGCGGAAACCGCCGCCTTGCGCGGCGAGCTGGCCACACTGCGCGGCGAACTGGCCGCCTTGCGCGACGAACTGGCAGCGCGCGACGCGCGGGAGAACGCGCTCGCCAAACAGATGGAGGCGGCATTTCTGGCCATCGCGCTTAATCGGCGCGATGAGCGCGCGACTTCGAGTTAGAGCACGTTGAGGTTGCCGCGCGCGGGCGCGTCAACCTCAAGAGATCAGGCTCTAAAAACCTATAGCGCCACGCCCAGCACGGTCGTGGCGTCCACCTCCTCGAACCCGAAATTCTGATAGAGACGCAGCGCCCGCCGGTTCTCGACCGAGGCGTCGAGCCGGATGTTCTGGCATCCCGCCGCCCGGAGCAGCCGCAGCGCCTCCGTCAGCAGCACCGGCCCCGCGCCCCGCCTGGCATGATCAGGGTGGCGCAGGATGGTCTCGATCATGCCGGTGCCGTCCTGTTCGATGTGCACCGCCACCGAGCCGATCAACACAGCATTTTCATGCAGCAGCCTGACCGGCGGCGTGCGCCGCAGATATCGCGCCTCATTATGGCCTTCAGGCGGATAATTCACGCCCGGATGCCCTTGAAAAGCGGCGCGCGACAAGCCCCTGAACGCCGAAAGATCCTCCGCGCCAAGGTCACGCCAATCCCACCGCGCTGGGGCTGACACGGCATGGGGCGAGTGGCGCTGCGCCATGGTGATCATCTCATAGCGCGGCGCAAAGCCGCGCGCGGTGAGCAGATCCCGGAACGGCCGCAACAGCGGCACCAGCGCAATTTCGAGATGCGCGTGCGGGCCGCGCGAAGCCGCCGCAAGCGCGGCCCGCACACAAGCTTCGATCAGTTCCTCGCCTGGCGCCATCTCCCGGCAGGCAAGCAGCATCAACTCACAGGCCTGGCCGGAATTCTCGCAAAGATCCGTCAACACCGCCACCAGCGCACGGCCCGCGCGATCATGCACGTCAAAGACGCTGCCTTCATCCCTCGCCAGGCTGAGCAGGAAATGCGGATCGGCCGGCAGGCCGGGCAGCGGGCGCGTATCGAGAAACATTCGCAGCTGCGATGGCGCCGCTGCGTGAACACGGATGGTCAAGGCAGCACCGCCTCCAGCAGAAGCCGCGCATACGCCGCCATTGAATGGGCGGCGCAATAAGCCGTGCGCGCAGTTTCAGTATCCCTGGGCGCGGACAAGAGTTTTGCCAATGCGGCCGCGATCTCCTGCGAGTCTGGCGCATCCGCCACGCGCGCCACATAGGCGGGGGCATTGATGTTCTCCGCCAGATCCCGGCTCGCCACGCTGGGCAGCCCGGTGCCGATACAGTCCTGTAACGCGGCGGAAATCCCGCCCGTTTGCCCCACCCGCAATTGCAAGCCCAGCATCCGCCGCCGCCAACCAGGCCCGGTAATCCGCCTCGCTCAAGAACCCCGTGCCCAGCCTCACCCCAAGCGCCTCGGCCTGGGCGGCGAAAGGCGCCAATATCCATCGCCGCTTCACCGGCAAAAACTAGCCGCGCGTCGGATGTTCAGCCTTCAGCAAGGCAAAAGCCGCCATCGCCTCGGCAATGCCCTTGCCGGGCACCAGAAATCCGAATGAGACAATCAGTTTTTCCTCAGGCCCAATACCGAGCTTTTGCCGCGCGGCCACTCTTGCGGCGGGTGAAACCGGCGCATGATGCCGCATCATCGGAAAGGGCAGAAACCGCGCCTCAACCCCAAATCGTTCCTTGCACAACGCCACCGGCTGCTGGCGCATGAAAGATCAAGGGCCGCGCCGCGCCGTGCCAGAGGCCCCAGAAAACTCGCCTCGCGCTTGGTTTCGTCCCTGGCCCAGCCTTCAATCTCCGCACCGGAAACAACCCGGCCGAGCTCCTCCGCCGCCATCTCCGCCGCTGGCCCAAGCCCTTCTGAAGTCGCCAAGCCCAGCAGCCGCGAATCATGGCAGAGCGCCGCCGCGCCATAACGCAGGCAGAGATCATAAACCGGCTTGTGCAAGGGCGAATTGCCGATAGCGCACAAAACCGCATCATACCCCCCATCCTGCAAAACCAGCGGCGAATAGGGCGCGGTAGAAAACGCCTCCACCTCCGCGATCTGCCGCAATTGCGCGATCAAAGCCGCGGAATGGTCGGCAACACCGCTGCGCGCCGGGGGCAGGGGGGTGAGCAGAGCCAGCCTCGGCTTGCGCGCCGCACGTATCGCCGCCTTCGGCGTCAATGCGTTGCGAACAGCGTCTCGCCACAGCCTTTTCTGAAAATGGCGCCGCCAGCCCGGCCTGCGCCGCCACCGCCTCATCGCGCCGCGCCAGAACCTCCTCCAGCAGCCGCGCCAACCCGTCCGCATCCTCCACCCCGAACAGAAACTGCTCCGGCAGCAACGCCCGGTGCGGCGGAATATCCGACGCGATGGACGGGACACCCACCTTGCACGCCTCCACCACCGGCATGGAGAACCCTTCCGCCCGCGACGGCGTAACCACCACGAGCGCCCCGGCGTAAAGTTCCGCCATCTGCTCATTGCTCACCCGGCCGGGCAACGCCACCGCCGTCACGGCCTGCATCCGCGCCGCCGCCTCTGCTCCATAGGCCCCGGTGATCACCAGCGGGATGTTCCGCAAAACCGGGCTCGCCGCATGGGCGCGCAGCAGCACCTCCGGGTTCTTGCGCGCATCATCCCCGCCGACCATCAGGATATGGCGCGGCACCGCTTGCAGCGGCGCATCCAGAAACGGCGGCAGGCCGACCCCGGTGATGACGCTCTCCACCGGCCCGAACAGCTCCCGCAACCGCGCATCCGTCGGCACCGAGATCGGGAAGAACCGGTCATAGCGCCTCAGCCAGGCCAGGGCGGACAAATAGTCCAGCCGTGCCACCTCCTCCCGCAAATAGCGCTCAGGCTCATCGAACGGGATGAAATCATACACGCAGGCGGCCTTCAGCACCCGCGCATCCGTCAGCAGCCGGGCACAGAAATTCTGGTCCGGGCTGAAAGGCGAAGGGTTCAGGAACACCCGTGCCCCCGGCACATAGGCATGGGGCGAAAGCCGACTGGCCAGCTTTTCCACCTCTTCGGGCAGAGGCGGCAGCTTTGGGTCATAAACCCCCAGCCAGCCCGGCGGCGCATGCCTCAACAGGCTGCGCGTATGGTTGCCGATGCCCCGCTCATAATATTGCCTGTCCTGCAGGCAGCGCAGATCAATCACCAAAGTCATTGGCGGCAGCGTCTCTCCGAGGTACAGGCCACACCTAATATAGGTTTCTGAGTCACATCCAATGCGCCGCCTCACCGAACTTCGCCTGCCTATCAACCACACGCAAGCGGAGCTTGTTGCCGCCATCGCCGCTGGATTTGGCGTGCCGGAGGGGGGCATCCTCTCCTGGCATGTGCACCGGCGCGCCTGGGATGCGCGGAAAAAATCCCAGGTGATGCTGGTCTACACCATCGACGCCGAACTGGCCCTGGATGTGACAACCGGCGAGCCAACGCCGGACACGGCCTATAAATTCCCAGCCAAAGCCGCCCGCCGCCCGGAGAAACGCCCGGTTATCATCGGCACTGGCCCCTGCGGTATCCTCGCCGCCCTGCTGCTGGCCGAGATGGGCTTCTGCCCGCTCGTCCTTGAACGCGGCAAGATCGTGCGCCAACGCACCAAGGACACCTGGGGCCTGTGGCGGCGCGGCGAGCTGGACCCCACCTCCAACGTGCAGTTCGGCGAGGGCGGGGCCGGCACCTTCTCCGACGGCAAGCTCTATTCCCAGATCAAGGACCCGCGTCATCTGGGCCGCAAGGTGCTGGAGGAATTCGTCGAGGCCGGCGCGCCGGAGGAAATCCTCTACATCGCCAAGCCCCATATCGGCACGTTCCGTCTGGTCTCCATGCTCGAATCCATTCGCGCCAAGGTGGAATCCCTGGGCGGCGAATACCAATTCGGCGCCCAGGTCGATGATTTCGACATTCGCGACGGCCAGATCCATGCCGTGATCCTTGCCGATGGCGAGCGCATCGAGACCGAACACGTCATCCTCGCCATCGGCCACTCCGCGCGGGACACGTTCTTGCGCCTGCATGAGCGTGGCGTGTTCATGGAGGCGAAACCCTTCTCCATCGGGTTCCGCATTGAGCACCCGCAGGGCATGATCGACAAATATCGCTTCGGCCCCTTCGCCGGGCACCCCATCCTGGGCGCGGCGGACTATAAGCTGGTTCACCACGCCAAGAATGGCCGCTCGGTCTATAGCTTCTGCATGTGCCCCGGCGGCACGGTGGTGGCCGCCACCTCTGAGCCGGAGCGCGTGGTCACCAACGGCATGAGCCAATATTCCCGCGCCGAGCGCAACGCCAATGCGGGCATCGTCGTCGGCATCACCCCGGATGATTATCCCGGCCATGTGCTGGCGGGCGTGGAGTTCCAGCGCCGTTGGGAGAGTGCCGCCTATGTCGCGGGCGGTGGCGGCTACAAGGCGCCCGGACAACTAGTGGGGGATTTCATCGCGGGCAATGCCTCCAAGGCGTTCGGCGATGTCTTGCCCTCCTACAAACCCGGCGTGCATCTCACCGACCTGGCGCCGACCCTGCCGGATTACGCCATCGCCGCCATCCGCGAGGCGCTGCCCGCCTTCGGCAAACAGATCCACGGCTTCGACCGACCCGACGCGGTGCTCACTGGCGTGGAAACCCGCACTTCCTCACCCGTGCGCATCACCAGGGGCAAGGATTTCTGCTCCCTCAATGTGCGCGGCCTGTACCCGGCGGGCGAGGGGGCTGGTTACGCCGGTGGCATTCTCTCGGCCGGGGTGGATGGCATCAAGGCTGCGGAAGCCGTGGCCAAGAGCCTCGCGGACGGCTGATCACAGCCGAGGCGGGGCCGCCGCCTCAACACAATCTTGTAATCCGATGGGATTTATATGTATAAATGCGGATTACGCGTATTTCCTATCAGAAAAGCGTATTGTAGATAAAACCGGTAAATCCGCGCGGTTAAGGAGCAGGTTCATGCTGTCCCAGAAATGTAAATACGCCTTGCAGGCATTGATGGTCCTCGCCAAGGAGAACAGCGACCATTTGCTGCTGGTGTCCGAAATCGCGGAGCGTGAGAATCTTCCCAAAAAATTCCTGGAAGCGATCCTGCTGGAGCTGAACCGCAACGGGCTCGTGCGTTCGCGCCGGGGCAGGGGCGGCGGCTATGCCCTGGCCAAACCGGCGGATCTCATCACTTTCGGCCAAGTCATCCGCATCATGGACGGAGCGCTGGCGCCGCTGGCCTGTGTTTCGGTCAATTACTACCGCCGCTGCGATGAATGCCGCGACGAGCAGGCCTGCGAGATCCGCAAGGTTATGCGCCGCGTGCGCGATGCCATCGCCAATGAACTGGACGGCACCTCCCTCGCCAAAGCCCTGGCCGACGGCAAGATGCCCGCCGAGGTTGCCGCCTGAGCCAAGCCTGCCCTCAGGCGGCCGAGGCCCCCGGATAATCGAAGAAATTCGCCCGCGGTGAGGTTCTGGCGATAAAGGCCCGCAAATGCGGGTGCTGCCAGCCATCCGGCCCGATAATCGCGCTGACCGGCGCGAAGAATTCATGCGCGTGCGGAATCTGGCTGGCGGCGAAGCCGGCATAATGGCGGGGCCGCAGCGCGTACATCACACGGATATCGCGCACCGGCAGCACCAGCGGCGCCACCGGCGGGCGGCGCAGCAGCCCGGTATAGCGCCAGCGCGGCATAGGGTTGGTGGTGGAAACAGGCTGCATCAGCCATTCCGCCGAGCAGACCGCCAGCATCGAATGCATGGAGGGCGCGAATCGCGAGCGCTTATCCAGCAGGTTCTGGTAGGAGCCGCAGGCCTCGATGGCGAAAATATCCACGAACGGGTCCGCCTCCGTCCCGCCAAAGCAGAGCCATAGCCCGTCCGGGTTGGTGCGCAGCCGGTTGGCGCCGGGCAGTTTCAGGTAGGGCTGATCGGGGTCCTGGAGGGTACCCGGCCGGGCGCGTATCCAAGCACCCGAAGCGCCCATATCGTGGTCTGCAAGGCCTGGCGGATGCTGCGGCCAAGTCCGCAGTTTCTGGCGAACCAGCGCATCCATCGAGGTGAAGCCAGCCATTTATTACTCCCGAGCACTAATAACGCAACGTTAGGTAGAATACTGACCAAAAGCAACTCGGATGCAAGGGCTTTTTATCGTGTTTTTAATTTATTTTAGTGCTTTTCGATCCCGGTTTTCCTCGAAAAATCGCCTTAACGTATTGGTAACAATTAATTATTTTTATAATGGCGGAATTTTTTTCATGTCTTTTGTGTAATCTTTGGCCTGCCTAATGCCGGTATTTTTCTGCCTCTCCAGGACATTCCGGTTCGCCCCCTCCGTCGTCGCCACCGCGCCCACCTCAAGGCCGCAGCTCCATCATGCAAGCCTCTCCGGGGTGATGCCGCCGTATGGCAGCCCGCACGGATTATCCGTGGTGCAAATCGCGCCCTTGGTGCAACAACAACTGAGTTTCATGAGTTATTTAAACGTGTTCCGCAGCGTCGGGGTGCTTGCCTTGGTGACGTGGCCCATGTTTTTGTTTCTGCAATTGCCGCCCCAGCGGGCGGACCTGGGAGTATGAAGACCGTGACATCCATCCGCCTGCGCCATGGCCTTACCGGCTCCGCCCTCTCTTTCGGGCTTCTCGTGGCGCTCTCCGGCTGCATGATGGGGCCGAATTTCCAGCCGCCCCGTGCCGCAACTCCAACCGCCTATCTCAACAATTCGCCCCCCAGCAGCACCCCGTACGTGTCGGGTGACGCGGTGGACCCGCAATGGTGGACCAGCTTCAACGACCCGCTGCTGACCAAGCTGGAAACCCAGGCGGTGCAGCAAAATCTCGACCTGCAGATCGCCACCCAGCGCCTGCTGGAGGCTGAGGCCCAGGCGCAGATCGAGGGCGCGGCGCTCTACCCCAATCTGAGCGGCAACGCCTCCTACTCTCGCAACAAGATCAGCGACAACAGCCCCACGGGCTTGTTCGGCGCGGCGTTCCCGGCCGTCACCCAGCCCTACAACCTCTATCAGTACGGGCTGCAGGCGATGTTCGACCTCGACCTCTGGGGCAAGAACAAGCGCGCCGTGGAAGCCGCCGTGGCCAATGCCCGCGCCTCTGAGGAAGCCCGCCGCGCCGCGCTGCTGAATGTCGAGGCGCAGGTGGCCAGCAGCTACATCCAGGTCCGCGGCACCGAGGCGGTGCTGACCATCACCCAGCAGAACCTGGACTCCGCCAACCAGCTCGTGCAGCTCACGGTCGAGCGCCAGCAGGCCGGCCTCACCACCTCGCTGGACGTGGCCAACGCCAAGGCCACCGCCGCGCAGATCTCCTCGCAGATCCCCCCCCTCATCGCCCAGCGCGACGCGCTGATCGACCAGATCGGCCTGCTCCTGGGCCAGACGCCGGAGGGGCTGCCGCAGGACCTGGTAACCCCCGCCCCCGTGCCGCTCACCCCGCCCACCGTGCCGGTGGGCCTGCCCTCAGACCTGCTCACCCGCCGGCCGGACATGCGCGAGGCGCTGGAAACCCTGCATGCCGCCACCGCCGAGATCGGCGTGGCGAAAGCCGCCTTCTTCCCGGACATCACAATCTCCGCCACCGCCTCGCTGCAATCTTTGCAATTCAGCAGCCTGAATGAGTGGAAGGCGCTGACCTACGGGGTGGGGCCGACTTTAACGCTGCCGATTTTCGAGGGCGGCCAGCTGCATGGCCAGTTGAACCTGAACGAAGCCCAGCAGAAGGAAGCCGCCATCAGCTACGCCAAAACCGCGATCACCGCCTTCACCCAGGTCAACACCGCCCTGGTCGACTACACCCAGGAACACGCCACCCAGCAGGCGCTGCAAACCGACGTGCAGCAAAGCGAAATCGCCCTCAACCTGGCCGAGGAGCAGTACAAGCAAGGCCTGGTCGACTACATCACCGTCCTGAACGCCCAACAAGCCGACCTCGCCGCCCAGCAGAACCAGGCGCAGTCACTGGCGAAGCTGGGGACGGATCTGGTGACGCTGTATCAGGCGCTGGGTGGGGGCTGGGAAGGGGAGTATCCCGAGAACAAGCGCGATTTCGAGAAAGATTAAGGACCTAGGAATTGAATCGAAACGTCGGCATCAGAGAACTATCGGCGTGATTTGCGTACTATAATGTTTTGCTCCACCACTTGGTTTTGATGTAGCAATAAACCTCAATCCTTCCGCTTCAGCGTCAAAAAATCGATGCTTATGATATGACAGCATAGAGTGAATGGTTTTAGTATACACAATAGGTCCGGTCAAACGGAGAACCTGAAGCACTCCAATGCCGTGAGTGTGTTCTGAGTATTCAGAGATGTTCCGCAAAACAGTTTTAATGACTTGCTCCAAAAATGGATGCCCCGCTGCCGCAATAATATGCCACTGCTGAAATTCTCCTCCAGGAATGAAATCTAGCTCGGCATGCGTTCCAAAGTTGAAAAATTTTTGACCTGGGTCATTCTGCCATTGTGATAAGAGATATTGGTCGTCTGTCTTGACAATATTGTTTAAGCTTATGTCAGATCCTGATTTTATATCGAGATAAACGCCACCGAGTTGGTAAAGGCAAAGGTATCGAAACAAGTCAGCCCGACACGCTCCGTATCGAGGGTTTATTCTTAGGTATAACTTCAAGATATCCCAACCATAATAATGATAGATAAAATCGTGCAGATCTTTATCCGACCAATAATTATAGGTCCAATCGGGGTTCATTGATTTTAATTTTTCTATGTTCTCTTTGACTGCCTCTGGCGGTCTAGCCGAGGAAAAGGTTTGATGAATGTTTTTCGATATTTGGTTTGACTGTTGGAGCGACTGAAAATTGTTGATACAGTTGTATTTTTGGTCCAAAAAAGTTTTCAAGGGAAGGAGGCTAAAAATCTCCCAGCCGTGACACTCTGTGCGCTCAGTGATGACGCCATCAGGCTGTGCACTTAAATAGTAGCCATCAAAGAATAAAGAATATGTACCAAATCCTAGGTGTTTGGTAACAATAAAATTGGATAATTTCTTACTAAAGGCAGAGTTGTCGATTATTTCTCCATCGGAGTCGCAGAAGATATTCGGCTCAAAACCGTCTTCTGCGTGAAAAAATTTTCCGGTCTCGGAAAAAAATAAGATCGTTTTGTGGCAGGTCACAAAAACATAAATTTGCTCGTTATTCATAACATCCGACCTAACTGAACTGTAATTTTATCTATACGTTTATACCGCGCTGTAAGAGAACATTTGATGTTGTTACTGAGATTTGAACCTCAGTAACAAGCGGGGGCAAGCGCTCACGTCTGTATTGTGTTCCCGGCAGCAATGCTCAACACTAATCTCCGAGGTCTCCCGATAACTCGATGGTTGAACGATCTAATTCTATTAAGTCTTTCTCGGGTAAGTCAGACGACGACGTACGATCTGGGATATCACATCTCCGAGCACCTGCCCTTATCGGATAATCAAAGTTTATCCATCAAGCATGATCCTAATCGCGTCTTTGAGCTTGTCTATGCTGATAAACCATTTTTGATTTTGTACTGGTGGTTCTTCAGGGATTTCGCAGCCGATGACGCAGCCATAGCTAATTGGTACTAAGCTATTCATTCGGCGCATGGACCATTGCACGTATTTGTCCATCAACAATTCAAGATATTTTGTGCGGGATTGGAGAACAGAATATTTGTCGAACCCGCGCCGTGTGGGGCGATAATGTGCGTCGCCCGCCTGAATAAAGCGACCTGCTGCGCCACTGAGAGACCCGTTAGTGAAATAGACGTAAAACCATGATTTTCAACGCAGCGGATAACCTCGTCCTCATTCAGAAGTTGCCTAATGGAAAAGTCAAGCCTATTGATGTATATTTTTTCTGGAAAATCCGTGCCTAGCTCAGGATGAGTATTGGCAATGCGTTCACCTAGAGCGCGCAATATATCACGATGATATGGGTGTGGCGTATAATGTGAATTGATTAGACTGAAGGTTGATATATCTAGATCGTAACAAAATATTTTTGTTTGATCTTTAACGAAAATTGCCCGATTAAAAAGTTCTGGAAAATATTCAAGATAGTCTTTCTGATAACGTTGATAGAGATAAGAAATGAGAGGTGTTGCTTCGGCGCAGATATCGCTGAAGGGCGGCACAAAGGCAGCTGACAAGATATCAACAAGAAAATGCGAATAGTTTCTTGTACCCGGATAACCGCAGAAAAGATGAGCGCCACGCCCAACAGAAATTGTGGCTACGCCGTCAGGGAGAGAAAGTAGATTTTCTCCCACCCACTGGATGTCGAAATCATCATAGCTGGGTAGCTTTAAGGTTTCGCTTATAAGAAGATCGCCAACGGTAACGATGCCACTCTCTCCATGCACGATGGCATTGCGCAGAGTATAGCTTTGGATTTCTGGTATTTGGATTTTTCCTGCATTTTCCATCCGTCTGCTTCAGGATGCTCGATACATTCAAAGCCCGGATTTTGCGTATCGCCGAATGAAATGGGAGCTATGGCCAATTCTACGGCACAAAGACAGTTGCGAATGCCGGTTTCAGGATGACGGTGCAGAAATTCTTGAAGGGAAACGACCTGATAGTTTTTGCGAAGCTTGTTCCTAAACTTAGGCGCTCGCCAGTTTGTTCAATTTTACTTTAAATCTTTGTAACGCTCCAACCGGCAGTTAAAAGCGCTGAGTTGTTCGGATAAGAGAACACTCAAGCTGGGGGCGATTTGCTGCTGTCACCGACGTGTGGTGGAGGTAACCGATATTTCCTGCCATTGTTCACGCAAACCGAGGTCGGCTTGTTGCAATTCATGGAAGGCATTGCCATGAAAAATTAAACTTACATCTGAGCCTTCATAGGCAGCAGGTATGTAAATCCAGGCTGAAGCGCGATAAGCAACATTTTCTTCTGACTCTAAAATAATATAGAATATAGGTTTAGTATGCAGCCGCCTGAAAGATCGTGTTTTGTTACCGACATGGCATGGAACGGCGGCTGAACCGAATTATACTCTAGATCAGCTTTCAATTCATTTAATGTTAACATGTCGTTCCTTGCGCTGCTCTCTATCACGTCTGCTGAAGCGGTTTCAAAAAAAAATCCTGGATGGACTTGAAGCCCGGCTCGTAGGGCATTAATTTCTGACACAATTCCTCAAGTTGCGTTAAGGCAATCACAGGATCGGTTACGTCAATATCGCGTAACTGCCACGGGGCAAAGCGCCACCATGCTACAGCAAGCATCCGATCGATGAGATGCTCTGGGATACGGTATTTTTTGACGACTGCCGGGTTGCCGGCAACAACCGCGTAAGGCGGGACGTCTTTGACGACGACGGAATTCGCTGCAACGATCGCTCCATGGCCTACGGTAACACCGGGGCGGATAAATGCTCCATGGCCTATGTAGACATCATGACCAATGTACGTGACCTTGTGCATCGTCGCCACTTTACCTGGGCGTGCAGGAGGGGCGTAGTCGCGAAACGATTCGCCGTCGGCAAACTCGCTACCCACATTTATAAAATATGAAGGCGGAAGGTAAAAAGCGGGGCTGGTGGATAGCCATGAAGTCGGATGATCGCCACGGCCTATTTGAACAGCCTCGCCTATTGACGTGTAGCGGCCGATTTCGACATTAAAATAATAGCCGTTTACGCCATAACTGAAAGCGCCAATGCGTAAATGGTAATGTGCTACTATCCATTTAAGGCCCTAGGCTCCTCAAATCGGAATACATCTGCAATATCAGCTCCTCGGCCGTTGCAAAATTTCAAGCCCTGCTAAACTAAGGCGTTTGTTAGATTTTCGGTCAGCTCAACCATTTCTGGGGAATTCCTGTATACTACCCTATTTTCTTTATTAACGAAACGAAGGGGGGCAGCAATCCCAATTTACAACCAGCCTCCGCCCGTGAGGGAAGGGGGCTAACAGGCTAACCCAGCGCCGCTTTTAATTCGCGTCCAGCTTGTCCAGAAAATCCTGGGTAGTCACCCGGGGAGCGTTCTTGTCGATCTCAATCGCCAAATCCTTGGTCATGTACCCGGCTTCCACCGTCTCGACGCACACTCGCTCCAGCGTCTTGGCGAAGTTCGCCGTGTCCTGCGTAAGCATACACGTTTCTTAATAAATAAATTCAGACACTTGGCGACAAGAAGCGCTTGGTTGCCCATCGGCTATTGAACTGCCCAAATAGATTGTTTGGAATTAGATGCTTTTGGTAAATTTTGGGATAGGATAGATAAATTGGAGAAACGCGCAACTCCGCAACGCGTTCGAACGTCTCTAAAGAGCAAGTTTCAGGTGTCTGCACTGTTTTTCTCGCAAGTTAGAGGTTGCGGCAGGAAAAGCCACAATTATCGCATCGGCTGCGTACCCAAAGAAACTCGTCTACTTAAGACTCTGCCAGATAAAGCTTGCGCCATTCTAGGTTGATTGTGTTCGCTTGTTTTTCCAGAGTGATATTGGCTTGATCAATAAATAAATCGGAAACCCCAATCCCTTGGCCGATATAACGCACAATAGGCCCCGGGCGGGAAATCAAATGTTCGTATAACACATGCACCGGAACGATCCCATTCCGGGCAAAAAACAGGCTAAATTGCCTGTATGAATCTGAGATCTCTTCAATGATTGTTGTTAGGTTGTCAGCGTCAAAGGCAAGCTCTGGCAAAGCCGTCTTGTCTGGCATCGTTGACATGAATTTGCCGGTCTGGAACGCGATGGCATGCGAGATCGCTTGGCCGAGCTTATCATTCCGCTCGATAACAACGAACTTGCATCGGTCGATGATCCTGTCGAGAATACCAGCAACAGCCAACAGCTCAATATGCGCCGGCGCTATCTTGATGCTGACAATATTATTATGCTTGGTGTGCCGCACCAAAAAATTGAAATAGTCTTGGAATGTCTCAAAGCCACGCCGGACTGAGTGGTCAAGCACCGTATCAAAATTCAAATTTTCTCCCGCATTGGGAATGCGGCCGTCGGAAGCAAGCAATTCCGCCAGGTAATTCGAGCCGCTCCGGTTGGTAAATCCAAGCAGGATGAAAATCTCACATCATCCGGTATCTCAAGCGTTCCAGCATCCAGGCGGCCAAAATGCCGCGCAAGTGCGTCCAAATGGTCGTTAGGCTTTACGTTCGGATAATACAACTTTCGTCCGGCAGCAGACATGAGGCTGAATCCCGTAAAGTTCCGGACCGGCTGAGCCGAAGCCAGCCGGTCCTTTGTTTTTTACCCCATCGCCGCTTTCAAGTTCGCGTCCAGCTTGTCCAGGAAATCCTGGGTGGTCAGCCACGGCGCGTTCTTGTCGATCAAAATCGCCAGATCCTTGGTCATGTAGCCGGCTTCCACCGTCTCAATGCACACCCGCTCCAGCGTCTCGGCAAAGTTCACCACGTCCGGCGTATTGTCGAACCGGCCGCGATAGATCAGCCCGCGCGTCCAGGCAAAAATGCTGGCAATCGGGTTGGTCGAGGTCGGGCGGCCCTTCTGGTGCTCGCGGTAATGGCGGGTCACCGTGCCGTGCGCGGCCTCTGACTCAACCACCGTGCCATCCGGGTTCAGCAGCACCGAGGTCATCAGCCCCAGCGAGCCAAAACCCTGCGCCACGATGTCAGACTGCACATCGCCATCATAGTTCTTGCACGCCCACACATAGCCGCCGTTCCATTTCAGCGCGCAGGCCACCATGTCGTCGATCAACCGGTGCTCATAGGTCAGCCCGGCGGCGTCGAACCTGGCCTTGAACTCCTCATTGAAGATGCGCTCGAACGTATCCTTGAACATGCCGTCATAGGCTTTCAGGATGGTGTTCTTGGTGGACAGATAAACCGGATAGTTCCGCGCCAGGCCGTAATTGAAGCTCGCACGGGCGAAGCCTTCAATGGAGGCCAGGGTGTTGAACATGCCCATGGCCACACCAGCGCCCTGGAAGTCATGCACATTCATCACCACCGGCTCGCCGCCCTCGGGCGTGTACACCATCTGCAGCTTGCCGGGGCCGGGCACCTTGATGTCGGTGGCGCGGTAGATGTCGCCATAGGCATGGCGGCCCACCACAATCGGCTGGCTCCAGTGCGGCACCAGGCGGGGCACGTTCTTGCAGATGATCGGCTCGCGGAAGATGGTGCCGTCCACAATGTTGCGGATGGTGCCGTTCGGGCTCCTCCACATCTTCTTAAGGCCAAATTCCTCCACCCGCGCTTCGTCCGGGGTGATGGTGGCGCACTTCACCGCCACGCCATACTGCTTGGTGGCATTCGCCGCGTCGACGGTGATCTGGTCATCCGTCTCGTCGCGCTTCTCGATGCCGAGGTCGTAATATTTAAGGTCAATGTCGAGGTAGGGCAGGATCAGCTTCTCTTTAATGAAGCCCCAGATGATCCGGGTCATCTCATCCCCGTCCATCTCAACGACTGGGGTTTTTACCTTGATTTTGGCCATTTCAGCTCTCTTCTCCATGCACTGGTGCCATCAAATACCACTCCCGCCGCGCCGCACAACCCTGGGCTATGCCCCCCGGCGCATGGACGCGCCGTGCCCGAGCCGCTAGGAGGAGCAGGATTGCGATTTTATAGAGCGAGGGTGACATGAGCGGGCGCATTGCCGCGAAAATCGACTGGGCGAGCGACTGGGACAGGGACGCCGCCCTCACCACGGCCAAGCTGCTGCTTGAGATCAAGGCAGTGAATTTCCGCCCGGAAGAGCCCTACACGCTCACCTCCGGCTGGAAATCCCCGGTCTATATCGATTGCCGGAAAATCATCTATTTCCCCCGCGCCCGGGCGAAAATCTGCGACCTCGCGGTGGAGAAGATCAGCCGCCATATCGGCTATGAGGCCATCCAGGCCGTGGCCGGCGGCGAGACGGCGGGCATTCCCTTCGCCGCCTGGATCGCCGAGCGCATGCACGCGCCGATGGCCTATGTCCGCAAGAAGCCGAAAGGGTTCGGCCGCAACGCGCTCATCGAGGGCGACGTGCCGGAGGGGCTGAACACCCTGCTGGTGGAAGACCTGACCACCGATGGCGGCTCCAAAATCCAGTTCTGCAACGCCCTGCGCGAGGCCGGGGCCGTCTGCAACCACACCTTCGTGGTGTTCTTCTACGGCGTCTTCCCCGGTTCCTTCGAGACGCTGGAGAGCATGGACATCTCGCTCCACCATCTCTGCACCTGGTGGGACGTGCTGGAAGCCGCCAAGAGCCAGCCTTATTTCTCCGATGCCGCGCTCTCGGGCGTGCGCAAATTCCTGGAGAACCCCATGGCCTGGTCCGCCGCCCATGGCGGTGTCGCCACGGCGGAAGAGGCGCTGGCATACAAGCTCGGCAAGGCCAAGGGCTAACCCCTTTATCCGGCGGGGAAATGGCGCCATATCGCTGCCATGACCCCGGCCACACAACACACCCGCAACCTCCCCCTTCACGGCGCGCCGCTTTGGCTGCCGCGCCTGGAGGCGGCGGGGCTGCGGCTCGCCACGGCAGGGTTCTGCGTCCGTCTCAGCCGCATCGGGCGCCGGGCATGAGCAGCCTGCTCATTTTCGGCCTTGGCTATTCCGGCCGGGCCATCGCCAGGGCCGCCTTGGCCGCCGGCTGGCAGGTCAGCGCCACTGTCCGCGGTGAGGCGACGCCAGCGCCCGGCGTGAAGCTGGTGCCTTTCACCAAGGCCGCCCCCGCCATCGCCGCCGCCACCCATATCCTCTCCACCGCCGCGCCTGATGAAACCGGAGATCCGGTTCTCGCCCGCTACCGCGCCGCCTTCATCGCCGCGCCGCACCTTGCCTGGCTCGGCTATCTCTCCACCACCGGAATTTATGGCGATGCCGGCGGTGCCTGGGTGGATGAAGAGACAAAACCCAACCCCGGCTCCGCCCGCACCCACCGCCGCGTGGCCGCCGAGCATGGCTGGGCAGCCCTCGGCAAGCCGCTCGCCATCTTCCGCCTGGCCGGCATTTACGGCCCCGGCCGCTCGATGCTGGATGATCTGCGGGCCGGGCAGGGGCGGCATGTGGTCAAGCCCGGCCATCTCTTCGGCCGCATCCACCGGGACGATATCGCGGCCGCCATCCTCGCCGCCCTGCGCCAAAACGCCACTGGCATCTTCAATCTCTCGGATGACGAGCCCGCCGCCCCCGCTTCTGTGGTGGAAGAAGCCGCCCGCCTGCTGGGCATCAAGCCCCCGCCGCCCGTGCCCTATGAGCAGGCGGCCAAAACCATGTCCCCCATGGCGCTCAGCTTCTGGGCAGAGAACCGCAAGGTCTCGGCGGAAAAAACCAAATCCCGCCTCGGCCTCTCCTGGCG
The DNA here is from genome assembly GCA_963736885.1 of uncultured Pseudomonadota bacterium. Classification (GTDB taxonomy): domain Bacteria; phylum Pseudomonadota; class Alphaproteobacteria; order Acetobacterales; family Acetobacteraceae; genus Acidocella. The sequence continues at coordinate 727,711 of CAVTQN010000001.1, forward strand.
CTACCCGACCTACCGTGAAGGCCTAGCCGCCATCCTCGCCGAGGAGCGCGCCAACGGTCTGTCCTAACAGCGCCAGATCCTCCGGCGTGGAAAGCCGGTGGTCGCCATTCCTTATATAGGTCAGCCTTACATCCTGGCTCGCCAGCTTCTCCACCAGCTTCAGGCTCAGCTTCCAAGGCACATCGTCATCGCGCATCCCGTGCAGAATCCGCACCGGGCAGGTCACCGCGATCTCGCTTTTCAGCACCAGAAAATCAGCACTCCGCTCCAGCAGCGCCAGGGAGAAGGGCAGGGGATCGCCATATTGCGAGGGCTGATGCACCACGCCCTTGGCCCTGAGTTCCTCCGCCTGTTCCGGGCTCAGTTCGCGCGCCAGCAGCGTCTCGGTGAAGTCCGGCGCCGGGGCCAGCAGTACCAGCCCCTTCAGCCTTGCCCCCAGCTTTGGCCCCAGCAGCAGCGCAATCCAGCCGCCCATGGAGGAGCCCACCAGCAGCACCTCCCGTCCCGGCGCCACCTGTGCCAGCACGCATTCCGCATCCGCCGCCCAGTCGCCGATGCCGTTCTCGGTGAACACCCCGCCCGATTGCCCGTGCCCTGCATAATCGAAGCGCAGCATCGCCCGCCCGCGCGCCTTGCACCACGCCTCCAGCGCCAGCGCCTTGGTGCCCGCCATGTCGGAGGCATAGCCCGAGCAGAACATCACCACCGGGCCTTTGCCCTCCGAAAATTCATAAGCCAGATTGATTCCTGACAGGCGTGACACATACGTCATGGCAATATTCCTTTAACCCTGGTAGCGCGCAGCGCATGATTGACCGGCCAAGAACGATTTTCCAGGTGCTGCCCCGGCTCGATGCCGGCGGCGCGGAACGGGTCGCGATCGAGATCGCCGAGGCCGTGCGACTCGCCGGCCACCGTTCCCTCATCGCCGCTGAGGATGGCTACCTCTCATCGTTCGCCGCCCGCGCCGGGGTGGAGCTGATCCATTTGAATCTCTCCACAAAAAATCCTTTTAAAATATGGCGTAACACAAAAAAGCTGAGAACCGTCATCAGGGAGAATCAGGTCGATCTCGTGCACGCTCATTCCCGCGCCCCGGCCTGGTCCGCCTACAGCGCCGCCAAACGCGCGGGAATTCCTTTCGTCACCACCTATCACGGCACCTATGGCGAGGGCAGTAAGCTCAAAAAGCGCTACAACCAGATCATGGTGCAGGGCGACCGTGTGGTGGCGGTCAGTCACTTCATCGCGGATCTTATAAAATCCCGCTACAAGATTGATCCTGAAAAAATCCGCGTTATCCATAACGGCGTCGATCTGCGCAAATTCGACCCCACCTCCGTGCGTGGGGACCGCGCCGTGCGCCTCGCCAAGGAGTGGCGGATCGAAAACGGCACCCCCGCCATCCTGCTCCCCGCCCGCCTGACCGGCTGGAAGGGCCAGCGCCTCTTCATCCGCGCTTTGGCGAAAATGCAGCATGAGGATGCCGTTGGCATCCTCATCGGCTCAGACCAGGGGCGGCATAAATATACGCAGGAGCTGCTGGCCCTGGCCGAGCGGCTCGGCGTCGGCGGCCGTCTGCGTCTCGCCGGGCATGTGGAAGACATGCCGGCTGCCCTGAAACTCGCTGATATCGTGGTCAACTGCTCCACCGAGCCGGAAGCCTTCGGCCGCACCATCATCGAGGCCCAGGCCATGGGCAAGATCGTCGTCGCCGCCGGCCATGGCGGCGCGCATGAGACAGTTGAGCCGAATGTCAGCGGCTTCCTCATCCCGCCGGGCGATGACGCCGCCCTGGCCGCCACCTTCGATGCGATCCTGGATGGCGACATGGCGCTGCGCCTCGCCTTCGGCGCCCGGGCGCGCGAGGAGGTGGGGGCGCATTTCTCGCTGGAGGCGATGCAGACTCGCTATCTCCACCTTTATGCGGAGCTGCTCGGCTGATGCGCGTGCTGGTCATCCGCCATGGCGCCTTTGGCGACATCGTGCTCACCCTCCCGGCCTTCGCCGCGATCCGTGAGCGCCATAAGGATGACGAGATCACGCTGCTGACCACCAAGCCCTATGCCGGGCTGCTGGGCGCCAGCCCCTGGTTCGACAAGATCGAGACCGACGACAAGCCGGAATGGTGGAACATCCCCTGCCTTCTGCGCCTCAAGCGCCAGCTCTCCGGCTTCGGCATGGTCTACGACCTTCAAACCTCCGGCCGCTCCTCCCGCTATTTTGCTCTGGCCGGGCGCCCGCCCTGGTCCGGCATTGCGCGTGGTTGTCAGTTTCCTGACGCCGCCAATCGTGAAACCCTGCACACGCGCGAGCGGCTGGAGCAGCAGCTCAGCCTCGCCAGCCTGCGCACGCCTCTGGCCCAGCCGGACCTCTCCTGGCTCGCGGGCGACATCTCCGCCCTGAACCTGCCTCCGCGCTATGCCGTGCTCGTCCCTGGCGCCGCCCCGCACCGGCCGGAAAAGCGTTTTGCTCCGGAAAAATTCCGTGAGGTTGCCGCTGCGCTGGATATGCCCGCAATCATCGTCGGCACCGCAGGTGAAAAGCCGCTGGCGCAGACCATCGGCGGCATCGACCTCACCGGCAAAACCAACTTCTTCCAGCTCGCCTCGGTCTTCCGGGGCGCCCAGCTTGCCATCGGCAACGACACGGGCCCCATGCACCTCGCCGCCGCCCTGGGCGTGTCCTGCATCTCCCTCTTCTCCGGCGCGTCGGACCCGGCCCGCACCGCGCCCCGCTACCCCGATGGCGGCTGGCCCACGATCCTCCGAGCCCCAACCTTGCAAGCCCTGCCGGTTGCGCAAGTGCTCGAGCGCCTGCCATAACGCCCCCCGTATTTTCACGACACTAGAGAGAGACCAATGCCTGCAATCACCCTGCCTGACGGTTCCGTTCGCTCCTTCGAGGGCGCGGTCACCGGCACCGCCATCGCGGCGGCCATCGGGCCGGGCCTGGCCCGCGCCGCGCTTGCCATGGAGGTCGATGGCAAGCAGATGGACCTCTCCCGCGAGATCACCGCGGATGCCGCGGTCAAATTCATCACCCGCAAGGACGATGCGGCCCTGGAGATGATCCGCCACGACGCCGCCCATGTGCTGGCCGAGGCCGTGCAGGAGCTTTTCCCCGGCACCCAGGTCACCATCGGCCCCTCCATCGAGAACGGCTTCTATTACGATTTCCACCGCAACGAGCCCTTCAAGCCCGATGACCTGCCGGCCATCGAGGCGAAGATGCGCGAGATCATCGCCCGCAATGCCGGCTTCGCGCGCGAGGAATGGGACCGCGACGAGGCCATCAAATTCTTCGAGGCCAAGGGCGAACGCTTCAAGGCCGAGCTGATCCGCGACCTGCCGGAGAGCGAGACCATCACCATCTACCGCCAGGGCGAATGGCTGGACCTCTGCCGCGGCCCGCATATGCGCGCCACCGGCGATATCGGCAGCGGCTTCAAGCTGATGAAGACCGCCGGCGCCTATTGGCGCGGCGATTCCAAGAACCCGATGCTCAGCCGCATCTACGGCACCGCTTGGCGCGACAATAAGGAGCTGGAAGCCTATCTCCACCAGCTTGAGGAAGCCGAGCGCCGCGACCACCGCAAGCTTGGCCGCGAAATGGACCTCTTCCATATCCAGGAAGAGGCGGTGGGCAGCATTTTCTGGCACCCGAAAGGCTGGAAGCTCTACCGCACGGTGGAGGCCTATATCCGCCGCCGGCTGGAGCGCAACGGCTATGAGGAAGTCCGCACCCCGCAGCTCGTCGACCGTAAATTGTGGGAAATGTCCGGCCATTGGGACAAATACCGCAAGAACATGTTCATCGCCGAGGTGGCGGAGGAAGACACCACCCTCGCTTTGAAGCCGATGAACTGCCCCTGCCATGTGCAGATCTTCAACCAGGGCCTGCGCTCCTACAAGGAGCTTCCTATCCGCATGGCCGAATTCGGCGCCTGCCACCGCTACGAGCCCTCCGGCGCGCTGCATGGCATCATGCGCGTGCGCGCCTTCACCCAGGACGACGCGCATATTTTCTGCACCGAAGACCAGATCGCGGAGGAAACCGTCCGCTTCGTGGCACTTCTGGAGAGCGTCTATAAGGATTTCGGGTTCGAGAGCTTCACGGTCAAATTCTCCGACCGTCCCGAGGTTCGCGCCGGGGCGGACGAGGTTTGGGACCGCGCCGAAGGCGCCTTGAAGGCCGCCTGCGAACAGGCCGGGGTGAATTACACGCTGAACCCGGGCGAGGGCGCTTTCTATGGCCCGAAGCTGGAATTCGTGCTGCGCGATGCCATCGGGCGCGACTGGCAATGCGGCACCATCCAGGTGGATTTCGTGCTGCCGGAGCGCCTCGACGCCGAATATGTCACCTCCGAATCCGGCCGCGCCCGCCCGGTGATGCTCCACCGCGCCATCATCGGCAGCTTCGAGCGCTTCCTCGGCATCCTCATCGAGCAATATGCCGGGCGCTTCCCGCTCTGGCTGGCCCCGGTGCAGGCGGTGGTCGCCACCATCGTCTCGGACGCTGACGATTATGCCGCCGAAGTGGCCGATGCCCTGCGCGAAGCCGGACTGGCCGTGGAGTTGGACACCACCAACCAAAAGATCCAGGCGAAGATCCGCGAACACTCTCTGGCCCATGTGCCGAACATCCTCGTCGTCGGCCGCAAGGAGGCGGAGGAGCGCAAGGTCGCCATCCGCCGCCTCGGCGGCGCGGCGCAGGAGATTCTCAGCCTTGAAGACGCCGTGGCGCTGTTGAAAGCCGAAGCGACGCCTCCGGATCTGCGCTCATGACCCTCAAGGTCGGCATCGTCCCCGTCACCGCCTTCCAGCAGAATTGCGCGCTGGTCTGGGACGACGACACCAAAACCGGCGCGGTCATCGATCCGGGGGGCGACGTCCCCCAGATCATGGACGCCATCGGCAAGCTTGGTCTCTCCATCACGGAGATATTCCTCACCCACGGCCATATCGACCATGCGGGCGGCGCCATGGAGCTGGCCTCGGCGCTGGATGTGCGCATCGTCGGCCCCGGCATCGAGGATAAATTCCTGCTCGATCACCTTGCCGAGCAGGGCGCGCGCTACGGGCTTCACGCTACTGACTGCAAGCCGGACCGCTGGCTGGTCCATGGCGATGTGATCAAGCTGGGGGGTGAGGATTTCGACGTCCGCCATTGCCCGGGCCACACGCCAGGGCACATGGTGTTTCTCTGCAAAGCGATGAATTTCGGCTTCGTGGGCGATGTGCTGTTCCAAGGCTCGGTCGGGCGGACCGATCTCGGTGACTACGGCAACCATGACCAGCTCATCGCCTCCATTAAGCGCGAACTTCTGGTCCTGCCGGACGATTTCTCCTTCCTTTCCGGCCACGGCCCCGGCTCCAACATCGGCAATGAGCGCCGGAGCAACCCGTTTCTGTAGGAACAGGCGCCAAGCACTATTTGGCCCGGCTTCAATCCGGGCCAAATAAAGCCCTGCGTGCAGCAGGGTTTGGAAACACACAGGTGACGTTATGCCCGCACCCCGGCACGATCGTTAATCCGTGCCTGCCGTGGGCCAGCATTTTCGCATCATAGGCCGCGTAATTCTCCCCGCGATCCACCCGGTAACGCCCTTGCAGCTCAGCCTGGCAGCCCGTGGCCAGCAAATCCCGTCCGGCTTTGCGCGTATCCCCCGTGTCGAGCGAACCCTCGAGATACTGCAGATCGGCCGCCGCATAATGCGCGCGCGCGACCGCCGCGGGGCGCCCAAGCCAGGCGGGCAGCGCGTTCAAGCCATATTTCCAGTCGTTATAGCCGGGGCACGCAGCCACCCCCTCGTCCGGCCGGAAACTGTCAAGATAGACAAAAGAGCCTGGATCAGCGACCACGTAGCGGATTTTGACTGATCCCGGCGGTGAGCCGAACGCCGCATAGCGCTGCACAAACTGCCCGCCTGCCGAAAATCCGGCCACCGTCACCACATGGGCCTGGGGATATTGCCTGACAAGCTGGGCGATCAGCGCATCCGCCGCGGTAAAGGATGTCACCGCGCGATCATTCAGCGCGGGCGATCCATCCGGCCAGCTCCCGCATCGCCACAACGCATCTTCCAGCCCCGCGGCGGGCATGTTCCGGAAATGGCATGTTGGCGAATCATCTGCGGGCACCTGGAAAACCGGCGCCGCAATCAGCGTGTCCTGCCCATGCCCGGCTTCAATGGCGGCCTTGGCGGCGGCATCGAAGGTCCGGTTTGCATCGCGCGTGTAGCCCTGAATACCAATCAGTATCGCGCTGATCTTCGCGGGATCGGCTGGCACCGACACGAAATAGGTGAGCGACTTACCCCCCGGCAGCTCTACCACGGCGGTCTGCCGTTCCACGGCCGCCCCGGCGCGCGCTGGCACGGTCATGCCGAAAACCGCCAACCAGCCGCAAAACCCGGCGAGAACAAGTTTCAGAAGCAGAAATCTTCCAGCCATCGCGCCTGCCTTTCCAGCCGATGTCCATAGCAGAGCTCCCCAGGCTGAAAAATCCCAGGCGCCCGGTTCAGGTCACCGGATCAATATCCATCCAGGACAGATGCCCGCCCTTGCCAGCCCCCGTGTCGAGGAAAATCACCGTGCCGCCCTTGCGGCTTTGGCGCACATAAGGCCGCCCGTCGGTTGAGCGCTGGTCATGCCCCACATAGGCGGTCATGCCCGGCGGAATATCCTCCACCCAGCGCAACAGCCGCTCCGGCTTGCCCGCACCCGTCACGCGCCCGCTGGTCTGTCCGTATAGCGCGCGGGCCCATAAAGGCTCCGGCCGCCCGGCGGGAAAGGGGCCAGGCGCCTGTTCCAGCATCGCCGGATGAAACCCGCCATGCACGAAAAACGCCCGCCCGGCGCTGATCCAGGCCGGTGCGGCCATGATCTCGGCGCGCGTGCGCTCGCGCATCTCATCGGGTAAAATCTCCAAGGTCCGCGCTGTCGGCTCGCCGCGCACCTTGTCGCCCCGCAGCGCCCTGGCCAGCTTGAAATCGTGATTGCCGAGCAGAAACAGCCCGCGCTTCTCATCCAGCAGCCGGAACATGATACGTAGCGCGCCGGGCGTGTCCGGCCCGTCATCCACTAGATCGCCCAACTGGATCAGGAACCTGTCTGTCTCCGCCGCCGCCGCGAAAGCCCTGGAGTCACCATGCACGTCACCCACGATACGGAGCGGTACACCGGAAGGGATCATGCGGGCCAAGCGTGGCGCGCTGGAGCGGCGTAAAACATTTCAACCTGAAGATGGGACGATGCCGAAGCGCAGGCAAGGGCTTTGTTCCTTAATCGGCGCCGCTTCTCTCCTTCAGCTTTGCATAGGCGCCCAGCGCCGCCAGCCTGCCATCGGTGGGCAGCACCAAGGGCTGCGGATAATTGCCGCCCAGACGCACCCCCGCATTGTCCAGAACCAGCGCCGGCGCCTCCCAGGGCGCATGGAGATGCGCATCCGGCAGCTTCTCCAGCTCCGGCACGTAGCGGCGCACATAGGCGCCGTCGGGGTCGAATTTCTGCCCTTGCAGCACCGGGTTGAAGATGCGGAAATAGGGCGCCGCATCCGCCCCGCACCCCGCCACCCATTGCCAGGAGGCGCCATTGGCGGCCTCATCCGCCTCGCACAGGCAATCCCAGAACCATGCCTCGCCCGCGGTCCAAGGAATGAGCAGATGCTTCACAAGGTACGACGCGCAGATCATCCTGACCCGGTTATGCATCCAGCCCGTTTGCCAAAGCTCGCGCATCCCGGCATCGACGATGGGTATGCCCGTCCGTCCCCTCTGCCAAGCGGCCAGATGCGCCGCTTTCTCCGCCCAGGGAAACGCTGCGAACTCCTTACGGATCGGCCTGGTCCGTAAATCCGGGTGCTGCCAGAGCAGATTGATGGAAAATTCCCGCCAGAGCAGCTCTTTCAGGAACGTTTCCACCCCCTTGCCATTCCCAGCCGCCCTGGCGCGGTGCCAGACATAGCGCGGCGAAATTTCGCCGAAATGCGCATGGGGCGAGAGCTTGGAGGTGCCGGGCACAGCCGGAAAATCCCGTGCCTTGTCATAATCCTTCACCGGCCCGGCCAGAAACGCCTCCAGCCGCTCATGCGCGCCCGCCTCGCCGGGCCTCCATTCCGCGCGCATGCCGCCAGCCCAGTCCGGCCTTGTGGGCAGCAGCCCCCAATCCGCCAGCGTCTCGCTCTGCGCCGTCACCCCGTTCAGCCTGGCAGGGGCGGGCAGCGCGCCCTCCGGCACGCCCGCCGCCAGGCAGGCTTTAGAGAACGGCGTGAACACCCCGAACAGCCCGCCCGCCTTGCTGGTGATGCGCTCCGGTGCAAACAGCGAGCAGGAGAGATGCCGGTACAGCCCGCAATCCAGCGCCTTCAGCGCCGCATCCAGTGCCCGGTCCGCCTCCCGCCAGAACGGCTCATAGGATCGCGCCGCATGCACCGCGGTCACGCCATGCGCCTTCACCAGCTCGGAGATGATCTCCACCGGCTCGCCCCGGCGCAGACTCAAAAACCCGCCGCGTGAGGCGATATCCGCCCCCAGCACGCTCAGCGAATGGTGCAGCCACCAGCGGCTGGCCGCCCCAGCGCGCTCATCCAGCACATAGAGCAGCAGCAAATCCTCGCCGCTTTCAACGGCTGCGTGCAAGGCAGGGTTATCGGCAAGCCGCAGATCGTTCCGAAACCAGACGAGCCGCGTCACACCTCACGCCACCTCGGCCAGGCGCCCCAACTGCTCCAGCGCGAAGGAATAAAGCTGCTCCTGCCCCAGCAGAAATACCCGCAGCCCGCGCGGGAACAGCCGGGCGATCGCCGGGTCGCGCACTTCCAGCCCGCCGGTGAAGGTGCCGAAGGCGGGCAGGATCAACCGGCTCGCTCCGTCGGAGACAAAGCAGGGGCGCGAGATGCGCTTGGCCCGCGATTCAATGCTGGCTTTCGGGTGGAAATGACCGGAAATCTCGATCTCCCGGGGGCTGAGTCGCGCCTGCGCCTGATGCCGGAAAATAAACGGCCCCTCGCGGTGCTCGGCCACGCATTGGCCCGGCAGATCATGCGCCGCCTCGTCATGGTTGCCCGCCACCCAGATGATCTGCGCCTCCCGGGCCATGGCCTCGACCCGCGCCCGGTCATCCTTGGCGAGCCGCGCCGGCGCCTTGCCGTCATGGAAGGAATCCCCCAGCGCGATCAGCTTTGAGGGCCGGTACAGCCGCACCAGCCGCGTCAAACGCTCAATCGTCGCGCGCGTGTCATAGGGCGGCAGCAGTGCGCCGCGCGCGGCCAGGGCGGTGGATTTTTCAAAATGCAAATCCGCGACGATGAGCACCCGCTTGGCCGGCCAGAAAGCGGCGCCGGAGGGGTCGAGCATCAGCCGTTCATTGCGGAAATGGATTGGGGCGGCGGTCATGACGGGCCAAAAAGCATATTCTGGCCTTTCGGGCCATGTGTAAAATTGTGAAGAAATTCATCCCCGGACACGGCCTCGGCAATCAGCGCCTCGGCTTCGGCCAGCAGCACCTCCTCAGCCTCGCCCTGCACATGCTCGCGGCCGATTTCCAGCAGCACCGGCACGGCCAGAGGCGAGACTCGCGAGAGCGCCATATGGGTGATCCGCCCCTTCGCCCGGCGTAAAACTGCTGCGATACGGGACAGATCGATCAGCCCATGCGCCGCATCCGCCCGTGTGGCGCGCAGCAGCACATGGTCCGGCTGGTGCTTGCGCAGAACGTCGTAAATCAGGTCGGAACTCACCGTCACCTGCCGGCGGTTCTTCTGCGCCCCTGGAAGCTGGCGCGCGATCAGCCCGGCAATCACCGCCACCTGCCTGAAGGAGCGGCGCAGCAGCGAGCTGGTCTCCATCCATTCCTCCAGATCATCCCCCAGCAGATCCTCCTGGAAAAGCTGGTCGATTGTCTCTGGCCGGTAGGCGGACCAAGTCGCCAGCACATAATCCGTGGCCACGAAGCCGATGGGCGCGAACCCCGCCCGCTCCATACGCCTAGTCAGTAGCAGCCCCAGCGTCTGGTGGGCGTTGCGCCCCTCGAAGGCATAAACCACCATGAACCAGCGCCCATTGCGCGGGAAGCTCTCCACCAGCAGCCCGTCCGGCCCCGGCAGGCGGCTCCGGCGCTTCTGCAAGGCCAGCCATTCCCGCACATCCTCAGGAAAATCCCCCCAGCAGGACGGGTCATGCAGAATGGCGCGCACCCGGCTGGCGAGATTGGTGGTCAGCGGCATGCGCGCCCCGGCATAGGCGGGCACTTTCGGCTGGCCGCCGGGTGCCTCCACCACCTCCACAACATTCTCTCGTAACCTTATGAACTTCAACAATCTTCCGGCAAAAATGAAGCTGTCGCCCGGCACCAGCATCGTGACGAAATATTCCTCAACCTCGCCCAGCCCAACGCCGAACCCGTCACGCTTGCCGACCAGCCGTATCTTGATCATCGGCGCCTCGACGATGGTGCCGATATTCATCCGGAATTGCTGCACCACCTTGGCATTGGCGGGGTACACAAAGCCCTCGGAATCCCTGAACAGCTTGCGGTACCGCTCATAGGCCGCCAGCGCGTAGCCGCCATCCTCCACGAAGCGCAGCACATCCTCGAAATCCTTGCGGGAAAGTTCGGCGTAGGGCGCGGCGGAAACCACCTCCCGGTACAGATCATCCGGCAGAAACCGCCCGGCGCAGGCCATGCCCAGAATATGTTGGGCCAGCACATCCAGCCCGCCGGGGCGGGGCGGATCGCCATCCAGGGCCTTCGCTTTAACACCTTCAATCGCTGCTTCGCATTCCAGCACCTCGAAGCGGTTGGCGGGCACTAGAATGGCGCGCGAGGGCTCATCCAGCCGGTGGTTCGCCCGCCCCAGCCTTTGCAGCAGGCGCGACACACCTTTCGGCGCCCCGATCTGCAACACCTGATCCACCCCGCCCCAATCGATGCCGAGATCGAGCGAGGATGTGGCGATGACGGCCCGCAACCGCCCCTCCGCCATTGCCGCCTCCACCTTGCGGCGCTGGGCGATGTCCAGACTGCCATGATGAATCGCAATAGGCAGGCTCTGGTTATTACGTTTCCAAATAGCCGCAAAGAGCAGCTCCGCCTGGGCGCGGGTGTTCACGAACACGATGCTCAGCCTGGCCTTTTCCAGCTGCTCCAGAACCATCTGCGCCGCCTGCAGCCCCATATGGCCGGACCAGGGAATTTCACCCTCCGGCAGCGCCATTGAAACCTCAGGCGGCGCGCCATCCTCCGCCAGCACCAGCCGGGCATTGGGGCCAATAAACGCCCGCATCGCCTCCGGATACGCCACGGTGGCGGAAAGCCCCACCACCCGGGTTTTCGACAAACCCCGCAGCCTGGCGAGGCAAAGAGCGAGCTGATCCCCGCGCTTGGTGCCCGCCAGAGCGTGGATCTCATCCACCACCACGCAGGCGAGCGAGGCGAAATAGGCGGCGCTGGTCTCTTGGCTGAGCAGAAGCAGCAGCGATTCCGGCGTGGTGAGCAGAATGTTCGGCGGCGCCTCTTTCTGCCGGGCGCGGCGGTTGGCGGGCGTGTCGCCGCTGCGCGTCTCGATGGAAATGGCAAGCCCCATCTCCGCCACCGGTGCCTGCAAATTGCGGGCTATATCCGTGCCCAGCGCCTTCAGCGGGCTTACATAGAGCGTATGCAGCCTGCCGGATGGCTGCTCAGCCAGCGCCACCAAGCTGGGCAGAAACCCGGCCAGCGTCTTGCCCGCGCCGGTGGGGGCGATAAGCAGTGCATCCGCTCCGGCCTCGGCGGCTTCCAGCATCGCCGCCTGATGCGCCCGCAGCCGCCAGCCCCTGGCTTCAAACCAACGCGCGAAAATCTCTGGCAACCCAGCCATGGCGTAGCATATGCTATTTTCATGGTTTGTTCTATGTCTATCCTATGGCCCGGCACCCAGAAACCTGGCTGAAGACCACGCCATCCGGGCTCTATTGCGTGCCGGGGGATTTTTATATCGACCCGATGCGCGTGGTGGCGCGTGCCATCATCACCCATGGCCATTCCGACCATGCCCGCCCCGGCCATGCCCAGGTTCTGGCCACGGCGGAAACGCTCGCCATCATGCGTGTCCGCATGGGCGATGAGCGGGCAGGGGGCGTTTTGCAATCCCTGGCCTATGGCGCGCCCCTCAAGATCAATGACGTCACGATTACCCTCGTCCCCGCCGGGCATGTGTTGGGCTCGGCGCAGGTGGTGATGGATCACCAGGGCAGCCGCGCCGTGGTCTCTGGCGATTACAAGCGTCAGCCGGACCCGACCTGCGCCCCCTTCGAGCCGGTGCGCTGCGATGTGTTCGTGACCGAAGCCACCTTTGGATTACCCGTGTTCCGTCACCCCCCACCGGAGGGCGAAATCGAAAAACTCCTGCGCTCTCATGCGTTGTTTCCTGAGCGCACCCATGTGGTCGGCGCCTATTCACTGGGCAAATCCCAGCGCCTCATCGCCTGTCTGCGCCAGCAGGGCTACAAGGCGCCAATCTATCTGCACGGGGCGCACGCCAATCTCTGCGCGCTCTACCAATCGCTGGGGGTCGATCTTGGCGAGCTGCGCTCCGCCACGGCCGCCCAGAAAACCCAGCTCAGGGGCGCCATGGTTCTGGCCCCGCCCGCCGCCGTTGGAGAACGCTGGGGCAGGCGGCTGGAAGACCCGGTGGTGGCCCAGGCCTCGGGCTGGATGCGCATCCGCCAGCGCGCCAAGGCCGCCGGGGTGGAACTGCCGTTGATCATCTCCGACCATGCGGACTGGGACGCGCTGCTGGCCACCATCAAGGACACCCAGGCCCCGGAAATCTGGGTCACACACGGCGCCGAGGACGCGCTGATTCGCGCCTGCCAGCTGATGCAAATCCGCGCCCGGGCCTTATCGCTGATCGGCTATGGCGAGGAGGAGGAATGAAAGATTTCGCCGAGTTGCTGGAACGCCTGCTTTTTGCACCCGGCCGCAACACCAAAATCTCGCTCCTGCGCGCCTATTTCACCACGAGGCCGGACCCCGAGCGCGGCTATGCCCTCGCCGCCATCGCTGGCGCGCTGGATTTCCCCGGCGCCAAGGCCGCCACGCTGAGGGCGCTGGCGGTTTCCCGCCTTGATTCCGAATTGTTCGATTTATCTTATGATTTCGTGGGCGACCTCGCTGAGACCATCGCCCTCATCTGGCCCACCCGTGGCGATGCACCGCCCGCCTTGTCGGAGGTGGTCGACACGCTTGCGCGCTGCCAAGCGCACGGACATTCCCGGGCTGATCGAGGAATGGCTGGACCGGTCCGATCCCTCCACCCGCCTGGCTTTGATCAAGCTGCTCACTGGCGGCTTGCGGGTCGGCGCCTCCTTGCGCCTTGCCAAGCTCGCCCTGGCGGAGATGGGCCGCGTGGATGTGAACGAGATCGAGGAAATCTGGCACGGGCTGGAACCGCCTTACACGGACCTGTTCGCTTGGGCGGACGGCCGGGGAGAACGGCCCATGCCGGGTGAGGCGCCGGTGTTTCGCCCGGTGATGCTGGCGCATCCCATCGAACCCGAAGACATTGACCGGATTGACTGGACCGCCTTCCGCGCCGAGCAGAAATTTGACGGGATCCGCGCGTGCAGATTGTGGCGAACGGGGCGCAAAAACGCCTCTACTCCCGTACCGCCGAGGATATTTCCGCCGCCTTTCCTGATATTCTGGAGGCCGCCGATTTCAATGCCGTGCTGGATGGCGAACTGCTGGTGGTGCGCGACGGCACATCGCGCCCTTCTCTGATTTGCAGCAGCGCTTGAACCGCAAGACCACCACTGCCGCCCTGCAGAAGACCTTCCCCGCCGGGATCATGCTCTATGACATGCTGTTCGAGGCTGGGGAGGATATCCGCGCCCTGTCTTTCGACGCCCGCCGCGCCCGGCTGGAAGACTGGTTCGCCATAACCCAACCTGAACGCATGCGGCTTTCGCCTTTGATCAAGTTTGGCACGGTCGCGGAGCTGGCGGCGCTGCGAGAGATGGCGCGGGCGAGCGAAAGCGAAGGGCTGATGCTCAAGCACGGCGATGCGCCTTATGTCGCCGGGCGGCCGAAAGGGCTGTGGTGGAAATGGAAACGCGCCCCCTTAAGCCTGGATGCGGTGCTGATGTATGCCCAGCGCGGCCATGGCAAACGCTCCTCTTTCTACTCCGATTACACATTCGGGGTCTGGACCGAGGATGGCGAGTTGGTGCCGGTGGCGAAAGCCTATTCCGGCTATACGGATGAGGAGCTGAATTTCATCGACCGCTGGATCCGCAACCACACCATCGCCCGCTTCGGCCCGGTGCGGGAGGTTGAAAAATCCCTAGTGTTCGAGCTGGGGTTTGACGCCGCGCAGCACTCCTCCCGGCATAAATCAGGTGTCGCGCTCCGCTTTCCCCGCGTGCTGCGGCTGCGGACCGACAAGCCCGCCCAAGAGGCCGACCGGCTGGAAGCCGTGCGCAAACTGATCCCAGCCAGAGCGCATTCAGGTTGACGCATGCGCGTCAACCGAGGGCGATCAGGCTCTAAATCGCCAGAGCAATCGCCTCGAGGCTGGCAAGGATCAGCACCGCCCAGGTGAGCATGGCCCCGCTGGCGCGTGGCGGGTTGGGGGCGGGAAGATACATGCCCACCGCATGGGCGAGGCGTGCCAGCACCAGCGCGATGCCGGGCCAGACCACCCATTTCGCTGATGCGCCCGCGAACGCATCCCCCGCGAGCAGCAACAGAATAAGTGGCACATATTCAGCGAAATTCGCCTGCGCGCGCACGGCTTTGTGCAGGGTCTCAGTACCTGTTTGCCCGTCGCCATCGCCGACCATCACGCGGGTGAGAAAACGCTGGCGTGTAACATTGCCGCTCAGCACCATGAAGATCAGCCCCAGCAGACCTGAAACCAGCAGAAGACCATGAAACTTCGCCATATACCCCTCCGGAAATGACAGCCTGGTTAAACCTGCAGGTTAAACTTGGGATCATTTGGAATAATTCTCCCCCAATTCTGCCTTGCCGTGCTTATACTACCCGCGTCCAATAGGGGAACGTGACATGGATCAGCTACATCATCAAAAGGCGAAATCCGTTTTTGAGTTTCCGGCGGGGGCACTCGATCCGGAGACCTTCATCCGCCAATGGCAAGCGCGGGCCGCCAAACTGGTGCATGCGCAGGAGCGTATTGCCCAGGGCATGGCCGCGGCCATGCGCGCGCAGCTGCGCTATGGCCAGGAATACATGGCCAGCCATATGAATATGATGCAGTGGGAGGTTACCGATGCCGCGCATCTGAGCGAGCAGGCACGGCAAGATATTGAAAATTTCGCAGCCCTGGTGAAGGAAGTTTCCGGGGAGATCCGCAGCGGCTTCGCCGAGGCGGGCGAAATGCTGGAGGCCAAGCTGCCTCGTGAGGCAGACGCCGTACCAACTGCGGCCGACATAGAGGTCCCGCGGCCCGTGGAAGCGCAGGCCGAGGAAGCAGAAGCAGAGGCCACGGAAGCAAAGGCCGCGTTGGAGGCCGAGATGCCGCCTGCCGAAGCCCCCGAATCTGAATCGAAGTTCGCGTCGGCAAAGGCCGCCCCCGCGCAGGTGAAACGCGCTGCAGCGCGCGAGACTCCCAAGCTCTGAACAGCCCGCCTGGGCGATTTACGCTCAGGCGGTTTTCTTGGCGGCCGGTTTTTTGGCGGTTGATGTCTTCGCGGCGACCTTCTTGGCAGGAGTTTTCTTGGCTGGCGTCTTTTTGCTGGCCGAGGTGGTTTCCTTCCTTGCTGCCGGCTTGGTCTCTTTCGGCGCTGCGGCCTTCTTGGGCGCGGCCTTGGCTTTGGCGCCCTTCTTGCCGCGCGGCGCCAAGGTCTTGCCCTTCTCGGCCAGCAGCGCCACTGCCTCGTCCAGAGTCATGGAGGTCATCTCTACGCCCTTCGGCAGATTGGCGACGGTTGTACCCCATTGCGTATAGGGGCCAAAACGGCCTTTGCGGACCAGCACATCCTGCCCGTCTTTCGGGTGGGGGCCTAGGGCTTTGACGGATTCCTGCTTCTTGGAGATGAGGTCCATCGCCCTGTTGAGGCCGAGATGCAGAACATTGTCATCGCGGTCCAGCGAGGCAAAAAGCGCGCCCATTTTCACATAAGGCCCGAACCGGCCGATATTGGCTTCGATCTTCTGGCCCGTTTCCGGATGCAGCCCGACCAGGCGCGGCAGCGAGAGCAGGCCCAGCGCCTCTTCCAGCGTCAATGTCGCGCCATCCATGCCCCGCGCCAGGGAGGCGCGTTTGGGCTTGGCTTTCTTGTCCTCCGGGTTCGGCTCGCCCTGCTGCACGTAAAGCCCGTAAGGGCCACGGCGCAGCGTGATGTCTTCAGCCGTGTCGGGATTCTGGCCGAGCACGCGCATGCCGTCCTTTAGGGAATCATCCTCGGTCTCGCCGCCCTCGACCGCGAGTTTGCGGGTGTACTGGCAGGTGGGATAGTTCGAGCAGCCGATGAAGCTGCCGAAACGTCCGAGCTTCAGCCCCAGCCGCCCCTCGCCGCAGGCCGGGCAGGCGCGCGCATCGGAGCCATCCTCCCGCGCGGGGAAGAAATGCGGCCCAAGATCCTGGTCCAGCGCGTCGATGACGTCGGAGATTTTCAAATCCTTGGTCTGCGCGATGGCAGCCGAGAAATCATCCCAGAAGGCGCGCAGCACGGCCCGCCAATCAGCGTTGCCCTCGGCAACCTCGTCGAGCTGCTCCTCAAGGTTGGCGGTGAAGCCGGTATCGACATAGCGGGCGAAGAAACTGACCAGGAAGGCGGTGACCAGCCGGCCGCGATCCTCAGGGATAAAGCGCCGCGCCTCGAGGCGCACATAATTGCGGTCGCGCAGCACGGTGAGAATGGAGGCGTAGGTGGAAGGCCGGCCAATGCCCAGCTCCTCCATCTTCTTCACCAGCGAGGCCTCGGAAAAGCGCGGCGGCGGCTGGGTGAAATGCTGGGTGGCGGTGACTTCGCGGGTCTTCGCCGGGTCGCCCTTGGCGATAGGCGGCAGGATGCGGCTGTCATCCTCAGCCTCGGCCGGGTCGTCCTGATCCTCATGGTAGAGCTTCAGGAAGCCATCGAAGGCCAGCACGGAGCCGGTGGCGCGCAGCGTCTGGCCCTTGCCGTCGGTCAGGTCCACGGCGGTCTGGTCCAGCTCGGCGGGGGACATCTGGCAGGCGAGGGCGCGCTTATAGATCAGCTCGTACAGCTTCGCCTGGTCCTGGCTCAGCATGCGGGCGACTTTCTCGGGCTTCAGCGCGATGTCGGTGGGGCGGATGGCCTCATGGGCCTCCTGCGCGTTCTTCGCCTTGCTTTGATAAATGCGTGGCGCCACGGGCAGATACTGGTCGCCGAACTCCGCCTGGATCTGCTTGCGCATGGCGGTAACGGCTTCCTGGGCGAGCTGCACGCCGTCGGTTCGCATATAGGTGATGAGGCCCACCGTGTCGCCGCCGATCTCAACACCTTCATAAAGCTGCTGGGCGAGGCGCATGGTCTGCTGGGAGGAGAAGCCGAGCTTGCGGCTGGCCTCCTGCTGCAGGGTGGAGGTGATGAAGGGCGGCGGCGGGCTGCGGCGGGTGCGCTTCTTCTCAACCGAGGCGACCGAGAAGCTGCCCGCCTGCACGGCGGCTTTCGCGGCGGCGGCGCTGGCTTCGTCCTTCAGATCGAACTGCTCGAGCTTCTTGCCCTGGTAATGGGTGAGGCGGGCAGGATAGGGGGCGGCGGTGGGGGTGAGCATCACCGCCTCCACGCTCCAATATTCCCGGCTCTTGAAGATCTCGATCTCCGCCTCGCGCTCGCAGATGAGGCGCAGGGCCACCGATTGCACGCGCCCGGCGGATTTGGAGCCGGGCAGCTTGCGCCAGAGCACCGGCGAGAGGGTGAAGCCGACCAGATAATCCAGGGCGCGGCGGGCGAGATAGGCCTCGATGAGCGGGGTATCGAGGTCACGCGGCTGCGCCATGGCGGTTTTCACCGCGTTTTTGGTGATCTCGTTGAAGGTCACGCGGCGGACATGGACGCCTTTTAAGGCGTTGCGCTCCAGCAGGGCCGTCTGCACGTGCCAGGAAATCGCCTCACCCTCGCGGTCGGGGTCAGTCGCCAGATAGAGGGTTGTAGCACCCTTCAGCGCTTTGGCGATCTCGCTGAGCTGCTTGGCGCCGCGGTCATCCGCCTGCCAATCCATGGCGAAATCCTCGTCCGGGCGGACGGAGCCATCCTTGGGCGGAAGGTCCCGCACATGGCCGAAGGAGGCCAGGACCTTGTAGGAATCCCCCAGATATTTATTGATCGTCTTGGCCTTGGAGGGGGATTCGACGACGACGATATCAGTCAAAGGGCCGTTCCATTCATTCGTCTTAAAGCCGTGAGGCTTAGGGGTCTTCGGGCAGGGTCACCCTGTCCCCGGCTAGGCTTTCCGCGCGCCCCGCCAATTCGAGCTCCAGGATGACTGCCCGTATTGCTGTCAGCGACAGTTGGCAGCGCCGGGCGATCTCGTCAACTCCAACGGGTTCGGGGCCAAGCAAAGGCGGGATCTCGCGCCGGGCGCGAAGCAGCTCGTCCTCCGGCGTGGGCATGTCCTCCCAGAGGGGCGGCGGCTCGGCGAAAGCAATGGGGGCAAGGCGGCGCAGGCCAGCATGGGCGGGCAGATTGGCCAACACATCATCGGCGGTTTCGGTGAGATGCGCGCCCTGGCGGATGAGGTCGTTGCCGCCGCGGCAGCGGGGGTCCAAAGGCGAGCCGGGCACGGCGAAAAGTTCCCGCCCCGCCTCCGCCGCCAGGCGTGCGGTGAGCAGGGAGCCGGAGCGGGCGGCGGCCTCGATCACCACCAGCCCCACTGCGAGTCCGGCGATGATTCGGTTGCGCTTGGGAAAATGCCGGCCGATGGGCGCGGTGCCCAGCGGCGCCTCGGCCACCACGGCCCCGCCTTCGGCGATGCGGTGCTGGAGGTCGGCGTTTTCGGGCGGGTAGGGCACATCCAGCCCGCCCGCGATGACGGCAATGGTCCGCCCGCCACGTAGCGCGCCCTCATGGGCCGCCGTGTCGATCCCGCGCGCCAGGCCGGAGGTGATGGTGAGATGCGGCGCCAGCTCGGCAGCCAGGTGTGCGGCCAGGCGCATGCCATTGGCCGAGGCGTTGCGTGCGCCGACGATGCCGATGGAGCGGGCGCAGAGCAGTGCGGCATCGCCCAGAACGGCGAGGGCAGGCGGGGCGTCGGGCAATTCGGCGAGATAGTCCGGGTAGCCGGGCTGGTCCAGGAACAGGAAGGTGCCGCCAAGGCGGCGCACGGCCACGAACTCGCGCTCCACCTCGCCCATCGGCGGGATGCGCGGCGGGGCGGGCCGCCCGCCGGACCTGGCCAAAGCGGGCAGGGCGTCCAGAGCCTCATCGGGGCCGGAGAAGCGCGCCAGCAGGCGGCGATATGTGACGGGGCCGACGCTTTCGGTCCGGGCCAGGCGTAAAAAACCCAGCGCGGCGTCAGCCATTGCGATTCAGGATCGCCAGCACTTGCGCAAGCTTCGCCTCTGGCACCACCCAGGCGCCTATGGGCGTTGCATTTTCGTAGAAGCTGGCGATTACGCCGCAGGATTCTGTCTGCCCCGCCAGCGTGGCCTGCGGCTCGCCCGGCTGGGCGCCGGTGAGCAGCGCGCCGAGTTCATCAAAGGCCGGGGCGGTGACGTTGATAAAGCCGGGGGCGGGCTGGCCGGTGCCGATTGTCAGCCAGAGAGGGCCGGTGGGCTGGGCGCAGACGCCGGGGTTGAAGAGATGGATACGGTTGGCCTGGAAATGGCTGAGCGCCAAGGCCGGGGCGCTGCCCAGCAGCCAGGCCGCGAGAAGCGCTGCCGCCCTCACGCCACCGCCTTCTTGCCGATGCGCGGCTCCTGCCCGGCAAGCAGGCGTTGGATGTTGGCCCTGTGCTTCCAGAACACCAGGGCTGCGATGACCACGGCCATTTCCGTTCCCAGAGGGCCATCGAAATACAGCACCGCGAAGGGCGCCAGCGCATAGGCCACCAGGGCCGAGAGCGAGGAGTAACGCAGCGTGAACGCCACCAGCAGCCAGACGGCGCAGCAGATGAGCCCGATGGGCCAGGCAATGCCGAAGAATACGCCGAACCCGGTGGCAACCCCTTTGCCGCCCTTGAAGCCGAGCCAGATTGGGAAAAGATGGCCGAGGAAGGCGCAGAAGCCAGACAGCAGCACGCCATGATGAGCAAAATGCTTCACCAGCAGCACCGTCACCGCGCCCTTCAGCGCGTCCAGCAGCAAGGTGGCCGCCGCCAGCCCCTTATGGCCGGTGCGCAGCACATTGGTGGCGCCGATATTGCCGGAGCCGATGGCGCGGATATCGCCCAGCCCGGCCAGGCGGGTGAGCAGCAGCCCATAGGGCACGCTGCCCATCAGATACCCAAAGACCGCGACGCCGAGATAAAGCCCCATCATGCCCCGAAAACCCTTCGCCCGGCCTTCCAGGTGCCGAGCACCACGCCCTCCAGGGCGCGGCCATCAAAGGGGGTGTTCTGCGCCTTGCCGGGCAGCTTTCCGGCCTGAACCTGCCAGGATTTTTCGGGATGGAACAGGCAGAGGTCAGCCGGGCGGCCCTTGGCCAGCACACCGGCTTCAATACCCAGCCAGGCGGCGGGCTTGGCGGTGAGCAAGGCGAGCGCTTGCGGCAAGGTGAGGTCACCCTCCTGCACACGCACCAATGTCACGCCCAGCAAGGTGGAGAGGCCCGCCCCGCCCGGCGCGGCCTCGGCGAAGGGCTGGCGTTTATCGTCCGGGTCGCAGGGCTGGTGGTCGGAGGCGATGGCGTCGATCGTGCCATCCTTCAGCGCCGCCACCACTGCCTGGCGGTCTGCCTCAATGCGCAGCGGCGGGGAGAGCTTGGCATAGGTGCGGTAATCGCCGATGGCGGTTTCGTTCAGGTCGAAATAGGGCGGCGCGGTGTCGCAGGTGATCTTCAGCCCTTTTTCCTTGGCGCGGCGGATGAGATCCAGCGCCTCGCCGGTCGTCACATGCGCAAAATGCAGCGCACCGCCAGTGAGTTCCGCCAGGCGGATGTCCCGCGCCACGCAGATGGCCTCGGCGGCGGCATAGACATAGGGCAGGCCCATCCAGGTCGCGCGTGCGCCCGCCGTTGCGGCGGCGCCCCGGGCGAGATCAACATCCTCAGGATGCTGCACAATGCGCGCCCCGAAGCCGGAGGCATAAAACAGGGCCAGACGCATGGTGCGCGAAGAGGCGATGGCCTTGCTGCCATCGGTAAAGGCCACCGCGCCCGCGGCTTTCAGCAGGCCATATTCGGCCAGTTCCTTGCCCTCCAGCCCGCGTGTGGCGGCGGCATAGGGCAGGAGGGTCAGGCTGCCGGTTTCCTCGCCCCGCGCACGGAGGAATTGCACCAAAGCCGGGTCGTCGATCACCGGGTTGGTTTCAGGCAGCACCGCGAGGCTGGTGATTCCGCCCGCCGCCGCGGCCTTGGCCGCGGAGGCGATGGTTTCGCGGTATTCATAGCCCGGCTCGCCAATGGCGGCGCGCATATCCACTAGGCCAGGGCACAGCACTGCTCCTTCGGCCTCGATGATCTCTGCCCCGTCCGGCACGCCGAGAGAGGGGCCGAAATCGGCGATCTTGCCATCCTGGACCAGCAGCTCGCCTTCATGCAGCGCCTGCGCGGACTGGTCCAGATATTTGATTTTACGGAATAAAATATTCAAGAGTTGCTCCGCGCGCAGGTATCCAGCACCGCCATGCGGACGGCAACCCCCATCTCCACCTGCTGCCTGATGAGGGAGCGTGCGGCGTCGTCCGCCACCTCGCTGTCGATCTCCACGCCCCGGTTCATCGGGCCGGGATGCATCACCAGCGCGTCCGGCTTGGCAAAAGCCAGCTTCTTCCGGTCCAGCCCGTAAAAGGTGAAATATTCCCGGGCGGAGGGGACGAGCCCGCTTGTCATGCGTTCTTTCTGCAGCCGCAGCATCATCACGATGTCAGCGCCCTTCAGCCCTTCCTCCATGTCGTGGAAAATTTCCACGCCATTCACCCCGATGGCCCCAGGCACCAGGGTCGGCGGGCCTACGAGACGGACGAAATTGCCCATCATGGTCAGGAGCAAAATATCGGAGCGGGCGACGCGCGAATTCAGCACATCGCCGCAGATGGCGACCGTGAGGCCGGAGAGGCGGCCCTTGTTGCGGCGGATGGTCAGCGCATCCAGCAGCGCCTGGGTCGGGTGCTCATGCGTGCCGTCCCCGGCATTGATGACCGAGGCCCCGACCTTCTGCGCCAGCAGGGCAGGGGCGCCGGAGCTTTTATGGCGCACCACCAGCAGGTCGCAATTCATCGCGTTCAGCGTGGCGGCGGTGTCCAGCAGCGTCTCGCCCTTGGTGACGGAGGAGGTGGCGACAGACATGTTCACCACATCCGCGCCTAGGCGCCGGCCGGCCAGCTCAAAGCTGGTGCGGGTACGGGTGCTGTCCTCAAAGAACAGATTGATGAGGGTGCGACCGCGCAGCGAATCGCGTTGGGTTTTGCCGGAGCGGTTTAAGAGCGCGTAGCTCTCCGCCAGATCCAGCAGGTTGGTGACAGAGGCGGGGTCCAGCCCCTCGATTCCGAGTAGATGTTTCAGCGACGCCATGGCGAGCCGCCTTAGACCACAATCCAACGCGCCGGGGAATGCGCCAGTTGATTTTTTACCAAAGAGGCTGACAAGATGGGTTTCGTAACGATCGGGGGCGAAATGAGAAAATTGCTACTTGTCAGTATGTTGGCGGTGCTTGGCGGCTGTGCCTCATTGGATGCGCCGCAGGGGCCGCCGCCGCCGGCAACCCCGGTCTTCTTTCAGCCTTTTTCCGCGGCGCTCGACCAGCCGGCGCTTGACGCCATCGCCAGCGTGGCGAAGGCCGCCAATGCGCAGCCCGATATGCCGGTAAAGGTGATCGGCGCCGCCGACAGCGTGGGCAGCGCGCTGGCGAATAAATATCTCTCCGAGACGCGCGCCCAGGTGGTGGCCGACCAACTGGCGGCTGATGGCGTGGCGCAGGACAGGCTGCGGGTTCATGCGCGGGGCACGATTCAGTCTGTGCAAGTCGCGTCAGGCGCGCCCGCCCAGGCGGCGCGCAGGGTGCTGATCATTATCGGCGAAGAGTAAGCCGTGAGACTTCGGGAGAAGAGTCAACGAATTGGTTGATTATCAACTGATTCGTTGATAGTCTGCGCCCAACATAACTATAGGGAGCAGACAAATGGCGTACCGTGATAGCATTGTGCAGTTGAACGAATATCGCGCGCAGATTGCCGGGTTGCGGGGCAAGATGCGCGCCATACAGTCCGGCATCGATCCCGAGCCGGTGCAGAATTACGAATTCACAGGGCAGGGCGGCACTGTGCGGCTCTCGGCGCTGTTTGGGGACAAGCAGGACCTGTTCGTCATCCACAATATGGGCAAAGGCTGTGTTTATTGCACGCTGTGGGCGGACGGTTTCAATGGCGTGCTTCCGCATCTGGAGAACCGCGCCGCGTTTGCCGTGTCTTCTCCGGACGCGCCGGAGGTGCAAAAGGAGTTTGCAGAGTTGAGGGGCTGGCGTTTCAGGATGATATCTCACGCGAACACGAATTTCGCCGCGGACATGGGCTACAAGAGCGAGCGCGGCTTCATGCCCGGCGTTTCCGTGTTCCGCAGGGACGGGGATGAGATTGTACGTGTTTCCGATACCGGGCTCGGCCCTGACGATGATTTCTGCGCGGTTTGGCATTTTCTGGACATGCTGCCGGCGGGGCCGGATGGCTGGCGCCCGCACTACGCCTATTGATGCCCCAACCCGCGCGCGCAACTGAGGAGACGCCGCTGGACGCGGTGTTCGCCGCCCTGTCTGACCCTGTCCGCCGCTCCATTCTGGAGCGGTTGGACGGGGCGGAGCTGCTGGTCTCGGAGTTGGCGGAGGCTTACCCGATTTCGCTGCAGGCCGTCTCGCGCCATGTGCAGGTGCTGGTGGCGGCGGGGCTGGTGGCGCAGACGCGCACGGGGCGCATCAGCCGCTGCCGCCTGGAAACCGGACCCATCGCCGAGGCAGCCGCCTGGATCAACCGCTATGCCAAATACTGGGACGCGCAATTCCAGACCCTTGCCACGCAGCTGCTGGAGATCGAGCGCGAACGCGGGGGGTGAGGCCTTTATTCGTGGTCCCGCCGTCACGGACGAAAAACGCAGAATCTATATTATGGAAAGTGAAGTGTGAAATGAAAAGCCTCAGGTCCGAAAGGATGTTCGCGGCTTGTCTCTCCCGCTTGTCCGCCTGATTGCAAGAAACGGATAAAAACGCACGAAATATCTAAACAATGACCAAAGTTTTATGTTTTTTGTGCTTGTTGATCGCGCGGATTTTGTTGCACAACAGGATCGATTTAAAATTCTGAAAAAGACCGAATAATTAGCAAGCTTCGTT
This sequence comes from uncultured Pseudomonadota bacterium, assembly GCA_963736885.1. GTDB lineage: Bacteria > Pseudomonadota > Alphaproteobacteria > Acetobacterales > Acetobacteraceae > Acidocella. Next base: position 752,157 of record CAVTQN010000001.1, read on the forward strand.
CGGGTCAGTCTCCAGGACAAAAACAGTCTTTCATCCTTTGGGTTAAACTCGGTAACGGAGTGAAAAGATGGGCGTGGCAGGAACTTACGGGCCAAACGCGAATGGCGTCGCATACGTGATTACCCAAACCGGCAGCACCTACAAGCTGACAATTTACGAAAATTCCACCCTGGTTAAGACCGTCGGCGACCTGAGCGCGGATGATATCGTCACCACGTCCGGTTCGACACTGAACATCGCCTCACTTTTGAGCAACACGACTTATGTGGTGGTGCCCGGCGTCAGCGTGAACCTTGATTTCGGCCTCAATCTTGCGTCTGCGTCGACGATCTATCTCGGCGGCACCGCAACGATTACGGCCATTGGCTCCGTGCTGTCCTCAGTCACGGTGGATGTTCAGGGCGGCGATCTGACGGCATCCAGCGGCCTGGTCGCCAGCGCGCTCTCCGGGCTCACGGTCAATCTTTCCTATGGCGGTGCGTTTGGCAATGGAAATGGTCTTATCTCGCTCCTGAGCAACACGAAGATCAATTACGGCACCGGCGGCGGCACCTTCATCGCCAATGCCGGCGGCAAACTGATCAATCTCTCCGGGCTGTCGATCACCGGGTTCGGCTCTTCCGCGGACAAGATCGAATTCGAGAATGTCACCGCACCTCTTCAATCTTATACGATTTCGTACAGTTTTCTGAGCAACTCGGAAACCATCACCCTCTACAGCGACAAAGGCCATACTGCTGAGATCGGCTCCGTGACGATTAAAGGAAAACTCCTGGATACGGGGGCTTTTGTCGCTGGCGGCACAGGCCCTCTGGGCATTACCGAGAGCGGATCGGGCACTGACTGGAAGATCACGTTCGACCCTGCCCCCGGTTCCACCGTGCCCTGCTTCCTGGGCCAGACGCGCATTGCGACGCCGGATGGCATGAAGCCTGTCGAGGGCTTGAAGATTGGCGATCTGGTGCTGACGGATGACGGCGCCGCGGTGCCCGTGCGCTGGATCGGCCGCCGCACGGTCTCAACCGTTTTTGCTGACCCGCTGCGGGTGATGCCGGTGCGCATCCGTGCCGGGGCGCTGGGTGACAATCTGCCGCTGCAGGACCTGCTGATCTCGCCCGATCATGCATTGTTGATCGGCGATGTCCTGACCAATGCTGGCGCGTTGGTGAATGGCGTGTCCATCCTGCGTGAGCGGGAGATGCCGCGGAATTTTGTTTACTACCATGTCGAAGTGGACGCGCACGCGCTGATCCTGGCGGAAGGGGTCTCGGCCGAGACCTTCATCGACCATGTCGACCGCATGGCCTTCGATAATTGGGCGGAACATGCGGCCATCTTTGGCGATGCGCCGGAGAAGCCGGAAATGTCCTATCCGCGCGTCAAATCCGCCCGGCAATTGCCGCGTTCGATCCGCCTGCGCCTCGACGCCCATGTTGCGGATGGCGGCCGCACGGCCGCGTAACAACGCAACCCATTCGAAACCGCGGCCTGGAGACATCCGGCCGCGGTTCTGTTTTCAGAAGACGATCTCCATGCCGTCATAACCAGGCTCGACGCCTGGCGGCAGCGTGTTCACAAGTGTGCGGTAATCCATGTCCGGCCCCATATGGGTCAGAATGGTTCGTTGTGGCCGCAGTGTTTCTACCCAGCCCAGAACCGTGGGCAGGCCCGCATGGGTGGGGTGCTCCTTGGCCGGGGTGAAGCAATCCACGATGAAAATTTTAACGCCGTGCAGCGCCGCCAGCGCCGCATCGTCGAAACGCACAACATCCGTGCAATAGGCCAGATCGCCAATGCGCAGGCCAAGCGAGCGGGAAAAGCCATGGTCCTGGTCGATCGGCAGGATGGTCGTTCCGAAAATATCAAAGACCTCGCCAGGGAAGATGTCTTTCGTCTCCAGCGCGGGCCGCCCGAAGAACCCGCCGTTCCAGGGCTTGAAGGCATAGTCGAAACGCCGCTTCAGCTCCTCCCAGACTTCGGCGGTGGCGTAGGTTTGCATCGGCCGGCCGAGAATGCGGTTGAGGATGCGGATTTCATCCAGCCCGGTCACGTGGTCGGCATGGGCATGGGTGTAGAGCACGGCGTCAATTCTGCCGATGCCGCAAGCGGTGAGCTGGTCGCGCAGGTCCGGTGCGGTATCGACCAGGATGTTTCCGCCATCCGCATGGATGACAATGCTGGTGCGGCTGCGGCGGTTGCGCGGCTCGGCGGGGTCGAGCTGGCCCCAATCGCCATGCCCGTCATCGCCGCCGATCTGGGGAGACCCGGCTGAGCCGCCGGTGCCCAGCAGGGTAACCTTCATCGCGCCGCTTTCTTGAACAAAGTGCGGAAATTACGGGTCGTCAGCGCCGCCATGTCCGCTTCGCTCAGGCCGCGCAGTTCGGCCAGATGCTTCGCGGTGTAGGCAGTGTAAGCAGGCTCGTTGCGCTTGCCGCGATAGGGCACGGGCGCGAGATAAGGACTGTCGGTTTCCACCAGCAGCCTATCCTCGGGCACAATGGCAGCCACCTCGCGCACAGCCTCGCCCTTCGGGAAGGTCAGAATGCCGGAGAAAGAGAAATAGCCGCCCAGTTCAAGCGCCTCTTCGGCAAGCCGGCGCGAGGACGAGAAGCAATGGAGCAAAAACTCGAAATGCCCCCCTGCCCGCTCCTCGCGTAGAATGCGCGCGATATCCTCATCCGCGTCGCGGGCATGAATGCAGAGCGGCAGGCCGGAGATTTGCGCGGCGCGGATATTGGCGCGAAAATTCTGCTCCTGAATCTCCTTCGGCGCCTTGTCGTAGAAATAATCCAGACCCGACTCACCGATGCCGATGACCTTCGGGTGCTTGGCCAGCTCAGCCAGCGCCTCCGGCGTAACCACGGGCAGCACATCCGCCGCATGGTTGGGGTGAACGCCCACACAGGCCCAGACCGTCTCAAAACGCTCGGCGATGGCGATGGCCTGCTGGCTCTGCGCGTAGGTGACGCCGATGGTCACCATCTCCCCGACACCCGCCGCCATGGCGCGCTGGACGATCTCCTCCTGCTCGCCGGGGGCGGAAAAATAATCGAGATGGCAGTGTGAATCGACGAGCATCAAGCCGCCTCGATCACGCGCGGGAACAACCCGGACGGCGCTGGCAGCGCGGTGCCCTCAACCAGAGGCGTGTCCAGCACCGCCAGCGCGCGGTCCTCGCCCAGCGCCAGATAATCCAAGAGCTTGCCCATCGTCTCCGGCATGAAAGGCTGCAACACGACCCCCAGCACCCGCAGCACCACGCAGAGCGTATAGAGCACGGTGTTCATGCGGTCCGTGTCGGTTTTGCGAAGTGACCAAGGCGCCTGGGCATCGATATAGCCGTCGGCGGCGCGGATGACGCGCCAGGCCTCGTCCAGCGCCTCATGGAAGGCGAGCTTTTCCAGCGCCGCGCGCATCTTCCCGGGCAGCGCCGCCGCCAGGGCGATCAGCGCCTCATCCGCCTCCTGCAATTGTCCCTTGGGTGGCACGGCGGCGCCGGCATTCTTGCCGATGAAGGAAAGCGTGCGCTGCGCCAGATTGCCAATGCCGTTGGCGAGGTCGGAATTGATCCGCCCGATAAGAGAGCGGCGGGAGAAATCGCCGTCATTGCCGAAGGGCACCTCGCGGAGCAGGAAATAGCGCACCTGGTCCAGCCCGAATTCCTGCACCAGCGGCCGGACATCGATGAAATTGCCGAGCGACTTGCTCATCTTCTCGCCTTCGACCGTCCACCAGCCATGGGAGAAGACTTTCTGCGGCAGCTCCAGCCCCGCGCCCATCAGGAAGGCCGGCCAATAGACGGCGTGGAAGCGGATGATCTCCTTGCCCACAAGATGCAGGCTGGCGGGCCAATAGCCCCAGCGCGGCGGCGCTCTCATCCGGGTAGCCGGCGGCGGTGAGATAGTTCACCAGCGCGTCCAGCCAGACATACATCACATGTTTTTCGTCGCCGGGCACCGGAATGCCCCAGGAGAAGGACGTACGGGAGATTGAGAGATCGTTCAGCCCGCCGCGCACGAAGGAGAGGATTTCGTTGCGCTTGGCGGCGGGTGCGATGAGGCCTGGGTTTTGCTCATAATATTCGAGCAGCCGGTCCTGAAAGGCGCTGAGCTTGAAGAAATAGCTGGGCTCCACCACCCATTCCACGGCAGCACCTGAGGTTAGCGCGTAGCGCGTGCCATCTTGCTTCAGCGCGGTTTCGCTCTCGTCGTAGAAAGCTTCGTCGCGCACCGCGTACCAGCCTTCATAGGCGCCGAGATAGATGAAGCCGTTATCCTGAAGCTTTTTCCAGATCGCCTGGCAGGCTTGCTTGTGGTGGGGCGCGGTGGTGCGGATGAACTCATCGTTGGAGATGTTCATCACCCGCGCCATGTCCTCGAAATCGGCGGAGACGCGGTCGGCGAAGTCCTGCGGGTCGATTCCGGCGGCGCGGGCGGCGGCTTCCACCTTCTGGCCATGCTCGTCCGTGCCGGTGAGGAAGAACACGTCATCGCCCTCCAGCCGGTGCCAGCGGGCGAGAACGTCGGCCGCCGTGGAGGTGTAGGCATGGCCGAGATGGGGCGCGCCGTTCACGTAATAGATCGGCGTGGTGATATAAAACTTCGTCTTGTTCATGACCTGTGCAACTGTTCCAGCGCCACGATCACCGCGGCGCGCTTATCCAGGTTCAGTCCTAACACCTCACGCTCCAGTTTTCCAAAATCCTGCCAGAGCGTGACGTTATGGCTGAGATGCGCGGCCCCTGCCCGCGCTGCCGCCCGGGTGCGGGCGGCAAGGCGGGTGCGCAGGAGCGAAAAAAACAGCTCGAACTTATCCGCCCCCTCCACCGCGCGGGCGACGCTATCAGCAATGGCCTGGGCGCGGGCGGGTTTCACGGGGCCGTCCAGCGCCTCGTCCACCAGGGCGGCCAGGGCCACGCCGTCGCCCTCGGCCAGATTCAGGGCGTTGCCGATGCTGCCCTCGGAGAGTTCGATCAGCCGCGCACGGGCTTGGGCGCCCAGCTCCGGGGCGTACTCGGCCAGCAGGCTGTGCATGGCCTTATCAGCCAGCGGCGCCATGGGCAGCACCCGGCAGCGGCTGCGGATGGTAGGCAAAAGCCGCCCGGGGGCGGCGCTGACCAGCAGCAGGATCGCCCTTGGCGGCGGCTCCTCCAGCAGTTTCAGCAGCGCGTTGGCGGCGTTGGGGTTCATATCCTCCGCGCCATCCACCACCACCACGCGCCAGCCGCCTTCGGCCGGGGTGAGGCGCATGAAGGCGCTGGCCTGCTGGATGGTGGCGATGACGATCTCGCCTTGTAGCTTCTCGGTCTTGGCGTTGATGCGCCGCTCGACGGTGAAGAAATCCGGATGCGTGCCGGCAGCCACGCGGCGGAATACGCCGGAGCTTTCGGGAACGGAGAGATCAGGTGTTTGCCCGCCCGCCAGCAGCCAGCGCCCGAACCGGTAGGCCAGCGTGGCCTTGCCGATGCCGCGCGGCCCCGCCAGCAGCCAGCCATGATGCAGCCGCCCTGAGGTGGCGGCGTGGTGGAGCGAATTCACCGCCCCCTCATGGCCAAAAAAGAGCGGGTTGGACCGCGGATCCGCTGCCATCAGCGCCCTGCCCGCTTGCGCACCTGCCGGCGTAAATTTGCGGCCACCGCATCTGGCGCAGGGCTGGCATCTACCCGCGCGAAACGTTCCGGCTCGGCCGCCGCCATGGCACTGAAGCCGCCCTGCACGCGGGCAAAGAAATCGGCGCCCATCTCCTCGTAACGGTCCGTGCCGCTGGCGCGGGCAATGAGGCGGCGCTGGGCCTCAATCTGGGGAAGTTCCAGCAGGAAGGTGATATCCGGCACCAGCCCGACCAGCCGGATCAGCGCCCGTATTGCCTCGATCTCCACGCCCTGGCCGTAGGCTTGATAGGCCATGGTGGAATCATAATAGCGGTCGCAGATGACGATGGCGCCGCGCTGAAGCGCCGGGCGGATGAGCTGTGCCACATGGTCCGCCCGCGCGGCGAAATGCAGCATGGTCTGGGCCAGCGGGTCGAGCGGGATGTCCTGGTTCAGCAGCAAGGCGCGGATGGCCTCCGCACCCTTGGTGCCGCCCGGCTCGCGGGTTACCAGCACCTCCTGCCCCTCTGCGCGCAGCAGCCCGGCCAGTCCAGCGGCGGCGGTGGATTTGCCAGCCCCCTCCCCGCCTTCCAGCGTGATGAACAGCCCGCGCGTCTCCTGCATTGCGCGGTTCCTTATCTGACGATGATTTCCGGCCCGGCGATGCCAAGCTGCAGCACCTGCTGCAGCGCCTGGTCTGCCGCCTCCACGGAGTGGTACGGCCCGGCATTTACCGCCCAGAGCGTACGGTCCCCGCCGGACACCGGCACAAGCTGGGTGGGCAGGCCATAGAGCCTGGCCATGGTGCGGGCGGCATCAGAACTCGCTGCCGAAACCCGAGATCTGCACCCAGAGCGGCCCCGGTGCCGGTGTTGTTGCCGTCACCTGGCCGGTAAGCTGCGGGCCACTCGCTTGCGGGCCGGAATTGCCTGTGGAGACAAGCTGCTGCACCGCGCCCGTGGCCCCGCCGCTGCCGGGTGGGGCCAGCGATTGCGCGGTGATGCCCGCCACCGGGGCGGCGTTCATCTTCGGCCCCGCGCCGAGCGCGCCTTGCAGGGCGGAACTGGCCTGGCCGTCCAGCTTCACCTCAACCTCCACCACCCCGCCGGAGGGGAAGTTCAGCAGCTGGGCAACGCGCGGCGTCACGGCGATGAGGCGGCCTGGGATGTTCGGCCCGCGCTCATTCACCCGCACCTGCACGGAATAGCCGTTCACCAGATTGGTGACGGTCACGATGCTGGGCAGCGGCAGCACGGGGCTGGCGGCCATCAGCCCGTTGGGGTCGTAAAGCTCGTTATCGGCGGTGTAGGCGGCGTCGCCATGCTGGATGATCACACCCAGCCCGGTCACGTCATAGCTGCCGAACTCACGCGGATAGCGCCATTCCCCGCCCACCTGATACGGGTTGCCGACGGTATAGGTCACCGGCCCGGGGGCGGGCGGCGGCGGGGCTTTTTGCACGCAGCCGGCCAGAACGGCGCAGAGCCCCAGGAGTCAGCCGGTTGATCATGACAGGATCATCCGCCCCAGCGCGCCAACGGCGAGGGCATAGAAATCCGACGGGTTATAGCGCCGGATGGCGGTGAAATTCTGATAAACCAGGAAGGCCTGCCCGCCCGCGCCATCGGGCAGCAAAAGTGCCGCCGGCATGCTGGAGGGCAGCGAGGCCGCACCCGGCAGGCGCTGCACGCCAAGTTGCTCCCAATAGCCGATGGTCTGTGTGTTTTCGCGGCCTGTTTGCGCCTCATTGATCGTGCTGGGGGCCAGCACCGGCTCGGAGGAGGGTTCATCCGCCTGCCAGCCCGCCTTGGCGAGAAAATGAGCCATGGAGGCCAGGGCATCCGCGTCGGAGTTCCAGATATCCGGCGCGCCATTGCCGGAGAAACTGACAGCGGTGGTGAGGTAGGTGCTGGGCATGAATTGCGGCTGGCCCATGGCGCCGGCATAGGAGCCGAGCAGATTAGCCACCGGCGCATCCCCCGCCGCCACGATCTGCATGGCCTTGATCACCTCGCCGCCGAAATAGCGGCTCTGCCGGTCCCAGGCGAGGGTCGTCAGCGCGTCAATGACGTTGAAATCGCCCTGGTTGGCGCCGAAATTCGTCTCCAGCCCCCAGATGCCCAGCATCACATCGGTGGAGACGCCGTATCGGCTGGTGATGGCCGCGAAGAGGTTTTGCGTGGCCTGGTATTTCTGCTGGCCGGTGGCGATGCGCGTCTGGCTTAGCACCCGGCTGGAATATTGCGCCCAGGTGAGGGTGAATTCCGCCTGGTGATGGTCCAGCTTCAGCACCTGCTGGTTGGGCACCAGCGTGCCCGTGGTGGCCTGCACCACGGAATCGGGAATCCCAGCCGCCCTGGCCTGCGCCTGTAATTGCGCCAGAAATGCCGGGAAGCTCGGCGCTGCCCAGCCTGCCCGCGGCAATGCCAGGGCGCCGCCTAATCCGGCCAACATGATGCGTCTTAACATGGGGCAACCTTGCCACGCCCTGCCGCGCCGCCGCAACGGGGCGCGGCTGACCTCATCCAACTTGTCATGTTCGTGCCCGCGCCCACGCCATGGCGCGGGCGGGCAAGCTCGGTTATGCTGCAAGCATGGGATTTCTGGCGTACCAAGGCACTGGCGGACATGAGCCGGGCGGAGTGGGAGTCGCTCTGCGACGGGTGCGGGCGCTGCTGCCTGCACAAGCTGCGCGACGATGAGACAGGTGAAATCGAATTCACCAATGTCGCCTGTCGCCTGCTGAACACCGAAAATGCCCGCTGCCGGGACTATGCCAACCGCAAATCTCGCGTGCCCGATTGCGTGAAGCTGACCCCGAAAAAGCTCGAAAAGGTCGATTGGCTGCCGCCGAGCTGCGCCTACAGGCTGGTGCATGAGGGCAAGGACCTGCCGCCTTGGCACCCGTTGCGCAGCGGCCGGGCGGAAAGCGTGATCGAGGCCGGGGCCTCTGTGGCGGGGCGCTGCATCGATGAGCGCCAGGCCGGGCCGCTGGAGCATCACGTCATGGACTGGCCGGGCAAGATGCCAAGGCGGCGGCGCGCGTGACCGGCGAGGCGATGACCACCGAAATGGTGCCGGTGCAGGGTGCACTCATCGCCGTGGCCTTCAAGCGTTCGTCACGGGCAAGACGGGTTTCATTGCGCATAGACCCGGCCCAGGGCGTGGTGATCACCCTGCCCCTGCGATCTTCGCGCCGCGCCGGGCTCGCCTTGCTGCACGCGCATGAGGACTGGGTGAGCGAGAGGCTGGAAGCCCTGCCCCAAAAGCTGGCGCTGGAGCCCGGCGCCACGGTGCCGGTGCATGGGCTGCCGCACGAGATTCTGCGTATCCCTGGCGGGCGCGGCGGTGCCTGGGTGGAGGATGGAAAAATCCTCGTCACCGGCCAGCCGGAATTCCTCGCCCGGCGGGTATCGGACTGCCTGAAGCGCCTGGCCCGCCAGCATCTCACCGCCATGGCTGTGGAAACCGCGCAACGCGCCGCCCTGCGGCCCAAGACGGTGCGCATCAAGGATACACGCTCACGCTGGGGAAGCTGCGCGCCGGATGGCACGCTGGCCTTCTGCTGGCGGCTGATCTGCGCGCCTGCATTCGTGCAGGATTACGTGGTGGCACATGAGGTGGCGCATCTGCGGCATATGAATCACGGGCCGCAATTTTGGAACCTAACGGAGCAGCTCACCCCGCACCGGCCCGCCGCCACCGCATGGCTGGCCAGCGACGGTGTGCGCCTGTTGCGGATCGGCTGAACCATGCCAATGATATCATCCACATAGCCTGCTAACCCAAAGTGAGAGGCGTCCGATGAAAGCTGTTGCCTTTACCCATTCCCGCCCTGTCACCGCGTTTGATGCGCTTGAGGATATCGAACTGCCCGTGCCGGTTCCCCGGCATCATGATCTGCTGGTCGAGATCAAGGCCGTCTCCGTCAACCCCGTCGACACCAAGATCCGCCAGAGCAACGAGCCGCTGGGCGAGCCGCGGGTGTTGGGCTTCGATGCGGCCGGGATCGTGCGCGCCATCGGCCCCGAGGTGCAGAATTTCTCGGTGGGCGATGAGGTGTTCTATGCCGGCGTGCCGGACCGGCCGGGCACCAATGCGGAGTTCCATCTGGTGGATGACCGCATCGTTGGGCACAAGCCGAAATCGCTAGGTTTCGCCGAGTCTGCGGCCCTGCCGCTGACCGCGCTGACATCATGGGAAATGCTGTTCGAGCGCTTCCGTATTCCCCGCGACCAGCCGCATGGCGGCACGCTTCTGATCGTCGGCGCCGGTGGCGGTGTGGGTTCCATGGCCATCCAGCTCGCCTCCCAGCTTACGGACATGACGGTGATCGCCACCGCCTCGCGGCCGGAGACGGCGGATTGGTGCCGCTCGCTCGGCGCGCATCACATCGTCAATCACCAGCATGATCTCGGCGCGCAGATTTTGCAGGCGGGGCTCACGCCGCCCGGCCATATTTTCTGCGTGGCGCATGTGAAGCGGCATTTCCACAAGCTGGTTGAGCTGTTGGCGCCGGAAGGGGCTGTCGGCATCATCGAATCCAATGCCGGGGAGCTGAATGTCTCGCCGCTGATCCGCAAGAGCGCCACGCTGCACACGGAATATGTTTTTACACGCGGCAGTCTGCATACACCGACCATGGGCATTCAGCACCGCACGCTGGAGGCGATCGCGCATCTCGTCGATAACGGCACGCTGAAAACGACGATGACCGAGACGTACGGCCCCATCAACGCCGCCAACCTTATCCGCGCCCATGCGGCGCTGGAAGCGGGCAACACCATGGGCAAGATCGTGCTGGAGGGGTTTTAATCGATGGCGCTTCCTGGCAAGGAACTTGGCAAATCCGGCATTGTCCTCCCGCCTCTGGTGCTGGGCGGCAATGTGTTCGGTTGGACGGCGGATATCGTCACCTCGCTGCGGCTTCTCGATGCGGCGCAGGATGGCCGGGCTGAATGCCATCGACACGGCGGATATGTATTCGCGCTGGGCGGAGGGCCATACGGGCGGTGAGAGCGAAGCGATCATCGGCGCCTGGATGAAGGAGCGGCAGAACCGCGCGCGGGTGCTTGTTCTCACCAAGACCGGCATGGATCTTGGCGACGGCAAGGCCGGGCTTTCACGCAAACGGATTTTCGAGGCGGTGGAAGCCTCGCTGACGCGCTTGCAGACCGATTATATCGATCTCTACCAGGCCCATCTGCGACGATCCGGACGTGCCGATGGAGGAAACGCTGGGGGCCTTCGCCGATCTTATCAAGCAAGGCAAGATCAGGGCCATTGGCGCCTCCAACTTCACCGCCCCACGGCTGAAGCAGGCGCTGGATGTGGCCAAGGCCAACAGCCTGCCGCGCTATGAAAGCCTTCAGCCGCTTTACAATCTCGTTGAGCGTCCGGCCTTTGAGGCGGAGTTGCGCGATCTCTGCCTTGCGGAACATATCGGCGTGATTAATTTCTACGCCCTGGCCGCAGGGTTTCTCACCGGCAAATACAAGACGCAAGCCGACTGCGCAGGCCGGCGCGGCGGGCATGCGATGAAATATTTGGCGACGCAAACAGGCCGGAACGTGATCGCGGCGCTGACCGCGCAGGCGGGGCGGCTGGGCGCGCAGCCTGCGGAACTGGCGATTGCCTGGTGCGCGCAGAAGCCTGGAATCACCGCGCCGATCGCCAGCGCCACCAGCCTGAAGCAGATGGAATCGTTAATCCGCGCCGCCGCGCTGCACCTGGATGACGAGGCCATGGCCGCGCTGGATAACGCCAGTGCCGCCCTTTCTTGATGTTTTATAAAAAATTGTTGATCCGGCCTCTCGGGTTTTGCCACCGGCTTTGATACATCTTATGGTTGTACAAAGGTCGATGACCAAGCGTCGATGACCAAACAAGGAGTATGTGTGACGGCTGACGGCGGTTTTTTTGGACTGGGAGAGGTTCAGCGTCTGAAGGATCTGCGCGCCCTCAATCTGCTTTACACGCCCGCAGAGGAGCAATTCGACCAAATCACCAGGCTGGCGGCCAGGGTTTTGCAATCGCCGATGGCGTTGATTAGCCTTGTCGCGGAAGATACCCAATGGATTAAATCCAGCTTCGGCCTCGCCATGGGCGCCGTGCCGCGGGAGCATTCATTCTGCGGCCAGGCCGTCAGGGAGCACCACGCCATGGTTGTGGCGAACGCGGCGGAAGATGAGCGTTTTGCCAATAATCCACTGGTAACAGGCAAACCCCTCATACGTTTCTATGCGGGACAGCCGATCCATACCGGCGCTCGCTCGGCGGTGGGCACGCTCTGCGTGATGGACACGCTGCCGAGGCAGCTGGGCCATGGCGAGCTGGAAACGCTGCGGGATCTGGCCGTGATCGTGGAGCGCGAGTTGAGCCGCCGCGGGCAAAACTCCTTCCAGGATACGCTGATCCACACGCACGACGCGCAGGCGCGACGCGGCGCGATCGACGAGCTGACACGCATGTGGAACCGGACCGCCACCATGGATCTGGCGCATCTTGAATGCGCCGCCGCGAGCATGGGCACGCCGCTCAGCCTGTTGCTGATCGATATCGATAATCTCGACAAGGTGAATGAGAATTTCGGTGTGCTCGGGGGGGATGCCGTGCTGCATGAGGTCGCGGCGCAGATCCGCCGTTCCGTGCGTGACATCGATATTTGCGGCCGCTATGGCATCGGCACTTTTCTTGTCATGCTGCGCGCGGGAGTGCTGGACTCGAAGCTGGTCGCCGAGCGGATTCGCGGGGCGGTGGAACGCCGGGCGATTACGGGAATGCCCATGCCGGTGACCGTGAGCATCGGCGTTGCCTGTGCCAAGACCAGGGCCCCTACGCCGGCGATGCTGATCGGCGCGGCCGACAAGGTGCTACGCCAGGCCCAGGAGAATGGGCAGAACCAAGTGGAGACCGTGCTGCTTTAGAGCCTGATCGCTTGAGGTTGACGCGCCCTTGCGCGGCAACCGATGGCGTGAATCAGCCTCTTAACAACGCGTTCTAGACCGATATGTGTTTGGATTGAATCGCCTGATGCAATCCAAACACGTGAAATTGATCGCTCAAACAAAGCGCTCTAACGCCAGCACCGCCTCACCCGCCCCGTTCGCACGCCGAGCGTTCAGGCGGCTTTTTTCAGCCGGTCCCGGAAGCTCTTGCGCAGCTTGGCGATTTTCGGGGCGATCACCGCCTGGCAATAGCCAGACCATGGGTTGCGTACGAAATAATCTTCATGTTCCGCCTCCGCCGGCCAGAATTGCGTCAGCGGCGTGATCTCGGTGACGATCTTGCCCCAGATCGGCGTGAATTCCGCGATGGCCGCCTCGGCCTCGGCCTTCTGCTCAGGCGTGGCGTAGAAAATCGCCGAGCGGTATTGCGTGCCGATATCATTGCCTTGGCGGTTTAGCGTGGTGGGGTCATGGATGGTGAAGAACACCCGCAGCAGATCCGCATAGGATATAACGGAGGGGTCGTAATCCACCTTCACCACCTCGGCATGGCCGGTGGCGCCGGTGCAGACCTGCTTATAGCTGGGATGCGCCGCATCGCCGCCCGCATAGCCGGATTGCACTTTTATCACACCGTCCAACTCGTCATAGGCTGCTTCCAGGCACCAGAAGCAGCCACCGGCCAAAACCGCCAATTCAGTCATTTCACCCCTCCCATTTCACAAAGCATCGCCCAATGTTCGGCACTGACGGGGCCAACCGACAGGCGCGAATATTTCAGCAAGGCCAGCTCCGTAAATCTGGGATCGGCCTTGATCGCCGCAAGGGTCACAGCGGTCTTTAAGGGTTTTATGGCCTTCATATTCACACAGACCCAATCGCCGCTCTCGGCTGTAGGGTCCGGGTAGGCCTCCTTCACCACCTCGACGATACCGACAATCTCCTTGCCGATATTGGAATGGTAGAAGAAGGCGCGGTCGCCCTGTTTCATCTCCTTCAAATGCCGCTTGGCGAGATGGTTGCGCACGCCCGTCCAGGGCTCGACGCCGTTTTTAACCTGTTCGTCCCAAGAAAACGCGTCCGGTTCGGACTTCACCAGCCAGTAATTCATGGGCTTGCAGTGTAACCAATTTTCACAGCGCTTCAAATTTGCCGACCAGTGGCATAAGTACGGACCCATGAAGGAAAGCGCGTTGTCCCCGGCCGGCCCAGCCCGAAGCGGCGGATGGTTTCATTACCTCGCCAATCCTGGGCGGTTTCAGCGTGTTGCGCGCCCCACTTTGCCCTGGCTGGCGGGGTTTGCGCTGGTACTCACCGTCACGGGCATCGTCTGGGGATATTGGTTCGCGCCGGCTGACTGGCAGCAGGGCGATGCGGCGCGCATCATGTATGTGCATGTGCCCGCCGCCTGGGTGGCGATGGCGGGTTATGCCGCTTTGGCGGTCTGCTCCTTCCTCTCTTTGGTCTGGCGGCACCCTTTGGCCGATATCGCGGCGGAGGAGATCGGCCCCGTCGGCGCCGGGTTCACCGCCGTGTGCCTCGTCTCCGGCTCGCTCTGGGGCAAGCCGATGTGGGGTGCCTATTGGGTGTGGGATGCGCGGCTGACCTCCGTGCTGATCCTGTTCTTCCTCTATCTTGGCCATATCGCGCTGATCCGGGCGTTCGATAACAAGGCCCATGCTTATCGCGCCGCCGCCATTCTGGCGCTGGCCGGGGCGGTCAATCTGCCGATCATCGTGTTCTCGGTGCAATGGTGGAACACGCTGCACCAGGGCAACACCATCTCCTTCACCGGCGGGTCGAAGATCTACATCACCATGCTCTACCCGCTGCTCATCGCCTCGGTGGGGTTCTATCTCACCTTCATCACGCTGGTGGTGGCGCGCATGTCGGCGGCGATTTCCGAGCGCAAGACCACCGCTTTGCTCCGCGCCGCGGCGGAGTGCGCCCCATGAACGAGGCGGCGATCCAGTCCATCAATGTCTGGCCCTTCATCAACGGCGCCTATGGGGTGACGGTGCTGTTCCTGATCGGCGCGGCTTGGGCGACACGCGCGCGCTACCGCCGCGCCCGCGCCCGGCTGGCCCAGGCCGAGCAGCTTTAACATGCGCACACCAAAACGCCGGCGGCTTTATCTGGTGCTGGCCTGCCTTGTCTGCCTGGGCGGGGCTGTGGCCCTGTCCCTGGCGGCCTTTTCATCCTCCCTCACCTATTTCCTCTCTCCCCGGCAGGTGGAGGCCAACACGCCGCCGCCAGGGCAGAGCTTCAGGCTCGGCGGCATCGTGCAGGTGGGTACGGTTTCCACCAGCGTGACCAATGGCACGCCCACAACGCATTTCGCCGTCACGGATGGGCAGGCGGCGGTGAAGGTGGCTTTTACCGGCCTGCTGCCTGATCTGTTCCGCGAGGGTCAGGGGGTGGTGACCATCGGCTCCATGGGGCCGGGCGGGGTGTTTGTGGCCGATGAGGTTCTGGCCAAGCATGGCGCGGATTACATGCCAAAGGATGTGGAGCAGGAGCTGAAGAAAAGCGGCAAATGGGACCCGCGCTTCGGCCCGCCGCCCGATGCCAGCGCCTGGAACGACATGACAGTGAAAGGCAGCGGCACATGATTCCCGAACTTGGCCATTTCTGCCTCGCCATGGCGGTGGCGCTTGCCTGCGCTCAGGGCGTGGTGGGAATCGCCGGCCCCACGCTGAAGGACCCGCGCGCTTTGGCCGCGACGCCGCTGCTGACGCTGCTGCATTTCACCGCCATCGCGCTCTCTTTCCTGGCGCTGGTCTGGGCGGGTGTGGTCTCGGACTTCACGGTGGAGAATATCGCGGATTTCTCCTCCGCCGCCGTGCCCTTGATGTACCGGATCTCCGGCGTCTGGGGGAATCATGACGGGTCGATCCTGCTCTGGTGCCTCGTTCTCTCGCTCTGCGGCACGGCGGTGGCTGTGGGCGGGCGGCACTTGCCTGCCAGCCTGCGCGCGCGCGTACTGGGCGTGCTGGGGCTGGTCTCCTGCGGGTTCCTGCTGTTCACGCTGGCAGTGTCTGACCCGTTCACCCGCATCTGGCCGCCGCCGCTGGATGGCGCCGGCATGAACCCGATTTTGCAGGACCCCGGCTTGGCCTTCCATCCGCCGCTTCTCTATACTGGCTATGTCGGGTTCTCCGTTGCGTTTGCCTTTGCCATTGCAGCGCTGATCGAAGGGCGGATTGACGCCGCCTGGGGGCGCTGGGTGCGGCCCTGGGCGCTGCTCTCCTGGTGCTTCCTCACTGCGGGCATCACGCTGGGGAGCTGGTGGTCCTATTACACGCTGGGCTGGGGCGGGTACTGGTTCTGGGACCCGGTGGAAAATGCCGCCCTGCTGCCTTGGCTCACTGGCACAGCGCTGCTGCATTGCGCCATCGTGGTCGAGAAGCGTGAAAGCCTGAAGGCCTGGACGGTGCTGCTGGCCATCGCCACCTTCTCGCTTTCGCTCTCCGGCACGTTTCTGGTGCGCTCGGGCATTCTCAACTCCGTGCACAGCTTCGCGGCCGCGCCAGACCAGGGGCTGTTTATCCTGGCGCTGCTCGGCATCACCATCGGCGGGTCGCTGCTGCTGTTTGCCATCCGCGCGCCAGTGCTGGCGGGGGCTGGCATCTATGCGCCGATCAGCCGCGAGAGCGCGCTGATCCTGAACAATATTTTCCTCTGCGCCATCGCCGCGGTGGTGTTCACCGGTACGCTGTACCCGCCTTTCGCCAATCTGCTGTTCGGGATTCAGCTTTCCGTCGGTGCGCCATTTTTTAACCAGACGGTGCTGCCGCTGGCCGGGCCGATCATTCTGGCCATGGGCGTGGGACCGCTATTGCCCTGGAAGCGCGCCGATCTGCTGCCCGTGCTGCAACGGCTCTGGCTGGCGGGGGCGGTGGCCGTACTCGTGTTCATCATCCTTACCGCCACGCAGCATCTGATCGCCGCTCTGGGGTCTGGCGGGCGGCGCCTGGGTGGTGATGTCCGCGCTTACCGATCTTGCTGAGCGCACCCGTCTGTTCCGCGTGCCGTTGGGCACGGCTCTGGGGAGGTTCTTCACCCTGCCGCGCGCCGCCATCGGCGCGGCGCTGGGGCATATCGGCTTTGGCGTCTCGGTCATCGGCATCGCGGCGATGACGCTGGCGGTGCAGAAGGTGGTGGTGCTCAAGCCCGGCCAGTCCACCGATCTCGGGGGCTATGTCTGGACCTTGCAGAACATTCACGACGCACCGGGGCCGAATTATTCCCAGCGCGTGGCGGATGTCGCGGTCAGCGATCACGGGCAGGCTTTCCTGGTCCTGCATCCGTCCCGCCGCTTCTTCGCTGCGCAGCATACAATCACCAATGACGCTGCCATCCATACCAACGGCTTTCAGGACATCTATGCCGTGTTCGCCGACGAGCATGATGGCGGCGCGGAATTGCGGCTGAACCGCCACCCCGGCGCGCCGGAGATCTGGTTCGGCGGGCTGATCATGGCACTCGGCGGGGTCTGCTCGCTGTCCGACCGGCGCTTGCGTATCGGCGTGCCCTTCCGCAAGCGCCTGCCGGGCGGAGCGGAGGGGGCGGCCTGATGTCACCATTGCGGCGGCGTTTGCTGTTCGGGGTGCCGTTGGCCGTGACCGTGGCTGGAGGGGCCGGGTTCTATACCATTCTGCGCCGCATGCAGGACGACCAGTACGACCCGCATGCCCTGCCCTCGCCTCTGGTGGGCAAGACGCCCGCCTGCCTTCACCTTGCCGGGGGTGGAGGGCGGCCAAGGGTTTGCCAATACGGATCTGCTGGCGCCCTCCAAGCCCATGCTGGTGAACTGGTTCGCCTCCTGGTGCGCGCCCTGCCAGGAGGAAGCGCCGATGCTGCAGGCATTGGCGGCGGCGGGCATCACCATCTGGGGCATCGCCTATCAGGACCAGCCGGACGATCTGGCCGCCTATCTGCAGAAATACGGCAACCCCTATGCGCGCCTCGCCGCCGATGCTGCGGGCCTCACCGCCATTAATTGGGGCGTGTATGGCGTGCCGGAGACCTATTTCATCGACAAGACCGGCATCGTCCGCTGGCGCTATGCCGGGGCGATGACGGATGAGGTGGTGAAAAACCAGCTCATGCCCCTGTTCAGGCAATATTCATGAAACCGCGCAGGCTGCTTCTGACGCTGCTGCTGCTGCCCGGCCTTGCCCTGGCGCAGGATATGGTGACGCGCGACGGCGTGACGCTGACCCAGGCGCAGGAAACCCGGGCCGAGGCGATTGGCGACCAGCTGCGCTGCCTGGTCTGCCAGAATGAGAGCATCGAGGACTCCTCGGCGGGGCTGGCCAAGCAACTGCGGGTGATCATCCGCCAACAGGTGGTGCAAGGCGTGCCGGACAAGCAGATCATGACTTACATGGTCAGCCGCTACGGCATTTTCGTGCTGCTGAAGCCGCCCGTTTCGCCGCTGACCTGGCTGCTTTATGCCTCGCCCTTTATTGCCCTTGTCTTTGGGTTTCTGGCCTTTTGGCTGGGGCGGCGCAGCCGCGCCAAGCCGGCCGCGCCGCTGAACCAGGCTGAACAGGCCCGGCTGGATGAATTGCTGAAATGATCCTGATTTTGATGCTGGTGGTGGCACTGGCGCTTTCCCTGCCGCTGCTGCTCGCCTTCCGCCGCCCGCGCAAACTGCAGGAGCGGCGCGAGGCCGCCCTGGCCCTGCACCGCGCCCAGCTCGCGGAGCTCGACCGCGACCTGGCCGATGGGCGCATAGGCGCCGCCGAACATGCCGGAGCGAAGCTGGAGATCGAGCGGCGCCTGCTGACGGCGGATGCGCTGCCCGCCCAGCCCACCGGCGGCAGCGCCAAGCTGCTGCTGGTGATGACGCTGATCGCCCTGCCCATTGGCGGGTTCGCACTCTATTTGCCGGATGCCACGCCCGGCGTGCCCTCTGAGCCGCATGCGCAATGGGCGGCCCAGCAGGCGGCGGCGGCACAGAGGCTTGACCAGCTGATCAGCCTGCTGCGTGCGCATCTGGCGAAGGCCGCGCCCAATTCCGCCGATACCAGCCAAGGCCAGGCCTATCTGGCCGAGGCGCTGACCGAGCAGGCCGGGACGATCACGCCCGAGGCGCTGTCGCTGTTCAAGCAATCGCTGGCCAGCGCGCCGGATAACGCCTCCTGGCGGCAGCTTGACCAGCAACGGCTCATGCAGGCGCAAGCGCAGGGGCAGCAATGAAACGGCGCTCTTCCCTTCCGCCCGCATTGGCGTAGATTACCGGGCCATGGACGAGAAAACCGAAACCAAAAAGCCTGAAACCTCCGTAACCCCAAAGCAAGAGGGGCCGAAGCTGCCGAAGGAGATTGGCGGCCCGAAAGGCCCTGAGCCGACACGCTATGGCGATTGGGAAAAGAACGGCCGCTGTTCTGATTTCTAATGGCCTATCTGCTTCTCGCCATCGCCATTATCAGTGAGGTCTCGGCGACCTCCGCGCTCAAGCTGTGTGAAGGTTTTACCCGCCCCCTGCCCTCGCTGGTGGTTGTTGCCGGTTATTGCATCAGCTTTTTCAGCCTGTCGCAGGTGGTGAAGGTAATGCCGCTGGGCTATGCCTACGCGCTCTGGTGCGGGTTCGGCATCGTGCTCATCGTCGCGGTCGGGTATGTCTATTACCGCCAGCCGATTGATATGCCAGGGATTTTTGGCATCGTGCTGATCATGGCCGGAGTTTGGTGATCAATCTCTTCTCCAGGATGGCCGTGCGCTGAACTTATGGCCGCGCGCTTAAGCCGATTTCACTTGCGAAACGGCAAAGCACCCCCAAATTCTGGAAGATGCCTGAAAAGCCAAACGGTTAAGACGGCATCTTCAACAAGGATGGGGACAGGAGCATGAGACAAGGAATTGCCATCATCGGGATCGTCATCGCCGCCGTCGCGGTGTTCTTCCTCGTGCCGATGATTGCAGGCGGCAGTGCCAATGTCTGCCAGGCGCTGGAGAAGCATGATGTGAGCATGGCTGCTTCCAACATCGCGGGCGGCACGTCCGGGCCGGTCTATGGCGTGATCAACTCCGTCGGCCAGTCCGCGGCGACGGGGAATATGGCCGCCACTTCCGAGGCCAACGATCACCCCAACACACCAACCGCCATCAGCTGCGCAGCATCCTACTGGAAATCCATGTAAGACGCAGGACGTTGGCCGCCTCGGGCCGGCCCGGGGACGGCGTGATCAGATGCTCAAATTCACCCGCGCCTGATCACGCCGCAGGTTGAGACGCGATCCTGACCAGATTTCCAAGCAGGTCCCGGGCAAATGGCCATGCGGGCCGCCACATCCATGTCGCGCACCAGCGCCAGCTTCTGGTCGGGACGCAGCTTGACGATGCCGCCCTTGGTGCCGATCCATTGGATCAGCCCGGCCGGGTTGGAGAAATCATTCTTGCGGAAAGAGATGACCATGCCTTTCGGCCCGGCATCCAGCTTCTCCACATTCGCCGCGCGGCAGGCGCGCTTGAGCGCCACGGTGGCGAGCAGGTTTTCCACCTCGGCCGGGATGGGCCCGAACCGGTCCACCAGCTCG
The DNA here is from genome assembly GCA_963736885.1 of uncultured Pseudomonadota bacterium. GTDB lineage: Bacteria > Pseudomonadota > Alphaproteobacteria > Acetobacterales > Acetobacteraceae > Acidocella. The sequence continues at coordinate 772,241 of CAVTQN010000001.1, forward strand.
GCGGCCAGCGCCTCGCTCTCGGCGTCCGAGGCCAGCGAACCGATGCGCCGGTAGAGGCCCAAGGCGCACGGGCAGATCCGCCACGTAGGTCTCGGGGATGAGCACGGGCAGGCCGAGATTGATGTTCGGCGTCCAGTCGCGTTCCACCTTCTGCGCCTGCTTGTTCTGTGCGCGCAGGTCGTTCACCGCATCCTCCAGCATCTGCTGGTAGAGTTCGATGCCGACCTCACGGATATGGCCGGACTGCTCATTGCCGAGCAGATTGCCGGCGCCGCGCAGGTCAAGATCATGGCTGGCGAGCGTGAAGCCAGCGCCCAGCGTGTCCAGCGTCTGCATCACCTCCAGCCGCTTTTCGGCGGCGGCCGAGAGCCGGTGATGCGCCGGCCAGGTGAGATACGCATAGCCGCGCTGCTTGCCGCGCCCCACGCGCCCGCGCAGCTGATAAAGGCCCGCGAGGCCGAACATGTCGGCGCGGTAGATGATCAGCGTGTTCACCGCCGGCATGTCGAGCCCTGATTCGACGATGTTGGTGGCGAGCAGGATATCGTATTTGCCCTCGCCGAACTCGGTCATCACCCGTTCCAGCTCGGTGGGCGCCAGGCGGCCATGCGCCATGACGGTGCGGATATCAGGCACGATCTCGCGCAGGCGAACCGCCATGGGTTCGAGGTCCTCGATGCGCGGGACGACGCAGAAAATCTGCCCGCCGCGGAATTTCTCGCGGGCAATGGCCTCTTTGATGACGAGGCTGTCGAAGGGCATGATGAAGGTGCGCACCGCTAGGCGGTCCACCGGCGGGGTGGTGATGAGCGAGAGGTCGCGCACACCCGGTCAGCGCCAATTGCAGCGTGCGCGGAATGGGCGTGGCCGTGAGTGTCAGCACATGCACATCCGCTTTGAGTTCCTTCAGCCGCTCCTTGTGCTTGACGCCGAAATGCTGCTCCTCATCGACGATCAGCAGCCCGAGGTCCGAGAAGCTGATGCCCTGCGCCATGATCGCATGGGTGCCGACGACGATAGAGATCGACCCATCCGCCAGCCCGGCTTTCACCTGCGTGGCTTCCTTGGCGGTGACGAGGCGCGAGAGTTGCGCCACTTTCACCGGCAGCCCGGCGAAGCGCGCGGAGAAGGAGCGGAAATGCTGCCGCGCCAGCAAGGTAGTGGGCACCACCACCGCCACCTGCGTGCCCGCCATGGCGGCGATGAAGGCGGCGCGCAGCGCGACTTCCGTTTTGCCGAAGCCGACATCGCCGCAGATGAGGCGGTCCATCGGGCGGCCGGCGGCGAAATCCTCCATGACGTCGGCAACCGCCTTCGCCTGGTCCTCGGTCTCGGTATAGGGGAAGCGGGCGCAGAATTCGGCGAAGGCGCCGTCATCAGAGGCAAGCAGGGGCGCCTCGCGCATCTGGCGCTCGGCCGCCAGCCGGATGAGCCCGGCCGCCATGTCCTGGATGCGGTTCTTGGCTTTCGCCTTGCGCGCCTGCCAGGAGGCGCCGCCGAGCTTGTCGAGCGTGACCCCCTCGCCCTCCTGGCCGAAGCGGCTGAGAAGATCGATATTCTCGACGGGCAGGAAGAGCTTGTCCCCGCCATCATAGATCAGCTTCAGGCAGTCATGCGCGGCGCCATTGACCGTGACGGTCTCCAGCCCCTCATAGCGGCCGATGCCGTGCTCCTGATGCACGACGAGGTCGCCCGCCTCGATCTCGGTGGCGTCGGCGATGAACTGGTCGGCGCGCTTCTTGCGCTTCGGCGGGCGGGCGATGCGGCTGCCCAGCAGATCCTGCTCCGCCACCACGGCCAGACGGTCGGTGACGAAGCCGCGCTCCAGCGGCAGCACAGCCAGCGCCACGGTGCCGGGCGGCAGGGCACGCGCCTCATCCGCCGAGACCACTGGGCGGATATCGCGTATGCCCTGCTCCTTGAGCATCAGCGTCAGGCGCTCGCGGGAACCAAAACTCCAGGCGGCGAGGATGATGGTGCGCCCTGAGGCGGACCATTTGCCCCTCAGCTCGGCGAAGGCCTCGAAGGCGGCGATGCTCTGGCCGGTGAGGATGGGCGCCGGGCGCCCGCCGATCTCCACGCCGGGCGACGCGCCATCAGGCTTGCTGAAGGGCGAGAAGCTGAAGCACGGGCCCCTCGCCAGCGCCGCCTCCCAGCCTTCCTGGTCCAGATAGAGCATGCCGGGGGGCAAGGGCCGGTAGAGGGGCTCACCCGCGCGGGCGGGCATGCGGCGCTCGGCATAATGGTCGGCGACCAGCTCGAACCGCGCCTCCACAGCCGCCTCGACCTGATGGTCCAGGCTGACCGAAGCACCGGGGACATAATCGAAGATCGTCTCCATGCCCTCGGTAAAGAGCGGCAGGTAATGCTCCGCGCCCGGGTGGCGGCGGCTCTCCGAGATGGAGACGTAAAGCGGGTCCTCCACGGCCTTCGGCCCGAACAATTCGCGCCAATTGGTGCGAAAGCGCGCGACAGAGGGGCCGTCCAGCGGCAATTCCGAGGCCGGGTGGAAATCGAGGCGCAGAAGCGGCGCGCCGGAGCGCTGGGTCTCGGGGTCGAAATGGCGCAGGCTTTCGATCTCGTCGCCGAACATGTCGATGCGCACGGGCTGGCTGGCGCCGGCGGGGAACACGTCCAGAATGCCGCCGCGCAGCGAGAACTCGCCCGCCTCCATCACCGTGCCGGTGCGCCGGTAGCCATCCGCCTCCAGGAAAGCGGCGACATCGGGGAGCGAGACGCTCTCGCCCTTGGCCAGGCTCAGCCCCGCCCCGGCCAGGGCCGCGCGCGGCGTAACCTTCTGCAAGGCGGCGTTGATCGTGGTGAGGACGATGCGTTTCTTGGCCGGCTCGGCCTGCAGGCGGCTCAGGGCGGAAATCCGCTCCGCCACCAGGGCGCCGTTGGGGGAAACGCGGTCGTAAGGCAGGCAATCCCAGGCCGGGAGGGAGATGACCTCGATCTCCGGGCCGAAAAAGGCGATTTCCTCCGCCAGTGCGGCGAGGCGCGCATCGTCGCGCGTGATATGCAGCACCGGCCCGTCATGCTCGCCCAGCCGGCGCACCAGCACCAGCGCGTCCACACCCTCCGGCGCGCCGTAGACTGGGATCATGCGCGGTCTTTGTCGTGGCGCGCGAGCGCCGCCTCGCGGATGCGCTGGAGCATCGGGCTGTCGGCATAAGACGGGACAGGCTTGCGGCCGGTCAGCCAGTCCGCCAGCTCGGCATCGGGGAATTCCATCACCGCCTCGATCTCGTCGAGCTCCGTCTCGGTCATCGTGGCGATTCGCGCATGCACGAAGCCGCCGATCAGCAGGTCGTTCTCATAGGTGCCGCGATGATTGGCGCGGTAGAGCAGCCGCTTGCGGCGCGTGTCCAGGGCAGCGTTCTTGTCTTCGGTCATGACAGCTTGCGGTATAGGTGGGGTTTGGCCAGAGTTCAGCCCGTGACGACCGAATTTTTACTGCCCCTGCGCACCCCGCTTGCCACCCTGCCGGGCCTCGGCCCCCGGCTTTCGGCCCTGATGGCCAAGCTGGTGGGCGGAGAGAGCGTGCGGGATGTGCTGTTCCATCTGCCGGTGGATTTTTTGGACCGGCGCGCGACGCCAAAAATCGCCGAGGCCCAGCCCGGAATGATGGCCACGCTGAATGTGGAGGTGGTGCGCCATGAGGACCCGGCGCGCAAGGGCCAGCCCTGGCGGGTGGTGATCTCGGATGGCACCGGCTTTGGCGAGATTGTGCTGTTTCATGCCGCGCGGCTCTCGCAATTCCCGGTGGGGGCGCGGCTGATCGTCTCCGGCAAGCTGGAGCGGTTTCAGGACCGGCTGGTGATGGCGCATCCGGACCAGGTGGCCAGCGTGGCGCAGGAGAAGAATTTCCCGTGGATCGAGCCTGTCTGGCCGCTGGCGGCGGGGATCACCCCGCGCACCATGCGCAAGGCGGCCTTGGGGGCGCTGGCAAGGCTGCCTGAATTGCCTGAGTGGCAAGACAGAAGCATCCTGGCCAGGCGCGGCTGGCCAGGCTTTGGCGCCGCGCTGCGGGCCTTGCATGCGCCCGAGGCAGTGCCGGATGGCAAGCCGCGTGAGCGCCTGGCCTATGATGAGCTGCTGGCCAGGCAGTTGGCCTTCGCGCTGGTGCGCGGGCGCAGGCGCCGCCAGAACGGGCGGGTGATGAACGGGGATGGACGGCTGCGCAGCGCGGCGCTGAAAAAATTCGGTTTTGCCCCCACCGCTGGGCAGTTGCAGGCGCTGGCGGAGATTGATGCCGACATGGCAGCACCCCACCGCATGCGGCGCCTGTTGCAAGGCGATGTCGGCTCCGGCAAGACATTGGTGGCGCTGCTGGCCTGTCTGCGCGCGGTGGAGGCCGGGGCGCAGGCGGCGATCATGGCGCCGACGGAAATTCTGGCCAAGCAGCATTTTGCGACCTTCAAGCGGCTTTCACCCGTGCCGGTGGCGCTGCTGACCGGCAACACCAAGGCGGCGGCGCGGCGAGAAGTGTTGGACGGGGTTAAGGATGGGTCGATTCCCATTCTCATCGGCACGCACGCGATTTTTCAAAAATCTGTGGAGTTCCGCGATCTCGGCCTCGCGGTGATCGACGAGCAGCACCGGTTCGGCGTGGACCAGCGCCTGGCGCTGGGGGCGAAGGGCGAAGCGGCGGATCTGCTGGTGATGACCGCCACCCCCATTCCGCGCACGCTGCTGCTAACCCATTGGGCGGAGATGGATGTTTCGCGCATCACCGAAAAACCGGCGGGCCGCACGAAGGTGACGACCACCATGCACCGTGTTTCCGAGCTGCCGAAGGTGGAGGAGGCGATAGCCCGCGCGATTGCGGCGGGTGGGCGGGTCTATTGGGTTTGCCCGCTGGTTTCGGAATCAGAGACGCTGGACATCACCGCCACCGAGATGCGCTTTGCCGAGTTGCAGCGCAAATTCGGCGCCGAGGTGACGATGGCGCATGGCAAGATGGATGCGACCGCGCGCGACGCGGCGCTGCGGGATTTCGCCGAAGGGCGTAGGAAAATACTGGTTGCCACCACCGTGATCGAGGTGGGAGTGGATGTGCCGGAGGCGAATGTGATGGTGATCGAACATGCGGAGCGGTTCGGGCTGGCGCAGCTTCACCAATTGCGCGGCCGCGTAGGGCGCGGGGGAGCAAAAAGTTTCTGCCTGCTGCTGCATGACGACAAGCTGGGCCAGACGGCGCGCAAGCGGCTTTCGATTTTGCGCGATACGGAAGATGGGTTTCTGATTTCGGATGAGGATTTCCGGCTGCGCGGCGCGGGAGAATTTCTTGGCACCAAGCAGTCCGGCCTACCGGGTTATCGGCTGGCGGACCCGGAAGAGAATGGCGAGCTGCTGACCATGGCAAGGCAGGATGCGGTGATGACATTGCAGCGCGACCCACGCCTGGAGGGCGAGCGTGGGAAGGCGCTGAGGGTACTTCTTAATCTTTTCGATCAGCGTGACGCGATCGAAACCGTGAACGCGGGCTAGCCGCCCGGTCGGTTGGCGGCATGGTCCTGGTTCTCTAAACAGCGCCATAATGAGCACTCATCCTACCCACCCGAAAGTCGGAATCGGCATCGTGCTGCTAAAAAACCACCAGGTGCTGCTGGTGCGCCGCGCCAACCCTCCGGGCGCGGGGCTCTGGTCCCTGCCCGGCGGCAAGCAGGAGCTGGGCGAGACGGTGGAGCAAACCGCAAGGCGCGAATTGCGGGAGGAGACCGGGCTGGAATGCGGAGAACTGGTGCTGGCCGGGCATGTGGATTCCATCCATCGCGATGCGGCGGGAAACATCGAATTCCACTACACCATCCTGGATTTCGCGGCGCGCTATGCGGGTGGCGAGCCGGTGGCGGGCGATGATGTCCTGGATGTCGCCTGGGCCTGCCCGGATGAGTTCGACAAATACGAGCTTTGGGATGAAGCGCGGCGGATCATCAAGACCGCCTTCAGCCTGCTGTAAGCGCTTTCTCCACAGCCTTGCTCACCCGCCCGGCCTGCGGCTTGGTGGCGGAGATGAAGTAATCCAGAAGCGTGCCGTCCTTGCCGATCAGATATTTATAGAAATTCCAGCGCGGCCGGGCCAGGAAGCCTTTTTGCGCCACCACCCAGCGGAAGAAGGGATGCGCCGCCTCGCCAATGGCGTGTTCCTTGCCCATCATCGGGAAGCCCACGCCGTAATTCACCTGGCAGAACTGGCCGATCTCCGCCGCGTTGCCCGGCTCCTGCCCGCCGAAATCATTGCAGGGCACGCCCACCACCACCAACCCGCGCGGGCCGTAAGCCTGCCATAGCGTTTGCAAGCCCTCATATTGCGGGGTGAAGCCGCATTTGCTGGCGGTGTTCACCACCAGCACCGGATGCCCGGCCAGGGCGCTGAGCGGAAAGGGCTCGCCCTTCAGCGTCGTGAAGGCGAACTCGTGTGCAGTGCTAGCGCTGGCCATTTTCATTCCTTGAACCTAAAAACCCCTTCATGCCGAATGAAGCACCGATTCAGGCCCTCATCAACGTGATGGCGGCGCTGCGCGACCCAGAGACCGGCTGCCCTTGGGACAAGGAGCAGGATTTCGCCACCATCGCGCCCTATACGATCGAGGAGGCCTATGAGGTGCGCGCCGCCATCGCCGCGGGCGACCCGGCGCAATTGAAGGATGAACTTGGGGATCTGCTCTTCCAGGTCGTCTATCATGCCCAGATGGCGCAGGAGCGCGGCTGGTTCGCCTTCGATGAGGTCGCCGAGGCAATCAAGGACAAGATGATCCGCCGCCACCCGCATGTGTTCGGGGATGAGGCGGCGCGGACCGCGGGGGCGCAGACAGCCGCCTGGGAGGCCCAGAAAGCCGCCGAGCGCGCCAGCCTTGCCCAGCATGGCGCGCTGGAGGGCGTGGCCGCGGCGCTGCCCGCGCTGAAACGCGCCCAGAAACTCACAAACCGCGCCGCGCGGGTGAAATTCGACTGGCCGGATGCCGAGGCGGTGCTGGACAAGCTGGATGAGGAGATCGCCGAGCTGCGGGCCGAGCTGGCTGCGCGTAAGCCCGAGCGCCTGGCCGACGAGCTGGGCGACATGCTGTTCGTCCTCGTCAACCTGGCCCGCAAGCTGGGGCAGGACGCGGAAACCTGCCTGGAAGGCGCCAATGAGAAATTCATGCGCCGCTTCGGCCGGGTTGAGGCGCTGCTGGCCGCGCGCGGTAAGACCCCGCGCGATTCTACACTGGAAGAGATGGAAAATTTATGGGCCGAGGCCAAGAAGGAGGGACTATGAAGACACTGCTCGAAGGCTATGAGCGGTTCCGCAGCGGCTATTGGCAGGAACATAAGGATCTCTACTCCTCCCTGGCGCGGGATGGGCAGTCGCCGCCGGCGATGGTGATCGCCTGCGCGGATTCCCGCGTGGCGCCGGAGATGATTTTCGACTGTGCGCCGGGTGATATCTTCGTGGTACGCAATGTCAGCGCCCTGGTGCCGCCCTACGCGCCGGACGACAAGCAGCACGGCACCTCCGCCGCCCTGGAATTCGCGGTGAACTCGCTGAATGTGCGCAGCATCGTGGTGCTGGGGCATAGCCGGTGCGGCGGCATCCAGGCGCTGATGAAAGGTCCTGGCAATGGCAACCGGGACTTCATCGATTCCTGGATGAAGATCGCCACGACAGCGCGACAGCGCGTCTGCGATGCGCCGGAGATGGCGGAGGCGGATTTCGCGGCACGCTGCGCCGCCTGCGAGCATGAGGCAATCCGCGTGTCGCTGGCCAATCTGCTCACCTTCCCCTGGATCAAGGAGCGGGTGCTGGATGGCCGCCTGACCCTGGCCGGGCTGCATTTCAACGTCGAAACCGGGCATTTGCAGATGGTCTGAGCCAAACCGGGGCATTTTTGCCGCCGGTTAGCGCTTGCAAAAAATGTAGCCAAGGCTACATTTGCCGTGTGCGGCTCTTGCCGCACGCAGTTGGAGTGCCGCGCACAGATGGATGCCGAGACACAGACGGGACTGAGCCGAAGGACAGAGGCCGAAATCCGCGCCGTTCTGGCGGGGCGCCGGCCTGGGCTGGCAACACCTCTGCTGTTCGCGGGCCCGGCGCTCATTGCCTCCATCGCCTATATGGATCCCGGCAATTTCGCGACCAACATCCAGGCCGGGGCACGCTATAATTATCAGCTGCTCTGGGTGGTGCTGCTCGCCAACCTCATCGCCATGCTGTTCCAGGCGCTCTCCGCCAAGCTGGGCCTGGCCACGGGGCGCAACCTGGCGGAGCTGTGCCGCACCCACCTGCCCCGCCCCGTCGTCTACGTGATGTGGGGGGTGAGCGAGGTGGCCGCTATGGCGACGGACCTGGCGGAGTTCCTGGGCGGTGCCATCGCTCTCTCGCTTTTATGTCATTTCCCGCTGATGGTGGGCATGGGACTTACCGCCATTATCACCTATGGCATGCTGGTACTGGGCGGACGCGGCTTCAGGTCGATGGAGTTGATGATCGGCGCGCTCATTCTCGTCATTGCGCTATGCTATATGGCGGAGCTGTTCATCGCCCCGGTGGATTGGGGCGCGGCCGCCAAGGGCACGGTGCTGCCCCGCCTGCCGGATAGCGAGGCGCTGACCATTTCGGTGGGTATCATCGGCGCCACGGTGATGCCGCATGCGCTCTATCTGCATTCAAGCCTTACCCAGCACCGCGTACCGCCTCATAGCGATCATGAACGTTCGACGTTGTTGCGCTTTTCAAACCGGGAGGTGGTGATCGCTCTCAGCCTCGCCGGGCTGGTGAACATGGCGATGGTGATGACCGCCGCCGCCGCCTTTCATGCTGGGCATGCCGACGTCGCGGATATCGAGACCGCCTACCACACCCTCACCCCGCTGCTCGGCCCCGCCGCGGCCGGGGTGTTCCTGGTGTCTCTGATGGCCTCGGGGATTTCCTCCTCCACCGTCGGCACCATGGCGGGCCAGGCAATCATGCAGGGGTTTGCAGGGTTCAGTATTCCCGTCTGGGTGCGGCGGGTGGTGACCATGATTCCGGCCTTCGCGGTGGTGGCCATGGGCGTGGATGCCACCAGGGCGCTGGTATTCAGCCAGGTCGTGCTCTCATTCGCGCTGCCGGTGCCGATGGTGGCGCTGGTGGTGTTCACCCGCCGGCGGGACATCATGGGGCCGTTCGCCAATAGCCGGCTGGTGAATATCGCCGCCGTCGCCGGCGCGGCGATTATCCTGGCGCTGAACGTCGTGCTGTCGGTGCAGACTTTGGGCTAGCATCGATTCCCGGATGCCCCCGGATGCCAGCGCGCCGGAGGTGCCGGCCCCAGGATGGCCGTCGTGATAAGCCCAGAAAACTTGTAGAGTTTTTGGCCGCGTGCGATGCTGGTTTGGCAACGATAAAATCAGAGGACGCGCACATGCCCCCTTCCCCGCTTCGCCCCGAAACGCTGGCCCTGCACGCCGGATGGCGCGCGGACCCTGGCACCCATGCCGTGGCGGTGCCAATCTACCAGACCACCTCCTACCAGTTCGACAGCCCGGAACAGGCTGCCAATCTCTTCGCGCTGAAGGAATTCGGGAACATCTATACCCGGATCATGAATCCGACGACCGACGTGCTGGAAAAGCGCCTGGCGGCGCTGGAAGGCGGCGTGGCCGGGTTGGCGGTCGCCTCGGGCCAGGCGGCCTCGGCCTTCTCGGTGCAGAACCTGGCCCGGGCGGGGGATAATATCGTCGCCTCCACCGATCTGTATGGCGGCACCTGGAATTTGTTCGCCAATACGCTGAAGGATCAGGGGCTTGAGGTGCGCTTCGTGGACCCCGTGGACCCGCACGCCTTTGCCAACGCCACGGATGCCCGCACCCGCGCCTATTACGCCGAGACGCTGCCCAACCCGAAGCTGCGGCTCTTTCCCATCGCCGAGGTGGCGGAGATCGGCCGCAAGCAGGGCATTCCGCTGATCATGGACAATACCGCAGCGCCCTTGCTGGTGCGGCCTTTCGAGCATGGCGCGGCGGTGGTGGTGTATTCGACCACCAAATATATCGGCGGGCATGGCACCTCCATCGGCGGCGCGATCATCGATGGCGGCAATTTCGACTGGGCGGCCTACCCTGAACGCCAACCGCTGCTGAACACGCCCGATGCCAGCTATCACGGCGCGGTGTGGAGCGAGGCGGTGAAGCCTCTGGGACCCATCGCCTATATCATCCGCGCGCGGGTGGTGCTGCTGCGCGATTTGGGCGCGGCCCTTTCACCCTTCAACGCCTTTCAGCTTCTCCAGGGGCTGGAGACGCTGCCTTTGCGCATCGCCCGGCATTCGGAGAATGCCTATGAGGTGGCCAATTACCTGACAAGGCGCGGCGAGGTGAGCAAGGTGATTTATCCTGGCCTTGCCAAGGGGGCGGATTGGGCGCTGGCGGATAAATATCTGCGAGGTGGCTATGGCGGGCTGGTGGGGTTTGAGCTGGCGGGCGGGGCGGAGGCAGGCAAGCGCTTCATCTCGGCGCTGAAACTTTTCTATCACGTGGCGAATATCGGCGATGCGCGCTCGCTCGCCATTCATCCGGCCAGCACCACCCATAGCCAGCTCAGCCCCGCCGAGCAGGACGCCACCGGCGTGACACCGGGCTATGTGCGGCTCTCCATCGGCATCGAGCATATCGAAGATATTCTGGAGGATTTGGAGCAGGCGCTGGAGGCTGCGCGATAGATGTTCATCTTTCCTGGGTGATGCCCAGGGCCCGTAGCAGCAGGGGCATGGTGAGTCCCTGCACCACCACTGAGAATATGACGACCCCGAATGTCGCGATCAGCACCTGATTGCGCAGCGCAAGCTCCTGCGGCAGCGAGAGCGCCAGGGCCAACCCCAGCGCACCGCGCAAGCCGCCCCACCAGAGCACATGCTGGAACCTGGCCGAAATGCGCCAGTGTGAGCAGCAAAACAGCGCTGCGAGCGGATAGACGGTAAGCGCCCGGCTGATCAGCACCACGATAATGTCAAAGCTCAGCGCCCTGCTGCCCAGTTCCTGGAACGGGATTCCCGCCACCGTGATGCCGATGAGCAGGAACACGAAGGAATTGGCGATGAAGGCCAGGAAGTCCCACAGCGCCAGGGTGAATTCGCGGCCTTTGTCGGTAATGGAGCCGCCAAATTTGCTGGCGGGAGCCAGGCCGAGATTGCCCATCAGCAGCCCGGCGGTGACGGTGGCCAGAACGCCCGAGCAGTTGAAACGTTCCGCCAGTAAAAAGGAGCCGTAGGCCAGGATGGTGGTGACCGTGCTTTCCACCAGATGGTCCGCCGTGCCCCGCATCAGCATAATGGCGAGCCCCGCGCAGACGGCCCCGGCGACGATACCGCCCCCCACAGTGACCGCGAGCAGGCTGGCGATCTGGCCTGAGTCAGGATGCGCCTGGCCGGAGGCCTGCACCCAGGCCAGGACAATCGCGAACAGTACCGCCGCCACTCCGTCATTCAGCAGGCTTTCACTTTCCACCAACAGGCGTAACCGGCCCTGCACGCCGTTATCCTTGAACATCGCGATCACCGCGACAGGATCGGTGGCGGCGATCAGCACGCCGAACATCAGCGCGGGCTGCAGGGGCCAGCCCAGCACGTAATGAAATGCCAGGGTCACGAAGGCCGATGCGATCATCGTGCCGACGACGGCGAGTGTGAGGATGGGCAGCGCATCCTGCCGCAGATCCTTCCATTGGATATGAATCGCCGCCTCGAACAGCAAGGGCGGCAGAATGATTTCAAAAATGATGTTCTGGGTCAGCACCAAACCGAGATGAATGGGGCTGAGGGCTAGGCCGATGCCCGCGACGACGAGGCCGACAGTGTAAGGCAGGCGCAGGCGGTGGGCGATGAGCGCGACGGCGATGGCGACAATCATCAAATCGATCATCGGGGTCAGGAAGTCGTTCATGTGGATCACGATAGCCGGGCGGGGCGGGTTATGACACCAAAACCCGCTGTGAATCCTCAGAAAACCGTCAGTGTTGCATCAGCACCGGCAGATCGAAATCCTTTAGAATTTCAAGGGTGGCACCGCCGAAACAGAATTCCCGCAACCAGCCATGGCTGAAGGCGCCCATGACCAGAAGATCCGCCCCGGCCGCGCGCGCTTGGCTCAGCAGCGCCGCGCCGATATGCCGCCCGGCGGCGGGGAAATGCCGGATCTGCGCGGGCTTTCCCGCAGCTTCCAGCATGTGCAGCAGCCCTTCCGGCGGCGGCGATGAGGGCGCGCCCTCATCGCCGATCAGGATGACAATGCGCGTTGCCGCCAGCACCAACATGCCCACGGCGTCGATGGCCCGGCTGGCGGCGCCGCAGCCGGCCTCCCAGGCGATGGCGATGCTCTGGCCGAAGCTGCGGGGCATGGTGCGCGGCACCAGCAGCACCGGCTTCTTGGCCTCGAACAGCACTGTTTCCAGAATCGCCCTGGCTTCCAGATCGCCATGCGGCGCGCCGATGATTACGATATCAGCTGAAGCAGCGGCTACGGCGGTGATGGCATTTACCTTGCCCCTGACCTGCCTCAAGGGCGGCAGCCCGGCCTTGGCCCAGGGCGCGGCCTCATGGGTGAGGAGGTTCACGAGATGGTCCTGCGACGCCTCGAAGGCCGTGCGCTGCGCCTCGGTATAGACATCCTCGGTCGGCATGAAGTCAGGATCGATCTCCGGGCGGGGATAGATCAGCGCGATCTCCGCCGGGCCGGTCTGGGCGGCGAATCCGGCGGTGGCCGAGAGCACAGCCCCCGCCGTGAGCGGGCTGGTAAGCAGCGCCAGGATGCGGGTCATGCCCAGTGTCTCCTTATGAGGCTTCTTCTTCGATCACGGTCTGGCTGGCGTTCTGGCTGAGCTGGGTCGGCGCACCGCCAAGCTGCGAGCCCAGCGCATAACCCGCCGCCACGGCCAGCAGGCAAAACAGGACGGAGACGCCGATGTTCAGCATCGCCCGCCCCACCGCGCCGCCGCGCAGCAGGTCCAGCGTTTGCAGGCTGAAGGAGGAGAAGGTGGTAAAGCCACCGCAAATGCCGACCATGAAGAAGATACGGGCCGGTTCAGGCGCCGGAAACTTGCCATGGCTCAGCGTCAGCGAGCCGAAGAAGCCGATGGCGAAGGAGCCGATGATGTTGATGATGATGGTGCCCAGGGGCAGGTTGCGGCTTATGGAGGCCGCGGCGATGGCGAACCAGTAGCGCCCGACACTGCCGATGGCGCCGCCGAGCGCGACAAGCAAGGTTTGAAGCATTCAACCACTCTCCTTCCATCTGTGCGGGGCCAAAGCATACGACTCCCGCAGTGCATAACGCCTGCAGGAGTCATCAGCTCCCCGAAGGAGCGGTTTTGGGGGACTCCATCCCCGTGAATTCCCTTTAAGCCATGCCGGGCCGCCACTTCAAGGGCGGCTTGTTACTGGCCGGAATCCTTGGCGGCCAGATGGCCGATGGCGGACCAGTCCAGATTTTCGCCACCCTGGGCCATCAGCGCCAGAAAACGGTCCCGCAGCAGGCTGGCCAGAGGCAGCGGCACGTTCAGCGCCTCAGCGGCGGCGAGCACGAGGCGGATATCCTTCTGCCCCAGCGGCGCGGCGAAACCGGCGGGCTCAAATTTCTGTTCCACCAGCAAATTTCCATAGGTTTTGTAAACCGGCGCGTTGAACAGGGTGGAGGTAAGAAGCTCAAGATAGGCTTTCTGGTCCACCCCGCCCTTGCCCACCAGCGCAAGCGCCTCGCCCAGCGATTCGATCACCGAGGCGATGAGGAAATTGCCGCTCAGCTTCACGAGATTCGCCCGTGAGGGCGTTTCGCTGACCACGAACGTACGCTGGCCGATGACATCAAACAACGGCTGCAGGCGCGCGATGTCCGCCGTCGCGCCGGCGGCGGCGATGAACAGCTTGGCGGCGGCCGCGGCGTCGGGCCGGCCGAAGACCGGGGCGGAGACGAAGATCTGCCCGGCCTTTTCATGCGCCGCCTCTAGGGCCTCGGCCGTGGCGACGCTGATGGTGCTGCAGGAGACGTGAATGGCGCCTTTGGGCAGATGCGCGATTACCCCATCCGGCCCGTGCAGCACGGCCTCCAGCGCGGCGTCATGCGCCAGCATGGTGAACACCACGTCCTTACCCGCAGCGGCTTCGCCCGGCGTGGCGGCGATCGGCGCGTTCAGCCCCGCTGCCTTGTCGCGCGAGCGGTTATAAAGCGTGACCTCATGCCCGGCCTTGATCAGATTGGCGGCCATGCCATGCCCCATCTGGCCGAGGCCCAGAAAACCGATCTTCATGATTTTTTTCTCCTGATTTTTCACTTCGTGGAGAGACCCGACGGCCACCATTCACGGTGCCGGGTGAGCGTATCCCGCACGGTCACGATCCGGAACCGCGCGGCGTTGCTGCTTTGAAGATTTGCCGCCTGGGGTAAGACGAAAGCCAATAAAGGGGCGGCCAATAATGCAAGGAAAAAATGGTCGGAGCGGCGGGATTCGAACCCACGACCCCCAGTCCCCCAGACTGATGCGCTACCAGGCTGCGCTACGCTCCGGCCGTGGCGCGAGCCTGTAGCAGCCCAGCGCCGTGACGCCAAGAGGCTAGACGCATCTTTACGCCTGACAAAGCAAAACCGCCGCGTCTTGCGAGCGGCGGTTTGCGGAAAAGCCAGCAAAAAAGCGGGGATTAACCCAGAGCGCGGCGCAGCTCCTCAAGGGCCGAAAGTGTTTCGGCCAGCAAGGCGCGCAGCCGGTCTGCCTCGTCATCCCCCAGCGCCTGGGCGGCGGGCGCGGCGCGGGCGGGTTCGGGAATCGGCGCCAGCTCGGACACCGGCTCGGGCTCAGGCGCCATGGCGGGCGCGGTTTGCGCCTGGTCCGGCGGCAGGCTGGGGCTGTACGGAGTCGCGGCGGGTTTTGAAAGCTGCGGCTCGGGGGGGAGCAGAAAATCCTGTTCCGGGGCACGCTCCTGCGGCGCGGCTTCAGGCAGCACAATGCCGCCATCGCGCAGCAGGCGCTGCACACCCTTGATGGTGTAGCCCTGGGTATAGAGCAGGTCCGCGACGCGGCGCAGCAGCCCCACATCCTCGGGCCGGTAATAACGCCGTCCGCCGCCGCGCTTCAGCGGCCGCACCTGCGGAAATTTGGTTTCCCAGAAGCGCAGCACATGCTGGGGCACGTGCAACTCATCGGCAACCTCGGAGATGGTCCGGAACGCATCGGCGGCCTTGCGGATCCGCGGACGGCCCGCCTCCCCGCTCAGCTCGTGCGCAGCGCCGTCTTCCAGCTCCGCGTTATACTCTTCATCCACCATGCGATCCTTCGTTTAGTCAGGCTTTGGAAGCAGGCGTGGTCTGGTTGGCATTCACCGCATCCCGCAGCATCTGGCTAGGGCGGAAAACCAGGACACGGCGCGGGAGAATGGGGACTTCGACCCCCGTCTTCGGATTGCGGCCAATGCGCCGGCCTTTCTGCCTTACAGAAAACGTGCCGAAACCACTGATTTTAACAGATTTGCCAACTTCAAGCGCATCCGCGATGCGGTTCAACACATGCTCAAGCAGGTCAGCCAATTCATGCCGCGACAGGCCGACGGTCGCGTAGATCGCCTCGGTAAGCTGTGCACGGGTCAATGTGTTCATTTTGCAAGATTAGCACGAGAGGCTTTAGGGTCAATAAGTTACTTGACCAATTCGCGGCAAAATCCCCGCGAACTCGTTGCGTCCAGCTGATATTAAAGGGTTTTGTTCCATGTCCAGCCTGAAGCTGGCGCTGTCAGGCGATAGCTTACAGGCGCAGCAGCGCGGACCCCCAGGTAAGCCCCCCGCCCAGCGCCTCCAGCAGCAGGAGCTGGCCGGGCTTGGCACGGCCCTCCGCCATGGCGCTGGCCAGCGCCAGCGGGATGGAGGCGGCGGAGGTGTTGGCGTGCTTGTCGACCGTGACCACCACGCGTTCGGGCGGCAGGCCAAGCTTCTTGCCCACCCCGTCGATGATGCGCCGGTTGGCCTGGTGCGGCACCAGGAGGTCGATATCAGCGGCGGTGAGGTTGTTTTCTGCCAGCGCCTCATTCACGGCACCGGCCAGCAGGGTCACGGCATGGCGGAACACTTCGCGCCCATGCATCACAAGATGGCCGGACTTGTCCTTCTGGCCTACCGCGCCGTCCACATAGAGGATATCGGCCAGCGTGCCGTCCGCATGCAGATGGGTGGAGAGCAGGCCGGGGCCGTTTTTCTCCACGTCGCGGGCTTCCAGCAGCACCGCCCCTGCCCCGTCGCCAAACAGCACGCAGGTGGTGCGGTCCTCGAAATTCAGGATGCGGGAATAGACCTCAGAGCCGATGACCAGCACGCTCTTCACCTGCCCGGCGCGCAGCATCGCATCCGCGACAGAGAGGCCGTAGATGAAGCCCGAGCAGGCGGCGGAAAGATCGAACCCGAAGGCGTTCTTGGCCCCCAGGGCCGCCTGGATATGCACGGCGGTGGATGGAAACGCCTGGTCCGGCGTGGAGGTGGCGACGATGATCGCCCCCAGCGCCTCAGGCGCCAGCCCGGCTTTCTCCAGCGCTTGGCGCCCGGCCGCGCCGCCCATATAGGCGGCGGTCTCGTGCGGGGCGGCGAAATGGCGCTGCTTGATGCCGGTGCGCTCGGTGATCCAATCGTCGGAGGTATCCACCCGTTTCGCCATATCCTCGTTGGTGAGAATCTGGGCAGGCAGATAGGCGCCAATGCCGGTCAGCACGGCGCGCTTGAAAAAGGTTTGTTCAGCCATGGCTGTTTGTCACCGGCTCGTCGGAGAGAATGGCGCGGTCCATTGCCGCCAGCGCATCGGCGATGCGGCTGTTGAAATCATTGGCG
This sequence comes from uncultured Pseudomonadota bacterium, assembly GCA_963736885.1. GTDB lineage: Bacteria > Pseudomonadota > Alphaproteobacteria > Acetobacterales > Acetobacteraceae > Acidocella. Next base: position 789,059 of record CAVTQN010000001.1, read on the forward strand.
ACCATGTCGAGCGCCACATCCACGGCATGGGCGAAGCCTTCGGCATCGGTGCCGCCATGGGATTTCACCACGACGCCGTTCAGCCCCAGCAGCACCGCGCCATTATAGCGGCGGGGGTCCAGCGTTTCCTTCAGGCGCTTCAGCGCGCCGCGGGCGAGGACATAGCCCATCTTGGCCAGCGGCCCTGCCGAAAAAACCCGGCGCAGCAGATCGCCCACCAGTTTCAAGGCGCCCTCGCCGGTTTTCAGCGCGACATTGCCGGTGAAACCGTCCGTCACCACCACATCCACCGTACCGGCGGCAATGTCATGGCCTTCGACGAAGCCATAGAATTGTTTGGAAATCGGGCTCTCGCGCAGCGTGGCGGCAGCGGTGCGCAGCGTGTCGTCGCCCTTGCCTTCCTCGGAGCCGATATTCAGCAGCCCGAATGTGGGCGCGGGCAGCCCCAGCACGATACGGGCGAAAACCGTGCCCATCAGGGCGAATTCGACGAGGTTGCGGGCGTCGTAGACCACGTTCAGCCCAAGATCGAGCATCACCACATCGCCCTTGGCTGAGGGCGCGGTGGCGGCCATGGCCGGGCGGTCGATGCCCTTCAATGTCTTGAGAACGATTTTGGAAAGGGCGAGCAGCGCGCCGGTGTTGCCGGCGGAGACAACGCCCTGCGCCTCACCGGCCTGCACCGAATCAATGGCGCGGCGCATCGAGGAGTCGCGCAGGCGCAACCCCACCGTCGGCTTCATGTCGCCGGTGATGACTTCAGCGCAATGGCGCAACTCATACCGCCCGCCCAGCCGCTTGGAAGCGGCAAGGAGCGGCTTGAGGCGCGAACTCGTCGCCAAAAATAAGAAAGAAGGCTCGCGGCTGGCGCTCCGCGGCGATGTCGAGCCCGGCAATAATGGCTTCCGGCGCGTGGTCACCACCCATGGCATCCACTGCCAGTTTACTGCTCTGGCTCATCTCACCCCTGTTTCGGGTATTTCATCACCGCTTCCCGCCTGCCGCTTGCGCGAAATCAGACGCGGACGACGCCCTTGGCTTCCTTGCCGGCGCCGACGACTTCACGGCCGTCGTAATGCCCGCAATGCGCGCACACGTGGTGCGGGCGCTTCAGCTCACCGCAATTGGAGCACTCGGCGTGCGCCTCGGCGGAGAGAGCCTGGTGGCTGCGGCGCATGCCAGCGCGCGAAGGGGAAGTCTTTCTCTTAGGAACGGCCATGACAAAACGCCTTACTGAATACGGTCTAGGTAAATGGAAGGCGCCGCGTAGCAGAGCCCACGGCGCCTCGCAAGTCATAGCTGGCAGTTATGACATAAAACAGGCGTGTAGCGGCGCCTATTCCCCCTGTTTGCCAAGCCGGGAGGCGAGTGCGGCGAAGGGATGCGCGCTTTGGTCTGAGGCCGCATCCGGCAGGCTGGCGCCGGGTTTGCGGGGGTACGGGTCCAGCGCCAGGGCTAGCTGTTCGGAAAGCGCTGCGCCAAGGTCGATGATATCGTTGGCGTAGGGGATCTCATCCGGCGACTCGAGGGAGTCGGGGGTGATGTCCTCCTCATCCTCAGTCTCGCCCGGCACATGGCTCATCGCGGCCTCGGGCACGAAGCGCAATTCGGCCTGCTCCTTTATCTTGGCCTCGAAGGGCTCCAGCGTCACCACGCAGACCTGCGTCACCGTGGCATGCATAGTGACGGCGGCGGCGATGATGCCGGAACGTTCATGATGCAGGATGAAACGCCCCTCCAGCCGGGCGAGTCCGGCCAGGCCGAACCGGGCCGCCAGGGCGGCGCGCTGGGCTTCGTCCGCTTTGAGGGTGTAATCCTGTGTCTGGTCCTTAATCTGCCCGGCCTTCACCGGGTAGCTGAATTCTTCTGTCATTCGTGCAATATAGACCCTGCGCATTGACACGTAAGCCCCTGCCATGAGACCCAATCTCGCGAGACATCGCCTTAAGCTTAAGGATTGAAGCGTGCGCCTGACCAAGCTGTCCCAAAGCCTGATATTTTGTGCCCTGCTGGGGCTGCCGGGTTGCGCCCTGTTCACGGATTCGCCGCATTACCGCGGTATCTCCGTTTCCGATAACGACCTGAAGCAGCTCACCCCCGGCATTTCCCAGCAGGCGGACGTGCAGGCGCTGATCGGCCCGCCCACCTTCGTTGAGCAGTTCGACCCGAATAACTGGGTTTATGTCGCGCAGGTGACGAAGATGCGCATCGCCCGGACCGAAGGGGTGAAGAATCAGAGCGTGGTGGTGGTGACCTTCAGTAATGACGGCACCTTCCAATCCTATACCCGCAAGACCATGGCCGATGCGGTGCCGGTGAAGATGGACGGCAAGCAGACGCCGGTGCCCGGCGGCACTGCGGGCTTCTTCCAGCAGCTCATCGGCGGCGTGGGCAGCTACAACCCGCTGGGCAGCGCCAGCGACACCTCGGGCGCGGGCGGCGCCGGGGCGCTGGGTAGCAATAGCGGCAATATTGGCGGGGGCGGCAGCAGCAATACCGGGTTCTAACCATGCGCCGCCGGCCGCTTCTGCTGAGTGGCCTTGCCACTTTCGCCGCCGGAGGGGCCAAGGCGCAAAGCGCTCTCAGCACCTCCCAGCCGCCTCTGCCCGCCGTCAGCGCCCCCAACTTCCAGGCGGCGGCGCTGGATGACAAGATCGGCCCCGGCTATTCGCGGCTCGTGATCGCCCGCTGGGGCGATATGCTGCAGCCGGACGCGCCGCCTTTTACACCCGCCGCGCTGAGCCCCTTCCAGGCGGACAACCAGTTTCCCTATGACGCGGTGGTCGCGGCGCTGATCTCCCCGCCGCCCTCGCAGGACGGGATTCCGCGCCTCGTGCTCGTCACCGCCAACCCCACGGCGCCCGCGCGCATGCTCTTCCCCGGCGGGATCGACAACGCCGCCGTGGCGGGGCGCGAGCAGGGCGTGACCATCGTGAACCTGCAATATCTCTCCGGCCGCTGGGTGACGGTGGTGGGCGGCTATCAGACCCGCCGTCTGTCGGACGGCACGTTGTGCCAGCTCTCCGGCCCCGCCGCCGCGCAAGTGGGCGGCACCGTGCAGGGCGTGCTGGCGGTGAATGGCGGCAGCGCCACGCCATGGGGCAATGTGCTGCTGGCCGAGGGCGATGCCGGGCCATGGCTCTCCCGGCTGGCCGGTATCGGCTATGGCTATGGCGACCCGGCGCAGGCGGCGCGCTATGGCTGGGTGGTTGAGTTGGATCCGCTGGACCCTGGCTTTATTCCGGTAAAGCGCACGGGGCTGGGGCGCATTGCCCGCGCCGGGGTGCTGGCCACCGCCACCAAGGATGGCCGGCCCGTGGTGTTCTTCACCCAGGATGCCACGGCGGGCATGATCTTCCGCTTTGTCGCCGACACCAACGCCAATGATGGCACGGCGCTCGATTCCGGCACGCTCTCGGTTGCCATTCTGGGTGGTGACGGGATCGACTGGGTGGATCTGGGCAATGATGTGCCCACCCTCGCCGGGCTGGCGGATGCCGGCAATAATGCCGGTGGCGAGACCTTCGACGCCCCGGCCGGGCTGGCGCTGACGGCGGATGGGGCCACGCTCTATCTCGCCTGCGGCGGCAATGCGGGGCGCAGCGCGGCTGATTCGCTGAACCCAGGCAATGATGACGGGCATATCGTGCAGTTTTCGCTGCCGGGTGGCGACCCTTCAGCCAAGCATTTCCCGGCCAGCCTGGCGCTGGTCGCGGGCAACCCCGCCATCCAGGAAGGCACGCAATACGGCCCCGGCAGCCAGGCTTGGCTGCGCAAGCCGCGAACGCTAGCCATAGACCCGGCAGGCAATCTCTGGATCGGTACCGACCAGAAGGGCGATACCTCGCAGACCGCCGACGGGCTGTTCATCATGCAGACCACCGGCCCGGCGCAGGGGGCGGTGGCTTATGCCTATCTGGCGCCAAAGGGCGCGGCGGCGGGCGGGGCGGCGTTCGATGCCAACAGCAAGACCGCCTTCGGCGCGGTGCGCCACCCCGGCGCCACGCCGGGTGCGAGCTTCGACCACCCCGCCACACGCTGGCCGACCTTGCAGCCAAGCATGCCCCCGCAAACCACGATCATCGGGCTTGTGACTCAATAATGATCGAAATCATCAGGGCGATGCCCGGTTCGGACGCGCTGGAAGCCTGTTTCACGCTGCGGTTTGCGGTGTTCGTGGCCGAACAGAAGGTTCCCGAAGAGGAGGAGCTGGATGAGCTGGACGCCATTGCCGTGCATGTTCTGGCGCTTTCCAGCGGCGAACCGGCAGGTACCGCGCGCGCGGTGGAAAAGGCTCCCGGTGTCTGGAAAATCGGCCGGGTGGCGGTGGCGGCGCAATTTCGCAAATTCGGCATTGGCAAGGCGGTGATGCAGGGGATCGAGGCGCAGCTCCCCGCCAGCGCCTTTGTGCTGGACGCGCAGACCCACGCCATCGGGTTTTACGAAAAGCTGGGCTATGTGGCGGAGGGGCCGGAATTCATGGATGCGGGCATCCCGCATCGGCTCATGCGGAAGGCAGCATCAACCCTTTAAGCTGGGCGCGCGCGGCATCGGGCAGCGGAGCGGGGCGTTTCTCGGCATTCAGATGCACCACCACCGTTTCCGCCGTGGCGACCAGACGCCCTTCCTGAAACACGGCTTGCACCATGCGGACAGAGCTGTTGCCGACGCTCTTCACCGCCGTCCCGATATCCACCTGCCCTGGCCAGAACGCCTCGGCGCGATAATCCAGCTCCAGCCGCACGATGACAAAGCTGGCGCCATTGCCGCGCCAGGAGGCGCCGCAGATATCTTCCAGCAGATCGCAGCGGCCGGTTTCCAGAAAAGTGGCGAACACGGCGTTGTTGACGTGCCCCTGCCGATCCGTGTCGCCATAGCGCAGCTTGTCGAAGGAGCGGAGCGGAAAATCCTCGAGTTTCGGCTGGTCGGACATCAGGCCTCCGGGATGGTTTTGCCGGGATTGAAACGACCCGCCGGGTCCAGCGCCTGCTTGATGGCACGCATCAAGGCGAGGTCGGTGGGGGATTTATGCGCCGCCATGCCGGTGAGGCGAAGCTGGCCGATGCCATGCTCGGCCGAGAAGCTGCCCTGCATGGAGACCGCCAACGTCTCGATATCATCGGTGATGGCGGCTTTCTGGGCAGCGATATCTGCCATGGTCTGGCCCTCGGGCGGGCGAATATTCACATGCAGATTGCCATCGCCGACATGGCCGAAAATGTTGGGGCGCAAACCGGGATAGTTCTGCGCCACCAACGCCTCCACCGCCTTCACCATTTCTGGCAGGCGGCTGAGGGAGACCGAGATGTCGTGCTTCACGGCCCCACCCTCGCGCAGCTCCCCCTCGGAAATGTTTTCGCGCAGCGCCAGGAAATCCAGGCGCTCACGCTCGGACTGGGCGATGGCGGCATCCAGCGCCCTGCCCTCTTCCAGCGCCGCCATCAGCACATTTTCCAGCAGCTCCTGCGGGTCGCGCCCGCCTTCAAGCGCGGAGATTTCCAGCAGCAGATAGGCGGGCGCCTTAAAGGGTAGCCGCCCGCCTTGGGTATGCGCCACGCCCAGCGCCAAAGCGGCATGGGTGCAGAACTCGCACAACGTGAGCGCCGTGCCGGCGGCGTGGCGCATGGCGGTGAAAATACCGAGTCCCTGCTCCAGGTTTTCAATGCCGACCAAGGCCGAGGCGCGGGCGGCGATGGGCGGGTAGAGCCGCAGCGTGGCGGCAGTGACGAGGCCGAGCGTGCCCTCGGAGCCGATGAAGAGCTGCTTGAGGTCGTAGCCCGTATTGTCCTTGCGCAGGCCGGAGAGGCCGTTCCAGATGGTGCCATCCGCCAGCACAACCTCCAGCCCCAGCACCTGCGCACGCATATTGCCGTAGGAGAGCACCTGCAGCCCGCCGGCATTGGTGGAGATCACCCCGCCGATCTGCGCGCTACCCTCCGCGCCCAGGCTGACGGGGAAGAAGCGGCCGGCCCTGGCGGCTTCCTGCTGCAAGGCGGCCAGCGTGAGACCGGCTTCCACCGTGATGGTGTCGCCCACCGCATCCAGCGCGCGGATGGCGCGCAGTTTGGTGAAGGAAAGGATGATCTGATCAGGTGCCGCGATGGGCACCGCACCCGCCACCAGCCCGGTATTGCCGCCTTGCGGGACGATACGCGCGCCATGAGCGGCGCAGAGCTTCACCGCTTGCGCCACCTGCGCAGTGGTTTTCGGCAGGATCACGGCCAGAGCGGCATTGTTCACCAGCCCGCGCCAATCCTGTTCATAAGGGGCGCGGTCGGCGGGGGCGGTCAACACCGCGCCTTCACCCAGGGCGGCGCGCAAGGCGGGGATCAAGTCCATGTCTGGACGCTACAACGATGGACACGCCCGGCAAACACCGCGCGCATAAGCGAGATCAGAAATCCAGATCCGCATAATGCGGCGGCGGGGTCATGCCGTTCACGCGGTCCGCCAGGATGGCGCGGAAGCTGGGGCGGGACTTGATGCGCGCATACCATTCCTTCGCCGGGGCGGAGACGGACCAATCCACGTCGCCCATGAAATCCAGCGTCGAGAGCATGGCGGCGGCGGCGAAGTCAGCCACCGAGAGGTTGCCCCCCGCCAGCCAGCGGCGATGCTCAGCCAGCCAGCCAATATAGAGCAGATGCTGCTTGAGATTGGCATAGCCCGCGCGCAGGGCGTTGCCATCCGGCGAGCCGAGCTTGAGCGCCTGTTTCAGGTTCTTTTCCCAATAGAGATTGCGCACCACCTCGTCGTAGAATTTCTCGTCGAACCAGGCGACGAGGCGGCGGGTTTCCACACGCTCGGGCGGGGCGCGGCTGAGCAGCGCGGTGTCGGGATAGGATTCGTCCAGATATTCGCAGATCACCCGCGAATCGGGAATGACGAGTCCGTTATCCTCGATCAGAGTCGGCACGGCGCAGGCCGGGTTCAGCTCCAGATAGCCGGGATGACGGTCCCAGATTTTTTCCACGCGCAATTCAAAGGGAAGACGTTTCTCGGCCAGGACCATCCGCACCTTGCGCGAATAGGGGGAGAGCGGAAGGTGATAGAGGACTCGCATGGCGAGGATTATGCCATTCAAAAAAGGTCACAAAAAGAGGCCGCTTTTTTAAAAAGCGGCGCCAAAAACTTTTGATCCTCTGGGCCTGAGGCGCTGCCCATGGGGTGCCAAAGGCCCAGAGGTTGTGATTTACGCCGTCTTCGCTTCTTCCGAATCGTCCAGCGCCGCAGGCAGGTACTTGATGTACTCCGTCGGCACCACCTGCCAGAAATGCGGGGCCTCGCGCTCCCAGTCATTCAGCAGCGTGGCAGCGTAGCGGCTTTCCGTCTCGGCCACATGGCGCTCGACCAGGGTTTTCAGCACGCCGGCCCAGTAGCTGGAATTGACGCGCTGCCAATGCAGCGTCTCCTTGTTCATCCGCATCTCGAATTTCTTCGCGCGGTCATAAACAAAGGCCAGGCCGCCCGTGAAACCGGCGCCGAAATTATCGCCGACCTCACCCAGAATCACCACCGTGCCGCCGGTCATATATTCGCAGGCGTTGGAGCCCACGCCTTCGACCACCGCAATGGCGCCGGAATTGCGCACGGCGAAGCGCTCGCCCGCCAGGCCCGCCGCGAACAGCGCACCGGAGGTGGCGCCATAGAGCACCGTATTGCCAATGATGGTGTTCTCGTTGGTCTTGAGCTTGGAGGACGGGCCGGTGCGCACCACGATGGTGCCGCCGGACAACCCCTTGCCGACATAGTCATTGGCATCACCAAAGACTTCCAGCTTCAGCCCGTTCATTGCGAAGGCGCCGAGCGACTGCCCGGCAGAGCCGCGCAGGCGTACCGTCACGTGGTCCGGCTGCAGCTTCACCTTGCGGTATTTGGCGACGATCTGCGAGCTGAACTTGGTGCCGATGGCGCGGTGCGTGTTGCGGATATTGTACTGCAACTGCATCTTCTCGCCGTTCTTGAAGAACGGCGCGGCATCCTCGATCATCTGCGCGTCCAGCGTCTCCGGCACCTCGTTGCGGCCCTCGCGGGTGCAATAGCGCGCATGCGGGCCGGGGTCGGCCTGGGCGAGGATCGGGTTGAGGTCGAGATCGTCCAGATAATCCGCACCGCGGGAAACCTGGTGCAGCAAGTCCGTGCGGCCGATGATCTCATGCAGCGAGCGGAAGCCGAGCTCAGCCAAAATCTCACGCACCTCTTCGGCCACGAAGGAGAAGAGATTGATCACCTTCTCCGGCGTGCCTTCGAATTTCTTGCGCAGCGCCTCGTCCTGCGTGCACACGCCCACCGGGCAGGTGTTGGAGTGGCACTGGCGAACCATGATGCAGCCCATGGCGACGAGCGAGGCCGTGCCGATGCCGAATTCCTCGGCCCCAAGCATGGCGGCGATCACCACATCCCGCCCGGTCTTCAAGCCGCCATCGGTGCGCAGCACCACCTGGTGGCGCAGACGGTTGAGCATGAGCACCTGATGCGCTTCCGAAAGCCCCATCTCCCACGGCATGCCGGCATATTTCACGGAGGATTGCGGCGACGCGCCGGTGCCGCCGACATGGCCGGAGATGAGGATCGCATCCGCCTTCGCCTTCGCCACACCCGCGGCGATGGTGCCGATGCCCGAACGCGAGACCAGCTTCACGCACACGGTGGCGCGCGGATTGATCTGCTTCAGATCGTAGATGAGCTGCGCCAGATCCTCGATGGAATAGATGTCGTGATGCGGCGGCGGGGAGATCAGCGTCACGCCTGGCGTGGAGTGGCGCAATTTGGCGATCAGCTCCGTGACCTTGAAGCCGGGAAGCTGGCCGCCCTCGCCGGGCTTGGCGCCCTGCGCGACCTTGATCTCGATCTCCTTGCAGTCATTCAGATATTCCGCCGTAACGCCGAAGCGCCCGGAGGCGATCTGCTTGATCGCGGAGGAGGCGTTGTCGCCATTCGGGCGCGGCTCGGCGCGGGCCGGGTCCTCGCCGCCCTCACCGGAATCGGAGCGGGCACCGATGCGGTTCATGGCGATGGAGAGCGTCTCATGCGCCTCGGGGCTGAGCGCGCCGAGAGAGATGCCAGGCGCCAGCAGCCGCTTGCGGATGGAGGTGATGCTTTCCACCTCGTCCGCGGAAATAGGGGTCAGCCCATCCATGCGGAAATCCAGAAGGTCGCGCAGCGCCACCGGCTTTTGCTTGCGCACCATCTCGGAATATTTTTTGAACAGCCGGTAGGAACCGGTATCCACCGCCGTCTGCAGCAGATGGATGGCGTTATTGTCGAAGGCATGCGCCTCGCCGGTGCGGCGCAGACGGTACAGCCCGCCAATATCCAGCGGCACGGTATTGCCGCTCCAGGCCTTCTCGTGCAGCTCCAGCACCTTGTGGGCGATGCCAGGCAGGCCGATGCCGGAAATGCGCGAGGGCATGCCGGGGAAGAACTCGCCCACCAGAGCGCGGGAAAGCCCGATGGCCTCGAAATTATAGCCGCCGCGATAGGAGGAGATGACGGAGATGCCGAGCTTGGACATCACCTTGAGCAGCCCCTTATCCACCGCCTTCTTGTAGCGGGCGACGCATTCTTTAAGCGACAAATTGCCGAACAGGCCGCGCGCATGGCGGTCCGCGATGCATTCCTGCGCCAGATAGGCATTCACCGTGGTCGCGCCTACGCCCACCAGCACCGCGAAATAATGCACGTCCAGGCATTCGGAGGAGCGGACATTCAGCGAGGTGAAAGTGCGCAGAGACTGGCGCACGAGATGCGTATGCACGGCACCGGTGGCGAGGATCATCGGGATCGGCGCGCGCTCGGGGCTCATCGCCTCGTCAGTGAGGATGACATGGGTGCAGCCGGCGCGCACGCCTTCCTCCGCCTCACGGCGGATGCGCTCGATGGCGCGGCGAAGCCCGCCCTCCCCGTTCGTGATCTTGAAGGTGGCATCCACCACGCAGGCGGAGCTGCCCATGGTGCGGCGCATGGCCTCGAACTCGGCGCTGCTGAGCACCGGCGATTCGAGCTGCAGCAGGTCGCATTGCTCCTCGTTCTCGTCGAGCACATTGCCGAGATTGCCCAGGCGCGTCTTCAGCGACATCACCCGGGTTTCACGCAGGGAATCGATGGCCGGGTTGGTGACCTGGCTGAAGCTCTGGCGGAAATAATGATGCAGGCCGCGATAACGGTCCGACAGCACAGCGACGGGCGTGTCATCGCCCATGGAGCCGATGGCCTCCTGCGCGGTATCCACCATCGGGTGCAGGATCAGCTCCATGTCCTCAAGCGAGAACCCGACCGCGAGCTGGCGGCGGCGAAGCGCCTCGGCATCAAAACGCACCGGCTCCGGTGCATCGGTCTTCACGATATGGTCGATGACGGTGATACGCTTGGTCCAGGCCGCGAAATCCTGGCGGGCGGCCAGCAGATCCTTCAGCTCGCCATCATGGTAGAACTTCGCCTCGTTGAGATCGACGGCGATGGTCTGGCCGGGGCCGACCGCGCCTTTCTCGACGATATCCTCCTCCTCGAACTTCACCATGCCGGTTTCGGAGCCGACGACCAGCATCTTTTGCTTGGTGATGGAATAACGAAGCGGGCGAAGCCCGTTGCGGTCCAGCCCGGCGATGACGAAGCGGCCATCGGTGGCGGCCACGGCGGCCGGGCCGTCCCAGGGCTCCATCACGGCGTTGCAGTAGGAGAACAGATCCTTGTGTGCCTGCGGCATTGCCGCGTCCGCGCCCGTGGCGGGCGGGATCATCAGCGCCTTGGCCATAGGCGCGTCGCGCCCGGCGCGCACCAGCAGCTCGAACACATTGTCCAGCGCCGCCGTGTCGGAGCCGCCGGCCTGCACCACCGGCTTCACGTAATCCAGGAACTCATCCAGCCCTTCCGCGCCCAGGCGCGTCTCGTGGCTCTTCATCCAGTTGATGTTGCCCGCGACGGTGTTGATCTCACCGTTATGGGCCAGCATGCGGAAAGGCTGCGCCAGCTTCCAGGTGGGGAAGGTGTTGGTCGAATAGCGCTGGTGATAGATGGCAAAGCGCGAGACGAAACGCTCATCCAGCAGATCCGGATAGAACTCCGTCAGGCTCTCGGCCAGGAACATGCCCTTATAGACGATGGAGCGGCAGGAGAGCGAGCAGATGTAAAGCTCGCCGACCTGCGCCTCGATGGCCGCCTTCTCGATCTTGCGGCGGATGATGTAGAGTTCGCGCTCGAACTCATCCTCGGAGATGCCGCGGGCATTCCAGAGCATGATCTGCTCGATCTCCGGGCGGGTGGCGTTTGCCTTTTCGCCGATGCACGCGGCATTGATGGGCACCTGGCGCCAGCCATGGATGCGGTAGCCGAAATTCAGGATCTCGGTCTCGACGATCTGACGGCAGCGCTCCTGCGCGCCGAGATCGGTCTTGGGCAGGAACACCATGCCAACCGCGATCAGCCCGTCGCGTAGCCGATCGCCGCCGCGCTTCACCTCATCGGCGAAGAAATCCTGCGGGATTTCGATATGGATGCCGGCGCCATCGCCGGTCTTGCCATCGGCATCCACGGCGCCGCGATGCCAGACGGCCTTCAGCGCGTCGATGCCGGCCTGCACGATGTCACGGCGCTTCTTGCCGTCCAGCGCCGCGACAAGGCCGACGCCACAGGCATCATGCTCCTGCTCGCGGCTATAGGTGTCGCGCAGCGCCTGCATGTTGGCATCCCAGGCGGAGAGGAAGGCCTGAGCGGATTCGGGGGCGGTTTCGTGGTTCATGGCAGATTACTCCGCGGCCTGCGCCGGGCGGGCGGCTTGGAATTGACGATGGATGGCGGCGGCGGCATCGCGCCCGTCGCGGATGGCCCAGACGACCAGGGAGGCGCCGCGCACGATATCGCCGGCAGCGTACACGCCGGGCAGAGCGGTCTCGAAGCTGCGGGGATTCACCTTCAGCGTGCCCCAGCCGGTGAGCTTCAGCGTGGGTTCATTGAAGGCGCCCGGCAGATCCTCCGGGTCATAGCCCAGCGCCTTGATGACCAGATCCGCCTTGACGGTGAAGGCGGAGCCCTCGATCGGCTCAACGGACTGGCGGCCGGAGGCGTCTGGCAGGCCGAGATGCATGCGCACGGCGCGCACGCCCGTTACTTTGTCATCACCCAGGAAGGCCTCAGGCGCCGAGAGCCAGGTGAAGGTGACACCTTCCTCCTCGGCATTCTTCACCTCGCGCAGAGAGCCCGGCATGTTCTGCTTATCGCGCCGGTAGAGACAGGTGACGGATTTCGCCTCCTGGCGGATGGCGGTGCGCACGCAATCCATCGCCGTGTCACCGCCGCCGATGACGACGACATCCTTGCCCGCCGCGTTCAGCAGGCCGGACTCGTAATCCGGCACCGCATCGCCCAGGCCCAGGCGGTTGGAGGTGATGAGGAAATCCAGCGCCTTGACGATGCCGGGCAGGCCCGCGCCTGGGCCGCCAATCTCACGCGCCTTGTAGACGCCGGTGGCGATCAGCACCGCATCATGCTTCTGGCGCAACTCCGCGAAGGAGGTGGCGCCGCCTATATCGGCATTGAGGACGAATTTAACCCCGCCCTCCTCCAGCCATTTCCAGCGGCGGAGCACGATCTCCTTCTCCAGCTTGAAGCCGGGAATGCCATAAATCAGCAATCCGCCGACGCGGTCGTGCCGGTCATAAACGGTCACTTGATAGCCAAGGCTGCGCAGCCGCTCCGCCGCCGCGAGGCCGGCCGGGCCGGACCCGACAATGCCAACGCTCTCGGCGCGCTCTGACGTGGGGGCGATGGGCTTCACCCAGCCATTCTCGAAGGCGGTGTCCGTGATATAGCGCTCGACCGCGCCGATCGTGACCGATTCGAAGCCTTTTTCGATTACGCAATTGCCTTCGCACAGCCTGTCCTGCGGGCAGATGCGGCCGCAAATCTCAGGAAAAGTGTTGGTTGCGGAGGAAAGCTCATATGCTTCCTCAAGCCGCCCCTCGGCGGTGAGCTTCAACCAGTCAGGAATATTGTTCGAGAGCGGGCAATGCACCGAGCAGAACGGAATGCCGCATTGCGAGCAGCGGCTGGCCTGCTCGGCGGCCGCCTCGGGCGCGAATTCATCGTAAATCTCGTTGAAATCTTCACGACGGGCCTCTGCCGGGCGCTTTTTGGGCGTTTGCTGGGGAAGATGGATGAATTGCAGCATGCGCTCGGCCATTTTTCGCCTCGTTCGTAAAGAAGGCGCGGCACCGCAAGCGGCACCGCGCGTCTGGGGATCACACCCCGGTCTTAACGAAAATTTCGGCGGAACGCCAAGGTTTTTTTTGCAATAGGTATCAGTTGATACCTATTTTTGCCAAATCCCTTTTGGAGCCTAGCTTTGCCATAAGAAAACTTGACGATAATATGTCCGGATAGCGTCCTATTCGCTGAAAATGTCACTATGGCGGCGGCCTGAGACACGATAGCGCGCCAGATATTCAGGCAGCACAAGATCCAGCCGCGTGGGGGTGACGCCCAGCTCCTCCAGCCCCGGCATGCCGGGTGCGACGACATTATCTGTGGCCAGCAGCGTGATCTGGTCGCCCGTCAGCCCCGAGCCGGGGATGGCGGCCACAAGACGGGCGAGGCCCACCGGCATGTTCCAGATGCGGCGCTTGCGCTCGATGATGGCGAGCATCTTAAGAATCAGCGCCTTGAAGCTCTGCTGCTCCGGCCCGCCCAGCTCGAACAGTTTGCCCGCATTGGCCTGCCCCAGCGCCGCCAGCACGGCATCGGCCACATTGGCCACATAGACGGGCTGGAACTTCGTCTCCCCATGCACGATAGGCAGGACCGGCGACACCACCGCCATCTTGGCGAAGCGGTTGAAGAAGTCATCCTCAGGACCGAACATGATCGAGGGGCGGAGAATCGCCGCCTCGGGATGCGCGCTCATCACCGCCTGCTCGCCCTCGCCCTTGCTGCGCGCATAGGTAGACGGGCTGGCCGGATTGGCGCCGATGGCCGAGATATGCACCAGCCGCGCACCAGCCGCGCGCGCCAGCCGCGCCACGCGCCCGGCGCCCTCGGCATGGGTGCGAGCGAAATCGCCCTTGCGGGATTCGGCGAGGATGCCCGCCAGATTAATGACGATCTCAGCCCCCTCGATGGCCCGGGCCACCAAAGCCTCCGCGGAGACCGGGGCATAAAGGGGCACCACCTGCCCCACGTCGCCCATCGGGCGGAGAATTTTTGCCGATTCGGTATCTCGCACCGCGGCGCGCACGATATAGCCGCGCGCCGCCAGGCGCTGCACGACATAGCGGCCCAAAAACCCGGAAGCCCCGAAAACCGTGGCAATTTTGCGCTCAGACAGCATGCAAGCCCCTTCCTTTTTCCGCTCTGGTTGTAGGCCGCGAGAAAAACACGCTCAAGCCATGTTGACGTACGCTGACGGGGCAGCTAAACGCCCGTCCCACGATGCTTCGGCACCGCGACGGCGAACCGGCGAAACCCGGAACGCCCGAAAAAATGGTTAAGCCCAGGTGGCGGAATTGGTAGACGCACTAGCTTCAGGTGCTAGCGCTCGCAAGGGCGTGGAGGTTCGAGTCCTCTCCTGGGCACCATTTTTTCATTCTCCCCAAAAATTCAGGTGACAAGATGAGCACCATCAAGCTCCACAAGCATGATTTGCCGGCGGGGCTCGATCTCGGGCCGGTCGTGGCAATCGACACCGAGACGATGGGGCTCGATCCACGGCGGGACAGGCTGTGCCTTGTGCAACTCTCCGCCGGAGACGGCAACGCGCATCTGGTGCAGATTATTCCTAAATCGCTGGGCGGCCAGGGTTCAAATTGCCCCAATCTCAAGGCGCTGCTGGCCAATCCTGAGGTAACCAAGCTGTTCCACTTCGCGCGGTTCGACATCGCGGCTTTGTATAATGGGCTGGGCGTGACCACCGCGCCGGTGATCTGCACCAAGATCGCCTCAAAGCTGGTGCGCACCTATACCGACCGGCATGGGCTAAAAGAGCTGTGCCGGGACCTGGCCGGGGTCGACATCTCCAAACAGCAGCAGACCAGCGACTGGGGGGCGGCGGAGTTGACCCAGGAGCAGCTCGCCTATGCGGCCTCGGACGTGCTTCATCTGCATGTGATCTGGGAGAAGCTGCGCGCCTTGCTGCTGCGCGAGAATCGGCTGGAAATTGCGCAGGCGGCCTATGAATTCCTGCCCACGCGCGCCAAGCTCGACCTCCTGGGCTACGCGGACCCTGACCTGTTCACCCATTAGGCGACGTTACACAGGGTTGCGTATCTCATGTTGACCGGCGCGGCGGGGCTGGTCATACCGTATACAATGATTCGCGCTGATGGACATTCCGGCTGGCAGGCGGCGCTGCGCTCTCGCATGGCACCCAGGCTGGATTGTTATTGCCCTGCTCCCGCCTTATTCCTGATGCAGGGAACCGCCATGGCTTTCGATATGTCTGTCACGGCGGCACCCGGAATGGTGACCGCATGAATCACATCAACCATGTCCCGCGCCAGTCGGTCCTGGATGAAATCCGCCGTCAGCGGCAGGAGGCACCGGCCAGCCTCGCCCGGCGCAGCCTGCGTGTTACGCTGCTCAAGCGCGCCCTTCCGGCGGCGGCCCTGCTGCTGCTGGCTGCCCTGGCGCTGGCACCCTCCTGGCAAGCCGGCCCGGAGGCGAACCGCGTCACCTATCATGTCTCGCAGAACACCGGCACCCAGGCCTCGCGCATGCAGGGCGCCACCTATCATGGCCGTGACCAGCAGGGGCAGCCTTACACCGTGACTGCCAACAGCGCCGTGCAGCAGGGGGATGATAATGTTGCCCTCACCGCGCCGCAGGGCGATATCACGCTCAAATCCGGCGCCTGGCTAATGCTGAAATCCGACACCGGCAATTATCACCAGAAGAGCGACAAGCTCGACCTCAAGGGTCGTGTAACGCTCTACCGCAATGACGGGACGATCGTCTCCACGGCGCGTTGCTCGATCGATCTGCGCGGGGGCAATGCCTCCAGCACCGACCCGGTACAGGTGACGGGGCCATTCGGCACGCTGAATGCCCAGAACGGCTTCACCCTGAGCGGCCGGGGCAGCGAGATCACCTTCCATGGCCCCGCAACGCTGACTCTTACCCAGGTTCAATGAAACTCCTTTATCTTCTGCCGCTTCTGGCGTGTGCCGCGCCCCCGGCCCTCGCGCAGGACCTGAACCTGGGCGGCGCACCGGGCGCGGCCCCGGTCCCCGTCCAGATCTCCGCCGCGCAGGGCATCACCTGGTCGCAGGATTCCCAGACCGTGACTGCAACCGGCGGCGCCAAGGCTGTGCGGGGCGACGTGACGGTGACCGCCAACCAGCTTGTGGCACATTACATGAAAAAACCCGGCAGCGGCACCCAAACCGCCCCGAACCAGAGCGGTGCCAGCGCCACCGCGCTGGACCAGGGCAACGCCCAGCTGACCGAGCTGGATGCCATCGGCAATGTGCATATCTATACCGCCACCGATAATGCCTGGGGGGACCATGCGGTCTATTCCCTGGGGCAGCAGGTGCTGGTGCTGACCGGCAAGGCTCTGAAACTCACCACGCCACATGACACCGTCACCGCGCGGGATTCGATCGAGTATTACGCCGGGGACCACAAGGCCATCGCGCGCGGCAATGCGCTGATCGTGGCCGATGACGGCCGCTCCATCGCCGCCGATGTCATCACCGGCTATTTCGCCAGCCAGGCCAGCGGTGCCAGCCAGGCCAAGCCCGCGGCGCAAAGCGCGGATACGCTGAACGAGAGCGGCAATCTGCAGAAGGTGGAGGCTGTCGGGCACGTGGTGATCAAGACCCAGACCGATACCGCGACGGGCGACAGCGGCGTGTACCTGCCCCCCACCGGCCAGGCGCGGCTGGGCGGGAATGTGCATATCATCCATGGCCCGAACGAGCTGGCGGGGTCTGACGCGCTGGTGAATATGAAGACGGGCATCGCCACCCTGCTGGCCGGGCCGGGCGGCCAGGTTTCCGGCGTGATTTTGCCTGGATCGGGAAAGACACAATGAGCACGACGCTGAGCAGCGGCCAGATGAGCCACGCGACGGCGCCGGCCGATGACACTGGCTTGGTGGCACACGGCCTTGGCAAACGCTTCAAGAAACGCCCGGTGGTGCGCAATGTCTCGCTCTCCGTGCGGCGTGGCGAGGCGGTGGGGCTGCTGGGGCCGAATGGCGCTGGCAAGACCACGACCTTCTACATGATCGTCGGGCTGATCGGCCCTGATTCCGGCACCATCGCGCTGGACGGGGTGGAGATCTCCAATTTGCCCATGTACCGGCGCGCCCGCCTTGGCATCGGCTATCTGCCGCAGGAGGCCAGCGTGTTCCGGGGGCTGAATGTCGAGCAGAACATCATGGCCGCGCTCGACATGGTGGAACCGGATGCGGACAAGCGCGAGGAGATGCTGACCGAGCTGCTGGCGGAGTTCGGCATCTCGCATCTGCGCCGTACCCCTGCCCTCGCCCTTTCGGGCGGTGAACGCCGGCGTGTTGAGATCGCCCGTGCCTTGGCGACGGGGCCGAATTACATCCTGCTGGATGAGCCGCTGGCGGGCATCGACCCGATCGCGGTGGGGGAAATCCGCGATCTGGTGGCGCATCTGAAGCATCGCGGGCTGGGCGTGCTGATCACCGACCATAATGTCCGCGAGACGCTGGAGATCATCGACCGCGCCTATATTCTCTATGACGGCCAGGTGCTGATGGAGGGCAATCCGGAAGAGGTGGTGGCGCATGAGGATGTGCGCCGGGTCTATCTGGGCGAAAAGTTCAGCCTTTAAGACTGGGTGGCTGAGCGCCGCCCCATATTGCACGGCGCCATGCATTTTCCGCGCCAACGCTCTTGGAGGAGAACGAAAAGCGCGCTAGCTTCTTGGCATGGCTTTTGCTCCGTCCTTCGCGCCGCGCTTGGATTTGCGCCAGTCCCAGTCATTGGTCATGACCCCGCAGCTGCGTCAGGCGATCCAGCTGCTGCAATTCTCGAACATCGAGGCCATCGCCTTCGTTGAAGAGGAGTTGCTTAAAAATCCACTACTTGAACGCGATGATGGAGCTGAAACCGTAACCGCCATCGAGGCGCGGACCGAAGCGGTGGCCCCAATTCCGGAGGACCCGGCAAGCCTCGCCGCCGCCGGCATGCTGCCGGACGCCTCCACAACCCCGCTCGATCTCGATACCAGCAATGTGTATGACGCCGGGACTGGCGCTGACGGATATGGCAGCGCCGGGCTTTCCGGCGAGGCGGATGATGACTGGAACCCGCTGGAAGCGTTGGGTGCGGAGCGCCCTTGCCTGCGCGAGCATCTGGAGCAGCAGGCGCGGCTCGCCTTTTCCACCCGCGAGGAACTGCTGATTGCGACCGCGATGATCGCTGTATTGGACCCGGCCGGGCGGCTGGGCGATGCGCCGGAGGCGCTGGCGGCGGCGCTGGGGGTGGAACTATCCCGTTTCGAGGTGGTGCGCGCCATCATGATGCGCTTCGACCCGGTGGGCGTATTCGCCACCAGCCTGGCGGAGTGCCTGGGCGCGCAGCTTGCCGAGCTGAACCGGCTGGACCCGGCGATGCAGGCGCTGCTCGACCATCTGGAAAAGCTGGCACGGCGCGAGATGCGGGCCTTGCAGGAAATTTGCGGGGTGGATGCGGCGGACCTGGCCGACATGGTAGCCGAGCTGAAGCGGTTGGACCCAAAGCCCGGCGCGCGCTTCGAATTCAGAGCCGCTGCGCCCGCTGATCCCGGACGTGCTAATGCGCCCCGCCCCGCTGCAGGAGGATGGCAGCAGCGATTGGCTGCTGGAGATCAACCCCGAAACCATGCCGCGTTTGCTCATCCGCCGCGGCTTTCACGCCCGCATGACGGCCTCGGCCAACAAGGAAACCAAGAGCTTCCTCTCCGAACAGATGCAGGGCGCCACTTGGCTGGTGAAGGCGCTGGAATCCCGGGCGCAGACGATTTTGCGGGTCTCGGCCGAGATCGTCCGCCGGCAGGACGGGTTTTTCCGCCATGGCATCTCGCATCTGCGGCCGCTGACACTGCGCGATATCGCCGCCGAGGTGGAATTGCATGAGAGCACTGTCAGCCGCGTGACCTCCAATAAATCCATCGCCACGCCGCGCGGCATTTTCGAGCTGAAATTTTTCTTCACCACCGCCCTGGCCGGGGCAAATGGCGAAACGCACTCGGCCGAGACGGTTCGCCACCGGGTGGCGCAGATTATAACGGCCGAAAATCCGAAAAATATTTTGTCAGACGATGCAGTCGCAGCTCTATTGCAAAAAGAAGGCATAGACATAGCACGGCGGACCGTGGCCAAATACAGAGAAGCGTTGCGCATTCCCGGTTCGGCGCAACGTAAGCGGGAGAAAATGCCCGCGTAGAGCAAGGTAAAGGGAGTGGCCTTGTTAGACGAATGGTGCGAGCCGGTTTGTTCGGGAGTAGACCATGCAACTAACGGTCTCTGGCAAACAAGTCGATCTGTCAGACGCGCTGCGCGTCCATGTGGATAAGCAGCTTGGCAACATCACGGCAAAATATTTCGACCAGGCGATGGAGGCGCAAGTCACCTTCAGCCGCGCCCGCAGTTTTTTCACGTGTGACATCAATCTGCACGCCGGGCGGGGCATTACCGTGCGCGGCGAGGGTGAGGCCGCTGATGCCCGCGCGGCATTCGAGGATGCGGCGGAGCATATCGCCAAACGCCTGCGCCGTTATCGCCGACGTGTCTCCGCGCATCAGCGCGACATGACCAAGATCAAGCCAGAGATGGCGCGCGCCTATGTGCTTGCGCCGGAGGCCGAGGATGACGAGCCTCCCGCCCCGAACGGTGAAGCCAATGGGCATGGCACGCTCGCGGAGGAGTTGCATGCCACCATCATCGCCGAGGACACCACCGCCATCGAGACGCTGAGCGTGCGTGACGCGGTGATGAAGATGGATCTGGCCTTCCAGCCGCTGATGATGTTCCGCAACTCCAAGACCGGCGGGCTGAACCTAGTCTATCGCCGGCCTGACGGGCATGTGGGCTGGATCGACCCCACAGCGTAAGTTTTAAAAGCTTTAGGCCGCCTTTTGTAAAAGGCGGCCTCCTTTGCAGCTGTTAAAAAAGCTACCGCAAAAACTTTTGATTGTGTTCCTTACTCGTAAGGCGGCTGGGTGTAGCCCTTGGGCGAGAGGGTAAAAATTTCCACGCCCGTATCCGTCACGCCGACCATATGCTCGAACTGGGCGGAGAGAGAGCGGTCGCGGGTCACGGCCGTCCAGCCATCGTCCAGAATCTTCACATCCGGCTTGCCGGCGTTCACCATCGGCTCAATGGTGAAGAACATGCCGGGCTTCAGCACCACCCCTTCCCCGCGCCGGCCGAAATGCAGCACGTTCGGCGGTTCATGAAAGCGCTGGCCGATGCCATGGCCGCAGAAATCCCGCACCACGGAGAAGCGCTGGGCCTCGACATAGTTCTGGATCGCGTAGCCGATATCGCCAAAGGTGGCGCCGGGCTTGACCGCCGCGATGCCGCGCATCAGGGACTCATACGTTACCTCGATGAGGCGCCGGGCCCGGGTATTGGCGGTGCCCGCCACATACATGCGGCTTAAATCGCCATACCAGCCATTCAGGATCACGGTGACATCGATATTCAGAAGGTCGCCGTCCACCAACTTCCGCTCGCCGGGAATACCATGGCAGACGACATGATTGATGGACGTGCAGATGGATTTCGGAAAACCCCGGTAATTCAGCGGCGCCGGAACGGCGCCATGGGCGGTGATGAAATCATGGCACAACTCGTTCAGCCGCTCGGTGGTCACGCCGGGCACCACATGCGCGCTGATCATGTCCAGCGTCTCGGCCGCAAGGCGCCCCGCCGCGCGCATCGGCGCGAAATCTTCCGGCTTATAAATTACGATCCGGCGTAAATCGGCACCGCCATCCATTTGCAATCATCCTCAATAATCAGGTCAGCAGCACTAGCACAATCAGACCAGCACCCGCAAAGCAGGGCTGCTATTTGCTTGATTTTGCGCGCGGCCCTTCTGGTGGCTTTCCGCAGTTGCTTCGCAACACCGAAACCTTGGCCACCTTCGCCTTGCCTTCTCCGCGCGCACATCAATCCGCAAAATGCCGATTGATGTCAAATAGCCAACGGGGCGGTCATCGCCTTCGGGTCCACCCATTCATCGAACTGCTCTGCGTCCAGTGCGCCGCTGGCAAGGGCCGCCGCGCGCAGGGTCAGCCCCTCACGATGCGCCTTCAGCGCGATCTCGGCCGACTTAGAGTAGCCGATATGCGGGTTCAGCGCCGTGACGAGCATCAAATTCTTCGCCAGATTTTCCGCGATCTGCCCGAGGCGGGCTCGATGCCCACGGCGCAATGGATGCGTAGAAACTCGCCAGCGCCTCGGCCAGAATATGCGCGGAATCAAGATAGTTATGCAGCATCACCGGCTTGTACACGTTGAGCTGGAAATTGCCCTGGGAGCCGGCAAAGGCGACCGCATGGTCATTGCCGAAGACCTGCACCGCCACCATGGTCAGCGCCTCACACTGGGTGGGGTTGATTTTGCCGGGCATGATGGAGGAGCCGGGCTCGTTTTCCGGGATCAGCAGCTCGCCGATGCCGGTGCGCGGGCCGGAGGCATACCAGCGCACGTCATTGGCGATCTTCATCACCGCGCCCGCCAGCACCCGCAACGCGCCGGAGGCTGCAACCAGCGCATCATGCGCCGAAAGGGCGGCGAATTTATTGGGCGCGGAGACGAAGGGATGCCCGTCTCCTCCGCGATGAAGGCGGCGGCGGTGGCGCCGAAATTCGGATGCGCATTCAGCCCGGTGCCGACCGCCGTGCCGCCGATGGCGAGCTCGTACAGCCCGGGCAGGCGATGCCTTGATGCCCAGCCGCCGCCTGTTCGAGCTGCGCCTGCCCAGCCGGAGATCACCTGGCCAAGCGTAACCGGGGTGGCATCCTGCAAATGGGTGCGGCCGGTCATCACCACATCCGCGTAGGCCATGCTCTTGGCCTTGAACACATCCGCCAACCGTTCCACTGCGGGCAGCAGTTCGCCCGCCGTCACCTCCACCGCAGCGATATGCATGACGGTCGGGAAGGTGTCGTTGGAGGACTGGCTGTGATTCACATCGTCATTCGGGTTGATCGGCGTGCTTGCTGCCCACCACACCGCCGGCCATCTGGATGGCGCGGTTGGAGATGACCTCATTGGCGTTCATGTTGCTCTGGGTGCCTGAGCCGGTCTGGAATACCACCAGGGGGAATTCATTATCCCATTTGCCGTCGATTACCTCCTGCGCCGGCGGCGGCGATGAGCTGCGACCTTCTCCTCCGGCAATTGCCCCAGCGCCTGATTGGCCAGCGCGCAGGCTTTCTTCAGAATGCCGAAGCCGCGCACCACGTCGCGCCCCCAAACATAGTTGCGCCGGCCGATGTTGAAATTCTCCAGGCTGCGCTCGGTTTGCGCGCCCCATAGCCGGTCAGCCGGAACCGCGACATCGCCCAGCGCGTCATGCTCGATCCGTTTGTCAGACATCACCAATTCCCGTGCAAAAAGCCCAAAGCCGGAAGCGGTTTCCACCGCCGGGGCAGGTCCGAGCGCCGGATCGGCCTTATCATGTAACGTGGTGCCGGTTGGTCGGTTCTTTCAAGAAAGTTCGCATAGGCGCGGACCTGGGCTTCGCGCCACGCTTGGTCATTCAACGCCAGGGTGCGGCTCGGGAAACACTTCCGCGATCCGGATCACCCGGCCGATCACCGCCACCACCGCCCAAAGGGAGTCTTCGCTTCCCCGCCGCCGTTCGGGAGCCACAAAATCCAAATCCGGTCTCCAAGCTGGATAAAGAGGGCCTTGGCATCGTTATCGGCTGGTTTTTGCGCGAATGCCAGCGACTTCTGCCAGCAACATGGCAAGCAGGCGCGGCCCGCGGATAAGATAGCGCCCCGCCAAGCGCCGCGGTTCCTGGGCCAAGCGGTGCAGCCATTCCAGCCCGGCGCGGCGCATCCAAAGGGGAGCGCGACGGCGCGTGCCGGCGGCGAATTCCAGCGCGGCGCCGATGCAAAGCCCGATGCCCCTAGCCTCGCCCTCTCTCATGACCGCATGGGCCAGAAGCTCCTGCACCGGGGAGCCTACGGCGAAGAAGATGAAAGGCACATCCGCCTCACTCACAAAGCGCCGGGCGGCGGCAAAACCCGCCGGATCATGAAGCAGCCCCATTGGCGGGGGATGGTGGATAAAGCCTATGGCGGGGTAGCGCGCGCACAGGGCGGCAAAGGCTGCATCCCCCAGCCCGATGACCGCCGCGCGCTCACCGGCCAGATGCGGCAGAAGCGCGGAGGTGAGATCGGCCCCGGTGACCACCGGCGGGGCCTTCTGTCCCAGCAGCCGCGCGCAATGGGCGAGAAAGCGGGAGTCGAACAGACACAGCAGCGCCGCGTCGTAGACCGCATGAAGCGCCGGGTTGCGAAGCAGCCTGTCCAGATGGTCCGCATTAGGGGTGGCGATGAAGGCGAAGGGCTCGTCCCTGGGCCGGGCCAGCAGCGTGTCCAGCACCTCCTCCAGAGACAAGGCGCTGAACGTGACGCCGAACAGTTTCATGGCGTCCAGCTCACCCCAAGCGTCAGCTCTTGCTCATTGGCAGCAGCTAGCTGGTTCGATTGCCTGTCATTGAACAGATAGCGCCCATCCAGCGCCAGAGCGGGGCTCATCTGCCATGTCAGCGCGGCGCCGCCGGAGAACAAGGTCTCGCGCAGGGAGTTATGGATATAGGTGGCGTTGGAAATGTCCGCCGTGGCGGTGGCGGTCACGTCGCGCACACCCGCCCGGATGAAGGTGAATTTTGCCTCCGTCAGCGTGTAAGGGGTGGCGCTCAGCCGGTCGGGATCGTCAATCTCGCGGGCGATGTTGAGATGCAACTCATCCAACCGGTCCGGCGCCCAGTCCAGCCGCGCCTCCATCACCGGGGCGGTGAGCCCCTGCCCCACGCGCGGCACCCGCCAGGCGCCGCCCGCCAGCACGGAGATGGTCCAGAGTCCGTCCGCCTCATCCTGCAGCCCGGCCAGGGCGGCGTAATTGCCGGCATCCTGGGTTTCATCCGTGCCGTTGCTATGGCCCGCGCGCAGCGCCGCAACGTAAGAGAGCGGCGCGCCATTATCGTAACGCAGGGTCAGGCCGGACCGCAGATCCTGCCGGTTCTGGAACGGCAGATCGGGGAAATCATAGAAGCTTGCCGAGAGGAGCGGCGTGATGGTGAGGCAGCCGGCGGTGATCTCGTCACTGGCGCGGACATCTTTGAGCGTGAAGGCGATGGGCTTGGCCAGGGCGAAGGAACTGAGCGCGAAGCCGGTTTCCGCCGAACGCAGATAAGCGCCGGAGAGTGTTAGCACCTCACGCGGCAATTGCAGCCGCTCGCCCCCGGCCAGGGCGGCGCTGAACAGGTTTTGCCTGGCATTTTGCGGATAGGCGCTCTCGTTCACCTGCGCATAGGCGCCGAACCCGGCCGCTTGGTCCGCGACCAGCAGATCCGGCGTGAGGCTGAGCAGGGCGGAGCCGGTGCTGCCATTGGGGGCGCTGTCATAGCCTGACTGCGCGGCAAGGCCGGGGGCGAGATCGAGTCCGCCAAGCTCCCAGCCCGTGGCGCCGGGCGCTTCCTCTCGCCGCACGGCCAGCCCGTAGCTGTTTGGGGCATAGCCGGGGACCGTGCCGGGAAGCAGCTCATCGAGCAATTGCGCCCGGGCGGCGGCTGGGAACGCCGGAAAGGCCAAGGCAAACAAGAGACGGACACGGCGGTGCGGCACGACCCCGCATATCATTTTGATGGAATAATGTTAATGATTAATCAACTTTAGGTTTGATTTATGCCGGAACGCCGCACCGATATCGACATGGCCAAGGGACTCGCCATTCTGCTCGTGGTGTTCGGGCATCTGGTGGCGCGGCAGGACCCGGCAGAATATGCATTGGTACGAGCCGCTGCGCCGCGCGGTCTATGGGTTCCACATGCCCTTCTTCCTGTATCTGAGCGGGCTGGTGGCCGCCTCGTCGGGGTTTCTCGCCAATGGTCGCGCGGTGTTCTGTGGCGCGGCGAGGGCGCGGGCGGAGCGGTTGCTGCTGCCCTTCTTCGGACTCGGCCTCCTGGTGCTAACGGGCAAGCTGGCCGCGGCGAAATGGCTGTTCGTGGATAACCTCCCCGCCAATGCCTGGGCCGGGCTGGAGGGGCTGTTCTGGCACACGGCCGCGAGCCCGGCGCTTTCCATCTGGTATCTGTTCGTGCTGTTTGTGCTGTCTCTCGCCACGCTTTGGCTGCTGGATGGGAAGCCTGAACGCCTGCCCTGGCTGCTGGCGGTTTCACTGCTGCTCTACCCCCTGCCCGTGCCCGCCTATCTCTATGCCGACAGGGTGTTCACCTACGCGCCCTTCTTCCTGCTGGGGGCGATGGCAGGCGCTGCCGGGGCGCGATGGAATGAGATGCTGGACCGTTATTGGATCTTTGCCCTGGCATTGCTGTTGGCCGGGCTGGTTTGCGTGGCACTCTGGGGCCAGGGCGAGGAGCGGAAGGCGGTGATGCTGCCGCTGGGGGCGCTCTCCATGCCCGCTTTGCATGGAACGCTGCGGCGCGTGGGGTTTGGCCGCTTGCGGGCAACCCTGCTGTTTTTCGGGCGCTATAGCTTCATGATCTATCTCGGCAACACAATCTGCATCGGCCTGACCAAGGGCATGCTTCTAAGATTTCATGTCTTGGAACGGAGCAAATTTCCTGCTCTTCGCCCCGGCCTTGATGGCCGCGGGGGTGCTGGGGCCTGTCATGGTCAAGCGGTGCGGGTTCCGGCAAATGCGGGCACTCAACCGGCTGACAGATTAGCTTATTTCGAGAAATATCTCCCATAGCGCGGCGCGTAAAACTCGGCATCGGCATGACCGGAGCGTCCATGGGCGTCGGGGTCGACACGGGTGAGCACCGCCCCCGCGATGGTCGCCCCCGCCTCGTGCAGCAAGGTGATGGCCCCGCGCACCACACGGCGGGGCGTATGGCCCCAACGCACGCAGAGAAGTGCTACGTCGGCCAGGCGCGCCAGCACACGCCCCTCCGCCAGGGCGAAGGCGGGCGGCACGTCCAGCAGGATCAGCTCATAATCCTCCCTCAATTTGGCGAGCAAGGCGGGCAGCGCCGGGGAGAGAAACAGATTCAGCGCCGCGCGGTTTTGCATGCCGGCGGGCAGCACGTCGAGCGGGGTCAGACGGTCCCCGACCAGGCAATCCGCCAGTGCCGCCTGCCCGGCCAGATGCTCCGCCAGCCCCGGCGCGCCTTTGGTGGCGAACACGGCGTTGAAGCTCGGCTGGCGGATATCGCCGTCGATCGCCAGAACTTTTACGCCTGCCGCCGCCAAGGCGCGCGCCAGGGCGATGCATAATGTCGTCTTGCCCTCATCAGGCCGTGCCGCGGTGACCGCCAGGATACGGCTGGCGCCCTCCCCCAGCCCGAGCCCGGTGCGCAGCGCCCGCAATTGCTCGGCATAGAGCGAAAACGGCGCGATGAGCGACGCCTCGGCGGGGTTCTCCGTTTCCGGCAGCAGAGCATGGCAAATGAGCCCGAACTCCCCGCGCAGCGCCTCGCCGGTGCGCAGAGAGGTATCCAGCGCATCCCGCAGCCCCGCCAGCAGCACGCCCAGGCACAGCCCCAGCAAGAGCGAGGCGCCAAGCACCAGCGGCGCGTGGCGGGAGACGGGATGCGCGGGTGTCGCGGCGGCGGAAAGGATGCGCGCATCCGGCTTGGTGAGCGAGGCATCCTGCGCCAATTGCCCGGCTTGCAGCGTCATCGCGCGCAGCATGTCCCGCCCGGCCTCGGCGCGCTGTTCCAGGGCGCGCACCGGGGCGGCTTCCTCATCCTCCGTCTGGCTTTGCGTGCGGGCCTGCGCCAGCGCCCCCTGTAAGGTGGCCACCTGCGCCTGGTCGGCCGCCACCTCGGCGCGGGCGGCATCCATCTCGCGGGCTGTCTCGGCGTCAATCTGCGCGGTGACGGCGGCAAGCTGCGAGCGCGCGGTGACCAGGGACGGATAGTCTGCGCCATATTCGGTGGCGAGCGAGCGCGCCTGCGCCGCAAGCTGCGCCTGCTGGGTGCGCAAAGGCAACAGATTGGGGGCGATGGCGGCATTGGCGGCGGCGGCATAGCCCCCGGCATGGGTTGCGGAGTCCAGCCGTGCCTGCGCCATCGCCAGAGCCGCCTGCGCCTCCACCAGCGAGGCCGCCAGGCGGCTCGCGGTTTCGGTGGTCAGCGTGCCCTGCGCGCCCTGCACCAGCCCGGCCCCGGCGCGGGCCCTGGCCAGGGCGGTCTCGGTATCGTCAAGCTGCTGCTGGACGATGGCGGAATGCGCCTCCAGCCAGTTCTGCGCATCGCTGAGCGCCTGGAAGGAGACATCGCGCTCATGGTCCAGATAAAGTTGCATCGCCAGATTGGCCGCATCGGCGGCAAGTTGGGGCGAGCGCGCGGTAAAGGACACGCTGATGACCCGCGAGCCCGGCAGCACGGAGATGCCGAGCCGGCTCTGCACCGTCGCCGCCAATTCTGTGCCGGAAGGCGCCGCCGGGCGCGGCAGCAGCGAAACAGGAAAAGGGCGCGGGCGCAGGGCGGGGTCGAAATCCGGGTTCCGCGCCAAATCGAGCTGGCTGGCGATGGCGGACGCCGCCGGCAACGAGGCGATGATGGCACCCTGGCTGGCGGTCACCGCGTCCTCGTCCAGAACATCCCCTGGTGATGTGGGCGGGCCGCCGGGCAAGGTGGCACTCGCCGGGTCGTAGAGCACGATGCCGGTGGCACTGTAGCTGGCGGGCAGCGCCGCCAAAATCAGCGCCGCGAACGCGGGAAAGCCGATGGTGCAGGCCAGTATCAGCCGCCAATGCCGCCGCAAGGACAATAGCTGTTCGGCGAGTGGCTGCGGGGGCGGAACAGCGAGGCTGGGAAGAGCTAGGCTCATGGATTAATCATTAATAAATCATTACTATTTTAACAATCTATGATTGTGGATAAGGCGAAACCCAGGGCCGGTTGCCCTGGATTTGCCGGTCGCTGCGCAGCCTTGCGCCGGAACGGCCGGCCCAGGCGGCAACGGCCCCTTCCCGCTCCGCCAACTCTGCGTCCAGCATTGTTACCCCCGCGCAGCCCGGCTGCTTCATGGGTGAGACCAGCAGTTTGGCCCCCAGGCAATCTGTCACAGGCGCGCTGGCGAATAGCACCTGCCCGAGTAGGCAACGGTCGCCGCTGCATTGCGCCGGGGTGAGCCTGCGCCCGCCCCAGACCGCCTGCCATTGTTCCAGGGTGAATTTACTGGCATTCGGCTGCTCCACCAGAAATATACTTGGTCCGCTGCGAATGGCGATGAGCTTCGCATCCGCCGAGAGCAGTGCGTCCGGCGGGCGGGCCAGCAACGCCACGCCCAGGCCAGCCGCCATCAGCGCGATACCCGCCAGCCTTGACCGTGAACGCCAGAGACAGAGCCAAGCCAGCCCGGCGGCGATGAGCAGGATGGCGCCGTTTGGCATCGGCGCGATGGGCATCAGCGCCCGCGGCCAGGTGGCGATATGCTGCGTCACCCAGACGATGATGGCGATGCCCCAGCCCATCGGCCGAAAGGCCAAGCCCGCCAGATGCAAAGGCAGGAGTGCCAGCCCGAACAGGCCCCAGGGCATGATCCAGAACGCGGTCAGCGGCACGGCGATGAGGTTGGCCGGGATCCAGTAGGGCTCAATCTGCTGGAACTGATAGGCCGAGAAAGGCATCGACGCCCCGCCCGCCAGCAGGCTGGTGAAGGCCAACTCCGCCACATGCATCAAAACCGCCCCGCCAGTGCTGCGCGACGCATGAAAGCGAGTCCAGATGGGATGCACCGCCGCATAGCCCGCGATGAGCGCCGCCACGGCGGAGAAGCTCATCTGGAAGCTGGCGGAGAGAATGGCCTCGGGTGTGGCCAGCATCAGCACCATCGCCGCGATGGCCAGCCCGCGCATGGAAATCGCCCTGCGACCGATCAGCACGCCCAGCGTAACGAGGCTGGCCATGGCAAGGCTGCGCAGAATGGGCAGATGCCCCCCGGTGAGCAGCGCGTACCCCGCCCCCCCGGCCAAAGCCAGCACCGCCGCGATGGGTTTGCCCGGCCAGTGCAACGCCATCCATGTGCTGCGCGAGAGCAGCCAGCGGGCAGCGAAGAAGACCAGCCCCATGACGATGCCGACATGCAGCCCCGCCACCGCGAGGATATGGGCGAGACCGGAGAGGATGAAATTTTGCCGCTCATCCGGCGGGATGATCTGCTCATCGCCGGTGAGCAGCGTAACGGCGATTGACCCCGTGGAGATGGGCAGCGTGCTCAGCAGCGTGGTGGAGATTTTTCCGCGCAGCGCCTGCAGCGTGTTGTTCAGCCGGTTCTGCGGCGCGGCGCGGATGAGTTTTAACGGCGTCAGGGCTGCCCCCACCGCCGCGATGTTGGCGAAATAATAATCCCGCCCTTGGTCCCACCCGCCGGGAAAGGCCGGGCGGTCAGGCGTGAACAGCAGGGCATAACATTTCACCAAGTCGCCGGGCTTGGGCAGGGTATCGCCCGGTTTCAACTTGATGCGCACATCACGCCGCAAGGTCGGCCCATGGTCGATGCGCGGGGCGCGCAGCAGCACACGGGCACCGCCCGGCAGCGGCTCGACCCGCGCCACGAAGCCTGAGAGGCTGGACACGCCATCCTGCACGCTCACCAGCGGCGGCATGGATGCGGTGCGCCACTCCGCCCGGGCGAACCCCAGCGATGCGGCCAGCGCCAGAAACGCCGCGAAGCGCAGGTAAGAATGTCGCCAACCAGCCGTCAGCGCCGCGCCGGAGAGCGCCAGGAGCTGCCCCCCAAGCCAGAGCGGCGGCTCGGAGGGCAGCGCGAAATAAATCAGGATCGCTGCCCCCATGGCGATGGGCAGCAGCAAGAAGAAGCGCCCCTGTTCCGCCTCCACCCAGCGCGCGAACCAGCCTGACGGCAATGCCACCTCCGGTTGTTGCCGAACGTTAACCTTTTCCGCCCGCTGGCACAACGCGGCGCAAAAGAGTAACAGGCGGGCCATGAAAGTCCGCACCCGTTTTGCCCCCTCCCCCACCGGGCTGCTGCATATTGGCGGCGCCCGCACGGCCCTCTTCAACTATCTCTTCGCCCGGCATTATGGCGGCGAGTTCGTGCTGCGCATCGAGGATACGGACCGTGCGCGCTCCACCCAGGAAGCGGTGCAGGTGATCCTGGACGGACTCGACTGGCTGGGGCTGCAAGCCGACGAGCCGCCGGTGTTCCAGACCACCCGCGAGGCGCGGCATGTGGAGGTGGCGATGCAGCTTCTGGCGGAGGGCAAGGCGTATAAATGCTATTGCACCCCGGAAGAGCTGACCGCGATGCGCGAGCAGGCGATCGCCGAGAAGCGCCCGCCGCGCTATGACGGGCGCTGGCGCGACCGCGACCCGTCCGAAGCGCCGGAGGGCGTGAAGCCTGCCATCCGCCTGAAAGCCCCGCGCGAGGGCGAGGTGGTGCTGAACGACCTCGTGCAGGGCGAGGTGCGGGTGAAGAATGCCGAGATGGATGACATGATTCTTCTCCGCTCCGACGGCACGCCGACCTATCTGCACGCCGTGGTCTGCGACGACCATGACATGGCCATCACCCATGTCATCCGCGGCGATGATCACCTCACCAACACCTTCCGGCAAATTCAGATTTATGACGCCATGGGCTGGGAGAAACCGGCATTCGCGCATATCCCGCTGATTCATGGCGCGGATGGGGCGAAGCTGTCCAAGCGCCATGGCGCGGTGAGCATCCTGGAATTCCGCGAGCAGGGTTTCCTGCCCGAAGCCTTGTGCAACTACCTGCTGCGCCTCGGCTGGGGCCATGGTGATGCCGAATTCCTGAGCCGGGACGAGCAAATTCAGCTTTTCACGCTGGAAGGCGTGGGCCGCGCCGCGAGCCGCATGGACTATGCCAAGCTGACGCATCTGAACGGCATGTGGCTGCGCCAGGCCGATGATGCGCGGCTGCGCGATGAGGTGGTGGAGCGCCTGGCGAAAGCTGACATCACCGTGAGCACGGCGGCGATGCAGCGCATCCTGCATCTGATGCCGGGCCTGAAGGAGCGCGCGAAAACTCTGGAGGAGCTGGCGGCGTCTTCCGCCTTCCTGGCGCGCGAGGTGCCCCTACCCTTCGAGCCGAAGGCCGAGGCGCTGCTGACGCTGGAAACCAAGGAGATGCTGGCGCGTCTGGCCAAGCTGCTGGAGGCAACCGCGTTCGAGAGCGAGGCGCTCGACACGGCGTTGCGCGGCTTCGCTGAAGCCGAGGGCCGCAAGCTGGGCCAGGTGGCACAGCCGCTGCGCGCCGCGCTCACCGGCAGCACGATGAGCCCTGGCATCGACGCGACGCTGATCGCGCTGGGCAAGGATGAAGCGCTGCAGCGCATCCGCGCCGTGGCAGCATAAGAAAGGCCGCCTGACGGCGGCCTTTGGAACATTCCGGCGCCAGCTCTGCTGAAAGAGCTGGCGCTTTTTATTGCGCGTCAGAAATCCGCGACCGTGCAGGCATAGCCGGTGGAGGAGACTTCGCCGCAGAAGCGCGCGGCGTCTAGCTTGTTGGCAAACCCATCCACCCGCAGGCGGTAATAGGTCTGGCCCTTGACTTCGGCCTGCTGAATATTCGGCGCCTTGCCCCGGAACAAAGTCGGCGCGGCGGCGGAGATCTTGTCCCACTGGCTTTGCGCCGCATCCTGGCTGTTGAGCGCGCCGAGCTGCACGGCAGCGCCGCCGCCGGCGCTGGTCTGCATTGGGGCGGCACCGGCTTCTGTTGCCGGCGCCAGTGAAGCCGGCGGCGTGGCGACGGGGCCAGGCGCGGAAGAGGAAACGGCCCCCGGAATGGGAGACGGGCCGGTATAGGCTGAATCGGGATCGCCGCTGGTAGGCACCGCAGCGGCGGGAACAGGCGCGGGCGCGGCGGCGACGGGTGCCGGCGCGGCCACCGCCGCCGGGACCAGCGGTGTGGGCGCGCCGCCTGCAGCCGGCGTGGTGGAAACAGCAGGCGTGGCAACCGCCGGCTGCGTGGGCGCGGGCGGCGGAGGCGGCGCTGGATTCTGGATGGAGCTTGCGATCAGGGCGGAGAAACCATCCATCGCCTGCTGCACCTGATCGGGCGTCAGGTCGACGGCCAGCACCTGCCGCGCCTCCTCATCGCGCCCCGAGGCGATGAGGGCGGCCGCATAATCCTGGCGGATTTTAGGTGTGGCGTTCTGGCCCGTGGCAAGCGGCCCAAGATATTGCAGCGCCTCCGGCCCATGGCCGGAAAGCGCCAGGGACAGGCCGAGATTAACCTCCGTTGCCATGCTGCCGGGATTGGCGAGCATCGATTGCTGATAAGGCGCGACCGCGCCCTGGAAATTGCCCTGCAGATCGCGGGCGATGCCGAGATTGCTCCAAGCGGCAGCATTGCCGGGGTCGACGGCCACAGCCGCCTCGAACGCCTGCTCCGCCGCGGCCGGGTCTGTTTTCAGCAGGCAACGGCCAAGGCCTGTCTCGGCCAGGCTGGATTTTGCATCATATTTCAGGGCGAGCTGATAGGCGGCCTGGGCCGGCAGGCAACGGTCCAGCGCATAATAGGCGTCGCCTTCATGCACCAGCGCATCCACATTGTCCGGATCATCCTTGAGGATAGATTGGGAAATGGACAAGGCCATGTTGGGGTCACCGCCGGCGATTGCGGCATCGGCGACGTTCAGCGTGTTTGGCCCCACGGAACCGGTGGGGGCGTTAGCTGCCGTTTGCGACCCTGGCTGCTGCGCGCAGGCGGCGAGCGCCAGAACCAGCACCACCGGTGCCGAATTACGGAATGCCTTGCGGCGGGAAAAGCCATATCTTGCGGCGGCGGAGATGCTCATAGGGTCAATTCTTCTATCGATGAGTTATTCAATGGTGCATGGCCGCCATCACGTTGATCACGGCGGGGCCGCCGACGATCAGAAACACGCAGGGAAGGATGAAGACGATCATTGGCAGGGTCATCAAGGTTGGCAATTTGCCGGCCCTGTCCTCGAACCGGACCAGCGCCTCAGCGCGCAGCTCGGCGGACAGGCTGCGCAGCGCCTGGGTCAAAGGCGTACCGAATTGCAATGATTGCGCCAGCGTCGTTGCCAGACGCTTCAGCACTTCAAGGTCGGTGCGTTGGCCGAGCGCGTTCATGACGCTGCGCATATCGGCGCCGATCTGCAATTCACGCGAGGTTTGTGTCAGCTCCTGGGCCAGATCCGGATTCAGCATCTGGATTTCCTGGGCCACGCGCGCGATTCCGGCTTCCAGCGCCAGGCCGGCATCGGCGCAGATCACCAGCATGTCGAGCGCATCGGGAACACCCCGTTCAACCTGTTCCAAATGACGCTTGCGGATATTCGTGGCGATCATCTCCGGCAGCAGCATGCCGCCGACCGCGCCGCCGCCCAGCTTGAGGCAAAGCCCCAATGCGCCAGGCATGAAATTCTTCAAGGATAAATACAGAAGCGCCGGGGTGATGAACAACAGCAGGATTTTCGCGCCGATGAACAGACCAAGCCCCTTGCCGCCGCGAAACCCCGCCCCTTCCAAGGTGGCGGTCATTTCCTGCAATGTCTTGCGCGACAGCAGGCCCGAGCGGGCGATGAACAGGCCAAACGAGGACACCAGCCGCAATAGTGGCGCCCCCTCAGGCTTCACCTCCTCGACGGCCGCCGCGCTGCGACCATGGATCGCCAGATCGATGCGCTTGTTCAGCTTCTGCGCCCTCGCCATTTCACTGGCAAGCGAAGCCGCGGCAACAGCCAGCAGCACCACGCACACAGCCAGCGCGGCCAGAATATAGAGAGGGGAAATCTGGCTATTTAAGAACATTGCTGATCATGAACTGAATGATACCCATGCCGGCGGCCATCAGCAAAATGGCCGCCCCCAGGACCGCCTCCCCCCCGGAGGTGGTGAACAGCACCTTGATGTAAGCAGGCTGCAGCAAGAACAGCGCGCCGCCGGCGAAAAACGGCAGGACGGTCAGAACCATCGAACTCATGCGCGCCTCGGCCGTCAACGCATAGCCGCGTGATTTCAACGCCACGCGTTTGCGAATAACTTCGGCCAACGTTTCCAGCGTCTGGGTAATGCCGCCGCCGGAGCGCGATTGCAGCGTGATGGCAGTGGCGAAGAACTGATATTCCGTCAGCTTGATGCGCTCCGCCAGTTCGCGCAGCCCGACATCGAGGGGGATGCCGATGCTCACCTTGTCGGCCAGGATGGTGAATTCCCGCTTTGTCGGCTCCTGCGCATCAACCCCCACCGTGCGCAGCGCTTCACCCATGGGAATACCAACGCGCACACAGCGGACGATGGTGTTCAACGCATCGGGAAATTGCTCGATTAGCTTCGCGTTACGGCGGTTCTTGAACCAGTTGAATATAAAGCGGTCCAGGACATACCACAGCACCGGCGAGCCGAAATATTTGACGATGAACCAGATCTGCGCGTGATGCCCCAGCGGATGCGAAGCTAGCCACATGACGGCCATCGTAGCCAGCAAGGCCAAAGGCGGTACCAGCCACCATTTGATCGGATAGGTTTCCGCTTGCTGCAGATCCACGCCGATCATCTCCGCGGCGCGCTCCTTGAGCTGATCCGTCCGCGAGGTGGAACGGACCAGGCTGAGTTCCGCATCCACCGTGGTGATCGGCTGGGATGCAGGCATGATGGCGTGCCTGATGCGGGTTTTCAGCCTCTCCTCCCGGTTATGCCCGGAGACGACCCAAATCGTCACCCCCACCGCCGCCGCCGCCAGGATGAGAACGAAGACCAGCAGCAGGAAAAGCTCATCCAGCAGCATCAGTTGTCCTCCAACGCCGCCATCCAGGCACGGTCCAGCCCGTAATATTGCAGCCGTTCCTGGAAGGAGGAGCGGATGCGGCTGACCTCGTAACGGCCGGTGAGCCGGCCATTCGGGGTCTCGCCGGTAATCTCGAGCTTGAAGATATCGTTCAGCAGCTGCGTCTCGCCTTCGATGCCGGCGATCTCCGTCACCTGCACCACACGGCGGCCGCCATCGCGCTGGCGTTCCACCTGGATGATGAGGTTAACGGCGGCACAGACCTGCTGGCGGATGGCGCGTGGTGTCAGGCCCATAGAGGACATCTGCACCATGTTCTCGATACGCGAAAGCGCGTCGCGGGTGTTGTTGGCGTGGATGGTGGACATCGAGCCATCATGGCCCGTGTTCATCGCCTGCAGCATGTCGAAGGCCTCGGCGCCGCGGGTCTCACCGATGATGATGCGGTCAGGGCGCATACGCAACGCGTTGCGGACGAGATCGCGGGCCGTCACCTCGCCTTTGCCTTCCAGGCTGGCGGGGCGGGTTTCCAGGCGCACCACATGCGGCTGCTGCAATTGCAGCTCCGCCGCGTCCTCCACGGTGACGATACGCTCCGTCGCGTCAATGAAGCGTGAGAGCGCATTCATCATCGTGGTCTTGCCGGAACCGGTACCGCCCGAGACGATGATGTTGAGCCGGCAGCGCGCCGCGATTTCCAGCACGCGGGCGATGGGCGGCGTCATCGCGCCGAACTCGATCAGTTTCTTGAAATCGATCGGCTTCTTGGAGAATTTGCGGATCGAGATCGAAGGCCCGTCAATCGCCAAAGGCGGCAGCACGATATTGACGCGTGAGCCATCCTTCAGGCGGGCGTCGCACATGGGGCTCGCCTCGTCCACGCGCCGGCCAACGGAGGCCGCGATGCGCTGGCAGATATTAGTCAGATGCGCCCAGTCGCGGAAGCGCACCGGCACCTGGGAGAGCTTGCCGTGACGCTCCACGAAGGTATGGTCCGGGCCGTTGACCATGATGTCATTGATGCTCTCATCGAGCAGCAGCGGCTCCAGGGGGCCGAGCCCCAGCATGTCGTCCACCAGCTCGGTTGCCAGCGCACGCTGCTCACGCCCATTGAGTTGCACGCGCTTGTCGGTCGCGAGATCGGAGATCAGCCGTTCCACCTCGATCAGCAGCCTCTCGGCCGACAGCGCCGCCACGGCCGTCGCATCCATGCGGGCAAGGCACAGATTACGCAGTTCGGCGATTTCGGCACGGACGGAGGCGCCGGTATCTTGCGGGATGCGCGACACCTCAACTGGCGGCGGCGGCGGTGCGGCCGGCATCGGGGCAGGCGCAGGCACTGGCGCGATCTCCTCACGGCGGCGGCGTCCGAAGACCGGCATGCTGTCCGACATCTCGCCTATCCTTTCTGCAAGCCCAGCATCTTGAACATGCCGCCCATCGAGCTGCGCCCGCGCACCACAGCTGCACCATCCTCGTCACGGTTGGCGACAAACCCGATCTCACGGGCAAGGTCGGAGATCGCCTGCTGGAACGGCCCCTTGGCCGTGACCGCCGGTTCCCCGAAACTCGCACTTTCGTTCAGCTGTTTGGGCATATCGGGAATGGTGATGTCGATCTTGACCTTCAGCGCCTCCTCGATCTGCTTGCGGGTCAGACCGCCCTGCCTTCCCTGGCGGTTGAGCACGACTGTGGGGCTTTGCGGCTGCCAGGGGCCATTGGGCAGGCTGAGCAGCCGCAGCGTGTCGCGTACGGACGCCAGAGACGGGTCCATGACGATGACACGGTGATGCGCGTACTCGATCAGCTCGCGGTTGCAGGCCATCGGCAGGAAGGGCACATCCATGACGACGAAGTTGTAGCGCAGGCGCAGCGCCTCGAGCAGCCGGCGGGCCGCGCCCGGTGCGTAGTTCATCGGCTCGATCAGCTTCTCTTCGGAAGCGAGCACCTGCAGGCGCTCAGCCACGGGCTGCGCCGCACGCTCTACGAAGAGCGGGTCGATACGGTCTGGCGTCTCCAGCGCCATGCGCAGGCCAGGCCCCGTTTTGCCGCCCAGGAGCAGCGCGCCTGAGCCCATATGAATATCCGATTCCAGGAACACGGTGTGGCGCTTGGCCGTGACGCCGAGCAGCCAGGCGAGGTTGCCAGCGATAGTGGTGGCGCCAACGCCCCCGCGCGCGCCGATGATCACGATCACGCGCCCGCCGCGGGCCGCCTCCTCGCCGATGGTCTTGCGGGTGATCAGCGGCGCGAAATGGCGCGCCACAGCCTCACGGGTGAGGGGTTTGAAGAGATATTCCATCACCCCCATGCCGCGGGTGATGTGGCGGTAGAAATCCACCTCGGCACTGTCGCCGATGACCAGCACGCGCACGCCGGGTTCCACCACATCGGATAATTCGCCCAGCGCCTGCAGAGGCTGTTCCTCTCCGGCGATGTCGACGATCAGCACTTCCGGCGTCTGCAGCTTGGCCATGGCGGCGATGGCGGTGCGCACCGTACCGCGCCGTATATCCATGCCGCCGGTGGTGGCCTCGCTCAGACTGTCCCGAAGGACCTGTTCACTGGCCGGGTCGCCGATAAAAGCGAGGACGGTCAGACGGTCCGGCCGGCTGACAATCCCGCCGCCATCAGAGAGCCCGCCAATTGCTCCCTGGCTGTTCATGCCTCATCCTTTCTTGTCATGCCCGCCCCTGCCGCCATCAATCGCCTCCGTTGATCGAGGTCGCGGGTGAGGTTGGCGTTAATGCTGTCTGAATGCCAGAGGCGGTGCCATCGGTGGTCGCTTTTTCGATCCCGCCCACCGCGATGATGCCATTGGAGCCCGGTTCGGACTGCCCGCTAATCAGGTCCGATTTGTTGGCCACCTGCTGCGCGAGGGCCTCTTGCGACGCACCTGTCGCCGACCAGTCGCCTGGGCGGTTAAAGGGGTTGAAGGCGCCCTGGCAGCCTGACAGGGCCAGCAGCGCCGCGCAGGAGAAAAGGAGAATGCTGGAACGCATGGAATATGCCTCCTTCACTGCACCATGAACCCGGCATCGCCAGGGATGCTGGCTTTCGCCACATCGGTGCCATTATTACGCAGCAGCAGAATGCGCTGCAAATCATTCGGCGGCGACCAGCCATCATCCGGCGAAGCGATGGAATTCGGATTATTGACGGGTGTTACGATATAGGGCGTGACGGTGATCACCAGCTCCTGCTGCTGGCGCTGGAAGGCATTGCCGCGGAACATCGCGCCCAGGATCGGGATTTCGGACAGGCCCGGCAGACCGTTGCTCACCTGGTTCGTCGTATCCTCCAGCAAGCCGGCGATGGCCATGCCCTGACCCGAGCCGAGAATAACTGTCGAGGATGCGGCGGTAATGGTGAGCGACGGGACCGCGAAAACTTCGGAACTGCTGCCGGTGCTCACAGTGGCGGCGTTAGAGCTGTCGATGGTGCTGATCTGCGGAGAAACCTGCAACGCGATCCGCCCATCGGAGAACACGGTGGGAATGAAGGAGAGCAACACACCAAAATTCTTGAAGCTTACCGTGACGGTCGAGCCGCCGCCCGTGCCACTGGAAGAGACAGGAATTGGGAACTGCCCGCCCACCTGGAAATTGGCCTGCGTGCCAGAGAGCGTGGTCAGGGTCGGCTCCGCAAGGACATGGGCAAGATTATCCGTGGCCAGCGCATCAATCACCCCCTCGAACGTACCGCCAGGAAAGGTAACGCCCAAACTGCCCGGGGATGTGCTGGAAAGCGCGCTTGGCGCCGACGCGGTGGTGCCGGTTATTGCAAATTTGCCAATCGAAATGGCGGATGAGCCGACATTGCTCCAATTAATACCCAGCTCACGCGTGACCTCGCGGGACATCTGCGCGATGCGCACCTTTAGCTCAACCTGGATCGGCTGCTGCACTGTAAGGTCATTGGTGACCTTGCCGGTGGGCGAGATCAGCTTGGCCTGGTTGATGACCCGGTCGGCATCCTCGGCACTATTGACGGAGCCACGGACGATCATGCCGCCGGGCTCTGATTCAGCCGTGACGCCGCTGCCGGGGGCTGCCACCTGGGACTGGCTGTCCACCCGGTGGTCGCTATATTTGGATGGATTTACTGTGACTGAATATTGCGCGATGCGATTGCCCGACGCGTCGGTGGCCACCACATCCGTCTCACCTGGCGTCTTGCCGAACACGAACATCGTGCCCGGGCTGGCCGGGCGCACGGAGGCAACACTGTCATCCGCGACAAAAAGATTCGCTACCGGACGCGGCAGCCTGATCAGCTTGCCCTGCCCCTTCGCGATCTCAATCCCCCCATAATAGGCCGGTGGAATGACCTGCGCCTGCTGGCTGGCATCAGGCGAGGCCGCTTGCTGGGGCACAAGCGACGTGGGCGCCGCAGCGCTGCCATCATCGGTTTGCGCGAGCGCGGCGGGAGCAACTGCAAACAGCGCCAGTGCCGAGACGGTAAGTAGGCAGCGCATCAGAATTTAAACTCCCCAGTATCGCCTGAAGAAATTACATTAACCGTGGTCACCGGCTGTTCCGTCGGCTGCGCCGCTGACAACGCGGGCGATACCTGCCCCGCCCAGACAGGTGGTGGAGTCTCATTATTTTTGACGGCCGTGGCCTGTGCCGAATGCACGATCAAGGACAATTTGCCGAGATTGACCGCCACCAGGCAGCGCGCAGCCTGTTCCTGCGTGACCTCAAGCGTCACGGTGGAAGCCGGTTGGTTATTATTATTGTTATTATTGTTATTATTGCTCGCATCCTTGACCAGTTCGGATCCTGTGGCGATGACGCGCACATCGCTGAGCACAACCTCGGCGGCAATGCTCTTCCCATCCGGGGCGCCGGCAATGTTCTGGGTCAGCAGCACGTCGACCCGGTCTCCCGGCCAGATCAAACCGTCAGCGCCTGTGACATTGTCGACGGCAACCGTCACGGCTCGCATGCCCGGCTCAAGAACCGCGGCCAGAAAGCCGTGATCGCCTGGGTGAATCACGTCATCATCGGTGATCAGGGCCCCCTGGGCCAGTGCCATCTTGACCATAGCCCCCGTCAGGGACGTGCGGTTCTGCGGCGTATCAATGATTGCATCGGCCGGCACATTCGCAACCACCATTGCAGTGCTGGTGATGTTATTGGGCTGGATCAACGCTCCACCCGAAAGTGGAACGCCGGTTACCAATATCTGCTCGGTCGGCGGCGGCGCCGCGGCAACAGGCGCCTTATGCCCCTGGTTCAGGATGGAATAGCCGAACACCACCACCACGGCCAGCGCGGCGATCAGAACGACGAATATGCCGAGACGGAAGACCATGAGCGACCTATGATTGCAAGATTTGTGGCAAAAGCACCGCCAAGGTACCGCCGGCTATGGCGCAGGCATAAGGAAGCGGCGCCCGCCGCCTGATGCGCCACAGCTCAGCCCTGAGGAAGCGGCGAGGATAGGAGCCGGCACGCGATGCAGCAGGCCGCCGCACGACAAGGGAAAGCAAGAGATACAAAATAGCCAAGCCGCCGCCGAGCAGCATCACATTGGCAAGGAACATGAACTCCATCCGCCATGCGGGCGGGATTAACAGCGCGGACGCGGCCCAGAGCTTTACGTCACCGCCCCCCATCAAGCCGGCGGCCCAGATGACGAAAAGCAGAAGAAATAGCACGAGGGTAGCCCCGAGTGCGGGAAGCAGATCATGGTCCAGCAGCCGGATAGAGGCGCCAAGCACCAGAAGCAGGGCTGACACCCAGTTGGGAACGGTTCGCACTGCAAGGTCATGAAGCGCTGCATAGATGAGCAATACCGCCGCGCCCCCGGCCAATAAAACACTCACGCTAGCCCCCAATGTGTCGTGGCTTTGCGTCACCATCCAGATCCACCCCACCTGACCAACCCGATTGTTTGAGTACTTACCAAATCCTACTTCACAAACGATTACAGACTCCCGAATCGCCTCTCAAACTATCGAATCGTCCATTAAACGCTTCCTGTGTAGTCTCAAAATAATGTCGCACAAAAGATAACATTCCCCAAAGCCATTAAAATTTTACAGCCTCGGCGAAACACTCGCACCAAGGGTGCTGAAACGAAAAACGGCCGCCCGGAATGACCGGCCGGCCGCTTCTCGCCCGTGAAGGGAAATGTTTCTTACAGCTCGGAAGCGACCTTATTGAAGGTGCTGGAGATGTTCTTGCCCAAGCTGGACACGGCGGCAATGATCACCACGGCGATCAGGGCGGCGATCAGGGCATATTCGATGGCGGTGACGGCGCGCTTGTCGACATTCAGCTGAGCGAGCTTGTGGGCAACGGCGGTACGAACATAGTTCACGAGCATGGAGCAGATCCTTTCAAAACATTAACCCAACGGTCAGACCAGACAACACTGACATGCACCCACGCCAAAACCCCGCGCATTTTGCTGCCACCGCCATCCACCTAGCAAGGTTGCCTTCATAATACATGAAAATCAGCGCCTTCTGTCAAATGCGGTTTGGGCACGAACAAACAATTAACCGTGAATTTTGTAACCGTTTTGTACGGCAAAATACAAACCCTGCTCGACCAGGAGCCGGCGTGTATCAGTTTATTTGTTTTTTTGTGGAGTTGTTTTA
Organism: uncultured Pseudomonadota bacterium; assembly: GCA_963736885.1. Lineage (GTDB taxonomy): Bacteria > Pseudomonadota > Alphaproteobacteria > Acetobacterales > Acetobacteraceae > Acidocella. The sequence goes on from CAVTQN010000001.1 coordinate 830,580, forward strand.
TTATCTGGTTTTATGTTTTATTTTTTTCAACCAAACCATCAAAATAGGGAGCGATTTTGCAGGCTTTATCTGTCGATTTGAGTAACGAATAAATTCATAATTCAGAGGCAACCTGGTTGAACGGAATCGCAGCCTCGATCCCGATCAGCCTGACGCCGCCGACGATTGCCATTACAATAATCAGAGCTATGATCGCATACTCAACCGAGGTCACGGCCCGGCGATCGCGAAGGACAACCTGCAGGCTGTTCACCACCATCTGATATAAAGCAGCCACCATGGCCGAACCTCCCTGAGCATGCTCGGGGTCAAAATATCCTCCCTGAAATAAGGCAAACATAACGACCCGGCGATTTTGTAACGTAACGGCCGCCCCCCGGCATAGGCCTGTCACGCAAATGTGTAGCAAACGCCCCGGCGTTCCGGGCCTGAGCGGATTCTTGCAGTTTCCCCTCGCCATGATATGACCGGCCCAGCCTTCGCCCCCGTTGGCTAACTGGATAAGCTCCGATCCTTCTAAGTTCGTTTATGCAGGTTCGAGTCCTGCCGGGGGCGCCATTCTCTCCTCAAAAGCCATCGGCTCTGGATGCAAGACGAAGCTGGCATCTACGCGCAGGCGATCAGGCTCAGCCCCTGCCCGAGGCGGATAGGGCCGGAGCGGCTGTCGGCGAAGATCGTCCCGCCGGTGAAGCGGATCTCCGCCGCCGTCCCGGCTTGCAGTCCTGATTCCAGCAGCGCGTCCGCCGTCATCGCCGCGGCAAGGCTTATCGCCCCGCGTGTGAGGGTGAGGTGCGCCTGCGCGCCGGTGGCGCTCACGCGCGCCACCCGCCAGCTGCCCCGGGCGGTCGGCACCGGCACCACATGGTGCGGGCGGATGAACAGACTCGCCGCGCCATCCGGCAGTTCGGCCTGGCCCAACTCCCACCCGTCTGAACCGCGCACGAAACCGCCGCGCAACAGCACCGGAATATGGTTGCTCTCACCCAGGAACTCATGCACGAACGGGGATGCCGGGTGCCGGTAGATATCGATCGGCGAGCCTGCCTGGCAGATCCTGCCATCCTTCATGATCACCACGCGGTCCGCGAGGTCGAACGCCTCTTCCTGGTCATGGGTGACGAAGATGGTGGTGATGTGCATCTCCTCATGTAGCCGGCGCAGCCAGCGGCGCAGCTCGCGGCGCACCACCGCGTCCAGCGCGCCGAAGGGCTCGTCCAGAAGCAGCACCCGCGGCTGGCTGGCCAGCGCCCGTGCCAACGCTACACGTTGGCGCTGGCCGCCGGAAAGCTGCGCCGGATAGCGCCCCGCCAAGGTTTCCAACTGGATGAGCTTCAGCAGCTCCGCCACCTTGCTCTGGATGAAAGGCTTCGGCGTCTTGCGGATGCGGAGCGGAAACGCGATGTTCTCGAACACGCTCATATGCCGGAACAAGGCATAATGCTGGAACACGAACCCAACGCCGCGCTCACCAGGATGGCGTGCCGTGGCGTCATCCTCGCCAATGGTGATGCGGCCCGCATCCGGCGCGTCCAGCCCCGCGATGAGGCGCAGCAGCGTGGTTTTGCCGGAACCAGACGGCCCCAGCAGCGCCAACAGTTCGCCGGGCTGCACGGTCAGCGCCACATCCTTCAGCACTGTATGGCCGTTGAAGCCGCGCGATACATTGGAAATCTTGATCTCGGTCGTCATCAGGTCGCCTTTTGGCGCTTTGCGCCATGCAATTCATCGCGGTGCCACCATTCCAGCGCCGCCTTCAATACCAATGTCACGAGGGCCAGCAGCGCCAGCAGCGAGGCCGCCGCGAAGGCGGCCTGAATCTCATAGGAGTCGTAGAGCGATTCCACCGCCAGAGGCAGGGTATCCGTCTGCCCGAACACTTTGCCGGACACCACGGAAACGGCGCCGAACTCCCCCATAGCGCGGGCATTGCACAGCAGCACGCCATAAAGCAGCGCCCAGCGGATTTTCGGCAGGCAGACGCGCCAGAAAATCTGCCAGCCTGAGGCGCCCAGCGTCACCGCCGCCTCCTCTTCCTCATTGCCCTGCTCCTGTACCAGCGGGATCACCTCGCGCGCCACAAAAGGCAAGGTTACGAAGATCGTCGCCAGCACCATGCCCGGCAGGGCGAAGATGATCTGGATATTGTGCGCCGAAAGCCAGCCGCCCAGCAGCCCGTTGAGCCCGAACAGAAGCACCTCCAGCAGCCCGGCAATAACCGGCGAGATGGAGAAGGGGAGATCGATGAGCGTGATCAGCAGATTGCGGCCCGGGAATTTGAAACGCCCGATACACCAGCTCGCACACACGCCGAAGATGAGATTGGCGGGCACCGCGATGGCGGCGATGGTCAGCGTCATCCAGATGGCCGATTGCACATTGGGGTCCGCGATGGAGGCGGCATAAGCCCCCAATCCCGCCGACAGCGCCTGCGCAAACACGGAGATGAGCGGCAGCACCAGGAACAAGACCATGAAGACCAGCGCCACGGTGATAAGCAAAACCCTATTGGCCATGGCGGCGCCTCACCCAGGCTTGCAGTAGATTGATGGCAAACAGCAAAACGAAGGACACACCCAGCATCAGCACGCCGATGGCGGTGGCGCCCTGGTAATCGAACTGGTCGAGCTGCTGCATGATCAGCACCGGCATGATCTCAGAAACCATCGGCTTGTTGCCGGCGATGAAGATGATCGAGCCATATTCACCCAACGCACGCGCAAAGGCGAGCGCGAAGCCCGTGAGCAAAGCGGGCAGAATGGCGGGAAAAGAGATACGCAGGAAGATCTGCAAGGGCGAGGCGCCCATCAGATGCGCAGCCTCCTCCTGCTCGGGCTCCAGATCCTCAATCACCGGCTGCACCGTGCGCACGATGAAGGGCAGCGAGATGAACATCATCGCCACCACGATACCGGCGGGCTGAAACGCGACCTGGATGCCAAACGGGGCGAGCAGCCCGCCGATCCAGCCATCCGGCGCGTAGAGCGTGGAGAGCGAGATGCCCGCCACCGCCGTCGGCAGGGCAAAGGGCAGATCAACCAGCGCATCGGCAATCCGCCGGCCGGGAAACTGGTAGCGTGTGAGCACCCAGGCCACCAGCAGCCCAAAGGCCGCATTGAACAGGCTGGCCAGCAGCGCGGAGCGCAAGCTCACCCATAAATCCGCCAGCACGCGCGGCGTGGTGATCTCCTTGAGGAAGGCGGACCAGCCCATCCCCGCCGTGAACCACAGCATGACGCAAAGCGGCCCCAGTACGATGACAAAGAGCCAGAGCAGCGTAATGGCCAATGTCGGCGCGAAACCCGGCAGCACGCTACGGTGCCGCCGGGGAAGAAACGCCGCCAGGCTGAGAGCAGAACTCACCGGAGGTCAGGCCCCCTTGCTGTAAACCTGATCAAAAATACCGCCATCACCAAAGAACTCCGGCTGTGCCTTGCTCCAGCCGCCGAAGGCGCCGTCAACCGTCACCTCAGGCAAAGAGGGGAACTGATGCGCGTATTTCTTTAGCACCGCGGGGTCCACAGGGCGGTAGAAATTTTGCGCGATGACCTCCTGCGCTTCCGGCGCATAGAGGTATTTCAGATATTCCTCGGCCAGGGCGCGGGTGCCGTGCTTGTCGACATTCTTGTCCACCACCGCCACCGGCGGCTCCGCCTTGATGGAGATGGAAGGCAGCACGACCTCGAACTTGTCTCCCGCCTCCTTGATGGACTGGTAGGCATCCGACTCCCAGCCCACCAGCACATCACCGATGCCGCGCTGGGTGAAAGTGAGCGTGGAGCCGTGGGCGCCGGTATCCAGCACCGGCACATTGGCGAAGAACTTCTTCAGATAATCCTTGGCGCCATCGGTGCTGCCATACTTGGTCAGCGCATAGGCCCAGGCCGCCAGCACGTTCCAGCGCGCCCCGCCGGAGGTCTTCGGATTCGGCGCGATCACCTGCACGCCCGGGCGGATCAGATCGTCCCAATCCTTGATATTCTTCGGGTTGCCCTTGCGCACCAGGAACACGATGGTCGAGGTATAGGGGGTGGAATTATTCGGCAGGCGCGACTGCCAGTTGGCGGCGATCAACCCGCGCTTGGCGATGGCGTTGATATCATAGGCGAGCGCCAGAGTGACAACATCCGCCTGCAGCCCCTCGATCACCGCACGGGCCTGCGCGCCTGAGCCGCCATGGGAATAATGCAAAACGGGGGCGGTGCCGGTCTGCTTCTGCCAATGGGCGGCAAACAGCTTGTCATAGGCCGCGTAAAGCTCGGCTGTCGGGTCGAAGGAGACATTCAGCAGCGTGTTGCTATCGGCCCAGGCGGGTGCGGCGCCCAGCGTATAGGCGGCACCGGCGGCGCCCAGGGCCAATGCGGCACGACGGTTGAGGCTATTGGTCATGGAAAGCGTCCCTCTTTTGCTTGTGAAAACACGGCCATACGGCCCCCGGACGTCAAAAAGCACATAAACACTACCTATTCAATAGTGTTTATATTTTGTGGCGCGCCAGCTTAAAGCCGCGTCACCTCATGGCAGAGTAAAAAATCATCCATGCCTTGACGCAATGCCCAGCATCCGCAACGGGTGCCCCATGACACCCGCCGGACAGCTTGCCGCCGCCATCGACCTTCTCGGCCTCATTGAGGCCGATCCACGCCCCGCCGACGCGGTGGCCAACCATTTTTTCCGCACCCGCCGCTTTATCGGCGGCGGCGACAGGCGGGCCGTCAGCACGCTTGTCTGGGGCGTGCTGCGCACCCGCCGGCATCTGGGCTGGTGGCTGGATTACTGCCGCGCGCCGCAGACGCCGCGCCTGCTGCTGGCCGCCCAGGCCCTGTTCTCGGGGCAGACGCCAAATAAGATCGCCGCCGCCTTCATCTCCGGCCGCTACGGCCCGCCGCCGCTGGACCCGGCGGAATTCGCGCTCATGGAAAAGCTCTCCACCCGCACGCTGGAGCATCCGGACATGCCGGAGGCGGTGAAATTCGAGGTGCCGGACTGGATTCTGCCCAAGCTGCGCGCCCAGTTCGGCCCTGCCCTGGCCGCCGAGATGAAAGCAATGAACGAGCCCGCGCCGCTGGATCTGCGGGTGAATCTGCTGAAGGGGAGCCGTGAGGACGCCATGCTCGCCCTGGCGCGCGAAGGGCTGACGGCCGAGCCCACCGCCTATTCCCCCTGGGGGCTGCGGCTGAGAAACCGCCAATCCATCACCACCGGCAAGGCCTTCCAGGAGGGGCTGGTGGAAATCCAGGACGAGGGCAGCCAGCTTATCGCCCTGGCGCTGGATGCGCAGCCGGGCATGCGCGTGGCGGATTTCTGCGCCGGCGCAGGCGGCAAGACGCTCGCGATTGCCATGGGCATGGGCAACAAGGGCCATATCGTCGCCTGCGATGTCTCCGAGCCGCGGCTGGATGGCGCGATCAAGCGCCTGCGCCGCGCCGGCGTGCATAATGCCGAGCGGCATCTGCTGGAGCCGGGCGACAAATGGCTGAAGCGCCAGGAGCAAAAATTCGACCGCGTGCTGGTGGACGCACCCTGCACCGGCACCGGCACCTGGCGGCGCAACCCGGATGCGCGCACACGCCTCACCGAGCAGGATCTGGCCGAACTGACCGTAAAACAGGCCGAGATTCTAGACCGCGCGCAAAAATTGGTGAAGCCGGGCGGGAAGCTTGTTTACGCCACCTGCTCCGTGCTGCAAGATGAGAACGAAGCACAAATGGAGGCGTTCATGGCGCGTCATCCTGAATTCAAACCCCTGCCCCTGGAAGCGCCCGAGGCGCTGCGCGGGAGTCAGGTGCTGCGCCTTTCCCCCGCCCGGCATGGCACGGACGGCTTCTTTGCCGGATTGATGGTGCGGCAGAGTTGATCTCCATACGCCGCGCCAGGCTCTCGGATGCAAACGGCGTCGCCGCCGTGCATGTCGCGACTTGGCGCAGCGCTTATGCGAATGTTCTACCGGATGATTATCTGGCCAATCTCTCCATCGGCCGGCTGGCGAATTATTATGAGCACGGCATCCGCCTGGGGCTCGGGCTGCATGTGGCCGCCAGTTACGGCATGCGCGGGGCGCCGCCGATCCTGGGATTCTCCTCCGCCGTGCGCTGCCGCGACCCGCGCCTGGGCGAGGGGGAGGTGGAAACGCTCTATGTGCTGGATGATTACCGCGACCGCGGGCTTGGCGGGCTTCTGCTGCGCGCCTCGGCCAAGCATCTGGCCCAGCTTGGTTGCCGTTCCGCCTTTGCCTGGGTTTTGAGCGAAAATCCCTCCCGCTATTTCTACCAGCATCTGGGCGGCAAGCAGATCGCCAACGGCACAACCTGGGTCGCCGGTGAGGATATTCCGCAGATCGCCTTCTCCTGGGATCCGATCGAAACATTGCTGGACGTGAACGCCTAGGACTCTGTTGCAATCGGCCGCCGCCCGCTCTAGTTGGGCGCATGAGCGAGCAAAAAATTCTGATCCTGGATTTCGGCAGCCAGGTGACCCAGCTGATCGCCCGGCGCGTGCGCGAGAGCGGGGTCTATTGCGAGATTCTTCCCTTCAACGCGGATGTGCAAAGGATGCGCGATTTCGGCGCCTCCGGCATCATTCTCTCCGGCGGCCCCGCCAGCGTGGCCGATGAGGGCAGTCCGCGTGCTCCGGAATGGGTGTTCGACTCCGGCCTGCCGGTGCTCGGCATCTGCTATGGCCAGATGTGCATGTGCGTGCAGCTTGGCGGCGAGGCCAAGGGGGCCGAAATCCGCGAATTCGGCCGGGCGCATGTGGATGTGGTCTCCGAATGCGAGCTGTTCGAGGGCACCTGGAGTGTGGGCGCGCGCGAGCAGGTCTGGATGTCCCATGGCGACCATATTTCCGCGCCGCCCCCGGGTTTTCGCACCGTCGCCGTCTCCGAGGGCGCGCCTTACGCGCTGATCGCCGATGATACGCGCAAATATTACGGCATGATGTTCCACCCCGAGGTGGTGCACACCCCGCATGGCGCACAGCTTCTCAAGAATTTCACTCATAAGGTCTGCGGCCTGTCCGGAAACTGGACGATGGCCGGGTTCCGCCAGGCCGAAATCGCCAAAATCCGTGCCCAGGTTGGCACGGGCAGGGTCATCTGCGGCCTCTCCGGCGGTGTCAATTCCTCCGTGGCGGCGGCCTTGATCCATGAGGCGATCGGCGACCAGCTCACCTGCATCTTCGTCGATCACGGCCTGCTGCGCGCCGGCGAGGCGGATGAGGTGGTGAAGGTCTTCCGCGACCGTTTCAACATCAAGCTGATCCACCGCAATGCGTCTGACCTCTTCCTGGGCGAGCTGAAGGGCGTCACCGACCCCGAGCGCAAGCGCAAGATCATCGGCAAGCTGTTCGTGGACGTGTTCGATGAGGAAGCCACCAAGCTCGGCGGCGCCGAGTTCCTGGCGCAGGGCACACTCTACCCTGACGTGATCGAATCCGTCTCCGCGCTGGGCGGCCCCTCCGTCACCATCAAATCCCACCATAACGTGGGCGGCCTGCCCGAGTATATGAAGCTCAAGCTGGTCGAGCCGCTGCGCGAATTGTTCAAGGACGAAGTCCGCGCCCTGGGCCGCGAGCTTGGCCTGCCGGAAACCATCGTCGGCCGCCACCCCTTCCCCGGCCCCGGCCTGGCCATCCGCGTGCTGGGCGAGGTGACGCGCGAAGCCGTGGCCGTGCTGCAGAAGGCCGACGCGATCTATCTCGAAGAAATCCGCAATGCCGGGCTTTATGATGCCATCTGGCAGGCCTTCGCCGTGCTGCTGCCGGTGAAATCCGTGGGCGTGATGGGCGATGGCCGCACCTATGATCAGGTCTGCGCCCTGCGCGCCGTGACCAGCACGGACGGCATGACCGCCGATGTCTACCCGTTCGATGTCGGCTTCCTCACCCGTGTGGCGGGGCGCATCGTCAATGAGGTGCGCGGCATCAACCGCGTCACCTACGACATCACAAGCAAGCCGCCCGGCACCATCGAATGGGAGTAAGCGGCCGCAAGCCGCTTACTCTTGGCTTCGCGATCGCGGCGCTTCTCGCCGCCTCGCGGTTAGCTTTCACCTTCGCACCCGTCAGCACCGACCCAAATGAGGGGTGGAACGCCGTCCATACCGCTTTGGCGATGGGCGGCGGGCCGCTTTACCCGCCCGAAGGCGCGCTGACCGCCACCAACTACCCGCCCCTCTCCTTCCTCATCACCGGCTTGGCCGGATGGCTGACGGGCGACATGATCATCGCCGGGCGGCTGGTGGCGATCATCGCCATTTTCTGCGCCGCGGCGCTAATCTACCGGATCAGCTTTCAAATCAGCCGGGATAAAGCCGCCTCCGCTGGGGCGCTGCTGCTCTTCGCGCTTTATAACGCCACGCTCTGCCGCCCTTATCTGGGCATGAACGACCCGCAATGGCTAGCACAGGCTTTTGCCCTGGCGGGGCTTGCCGTGCTTCTGCCAGAGGATGAGCAGAATTTGCCCGGCGCAAAGCGCATTGCTCTCGCAGCGTTGTTGTTCATGGCGGGCGGGTTCGTGAAGCAGAATGTGGTCGGCATGCCATTCGCCGTCACCATCTGGCTGCTGGCGCACAACAAGCGTGCTTTTGCCATTTGGCTGGTCTGCGCCTTGGCCGCCTTGGCCGTGGGATTCGGGCTGTGCGGCGCGTTCTATGGCGTGCCTTTCTTCCAAAACCTCTTTCTCACGCCACGGCATTACGGGATTTCCCGCGCCCTGCTGAAATCCCTGCCCTTCCTGCTCGCTCTGCTGCCGATGATCCTGACGGCGAGTTGGCTGGCCAAATTCTGGCGCCAGGATTCGCGACTGCAATTGCTGCTGCTGGCTGCCATGGCGGCACTGCTCACCGGCACAGTGGAGCGCGGCGGCATCGGGGTGGACATCAACGCCCATTTCGAAACCCTGTCGCTGCTCTGCGTGCTGTCCGGCGTTGCCCTGGCGCGTGCGCCGCGCGCGCTGCCCTGGCTGCTCATCCCCTTCATCGTCCTGGTGCCGCTGGGGGCGGTGAAAAGCTGGCACGACATCGCCAACTACCCCGCCCGCCTTGCCGCGTCACAGGCCATGGAAACACAAATCCGCGCTCTGCCCGGCCCTGTCGCCTGCGAGGATCTGGCTTATTGCTACTGGGCCGGCAAAGGCTACCGGCTGGATTTTTTCCTGTACGGCCAGTATCTGCTCGCCACGCATGACGTCAGCGCCTTGCGGAATGCCATCGCCAGCGGGGCGATCAGCGCCGCGCAGATCAACAGCGCGCGCGGCCCGCAATCGCGCGTCAGCGACCCGTTGCCGCCGCTGCTGCAAGGCTGGAGCACGCAAGTGCTTTACCGCTCAGGCACACAGGCACTTATCGCCCTGCCTCGCCCGGCGGGCTGAGCGCAACCCCCTTATACCGGCGTGTGACCCGCCAAGGGCAGGCTGCCCTTCTCCTCCGCCAGACTGTGCAGGAATTTGCTGGGCGGCAGGCCAAGCAGGCGGGCAAACATGGTGCTGAAAGCGCCAGGGCTTTGATAGCCAAGCTCCAGCGCCGTGCGGGTGATGCTCTGGCCGAGGATCAACCGGTCCACCGCCAGATTGATGCGAAGATGCTCGCGCCAGCGGGAAAATCCCATGCCCGTCTCCGCCTCAAACAGCCGGGCCAGGGTGCGCGCGCTGGCACCCGCCCGGACGGCAAGCTCATGCAGCGTGATGGCGCTGCCAGGCTCGGCCAGCAGCACGGCAACGGCCCGGCGCAAGCGCGGGTCGTTGCCGTAGGAGACAAACAGAACCCCGCCCTCCTGCGGCCGCGCCGCCTCGCGCGCAAGCAGCCTGGCCATCAGCTCTGCTTCGTCATCCGTGATCTCCCCCGACGCGCGGGCCACCGCCAGTGCCAATTCCCGCAGCAAGCCTGAGACCGGCAGGCTGGCGCCATGAGGCGGCAGCCGGGCGGAGAAACCCGGCGAAAGCTGCACCAGCACAAGTTGCGATGCCTCACTATAGCGCGCGCCATGCGCCATACCCGGCGGCAGCCATATGCCACGGCCCATCGGTGCCAGCCAGCGCCCCTCCTGGGTCTCCACAAGCATCGTGCCGCGCAGCACAACCCCAAGCTGCCCGCAAGGATGGCTGTGCATATCGACACGTCCCCCCGCCTGGTGCACGCGCAACTCGGCCTGGACAGGTGGAAAAACCGGCAAGGATGACATGGCAATCCTCCAGACAAATTTGGCAATTTTGCGAAAGAAATTACCTCATTTGTTTCCTAAATGCCAATTCGTTCCAATACACCACAGGAAAGACGACAACATGGCTTCTTCTCTCACCATTACCGGCATTGCCGGCAGCCTGCGCGCCAACTCCTATTCGCGCCTCGTCCTGGCTTCGATCGCCGAATTGCTGCCCGCTGGCACACGCTACGACACCATCGATGTCGGTGCGCTGCCGCATTACAACCAGGACCTGGACAATGCTGACGCCCCCGCCACTGTGGCACAGGCCAGGGCACAGATCGGCACCAGCGACGCGGTGCTTATCGTCACGCCGGAATTCAACCACGGCCTGCCGGGTGTGCTCAAGAACACGCTGGATTGGCTGTCCCGTCCGGCCTTCTCCAGCCCCATCCTGGGCAAGCCGGTGATGTTCGCCACCCTTTCACCCGGCGCGCTCGGCGGCGTGCGGGCACAGGCGCAGCTGCGCGAAACCCTGTCCTCCATGCTTTGCCGCCTAGTGCCGCTGCCGGAAATCGCCATCACGCAGGTGGGCGCCAAAATCACCGGCGGCAAGTTGGCCGACGCCCCGACATTGGCCTTCATCGAGCAACTCATGGAAACATTTCTAGCCGGCATCAAAGCCGCCTGATGGGCGAGGCCTCGCAACTGCTCCTGGGCCTTGGGGCAGGCTTCGCCGTAGGGCTGCTCTTCTCCTGGCTACGCCTGCCCCTGCCCGCCCCGCCGACGCTGGTTGGCATCGCGGGCGCGCTTGGCGTCTGCCTGGGCGGCATACTGTTCCGCACCCTCTCCGGCTGGATGGGGCATTAGAGTCTGATGAGTTTAGAACCAATCATTTCACGATCGGTTCTAAACTCTGAAACTTGCTCAGGGCGCGAAAGGCAGCTTGCTCTGGATCTCCCCGGCGCTCGGCAGGTCACTTTCCTGGAACCCGCCGCCCAGATCCTGATAAAGCGCGATACTCGCCAGCAACCGGCTCTGCTGGACGGAGAGCGCTGTCTGCTGGTCAGAAAGCAATGTCACCTGCGCCGTCACCACGGTGGTATAATCCGCCGTGCCGGCGCGGTACTCGTTCAGCGCGATCTGCGCCGCGCGGCTGGCATCGGCCACCGCCCGGTCCTGCACCTGCGCCTGCTGGGCGTAGATTTGCAGGTTGGAGAGATCGTCCTCAACATCCTGGAAGGCGGTCAGCACTGTCTGCCGGTAGGTCTCGACACTTTCCAGATACCCGGCCTTGGCCGCCGTCACCGCCTGGCCGCGTACACCGCCCTCGAAAATATCGTCGCTTGCCGCGGTGCCGAGCGACCAGAGCGCGTTGGAGGTGTTGAACAGCCCGGTGATCGGGTTGGCGGAGAACCCGCCCAGCGCGGAGAGCGACAGATCAGGATAATAGGCCGCCACCGCCGCGCCGATCAGCGCGTTCTGCGCCGCCATCTGGCGTTCGGCGGCGGCGATGTCCGGCCGGCGCTCCAGCAGCGTGCTCGGCACTTGCGGCGGTGCGACGGGAACGGCGGCAATCTGCGTGCCCTCAGGGATGGCAAGCTCTACGGGCGCATGGCCGGTGAGCACGGCGATGGCATGCTCATATTGCGCCCGCACCGCCCCCTCGGCCACCAGGCTGGATTGCGCGCCATCCAATTCCGTCTGCGCGGTGATCACATCGGATTGCGAGACCGTCCCCGCCGCATATTTGTTCTGGGTGATCCGCAGGCTTTCCTGGTAGGCCGCCACGGTCTGGCGCAAGAGTGCGATATTCGCATCCGCCGTGCGCAGATCCACATAATCGGAGGCCAGCGCCGCCTGGGCGCTCAGCGTGGCATTGGCGAGGTCCGCAGCACTGGCCTGGGCGTTTGCCACGTCGCTCTGCACCTGGCGGCGGATCTTGCCCCATATATCGAGGCTCCAGGAGGCCTGGCCCTCGAACGTGCCGGAGGTGGTGGGGCCACCATGCGTGGCGGCGCTGGACAAATCCTCCCCCGCGCGCGTGGCGCTGCTGGTAAGTCCCAACGTGGGGAACAGGCTGCCCCGCGCTTCCTGCGCCAGCGCCACGGCCTGCTGATAGGCATAGAAATCGGCGGCCAGCGTGGCGTTGTTCACCGCCACCTGGGGTTCGAGTTTGTCCAGCACCGGATCGCCGAAGGCCTGCCACCACGCGCCCTTGGGCGCGGCATCGGCGGGCTCGGCCTTCACCCAGCCGGGCGCGGCCTTGTAGGCGGCAGGCACGGCGAGCTGCGGCTTATGATAATTGGGCCCCACCATGCAGCCTGAAAGGCCCAGCAAGCCGACGAACGCGATGCGCCTCATGGCACCTCCACAATGTTACCCGAGCGCGGGGCGGCCTTATCTCGTCCGCCGCGTAGTTTCATGCCCAGCCGCTCCAGCCACAGATACAGAACCGGCGTGGTGTATAATGTCAGCGCCTGGCTCACGAGCAGGCCGCCAATAATCGTCAAGCCCAGCGGCTGGCGCAGGCTGGCCCCCTGGCCAATGCCGATGGCCAGCGGCAACGCACCCAGCATCGCAGCGAAGGTCGTCATCAGGATCGGCCGGAAGCGCAGGATGGCGGCCCGGAAAATCGCCTCCTCCGGCGCAATGCCCTCGCCGCGTTGCAAGGCCAGCGCGAAATCAATCATCAGGATGGCATTCTTCTTCACGATGCCGATGAGCAGGATCACGCCGATGAGGGCGATGATGGTGAGCGGCGTATTCAGCATCAGCAGGAACAGCGTCGCGCCCACGCCCGCCGAGGGAATGGTGGACAGAATGGTCAGCGGATGGATCGTGCTCTCATACAAAATCCCCAGCACGATATAGACCGCCGCCAGCGCTGCCAGGATCAAAAGCGGCTCCGAGGCGGAGGAGGATTTGAACGCCGCCGCCGTGCCGGCAAAGCTGCCCTTGATGGAGAGCGGCACGTCCAGATTGCTCATCGTGCTCTCGATCGCCGCCGCCGCCGTGCCCAGGGCCACGCCCTGCGGCAGGGAGAAAGAGATCGTCGCCGCGATCTGCCCGCCCTGGTGGTTGACGGTGATCGGCGTGGTGCCGGGCACAATGGTGGTGAAGGCCGAGAGCGGCACCATCGTCTCCTCATTGGTGCTGACCGCCGTGCCGGAGGAACTACTCTTGCTGCCGGAAATCGAGTTGATCGCGGCGTTGGTGGCACTGTCCAGCGCGATGGCGCTGGTCCGTGTGCTGGCACTTGTGCTGCCGCTGGAAACCGCCCCGGCCGAGAGCTGGGTGGCGCTTGTGCCACTCGCCGTGCCGCCCGAGGTGCTGACATAGATGCGCGCGAGATCCGCCGGCGTCTGCTGGTAACGGGGCGCGAACTCCATCACCACCTCATACTGGTTCAGCTCGTTATAGATGGTGGAAACGGTGCGCTGGCCGAAGGCATCGTACAGGGTCGCGTCGATCTGCTGCGGCGTCAGCCCAAAGCGCGAGGCCTGGGCACGGTCGATCTTGACGTCTGTCTCAAGCCCGCCGTTCTGCATATCGGAATTCACATCCACCAGCGTGCTGTCCTTCCGCAGCGCGGCGACGATCTTCGGAACCCATGCCTTCAACGCCTCGGAATCATCACTCATCAGGGTGTATTGATATTCGGCATTACTCTGCCGCCCGCCTACGTGCAGATCCTGCGCCGGAACCAGGAAGGTCTGTGCTCCGGCAATGCGCGCGAGCGGGCCGCGCAGCCTTGCCACCACCTGGGACGCTGAGGCATCCCGCTCGCTCAACGGCTTCAAGGTGACGAACAGAAAGGCCGAGTTGGTCGAGCGGCCGCCGGTGAAGCCGGAGGCCGAATTCCACCGCCTTGTCTTTCTGGATGATCGCTTCCGCCGCCGTCATTTTCGCCTGCATGGAGGCGAACGAGGTCGATTGGTCAGCCTGCATGTTGCCGATCAGCAGCCCATTATCCTGCTCCGGGAAAAACCCCTTCGGCACCACCACGAACAGCACGACATTGAGCACGATGGTCAGCAGGAACCCGATGCCGACGAGCCGCGCATGAGCGAGCGCCCAGCGCAGCGAGCGCTCATAGGCATCGCGCGCCCGGTTGAACCCTTTTTCCAGTGCCTCCAGCAGCCTGTGCGGCTTGCGCGGGTCATGCGCCTGCGGGCGCAGCAGCAGCGCGCAGAGCATCGGCGTGGTGGTGAGCGAGACCAGCAGCGAGATGAGGATGGTGATGGAGAGCGTCTCGGCGAATTCCTTGAACAGCTCGCCGACCAGCCCCGGCATCAGCAAAATCGGCAGAAACACCGCGATGAGCGACAGGCTCATTGACAGCACGGTGAATCCCACCTCCGCGCCGCCGCGCAACGCCGCATCCAGCGGGCTCATGCCATCCTCCAGATGGCGCATGGTGTTTTCGGTTACCACCACCGCGTCGTCCACCACGAAGCCTGTGGCGATGGTCAGCGCCATCAGTGAGAGATTATCGATGGAAAATCCAAGCAGATACATCGGCCCGAACGTGCCGATGATGGAAACCGGCACGGCAAGCCCGGGAATGAGCGTGGCGCGCGGCGAGCGCAGGAAGATGAACACCACCGCCACCACAAGCAGCACGGCTATGAACAGCGTGCGTTCGGTATCATTCACCGCGGCGCGGATGGACTGGCTGCGGTCCATCGCCACGCCGATATGGATGGCGGGCGGCAACGCCGCCTGCAAGGAAGGCAACAGGGCCTTGATGGCATCCACGGTCTGGATGATGTTGGCGCCCGGCGTGGCGTGGATGATCACCAGCACCGCCGTCTTGCCGTTATAAAGCCCGGCATTCTGCGTGTTCTCGACCGAGTTCTCGACATCCGCGACATCGGAGAGCTTCACCGCTTGGCCGTTGCGGTAGGCGATCACCAGGTCACGATATTGCGCCGCCGTCTTGGCCTGGTCGTTGGTGTAGAGTTGATAGCGCGCCGGCCCGACATCGAAATAGCCTTTTGGCGCGTTGGCGTTCGCCCCCGCCAGGGCAGCGCGCACATCCTCAAGGCCGATGCCGTATTTGGCGAGCGGCCCGGGCTGCAGCTCCACCCGCACGGCGGGCAAGGCCGAGCCGCCCAGTTCCACCTCGCCCACGCCGCTGATCTGCGAGAATTGCTGCTCCAGCACCGTATCGGCGGAATCATAGAGCTGGGCTGGCGTCAGTGTATCCGAGGTGAGCGCCAGTATCATGATCGGCGCATCGGCCGGATTGAACTTGTTATAGGTCGGGTTGGCACGCAACGAGGCCGGCAGATCCGCCCGCGCCGCCTGGATCGCCGCCTCCACATCGCGGGAGGCACCATTGATGTCGCGGTCCAGCCCGAATTGCAGCACAACGCGCGTGGTGCCGAGGCTCGATTGCGAGGTCATCTCCGTCACATCGGCGATGGCGCCGAGATGGCGCTCCAGCGGCCCCGCCACGGTGGAGGCCATGGTGTCCGGGCTGGCACCCGCCATGTTCGCCATCACCTGGATGGTGGGGAAAGCGATCGGTGGCAACGGCGCCACCGGCATGCGGGTAAAAGCCAGCATGCCGGACAGCGCGATGCCGATGGTCAGCAGAATGGTCGCGACCGGCCTGCGAATGAAGATCGCCGGAATATTCACGCGCTTTGCCCGCGCAGACGCTTGGCCAGCGCATCGAAGGCCAGATAGATCACTGGCGTGGTGAACAGGGTGAGCACCTGGCTGACCAGCAGACCGCCGACGATGGCGAGCCCAAGCGGCGCCCGCAGCTCGGAGCCCATGCCGCCCCCGAAGATCAGCGGCAGCCCGGCGAGCATGGCCGCGAGCGTGGTCATCAAAATCGGCCGGAAACGCAGCAGCGCCGCCTCATGGATCGCTTCGCGCGGCGCCTTGCCCTCGCTGCGTTCCGCCTGCAGCGCGAAATCGATCATCATGATCGCGTTCTTCTTCACGATGCCGATGAGCAGCACGATGCCGATGATGCCGATGACCCCCAGCCCATCGCCCGCCAGCCACAGAAACACCAGCGCGCCGATGCCCGCCGACGGCAGGGTGGAGAGGATCGTGACCGGATGCACGAAGCTCTCATAGAGCACGCCCAGCACGATATAGACGGCGATGATCGCGGCGATGAGCAGATACACCTCGTTGGAGAGCGAGCTCTGGAACTGCGCCGCCGCACCCTGGAAGGAGGTCTGCATCGCGGCTGGCAGGTTCAAGGTTTTTTCCGCCTGCTCGATCGCGTTCACCGCCTGCCCCAGCGACGCTCCTTGCGCGAGGTTGAAGGAGATGGTGGTGGCGGGAAACTGGCCGAGATGCTGGATGACCAAAGGCGCCTTCTGCACCGTAAAGGTGGCGATGGCCGACAGCGGCACCTGCCCGCCGGACGATGAAGAGGATGGGAGATAGATATTCCCGAGAGACGCGACGGAATTCATCCGGTCCGCCGAAACCCCCATGATCACCCGGAACTGGTCGCTCTGGGTAAAGATGGTGGAGATGATGCGCTGGCCGAACGCGTCATAGAGCTCATTATCCACCGTGGCGGGGGTAATGCCGTAGCGCGCCGCGGTGGAGCGGTCGATATCGATATAGACGGAGTCGCCCGAAGCCTGCAGGCCGCTTGCCACATCGGTGATCTCAGGCAGGGCCTGAAGCTTTTCCATCAGCTTCGGCACATAGGTGGCAAAATCATCCGAATTCGGATCCTCCAGCACAAACTGGTACTGGGTGGGGGCGATTATGGTGTCCAACGTCAGGCTTTGCACCGGCTGCAGGAAGAGCGAAATGCCAGGAACATCCGCGACATCCTTGTTCAGCCGGGGAATGATCTGTGCGGCGCTCAGGCGGCGTTCTGATTTCGGCTTCAGATTGATCAGGAACCGCCCCTGGTTCAGCGTGGTGTTGGTGCCATCCACGCCGATATAGGAGGTCAGGCTGACAACATCGGGGTCTTTCAGAATCGCATCGGCCAGTTGCTGCTGGTGCTGCGCCATCGCAGCGTAGGAGGTGCTCTGCGACCCCTGGCTGATGCCTTGGATCACCCCGGTATCCTGCACCGGAAAGAAGCCTTTCGGGATGAAGACGTAGAGCAGCCCGGTGAGAATCAGGGTGGCCACCGCCACGCCCAGCGTCAGGCGCCCATGCCCCAGCACCCAGGTCAGCCCACGCCCATAGGCCTGTATAACGCGCTCGAACCGCTCATTCGCCCAGCGCGCGATACGCCCCGGATGTTCCTCCGCCGCCGGGTGCAGAATGCGCGAGCAGAGCATCGGCACCAGGGTCAGCGAGACCACGGCGGAGATCACGATGGTCACCGCCAATGTCACTGCGAATTCGGAGAAGAGCCGCCCCACAACATCGCCCATAAAGAGCAGCGGGATCAGCACCGCGATGAGCGAGACGGTGAGCGAGATGATGGTGAAGCCCATCTGCCCCGCGCCTTTCAGCGCCGCCTGCATCGGGGTTTCGCCCATCTCCAGATAGCGGGCGATGTTCTCGATCATCACGATGGAATCATCCACCACAAAGCCCGTCGCCACGATCAGCGCCATCAATGAGAGATTATCGATGGAAAACCCGCACAGATACATGAAGGCGAGCGTGCCGATGAGTGAAACCGGCACCGAGATGCTCGGAATGATGGTGGCGCGCAGGCTGCCCAAAAACAGATAAATCACCGCCACGACAAGGAGGATACTGAGCAGCAGCTCAAACTCCGCATCGCGCACCGAGGCGCGGATGGAGGTCGTGCCGTCGCTCATCACCGCGATCTGCATCGCCGCCGGCAGGCCGGTGGTGAGCGTGGGCAGGGCGCGCTTGATGGCGTTGACGGTCTCGATGACATTCGCGTTGGGCTGGCGCTGAATGTTCAGGATGATCGCGGGCGTGCGGTTGGCCCAGGCGCCCAGCTCGGCATTCTCCGGCGCCGCGATAACCTTTGCCACATCCTTCAGAAAGACCGGCGTGCCAGCCTTGTAGGCGATGACAAGGTTCTCGTACTGCGCGGGATCGGTGATCTGGTCGTTGTCATTAATCGTGTAATTCTGCACCGGGCCGGAGAAGCTGCCCTTCGGCGAATTAACGTTGAGATTGCTTATATCAGTACGGATATTATCGATCGAGATGCCGTAAGAGGCGAGCGCCTGCGGGTTCACCTCAACCCGGATGGCGGGCTGATTGCCACCCGAGACCGACACCAGACCCACGCCCGAGATTTCCGAAATCTTCGAGGCCAGACGTGAATTCACGATACTCTCGACGTCGATGAGATTCATCGTCTTGGAGGTGATGGCCAGCGTCATGATTGGCGCGTCGGCCGGGTTCACCTTGGCATAGATCGGCGGCGCCGGAAGGTCAGACGGCAGCAGATTCCCCGCCGCGTTGATGGCCGCCTGCACCTCCTGCTCCGCCACATCAAGGTTGAGCGAAAGATCGAACTGCAGCGTGATGACCGATGCGCCCGCCGAACTTTGGCTGGACATCTGGTTGAGCCCCGCCATCTCGCCGAGCTGGCGTTCCAGCGGCGCGGTAACGGAGGTGGTCATCACATCCGGGGAGGCGCCGGGATAGAAGGTCTGCACCTCAATGGTGGGGTAATTCACATCCGGCAGTGCCGAAACCGGCAGATACTGGAATGCCACGAGCCCGACCAGCACGAACGCGATCATCAAAAGCGATGTCGCGACCGGCCGGAGAATGAATAGCCGCGAGGGATTCACTGGCCAGCCGTGCCGTTGCCGCCCTGCCGATGATGGCGTCTTTTACCGCTCTTGCCGCGGGCGGCCGCCGGCGTGGTGCTGGCCACGGGCGTCACGCTCTCTGGCGTGCCGTCGGTGGTCACCGCCTCCGTGCCTGAAACCGTGACTTGGCTGCCATCGGTCAGGCGGTCCACGCCATCCACCACCACCTCGTCACCCGGCTTCAGCCCCTTGGTGATCACCGTGTTCACCCCATCCGTCGGGCCCGTTGTCACCAGTTGCACTTTTACCGTGCTGTCCGGCTGCACAACGTAAACATAAGCCCCAGGGGCGCCGTCCTGCACGGCGGGGCTGGGCACCAAGGTCGCGTTCTCAAGTGTTTTCACCAACAGATGCACATTCACGAACTGGTTGGGAAACAGCATATTGTCGGTATTGGCAAAATCGGCGCGCAGCTTCACCATGCCGGTGGAGGTGTTCACCTGGTTATCTATGGCGGCGAGCGTGCCGTCCTCCAGCCTGGTCACGTCATCGCTGGCATAGGCGCTGGCGGTGAGCGTGGCGCCCTGCTCAAGCTGCTCAAGCACCGGCGCCAGGTCCTGCTGGGCCACGGAAAAAATCGCCGTTGTCGGGCTGGTGGTGGTGACAACCGCAAGCCCTGTGGAACTGCCGGACGTGACATAATTGCCTACATCCACCAGCCTCAGCCCGACACGCCCCGCCACTGGCGAGGTGATATGGCAATAGACAAGGTCCAGCTTGGCGCTGTCGATATTCACCTGATCGGATTTCAGCGCCGCCTCGTCCTGGGCAACGGCATATTCCTGGTCAGAAACGATCTGGGCGGAAATACTATCCTGAGACGCCAGCTTCTGATAGCGCGCGAGGTCTGATCGCGCCTGGGCCAGGCTCGCCTGGTCCTTGGCCATGGCAGCCTGATATTGCTCAAGCTGAATCTGGTAGGGCCGCGGGTCGATCTGCACCAGGAACTGGCCCTTCTGGACCATCTGCCCCTCGGTAAAGCCGACCTGGGTGATATAGCCGCTGATCTGCGGCAGCACGGTCACCGTGGCGAGCGGCGTGACGGTCCCCAGTTCATCCAGCGTTACCTTCATCGGGCCGCTCACGGCCTGGGCCACGCCCACTGCCTGCGGGGCCGGGCCGCCGAAACCGTGCTTCTGCCCTGAATGGCGCCACCAGATGAATGCCACCGCCAGCACCACGATTCCAGCGATGATCCAGCGGCCCTTGCCGCCCTTTTGCCGCACCCCAGCTTCCGCCACGCAAGCCCACTCCCGTCTCTTAAGTCCAGGACGCTATACTGACCCTGACGCATTTTGTCCCCGCGCTGGGCTTATCAAGCGCATGACAAATCGTAACGGGAGATCAGGGGAGTGAGGTCACATCCGCGCCGGGCATCGGCAGCCCGGCCAGCCACGGCACGACCGCGAACAGCCCAGTGACAGCAAGACTGGCCGCCAACATCAGCAAGGCGCGCCAGATATTGAGCTGCAGCCCCGATTTGAACACAAACCAGCGGTTCCAGAGCAGATAGAGCCCGATGAGCCCCAGCACCGCCATCTCCGCCCGCGCGAGCGGCAGGCCGAACTGCACGATGACCGAGCCCAGAAGCGCCGCCACCAGAATGGCGGGCAAAACCAGCCAGAAGCACCAGTTGAGCGACGTGGCGGTGCGCAGCCAAAGGGTCTGCTTGCCGAACAGCCGGGCGAACTCATAGGTCACCAGCGGCAGGGCCAGCACCGCGCAAAGCCGGGAGAGCAGGCCGATGAGCGCCGCCCTCCAATCCCCGCTGACCGCGGTGATGAAGGCGCCGACCAGCGGAAAGGCGATGAGCGGCGCCAGCGAGGCGGAGAACGCCTCCGGCGTGCCGGAAAATTCCTCGACTCCCTTGGCATTGCCGCGCGCCAGCTTGATGAGGCCTTGCAGGATCATCGGCAGAATTCCCGGATCAAGGCGGCATAGATATCGGCAAGCTGGGCCAGCTCCGCCACCGGCACGGCCTCATCCACCTTGTGCATGCTTGTCCCTACCAGCCCGAACTCCGCCACCGGACAATAGCGGGCGATAAACCGCGCATCCGATGTACCGCCGCCGGTGTTGCGCTCAGGCTCAAAGCCCGTCACGGATTTAATGGCCCGCACCAGCGCGCCGGTCTCATCGCCCGGCTGGGTCAGGAAGGATTCGCCCGAGACCTTCACGGCAAGCATGGCATCGGGCGCATGGCGGGCCAGCACATCCTTTACCCAGGCGGTCAGTGAGGCGCCGCTATGCAGGTCGTTGAAGCGGATATTCAGCTTCGCCACCGCCTCACCGGGGATCACGTTCGTCACCTTGTTGCCGACATCCACGCTGGTGATCTGCAGGGAAGATGGCTCGAAAAACTCGGAGCCGTCATCCAGCTTCTTTTCCACCAGTTCGGCCAGCACCGGCACCAGCTTGTGCACCGCGTTCTGCGCCAGATGCGGATAGGCGGCATGGCCCTGACGCCCGGGCATGGTGATGACGGCATTCAGGCTGCCGCGCCGCCCCACCTTCACCACATCGCCCAGGCGTGCCTTGCTGGTCGGCTCGCCCACCACGCAGAAATCCGGGATCTTCCGTGCGTCCTGCATCCATTCCAGAACGCGCACGGTGCCGTCCACCGCCTCGCCTTCCTCATCGCCGGTAATCAGCAGCGAGACATGGCCCGGCACCTGGGCAACGGCCGCCACGAACGCGGCGATGCCGCCCTTCATGTCCACTGCCCCGCGCCCATAGAGCACGCCATCTTGCTCCTCCCCCGCAAAGGGGCCGTGGGACCAGCCATCGCCAGGCGGCACCACATCCGTATGGCCCGCGAAGCAGAGATGCCGCCCCGGGCCTTTACGTTCAGCAAAGAAATTCTCGATCTCGCCGAATTTCAGCCGCGTGACCTCAAACCCCAGCCCCTCAAGCGCCGCGATAAGCACAGCCTGCGCCCCGCCATCCGCCGGTGTGACCGACGGACAGCGAAGCAGATCCCGCAGCAGGGCCGGAGCAGAAATCACGCGCGCAGCAACTCGTTGATGGAGGTCTTGGAGCGCGTCTGCGCATCCACGCGCTTCACGATCACCGCGCAGGCCAGGCTGGGGGACGCAGGCGTCTTGCCCGGCAATGTGCCCGGCACCACCACGGAATAAGGCGGCACCTTGCCATAGAAAATCTCGCCGGTCTCACGGTCGACGATCTTGGTGGAGGCCCCCAGGAACACGCCCATGGAGATCACGGCGCCGGTGCCGACAATGACACCTTCAGCCACTTCCGAGCGCGCGCCGATGAAGCAATCATCCTCGATGATCACCGGATTCGCCTGCAGCGGCTCCAGCACGCCGCCAATGCCCACACCGCCGGAAATATGGCAGTTCTTGCCGATCTGCGCGCAGGAGCCGACGGTCGACCAGGTGTCGATCATCGTGTTCTCGCCCACATAGGCGCCGACATTGGTGAAGCTGGGCATCAGCACCACGCCGGGCGCGATGAAGGCCGAGCGGCGTACCACCGCGCCGGGCACCACGCGGATGCCGGCATCGGCAAAGTGGTTATCGCTCCATCCGGCGAACTTCACCGCCACCTTGTCGAACACCGGCGCGCCGCCGGCACCCTCCATGATCTGGTTGGGATAGAGCCGGAAGGAGAGCAGCACCGCCTGCTTCAGCCACTGGTTCACCACCCAGCCATCCGCCCCCGGCTCCGCCACGCGGGCCTTGCCTGCATCCAGCAGCTCCAGCGCCGCCTCAACGGCATCGCGCACCTCGCCCTTGGTGGCGGGCGAAATCCCGGCGCGGTTTTCCCAGGCGGCTTCGATGGCGGCTTTCAGCTCGGTGCTCATGTAGTCATTCCTCAAAAATACGCGGCGGACCATGCGAAAGGTCCGCCGTCCATGTCAACGCAAACGCCGGTCTTTTCCCGTCAGGCGGCGGCGATCTTCTCCAGCCCGCCCATATAAGGCCGCAGCACGTCTGGCACTGTGATCGTGCCATCCTCGTTCTGGTAATTCTCCATCACCGCGATCAGCGCGCGCCCCACCGCCACGCCCGAGCCGTTCAGCGTATGCACGAAATCCGGCTTCTGCTCCCCCGCGCGGTAGCGGGCATTCATCCGCCGCGCCTGGAAGGCGAGCGTGTTGGAGCAGGAGGAAATCTCGCGGTACGTCCCCTGCCCCGGCATCCAGACTTCGAGATCGTATGTCTTGGCGGCAGAGAAGCCGGTATCCCCTGCACATAGCAGCATGCGCCGGTAGGGCAGCTCGAGGCGCTCGAGGATCGTCTCGGCGGCGCGGGTCATGCGCTCATGCTCGTCCCAGCTTTGTTCCGGCGTGGTGATGGTAACCAGCTCCACCTTATAGAACTGGTGCTGGCGCAGCATGCCGCGCACATCCCGCCCGGCGGAGCCCGCCTCGGAACGAAAGCACGGAGACAGGGCCGCCATGCGGATCGGCAGTTGCGCGGCGGGCAAAATCTCGCCCGCCACAAGATTGGTCAGCGAAACCTCGGCGGTGGGGATCAGCCAGCGCCCATCGGTGGTGGCGAACAGATCCTCGGCGAATTTCGGCAATTGCCCGGTGCCGAACATCGCGGCGTCATTCACCAGCAGCGGCACGATGGTCTCGCAATAGCCATGCTCGCCGGTATGGGTATCCAGCATGAACTGCCCCAGCGCGCGCTCCAGCCGCGCCAGCGCGCCCTTCAGCACGGTGAAACGCGACCCGGCGATCTTCGCGGCATTGGAAAAATCCATCAGCCCCAGCGCTTCGCCCAGCTCGAAATGCTCCTTCGGCGTGAAGGCGAAATTGCGCGGCGCGCCGAACTGCTTCTCCAGCTTGTTTTCGGCCTCGTCCTTGCCTTCCGGCACGGCGCCGTCGATCAGGTTCGGGATTTTGGCCAGCATCTCACGCAGCAGCCCGTCCAGGCGCGGGGCCTCGGCATCAAGCGCCTCCATCTTCGCGCGCAGGGCCGCACCGTCTGCCTCCAGCGCGGAGGTATCGGATTTGTTGCGCTTCGCCTCGCCGATCTTCTTGGCCAAAGCGTTGCGCTCGGCCTGCAATTCCTGCTGCTTGGCCAGCGCGGCGCGGCGCTGCTCATCCAGCCCCAGCAATTCGGGCGAAAGCGGCAATATCCCCCGGCGGGCAAGGCCCGCGTCAAATCCAGCGGCATCCTCACGGATCATCTTGATGTCATGCATGTTCGGAGTCTTTTGCTTCTTCGGTTTCGTCCTTCGCCGCGTCCGCGGCCTCATCCTCGAATTTCGGCTCGACCATTTTCACGAAAAACAGCGAGATCTCGAACAGGAAGATCAGCAGACCGGCCATGATGCACTGGCTCGGCACATCCGGCGGGGCCATCACCGCCGCCAGCACGAAGCAGCCGACATAGGCATAGCGCCGGTATTTCTTCAGCGCCGCCGAGGAGACGATGCCCACCTTGCCCAGCAACGTGAGCAGCACCGGCAGTTCGAAGCTGAGCCCGAAGGCGAAGATCAGCTTCATCACGACGTTCAGATAGTCGGACACCCGCGCCATCAGCGAGATATCCACCCCGCCCGTGCTCTGCTGGAAGGAGAGGAAGAATTTCCACGCCACCGGAAAGAACACATAATAAGCCAGCGCCCCGCCCGCGAAGAACAAGATGGGCGTGGCGATCAGAAAGGGCAGCAAGGCCCGCTGCTCGCGCTTATAGAGCCCCGGCGCTACGAACAGCCAGATCTGCGCGGCCACGACGGGGAAGGAGATGAACGCCGCCGCGAACACCGCCACCTTCACATAGGTAAAGAACGCCTCATAAAGCGCGGTATAGATCAGCTCAGGCTTCTCGCCCCGTCGCCTCCAGCGCATGCGCCAGCGGGGCGGCCAGGAATTCGTAGATCCTCGGGGCGAAATGGTAGCAGACCAGGAAGCAGATGAGGAACGCGGCGGCCGACCAGATCAGCCGGCGGCGCAGCTCCGCCAGATGCTCCAGCAGCGGCATTTCCTTGTCGTCGATCTGCATCGTCATCGGCGGCCATGATGTTAAAAACCCCAGCGCCTGGTGCCAGGCGGAATAAAAGCGGGAACCGGCGCCTTGCGCGCGGCATCGGGCGGGATCACGGCGGGGGCGTCCGGCGGGGGCTCCTCCACCGGTGCGGGCGGCTTATAGGGCGTGGCGGCGGCAGCAACGCCGTCATTCACGTCCTTCACGGTGGCGCGCAGCTTGCCGTCCGGGTCCAGTGTAGTCTCGGCGGCGGAGCGGAAATCGAAGCGCCGGAGCTTGTCGATCTCCCCCTTCACATCGGAGAGATTCGCCTCGCGCATCATCTCATCGACATGGCCCTGGAATTCCGCCGCCATGCCCCGCGCCTTCTTGATCAGCCCGGTGACGGTACGAATCGCGACAGGCAAATCCTTTGGCCCGATGGCAATGAGCGCCACCGCCATGATCAGCCCGATCTCACCCCATGATAATCCAAACATCGCGCAGGCTTGCTAGCAGGCCGTCACGCGGATGGCAAAGACGCGGCGATACGCATGCAGCGCCGCATCCTTCACCCCGAGTTGGCGCAGATGCGCCACCGTATTGTCGAAATATTCCCGGCAGGAGCCAAGATCGCCCCGCCCGGTGGCGATCAGCGCCGCCGTCTGCTCGATGGTGAGTTCCCTTATATAACGCGGATGGGCGGGGTTAATGACGAAGGTGACGGCGCGTACCCGCGCGCCCCCCGCCTCCAGCCTGACCCAGCGGGCATTATAGGCGCCGCCATACATTTCGCGCTGCCAGACAAGCCCCAGCTCATGCCTGATTTTTTTGGCCGCGATCCTGAAGGCCACCCCCCGGCAGGCGCCGCCCTTGTCCAGCGCCAGCATCAACCCTGGCGTTTCCGGGGTGCCGCGTCCCATATACATTTTCAGGCAGAAGCGCCGGTGCCAGCCGCGCAGCAGGGCGCAGCTTTTCGCCTCATAATCGAAGGCCGGGTTCCAGATCAGCGAGCCATAGCCGAACACCCAGAGATCCTCGCCCGCCGGATGATCCGCCAGAATGCCCTCGAACAGCGCCGCCATTTCGGCATCCGTGCGCCAGCGCATCTCCGGATGGGCCTTGGCATATTCACGCTGCCTTGCGCGCAGCGTGCCATCCATCAGCGTCTCCCGGGTGATGCGCAGCTGGCTCATTCCGGCTCGCCCTCCGCTACCGCAGGCGGCGCCGGCGCCTCGGAGTCGGGCTCGGCGGGCGGCCCGGCCTCCGGCCGCGGCGCGGAAAGCGCTGGGCCGGTAGGGTCGATCAGCAATTCCTCGCGCTTGGGCAGCTCGCGCAGGTCATTCAGCCCGAACTGCGCCAGGAAGGCCGGGGTGGTGCCCCAGAGCGTCGGGCGGCCCGGCGTCTCCTTGCGGCCCTTGGGCGTGACCAGCCCGTTTTCCAGCAGCAAATCCAGCGTGTTCTGGGAAAGCGCCGCGCCGCGGATCTCCTCGATCTCGGTGCGCGTCACCGGCTGGTGATAGGCGATGATGGCGAGGCTCTCCATCGCCACGCGCGGCAGGCGGCGCGGCAGCTCCACTACCTTGCGCAAAGCGGGCGCGAGATCCGGCGCGGTGCGGAACTGCCAGCCCCCGCCAACGGTGACGATATTCACCCCCCGCGTCTCATAGGCCCGCGTCAACGCCGCCATCACCGAATCCACATCCGCATCTTCTGGCAGCAGATTGGTCAGCACGCGTGCCGTCACCGGCTGGGTGGCCGCGAAAATCGCCGCTTCGGCCAGGCGCATCGCCGGAGTAAACTCGTCAGCCGTCAAATCCGTCGCTCTCCTCTTGTCTGCCGCATCAGAATCGGCCCGAATTTCTCTTCCTGGCGTAAATCTAGCTGCCCATGCTTGGCCATTTCCAGCCCCGCGATGAGTGTTGAGGAGATGGCCGCACGGCGCGGAACGCCATCCTCCAGCCCTTCTGGCAGAAATTGCTCCAGGCTGGCCCAATCCGGCAACGAGCCGAGCAGCCTGCCCACGCGCTGCAACGCATTCTGCACCGAAAAATAGACCATCGGCTTGGGGCGATATCGCAGCTTGGCCCCCGCCCGGCGCCGCGCCGCCAGATAGGCCGAGAGCAGCCCGGCCATCTCCAGCTTCAGCCGGGAGCGGTCCAGTCTCCGTCAGTTCCTCCGGGATGCCGCGCTCAAATACATCCCATCCCAGCTGCGGGCGCTGCCCCATCCAGGCGGCGGCCTGGCGCATGGCCTGCAGATCCATGAGACGCGCCTGCAGGATCTCAGCGGCGGTCTCGGCATCCTCCGGCTCGCCGAGCTGGGGCACCAGCAGGCGCGATTTCAGCCAGGTCAGCCAGGCCGCCATCACCAGCCAATCCGCCGCCAGCTCCAGTCGCACCCGCCGCGCGCCCTCGATCACCGCCAGGAACTGCTCGACCAGATGCAGGATGGAGATTTTGGCGAGGTCCACCTTCTGCGTGCGGGCAAGCTCCAGCAGCAGGTCCAGCGGGCCCTCGAACCCCTCCAGCTTCAGGAGAAGCGCTTCAGTTTCCAAGGCCATTCCCCGTGAGCGCCAGCACCACCCGCTCCGCGCGCGGCAGGAGCAGCCCCATCACCTCACGGAACGGGTCGAAATGAATGCCGAATTGCGCGCAGCGTCAGTGGCAATACGAACAATATCAGCAGCACCGCCACAATGCCGATCTTCTCAGCCTGCGCCAGCTCGATGGCGAGCGGCAGCGGCAGCACGCCCACCGCGATGCGACCGCCATCCATGGGAGGCAGCGGGATCAGGTTGAACAGGCCGAGCACCAGATTGATCTGGATGAAATAGGCCAGGAAATCCAATGACTGGATTGACTGCATCGCCACCGCCCCATGCATCGCCAAGCCCCCCGCCAGGGCCAGGATGAAATTCA
This sequence comes from uncultured Pseudomonadota bacterium, assembly GCA_963736885.1. Lineage (GTDB taxonomy): Bacteria > Pseudomonadota > Alphaproteobacteria > Acetobacterales > Acetobacteraceae > Acidocella. The sequence goes on from CAVTQN010000001.1 coordinate 858,327, forward strand.
TCATCGGCCCCGCAACGGCGACAATCGCCATCAGCCGGCGCGGGTTGCGATAGGCGCCAATATGCAGATTGACTGGATTGACTGGAACTGGCTTCGCCCAGCCGTAAAGAAAGGCGACCCGCCCCAGCGTGAGAACCTGCCCCACCGCCAGAACCAGCGGCACGACGATGCTGCCGGTTTTGTCGATATGCTTGAAGGGGTTGAGCGTCAGCCGCCCGGCCCAGCGCGCCGTGTAATCCCCCAGCCAATAGGCGACCACGCCATGCGCCAGCTCATGCATGATGATGGCAATCGCCAGAGCGAGGATGATGAGCAGGACATGCACTTGTTACAGCGCCTCCAGCACGGCGCGGTTGCCCTCGAAATCGCCGGGGCAATAAAGCGCGATGTCGCACCCTGCCGCCAGGGCGCGGGTGGCGCGCTCGGCCGGGGCGCCGGACAGCGCGCCCATGGCGAGATCGTCGGAGACCAAAATGCCCTTGAAGCCGATCCGTTTCCGGATGAGGTCCTGGATGATGATCGGCGACAGAGTGCCTGGATTTACGGGATCATATTGCTCGTAAACCACATGCGCCGTCATCGCCCAAGGCAGGTTCCGGTTGGCGATGAAGGGGGCCAGATCATCCTCCGTCAGCGCCGGCACGCGCGGCAGGGAGATGTGGGAATCCACCAGCGCCCTGCCATGGCCGGGTAGATGCTTCATCACCGGAATCACCCCTTCCGCGATGATGCCACGGGCAATTTCCCCGCCCAGCCGCGCCACCGTGGCGGCATCGCCGGTGATGGCGCGGTCCCCCACCACGTCAGACGCGCCGGGGATTCGGATATCCAGCACCGGGGCGGCGGTGCAGGTGAAGCCCGCCTCGCGGACCATGGCGCCCAGGGCCCGTCCGTGGGCGAGGGCTTCCTCTGCCGTGCAGAGCGATCCGGCGGCCGGTAGGGCAGGCCAATGCGGGGGTTTCAAGCGCGCGACGCGTCCGCCCTCCTGATCCACCATCAGCACCGCGCCTGGGGGCAAGGTTTCCTTCAGCTCTGCCGTAAGGTCAGAGAGTTGGAGTTTATCCTTAATGTTCCGCGCGAATAATATCGCCCCGCGCGGCTGATGTTCGCGAAACAGATCACGCTCCTGCGCCGTCAGGGACGGGCCGGAAATACCGAGAATTGCAGGTTTCAAAATGCTGCCACGGCACAGGCCGCGCCCTTGGAGGTGAGTGAATCGCAGAAGGATTTAGCGGCGTCGGGCGAGGCAAAGCCGCCAATGCGCAGGCGCCAGACGCTCTGGCCATTGACGATGGCCGGGATGATCTCCGGCTGGCGTCCCTTCAGCAGGTCGGGGAATTTCTGCTGTAGCTGAACCCAGACGGACAGCACGCCATCCTCGCTGTTCGTCGCAGCGAGTTGGACGACCGACATGCCTACCGCCTGGGCGGCGCTGGTCGCAGTCGAGCCCGGCCTTGGGGTTTGGGAGGCGGCGGGGGTGACATTCTGCGGCGTATCGGTGGCGGAGGGCGTAGTGCTGGCGGTTTGCTGCGGCGCGAGCTGGGCCGGGGCCCCCTGCCCGGCTGACTGTGTCTGCGCCTGGGCCTGGGCCGCAGGTGCTGGCTGGTTTAGATCCGCCGCCTGGTCCAGCGCCGCGATGTCCGGCGCCTGACCGGCGGGAGCCAGATGGGGCGTTCCATAATCATTCATCTCACCAGACATGATGGGGATGTTGGCGCCGGGCACCACCAGCCCGCCAGGGTCTGCCGGGACCACGCGCAACGGCGTGTCAGGCGGGCTGACCACCGGCGGCGGGCCAAACGTATAAGGATGGATGCCGCTCCATATCCAGGCAACGACGATGACGATGACCGACACGCCGCCCGCCGCGATGGCCATGCGCTGGATCGCCGGGTCCAGCCGCTGCCCCTGGGCGCGGTGTGGACGGTACAGGAAATCATCATCCTCGCCGCTCAAGATCCTACCTCATCTCCTCAACCGGATTGACACCCAGCACCGCAAGGCCCGAGCGAAGCACGATGGCGGTGGCCGCCACAAGCCCGATGCGCGCCCTGGTTTCCGCGGGCTTGTCCTCCTGCAGGAAGCGCAGGCTCGTATTATCGCGCCCGGCATTCCAGAGCGCGTGGAAATCCGAGGCGAGATCGTAGAGGAAGAACGCGACACGGTGCGGCTCGCGCGCCTCGGCGGCCTGCTCAACCAGGCGCGGCCAGGCGATGAGGCGGCGGATCATCGCCATTTCCTCCGGTGCCGTGAGGGAGGAGAAATCCGCCTCAGCCGAGGGTAAAGATGCGGCGCGCAGCACGGAGCGGCAGCGGGCATGGGCATATTGCACGTAGAAAACCGGATTCTCGCGCGTCTGCGCCACGGCCGCGTTGAGGTCGAAATCCATCTGCGCGTCGGCTTTGCGCATCAGCATCAGGAAGCGCACGGCATCCGGGCCGACCTCATCGATCAGATCCCGCAGCTCGACGAAGGTGCCGGCGCGCTTGGACATTTTGACCGGCTCGCCGTCTTTCATGACCTTCACGATCTGGCAGAGCACGATGTCCAGCCGGGCTTTCTCATGGCCCGCAAGCGCCTTCACCGCCGCCTGCATGCGCTTGACATAGCCGCCATGGTCGGCGCCCCAGACATCGATCATCTCCAGGAAGCCGCGCGAGACCTTGTCGGCGTGGTAGGCGATGTCGTTGGCGAAATAGGTATAGGAGCCGTCCGACTTGGCGATGGGGCGGTCCACGTCGTCGCCAAACTCAGTGGCGCGGAAGAGTTCCTGCTCGCGGGGTTCCCAATCGTCGGGGGTTTTGCCCTTGGGGGGCTCCAGAATGCCGCGATAGATCAGCCCCTGGTCGCGCAGGCGCTGCAGGCCGCGCTCCACGCCGCCATTCTCGACCAAGGCACGCTCGGAGGAGAACACGTCTTGCTTCACGCCGAGGGCGGCGAGGTCTTCGCGGATCATGTCCATCATCCGGCCAACGGCAAAATCCCGGAACAGATCCAGCCATTTGGCTTCCGGCGTTTCGGCATATTCATCGCCATATGTTTCGGCCAGGGCCGCGCCGATGGGGATGAGATAGGCGCCGCCATATTGCATGCCGCCGGGCACGGTCTCGATATAGGCTTCCGGGGAGAGCTTCAGCGCCTCCAGGTAACGGACATAGACCGAGCGGGCGAGGGCCTGAACCTGCGCCCCGGCATCGTTGATGTAATATTCCTTGGTGACGTCATACCCCGCCTTGGCCAGCAGGTTGGAGAGCGCATCGCCCACCACGGCGCCACGGCAATGGCCAACATGCAGCGGCCCGGTGGGGTTGGCGGAGACATATTCGACGTTGATTTTTCTGCTCCGCGCCCTGCCCTGGCCATACGCCTCGGCGGCGTTGAGGATGACCGGGAGCTGCGCCAGCAGCAGAGACGGCGAGAGAGTGAGGTTGACGAAGCCCGGCCCCGCCGCCTCGGCCTTGGCGATGCCGGGATGGGCGGAGAGTTTTTCAACCAGGCCAGCGGCCAGCTCGCGCGGGTTTTTGCCCGCCGGTTTGGCGGCGATCATGGCGGCGTTGGTCGCCATGTCCCCATGGGCCACATCCTTAGTCGGCGTGACTTCAACGCGGGCCAGGATTTCCGGCGCCAAGCCGGGGGCCAGGGTTTCAAGGGCGGTCAGAACCTCGCCGCGCAGGGCGGCAAACAGATTTTCGTCTTGCATCTTGTCTCTCAAGCGGGGACGGCGGGATCCGTCAAACGGGAAAATTCATCCAGGGCGTAGCGGTCGGTCATGCCGGCCACATAGTCGCGCACCGTGGCGGCGGCCTGCATGGTCTCGCCCTTGCCGGCGCGCTCGCGCCAGTCATCGGGCAGCAGGTCCGGGCGTTTCAGCAGCAGGCTGCCCAGGGTGCGGGTGACGTTCATGCATTTGTAGTTCATGCGGTTGAGCTTCCAATGCCGGTACATCCGCGCCATCAGGAAGCGCTTCAACTCGATATTGGCCACACGGAGTTCCTCCGAGAAAGCGATGACCGGGCCGGGGGCAGCGCGGATATCCTCGGCGGATTGCGGGGCCAGGGCTTGCAGGCGGCGGCCGCTTTCGGCCAGGGCGTCATGCACCAGGCAGTTGATGACGCGGCGGCTCAGCTCCGCGCGGATGCGGTGGGGCTGGTCCGTGAGTTTGCGGGCCTCGCGCAGCAAATCGCCGATGACCGGCAGGGGCAAGATATCCTCGAAGCTGAACAGCCCGGCGCGCAAACCGTCATCCAGATCATGGGTGTTATAGGCGATATCGTCTGAGAAGGCGGCGATTTGCGCCTCGGCGGAGGTCTGGCGGGTGAGGTCCAGAGGGGTTCCGGCATCAAAGGCGGCGATGGTGGGGGGCGGGTTTTTCAGCGGGCCGTTATGCTTGGCCAACCCTTCCAGGGTTTCTAAAGTCAAATTCAGGCCATCGAACGCCGCGTAGCGCTGTTCGAGCTGAGTGACAACGCGGAAGCTCTGGTCGTTATGGTCAAAGCCGCCGAAATCCTTCAGCGCCTCGTCCAGCCCCTTTTCCCCGGCATGGCCGAAGGGCGGGTGGCCGAGGTCGTGGGCCAGGGACAGGCATTCGGTCAGGTCTTCATCCAAAGCCAGCGCGCGGGCGATGGCGCGGGCAATCTGCGCCACCTCCAGGCTGTGGGTGAGGCGGGTGCGGTAGAAATCGCCCTCGCGGTTGATGAAGACCTGGGTTTTATATTGCAGCTTGCGGAAGGCCGAGCAGTGGACCACGCGGTCGCGGTCACGCTGATAGGGGCTGCGTTCGTCCGAGCGCATCTGCTCATGAACGCGCCCGCGCGACTCCTGCTGCTGCACGGCATAGAGGGCTTTCATCATGGCCAGGGCTTTAGAGCAGGCTGGCCTTACCTCCAAGGCCCCGGCACGCTATATATGGGCCATGAGCGACGTGATTTCCCCTTTCGCCCTTTCCGCCTCCGCTGCCGCCAGGGTGGCTGAGATTCTGGCCGCTGAGCCAACCGCAAAGGCCCTGCGGGTGGAAGTGCTGGCCGGTGGCTGTTCCGGCCTGCAATATAAGTTCGACCTGACGGCCGAGCGCGCGCCGGATGATCTGGTGCTGGAGCGCGACGGCGCCACCGTGTTCGTGGACCCGGTGAGCCTGGATTTTCTCGGCGGCGCGGAGCTGGACTTCAAGGATAGTTTGATGGGGGCGCATTTCCTGGTGCAGAACCCGAATGCCTCCTCCTCCTGCGGCTGCGGCACGTCGTTCTCCGTTGATTAAGATCACCACCTGGAATGTGAACTCTGTCCGCATCCGCGAGGCGCATGTGGCGGATTTTCTGGCGCGCGAGCAGCCGGATTTCCTGCTTTTGCAGGAGATCAAGTGCGAGGCGCATCAATTCCCCGCCATGGCGTTCTCGGCGCTTGGCTATGAGGCGGAGATTGTGGGGCAGAAATCCTATAATGGCGTGGCCATTCTGCATCGCGGCGGGGTGGAGGTGACGCATCGCCGCCTGCCGGGCATGAGCGAGGAGGATGCGCATGCGCGCTTCGTGGAGGTGCGGGCGAGGGGCATGCGCATTGGCGGGCTGTATCTGCCCAACGGCAATTCCGGCGGGGATGCGGGGTATCAGTACAAGCTGCACTGGATGGCGGCGCTGCGCGAACATGCGGCGGGGCTGATCGAGGCGGATGAGGATTTCATCCTGGCGGGGGACTATAATGTGTGCCCGACGGATGCGGATTTCGCGCCGCGTGCCTTGCCTGCTGGCGATGCGCTGATCCGCCCGGAGACGCGGGCGGCGTTTCACGCGCTGCTGCATACCGGGCTGACGGAGGCGGTGCGGGCGCTGCATCCGCGTGAGACGCTCTATACGTTCTGGGATTATCAGGGCGGCGCGTGGGACAGGAATATCGGGCTGCGGATTGACCATGCCCTGCTCTCGCCACGTCTGGCGGAGCGGCTGGTGAGTGTGACCATCCACAAAGACGAGCGGGCGAAGGCCCAACCCTCCGACCATGTGCCAGTATCGGTGATACTGACCGCGTAGCCGTCCAAAAGTTTTTGGTGCAGCTTTTTCAAAAAGCTGCGCTTTTACGACTTAAACGTGGAAGCTCTCGCCGCAGCCGCAGCGGCCTTTTTCGTTCGGGTTCTCGAAGGTGAAGCCGCGGGTGAGCTTGTCTTCCCGGTAGTCCATCACCGTGCCGATGAGGAACAGAGTGGCCTTGCGGTCGACAAGTACCGTGAGGTCCTGGGATTTCACGATCTCGTCTGTCGCGCCCGGCTCTTCCACCCAGCTCATCTCGTAGGCCATGCCGGAGCAGCCCTTGGTGCCCACCGAGATGCGCAGCAGCTTGCCCGTCTCGGCGCCCTCATAGAGCTTGCGCAGCCGGGCGGCGGCGGCGTCCGTGAGAGTCATCAGCGGCGGGAGTTCGCGTTTTTTGGCGGCCTGGCTTTGGATTACGTCCATCTCGTCACCTCAAAACATGTTCAGCATAAGGCGGGCTTCCTCGCTCATGCGGCTCTGGTCCCAGGGCGGGTCCCAGACGGTATCGACGGTTATATCGCCCACGCCCTCGATTTCCGCGATGGCGTTGCGGACCATCTCCGGCAATTCCTGCGCCGAGGGGCAGCCGGGAGCGGTAAGGGTCATCTCGACCTTCACATTGCCGGTCTCGGACAGCTCGATCGCGTAGATCAGGCCGAGTTCGTAGATATTCACCGGAATTTCCGGATCGTACACGGTGCAGATGGCGCCGATCACCGCTTCCTCAGAGATGCGGGGGGCGGTTTCGCCATCGGGCGTCCAGCTTGTCACCGGCTGCATTTGCTCCGGCTCGGGTTTGGTGTCTGGCGTGGTGTCAGCCATGAACGGCATCTCCTGCGGCGCTGGCTCGCGCAATGGCGTCTCGGAGGGCGCTCCAGGGGAGCGTCGCGCACCGAAGGCGGGAAGGATATTGCGCAATGCCTGCAAGCGCATTCAGATCTCCCAATTCCGGGCTTTCCTGCCCGGACTTCACAAGATGTTCAAACTTACCACTCAAGATGGCGATTTCATCGGCGGTTTTGCCGGTGGCGGCTTCGCACATCAGCTCCGCGCTGGCGGCAAGGATGGCGCAGCCCTCCGCCTCATGATGCAAGCCCATGCCCTGGCGGTTGAGAAAGACGCTGATTTTGTCACCGCACATGCGATTTTCGCCCTGCCCCTCGGCGTCGAACGCAGCAGGCCGGCCCGCGTGATGCGGGTGGCGGCTGCGTTCGAGCACGATGGACTGGTACAGCGCCTCGTTCATGCGAAAATCTTCCGCACCCTCTCAAGCCCTGTGGCCAGCGCGTCGATCTCCTCCGGCAATGTGTAGAGGCCGAAGGTGGCGCGGGCGGTGCTGGTGACACCGAGGCGGCCCATCAGCGGCTCGGCGCAATGGTGCCCGGCGCGCACGGCGATGCCCTGGCGGTCCAGCAATGTGGCGATGTCGTGCGCGTGGGCGTCCTTCATCACGAAAGAGATGACGCCGCCACGGTCCTGCGCGGAGCCGAGGATGCGCAAGCCTTCGATCCGGCTGAGCGTGGAGAGCGCATGCTCGGTGAGGTGCTGCTCATGCGCGGCGATGGCATCGAAGCCGATGGCGCGGACATAATCGATGGCCGCACCGAGGCCGATGGTTTCGATGATGGCGGGGGTTCCGGCCTCAAAGCGATGGGGCGGCTTGGCCCAGAGGGATTTTTCGTAGGAGACCGAGGCGATCATGTCCCCGCCGCCCATGAAGGGGGGCATCGCATCCAGGATTTCGCGCTTGGCGTAGAGCACGCCGATGCCGGTGGGGCCGTAGAGCTTGTGGCCTGAGAAGACGTAGAAATCCGCATCGATGGCCTGCACGTCCACGGCGCGGTGGACGATGGCCTGGGCGCCATCCAGCAGGATTTTGGCGCCGCGCTCATGCGCGAATTTCGCCAGGCGCTCAACCGGCGTGTAGGTGCCGAGCACGTTGGACATATGGGTGATGGCGAGCAGTTTTACCGCGCCGTCGGCAAAGACCTGCTCAAGAGAGTCCCAATCCAGCTCGCCGGAATCGGTGATCTTGATGATCCGCAGTTCGGTGCCGTGGGCATCGCGCAGCATCTGCCAGGGGACGAGATTGGCGTGATGCTCCATCTCGGAGACCGCCACGGCATCGCCGGGCTTGAGTGCCGTGCGGCCCCAGGTGTAAGCGACGAGGTTCACGCTCTCCGTGGCGTTGCGGGTGAAGACGATCTCTTCCCGGCTGGCGGCGTTGAGCAGCTCCGCCACCTTGTCGCGCACGTTCTCATACGCGTCCGAGGCTTTTTCGGACATGTAATGCAGGCCGCGATGGACGTTGGCGTATTGCTCCTCCATCACGAAGCGCATCGCCTCGATCACCTGTTTCGGCTTCTGGGCGGAGGCGCCGGAATCCAGAAACACGAAGGGTTTGCCATGGACCTTCTGCGACAGGATGGGGAAATCCCGCCGGATGGCCTGCACATCGAGCTGCTGCAGGGTGGTGCTCATTGGCGGCTCCACCAGCTTTCCAGCGCGGCCTCAAACAACGCCTTGGAGGCGTCATGCGTCACCGGCTCCAGGGCCTCCTCAAGGAAGGCGCGGATGAGGATTTGCCGTGCTTCCGCCTCGGGGATTCCGCGCGAGCGCAGGTAGAAAACCTGCTCCTCATCCAGCGCGCCGATGGTGGCGCCGTGGCTGCATTTCACGTCATCGGCGAAAATCTGCAGCTCCGGCTTGATGTCCATCTCGGCATCGGGCGAGAGCAAAAGCGCCTGGCTCATCTGGTAGCCGTCGGTCTTCTGGGCGATCTGGTCGACCTCGATCTTGCCCTGGAAGACGCCACGCGCTTTGCCCGCGAGAACGGATTTCACCGTCTGGCGCGAGGGGCAGTTGGGGGCCTTGTGGCGGATGATGGAGGTGAAATCACCCAGCTGCGTGCCACCCAGGAGCTGCGCGGCGTTGAGATGCGCCAGAGCGTTGGACCCCAGAAGATTGGCCTCGACCTCCGTGCGGGAGATTTTGGCGCCCAGGGTCAGGGTGAAATGCTCGTAGGACGCATCCGCCTCGATATCGGCGCGGATGGTGGTGATGTTGAAGGCCTCCGCACTTTCCTGCTGCAAACGGAAATGCTGGAGCCTCGCACCTTCTTCCACCGTCACGTCGAACACCGGATTATGCCAGTAGGTGCCTTCGCCTTGGTCGATTTCGATCAGCGTCAGCTTCGCCCCGGCGCCAAGCCGGATGCGATGGCGCGGATGAAAGGCAAACGGCTCCGCCCCGCCGGCCTGGGAGATCAGCAGCAGCTCTCCAGCATCCTGCCCGGCGGGGATGACGAGGGTGATGCCATCGCGCGCCTTCTCGGCATTGATGAGCGCCAGCGGCTGGGTTGAAAGTTCCTCAACGGCGGTGAATTTTTGAAGGTACGCCACCGGCGAGGACAGGGTTTCGCTGAATGCGCCATTCAGAAACACCACGCGCGGGAAGGCGGCCTCGGGCAGATTGACGTCCGCCTCAAAGGGGCCATGCTCGGCGAAGCTGATCGCCGAGAGCACGCGTAGATCCGTATAGCGCCAGGCTTCCAGCTTGCGGGTGGGCAGCGCGGTCATGTCAGACGGCTTCCAGCCCGGCATAGCCGCTGTCTTCCAGCTCCAGCGCCAGGGAGGCGGGGCCGGAGCGCACGATGCGCCCGCCCGCCAGAACATGCACGACGTCAGGCACGATATGGTCCAGCAGACGCTGGTAATGGGTGATGACCAGGGCTGAGAATTTGTCGTCACGCAGCGCGTTCACGCCTTCCGCCACGACCTTCAGCGCGTCGATGTCGAGGCCGGAATCCGTCTCGTCCAGAATGGCGAGGCCGGGCTTCAGGATCGCCATCTGCAACATCTCGTTGCGCTTCTTCTCACCGCCGGAGAAGCCGACATTGACGTTGCGCTTCAGGAAATCCTCCTTCATCGCAAGCTGCTTCACCGCGGCGCGGGCGAGCTTGAGGAAGGCGACGGCGTCCAGCTCCTCCTCGCCGCGCTTGCGGCGGATGGCGTTCAGCGCGGTGCGCAGGAAATTGGCATTGCCGACACCGGGCAGCTCCACCGGATATTGGAACGCCAGGAACAGCCCGGCGGCGGCGCGGTCCTCAGGCTCCATCTCCAGTATGTTCTCGCCGTTATAGGTCACCTCGCCTTGCGTCACCTCATAGCCATCGCGGCCGGAGAGAACGTAGGAGAGCGTGGATTTACCGGCGCCGTTCGGGCCCATGATGGCATGCACCTGGCCGTCCGGAATGGTGAGGGTCACGCCCTTCAGGATTTCCGCGTCACCGATCCGCGCATGCAAATTCTTGATCTCAAGCATCAGCCAACAGAGCCTTCCAAAGAAACAGCCAGAAGTTTTTGTGCCTCGACGGCGAATTCCATCGGCAATTCCTTCAGCACATCCTTGCAGAAGCCATTGACGATGAGCCCCACCGCGTCCTCTTCCGAGAGACCGCGCGAGCGGCAATAGAACAGCTGGTCCTCGGCGATTTTTGAGGTGGTGGCTTCATGCTCCACCTTGGCCGAGGCATTGCGGTTCTCGATATAGGGCACGGTATGCGCGCCGCACTGGTCGCCGATCAGCAGGCTGTCGCACTGGGTAAAATTGCGGGCACCCGACGCGCCGGGCATGATCTTCACCAGGCCGCGATAGGTGTTGTTGGAATGCCCGGCGGAGATGCCCTTGGAGATGATCGTGCTCGAGGTGTTCTTGCCGATATGGATCATCTTGGTGCCGGTATCGGCCTGCTGGAAATTATTGGTCACGGCGACGGAGTAGAACTCACCCACCGAGCCCTCGCCCTGCAGGATGCAGGAGGGGTATTTCCAGGTGATCGCGGAGCCGGTTTCAACCTGCGTCCAGGAAATCTTGGAATTCTTGCCCCGGCAGGCGCCGCGCTTGGTGACGAAATTATAGATCCCGCCCTTGCCCTCTGAATCGCCAGGATACCAGTTCTGCACCGTGCTGTATTTGATCTTGGCTTCATCCAAAGCCACCAGCTCGACCACGGCGGCGTGGAGCTGGTTTTCATCGCGCATCGGCGCGGTGCAGCCTTCGAGGTAGGACACCGAGGCGCCTCTCCTCCGCGATGATCAGCGTGCGCTCGAACTGGCCGGTATTGCGGGCATTGATGCGGAAATAGGTGGACAGCTCCATCGGGCAGCGCACGCCCTTGGGGATGAAGACGAAGCTGCCATCGGAGAACACGGCGGAGTTGAGGGCTGCGAAGTAATTATCGCCCGCCGGAACCACGGAGCCGAGATATTTGCGCACCAGCTCCGGGTGTTCCCGCACCGCCTCGGAGATCGGGCAGAAGATGACGCCGGCCTTGCCCAAGGTCTCGCGGAAGGTGGTGGCGACGGAGACGGAGTCGAACACCGCATCCACCGCAACGCCCGCCAGCGCCGCGCGCTCATTCAAGGGGATGCCCAGCTTCTCGTAGGTTTTCAGAAGCTCCGGGTCGACCTCATCCAGCGATTTGGGCATGGCCTTGGCCGGGGCGGCGTAATAATAGAGCGCCTGATATTCAATGGGTGGGTGATGGATGCGCGCCCAATGCGGCTCTTCCATCTTCAGCCAGGCCTCATAGGCCCGCAGACGCCATTCCAGCAGCCATTCTGGCTCGCCCTTCTTGGCGGAGATCAGCCGCACAATGTCCGTCGAGAGCCCTTTCGGGAACTCTTCCATCTCGATGTCGGTGGTGAACCCGTATTTGTATTTCTGGGCCGCCAGCTCATGGATCGTGGCTTCAGTGGTGGTGGACATGGTCAGGCAACCTCATTGATCGTCGGGGCCGGGATGCGCAAGGCGCGCGGCACGGAGGCCGCCGCCATATCGGCCAGGGAAATATGCGCAAGGGCGGAGCGTATGGCCTCGTTCACCGGGTCCCACCGCCCGGCGACGGGGCAAAGGGACAGGCTCTCGCAGGTCACACCCGTTCCCTCCACGCAGGAGGTGAGCGCGATGGGGCCGTCGATGGCGAAAATCACCTCGGAGACGGCGATGTCAGACAAAGCTTTGCCCAGCCGGTAGCCGCCCCGTGCGCCGCGCGTGGAGATGACCAGCCCATGGCCGGCCAGCGCCTTCAGCACCTTGGCGACCGTGGGCTCCGGCACGCCAATGCCGGCCGCGATGCCCGGCGAGGTTTCAACGCCGTCCGCCATGCTCAGGCGCACCAGGGCGGCCACCGCATAATCGGTCAGGCGTGAGAGTTTCAGCATAACGACCCCATTAAACGGACTGAATTAGTCCTGATTGCCAAATGGGGCATAAGGAGCGGGTCGTCAAGCGCGCGTTACGCAATGTTGCGCTGCAAGTAAAGCCCAGGCTTAGCCCAACCGGGCGATGATCTCCGGCAGCTCGGCCGGGGCTTCGGCGCGGGCCTCGCCCTGCCCCTGCCCATAGCCCCAGGCGCAGAACACGGCGGGCAGGCCGAGCCCGGCGGCGGCGATCATGTCGTTGACATGATCGCCAACCATGATCGCGTCCGTGACCTCAAGCCCGGACAGGGCGGCGGCCAAATGGCGTGGGTCTGGCTTGCGGTAGGGGGTGGAATCACCGCCCACCACGGCGCCAAAGAAGCGGGAGAGGTTCAGCAGGTCCAATATCTCCCGGGTCGGGAGGCCAGGCTTGTTGGTGCAGACGCCAAGAGGTCGCCCCTGCCCTTGCAGGATCTCCAGCGCCTGCTCCATGCCGTCATAAATCACCGTCTCGCAAACCGGGTGGGCAGCGTAATCGGCCACGAAGGCGGCAAGCTGGCCCGGCGTGGCCTCAGCGCCCCTGGCGGCAAAGGCGCGTTCCAGCAGCACTTTCGCGCCATCGCCGGTCATGGTCCGGATCTCATCAACACGAAGCGGAGCATAGCCGTTGGCCTTTAGCACGCGGTTCACGCTGGCGGCGATGTCGGGGGCTGAGTTGATGAGCGTGCCATCCAGGTCGAAGATCACCGCGCGCATGAAATACTCCGTCGTACAAATTGAATATCCTCGCCTTTGACACTTACGCGCCAGCGGGGCTACCGCAAAGGTGAGTTGCAAGAGGATGAAGCGGATGTGCGGAATTGTTGGGGTTGTGGGCGTTTCTCCGGCGGCGCCGCTGCTGTTGGAAGGGCTGAAGCGCCTGGAATACCGGGGCTACGATTCCGCCGGCATCGCCACATTGGTGAACGGGCATATCGAGCGCCGCCGTGCTGAGGGCAAGCTCAAGAACCTGGAGGCCGTGCTGGCGGCCAAGCCGCTTTCCGGCGTTACCGGCATCGGCCATACGCGCTGGGCCACCCATGGCGCGCCAACCGAGGCGAACGCCCATCCCCACGCCACAGCGCGCGTGGCCGTGGTGCATAACGGCATCATCGAGAACCATCTCCAGCTGCGCGCCGAGCTGGAAGCCAAGGGCCAGAGCTTTGTCTCCGAAACCGATACCGAGGTGGTGGCGCAACTATTCGACCTGCTGCTGGCGGAAGGGCTCTCCCCGGTGGAGGCGGCGCGCGCCGCCCTCCCCCGCCTGGAGGGCGCCTATGCGCTGGCGTTGATCTTCGCCGGCCACCCGGAGTTGGTCATTGCCGCCCGGCGCGGCGCGCCGCTCGCGGTTGGCCATGGGCAGGAGGAGATGTATCTCGGCTCCGACGCCCTCACCCTCGCCCCGCTGACCCGCGAGATCTCCTATCTGGAAGATGGCGATTGGGTGGTTCTGACGCGCGAGGGCGCCACGTTCTACGACCTCTCCGGCGGCGAGGTGACGCGCGAGAAGCAGCTGACAGCGCTGAGCGGAGCGGCCATCGGCAAGGGCAATTTCCGGCATTTCATGGAGAAGGAGTTGCACGAGCATCCGGTGGTGATCGGCGATGTGCTGCACCGCATGCTGGAAGCCGGGACGCCGCAGCTACCTGCCCTGCCCTTCGATCTGGCGGGAATCAAGCGCATCACCATGAGCGCCTGCGGCTCTGCCTTCTATGCCGGACTGACCGCGAAATTCTGGCTGGAGAATCTGGCCCGCGTGCCGGTGGAGGCCGATGTGGCCAGCGAGTTTCGCTATCGCGCCCCGCCTATGGAGGCGGGCGGGCTGGGGCTGCTGGTGAGCCAGAGCGGCGAGACCGCCGATACGCTGGCGGCTCTGCGCTATATGAAGGCGGAGGGGCAGAAGATTCTCTCCGTGCTGAACGTGCCGGAAAGCTCCATGGCGCGGGAGAGCGATGCGATTCTGGAGACCATCGCGGGGCCGGAGATCGGCGTGGCCAGCACCAAGGCCTTCACCGCGCAATTGACCGTGCTGGCGGTGTTTGCACTTACCCTGGCGCGCGCCAAGGGCACGCGGAGCGAGGCCGAAATCAACCGCCTTGCCGCTGCGTTGCTGGAAATCCCGGCCAAGGCAGCGGAGATTCTGGCCCATGATGCGCCGATTCACCGCTTGGCGGCGCGGATCGCCGAGGCACGGGATGTGCTTTATCTGGGGCGTGGCGGGTGTTTCCCCATTGCACTGGAGGGGGCGCTGAAGCTGAAGGAGATTTCCTACATTCACGCAGAGGGCTATGCGGCCGGCGAGATGAAGCACGGGCCGATTGCGCTGATCGATAAGAGCGTGCCGGTGATTGCGATTTGCCCCTCGGGGCCGCTGTTTGAGAAAACCGCTTCGAATTTGCAGGAAGCGGCGGCGCGGGGCGGACAGATCGTGGTGTTCTCCGACGAGGAGGGCGCTTCCAAGCTGGCGCCGATTGCCGCCGAGACGATTTTGCTGCCAGCGATCGATCCGTTCGCGGCGCCGATTCTGCACGCCATTCCGGTGCAGATGCTGGCTTATCATGTGGCGGTGATGAAGGGCACGGATGTTGACCAGCCGCGCAATCTCGCGAAATCCGTGACTGTGGAATGAGATGATTATGCTTGGACTTTTTTGAAACCCAAGCATAAAGGCTTATAAGTTTTGGGCAAAGAAGGCCAAGGTTCCAGCGCTGCTGACGTGGCGCTGGAAAGCCGCCGAAGAGGCCGCTTTTTCCAACAGGTTGCAAAAACGCCTAATTGAAAATTCCGGCCTGCCAGGGCACGAATTCGCTTTCGCCCAGGCCGAGCGCCTCGCTCTTCGAAGGCGCGCCGGAAGCGATCTTCAGGAAGGTTTCGAAGATTTTCCGGCCCATGGTCTCGATGGTTTCCTCGCCATCCAGGATCGCGCCGCAATTAATATCCATATCGTCCTGCATGCGGCGATACATTGGCGTGTTGGTGGCGAGCTTGACGGTGGGAGCCGGGATGGAGCCGAAGCAGGAACCGCGACCGGTGGTGAAGGCGATGAGATTGGCCCCGCCCGCCACCTGGCCCGTGGCCGAGATGGGGTCGAAGCTCGGCGTATCCATAAAGACGAGGCCGTTCTGCTTGATGGTTTCCGCGTAGCGATAGACGGCCATCAGCGGGCTGGTGCCGCCTTTCATTGATGAGCCCAGGGATTTTTCAAGAATGTTGGTCAGACCGCCGGCATTGTTGCCCTGGGTGACCTTGCCATTGATCTGCGTGTCGCGCCCTGGGGAATATTCATCCTTCCACCAGCGCAGACGCTCGATGAGCTTCTCGCCGACATCCCGGCTTGCGGCTCTGCGTGTCAGCGTGTGTTCGACACCGTATATCTCGGCTGTTTCGGAAAGGACGCCGGTGCCGCCATGGCGGACAAGAATATCAATGGCCGCTCCCAGGGACGGGTTGGCGGTGATGGAGGAAAACCCATCCGACCCGCCACATTGCAGCCCCACCACCAGATGGCTGGCGGGCACGGGTGTGCGGCTGATGGCGTTGGCGAGTGGCAACATCTCCTTCACCGCTTCGATGCCGGCCTCGATGGTCTTCGCGGTGCCGCCGGTTTCCTGCATCACGAAGGTGCGCAGCATCGGCCCGACGGTGAGGTTTTCGTCGATGAACAGTTCGGAGATCGGGTTGCGTTCGCAGCCGAGGCCGATGACCACGGCGCCGCCCATATTAGCGTGGCGGATATAGCCACCCAAGGTGCGGCGCAGGATGGCCATGGGCTCGCCGGTCATTTCCATCGAGCAGCCGAGACCGTGGGTGATCGCCACTACGCCATCGATATGGGGATACTCTGCCAAGCGCTCGGGCGTGAACCAGCCCGCCACCTTTTTGGCGACGGTGGCGGAACAGTTCACCGTGGAGACGATGCCTATATAATTGCGCGTCGCCACGCGGCCATCGGGCCGGACGATGCCCTGGAAGCTGGCGCGCTGCGCCGCTGGCAGGAGCGCGGTAGGGCGGTATTCCGTGGCATAGGCATAGTCGTGCTTCACGTCATCGAAGCGGGTATTGTGATTATGAACATAATCGCCCGCTTTGATGTTTTGCGACGCGAAGCCGATGACGACATCGTATTTCAAAACCGGCTGGCCCGCCTCGATGGGTTTGATGGCCACCTTATGCCCCGCCGGAACCCTGGCGTGGGTGGTGAAGCGGCCTTCTATAATGGTGCCGGCGGGAACGTCCATACGCGCCACGGCGACATTGTCGCCGGGATGTAATTGCAGGAAGGGACCCAGCATATATTTTCTGGCGGTTTCAATCGGGGTCATGGCAGCTCTGTCCCATACCGGTCTCTCACTTTGTTCTTCTCGGACGCCGCGGGAGAAAAGGCCGTGACCCTCTGCGTCTCCGCGAATATCTGCCGATGATGCGTCCGGCCTGACCGAAAGAAAACATGGAAGATACTATCTTCAGACGCTAAGTTTTATTGGTTATGAGGGCCTAGCTCGAGAGAGAGTTCGCTAGAACTCACCGCCCGGAGACAAGAAAAAGCAATATGTGAATATATACCTTATTATGTTTTTTTAGATTTTCCGGGTGTTATAAATCCTCGGTGAGTAGGGCCGCGCAGGCTTGGCCAGGATCTGAACCGTAAGCAAGACGATTTGGATCGTAACCCCTGAAAGGGGGTACCGTGCCCCGACGTTCAGACAATACGCTCTCAATCAATGGAGACTAATATTTATGCCGCTTGACGCAAAGAAGATTGCCATTCTTCAGGACATCTCCACGGCAACCATTACCACCGTGCTGCTGAAGAAGGGGCTACGCAACGTCTGGCTGCGCGGCACGCGGCCGCTTCGCCCAGAGCAGAAACGTTTGGTCGGCCCCGCTTTTACGCTGCGCTTTGTCCCGGCGCGGGAGGATCTGGCGACACCGGAATCCTGGAGTTCACCGATCTCGACGCGTGCCGCGATCGAGGCGATGCCGGATGGCTGCATCGCCGTTGTGGATGCGATGGGCGTGACTGATGCCGGTATTTTCGGCGATATTCTCTGCAAGCGCATGAAGATGCGTGGCGTCTCCGCGCTGATCACCGATGGCGTGGTGCGCGATATGGCCGGTGTGCTGGCGACGGATCTGCCCGTGTGGTGCTCGGGCGCGGCGGCGCCGCCCTCCGTCGCGGGGCTAACATTCGTGGCATGGCAGCAGCCTATTGGCTGCGGCGGCGTGGCGGTGTTTCCGGACGATGTGATCGTAACGGATGCCGATGGCGCCGTGGTGATTCCGCAGGCGCTGGTGGATGAGGTGGTGCAAATCGCGGCTGAACAGGAGAGGCTGGAAAGCTGGATCTATGAGCAGGTTCAGGATGGCGCGTCGCTGCCTGGGCTGTATCCGCCCAATGCCGAAAACAAGGCGCGGTACGAGACGTACAAGAACAGCTTAGGAAAAGCGGCCGAATAAGGGCCGGATAAGGATGTATCGATGGATACCGCCGTCATTGCATTAACCGCAGCGCATGCCCCTGGCACATTCAAAGGGCATGCGTTTGTTGGAAGCTTTACCACAGAGGCGCGGAAAGCACGCGGCACGGGCATTGGCATCTATAAGATTGATGGCGATTCGTGGGACGATGCCGGGCAAATAGGCGGTCTCGTCAACCCGTCCTTTCTGGTGAGCGATCCGCAACGCGGCGTGCTCTACGCCGTGCATGGGGATTTTGATTTTGCAAGCTCCTTCTGGCTTGATCTGGAAACGGGCGAACTCCGGCTGCTGAGCCAGGCGGCGACGGGCGGGGTAAACGGCGTGCATCAGGCGCTTACGGCCTCGGGGCGGTTTCTGCTGGTGGCTAATTATGCCAGCGGCTCCGTCGCGGTGCTGCCAGTGAAGCCGGATGGAACGCTGCGTCCGTTCATCGAGCTTCTGGAATTGCCCGGCGAGCCGGGGCCACACAGGCATGAGCAGCGCGGTTCGCATCCGCATCACATCGTGCTGGACCCATCGGGCCGGTATTTTCTGGTGCCTGATAAAGGGCTGGATTGCGTATTCACGCTGGCCTTCAATGAAGAGGCCAAGCGCCTGCGCATCGTCAGCCGCGCCACGATGCGCCCCGGTGCGGGACCACGCCATATCGCCTTTCATCCGCATGAGGACGTAGCCTTTCTCGTGAATGAGTTGGAATCCTCGCTGGTGCTATGCCGCTGGGATGCGGCCACCGGCACACTGGCGCCGGTGCAGCAATGCAGCACGTTGCCCGAGCGCTTCTTTGGCGCCAGCACCGCCGCGGCGGTTGCCGTAACGCCTTGCGGGCGCTTCGTCTATGCCTCCAACCGCGGGCAGGATGGAATTGCCTGCTTCGAATATGACAGCGAAGGGCAGCGCATCATCCCCTTGCACTGGACGCCTTCGGGCGGGCGCGACCCGCGCTTCATCACGCTCTCTCCTGATGGAACACAGATCATAGCCGCCAATGAACAAGGCGACAGCTTGGCTTTTTTTGACATCGACCAGAATGATGGGACGCTGAACCGGCAGGGCGGAACGCTGCCCCGCCTCAGCCCGAGCACGATTGCCTTTCTGCCTGCCTGATACATCCGGCGCCCCCGCAGTGGGCGCCGACTTTAAAAATTATAAACCGCGCAATAGCGGTACCAAAGGAGAACCAAGAAATGAGACCGGGACGATACCGTTTTGTGATCGCGTTCCTGCTGTTTATCGCGGGGATCATCAATTACATGGACCGCGCCGCGCTGGGCGTGGCCGCCCCCTTCGTGAAGAAGGATCTCGGGCTTTCGCCTTCCGAGTTGGGGCTGATCTTCAGCACGTTTTTCTTCGGCTATGCGCTGTTTGCCTTTGTCGGCGGGCAGTTGGCAGACCGTTATGGCCCCCGCGCGGTCTATAGCTGGGCGGCGGCGGCTTGGTCCATTCTGTGCGGCCTGACTGGCGCCGTGGGCGGGTTCGGCTCGATGCTGGTCGTGCGCATTCTCTTCGGCTTTGCGGAAGGGCCGATGAATTCAACAACCAACCGCGCCATAACCACCTGGTTTCCGCGTGAGGAAACCTCGCGCACCATCGGGTTTACGTTTTCGGGCCAGACCGTGGGCAGTGCCATCGCGGCCCCCATCGTCGGGCTGCTGGCGATTTCCTTAGGCTGGCGCATTGCCTTCTTCGCCATTGGCGCCATGGGGCTGGTTTGGGTTGTGGCCTGGCGCTGGTTGATGACTGATAAGCCGGCTGACAATCCGCGTGTTGGCCAGGCCGAGATCAATATGATCGCGCAGAGCCGTGCCCATGACGTGGTGCCGCAGCATGAGACGAAGCCGCTGCGCCATTATCTTGCCCTGCCCAGCACATTGTCGCTTGGGCTCGGCATGTTTGCTGTGAATTACACGCTTTTTATCTTCCTCTCCTGGCTGCCGAGCTATCTGACCAATGCTCTGCATATGCCAGTGAAGCAGATGGCCTTCGTGGCCGCGATACCCTGGGCCTGCGGCTTTGTGGGGTATGCCGGTGGCGGCATGGTGGCGGATTTCGTGTACAAGCACATGCGGGACCGTGTTACCGCGCGCAAGCTTTGCACCATTCTGCCGCTGGCCTTGGCAGCCGTGGCGCTGTTGGCAGTGAATATGGCCACGGGGGCCACCATGGCGGTGTCGCTGATCGCCTTCGCCGTGATGATGCTGACGGCTTCCGTGCAATCATGCTGGGCAACGATTCATGAGCTGGTGCCCCAAACGCGGGTGGGGGGCGTGAGCGGCTTCATTCATCTGCTGAGTAATATTTCCGGCATCATCGGGCCGACCGCGACGGGCCTGGCCGTGCAATATTTTGGTGGGTACAGCAGCGCCTTCGTCATCGCCTCGACGATCGCTACGGCGGGCGTGGTAGCCATGGCCATCTTCGTCAAACGCCCAGCCAATAGCAGCCTGCTGGTGGGGCAGCCCGCCGAATAAGGCGGGCCAATTTGCAAGGAGACCTCTCTGGTTATGACGATCCCTAAGAAACCCGTGTTGCTGACCGGTGCGTCTGGCGTGTTGGGCCGTGTTCTGGCCAAGGCGCTGGCCGCCCAAGGCTGGCCCCTGCGGCTTACGGATATTATCCCCTTCCCTGAAGCGTTGCCAGAAGGGGTGAGTTTCACCCGCGCCGATTTGAATGACGGTGCAGCCATTCTCCGTCTGGCGGAAGGCTGTGGCACCATCCTGCATTTTGGCGGCATCTCCGTGGAGCAGCCTTTCGAGGCGGTGATCGGCCCCAACATCCGTGGACTGTACCATGCCTATGAGGCGGCGCGGCGGGAGGGGGCGCGAATGGTCTTTGCCTCCTCCAACCATACGATCGGGTTTCATGAGCGCGACGAGGTGATCGACGACTCGTCATATTTTCTGCCGGATGGTTATTACGGCTTGTCGAAGGCCTATGGCGAGCTGATGGGGCGATTATATTGGGCAAAGCATGGGGTGGAGAGCGTGTTTCTGCGCATCGGCTCCTGCACCCCTGCCCCGCTGGATGACCGCATGCTCAGCACCTGGTTCTCCTATGCCGATCTCATCAGGCAGGTGGAGCGCAGCACGCTTGCCCCCAGCCTCGGGAAAACCGGCTGCCTGGTGATCTGGGGGGCTTCGAAGAATAGCCGCATGACATGGTGGCGCAAGGACGGGCGCGCGCTCATCGGCTGGGCGCCGCAGGACAGCGTGGATGGCTTCATTCCTGAGCTTGACGGCAAAACCAGCGGCAAACCGGCCGCGGAGCATTATCAGGGCGGCGGTTATTGCGCACAGGATTTCTCCCGGCAGGATTTCGCGCCGGGCGCACTGTTTCCTGACGATGAGGGATAACGGCGCACCGGTTTAGAGGCACATAAAAATGCCGCCATTCCTGCGAATGGCGGCGTTTTTAATGCTGTTTCTTTCAGACGATCTTGGTACGGAGCGTACCTACGCCGCTGATCTCACCTTCCAGAATATCCCCCTGCACGATGGCGCCCACACCTTCCGGTGTACCGGTGAAGATCAGGTCCCCCGGCTCTAGGGCGACAAAGCGCGAGAGCGTGGCGATGATGTCCGGCACCGCCCAGATCTGGTCGGCTAGATCGCCTTCCTGCCTCGTTTGTCCGTTCACGCTGAGCGCGATGCGCCCGGCGGCAGGGTGGCCGATGGTGCTGGTCGGCGCAATAGTGCCGATGGGGGCGGAGGCGTCAAAGCCCTTGCTGAGATCCCACGGGCGGCGCAGATTTTTGGCTTCATCCTGCAGATCGCGCCGGGTGAGGTCGATGCCAACCGCGTAGCCGAACACATGCGACAATGCTTTTGCCGCGGCGATTGCCCGTCCGCCGGTGCCGATGGCCACCACCAGTTCGATTTCATGATGCAGATTCTTCGTCTCGCTGGGATAGGGCGTATCCTGCCCGCCCGGCACCAGCGCGTCAGCCGGTTTGGCGAAGAAGAAAGGTGGCTCGCGGTTCGGATCGTTGCCCATCTCGCGCGCATGGGCCGCGTAGTTGCGCCCCACGCAGAACACACGGCGCACCGGGAACTGGCGGCCATCCGTGACCGCCACGGTGACGGGCGAAGGCGGCGCAAAGACAAAATCAGGCATGTTCAAAATATCCCATTACAATCTGGCACGCGGATCGTGGCGTGCGACACGGCTTAGCAGATAATCAATCTCGGCGCGCGCCGCGGCGCTGAGCTGGCTGCCCGGCTTACGCTGCGCATCATGTGCGATGGCGCCACGCTTTTGCAGAACATATTTACGCACGGCGAGGCCCACGCCCTGCTGCTGTTCGTAGCGGATGAGGGGCAGATGCGCGTCGAACAGATCATGCGCGGCAGTGCGCTGGCCGGACTGCATCAGCTTCACCGTTTCCACCAGCATGTCCGGAAAGGCATAGCCGGTCATCGCGCCATCGGCGCCGCGCTCCAGCTCGAAATCCAGAAATAGAGCGCCATTGCCTGTAAGAATCGAAATCGGGCGGAGCGATCCGTCTTTCTGGAATGCGCGCAGGGTAGAGATCTTCTCCAACCCCGGCCAATCCTCATGCTTCAGCATCACGCAGGAGTGATGCGCCATAACGATCTGACGCAGCACTTTCGGCGTCATCTGCACGGTCAGAATCAGCGGATAATCCTGGATGACAAAAGGCACATCATCGCCGATGGCTTCCACCGCCTGAGCGTAATAGGTAATAATCTGCTCATCCGTGCGAAGATGCGGCGGCGGCGCGATCATCACGCCTGCCGCACCCAGCTCCATCACACCGCGCGCCAATGTGCGCATCGCGGTGAAACCGGGCGCGGAGACGCCGACGATAACTGGCACATTGGCCCGCTTGATGATCTGGCGCGAGACAGAGAGCGCTTCCTCCGGTTCCAGCTTCTGTGCCTCGCCCATGATGCCAAGGATGGTGAGGCCGGTGACGCCACAGCCGAGATAGAAATCGGTCATGCTGTCGAGGGAGGCGCGGTCCAGCGCGCCATCCGGCAGGAAGGGCGTGGCGGCGATGGCGAAGACGCCGCGGGCGCGGGCATCAAGCAACATGCGCGGTCTTTTGCCACGGGGTTTCGGGCACTGGGGTCAGCGGTCCGTGCCCGGCGAACCAGGAGCGGACATTATCGATGACCAGATTTCCCATCAAACGGCGGGTATGATGCGTGCCGGTGCCGATATGCGGGGTGAGCACTACGTTCTTCATCTCCCGCAGCGCCTGCGGCACGCGCGGCTCATGCGCGAACACGTCCAGCCCTGCCCCGAGAATGGTGCCGTTTTGCAGGGCGGCGATTAGCGCCCCCTCATCCGCCACCGAGCCGCGCGCGACATTGATGAGCAGCCCATTGGGGCCAAGTTTTTTCAGCACAGCCTCGCTCACGGCATGGCGCGTGGCCGCGCCGCCGGGCAGCACCACGATCAGCGTATCCACCGCCTCGGCCAGGGCTTCCAGGTTGGCGTAGTATTCATAAGCCAGGCCCGGGCGCGGGGTACGGGCGTAATAGGCGATGGGCCGGTCGAAAGCTTCCAGCCTTTTCGCGATCACCTGGCCGATGCGGCCCAGCCCGGCAATGCCAATCTTACGGTCGCGCAGCGAGGCGGTGAGCGGAAAAGCGCCTTGCTGCTCCCAGCGCCCGGCGCGCAAATAGGCGTCGGCCTGGGGAAGCTGGCGGATGGTGGCCAGCAGCAGGCCTACCGTGAAATCCGCCATCTCGTCATTCAGCACATCCGGCGTGTTGGTCACCACCACGCCGCGCGCCGAAGCCGCCGCACAATCGACGAAATCATAACCCACGCCGTAATTGGCGATGAGTTGCAGGCGCGGCAGGGCGGCGATGAGCCCGGCATCGGTAGGGGCGCGGCCGCGTGTGATTAGGCCGGTGATGTCATTGGCATGGGCAGCCAGAATCAAATCCAACGCCTGCGTGCGCGTGCTGTAAAGATCGAAATCCTGTGCCAGCGCCTCTTCCACGCGCGGCTCCATCTCGCCGATGCTGAGAATTTTGCTTCGTCCGTTCATATCCATCCGTCTCATCCGTCAGTCCGTGGTTTCATTTTGGCCGTTGCGGCGCATGAAGTCGAAATCGCAGCCTTCATCGGCCTGCAGAACGCTGGTTTCGAACAGATGCGCGTAGCCGCGCTTGGCCCGTTTCGGCGCGGCGTGGCCTCCCAGTTCGGCGCGGCGCTGTGCGAGTTCGGCGGCGTCCACCAGCAAGTCGATGCGGCGCTGTGGCACGTCGAGGCGGATGATGTCGCCGCGTCTGCACCAGGCCAGCGGGCCGCCGACGGCGGCTTCCGGCGCGATATGCAGCACGATGGTGCCAAACGCGGTGCCGCTCATGCGCGCATCGGAGATCCGCACCATGTCCTTGACGCCCTGCACGGGCGAGCTTCATCGGGATGGGCAGATAGCCGGCCTCCGGCATGCCCGGCGCGCCCTTTGGCCCGGCATTGCGCAGCACCAGAACGTCATCCGGTTTTACATCGAGCTCGGGTCGATCGATGCGATTGGTCATGTCCTCGACGGAATTGAACACCACCGCGCGGCCGGTATGCTGCATCAGCTCCGGGACGCGGCGGATTGCTTGATGACCGCGCCGCGCGGCGCAAGATTGCCGTGCAGCACCGCCATCGCGCCCTGCGCCTTCGAGCGGAGACGGCAAAGCTGAGATGACATCCTGGCCCGGCACCTCCTCGGCGCTTGCGACGACATCGCCCAGCGTGCCGCCCGCAACCGTTGGCGCGGCAGAGGTCGAGATAAGGCTCGAGCTCGCCATCAACGCCGGCAGGCCGCCGGCATGATGGAAATGCTCCATGTAATGCGCGCCGGACGGTTTCAGGTTCAGACAGCACCGGGATCTCCCGGCCCAGTTTGTCGAACGCTTCCAGATCGAACTGCATGCCGGCACGGCCGGCGATCGCGGTCAGATGGATGAGCCCGTTGGTGGACCCGCCAATGGCCTGCAGCACGACCATGCGCATTGCGCACCGAGGCCGGCGGTGATAAGCTGCGAAGGGCGGGGCGTGCCGCTCACTGGCCATTTCGGCGGCGCGCTTGCCGCTGGCCTCCGCGATGCGCCGGCGGTCCGCATGGGTGGCGGGGGCGGCAGCGCTCATTGGCAGCGACATGCCTAGCGCCTCGACGATGCAGGCCATGGTGCTGGCTGTGCCCATCACCATGCAGGTGCCGACGGATGGCGCAAGCCGGCTGCTGATCTGCCTCGATCTCGACCTCGTCGATCTCGCCGGCGCGGTGTTTGCCCCACAGGCGGCGGCAATCGGTGCAGGCGCCCAGCACCTCGCCCTTATGGTGCCCGACCACCATCGGCCCGATCGGTACGACGATGGTCGGAAGATCGGCGCTGGCCGCCGCCATCATCTGCGCCGGCAGCGTCTTGTCGCAGCCGCCGATCACCACCACCGCGTCCATCGGCTGGGCGCGGATCATCTCCTCCGTGTCCATCGCCATCAGGTTGCGCAGGAACATCGAGGTGGGGTGCGAGAAGCTCTCGCGCGATGGAGATGGTCGGGAAACACCATCGGCAGTGCGCCCGCCAGCATCACGCCGCGCTTCACGGCCTCGATGAGGTCCGGCACATTGCCGTGGCAGGGATTGTAGTCGCTGTAGGTGTTGGTGATGCCGACGATCGGGCGTTCCAGCGCATCGTCCGAATAGCCCATCGCCTTGATGAAGACTTTGCGCAGAAACAGCGAAAACCCTGCATCGCCATAACTGGTCAGTCCTTTACGCAGGCCGTTGGCCATTGTTTTCCTCGTTCCTTGCTGTTGTTCGGCGCCGGGCGCCAAATTTTCGAGCGTCACCATAGCAGCCGAAAACATCAAAAAAACGTAGCTTTGCCTATGTTTAGATATTAGATTTTATTTTGTATGGATACGCAGTTCCTGGAAAGCTTCGTCATGGTGATTGAGCACGGCTCGGTGGCCGAGGCCGCGCGGCAACTCAATCTCACCGCGGCCGCCGTCACCCAGCGCATCCGCGCGCTGGAGGGGGAGATCGGCACGGCGCTTATCAGCCGCTCCGGCCGCAATATGCGCGCCACCGAGGCGGGCGCGGCGGTTCTGGCTCAGGCCAAGCTGCTGCTGCGCGGCGTACGGGACATGCGGGCCATCGCCAATGAGCAGGGCTATAGCGGCGAGCTGAGCCTGGGCGCCATCTCCAGCGCGCTGACCGGCATCTTGCCGCCCATTCTGGCGCGGCTGGCTGAGAAATATGCGCACATGACACTCTATATCGACCCTGGCACCTCGGCGGAGTTGTACCGCAAGGTGGCGGAGGGGGAGCTGGATGCGGCGGTGATGGTGGAGCCGCCTTTCGCCCTGCCCAAGACCTGTAGCTGGACGACCTGGCGCGAGGAGCCTTTGGTGGTGCTGGTGCATGAGGGGGTACAAGAGCGCGACCCGCACGAGATTCTCTCCACCGAGCCGCTGATCCGCTATGACCGGCGGCAATGGGGCGGGCGGCTGGCGGAGACCTATATGCAGCAGGAGAATATCCGCCCGCGCGACCGTTACGAGCTGGACTCGCTGGAAGCCATCGCCGTGCTGGTGGACCGTGCACTCGGCGTGTCTCTGGTGCCGGACTGGGCGCCGCCCTGGCCTGCGGGGCTGACGTTGCGCAAGCTGGCTCTGCCAAAGCCGTTCCAGAAGCGGCGTATCGGCGTGCTGTGGCGGCGCAATTCCGCGCGCAACCGGCTCATCCAGGTGCTGCTGGCGGAAGCTGCGGCCATGTAAAGATGCAGGCCCACCGGTTGGTATGGGCCTGCAGAGTCTCGCTAAGGCACGGGGGACGGAAAAATGCCTTAACGATTCACGAGCTTGGCGGGCACGAAGGCGAGGATAAGCCCCGCCGAGGCCAGCAGACAGACCGAGACCAGGAACAGCCCGGAATTCAGGCTGCCGGTATAATCCTTCAGCGCGCCGATGATGGCGGGGCTGAAGAACCCTGCAAGATTGCCAGTACAGTTGACGAAGGCAATGCCCGCCGCCGCCGCCACACCGCCGAGGAAGGAGGTCGGCAACGACCAGAACATCGGCAGCGCCGTTACCACCCCCACCACGGCCATGATCAACCCGGCCATGGCGATGACTGTGCTGCTGCCCGCCTGGGTGCAGAGCGCGAAACCGACCGCGGCAACAAGATTGGGCACCACCACATGCCAGCGGCGTTCGCGCATTTTATCGGCATGCCGGCCGGTGAGAAGCATCGAGATCAGCGCCAGCGTGTATGGCAAGGCGGTGAGCAGGCCGATATAGAACGGGTTGCTGACACCTGTCTGGCGAATGATGGTGGGCTGCCAGAAGCCTATGGCATAAGACCCCATGACGATACCAAACAGGATGGCGCACATCAGCCAGGTGCGCGCGCTGGTGAACACCGACCCAAGGGAGAGATGGGTTTTAACCTTTGCCTCCGCCTCGATATCGGCGGTGACGATGGCTTTCTCTTCCGGGCTCAACCATTTGGCATCTTTAACGTGGCTATCGAGATAAAACAGAATGCCAATGCCGAGGATGACAGCCGGCAGCGCTTCGATGACGAACAGCCATTGCCAGCCGGTAAACCCATGAACGCCCGAGAAACTATGCAGGATATAACCTGAAAGCGGGCCGCCGACGATGCCCGAGGCCGGATTGCCGGCCATCAGCAGGGCCACCATTTTCGCACGGTGGTGGGAGGGAAACCAATAGGTAAGATAAAGCACGATGCCCGGGAAAAATCCCGCCTCCGCGATGCCGAGCAGAAAGCGGACGATATAGAATTCCAGTGGCGTGCGCACCAGAGCCGTGCAGGCGGAGACAACGCCCCAGACCACCAGCACACGGCAGATCCATACCCGCGCGCCAACCTTGTGCAGAATGAGGTTGCTTGGCACCTCGCAGAAGAAATAGCTTATGAAGAAGATACCCGCACCCAGCCCGTAAGTGGCGCTGCTGAAATGCAGATCATTCATCATCTGCAATTTCGCGAAGCCGACATTCACACGATCTAGATAGGCGACGATATAACCGATGAAGAGAATAGGCATGATCCGCCAGGCAATCTTGCTATAGGGCAAGACCTCAGTGGAGGCGGCGGCACGGCCGGATACGGCCTGGCTGGCTTGGGACATTTCCTCTCCTTTTTGTTTTTGGACGCTGATTTTCCGGGCCTAGCGGCCGGCGGATCACTCAGACACTGGCGATCAGCCCACCATCTACACGGATCACCGAACCAGTGATGTAACCCGCTCTCGCGCTCGCCAGGAATGCCACCGTGTCACCATATTCCTGCGGGTCGCCATAGCGGCCAACAGGGATGCTTCCCGTGCTCTCGGCTGAAACCTCCTCGACGCTGCGGCCCTCGCGCTTGGCTTTCGCCTCATCGAGGAACTTGATGCGGTCGGTGGCAATACGTCCGGGCAGGATGATATTGGTGGTGATGCCATCGCGCCCCACCTCGCGGGCCAGCGTCTTCGACCAGCCGACCAAAGAGAGGCGCAGCGCGTTGGAAATGCCGAGATTGGGGATGGGCGCCACAACGCCCGAGGAGGTGCTGGTAATGATGCGCCCCCAACCGCGCGCCTTCATGCCCGGCAACACACGGTCGGTAATGGCAATAACCGAAAGCACCATGGACTGGAAATGCTGCGACCAGAGCTGTGCGGGCTGACCGCTGGCCGGTGTGGGTGGCGGGCCACCGGTGTTGTTGACCAGGATATCGAGTGGACCGAGTTGCGCTTCGATCTCCGAAATATGCGCATCAACCTGTGATAGATCGGAAAGATCCCAAGTCAGGCCGAGTGTTTTCACGCCCGTTCCGGCGATGGCTGCCCCCGTCTGGGCGATTGAGCTGGGTTCGATATCGGCGATGGCGAGTTGGGCACCCTCCGCCGCAAGCGCCTTGCAGATGGCGCGGCCCAGCCCGCCGCCGCCGCCAAGCACCAGGGCCGTTTTTCCCTTGAGACCAAAATCCATAGAGTATTCCATATTCCGCTTGCTGTTTCGTTCTCAGTTTAGTCACCGGAGTTTACAGAGGGGCGGCGCCTGAAAAACCTGCGCTGACGTTGGTTCACACAGCATTTTTTCTTGGCTTTGGTGGAGGCGATGTCAATTCGCAGCCTTTTGGATAAGGCTGCACCAAAACTTCCGTTATTTTGAGTCAGGGCTCAGGGTTGGTATTTGAAATTTTCGCTAAGGCTGGGTGTCATAAATCCGCACTGCCACCACCCGCACTACAAACCATTTTCCGTTCTCGCAAAACTCCCAACCATACACGCGCTCATGCCCAGGCCAGCGCCAGCCGATGCATTTATGCCCCGCCAGGTCGCGCGGGTGTTTCAACGTGCCGTGCGCCACGAGATAGCATGGTGATGCCACCGCGATTTGCGAAACATCCGCACTCTGCCTGACGGTGATCAAATCCATTTCGATGACCTCGCCGATCCGCAATGCGACATCGAACCGCCCGTCGACGATGTCCACGACCTCATAGCTGAGCGTGATATCCAGCTTGATATCCGGATAATCGGCGTGGAAGCAGGCTAGAACCGGGCTGATGAACCTTGTGGCGGGAAAGCGGAAACTATGCACGCGCACAGCTCCTGCTGGCCGGGCGCGGTTCTGCTTGGCATCATTCAAGACCGCGTCCATTTCCTGCAATGCGGGGCGTACCCACACGAGCAGGCTCTCCCCCACCTCGGTCAGGTAGAGGCTGCACGTTGTGCGGTGCAGAAGCTGCAGCCCCATATGAGCTTCCAGCGTCCGGATCGTCTAGCTCAGCGCGGAAACGGACACGCCCATTCGCAAAAGCGGGGGCGAGATAGCGGGCTACGCGGCCTCTGCCGCCGCGATGATCGAGCTTGTCAACGCGCCGCGGCCACCTGTTCATCTTCTGCTTGGTTCGGACGCCCTAGCCCGCTTCCGGGCCAGTTTGGAAACGCTGATCGCGGAAATAGAGACCTGGGAGCCCCTGACCCTGAGCACCGATTATCCGGCCTGAATTGGCCCCATGGGCACGCCGCGCGAGCGGCCGCCATTATTGCGCTTTGCAGCCTTTTCTTCAATGAAAATCTCGCTTCTTCCAAATAAAGCCTTGATTTCACATAGGCTGCATTGCGTGGATTTTAGATTTTTCCGCAATGGCGAAGGATTTTACGGGAACGCGCCAAATCAGACACAAGCCGCCGCCACAGGATAAAATTTGGCAAGATTATGTTTTAAGATTTGAATTGTGGCGCCGGATGCCGCTATTCTTCTCCAGTCCGAGAGCAAGGGGTGAAAAATGCGTCAACGTCAAACACTCAGTGTTGATTCCCGGATTGTCGCGATGAAGGGCAATTTTGTACGCGCAGGCGGTCACGCACAGGAAAAATTCTTTGTCGAAGATGGTTGGGTTTTCCGTGAGCATCACGGGAAATATGTCGAATGTATCTGCCGGAGCGATGAGATCGCCATGCTCCCTGATGGGCCGCAGCAGCTGCTTTTAGGGACGGGCTGAGCTTTAACCACGTCCGCAAGGACGCACTTAATTGGGCGCATGGTTTCATGCCATGCGCCCTTTTTTATTGGCCGGTCGGGGAGTTGGTGGTGCCGCCCGGCCCCGCGATGGGCACGGGCGAGCCGATGGTCGCCGTGGGATGCAAAGCCACCTGCGGCAAGGTTGGGTCATTGGGTAAAACGGGGCTGGTGCCGGGGCGCTGCTTGGCCGACTTTTGCGCCGCGTGCCCTGCCGGCGGCCTAGCGATGCCCGGCTGCACGACGGAGCTGTTGGGGTTGGCGGTCACCTCCGCCGGGCCGGGGGCCGTGCTCTGCGCCAGTGCGGCACTGCCAAGCCCCATCGCCAAAATTACGCCCAAGGACACCCGGATCATGTTCCGCTCCTGACATTGCCTTCCATTCACATATAAGCACGGCGCGCGGCGCTTTGATACGGTGCAAACCGGCGGGGACGCGCGCCAGACCGGCGTGGAAAGCGGGGCGTCTTGCGCTTTGCCATCCGCCGCCTAGGTTGTGGGCATGCTGGAGAACTCCCCTGCCACCACGCTGAACTGGCCAGCCACCCGCCTGGCAGGCGGCGCGGCGCCTGAGGCCCGGAATATGGCGCTGGCGGAGGAAACACCGGTCAGCCTGACCTACAACACGATGCAATATGCCGTGATGATGGCGACAGCCCGGGATATCGAGGATTTCTGCACCGGCTTCTCGGTCACGGAAGGCATTGTCGAGCGGGCCGAGGAGATCAAATCCATCACGCTGGAAACCGGCCCCGGCTTCATCACGGCGGATCTGCGCATTCCGGCCGCGCCGTTTCACCTTCTGATGCAGGCCTCACGGCGGATGGTGGTGGGGCGCACGGGCTGCGGTGTGTGCGGCATAGAGGATGCGGCGCAGCTGCTGCGCCCCCTGCCCGCTCTGCCGCCCGGCCCGCCGGCCTCGCTGGCGGCCATCAGGCGGGCGCTGGCGCAGCTTTCCGGGCATCAGACGCTGAACAAGGCGGTGCACATGATGCATGGCGCCGCCTGGTGCGGGCCGGAGGGGGAGATCAGGCTGATCCGCGAGGATGTCGGCCGGCATAACGCGCTGGACAAGCTGATCGGTGCCGGGTTGCGCGGCGGGCAAAACCTCTCGGAAGGGTTCTGCCTGCTCACCTCGCGCTGCTCTTATGAGATGGTTCAAAAATCCATCATCGCGGGCATCCGCACCATCGTCGCCATCTCCGCCCCCACGGGGCTGGCTTTGCGTGTGGCGGAACAGGCCGGGCTGACGGTACTGGCCATCGCCCGGCCGGATGCGCAGATGCTGTTCACCGGCGCGATAACGGAGTGAGCCTCAGGCCATGATCCTGACGGGAATGGATTTCGCCGCCGGGGTGCCGGAAATCTCGTCGTGATGGCCTAGCGGCAGAAGCGGGTTCAGCTCAGGGTAATAGCCCGCCAGGCTGCCGCGCGGCATCTGGTAGGGATAAACCGTCAGCCCCTCCACCCTGCGAAAGACACCGTCATCGGCGATCGTCTCCAGCGCCACGATGGCGCGCGGGGCGATGTTCTTCTCGCGCATATCCTCCTCATTCATGAACAGCACCATGCGGCCGTCATAAACGCCGCGATAGCGGTCTGAGTTGGAATAGATCGTGGTGTTGAATTGGTCGTGCGAACGCACGGTGGAGAGCCGGAACATGTCCGCGCCGCCGATGGGTTTGTCCACATCCAGCCCATCGAAGAGCAGAAAATTCGCGCGGCCGCTCGGGGTATTCCATTTGCGCTCACGCGGCGGAATGGTGAGGTGAAAGCCGCCCGGCGCCTTGATGCGCGCGTTGAAGTCATGGAACAAAGCCGGATAGACATCGGCGATGCGGTCGCGGATCAGATCGTAATTGCCGATATAGCTCTCCCACGGCACGACGCTGTTGGGCAGCGTGGCGCGGGCCATGCGGCAGACGATCTCGATTTCCGAACGCAGATCCGGGCTCGCCGGTTCCAACACGCCTTTCGAGGGCGTGACGTTGGACATCGCATCCTCAATGGTGACGAATTGCGGGCCTGTGGCCTGCTGGTCAATCTCGGAGCGGGCGATAACCGGCAGGATGAGCGCCTGCTTGCCATGCACCAGATGGCCGCGATTCAGCTTGGTGGTGATGCCAACGGTAAGGTTGAGGCGTCTCATCGCCTCATAAGCCGCCTGCGTATCCGGGATGGCATGGATGAAATTGCCCCCCATGCCGATGAAGACTTTCGCCGTGCCTTTGATCATCGCCTTCAGGGCATCCACCACATGGTGGCCATGTTCGCGTGGCGGCTTGAAGCCGAAGGTTTTTTCGAGCTGGTCGAGATAGGCCACGGTCGGCTTCTCATCGATGCCGACCGTGCGGTCGCCCTGCACGTTGGAATGGCCGCGCACCGGGCAGATACCCGCCCCCGGCTTGCCAAAATTTCCTCGCAGCATCAGCAGATTTGCGATCTGCTGGATGACGCGCGCACCCTGCTGGTGCTGCGTGACGCCCATGCCGAAGCAGATGATGGTGGCGTTGGACGCGACATAGACATTGGCGCAACGGCGGATCTGCTCTTGCGTGATGCCGGAGACGCGGATGATGTCGTCCCATTGCGTCGCCTCGATATCGGCCTTCAGCGCCTCGAAGCCGTTCGTATGCTCACGGATGAAATCCTCATCGAGCACAGCCTCACCGGCTTCATGGCGCTCGAACAGCACCTTCATGATGCCTTTCAGGAAGGCGGCATCACCGCCGATCTTGACATGCACGAATTCGCTGGAGATGGGCGTGGATTGGAACGTCGCCATCTCCACGATGTCCTGCGGCTCGGTGAAGCGGATCAAAGCGCGCTCAGGCATCGGGTTGACGGCCACGATGGGCACGTTGCGCTTTCTGGCATGCACCAGCTCGGTCATCATGCGCGGGCTGTTGGTGCCGGTATTCTGGCCGATGATGAAGATCGCCTCGGCCTTGGCGAAATCACCGATCACCACCGTGCCCTTGCCGATGCCGATGGACATGGGCAGGCCGCGGCTCGTCGGCTCGTGGCACATGTTGGAGCAGTCGGGGAAGTTGTTGGTGCCGAATTCGCGGACGAACACCGCGTAGAGGAAGGCGGCCTCGTTGGAGGTTCGGCCGGAGGTGTAGAATTCCGCCTCATCGGGGCTTGAGAGCGCATTCAACTCGGCGGCGATGAGCTTGTAGGCCTCATCCCAGGACACCGGCACGTAATGGTCCGTGGCTGCGTCATAGCGCATCGGCTCTGTCAGGCGGCCCTGCTCTTCCAGCCAGTAATCGCTCTGCGTCATCAGCTCGGTCACACTGTAGCGGGCGAAGAGCTCCCGCGTGGCGCGCTTGCGGGTCGCCTCCACCGCCAGCGCCTTGACGCCGTTCTCGCAGAATTCGAGCGTCTTCTCACGCTCCGGGTTGGGCCAGGCGCAGCTTGGGCATTTGAACCCGTCCTGATGGTTCATCTTCAGTAGCGCCTGGCTACCTTTCACCACCACACTTTGTTCCAGCAGGGCCTTGGCAGTCGCCTTCGCTGCGCCCCAGCCACCAGCCGGCGCATCATAGGTTTCGAAATGAAGCTTTTTGGACATGGCGTTTCACTCTCGGATGCAGGCTGACAAGAAAATGAGCCTCGCCACCGCCTGTTGCAAGCGCTAACTCTACGCTACCTATTCGTGGGCCGCCCTGTCACGCGGCTTCGGCCCATGCGGTTCATGCGCGTCCAGCCAGATGATCACGCGCTCCGCCAGGAAATGGCAGCCAACGCCAACCAACCCGCCGACCAGCACCTCCTCCCCGCGCCAAAGCCCGGTTTGCAGGATGGAGTCTGATGGGGCACGGGTGAGCAGCACGATCGGCGCTGTCCACATCGACACGCGCAGATCCGGCCAGAGCCGCACAAGCAGCGCGCACAGCGCCACTGTTCCGGCAAGCTGAACCGGCACGGCGGCCCCGAACGCCAGCAGCGCCCCGCCAACAATGACCGCCACCACAACACCGACGATTGTGCCCGCCAGCCGCCAGAGGGTGGCGCGGTTGGTGTCGTTCAGCTTTTCCTGCGAGACGATGATGCCCGACATGGTCGCCCAGACCGGATGCGGCAGGCCAACCGCACGGGCAAGTAGGAACGCCAGGGCCACGGCGCCCGAGCAGCGCAAGATGAAGGCAATATGCCGGTAGAACTCATCCCTTGTCATCGCCGCCTGGGTGCCTGTGTGAAACTTTCAGCCCTTATGCGCTTCCAGGAACCAGAGCGCCTTGTCGAGATCGCGGGAATAGGCGGTGAAGATATCCGCCGTGTCTGCATCGCCGGCTTCATCGGCCTCATCAATCCCTTTGCGTACAGTGTTGGCCACCACGCCGTAATGGCCGGTCAGCGCCGTCAGATGATCGTCAATGGAATGAATATCCGTGGGGTAAGCGGGCAGCGTGCTGGTCTTTACCACTTCTTGCGAGGTGCCGAGCGCCACGCCGCCCAGCTGCACCGCGCGCTCGGCCATTGTGTCCACATGGCCATCAAGCTGGGTGCGGAAGCCATCCAGCATCTCATGCACGGCAATGAACTGCTTGCCGCGCAAATTCCAATGGGCCTGCTTGGTTAGCAAAGCCAGGTCGATCCCCTCCGCCACGCGGGCATTCAGCAGCGCGATGGAGGCCTTCTTGGTGTTGTCGGCCAGGTTATTGGCCGTCTTGCGTAAAGGCATGGCAATCGCTCCTCAATAAATGGTCCGTTGCTTAAACTTATAATGGTCCGGCCAAGTGCGGTTCTCAAGCCGCGTCAGGCCTCGTTTGTCGTGCCCCCTTTACAGCCGGGGAAAGCAGGTCTACCAAGACGATTATATGCGAATAATTCTCATTATCTTTTAAAGAAGGACTGAAGCGATGAGGCACTCCCTTCTCCTGGCGTCGGCCTGTCTGGCTGTGAGCGCCGGGCTGGCCCAGGCCGCGCCGCCGGCACTGACGATCTACGCCGCCCAGCATCCGCAGGTGGATGCGATGTTGGCGGATACGTTCACCAAGGAGACCGGCATTCCCGTGAAGCTGCACGAGGGTGAAGGGCCGGAGCTGGCCGCGCAAATTCTGGAGGAAGGCTCCGCCTCTCCCGCCGACATCTTTTTCACCGAGAATTCGCCCGAGCTGAATTTGCTGGATGAGAAGGGGCTGCTAGCGCCGATTGACCCGCAAACGCTGGCGCAGGTACCCGGCGCATATAACGCGGCCGACGGCAACTGGCTGGGCGTGCTCGCGCGTGAGAACGTGCTGGCCTACAACCCGGCGAAAATCTCCGAAAGCGCCCTGCCCGCCTCGTTGCTCGATTTCACACAGCCGCAATGGAAGACCAAGATCGGCATCGCGCCGAGCGATGGCGATTTCCTGCCGCTGGTCAGTGCCGTGATCAAAGAAGATGGCAAGGACGCCGCCCTGGTCTGGCTGAAAGGGCTGAAGGCCAATGCCAAGATTTATGAGGATGACGAAGGTGTGGCCGCCGCCGTGGCACATGGCGATGTTGCCGTTGGAATTATCAATAATTATTATTGGTACCGCCTGGAAACGCAGCTCGGACCGCAGGGCATCCACAGCAAGATCCATCATTTCACCAATGGCGATGTCGGCGGGCTGGTGAATGTCTCGGGGGCCGCGATTCTGAAATCCTCCAAGAACCAGAAGGAAGCACAGGAATTCCTGGCCTTCCTGGTGAGCCCCGAGGCGCAGAAGATGCTGGGCAAGAGCGATATCGATTTCGAATATCCGCTGCGCCCCGGCATTGCGCCCAATCCGGCGCTGAAGCCGTTCAAGGACTTACAGCCGCCCGCGATCAAGGCCTCCGATCTGGGGGATGACCAGGAAGCAGGGCTATTGCTGCAAGAAGCCGGCTTGATCTGAGGATGAGTGTCGCGTCCCGGCTGTTGCACCGCCAGGCGGGAGAGCCAGGCGCCAACCCGCTGCTGCTCGCCGCCGCCGTTCTGGCGGCGGCGCTGGTTCTACTGCCCATTGCCATGACCGCCAGAAATGCCATCGCCGGCGGGTGGGATTTGGCAGTGGCTTTGCTCTGGCGGCCACTGGTTGGGGAATTGCTGCTGAACACGCTGGGGCTGATCATTGGTGTATGCCTGCTCTGCGGCGTGGCCGGAACGGGTCTGGCTTGGCTGGTGGAGCGCACGGATATGCCGGGACGGCGGCTTTGGGCGCCGCTGGCAGTGGTGCCGCTGACCATTCCGGCCTTCATTACCAGCTTCACCTGGCTCTCCATCAGCCCGGCCTTCGCCACCTATGGCGGGGCGCTGCTGGTGGTGACGACGGCCTATTACCCCTTCGTCTATCTGCCGGTGGCGGCGGCGCTGCGGGGCATGGACCCGGCGCTGGAGGAAACCGCGCGCGCCCTGGGCCAGAATGTCTGGGCCGTGCTGTGGCGGGTGATACTGCCGCAGCTGCGTCCGGCCTTGCTGGGCGGCATGCTGCTGGTGGCCCTGAATTCGCTGGTGGAGTTCGGCGCCTTCGCGCTGCTGCGCTTCCGTACCTTCACCACCGCCATTTACGGCGTTTACAGCACCGGCTTTTCCGGCGCCGAACCGGCGCTGCTGGCCATGGTGCTGCTGGTGCTCTGCATATTGTGCCTTACCGCTGAGGCGCTGGTGCGGGGCAAGAGCCGCTACGGGCGGCTGGCGCGTGGCACGCGACGCGCGGCGCTGCGCTATGAACTGGGCGGCTGGCGTGTGGCCGCCATGGCCGTGCCCGGCTTACTGGGGCTGCTCACCACCTTCGTGCCGCTGGCGACCATCTGCTACTGGATGACCCGCCCGGCTGATGCCGCCACCACCGTGGCAGGTGCCTCACTTACGGGTGTGCTGAGTGCAAGCTGGAGCTCCATCAGCCTCGGCATCGAGGCCGCGATTCTGGCCCTGGCCCTGGCCCTGCCGCTCGGGCTGCTGGCGACACGCTATCAGGGCATTCTGGTGACGCTGCTCGAGCGCTGCGCTTATCTCGCCCAAGGGATACCGGGCATCGTGGTGGCGCTGGCGCTGATCTCGCTCAGCGTTCACCATCTGCGGCCGCTTTATCAGAGCCGAAGCCTGCTGATCATCGCTTATGCCATCCTGTTCCTGCCGCTGGCGTTGGTGAGCGTGCGCGCGGCTTTGATGCAGGCGCAAATAAGGCTGGAGGAGGCCGGCGCATCGCTTGGCCTGGGCGCGGTTTGAAACATTCTGGCGCGTGACCCTGCCGCTGGCCGCACCCGGCCTTGGCGCTGCCGCCTGCATGGTGTTCATCGCGGTGGTGACGGAGCTGACCACCACCTTGCTGATGGCGCCGATCGGTACCTGGACGCTGGCGACGGAAATCTGGGCGGACACCTCTACTGTCGCCTTCGCCGCCGCCGCCCCGTATGCGGCGGTGATGGTGGCGATCTCCATGGCCGCCTCCTGGCTGCTGGCGGCAAGCTCGGGCGCGCGGGCGTGCTCTCCGCGACCGACTCATGAGCCGGTGACATTATGGGCATGCTTGAAATTTCCCGTCTGAGCAAAAACTTTCGGCGCCGCGCCGGTGCTGTCCGCTGTCGAGTTGTCGGTCCCGGCCGGGGGCGCTGGTGGCGATACTGGGGGCGTCCGGCAGCGGCAAGACGACATTGCTGCGGCTGATCGCCGGGTTCGAGCAGCCCGACCAAGGAGAGATCCGGCTGGATGGCGAGCTGATCGCCGCCCCGCAACTCTGCCTAGCGGCCGGAGCAGCGCGGCATTGGCTATGTGGCGCAGGAGGGGGCCTTGTTCCCGCATCTCAATGGTGGCGCGAGAACATCATTTTGGCCTCAAGCGTGGGGAGCGAAGGCCCGCGCAAGGTGGAATATCTGTTGGAGCTGGTGGGGTTCCCGGCCATTACGCCGCGCGGCCGCCGCAGGCACTCTCGGGCGGGGAGCAGCAGCGCGTGGCGCTGGCCCGCGCCTTGGCGCCCGTCGCCCCGGCTGCTGCTGCTGGATGAACCCTTTTCCGCCCTCGATGCCGGGCTGCGGGCGGAAACCCGTGCCGCCGTGGCGCGGCTGTGCAGGAGGCACGCGCCACCGCGATTCTGGTGACACACGACCAGGACGAAGCGCTCTCCATGGGCCAGATGGTGGGGGTGATGCAGCAAGGCGGCTGGCGCAGATGGGCCACACCGGAAACGCTCTACCGCCACCCGGCCAACCCGGCGTCGCGCGACTTCATCGGGGAGGCCGTATTTACTGCCGGGCGAGGCCAAAGGGCGGCGGGCGCGCTGCGCGCTGGGCCTGTTTCAGTGGCCTGCCGGCGCGCGGCGCGGCCCGGTGGAGCTGATGATCCGCCCGGAACAGATCCAGATCGCGCGAAGGCGCCCGAGGCTGTTCCGGCCGCATGTTGAGGCGGTGACCTATCTACGGCCATGACGCGGCGGTGACGCTGCGATTGCATCAAGGGCGCGGCGGCACCAGCATCACCGCCCGGGTGATCGGCCACGCCATCCCCACGCCGGGCAGCGAGGTCTGGCTGTCCGTGCAGGGCGAGGTGATCGCCTACCCCGCCGGACCGGCGTAAAGCGTCCGGCTTTCTGACGCCCTGACAGATTAAGACATTGATTTGCATTTGCAAATCCGCACTTATAACTGCGAATAGATTTTCATTGTCAGAGACCTTTCTGGAGCGATCAAACATGATCACACCAAAATTCCCTGCGGCCGCCTGGCCGCGCTGGATTCATTTTGGCCATGCCTGGCGCGGCGTTGGCCGATGGCGCGCCACAGGCGGGCTTTCTCGGCGGCCTCAAGAGCGAGCATCTCGTCACCTCCACCGTGCCCGCCAATGGCGACCAGAACCCCTACGCGATGGCGGTCTCCCCGGTGACGGCGGGGAGCGTGCAGGACGGCGACCTGCTGGTCGACAATTTCAACAATAAGGGCAATTTGCAGGGCACGGGCACGACGATCATCGATTACCGCCCCTCCACCAAGCAGACCACGATTTTCGCCGCCCTTCCGGCAACTCTGGCTGGCTGCCCCGGCGGCGTGGGGCTTTCCACTGCCCTGGCGGTGCTGAAATCCGGCTGGGTGATTATCGGCAGCGCACCGAGCACGGATGGCACCACCAAGACACTGGGCAAGGGCTGCCTGATCGTACTCGACAGCGCAGGCAAGGTGGCGGGCACCATCGCCGGACCCGAATATCAACGATCCCTGGGGCAACATGGCCTGGATCGATGAAGGCGATAAAGCCACGCTCTTTATCAGCAATGCCGGGTTTGGCATCGGCGCGCCCGGCCAGAATGTGCAAAACACCGCCACCGTGCTGCGGCTGGAGCTCAGCATTCCTGAAGGCAAGGCCCCGGAAGTGACCGGCCAGACCGTGATCGGCAGCGGCTTCGGCGCCAAGGCGGATGCCAGCGTGTTCCTGTCGGCCCCACCGGTCTCGCCTTAGGCAAAAATGGCGAGCTTTACGTGTCGGATGCCATCGGCAACCGGCTCGTGGAGATCCCCGATGCAGTGACCCGCACCACTTCCGCCGGCACCGGCGAAATGGTGAGCGAAGGCGGGCTGCTGAACCGCCCGCTGGCGATGGTGACCGCGCCGAACGGCAATCTCATCGCCGTCAACGCGCTGGATGGCCGGGCGGTGGAGATCGACCCCACTTCCGGCAAGCAGATCGCAGATCGCTGGCTGGACAAGGACGAGGCCCAAACCCCGCCCGGCAGCGGCGATCTGTTTGGGATCGCGATGAGCCCGGACGGCAAGGGCTTCTATTATGTCGAGGATGATATGAACACGGTCATGCAGGCGAAATGAACAAGGAAGATATCAAGGCGCCGTCCCGGCGGCGCTTTCTGGGCACGGCGGGGCTGGCAGGTGCGGCCGCCAGCATGCCTGCGGCGGCAGCCAGCGCGGCGATGACGCAAACGGCGGGGGCAAGCCTGCCGTTTTATGGCGCCCGGCAATCCGGCATCACCACGCCGATGCAGGACTCACTCTATTTCGCCGCCTTCGACTTGAAGACGGAGCAGCGCGCCGAATTGGTGGCGCTGTTGCAACGCTGGACGGACGCCGCCGCCCGCATGACGGCGGGGCTGCCAGCGGCGGCGGGCACGCAGAACGACGAACAACCAGGGCTGGATAGCGGTGAGGCGGTGGGGCTCAGCCCATCGCGCCTGACCATCACTTTCGGCTTCGGCCCGGATTTGTTCATCCTGAACGGTAAGGACCGCTACGGCCTGTCGGCGAAGCGCCCGGCGGCCCTGGTTGATCTGCCGCCTTTCAATGGCGACCAGCTTGTGGACGGGCAATGCGGCGGCGCGCTCTGCGTGCAGGCCTGTGCGGATGATGCGCAGGTTGCCTTCCATGCCGTGCGCCAGCTTTCGCGCCTCAGCTATGGCGTGGCATCGCTGAAATGGGTGCAGACCGGCTTTGCCACCGCCAGCAAAACCAAGGGCACGCCGCGCAACCTAATGGGCTTCAAGGACGGCACCATGAACCCCACGGGCCGTGAGATGGATGCGGTGGTGTGGGCCGGTTCGGAAGGCCCGGCCTGGATGAATAATGGCAGCTACATGGTGGCGCGGCGCATCCGCATTGCGCTGGAGCATTGGGACCGGATGAAGGTGATGTTCCAGGAGCAGACCTTCGGCCGCCAGAAAGCCTCCGGCGCGCCGCTCGGCGGGCAGCATGAATTCGACACGCCCAACTTCAACGCCACGGATAGCGACGGGAATTACATCATTCCTGAGAATGCGCATGCCAGGCTTGGCGCCGCATCCATGAACGACGGCGCGCAAATTCTGCGCCGCTCCTATTCCTATAATGACGGCGCCAATTTCACCGCCGAGCGCTGGCCGCCCTGGACGCAGGGAATCGAGTTCGATTCCGGACTGTTCTTCCAGGCCTACCAGAAGGACCCGCGCACCGGCTTCATCAAAATTTTCGACAAAATGTCGAAATTCGACGCGCTGAACCAATTCACCACCCATGTCGGCAGCGCCATTTTCGCCTGCCCGCCAGGAGCGAAGACGGGCAGCTATATCGGTGCGCCCCTGTTCGAGACCGCGTAAAAAGCAGACAAGCCAATACCTGAATGGCTGGCCGCGCCGCGCGTGACCAGCCATTTTTTCTGGCTTTCCAGACTGTTGCGAGTCATAAAAATTTTCCACCCAAAGCGTGGGACAACAACCAAAATCTGACCCGCAACAGGAGTCTTCAGCCATGACAAAATTCGGTGCCGAGCGTTGCCCTGACGGCGCGATTTTCATCGCCCGCATCCTTCTTATGCTGCTGTTTCTGATATTTGGCTGGCAGAAATTCACCAACTTCAGCGGCACCGAGGCCTATATGGCCCAGGTCGGCTCCCCTGCCCCGTTCCTCTCCGCGCTCATCGCCGTTATCATGGAGCTGTTCGTCGGCATCGCTTTGGTCCTGGGGGTGGCAACCCGGCCACTGGCAATTCTCATGCTGCTCTACACCTTTGGCACCGCGCTCATCG
The DNA here is from genome assembly GCA_963736885.1 of uncultured Pseudomonadota bacterium. Classification (GTDB taxonomy): domain Bacteria; phylum Pseudomonadota; class Alphaproteobacteria; order Acetobacterales; family Acetobacteraceae; genus Acidocella. The sequence continues at coordinate 900,031 of CAVTQN010000001.1, forward strand.
GGCATAAGTACTGGACACTGAACGGCATGGAGCGGTTCGAGGCCATGATCAATTTCTACAAGAATGTAAGCATCATGGGCGGGCTGCTGCTGCTCTACGTGACGGGTGCCGGGAAATTCTCGATCGATCGCCTGCTGAACTGGGACTAAGAGGGTTGGAAAAACCTGGGGCGGGTGGTGCGATCACGGACCACCCAACATCAACCAACTCATAATGGCGAGCGATCACGGCTTGCCCTTCATCGCAAACCTCCCTCTCCCAAGCCCGGAAATCCGCCAAAAAACCACCCCAAGAATGGACGACTTGAAGGGGAGCGCCTCAGCACGCTTGACCGGCCGGTAGGAGCAGCACACATCGAATGCCGAACGCTACCCTTGGGAGCCTTATCCATCTTGAACATGAGCAACTTACGGCGCTCCCGGACAACCGGTCACCCTCGCGTGGTGCGATCATTCTTTTCAACTGCAACCCTATTTGCGGAGACGACTTATGAGCAATCATTTGAAATTTTATATTGACGGCGGCTGGGTTGACCCGGTTACCCCCAATGTGATCGATGTCATCGACCCTTCGACCGAGGAAGCCTTTACCCAGATCTCGGGTGGTTCGGCGGAAGATATCAACCGTGCCGTCACGGCGGCCCGCGCGGCTTTTGACAGCTTCTCGCGCACCACGCCTGCAGAGCGGTTGGAACTGCTGGAGGCGATTCTCGCCGAATATGACCGCCGCTATGAGGATATCGCCCAGGCTTGCAGCCAAGAGATGGGCGCGCCACTCAGCTTCGCCCGCTCCGCCCAGGCCGGGATCGGCCAGGCGCATCTGCGCGAAATCATCCGCGTGATGAAGGGTTACAAATTCTCCTGGATGGAGAATGACATGCAGATCGTGAAGGAGCCGATCGGCGTCGTCGGCATGATCACGCCCTGGAACTGGCCGCTGAACCAGATCACCTGCAAAGTGGGCCCTGCCCTGGCCGCCGGCTGCACCATGGTGCTCAAGCCAAGCGAGATCGCCCCCATCACCGGCATCATCTTTGCCGAGGTGATGCATGCGGCCGGCGTGCCGAAAGGCGTGTTCAACCTCGTGAATGGCGAAGGCGGCAGCGTCGGCGCGGCACTTTCAGCGCATCCGGAGGTGGATATGATGTCCTTCACCGGCTCCACCCGCGCGGGCATTCTGGTGGCCAAGGCCGCGGCTGACACCGTCAAGCGCGTGCACCAGGAGCTGGGCGGCAAATCCCCCAATATTCTACTACCCGAGGCTGATTTCGCCCGCCGCGTGCCGGAAGGCGTGGCCAACATGTTCAGCAATAGCGGCCAAAGCTGCAATGCCCCTTCGCGCATGCTGGTGCCCCGCGAGCGTCACGCGGAAGTGGTTGAACTCGCCCGCGCCGCCGCCGGCAATTTCACCGTGGGCGACCCGCGCAGCGAGAATTCCAACCTTGGCCCCGTGGTCAGCAAAGTGCAGTTCGACAAGATCCAGGGCCTTATCCAGGCCGGCATTGATGAAGGTGCGGAGCTGGTGGCGGGCGGGCCTGGCCTGCCGGACGGGCTGACTCGCGGCTACTATGTGCGGCCGACCGTCTTCGCGAATGTGAACCCCGGGATGCGAATTGCCAAGGAAGAGATTTTCGGGCCTGTGCTCTCCATCATGCCCTATGATTTAGAGGAGGAGGCGATCGCCGAGGCGAACAACACCGTCTATGGCCTGGCTGCCTATATCCAGTCAGAGGACCGCGAGAAGGCCCGGCGGGTTGCCAGCCGCATGCGCGCCGGCACGGTCTATATCAACGCGCCGCCTACGAACATTACCGCGCCGTTCGGCGGCTTCAAGCAGTCCGGCAATGGGCGCGAATGGTCACATTGGGGGCTTGACGACTTTGTCGAGATCAAAGGTGTCGTTGGCTACGACGCATGAATGCCTGACTCCGACCGTAAAGTGAAAGGCGCCGAAAGGCGCCTTTCACGCAACTGGGCTTGCCTGAAAAGGATTTTTGAATTCGGATCGCCGATCGAAGCATGCGGCTCGACGCTAATGAGAGCCAGCCTCACACGGCTCTTGGCAACAAAACCCCTCGACGGTGTGAGCCGCATCAATCCATCCACACAAGCTTGATGCTATTGCAGTTCACGAATTCACACGCGTTTTTCTTAATCTCTTCGCGCGGCATCATCAAATCCGCATCACTCACCTCCCTGTTCAAAAGAAGGCCCACAGTCCCCGACGCTATATCCTGTGTGGATACGCGCTTCACCTTTATGTCTTTAGAGAAATGAATCTCATCGCAGATATGCCATGCCCCCAAGACGTAATCAGGATTCATTATAGTTGATTGGATGGGTGAGCCTCCCCCGATCTTTGGCACAGTCCTTCCACGACGTAACCATGGCGCCTGACAGACAGCATAAAATGCCGTCCATAAGCGGGTATGCCCCCCATCAGTTCAGTGCGGGGGCTCGTTATCATCAAGGGGGCGCGTCTTCTGGCCATGATTGAGGCCGACTGTCGCCGCCGTCGTAACGGGCTTGCTTGACAGGCAGCTACGCGATAGGGTCGGATCTTGTAAGAAGGTTTTGTCGTCTTGCGGCTACGGTCGCACTCGTCGGTTCCCAAAATAACCTGTCAAAGCAGACAGGAGCCTGAGAGGCGGACACGGACCATGGAGGATACGGCCCATTATTGGGTTTTGTTGGTCTACGCCGTTGCCGTGATCGGTTTGGTCGCGGGGATGATCGGTGTGTCCTATGTCCTCGGTCAGCGTCACCTCAAGCAAGCAACCCGCCAACCGTTCGAGTCCGGGATCGTTCCGGTCGGCTATGGGCGGTTCCGGCTGCCGGTCCAGTTCTACCTGGTCGCGATGTTCTTCGTGATCTTCGATCTTGAAGCGGCCTTCCTCTATGCCTGGGCCACAGCAGTGCGGGCCGCGGGATGGACCGGTTATTTTGTGATGCTGGTTTTCATCGTGACCCTGCTCGCGGCACTCGTCTATCTCTGGCGAACCGGCGCGCTCGACTGGGGGCCAAAGCCACGGCCGCTCCGCAAGCAAAGGCCAGGATGACGCCATGCGCTTCTCGATCACCAAAGCAGCATCCGGACGCCTGGTCTCGACCACCGCTCCATATCTGCGCGGTGCCCCCGCCAGCGGCAAAGAGGCCAGTCCACACCCCGAGGGCGCCAGTTTCACCGATGCGGTGCGGCGCAACCTGGCTCTCACCAAGCTCGAGGACATGGTTGCCTGGGGCCAGAAATACTCAGTCTGGCCGTTCAATTTTGGACTCTCCTGCTGCTATGTCGAGATGGCGACCGCCTTTACGAGCAAGTTCGACATTGCGCGCTTCGGCTCCGAGGTGCTGCGCGCCACCCCCCGCGAGGCCGACCTGATTGTCATTTCCGGCACGGTGTTCGTGAAAATGGCGCCGGTGATCAAATGGCTCTACGACCAGATGCTGGAGCCGCGCTGGGTGATCTCAATGGGCGCCTGCGCCAATTCGGGCGGCATGTACGATATCTATGCCGTGGTCCAGGGCGCCGACAGTTTCCTGCCTGTGGACGTCTATGTACCAGGCTGCCCGCCGCGCCCGGATGCCCTGCTGGAAGGGCTGATGCTGCTGCAGCGCTCGATCGGCACCGATCGCCGGCCGCTGAGCTGGGTGGTCGGGCCGCAAGGCGTCGAGAAACTCGACCGGCCGAGCTTGCGCGATCTCAAGCGCGAAGAGCGCCGGGCTGCAACCGATCTTCCTTCGCCAGACCACGTGTAGGGGGTGCCGGGATGCCGACGGACGCCGACAGCATCCCCCTCACGAGCGCCGCGCAGACGATCCTGCGCGACCTGAACCGGCGATTTGGGTCAATCGCAATCACCGCGCAGAAGACAAGCGATCAGATCCCGACCTTTTGGGTCGATCGGGACGAGGTGCACGACGTGCTCGCACATTTGCGGCGCGGCGCCGAGCGGCCCTTTCGTGTCCTCTACGACCTGACTGCGGTCGATGAGCGGCTGCGCGTCCATCGCCAGGGGCTGCCGCCGTCCGATTTCACGGTGGTCTACCACCTCATCTCCTTCGAGCGGAACGAGGATATCCGCATCAAGGTGCGCGCTCACGGAAAGCGCGCTCGAACTGCCGACGTCCGCCGATATCTGGCCCAACGCGAACTGGTACGAGCGCGAGGTGTGGGATTTGTTCGGCGTCATCTTTACCGGGCATCCGCATTTGCGCCGCATCCTGACGCCGCCGACCTGGACCGGCCACCCGCTCCGCAAGGACCATGTCGCGCGGGCGACAGAGATGGATCCCTACGTGCTCACCGAGGAGCGCGAGATCGCCGAGCAGGAGGCGTTGCGCTTCCGCCCCGAGGAATGGGGCATGAAGCGGCACAGCGAGACCGCCGATTTCATGTTCCTCAATCTCGGCCCCAACCACCCCAGCGTGCATGGCGTGTTCCGCATCATCCTGCAACTCGAGGGGGAGGAGATCGTTGATGCGGTGCCGGAGATCGGCTTCCATCATCGCGCCGCCGAGAAGATGGGCGAGCGCCAGACCTGGCACACCTACATCCCCTACACCGACCGCATCGACTATCTCGGTGGCGTCATGAACAACTTCCCCTATGTGATGGCGGTGGAGAAGCTTGCCGGCATCGACGTGCCGCCGCGTGCGCAGATGATCCGGATCATGCTCGCCGAACTGTTCCGGATGGCGAGCCATCTCGTCTTCTACGGGACCATGTCACAGGATGTCGGCCAGCTCTCGCCGGTGTTCTACATGTTCTCCGACCGCGAGCGGGTTTTCCAGATCATCGAGGCGATCTGCGGTTTTCGCATGCACCCGGCTTGGTTTCGCATCGGCGGCGTGGCGGCGGATCTGCCCCAGGGCTGGGACAAGATGATCCGTGACTATCTCGACTACCAGCCCAAGCGCCTCGACGAATACCACAAGCTCGTCATGCGCAACCGCATCTTCAAGGCCCGCACGGTCGGCGTCGGGGCCTATACGCTGGAGGAGGCGTTCGACTGGGGGGTCACCGGCCCCGGCCTGCGCGCCTGCGGGCTGGAATGGGACTATCGCAAGCAGCGCCCCTATTCCGGCTACGACCAGCTCGATTTCGAAATCCCCACCTGCAGCAATGGCGACTGCTATGATCGCGTGGTCATCCATATCGAGGAGATGCGCCAAAGCCTGCGCATCATCCGCCAGTGCCTTGAGAACATGCCGCCCGGTCCTTACCGGTCGGCGCACAAACTCGCGACACCGCCGCTCAGGGACCGGACGATGCACGACATCGAAACCCTGATCACCCATTTCCTCAATGTGAGCTGGGGGCCGGTGCTGCCGCCGGGGGAGGCGATGGTCAGCATTGAGGCGACCAAGGGGATCAACGGCTATTATCTCACCGCCGATGGCGGCAGCGTCTCCTACCGCACCCGTATCCGCACGCCGTCCTTCCCTCATTTGCAGATGATCCCGCTCATCAGCCGCGGCGCCTATGTCGCCGACCTGATCGCGATCCTCGGCAGCATCGATTTCGTGATGGCCGATGTCGACCGTTGACCAAAACCACCCGGAAGCGCCGCTGGAGGCCGCGCTGCGCCAGGAGATCGAAGCCGTTGCGGCACATGCCGAATACAAGCGCGCTGCGGGCCTCGACGCCTTGAAAATCGTGCAGAAGCGCTTTGGGTTTGTCTCCGACCCGCACCTTGCCGAGGTCGCGGCGCTGCTGGAGATGACACCTTCCGAGCTTGATGGCGTGGCCACCTTCTACAACCTGATCTTCCGCCGCCCGGTCGGCCGCCATGTCATCCTGCTGTGCGACAGCGTCGCGTGCTGGGTGATGGGCGCAACAGCCGCGCGCGCCCAGCTTTGCGAACGCCTGGGGATCCATCCTGGCGAGACGACCGCCGATGGCCGTTTCACGCTGCTGCCGATCGTCTGCCTTGGCTATTGCGACCACGCGCCGGCGATGATGGTGGACGAGGACCAGTACGGCGATCTCGATTCCGGGCGGCTGGATGCCATCCTGGATCGGTACCGGTGAGGACGATGATGGAAAAACCGCTCACCGCCAGGATCCAGCCCGACGGCATGCCGCTCGACGTGACCGGCTATGAGCGCGCCGGCGGCTATCAGGCGTTGCGAAAGGCGCTCACCATGACGCCGGACGCCATCATCGACGAGGTCAAGCGCGCAAAACTGCGTGGCCGCGGCGGCGGCGGGCTTCCCGACCGGGCGCAAATGGGAGGCGGTGCCGAAAGGCGCCGATGCGCCACGCCAGCGCTATCTCATCGTCAACGCCGATGAGATGGAGCCCGGCAGCTTCAAGGACCGGCTTCTGCTCGAACGCACGCCGCATCAGATGATCGAGGCGGTGATCATCAGCGCCTTCGCGATCCAGGCCGATATTGCCTATATCTTTGTGCGCGCCGAATATGTGCTGGCACTGGAGCGGCTGGCCCGCGCGGTCGCCGAGGCGCAAGAGCGCGGCTATGCCGGCGCCAACATACTGGGCTCCGGCTTCGCGCTCACCATCCATGTGCATGCAAGCGGCGGGCGCTATATCTGCGGCGAGTCAAGCGCCCTGCTCACGGCACTCGAGGGGCGACGCCCCCTGCCCCGCTCCCGGCCGCCGCGCTCGGCGTTGAGCGGCTTGTGGGGCAAACCGAGCGTGGTCAATAATGTCGAGACCCTCTGCAACGTTCCGCACATCATCGAACGCGGTGCCGACTGGTTTCTGGGCCTCAGCCGCGGCGCGGATGGCGGAACCAAGCTCTATGGCATGAGCGGGCGCGTGAAGCGGCCGGGGCTATGGGAGCTTCCGCTCGGCACCTCGCTTAATGAAATTCTTGAGGAGCATGCGGGCGGGATGCAGGACGGCTACGAATGCCGGGCGGTGCTGCCAGGGGGCGGGTCCACCGCCTTTGTCATGCGTGCCGACTTCGATGTCGCGATGGATTTCACCGCGATGCAGAAAGTGGGCAGTTCGGTCGGCACCGGCAACATCATGGTGCTCGATCAGCGCCGCTGCCCGATCGGCATGCTGCGCAACCTTGAGCATTTCTTCGCCCAGGAATCCTGCGGCTGGTGCACGCCCTGCCGCGACGGCCTGCCCTGGGTGGAGCGGATTCTGGGGGCGATCGAGGCTGGCGAGGGCGAGCCCGAGGATCTCGAAACACTCGCCCGCCACGTTTCCTTCCTCGGCTCGGATTGCACCTTCTGCGACCTCGCACCAGGCGCGATGGTACCGCTTGCAAGCGCGCTCAAGCATTTTCGCGCGGAGTTCGAGCAACATATCAGCGCGAAACATTGCCCCTGGCATGATGAAGCGGAGAGCTGGGCATGACGACATTCCTGGTCGACGGCACAACCCTATTCCGGAAAGCCGGACGAGAACCTGCTCCAGGCCTGCCTCGGCGCCGGGCTCGATGTGCCTTATTTCTGCTGGCATCCGTCCCTCGGCTCGGTCGGCGCCTGCCGCCAATGCGCGGTCAAGCAGTACACGAACGAGGAGGACAAGACCGGGCAGGCTGGTGATGGCGTGCATGACGCCGTTCGCCGAAGGTGCGCGCTTCTCGCTCGCCGACCCGGAAGCGGTGGCATTCCGCGCCAGCGTGATCGAGTGGCTGATGATCAACCATCCGCATGATTGCCCGGTCTGCGAGGAAGGCGGCGAGTGCCACCTCCAGGACATGACGATGATGACCGGGCATGCCTACCGGCGCTACCGCTTCACCAAGCGCACGCATATCAACCAGAATCTCGGGCCGTTCATCAAGCATGAAATGAATCGCTGCATCGCCTGCTATCGCTGCACGCGATTCTATCGCGATTATGCGGGCGGGCGCGACCTCGACGTGTTCGCCGCCCATGATCACGTCTATTTCGGCCGCCACGCCGATGGCACGCTGGAGAGCGAATTCAGCGGCAATCTGGTCGAAGTCTGCCCGACCGGGGTGTTCACCGACAAGCCCTTCTCGGCGCGCTATGCGCGCAAATGGGATATGCGCGGCGCGCCCTCGATCTGCGTGCATTGCGGGCTTGGCTGCAACACCACCGCGAACGAGCGCGCCGGCGAGCTGCGGCGCATCGTCAATCGCTATAACGGGGCGGTGAACGGCTATTTTCTGTGCGATCGCGGCCGCTTTGGCTACGGCTTCGTCAACGCGCCCGGCCGGATTCGCACGCCGCTGGCGCGCGGGGCAGATGGCCGGCAAACGGCGGTGAGCCGCGAGGGCGCGGTCGCGCATTTCGCCGCGCTGCTGCGCGCGGGGGGGCGGATCGTCGGCATCGGCTCGCCGCGCGCCTCGCTGGAAGCCAATTTCGCCCTGCGCGCCCTGGTGGGGGCGGAGAATTTTTACCCCGGCGTCAGCGCGCGCGAGGGAGGCTTGCTGCGCCTGGTCGCCGATATTCTGGGCTCCGGCGCCGTGCATGTCCCCTCGCTGCGCGAAATGGAACAGGCGGATGCGGCGCTGGTCCTCGGCTCGGACCTGCCCAACGCCGCGCCCGCGCGCCGCCCTCGCGCTGCGCCAGGCGGTGCGGGGCGCCGCGTTCGCGGCTGCCGCCAAGGTGAACATTCCGCACTGGCAGGATGCCGGTGTGCGCACGTTCGCGGGTGAGGTGCGCAGCCCGCTCTTTATCGCGACACCGGCGGCAACCCGGCTCGACGACATCGCCCACACCACCTTGCGCGCCGCCCCCGCCGATATCGCGCGGCTGGGGTTCGCGGTTGCCGCCGCCATCGATCCCGGCGCGCCTGCGGTTGCCGATTTGTCCGCCGATCTTGCCGCGCAGGCGCAGGCGATCGCAGAGGCGCTGCTGGCCGCCGCGCGCCCGCTGATCGTCTCCGGTATTGAGGCGGGCGATGAAAGCGTGATCCAGGCCGCCGCCAACATCGCCGCCGCGCTTTGTGCACGCGGCAAGGCGGGTGCGCTGATGCTGAATGTTCCCGAATGCAACAGCCTCGGCCTGGCGCTGATGGCGAATGGCCAAGCCAACTTCGAGGCGGCTTTTGCCGAACCGTCCAAACTGGTGATCGTGCTCGAAAACGATCTCTACCGGCGCACGGGGGATGCGGCGATTGACGCGGTACTCGCCGCCGCGCGGCTGGTGGTGCTCGACCATAGCGAGGGGCCGACCTCGCAGCGCGCCGAACTTGTGATGCCGGCGGCGAGTTTTGCTGAGTCTGGCGGCACGCTGGTAAGCAGCGAAGGGCGCGCGCAACGCTTCTACCAGCCGATCTTCGCCGAGACCGATGTCAGGGAGGCTCTGGCGCTGGCTGGGCGAGGCCGGGCGCGCTGCCGGCAGCAATGCCTGCGAAGGCTGGAACACGGAGGACGATATCCTTGCCGCTCTGGCCAATGCGTTGCCATGCTTCGCAGCGCTGCCTAGCGCGGCGCCGCCGGAGATATTCCGCGTCGCGGGGTGCCGGATCTCCAGCGAGCCGCACCGCTTCTCCGGCCGCACGGCGATGCATGCGGACCGCAACGTGCGTGAGCCAAAGCCGCCGGTGAGCGTGGATTCGCCATTCAGTACCACCATGGAGGGCTATTACGGCAAGATGCCGCCGGCCTTGCTGCCGTTCTTCTGGGCGCCGGGCTGGAACTCGGTGCAGTCGGTTAACAAGTTCCAGGCCGAGATCGGCGGCGCGCTCGAGGGAGGCGACCCTGGTTTGCGGCTGCTGGATGCGCGCGTGGATGCAGTGCTGCCTTATTATACCAGCATTCCCGAAGCCTTCGCGTCGCGCGCGGGAATGTGGCGCGCGGTCATGTCTGCCCCGTGTGTTCGGCGACGACGAGCAAAGTGCCCGCGCGGCACCCATCCGCGAGCGCATGGCGCCCCCCGCGCTCGCGCTCAATGGCGAGGACGCAGCCCTGATCGGCGCCGCGCCGGGACAAATGCTCGCGTTCGAACTGGGCGGTGAGTGCCAAAGCCTGGCACTCGAAATTCACCCAGAGCTGCCGCGCGGCGTGGCGGGGATCGCGGGCCTCGCGGCAAAGGCCCATGCGCTGCCGGCCTGGGTGAGTATCACCAAAGCCGGGCCGGGTGGCGCATGAGCCATCCCCATGACATCCTGGCGGGCCTGCTCAATATCGGTCTCGGCCTCGCCTTCCTGATGCTGACGGCGGCGTTGCTCACCTGGGTCGAGCGGCGGCTGCTCGGCTTCTTCCAGGACCGTTACGGGCCCAACCGCGTGGGACCGTTCGGCGTGCTGCAGGCCGCCGCCGACGGCATCAAGCTCCTGTTCAAGCAGGATTGGGTTCCTCCCTTCGCCGATCGCGGTATTTTCGTCCTGGCACCTGCCATCTCCATGGTCACGGTCATGCTCGCCATGGCCGTCATCCCGGCAACGCCGGTCATCGGCATCATCGGCAACCTCAATGTTGGCCTGCTCTACTTCCTCGCCATGGGCGGGCTTGGCGTCTACTCGGTCGTGCTCGCGGGGTGGGCCTCGAACAATAAATACGCGCTTCTGGGCGGCATGCGCGCCGCGGCGCAGATGGTGAGCTACGAGGTCTTCATGGGCCTCTCGCTGGTCGGCGTGGCGATGCTCGCAGGCTCGTTCAACCTCACCGATATCGTCCACAGCCAGCGGCATCTGTGGTACGTGGTGCCGCAGTTCCTCGGTTTCATCGTCTTCTTCCTGGGCGGCATTGCCGAGACGCATCGGCTCCCGTTCGATCTTCCCGAAGGCGAAAGCGAGCTGGGGGCCGGATTTCATACCGAATATTCCGGCATGAAGTTCGGCATGTTCTTCATCGGCGAATATATCGGCATCATGCTGGTTTCGGCTATGACGACGGTGTTGTTCCTGGGCGGCTGGTCCGGCCCGGTGCTGCCGCCGTTCCTGTGGTTCGGTATCAAAACCGGCTTTTTACTCGGCTTCTTCATCCTGCTGCGCGCCGCCCTGCCGCGGCCGCGCTACGATCAGCTCATGGCCTTCGGCTGGAAGCTGTTGCTGCCGCTCACGCTACTCAACATCCTGGTTACCGGCGCGCTGATGCTTGGCCTGCCGGGGTCATCATAAAGGAGGAAGCGACATGCTGAGTTCAGTGCGCACGCTGTGGTATACCTTCCTGCATCTGTTCCATCGCCCTGTCACGGTCTCCTACCCTGAGGAGATGCCCTATCTCGCGCCGCGCTATCGCGGCCGGATCGTGCTCACCCGCGATCCCGATGGCGAGGAACGCTGCGTTTCCTGTTATCTCTGCGCGGTCGCTTGCCCGGTGGACTGCATCAGCCTGCAGAAGACCGAGGAGGAAGGGCGCTGGTACCCCGAGTTTTTCCGCATCAATTTCTCCCGCTGCATCTTCTGTGGCTTCTGCGAGGAAGCCTGCCCCACCTACGCCATCCAGCTCACCCCCGATTTCGAGATGAGCGAGTATGACCGGCAGAACCTCGTCTACGAGAAGCAGGATCTGCTGATCAGCGGCACCGGCAAATATCCGGACTATAATTTCTACCGCGTCTCCGGCCTCGCGATTCCAGGCAAGGACAAGGGCGAGGCGGAGAACGAACGCAAGCCGATCGACATACGCAGCCTGCTGCCATGAACAAGACCGCGAAAGAAAGGCAGATCGCGCCATGAACATGATGTTCGATCTCTCGGCGATCGTCGCGGTGCTGGCGACCGTGATGACGATCACGCGCCCTTCGGCGGTGCACGCGCTGCTCTACCTCACCGTTTCCCTGCTCGCGGTCGCACTTGTGTTCTTCGTCCTCGGCGCACCGTTCGCCGCCGCCCTGGAGGTCATCATCTATGCCGGCGCCATCATGGTGCTGTTCGTGTTCGTGATCATGATGCTGAACATCGGGGCGGCGGCGGCCTCCCTCGAAACCGTTTGGCTCAAGCCGTCAACCTGGATCGGCCCTTCATGCCTTGCCCTGCTGCTCGCGATCGAGCTTGGCTCGCTCGCCGCAACCGGCGGCCTCGCCCGCCCCGCGGGCGCGGTGGTCAGCGCCCAGGCGGTCGGCCTCGCGCTGGTCGGCCCCTATATGCTCGCGGTTGAAATCGCCTCCTTCCTGCTGCTGGCCGGCTTGGTCGCCGCGTTTCATCTTGGGCGCTCCGTCATGAGAGGGGCTTAGGTTATGGCGACGTGTTCCGCTCGATCAGGGCCTGCTGCTCGCCGCGATCCTGTTCGCGCTGGGGCTCGCGGGCGTTCTGGTCCGGCGCAATCTTCTGTTCATGCTGATGTCGCTGGAGGTGATGCTGAATGCCGCCGGTGTCGCCTTCATCGTCGCGGGCGCGCGCTGGGCGGCGCCGGACGGCCAGATCATGTTCATCCTGGTGCTCTCCTTCGCCGCGGCCGAGGTTTCGGTCGGGCTGGCGCTGATCCTGTTGATGCATCTGCGCCTGCCCACGCTCGACGCCGATTCCGGCGATCAGCTGAGGGGGTAGGCCATGTACGAACTGCTCTGGCTGGTCCCCACATTTCCGCTGCTCGGTTCGCTGCTGCTCATGCTGGGCGCCGGGCGGCTTTCCACCCGCTTGGAGGCGCTGATCGGCGCGCTCTCGGTCGGGCTCGCGGCCCTCATCGCCTTCACCATCGCCGCGAATTTCCTGCTCCACCCGCCGGCGGGCGCGCTCTTTCAGCAAACATTGTGGCATTGGCTCGATGTTGGCGGGTTATCCGTAAAGATCGGCCTGCGCCTCGATCCGCTCTCCCTGGTGATGATGCTGGTGATCACCGGCGTAGGCTTTCTCATCCATCTGTTCGCGACCGAGTTCATGGAAGGCGAGGATGGCTATGGCCGGTTCTTCGCCCATCTCAATCTGTTCGTCGCCTCCATGCTCCTGCTGGTGCTGGCGGATGATTTCCTCGCCCTCTACACCGGCTGGGAAGGCGTGGGGCTTTGCTCCTACCTGCTGGTCGGCTTCTGGTGGCGCGACCCCGCCAACGGCCTCGCCGCGCGCAAAGCCTTCATCGTGACGCGCATCGGCGATACCGCGTTCCTGATCGGCCTGCTGCTGATCGCAAGCCAGCTCGGCACGCTGGACATCGCGGGCGCGATGCAGAATGCCGCGCAAAGCTGGCAAGTGGGTTCCTCTGTCGCCACGCTGGCCGCCTTTCTCCTGCTCGGCGGTGCGGTTGGCAAATCGGCGCAATTGCCGTTGCAGACCTGGCTGCCCGACGCGATGGCCGGCCCGACGCCGGTGAGCGCGCTGATCCATGCGGCGACGATGGTAACCGCTGGCGTCTACCTCATCGCCCGCACCCACGCACTGTTCCTGCTCGCCCCGGCGGCGGAACTCACGGTCGGCGTGATTGGCGGGGCGACGCTGCTGCTCGCCGGCTTCAGCGCGCTCGCCCAGAATGACATCAAGCGCATCCTTGCCTATTCGACCATGAGCCAGATCGGCTACATGTTCCTGGCGCTTGGCGTCGGCGCCTGGAGTGCGGCGCTGTTTCACCTGATGACCCACGCCTTTTTCAAGGCGCTGCTCTTCCTCTCCGCGGGCGCCGTGACCATGCGGCTCCATCACGAGCAGAATATTTTCAAAATGGGCGGGCTGGCGCGGCGCCTGCCGGCCGCGTTCTGGAGCTTCCTCATCGGCAGTGCCGCACTCGCCGCGTTGCCGCTGGTCACGGCAGGGTTCTACAGCAAGGAGGCCATTCTATCCGGCGCCTGGGCGGACGGACCAGGCGGGCGCGTGCTGTGGGTGGCAGGCGTGCTCGGCGCCTTCCTCACCGGGCTCTACATCTTTCGCGCCGTGTTCATCGCCTTTTTCGGCGAGGCGCATACGCAGGTCAGCGGACGTTATGGCTGGCGCGTCATCCTGCCGCTCACCGTGCTGTCCGTGCTCTCATTGCTGGGCGGGCTGATCGAGCTGCCGCCCGCCTTCGGGCATGTCACGCTGCTCTCGAACCTGCTCGCCCCGGTGCTGCCGGCAACCAGGGAAGTCACCGGCGTGACGCCGCTGCTGCTCGCGAGCCTCGCCGCCCTTTTCGGCATCGCGCTGGCCGCTTTGCTCTATTGGCGCCCTGCCCGGCCGCCCGTGGAGACGGCACTCTGGCGTTTCTGGCACGCCGCAGCCGGCTTTGACTGGCTCTATGATCATTTGCTGGTCCGCCCGGTGCTGTGGGCGGCACGGGCCGGTTGCGGCGATGTCATCGACAGGATCTATGACGGCATCGTCTGGGTGACGCGGGCGGCCCATCAGCAGGTGCGGCGGACCCAGACCGGGCGCGTCCGCTTCTACACCGCCGGCCTTGCCATCGGCTCGATTTCCCTGATCGCGATCGCGGTGCTGCGATGAGTCTGCTCTGGCTCCTCCTGGTCCCTGCGATCGGCGGCGTTCTCGCCTGGATGGCGGGCGAGCGGCATCCGGATTGGCCGCGCTGGATCGCGCTATTCGTGCTCGCGGTCGAGCTTCTCATCGCCCTGTCCCTGATCGGCCCCGCAATGTCTTCCGGCCAGAGCGCCTGGATCGCGAGTTTTGACCGGCCCTGGATCCCGCAGCTCGGAATCTCCTTCGAGCTTGATCTCGACGGGCTGAGCCTGGTGCTCATCCTGCTCACGATCGCGCTCAGCCTCGTCTCGGTGGTGATCTCCTGGACCGAGATCACCGACCGGGTTGGCCTGTTCCACGCCAACCTGCTCTGGACCACCACCGGCGTGATCGGCGTGTTCCTGGCACTCGACCTGTTCCTGTTCTTCTTCTTCTGGGAATTGATGCTGGTGCCGATGTATTTCCTGATCGCGCTGTGGGGCCATGAGCATCGCTTCTACGCCGCGATCAAGTTCTTCATCTTCACCCAGGGCAGCGGCCTCGTCATGCTGGTGGCGATCCTGGTGCTCGTCTTCGTTCACCAGCAGACGACCGGCCACTTCACCTTCGACTATTTGGCGCTGCTCGGCACCAGAATGAGCCCCACCACCGCGTTCTGGCTGATGCTCGGCTTTTTCCTCGCCTTCGCGGTCAAGCTGCCCGCGGTGCCGTTCCACACCTGGCTGCCTGATGCCCATACCGAGGCGCCGACCGCGGGCTCCGTGCTGCTCGCCGGCATCCTGCTGAAGACCGGCGCCTATGGCCTGCTCCGCTTCGTGGTGCCGCTGTTCCCCGGCGCCGCCCATGCCTTCGCGCCGGTCGCGATGGCGCTCGGGGTGATCGGGATTCTCTACGCCGCACTGCTCGCGTTTGGCCAGAACGACATGAAGCGGCTGGTCGCCTATAGCAGCGTCAGCCATATGGGCTTCGTGCTGCTCGGCGTGTTCGCCTGGAACACGCTCGCGCTGCAAGGCGTGGTCGTGCAGATGCTGGCGCACGGCATCAGTACCGGCGCGCTCTTCATTCTGGTCGGCGCCCTGCAGGAGCGTATCCATACCCGCGACATGCGGCTCATGGGCGGGCTGTGGGGCAGCATCCCGCATCTGTCGGCCTTCGGCATGGTCTTCGCCATCGCCTCGCTCGGGCTGCCGGGGCTCGGCAATTTCATCGGCGAATTTTTGATCCTGCTCGGCAGCTTCCGCGCCAGCGTGCCCTTTACCGTGGTCGCAGCCGGTGGCCTGGTGGCGGGGGCAGCCTACGCGCTGTTGATGGTGCAGCGGGCCTTCCACGGCAGGGCGTCACCGCGCCCCGGTGCCGCGAAACTGATCGATCTCACCGCCCCGCATCTCGCGGTAATGGGGGCGCTGGTGCTGGCGATCATCGGGCTCGGCCTCTACCCGCAGCCGGTCTTCGATCAGGTGGCGCCAGGGCTGGCGGTGCTGCAGCATGACGGCGCGCCCGCGGCGGGGCCACAATGAACGCAACGGCTTTCGCGGCCTTCGCACCCTTCACCCTGCTCGGCGCCGTGACGATCGTGGTGATGCTGCTGATTGCGGTCCGCCGCAGCCATCATCTGACCGCGCTGTCGACCATCGCCGGGCTGTTGCTCTGCTGCATCGCACTGCCGCTCACGGCCCCTGCCTCGTCCACTGAGGTAACGCCGCTTTTCGTCGTGGACGGCACCGCACTCTTCTATTCCGGGCTGGTGCTTGGCTCCGCGCTGATTGTTGCCATCCTTTCTTACGCGTATCTCGACGGACCAGCGCAAGGGCCGCGCGAAGAATATTATCTGTTGCTGCTCATGGCCACGCTCGGCGCCGCATTGCTGCCGGAGAGTATCCATTTCGCTTCCTTCTTCCTCGGTCTCGAGACGCTCAGCATCTCGCTGCTCGGCCTGATCGCATATGCGAGCCCGCGAGAGGTCGCGGCCGAGGCCGGAACCAAATATCTCGTCCTCGGCGGCGCTTCCTCCGCCTTCCTGCTGTTCGGTATGGCGCTGATCTACGCCGACCTTGGCACCATGTCGTTCGTTCGTATCGGCCAGCTTGCCCATGCGGGAGACCCGCCCGATCCTTACCGCCTGGTCGGCGTCGCCATGATTTTCACCGGCGTCGGCTTTAAGCTCTCGCTGGTGCCATTCCATCTGTGGACGCCCGACATCTATGAGGGCGCACCGGCGCCGATCACGGGTTTCGTCGCGGTGGTCTCCAAGATCGCCGTGTTTGCGGTAATTCTACGCTATTTTATCCTCGCCGAGGGTCCTGCCGACGCCTCGCTGCGTACTGGCCTTGCCATAATCGCGATCCTCTCCATGCTCGGCGGCAATCTGCTCGCGTTGCTGCAGAACAATGTAAAACGCCTGCTCGCCTATTCCTCCATCGCCCATCTCGGCTATCTGCTGGTCGCCTTTCTGGCCGCGGGCTCCTTGGGCATCGAGGCGGCCGCCTATTATCTTGCGGCCTATGCCGTGACCAGCCTCGGCGCCTTCGGCATCGTCGGCCTGCTCAGTGCGCCGGGGTCGGGACGCGATGCCGACCGGATCGAGGATTATCGTGGCCTCTTCCGTACCCGCCCGTTTCTGGCGGGCAGCCTCGCCCTGATGCTGCTTTCCCTCGCCGGGATACCGCCGACGATGGGCTTCATCGGCAAGTTCTACCTCATTATCTCAGGCGTTGGCGCCGGATTGTTCTGGCCGGTGGCGGCCTTGGTGGTCGGCAGCGTGATCGGCCTTTATTATTACCTGCGCGTGCTGGTGGCGATGGCGATGCCGGAGCCGGCCGAGCGCGCCGCTGCCCCGCCCGCCAAGGCGCCGTTCTTCGGCAATGCGGTGATCGCGGTTCTCCTTGTGCTATTGGTGGCGCTCGGTGCCTATCCGGCACCCGCGATCGCGCTGATCCGGATAACCGTTGGTGCTACGTCCTGGTGAGTGCTATTTTTAGTGCTGCACGAATCCTGTGCTGGCACAGGAGCCTCGCCAAAGCGGATTTCTACCGCAGTGCATTCTGCATGGCACGACCGCATGTTCAAACGTAAGTGCGCTAGATCGCGAGGCGCAAAAAGCGCATAATGTTGGTAAGGTTTGGGTGGTTGCCGGTGCATAGCATCGAATTACGACATGTGTGCAGCGCTATCTGCGGGATCGATCGCCCGGAAAGGTGTTAAATTCATCTGTGCCGAACGAGAATGGGTGCTGGTATTCCAAGCCTCTCCGGCACCAAACGTGGGGAAACGAACATGACAACCATCCGCCAAATTCTCGACGAGAAGGGGTGGGGCACAGTTGTGCTCAACGACGATTGGGCGATTACGCAAGCCGCGAAATTTCTTACCGCCAAACGGATCGGCGCGGCGCCGGTGGTCGATGCGCGCGGGAACTTGATCGGCATGCTCTCAGAGCGCGATGTCATGCGTTTCGTCGGCGAACTTGGCGAAGACATCAAGACCCGTACAGCGGCGGATCTGATGACGACGCTCGTTGCCTCCTGCACGCCCAAGAACACGATTCTGGACGCAATGCTGCTGATGACCAACAAGCGTTGCCGCCATCTGCCGGTTTTCGAGGATGGCACCCTCGTCGGAATCGTGAGCATCGGCGATCTCGTGAAGGCGCGGCTAGAAGAAGCCGAGTTCGAAGTCGCTTCACTGCGTGCCTATATCACCTCTTAGCAGGCTGCGGCGGAACCGATTTTGAGCCCCCTGAGCAAGCTGCGGCACTTTTGCCGTGCTTTTAATCTACGGGGGGATTTGGGCTGCCCCGGCAAACCTACAGCTTTCAGCCGGGTTCGGCAGCAGGCTTCGCACAGCCAGTTTCAGTTTTTATCGATGGGTGCAGGTGATCGGAATCGAGCCGACGCTCCGTTGCCGGAACCTGGATTTAAGCCGGTTGCGTCATCGTAAAAACTGCCTAGGCCAAGCTTGTTGCTGCTGATTTGGCGCCACCATGGGTATCGAAGATAACGATAATGGTATCACGATTTCCCCTGACAATCCTCTTGCGATAATGCGGCGACGATTATGACCTCGTTCATCGTACTAACGCCATGCATGCAATCTTCAGTGTCGTAGGCTCTTATCCGCGTTGACCATCAGTCCAAATGCTCGTGGAAAACCTTTCTAAAGTTACAGCTTTCCATTATGTTAGGATCATAGGCAGGGCTAGCCTTGATCTTCGCGATGTCAGCGTTCAGAGAAATCGAACGGCCAACCCACTCAATCTCTCGGATTATTTGCGGTGAGATCACTACATGCCGCCCTGGCAGCCAGTTTTTTGTATCGACAATGACATAGCGTATATACCAGCCTGCATCGTCGACAATGAAATCATCAGCATGGCCGATGGCCCCGTCTCGTGCTTCGATGTGATAGCCAATCACCGCCATCGCGCTACGCAAATGCGAAGCGTTTTGATCGTTAAGCGGCGCCTGGAGGGAGGCTTCATCTGGCGGCTCCGTATAGACCGGCGTGCAGATGATGTTGGCGACTGTGGAAAACCCGGTCTGCCAATACGGGTTCCAATCATAATGATTGTAGATACGCGCTTCCAACTGCCTCGAGACTGGCAAGTCGGTCGTCACATTGGGGCTGTCTTTGACCTGCTGTTTTGTCAGATGCACTGTAAAATT
Source organism: uncultured Pseudomonadota bacterium (assembly GCA_963736885.1). Classification (GTDB taxonomy): domain Bacteria; phylum Pseudomonadota; class Alphaproteobacteria; order Acetobacterales; family Acetobacteraceae; genus Acidocella. The sequence goes on from CAVTQN010000001.1 coordinate 918,912, forward strand.
ATGCGTCTCGTGGTTTGGCTTGCCTAAGGCCGAGAGCGGCAGCAAGACCTTGCGGCCCAGCAGCCATGGCCCGGTATGCACCACCAACCAGCGTAGCTTCCAGATTTGATCGTCGAAGAGCAAATCATTAACTGTTCCGATTCGTCCGTCCGTCGCCTCGATTATAAAGCCACGCAATGCTGATGCATTCCACAACATGATCCTATCCTTTCAGATGGCCCCCTCAAACCGGCAGGGATGGCACCGTTGCCGGCGCAAGAGTGGCCTGGCCATTGGTAGATAATGGCTTTTTTGCCTTCTCGAACAAGTCGAGGAATGGTTTTATGATGTCGATCGGCATCGGGAACACCACTATGCTATTCTGTTCAGAACCGATTTCCGTGAGGGTTTGCAGATAGCGCAACTGCATGGCTGCTGGTATACTGGAGAGAATTTTTGCGGCATTTGTAAGTGTCTGCGCCGCCTGGAATTCAGCTTCCGCATGAATCACCTTGGCGCGCCGGTCACGCTCAGCCTCCGCCTGCTTGGCAATCGCGCGGACCATGTTCTCCGTCAGTTCAACTGTACGGATCTCGACATTTGTAACCTTGATGCCCCAGGCCTCAGTCTGGCTATCTAGAATTGTCTGCACATCGACATTCAGCTTCACCCGTTCAGCTAGCATTTCGTCCAGCTCATGTTGGCCCAGAACGGCGCGCATGGTCGTTTGTGCCAGCATTTTTGTGGCTGGTTGGAAGGCCTGCACCTGAATGATCGCGCGCTCAGGATCCACGACCCTGAAATACAATACCGCATCTACCTTCATGGAGACATTGTCGTGCGAGATCACATCCTGGCTCGGAATTTCTATGACCTGGATACGCAAATCAACGCGTACCATGGTTTGGATCCAGGGCACGAGCAGCAACAAACCGGGGCCCTTCACCCGGTCAAACCGACCAAGCGTGAAGACCACCGCACGCTCATATTCACGCAGAATCCTCACTGTGGCGCCGATTAAGCCCGCCATCACAAAAAATACCAAGATGATGGCAGGGATAAATAAAAATGAAATTTGGAACATAAGACAACCCTTTGCGTATGCTCCCCGGCGGGCTCACAAGGGAACAATGGATCGAACGATTATGTGCCGCTGAACGCAGGCATACGAGGCTCGGAATCTACCTAGATGTTCAATAGCAACGCCGGCAACCAGTCTCCCACTAAACCTCGAATTTTCGACAACTTTTCATGCCTGGCGCGCTCCACATGGAGCGTTTACCCTCTTTAAAAAGATCCGGAGCGTATTTTGATATCCTGACGAGTGCTCACCGTTCTCAAATTCGTCACATGCCGATCTTTCCACGAAAGATTTTGAGTAGTTTCCGAACCTAACACACAGCGCCTCACCTCCTATATTTTCATTCTGAACAATTGATCCAGAGTTGCCAACGAAACATGGCAGTCACTTTGTTCGATGTAAATACTGGGGATTCTTATGAAAAAATATCTTACTGCGGGTACTTGTGTCCTGCTCATGACAACAAGCTTCGCTTTTGCTCAGACAACGACGTCCAACACCACGTCGTCAACATCCACGGAAACGCCAGCAGTTGTTGCGCCGCTGCCAGGTACGTTGAGTACAACCGAAACCCAGAGTTCGGACGATGGCAATGGAAATACCACGTCATCCAAGAAAACCACCTATGGTAATACCAATGGTTCTGTCAGCAATAGCACCTCGACCACCACGACACAGCCCCCCTCGCCGCCGATGATGTCGCACAGCGAATCAACGACAACGACAACCCCGTAAAATAGGACGTTAACATGACACATTATAAATTTGGCATCCGGATGCTCGCAGGTGTCGCACTTTTCGGCGGCATGCCACTGCTAATAGGATGCGGCGACTTTCCGCCGCCCACCACAACCACCACCACGAGCGAAAGCACGACGGCGCCAACAATGCCGCCGCCACCCACGACCACTACAACGAACACGACAACCTATCGAACCATGCCGCAATGATCTGAACAGATAAACTCCAGCGATTCCATGCGTCGTTGGAGAAGCTGCGCAGAGAATTTGCTACGTGAATGCTATGAATCATAAACACGGCTCATTGCAACGACGTCGAAAAAAACCAACAAAAGACACCGCAAACACCACTTCCATTCGGTGATGGGGTTTTATCGTATCCATTCCGGCGGATGGAAACGCTCATGTCAGACAAGATTTCGGCCAGACGGGCATTGCACGGCAGGAAGAATTGTTACGTAAACAGATACCCACCCAGGCTTGCCGATAGTGCCGGCCAGGCGGCCTCTTTCTGGAGGAAGGAAGAACTCAATATCTCGACACTAAACACGCTATTCTACCGTGCTAATTTCCGCATTACATTGAAATTCATAGCACCGCAAAACTGGATGAATTACTCAAAACGGCCTATATATTTTACGCAAGTCTTTATGATCCATCGTTTCAATCATGATTGAATGTCTTGCATTTGTTGGTTCGAGCATCATATGACCATATATGATGCTCCGGCATTTCTGGAATAAGCACGAGAGCACACGTCCCGCATAAATTTGCAAAAGCACAAAGCCATCAAAAAAGGAAACCACAACATGGCCCAATCCACGCATATCGAAGCAGCCAAATCACACGAAAACGCCGCAAAGGCTCACCACACGGTAGCTGAGTTGCACGGCATGTCAGATAGCAAAGCCGCTTTGGAATCTTCAAAGAAGGCTCACAGCTTTTCTGAGCAAGCCAATACGCATTCAATGCAGGCCCACCAAGTTTCTGGCCACCACGCCAAGTAACTGACCAATATGGTAGCGCTTGCCACATTTACGAACCAAGCGCCACCGTATAGCGGCTTTTCCTAGAAGGCTGCGCAGTGTCTCTTGTGTGATAGCGAGTTAGGTGACGCCCTTCATTCATAGACGAATGGGGGTTGTTGACGCCAAGCAAGTCTGCCGAATGCAATAGTAACTCTGCATACGCTGATCCGAGTCAAAGTTACCCAGGAAAATCAACCCAAAACCCGGCATTGCTGCCATCTGCCACAACCGCCCGGCAACCACCAAAACAAACAGAATGACGAAATGATGCCAATGCCGCCGTACGGATTAATAGCCCCACCGTGAACGATACTGCCAATGCGGCATGGCTCCGATCAGGAACAACGTAAGAATGGTGAGGAGAATTCCGCCAATACTCATCGTAAATACCCCTGGACCATAGTCTCATCGGCTCTTCCCGAAACCCTGCAGGCCTTACAAAGGCCCTCTAGAATTTAAGGGAGGCTCACGGGCTTCTTGTTCATAAACTTTAGAACTTTCGAGCAATTTGCTTCGTAAATGGCTTTTTGAGACAAGTTTTGATGCGCAGACCAGATTGCCGGAGGTGATATAGGTAGTTTCCGAATTTATCCGGCCCGCACCAGACATGCGAGCGCTAATAGAGTGACCGGCCATCGGAGACTGATTTGAGATTTGTGCCTCCGCCTACCCGGCGCTGAAAGGCATAAGGTGATATTCGCATTTTTCCGCGCCCCGAAAGCTGGTCTGTGGGACAATCAGGAGCCGATCCGCGAGGAACTGTTCAGCGCGGAACGTCTGGAGGCACATGCGCGCAGCTTGGCTGCCGCGCAACCAGTGTCCCAACGGCAAGTCAGGGGGCTTAGGCTTGTCGATCGGCTCGCGGATAACGGGGCGAGCCTGCGGCTGGCATATCGCGCCATGGCCAAGGCCATTGGTGAGGGTCGGGCCATCACCCCCGCGGCCGAGTGGCTGGTGGATAATTACCATCTGGTCGAAAAACAGGTCCGCGAGATCCGCGCCGATCTGCCCGCCGGCTATTACCGGCAATTGCCAAAACTCACCGCCGGGCCGTTCATCGGCTATCCACGTATTTTTGGCGTAGCCTGGGCGTTCGTCGCGCATACAGACAGCCATTTCGATACGACGATGCTGCTGCGCTATGTCCAGGCCTACCAGTCTGTGCAACCGCTCACCATTGGCGAATTATGGGCGTTGCCGGTCACGCTGCGGATTGTGCTGATCGAAAATCTGCGGCGCGTGGCCGAGCAGATGGTCGCAAACCGCGCCGCGCGGCAGGCCGCCGATGAGCTGGCCGACCGGCTGCTTGGCGTGGGCGGGCGCGATCCGGAGCCGGCGGCCCTGGTGTTCGCACAGCACGAGCAGGCACGGCTTGCCGATGCGTTCGCCGTGCAACTCGTGCATCGCCTGCGCGACCAGGACCCGCGCATCACCCCGGCGCTCACCTGGCTCGACCAGCGCCTGGCCGCGCAGAACATAACCGCCGATGACATCGTACACGAAGTGCACCGGCGCCAGGGGGCGGCGAATGTCACCGTGCGCAATATCATCACCAGCCTGCGGCTGATCGGCGATGTCGATTGGCCGGGTCTCATCGAGCAGCTCAGCCTGGTCGATACCGTGCTCGCCGCCGGCAGCGCGTTTCAGGACATGGATTTTCCCACACGCAACCTCTACCGCAGCGCCATAGAGCAGATGGCGCGCGGCACCGGCCGCACGGAAATGGACGTCGCGCAGGCCGCCATGCAGGCGGCGGAGGAGGAAACAGGCCGGGCGCGCGATCCGGGCTACCATCTGCTGGGCAGCGGACGGCATGCCTTTGCGCGCAGCATCGGCCTGCGCCTGACGCTCTGGCGTGTTCTGCGGCGGGTGAAGAGAGCTTTCGGCCTGCGTGCTTATGGCGGCGCCATTTTCGCCGCCGCCGCATTGCTGCTGGCCCTGCCATTGCTGGCCCTGGAGCGCATCGGGCTTGGCCCCTTGCCCCTGGCCCTGCTTGGCCTTCTTGGGATCATTCCCGCGCTCGACGCCGCGGTCGCGCTGGTCAACCGCGCCGTCACCTCCAGCTTTGGCGCCGCCTTGCTGCCCGCGCTGGAATTGCGCGACGGCATTCCCTCGCATCTGCGCACGCTGGTCGCGGTGCCGGCGTTGCTGACAACACCAGCCGCGATCGAGGAGCTGGTCGAACATCTGGAGATTCACCATCTTGCCAGCCCGGAAGGCGATCTGCATTTCGCGCTGCTCTCTGACTGGACCGATGCCGCAACCGAGCACGCCCCCGGCGATGAGGCCCTGCTGGCCTTGGCGGTGGCGGGCGTCGCCCGGCTCAATGCGCGCTATGGCGCGGCACCGGGCGGTGCGCGGTTCCTGCTGCTGCATCGCCGCCGGGTGTGGGCGGCGAGCGAAGGAAGATGGATCGGCTGGGAGCGCAAGCGCGGCAAGCTGCACGAGCTTAACCGGCTGCTGCGTGGCGCCGCGGACACGAGCTTCATCACCGCGCAAGCCTTGCCAAACGGCGTGCGCTATGTTGTCACGCTCGATGCCGATACGCGGCTGCCGCGCGAGGCGATCCGGCGGTTGATCGGCAAGATGGCGCATCCGCTCAACCAGCCGCGCCTGGATGAAGCCACGGGCCGCGTTGCCGAGGGCTATGCCGTTCTGCAGCCGCGCATCACACCTTCACAGCCCATCGGCCGGGAAGGGTCGCTGTTCCAGAGAATTTTCTCCAGCCTGAGCGGCATCGACCCTTACGCGGCGGCGGTCTCCGATGTCTATCAAGACATGTTCGGCGAGGGCTCCTATGCCGGCAAGGGCATCTACGATGTCGATGCCTTCGAGGCCGCTCTGGCCGGGCGCATACCGCAGGCCAGCCTGCTCAGCCATGATCTGTTCGAGGGCATCTTCGCGCGGGCGGGCCTCGCCTCCGATATCGAGGTGGTGGAGGAATTTCCCGCCCGTTACGATGTCGCTGCGCTGCGCCAGCATCGCTGGGCGCGGGGCGACTGGCAGTTGCTGCCGTGGATTCTCGGCCGCCGGGGCAAACTGCCCGCCCTCGGCCGCTGGAAGATGCTGGATAATCTGCGCCGCACGCTGGGCGCACCGTTCTGCGTGCTGGCGCTGGTCGCGGGATGGACGTTGCCGCTGCCCGCCGCGGCGGTGTGGACCGGCTTCGTGCTGGTGACGATCCTGCTGCCGGCGCTCATCCCGGTGATGGCGGCGATCCCGCGGCGCCGCCCGGGTGTCACCATGGCCAGCCATGCACGCGCCCTGCGCGGGGATTTGCGCATCGCCTTGGCGTCCTCAGCGCTCGTCATCACCTTCCTGGCGGATCAGGCCTGGCTGATGGGCGATGCCATCACCCGCACGCTCTACCGTTTGTTCATCTCCCGCCGCCATCTGCTTGAATGGGTGACGGCGGCGCAGGCGGCCACGGGTCCACGGCTTGGTCTCGCCAGCGTGTACCGGCACATGGCCGGGGCCGTGTTGGTCGCCTGCGCGGCCCTCATGGCCATTGTGCTGGCGGGGGATGGCACATGGAAGCTGGCGCTGCCTTTTGCTCTGCTGTGGGCCGCCTCGCCGTTGGCGGCGCGCTGGGTGAGCGCCGCGCCCCCGGCCGCCAGTCAGGTTCAGGTCTCGCCGCGCGATGCGCAGGCCCTGCGCCTCACGGCGCGCCGCACCTGGCGCTTTTTCGAAACCTTCGTCACGGCGGCCGACAACGCCCTGCCCCCGGATAATTTCCAGGAGGAGCCGCGCCCGGCGCTGGCGCATCGCACCTCACCAACCAATATCGGCCTGTATCTCCTCGCTGTCGCCAGCGCGCATGATTTCGGCTGGATCGGCCTGACGGAGACCACCGAGCGCCTGGAAGCGAGTTTTGCTACACTGGCCCGGCTGGAGCGCTTTCGCGGGCATTTCTACAACTGGTACGACACGCAGGATCTGCGCCCGCTAGACCCGAAATACGTCTCGGCGGTGGATAGCGGCAATCTCGCCGGACATCTCATCGCGCTTGCCAATGCCTGTCTTGCATGGCGGCGTGCGCCTTGCCTCTCCAATCCCCTGGCCGGGGTGGCGGATGCCGCCGCCATCGCCTGCGAGGAGGCTGCGCATCTGCGCACCGGGCCACGCACGCAAACCGTCACCTGGAACCAGCTTGACGCGGCGCTCAGCAGCCTGGCTGCCGCCGCGCGTACAGGAAGCGGCCCGGCGGCACTGGCGGGGCAGGCCGCAGCCGCGTCCGATATCGCCAGCGCCTTTGCCAGCGAGCGCGGCGGCGAGGACACCGCCGACATGGCCTTCTGGGCGCAGGCAACCCTGCGGGCGATCCGCTCGCAGGAGCGCGACCTGCTGCCCGGCGCGCCAGCCGCCTTGCAGGCGCGGCTGGCGGCGCTGGAGAGCACGGCCCGAACCATGGCGCTGGAGATGGAGTTTGGCTTTCTGCTCAACCGCGAAAGGCTGCTGCTCTCCATCGGCTATCTGGCGTCCGAAGACGTGCAGGACGATAATTGCTACGATCTGCTGGCCTCGGAGGCCCGGCTGGCGAGTTTCTTCGCCATCGCCAAGGGCGACGTCCCGGCTCGGCACTGGTTCCGGCTTGGCCGGGCGGCCACGCCGGTTGGTCCGGGGGCGGCGCTCATCTCGTGGTCGGGCTCCATGTTCGAGTATCTCATGCCCTCGCTGGTCATGCGCGCGCCCTCAGGCAGTTTGCTGGAACAGACGAACCGGCTGATCGTGCGCCGCCAGATTGAATACGGGCGGGCACATAAGCGGCCCTGGGGGATTTCCGAATCCGCCTATAATGCCCGCGATCTGGAGCTGATCTACCAATACTCCAATTTCGGCGTCCCGGGCCTGGGGCTCAAGCGCGGCTTGGGCGACAACCTTGTGGTGGCGCCCTACGCGACCGCCCTTGCCTCCATGATCGCGCCAGACGCGGCGGCAGCCAACTTCACCCAGTTGGCGCGCGCTGGCGCGTTGGGCCGCCACGGCTTCTATGAGGCGCTGGATTACACCCAAAGCCGCGTGCCGGAGGGGGCCAGCGTCGCGCTGGTCCGCGCTTTCATGGCGCACCACCAGGGCATGACGATCGTGGCCATCGCCGACGCGCTGCTGGATGGCGTGATGCGCAGGCACTTCCACGCCGAGCCGATGGTCCAGGCGACTGAATTGCTGCTGCAGGAGCGCGTGCCGCGCGATGTGGCGATTGTTCGTCCCTGGGAGGTCCAGGTGAGTTCCCCGGCGCAGGCCCGCTTCATTGAGCCTTCCGGCGGCCGATATTTCAGCTCCGCGCACCAGACGGCCCCGGCGTCGCATCTGCTCTCCAACGGCCGCTTCACGACGATGCTCACCACCGCTGGGTCCGGCTACACCAGCTGGGATGGTCTCGCGATCACACGCTGGCGCGAGGATGTCACGCGTGACGATCACGGAAGCTATATTTTTGTCCGCGATACATACAGCAATGAGGTCTGGTCGGTCGGATATCAGCCAAGCGGCATAATGCCGAAAGACTATAGCGTGGCCTTCACCGAGGACCGGGCTTTATACACAAGGCATGACGGCACGCTGATCACCGCGATGGAAGTGCTTGTGTCGCCCGAGGATCATGCCGAAATCCGCCGCGTGGCCCTCACCAATGAGGGCAAGCTGCCCTGCGAGCTTGAAATCACCTCTTATGCCGAGCTCGTCCTGGCGCCGCTGGCGGCGGATATCGCGCATCCGGCCTTCTCGAAACTCTTTATCGAAACCGAGTACCTGCCTGGTGCCGAGGCGCTCATCGCCACACGCCGGCGCCGGGCTCCGACCGAGCCGGAAATCTGGGCTGCGCATCTGGCCGTCATCGAGACTGGCGTTGCGCTCGGCGGGCCGGCTTATGAAACTGATCGCGCCCGCTTCCTCGGCCGTGGCCACGACATAAGAACACCGATCGCGATGAGTGACGGGCGGGCCCTGTCCAACACCAGCGGCACCGTGCTGGACGCGGTTTTCGCTTTGCGCAAGCGCGTGCGCATTGCCCCAGGCGCCACGGCGCATATCGCCTTCTGGACGCTTGTGGCCCCCGACCGCACGGCTTTGCTCGACAGCATCGACAAGCATCGCGATCGCACCGCCTTCGACCGGGTAACGACATTGGCCTGGACGCAAACGCAGGTGCAGTTGCACCATCTGGGTATCAGCGCCAGCGAGGCCGCGCGCTTCCAGCAGCTCGCCGGGCATATCATCCACGCCGCATCTCTGCTGCGCCCGGCCTCGGAGACGATAAAGCAAGGCGCCGGCCCGCAATCTAGCCTCTGGCCGCAGGGGATTTCGGGTGACCTGCCGATCCTGCTGCTGCGCATCGCCGATGCCGAGCATCTGAACATCGCGCGGCAATTGCTCCAGGCGCATGAATATTGGCGGCTGAAGGGCCTGGCGGTCGATCTCGTGATCCTCAACGAGCGACAATCTTCCTATGTGCAGGATTTGCAGATGGCCCTGGAAACGCTGGTGCGCACCAGCGCGGCGCGCCGGCATGGCGGCGGCGTGGGCGGGCAGGTGTTTGTGCGGCGGGCGGATCTGCTGCCCGGCGAGACACGGGCGTTGCTCCTGGCTGTAGCACGAGTGGTGCTGGTGGCGCAGCGCGGCAGACTGGACGACCAGTTGGACCGCATTGCTCCAGTGGCACAAGCCGCCCGGGTGGCGGCACGTCCCGCCGCTGCGGCCCCCACGCCGCCCCTGCCGGGCCCGGCGCTGGAATTTCCCAACGGGCTTGGCGGCTTTGCAGAGGACGGGCGGGAATATGTCACCATTCTCGAACCCGGCCAGTCCACCCCCGCGCCCTGGGTCAACGTCATCGCCAATCCCAGCTTCGGGTTTCATGTGTCGGCCGAGGGCAGCGGCTATACATGGGCGATCAACAGCCGCGAGAACCAGCTGACCCCCTGGTCCAACGACCCGGTCTCCGACCGCTCAGGCGAGGCGCTCTATCTGCGTGACGAGGAGAACGGCGCGCTGTGGAGCCCGGTGGCGTATCCCATCCGCGACCCGGCGGCCACTTATACGGCGCGGCACGGCTTTGGGTACAGCCGCTTCACCCATAGCGCCCATGGCATCGCCACCGAGTTGCTGCAATTTGTGCCGCTGGACGCACCAGTAAAGCACTCGCGCCTAGTGCTGTACAACCAGTCGGGCCGAGCGCGGCAGCTCAGCCTTACCGCCTATGTGGAATGGGTTCTTGGCCCCTCGCGCACAACGGCGCAACCATTCATCGTCACCGAACTCGACCAAGACACTGGTGCGCTGTTCGCCACCAACAAATGGAGCAATGACTTTGGCGGGCGCGTGGCGTTCCTCGACCTTGGCGGCCAGCAGAGCGAGGCCACTGGCGAGCGCACCGGCTTCATCGGCCGCAACGGCACCTTGGCCAGCCCGCTGGCGTTGACCGGCGGCGCGGCGCTATCGGGTCGGCTAGGCGCCGGGCTCGACCCCTGCGGCGCCTTGCGGACGTTTCTGCTCCTGCCGCCAGGCGGGCGCGCAGAAATCACGATCTGTCTCGGCCAGGCAGAAGACGCCTCTCAAGCGCGGCATCTGGTCACACAATGCCGAGCCGTGAACCATGATGACGCGCTGACCGCGGTAAACCGCCATTGGGGCAATGTACTGGGCGCCGTGCAGGTGAAAACCCCGGACCGGGCCATGGACATCATGCTCAATGGCTGGCTGCTCTACCAGACGCTTAGCTGCCGCATCTGGGCCCGCGCAGCGTTTTATCAGGCGGGCGGGGCCTATGGCTTCCGCGACCAGCTGCAGGACGGCATGGCCCTGGCGACGTCATACCCCGCCGAGACACGCGCGCATCTGTTGCGCGCCGCGGGGCGGCAGTTCCTGGAGGGCGATGTGCAACATTGGTGGCTACCGCATTCCGGCCAGGGCGTGCGCACCCGCATCTCCGACGACCGCGCCTGGCTGGCCTATGCCACCAGCCATTATGTGAGAGTGACCGGCGATGCCGGCGTGCTCGATGAGATCATCCCCTTCCTCGAAGGGCAGCCCCTGGAAGTGGACGCGCATGAGTGCTTCTTCCAGCCAGGGATTTCGGAACAGCACGCCTCGCTGTTCGAACATTGCGCCCTGGCGCTCGACGCCAGCCTGGCCCTGGGCGGTCACGGCCTGCCGTTGATCGGCACCGGCGATTGGAATGACGGGATGAACCGCGTCGGCGCGCGCGGGGCGGGCGAGAGCGTATGGCTGGGCTGGTTCCTCTACACCGCGCTGCAGCGCTTCATCCCTCTGGCGGCGGTGCGTGGCGAGGCGGCGCGGGCATGCGCCTGGCAGGCGCATGCCACCAGCCTGCGTGCCGCCCTGGAGCATAACGCCTGGGACGGCGCTTGGTATTGCCGCGGCTTCTACGATGACGGCACCAAACTCGGTGCGGCCGAGAGCGAGGAGTGCCGCATCGATGCCATTGCGCAATCCTGGGCCGTGCTCTCCGGCGCCGCAGCGCCCGAACGGGCGGCGCGCGCCATGGCATCGGTGGAGACGGAGCTGATCCGCCCCAGCGATGGCTTAGCGCTGCTATTCGCACCGCCCTTCGACAAAACCCCGCTGGATCCCGGTTATATCAAAGCCTATCCGCCGGGTATTCGCGAGAATGGCGGGCAATATACCCATGCCGCAATCTGGTCGGTGATGGCCTTCGCAGCGCTGGGCGAGGGTGACAAAGCCGCCGGGTTGTTTGCGCTGCTCAACCCCATCAACCATGCCAGCACGCGCGCGGACGTATACCGCTACAAAACCGAACCCTATGCCATCGCCGCCGATGTGTATGCACGCCCGCCGCATATGGGGCGCGGCGGCTGGAGCTGGTACACCGGCTCTGCGGGCTGGATGCAGCGGGCCGGGGTCGAGAGTATCCTCGGCCTGCGGCTGGAGGGGGCGACCCTGCATATCGCCCCCTGCATTCCCACCTCCTGGCCGGGCTTTGAAGCCGTGCTGCGCTACCGTAGCGCGCGCTACCACATTACAGTCGAAAATCCAGGCGGCGTGAGACACGGCGTTGGCGCAGTCTGGCTCGATGGAATTATGCCGCCACAAGGCCAAACCGGCCTGATCATGCAGGATGACGGACGCACGCATGAGGTCCTGGTCCGGCTACGTGACAAGGAATGCGCATGAGATTTGCCCATGAACCACATTTCACCCGGTCGCAATAACGATCATCTTTGACCTCTCCATGCTCAAAGCCTCATCCTTCAGCTGCCTCCCAGGATGCCGCCTGTCTGCCGGGCTGGTTGCGATCGATCGCAACCTAGGTAGTTTCCGCTCCTCGCGGGAAATGCGCGTAAAGCATATGGTAGTTCGTTCTGCCGCACGGTTTGCCTGTGGCACCGCGCGGTTTCACCGCAACAAAAATGGATATGCGTCATGCGTAAATTTATCGCCCTCGGATTTCTTCTGGCTGCAACCGTTGCTCAGGCGCAGCTGTCTGAACCAAAATCCAATCAGGCTGGAAATATCCTGAACGGCTCCAACGATGTGGCAAACCAATTACCGACGCCAAAGACGGCGTCTACCACGGTGGCGGGGATGCTGACCGCCGCGATGAACGCCTTGCAGGCGAACCGCACGGGTGAAGCCCAGGAGGCCCTGGAACAGGCCGAGACGATGGCGTTGGACCGTTCCGTGCCGCAGAGCCAAGGGAACATGTCCAGCAACGATCCGCTGATTACCAACATCTCGCAGGCCCGTTTGGCGTTGGGGATGAAGGACATCCCCGGTGCCATGCGCGACACCCAAACCGCGCTGACTTTGGCAACAGCTCCCTGATACAACGCAATAATGTCAGAGTTTACGGATTCCATCAGCCAGATGACGGCCCATATCAGCGCCGCCCACAAACAGGAGACCACCACTCCGCAAAAATTGGTGGATCAATTCACGGCTCTCGTCGGGCAGCCGGTTTTTGTCTTGGCCCTCGCTGGTACCATCCTCGCCTGGATCGCGGCCAATGTCGCGGCGGCGTATCTTGGTTACAAAGCTGTTGATCCACCGCCTTTCATCTGGTTGCAAGGCGGCATCACGACAGGCGCCCTGCTTGTGGCATCGCTAATCATTACAACCCAGCGCCGTGAGGATCAGCTTACCAGCCACCGCGCACAGCTTATTCTTGAGCTTATCATCTACAATGATCAGAAATGTTCAAAAATCATCGAACTTCTGGAAGAATTCCGGCGTGACAATCCCGTCATCGCTGATCGCATTGACGATCAGGCGAAGGCGATGTCCGCGCCATCAGACACGCTCGCCGTTCTAAAGGCGATCAAAGGATGATCGGTTTAATTCACTTTGACATTCCCTGCCTTCATCGCCAGACGGGCCAGTTCGGGAATCGACCGCACGCCGGTTTTGGCCATGATCGCGGCGCGGTGATTCTCCACCGTCCGCTGGCTGATGCCCAGATCGGCGGCGATATTCTTGCTGGGTTCGCCCGCCAGCACATGCTCCATGACCTCACGCTGCCGGCTGGTCAGCCGCGCGATCTTCGCAATAGCGACGGAGACGTGCGCCGCTGGCACCTCCGCCTCATGGCCAAGCTTGAGCGCCCGTGCCACGCAGCGGCGCAGATCTGCGGCTCCGGCGGGTTTTTCAATGAAGTCGGCAACACCGGCGTGCATCGCGCGGACCGCCATTTTCACGTCCCCCTGACCGGTAATCATGATCGCGGGCAAATGCCGGCCCGCCGCCGCAAGGACCTCCAGCAGCGCGAAGCCGCTCATGCCGGGCAGATGTTCATCGAGCAGCAGGCAGGCATCCGCATCGCTCTCCGCCGCCCGCAGAAAACTCTCGCAATCGGCGAAACACCTAACGCGGTAGCCATCCGCCTCGAAGATCGTCTGCATGAGCGCGCGCACGGCGGGGTCATCATCGATGACAAAGACCGTTTTGGGTGCCGCAGCGGCTGGTTGGGCAAACAAGGTCTGGATGGCAATCATCAGATCGGCGAGCTTCATCGGCTTGTTCAACTGAACGCAGCGATGGTCGGCGATCTCGCGCAGCGTCGCGCTGGCGATATCGCCGGTGATTATAATACCTGGCAATTCGCGTTTGCACTGCGCGCGCAGCGCTGTGACCAATGCCACGCCGTTCATCTCGCCGGGTAGATTATAATCGGTGAGGACCATGTCGGGCGGCGTTGCTACGGTGGCTAAGTGGAGGGCGGTGACGCCATCAGTCGCGGCCAGAACATGGTATCCTTCGCCGATTAGAAAGCTTTGCAGCAATTGCAGGATGCCCGAATCGTCCTCGACGAGAAGAATGGTCCCCGTAGCTTTGGCGGGCGGTACGATGGCCGGCGGCATGGCTGGCGTTGGGCGGGGCTCGGAGGCCGGCGCGACCGGCACCTCGACCGAAAATACTGAACCCCGGCCAAGCCAGGACCGCACCCGCACCTCATGCCCAAGCAATTCGCCGAGCCGTTTGACAATCGAGAGGCCCAGCCCGAGCCCCCGGCTGCGCTCGCGCGCGGCGTTGCCGATCTGCCGGTATTCCTCGAAAATTTCCTGCAACTGCACTTCAGGAATGCCAATACCGGTATCCCAGATCTCAATACGCAGCTTAGCCCCGGCCCGGCGGCACCCCAGCAGCACGCCGCCATGCTGTGTGTACTTGAGAGCATTGGCGAGCAAATTGCGTAACATCTGCTCAAGCAGCCGGGCATCCGAATCGATACTCAGGCCGCAGGGCACCACATGCAGGCTCAGCCCCTGTGCCGCCGCGAGATAGAAAAACTCCTGCTCGAGCGTGGTCAGCAACTCCTGTACCGGAAAGCCCCCCCGCGCGGGCTGAACAATGCCGGCATCAATCTGGTTGATGTCCAGCAGCGCGTTCAACATTCCGGCCATGCTGTCGATCGCTCTGGTCGAGCCTGACAACAAGCTCCCCCCTGCCTGGTCATGCTCCGCTTTGGCGAGCAGCGCACTGATCAGCCTCATGACCTGCAAAGGCTGCCGCAGATCATGGCTGGCGGCGGCAAGAAACCGAGATTTTGCGAGGTTCGCATGCTCGGCGGCACGCCGCGCGGCCTCCAGTGCCGACTGCGCGGTCCGGCGCTCGGTAATATCGGCAAAGGTGATGACAACACCAGCGGTGGCTCCCTCGTGCGTACGATAAGGCAGGATCCGGCGCTGAAACCAGCCCCCGTCCTCGGTCTGCACCTCAGCTTCAACGGGCTGGGAATTCGACAACACCTGGCTGGCGTCAGTGAACAGCGCCGGATCGCTGGCGCGGGAGCGGAAATCCGCCAGCTTACGGCCGACATCCCCCGGCACGACCGCGAACAAGGCCGTGGCGGCAGGCGTGAAGAAGCGGATCTTCAGGCTGGAATCAAGAAATAGCGTGGCCACATCGCTGCTGTACAGCACGTTCTGCAGGTCGCTCAGCGTGACACGGCTGCGCTCCAGCGTCTCCTGCAACTGGCTGTTGAGCGCCGTCAGCTCCTCATTCAGAGATTGCAGTTCTTCCTTCGAGGTCAGCAGCTCTTCGTTCGTCGATTGATATTCCTCGTTGATCGAGAGCGCTTCCTCGTTCAGCGCCCTCTGTTCCTCGCTCGATATCTCCAGGCTTTTGATGGTGAGCTGCAAATCGGCCCGCACGGCCTCCAGCTCACGCTCAAGAGCCGCCACCCGCCCGGTGGCTTTCGGCGTATTCTGGTCAGCCCCCTTGCGCTCGGGCTTTGACTGCGTAAGGAAAAACAGCAGAAATTTATCAGGGTCGCCCGGGACCGGCTGAATCTCGATACTGAAGCGGAAGCGTTCGCCGTTGCGGGTAATGTGGCCGCCGGTCAAGCTGGCGGGCATCTGCGTGGCGCCCACCTCGCCAATCCCGGTCTTCACCCGCGCGCGCAGGCTCGGGGCCAGGAGCGAGAGCAGATCATGGGTCGGGTAGCCAGGCGCGATATGCAAGAAAGCGCCGATCGTGCCTGATGTGTACAGGCATTCCAGCCGCCGGTTAACCATGACGGCCGGGGGCGCGTAGCGCTCCAGCACCAGCTTGCGGTACATCTCGGCAATGTCCGTACCACGCGCCGCCATAAGTGGCTCGGCACGCAACAGCCGGCTGGTTTCGCCAGCCGGTAAAAAATGCGGAAGCCTCAAGGCGCCCCCGGAGGATAAGCCATGGGCAACGCCCTGGCCGGTTTTACGGTAGAGCCGTGCCGCCTTGGACATAACGGCAAAGCGCCCATCCGGCATGCCGATCGTCTCAGCCGTGCCGAGCAGCAAAACCCCGCCGTCGCGCAGCGAAAAATGAAACACGTCGATTAGTCTCGCCTGCGCCTCGGGCTGGAGATAGATCATCAAGTTGCGGCAGGAGATCATGTTGAGCTTGGAGAATGGCGGGTCGGCCAGCACGTCCTGCACCGCGAAAATGATGCAGGCGCGCAGGCTCGGCGCGATACGGTAGCCGTGTTCCTCGCGCATGAAGAACTGCTCCAGCCGTTCCGCCGAAACGTGGGCGTCGATGCTGTGCGGATACACCCCCTCACGCGCCGTGGCGACCGCCTGGGCGTCCGCATCAGAAGCGAAAATCTGCAATTTAACGTCGCTCTTCGCGGCGCGGATCGCCTCAGTGAACAATATGGCCAGCGAATAGGTTTCCTCGCCGGTGCTGCATCCCGCGACCCAGAGGCGGATCGGGTTACCCGCGGCACCCGCCACCAGCTCCGTGATGGCGGTACTGGCCACCAGTTCGAAAATACCCTTGTCGCGGAAGAAACTGGTCACGTTGATCAGGAGGTCCTCGGCCAGCAAATTGGCTTCCTGCGGATCGGCCTTCAGCCGCGCGAGGTAGGAGGAGGTTTCAGCAGGGGAAAGCCCCGCCATGGCCATGCGCCGGGCAACGCGGCGCTCCAAAGTTCCCGGCTTGTAGAGGGTGAAATCATGCAGCGCGCTGGATTTGAGAAAAGCGACAATCTCCTGGAGGCCGCTTTGCCCAGGTCCGGCGAGGTGGGCGCGGTGCCGCACCAGTTCGGCTGCGATCTCATCCACGGGTAACACAAGATCGACCATCCCCGTGGCAATCGCGCTGCGGGGCATGCCATCAAAGCCCGCTTCCACCGGATCCTGCACAATCACCAACCCGCCGGCGGCCTTGACAGCGGCAAGGCCAACGCTGCCATCGCCGCCGGTGCCCGAGAGCACGACGCAGACAGCGCGCGGGCCCACTTCATGGGCCAGGGAGTTCAACAGGAAGTCAAACGGTAGCCGGGCGCCGTGGCGTGCCAGCGGGGCGGAGAGTTTCAGCCTGCCCCCTTCCAGTGCCAAGTAGGCGCCGGGCGGGATGATGTAGGCATGGTCAACCGTGACGGTCATATCATCCACCGCCTGGACCACCGGCATGGACGTGGCGCTGCTGAGCAGCTCCACCATCATGCTTTCATGAGTCGGGTCGAGATGCTGCACCAGGATGAACACCATGCCCGGTGCGGCCGGCAAAGCCGCCAGAAGCCGCCTGCACGCCTCCAGCCCACCCGCCGAGGCGCCAATGCCGACAACCGAGATCTCCCCAGTCAAAAAAACTGGCACCGGCACAATGCGGGGACACTCCCTGAGCATAGGCGGACCGCGGTCTGGCATGGCTCCAATTCTCCTAGGATGCACTCGACCTGCTTTAATAAATTAACACACCACCCTCCCATTCTCTATATATTTCTTAAAAACAACGGCCCGCTGCCGGTTTGACGGACAGGAACTTTGGCCATGCGTTTGAACCCGGAGTTAAATAGTGCGATATTTTCTCATGAGTGGAGGGAAGCACTTTGGGCCAAATTCTTCACGGGAGCGCCACCACAACAAATGCGGGTGACAGTTTGGATTCAAATGGACCTCTGTCCGACGGCATCCCGTTCGGCCCCGAAAAACACCGCGTTGACCGCTTCGGCAGAAACCACTTCCGCATCTGTCAGGTCCGCGAATTCGCGCTACCCTATTGGCCCTCGACAACCGTTACCATTTTCCCATTCCCTTATACCCCTGCGGGGGTACGCGACCACTTAGACCGAACCCGGCCACCCGCTTGCTGAAGCAACACTACGCGGGCAAACCAATCTCTAAAGCAACCGTTCGAAGCCCGTCTGGCGTCCTGCTTGCAAAAAACTTTCTGCCGGAAAGCTTTGAATTCGTACGTTTCTATACGCCCCCAGACCATTCTCTGAATTTCGCAGGTCCTGGCAGGGACGGGATCAACCTAATTTGCCTAGCGCTTGCAAATGGTCTCTTTTAGATGAAGCAACTTTCCTTGGTGGAGACGCACCCGATGGAGTACCGCAGACTAGGACACAGCGGCGTGAAAATCTCGCCGCTCTGTCTCGGAACGATGATGTTCGGCGGACCGACGAATGAGGCAACCGCCTTGAAGATCGTCGCGCGGGCGCGTGAGGCTGGGGTCAATTTCATTGATACGGCCGACGTGTATTGTGGCGGCCAGTCCGAGGAGATCACCGGCCGGGCGATCGCCGCGGAGCGATCTTATTGGGTTCTGGCGACAAAGCTCGCGAACCCGACAGGCCAGGGGCCAAATGACCTTGGGTTGTCCCGGCTGTACATGTTCCGGGCCGTTGAGGCGAGCCTGCGCCGGCTGGGCACCGAGGTGATCGACATTCTCTATTTGCACCGGCAAGACCCTTCAACGCCGCTGGAGGAAACGGTGCGCGCGCTGGCTGACTTGGTGCGCGCCGGCAAGATACGGTATTTCGGGCTTTCAAACTTCCGCGCCTGGCAGGTTGCGGAGATCTGCCGGCTTTGCGACACGGCCGGGATTGACCGACCCATCGTCAGCCAGCCGCTCTATAACGCGCTGAACCGGCAAATCGAGACCGAGCATATTCCCGCCTGTAGACATTACGGACTCGGGGTGGTGCCCTATAGCCCGCTGGCCCGCGGGGTGCTCACCGGCAAATACGCGCCAGATGTGCCGCCGCCTGCCGATACGAGGGCCGGGCGCAGCGACAAGCGGCTGCTGGAGACCGAATGGCGGGACGAGAGCCTCACGATCGCGGCTAAGCTCGCGGCGCGCGCGGCCGAGCGGGGGGTTACAGCCGGGCAGTTCGCGGTGGCCTGGGTGCTGCACAACAAGGCAATTTCGGCAACAATCGGCGGCCCGCGCACTGAAGCGCAGTGGGAGGATTACCTCGGCGCCCTGCCCTACCGCTTCACGCCGGAGGACGAGGCGCTGGTCGATGGCCTGGTCACCGCCGGGCACGCCTCGACGCCGGGCTATAATGACCCGGCCTACCCGATTGAAGGCCGGTTGGTGGCTGAGTAGGTTTCGATCGGCGAAAACGCAGTTTTTTGAATAAAAACAAAATTTTGAATGGAGGGCCGGCATGACTCTACCCCTGGATGGCATCACTGTCGTTTCGATCGAACAGGCCATCGCCGCGCCAACCGCCAGCCGGCATTTGGCGGATTGGGGGGCGCGGGTGATCAAGATCGAGCGGCCCGGCACCGGCGATTTCTCGCGCGACTATGACAAGGCGATGAAGGGGGTCTCCAGCCAATTTGTCTGGACCAACCGCTCGAAGGAAAGCCTCGCCATCGACATCAAGTCAGAGCTTGGGCGAGAGGCGCTTGAACGCCTACTTCCGAACGCGGATGTGTTTCTGCAGAATCTGGCGCCTGGCGCGGCGGCCAAGCTCGGGCTGGATTCACAGAGTCTCATCAAAAAGTACCCGCGCATCATCGCCTGCGACATCTCCGGCTACGGCGTCGGCGGCCCGTATCAGGAGAAAAAGGCCTATGACCTGCTGGTGCAGTGCGAGACGGGCTTTCCCTCGATCAACGGCACGGCCGAAGAGCCGGCGAAATGCGGGCTGTCGATCGTTGATATCGCGACCGGCATGTACGCGCTGCAGGGCATCCTGATGGCGCTGGTCAAGCGAGGGCGGACAGGCGAAGGCACCGCGTTCGAGATCTCCCTGTTCGACGCGATGAGCGAATGGATGGCCTACCCGGCCTATTACACACGCGACGGCGGCAAGCCTCTGCAGCGCGCCGGGCTGAGGCACGCCACCATCGCACCATATGGGCCGTTCCGGGCTGGCGACGGGAAGATCGTGTTCTTCGGCATCCAGAACGAACGGGAATGGGGCAAATTCTGCGCCGAGGTGCTGGAGGCGCCTGAGCTGACGCAGGATTCCCGCTTTGGTTCCAACCTGGCGCGGCTTGAGAACCGCAATGCGCTGCAAGACATCATCGAGGCGCGCTTTGCCGCCTGGGACAGCGACAAGGTGTTAGAAAAGCTGGAGGCCGCCGCCATCGCCAATGCCCGCCTGAACGACGTGCAGGCCTTTCTGCAGCACCCGCAACTGCACGCGCGCAACCGCATCCGCACCGTGGGGAGCGAAGCCGGCCCGCAAGACGTGTTTCTGCCGGCGGTGACGATCCCGGGCGTCGAGCCGGTGATGGGCAAGGTGCCGGCGCTGGGGGAGCATAACGCCAAAATTCTCGCCGAACTTGGGCTTGCCCCGCTGGACGCCGCCTGATGCGCCCGTGCCGCACCTATCTCGCGGTGCCGGCCCATCGGCGCAGGATGCTGGAGGGTGCGGCGGCAAGCGCGGCGGATGCTGTGTTCCTGGACCTTGAGGACGCGGTACCGCCGGATGCGAAGACAGCCGCGCTGGCAGGCGCGCTGGCCGCACTCGCCGAGCTTGACTGGGGACGCAAGCACGTTGCCGTGCGGATCAACACGGTTGCGAGCGGGGTGGCCCGGGAGGAGGTGGAGGCGCTGAGCACGGCATCGCGGCTTGACGCGCTGATCATCCCGAAAAACGAATCTGCCGGCGATCTCGCCACGGTCGATGCCTGGCTCGACGCACGCAGTGCGCCGCGTTGCATCGGCCTGGAGCCGATTATCGAAACGGCGGCGGGGCTTGTCGGCGTCGAAACCATCGCCGCCGCGGGCGGCCGGCTGACCACGCTGCATTTCGGCGTCGGCGACTTCGCGGCCTCGATCGGCGCGCGCAGTGCCGAGATTGGTGAGAGCCCTGCCGGCTATGCGCAGGTGAGCCGGCAGGGCGAGGCTTATGTCACCACAGCACTCGATCTCTGGACATACCCGATGATGCGTCTGCTTGTGGCCGCACGGGCATATGGTCTACGCGCGATCGACGGGCCGTGCGGCGCGTTCCGGGATCTCAGGCTGACCGTTGCCTGGGCGGAAAAGGCCGCGGCGATGGGATTCGACGGCAAGCAGGTAATCCACCCCCAGCAAATCGAGCCAACACGCGCCGCCTTCACGCCCAGCGCCGGGGATGTGGCCTTCGCGCACCGCGTCGTCACCGCAATGCGCGACGCCCAGGAGGCTGGCCTCGGCGCGGTACAGCTCGACGGACGCATGCTGGACTACGCCAACCTGCGCATGGCCGAGCGCATACTGGCCATGGCGGGTGCGGATCAGCAAGGAACTGATTGACGTAAGCGCCGCAAGCGCTAGATTACATTAGGGTTCTTACGGTAAGAACCACGTCCAATATGAATTAAAAATGGGGAGGGTATCGTCATATGAAGCCGATTTCGCGCAAATCATTCCTGGCCGGCGCCGGCGCGCTTGGCGCTGCGGCACTGGCCAGCCCGGCAATCGCGCAAAAACGTTACGTTATCAAATTTGGCATCGACCTGGCCCCGGATCATCCGAGCACGCTGCACGCGCAGATGGCCGGCAAGGAAATTGCGGCGGCGACAAATGGCGCGGTGACCGTGCAGGTCTTCCCCAGCAGCCAGCTTGGCAATGACACACATATGCTCTCCGGGGTGCGCTCCGGCGCCATCCAGATGATGGCGATCGGTGACAACATTCTGGCAACCCTCGTGCCTGCCGCGGCGATCGACAATATCGGCTTCGCGTTCAAGGACAGCCAGACCGCCTGGAATGCGCTGGACGGCAAGGTGGGCGCGCTGGTGCGCACGGACATCGAGGCCGCGGGCTTGCACCCGATGAACCGCATCTGGGATGAAGGCTTCCGGCAGACGACATCCAAAAGCAAGCCGATCAACAGCCCGGCTGATTTGGCGGGCTTCAAAATCCGCGTCCCCCCCAGCCCGATTTCGCTCTCGCTGTTCAAAGATCTCGGCGCGGCCCCCACCGTCATCAATATTGCCGAACTCTACACCGCCCTGCAGACCGGCGTCGTGGACGGGCAAGAGAACCCGCTCTCGAACATCCAAACGCAGAAATTCTTCGAGGTGCAGAAATACTGCGCGCTGACCAACCATATGTGGGTCGGCTACTGGCTGGTGATGAATGGCAGTTTCTGGCAGAGCCTGCCGGCGGATTACCAGAAGATCGTCGTCGCCGCCTTCGACAAGCAGGCTGACGGGCAGCGCGCGGACAGCCTCGCGCTCAATGCCTCTCTCCAAACCAAACTGACGGGCGAAGGCATGGTGTTCAACACACCTGACCTGGCGCCATTCCGCCAGAAACTGATCAGCGCGGGCTTCTACAGCGAGTGGAAGAAGAAATTCGACCCGGCCTTGTGGGCCGCACTCGAGCAATATACCGGTTCTCTTGCCTAAAACCGGCTTGGCTCGCGGCGGGATGCCTAGCCCTCCACACCAGCCGGTCGCAGCGACCAGCCTGCTTTGCAGGCTGGGCCGCCGTGCCGGCAGCTTGTTGCGGCAGCTCGATCACTGGACCGGGCTGACCGCAGAAATTCTTGCCGCCATCCTTGTTGTCATCGAGATCGGCATTTTGCTGACCGGCGTGGTGTTCCGGTACGTGCTGGACAATCCGCTCGACTGGAGCGATGAACTGGCAGAGATGCTTTTTCTCTGGCTCGTCAGCCTCGGCGCCGTCATCGCGCTGAGGCGCGCCGAGCATATGCGGATGAGCTTTTTCACGACCCGGCTGCCGCCGCAATTCGGGAGTTTTTTCAAACGCCTTGGCGCGCTGTTGGTGCTGATCTTCCTTTGCGTTATCTTCGTCCCTGGCATCGGGTTCATGGCGCAGCAGCAGGCGATTACCACGCCCGCATTGCAAATCCCTGGCTCCTGGGAGATCGCCGGCGAACTCGTCGCCTTCGCGATGCTCATCATCTGCGCGCTGCATCAGCTATTCGAAGATGCGGGTTGGCGCGAGCTTCTGCTCGCGGTCTTGCTCGCCGGTAGCGTCGGTGCTGCGTTCTGGCTGCTGGAGACGCCGTTGCAGAACATCGGCAACTGGAACCTGCTGATTTTCTTCGCCGGCATGGTGGCGGTGTGCATTTTCGCCGGTGTGCCGATCGCGTTCTCCTTTGGGATCTCGACCGCCGCCTATATTTTCTACACGACGACAATCCCGCTCAACGTTGTCATCAGCCAAATGGACCAGGGCATGTCCGCGATCGAACTGCTCGCGGTGCCCATGTTCATCGTACTTGGTCTGCTGCTGGAGATGACTGGCATCGCGCGGGCTCTGATCAATGTGCTGAACGCGCTGGTCGGGCATAAGCGCGGCGGCCTCTCCTATTCGCTGATCGGCGCGATGTATCTGATCTCCGGCATCTCGGGATCCAAAGCCGCCGACCAGGCAGCGATTGCGCCGGTGCTGCTGCCCGAGATGAAGCGGCGCGGCACGCATCCGGGCGAGCTGGTCGCGCTGCTCGCCTCCTCGGCGGCCATGTCGGAGACAATCCCGCCGAGCCTCGTGCTGATCATTGTCGCAGCGGTAACCGGTATCTCGACGGCCGCCTTGTTCACTGGCGGGCTGCTGCCGGCAGGTGTTGCAGCACTCGCGCTGATCATCCTGATCTTCATCCGCACGCGCCGGGACAAGGCGGTTGGTGAAGCGCCGCCGCTGCGCGAAACCGCCAGGCTCATTGTCGTCGCCATTCCGGCACTCATCCTGCCGGTGATCATCCGCTACGCCGTGCTGGCCGGCGTCACCACGGCGACTGAGGTCGCAACGGTCGGCGTCGCCTACTCGGTCATCATCGGGCTGTTCATCTACCGGAAATTCGACTGGCGGCGCGTCTTTCCCATCCTGGTTGAAACCGCCTCATTGTCAGGCGCTATCCTGCTGATCATCGGCACCGCGTCGACAATGGCCTGGGCCCTCACGCAGGCGGGCTTCGCGCAAGCCCTCACGGATGTGATGACCACGCTGCCGGGCGGCGCCTATGGGTTCATCGGCGTTTCCATCCTGCTGTTCATCGTGCTGGGTAGCGTTCTGGAAGGACTGCCGGCGATGGTGCTGTTCGGACCATTGCTGTTTCCCATTGCCCAGCAGTTGAACATCAATGTTGTGCAATACGCGATTATCGCCATCCTCGCGATGGGCATAGGCCTGTTCTCACCGCCCTTTGGCGTCGGCTTCTATCAAAGCTGCCTGATCGCACGGACCAACTCGGACCAGGCGCTGGCACGCGTCTGGCCATTCATGGGCGCCCTCGTCTTAGCACTCATCCTGGTTGCCGCAGTTCCTTGGCTCTCCACCGGCTTCCTGAACGGGAGATAAGGAAAAACCTTGCTGCTTTGCCGGGCCACGACTTATCCACAGACCTCTTAATAACCTCGTGGATAAGTATGTGGACGGCAAAGCAAGAACCTGGACAACACAGTTAGGCCCGGACGCGGCCTAAAATTGCCAGTTGACGGCACAAATTTTCAAATAAACGTGATTTTTACTCAAACCACGCGCCCATTGCACGCTACGGCTGCAAATCGAACACGGCTTAAAACCCCTTGATTCCACAGAAAATTACGGCGGTGGAAAGCTTCACCTTGGGCTGCCCTACCCCGGCAGCGACGCCATGATATAAATCGCTGGATAAGCATGGTTCCGGTGGGCCCTTCGACCTAATTGACTTCCCCCAAGGGGGCGCTTATGGGCGATCCGCCAAGCGGATCGCTTTTTGGACGGCCCTTCGGCCGGCACATGCCGCCTCTAATCGACGCCCATGATGGGCGCCGCCAGATCCCTGATCCGGCTGCTCTGTCCGCGCGCTTCTCGCACCCACCCGTCTTTCCCCCCTGCCCTGACTTGCTCTTCGCCTTCCCGGCCTTCCGCGGCACCACGTTGATGGCAGCGGCATCGAGCTTGTTCTTGATATGGATCGCACAGTGCTTCTCGATCATCTCGACTGAGGTGCGGCAATTCTGCGCCACCTGGTAGATGTCGGCGCCCTCCATCAAACGCATGCAGATATAGGTATGGCGCAGATATAGGCGGTACGGGATTCGCCATCACGATCGAGCTTCATCGACCGGGCGCTGTATCTGCCAAAGGCATGGACAGCCGATCCCATTCGGATGCAGGCCGCCCATGTGTCTGACACTGTCGCGTTCGCGACCAAGCCTGCGCTAGCTTCGATGATGGTCGGCCAGGTGATCGCGGCCGGGGGCTCCTTTGCCTGGGCGGATCAACCAAGGTTCCGCCTGCGCCAGCAGGTGGAATGCTGCGGAGGGCGCCGCCGACAGCGTCTATGGCGTCGGCGAAGTGGAGAAAACTCTGCGTCAGGCCGGTCGTGGCTACGTACTGGGGGCTGAATGCCAACCACCGGTTTTGCTCCTGGAACACAACGCCGCTTATTGCGGGTGAGACAAAGGATATTGCCCAGCATTTGCCCGCGGAAGCATGGCAACATCTGTCCGTGGGCCTCGGTACCAAGGGAGAGCGGTTCTATGACTGGGCCTATTGCCCGGTGGCTGATCTTGAGGTCGAAGAGTTCAACGCCCCCACTCCGGGCCTATGGACTCACGGCCTGCCGATCCGACGCAGTGTCACCGATGGTGAATGCGCCTATTCCGCCATCGGTGCCCGCACGGCACGTCGATCGACACTCTGGTCTACTTGGAAGGAACACGTTGGCGGATCGAGGAAGGTTTCGAGACGGCTAGAAACGAACTTGGCCTCGACCATAATGAAACCCGCTCCCGGCATGGCTGGCATCGCCATGTCTCGCTCGTCATGCTTGCCTACGCCATGATGGCCGCTGTCCGCTATCATGCCAACATCATCCCGCCGAAAAAAAATGAAGCCCAGGCCAGGAAAGAACTCATCCGATGGTCAGTCCAAGAAATCCGCCGGCTCACCCTGAAGCTCGCTCAGCGCCAACTGCCCGTCGAGCGGATGCTCAAATGATCAACATTCCGACGGGCCCATCAGGCCGCAGCCAAACTCGCCCATCTTAAATTATCAAAATGCAACTGTAGTGCTTCTGTAATGGGCCCTTCGATGTCAAGTCACTCCGAGTGATCATCTCGTCGCCGGGATCATGCTTCTGTCCGTGGTCAGCACGAAAGACTGCCACATCATGCCATAAGATCCGGATCTGGCAGGTCAATCTAGAAGGCGTGGTTTGCTAAAGCTTCCACAGCACTACACCCGACCTTGCCTAACCCTCGTCCCAGCGACGGGACCTCTCAGAAGCGGTACCTGAATGGGTCCACTTCCCGTAAGCCTGCTACCCCTTTACGCCGCTACGACATCCTTGCTCCAACGGAACTCGGTTGCGTCAACCCACATCCGATGAAGTACCACGGCGAGCTTTCGTGCAAGGGCGACTTTGGCCCGCTTCATGCCTCTCCGCTTTGCCACGTCCATCGCCCACCGCTTCAAGGCAGAGAACCGCGTTGCCCGCGTCAGCATGATATGCGCCGCCTCGAACAGCGCAGTTCGTACCATGGCGTCACCAACCCGACTGACCCCACCGTCGATGTCGGTCTCGCCGGATTGGTATTTTTTCGGCGTCAAGCCAAAATACGCGCCGACCGTTCGGGACTTGTCGAACCGCTCCGGATCGTCGACAGCTGAGCGATAGGTGATCGCGACAAGGGCGCCAACCCCTGGCGCGCTCATTAACCGCTGGCAGACATGGTCTGCGCGCGCAATCTTGAGCATCTCACGATGAAGGCGGCTGAACTCGCTCCACAACGCGGCTCTCGCTTGCATCATGGCGCCGATGACCACCTCAAGCATTGTGTTGCCCTCGGCAAGCGCGCGGATCCGCGCTTCAAAGCGTCCGCGGCTGACCTCACCGACCTTGAGACCAAAGCCGCGCAGAATACCACGAATGCTGAGTTCCACATCAAGAAGCTTCGCTTGCAGCAACTTGCGCCCGACGAGCAGCGCACGCACCTCCTGGGAGCCATCGATTTGGCATGCACCGGCCGATACCATCCCATGCGCAACAGTTGCGCGATCCCGCGCGCATCTTTCCGGTCGGTTTTCACCGTCATCGCCGACAGCGCCGCCTTCACATGCCGTGTCTCGAGCAGGACGACCTCAAAGCCAGCATCCACCAGCCCCTCGCGCAGCCATTGTGACAGAGGGCCCGCTTCCAGGCCAATCCGGGCCAATGAAAAACCGATCCCGGCCATGAACTGACAAAGCGCTTCCGGCTCGCTCGCCGTCTTCGCCTCACGAACGATCTTCCCCGTGCCATCCACCACGCACACGCTGCTCTCTTTCAGCGAAACATCAATTCCGGCATAATACTCCATGGCTGTTCCCCGATGATGCTTGGGGCCGACCCATTCGAACCCCGTTCGGCACACCATCACTCTGAGGGACAGCCACCTCTCTGCCCAGCGCCAGGCAGCCGGCCCATTATGGCATCTAACCTTACTGTGCGGTGTCCGCCCCGGGTGCGTGGCGCTGCAGGCTGGCGGCGACGAAACGCGCGATCGGCGGCCCGGCGAACACCACGATCAAAAACCGCGCGGTTTGCATCGCCATCACGAACGGCAGGTTCACCGCGGGCGAGGAAGCGGCGATGATCGCCACGGAATCCACGCCGCCCGGGCTCATCGCCAGATAAGCGGTGAGCGGGGTGACATGCATGATCTTCACCATCAGCACCGCAAGCCCGCCGCACAGCGCAATCAGCACCACGATCGAGGCGGCGACGCGGGAGAACGCCTTGGCCGCGTGGGCGAGGATCTGCCGGGTGAAGCGCAGCCCGACGGTCCAGCCGACCAGCGCGTAGCTGACCGCGAGCAGCCAGGGCGGCAGTTCAATCGTCATCGCGCCTGCGCCGTGCAGCAGCGCGCCGAGAAACAGCGGCACCAGCAGCGGCCCGGCGGGAATGCGCAACAGCCTGCTCGACAGCACGCCGAACGCGGCCAGCGCCAGCGTCTCCACGAACGGGACCGGCGGAACATGCGCAAACCAGTTTGCCGCCGCCGCGCCATGGCCGGCGCCGGCGAACACGCGCGCGACAATGGTGGCCACCACCGCCACGCACACCACGCGCAGATACTGCATGAAGGCGACCAGCCGCATATCCGCGCCGAACGCCTCCGACATCAGCACCATAGCGGTCGCCCCGCCCGGCGCGGAGCCCCAGATCGCCGTGCTGCCCGGGAGCACGCGCAGCCGCGCCAACCCCCAGCCGAGCGCGTTGCTGACAGCGATCACCGCCACCACCGCGCCTAGAAAAATCGGCCAGTCGGCGGCGATGTCCCGCACAATCGAGGACGTGATCGATTGCGCGATCATGCAGCCGACGATCGCCTGGCCGCAGGTGAACAGCAAGAAGGGGATGCGAATGCGGGTTTGCAGCGCGGCAAACATGATCGCCGCGCCCATCGGCCCCAACAGCAGCGCCGCCGGCAGATGCAGTTGCTCCAATAACAGCTCGAGAACCACCGAAAGCGCGAGAAGACCGACGGCCTGAACGGCGAAGGGGAATTTGGTGAGGGTCACTGCCCGGCCAGGGAAGCGCATCGGCACCGGCACGTCAAGGCTCGTGGCGGTGGCCAATGATACGGTGAATCGCGGGCGGGACCTTGAGCTTTACGAAAAGGCCGGCCGATCCAGCTCAAGCCCGGCGTGGGTGATCTCGCCACCGTCGCGGATATTACCAGAAACCCGAAACATCTGAAATTCGTGGAGCTGGAGGCGCCGCAACTCGTCCGCGCGCTGGATGATGTCGAGGTCGCGCAGGTCAGCTTCACCTTCCTGCCCGCCTCTGGCGGCGACCCCAACACCGCCTTGATCACCGACGGCGCGAAAAACCCGTATTACGCCATTCAGTTCGTCGCACTTCGCAGGAAGCGAACGACCCAAGGCTGGTGAAATTCGTCTCCATTTTCCAGTCGCCTGACGAGAAGGCTTATACCCTGAACTGTCGGACTGCTTTGGAGCACGCACCGGCAACAAGTAGGCGTTCGTTCATGAGGGCTTCCGAAGAATGGTACAGCTAGACCTGAGCGCCGGGTTATCTCTCAGTGGACGAAGGGGGGGGCGGCGCCTCTGCACGACCGGCGAGGCGGGCCCGAAGATCGCGCACTTCATGCCGCAACGTCTCCTTTTCGACGCGGTCATATCCCTGGCCAGCCTGAACCGCGAGCGCCTGCAGCATGTCGCATTCATCAGGCGTGATGTCGCTGCCGGTCTCATGCGGGCCGAACAACGCGAGGCCGATGGCCTGCCCCGCCCAGCCGAAGATCGGCACCGCAAGGCACGGCGCCCGCTCTTCCGAAGGCGGGCCGTCATGCCGCCATTGCTGGGGAAGCAGCCGCATCGGCTTGTGGCGCGTGAGGCACTCGATCACCGGGGCGTCGAGATCCAGGCGTAACTGGCGCAGCGGCGCTGCGGCCCAGCCGATCGCCGGCATCATGCGGTGCAACGCGCCGTCGATGTCGCGGAACACGGCTGCCGATGTCAATCGGAGGTGGCGAACCGGCGCTTCAACGAGCCATCGATCGATCGTGGCGAAGTTGTCAGCTTCAAGCATCGTGCGCCCCGCCTGCTCAAGCCCACGACGGGCCTGATGATACGCATGGTTGAATGCGTGATCGGCCATTTCTACCGCGACCTCGTGCAGCCGTTGCAGCGCAATCAGCGCGACCGGAGCGACCACCAGTGGCCAAAGCCATCCAGGCAAATGCAGCGCGTCTTGAATCGCAGCGATGCGCTCGTGCAGGAACATGACGGGAACGGCAAGCGCAAGTGTCAGCACGGCCGTGACTGTGCCATGTCGGAGGGGAATTGCAACGCTGATCACGCGCTGCCGTCGCACGGCGGTCCACACAAAATAGGCCAGCACGCCCTGGACGAGATAAAGCAACCCGATCGTTGTCTGTGTGAGAGCTGTGCCCCACACATCATGCAAAAACCCGGTTGTTTGGCAGATCTCAGCAAAGATGAAGGTGGGCAATCCAATCGCACAGCCTGCAATGACCCAGCGCATCCGCTGCTCATTCCGCGGGTGCAGGCTACGCCGGCGCGCCAGCAGCAAGGCCAGGGCAACTGCATCGAGGCCATAGCTATAGATGTATCCGGCGGCCGCGATCCCCTCCGTTGGCACACCAAACAGGTTTGCGCCGGCGAGAAGCTCTAGCGCAGCCATGACAACGCCGAGCCAGGGCACCAGCGGCGCCCATCGACGCCAGCGCGAATCGGGCTCGGACTCCGGGAAGTGCAGCGCAAAGATGAGCAGCCCGCTTAAAGCAGCGCCCGTGGCCAACCCGTCCAGGCATTGCTCAATCAGCAGGAGAATGGGTTGGGATTGAAGAATGGCATAGTAAGTGTAGGTTTGTCCTGGATTGAACCAGAAGAAATAGAGGAAGAAACCCCAAGTCATCCACCCGGGCCGAAGCCAAACCAGCGAGGCTGCGGCAAGCATCGATAGTATGCCGACGATGGTGTCCGCGAGCAAAACAAGTCGGCCAAGCACGTCAAGCGGCGCGAGTTCCGCGCGCAAATGCACGGTCCGGCTCGCTCCGCCTGTTGCTGGGCGTATGGCGAGGTCGACCGCCCGCCCGGGGAGCACCTCTTGCAACCCTCCCGACCCGCCGAGCACGGTAACGAGCGCCGCGCAGACGCGGCTGCGGGGGGCCCAGCAGTTCATCTGCTGCAAGTCGAGCCGATCCCCGATGGTAAGCCCCGCCGCCGCCGCTGGCGAGCGGTCCAGGCCGCGGCTGAAGGGGCCGACCACATCGACCACAACCCCGTTGTTGTCCACGGCGAGCCCGAACGACGCAAGCGGCCAGACCAGTCGATAGAACGAGGGCAGAACCATTGACAGCCCCCACGCTGTCAGCACCACCAATGCGAGCCGTGATAAAATGGAACCGGACAAGGGCAAGCCTCCCGTGGGTGTCGCTGCTGATGCCAGTCGGGAAGATGAAAGGCGAAACGTCGGACGGCAGCGAAAACGTAACATACCCATCTGGCACTGAGGAGAGACATAACGTTTGAGGGGCGGACAAACAAAACTGACGGAAAGCTTTTTCCCGCCGAGTTGATCCGGTTTCGCTAGCCTCTGTAGGGGTGTCTCCGTAGATTACGCGCGGGTTTGGAGCGAACTGATGATGCACCTTTAGGTGGCGGGCCTTTCTGATGTCGGTTGTAAACCATGTGTCAACGGGCGAACCTTGTTCCGCCCACAAGAAGAAAGGACACCACGCCTGCCCATTGTGAAAGGTGGTACGTGCGATCTGAAATCCACTGGCGCCGTGCGCCTGCCCCCCATAGAGCCCGAAGGATTGGGACAATAGGGACTGGCTGCAAGAATTTTGGATGAAAGGAAATGACGTATGTATCGCCGAAATATCTTTGTGATCGGAGCGGCCGCGTCTTTATCAACACTGACCAGATCGGCTGCGTTCGCAGCAACAGCCCCGGTTAGCGTTGTGGCGGGTGTCAAAAATTTTGCGGCACTTTCGGCCGAAGCCAGCTGTCTCGTCGTATGCGACTTTACGAACGCGCGGTGGCAGGCAGGCAACCAGCCGGGTGCGGTCTTATTTGTAGGAAGTGCCGTCAAGACATTCATCCTGGCTCAAACGCTTGTAAGCGCCGAACAAGGCAGGCTCTCCGAGGATGATCAATGGGTGATCGACGACTCAGTCCGGTCTCCCGTCAGCCCCGTATTCCTGAACCTTTCGGGAAAAACGACGGCGCGCAGCGTGCTCGAGGCGATGATTGCTCATAGCGACAATACGGCGACTGATGTGGCGCTTGGCAACGTGGGGGCAAAGAATGTACGTGCGTTGATCTTGAAAGCTGGTCTCAACCAGACGAGAATTCCGGACTCTACACGTCGCCTATTCTCATACATTGCCGGGGCGCCGGCGGGTTTAGATTTGGGATGGGAGGGCACACAGAAAATGTCGACAGGCTGGTTGCCAGGTACGCCACGGCCCGTCGTAAACTCCCAGCAATCTATGCTGAGCAGTGCCACCGACTTGGTCCAGTGGTATCGCGCGTCTCTGACCGGAAAGTTTTTTACCAAACCCAGTAGCTTAATGGAATACAAACGCATCCTGTCGATGGCGGATGTCATTCCTCAGATCGTTCCAAACGATACAGTGGCATTTGCAAAAGGCGGCAGTATCGATTGGCAGGATTTTCATTGCTTCTGCATTGCTGGACAAATGGTTCTTGGTGCCTCTCGCGTTACCTTCTGCTTTTCCATAAACTGGAACGGACCCGATAGCGCGGTTCCAAAGATATTTGCGGATTATAGGGATGCATTAAAGGTTGTGTTAGAAGCCGCGGCTGAAAGTGTAAGGTGCTAACCCCGCTCCGGATTACGGAAATGATCCCGCTGATCACGCACCGGTCATCAACACGCTTCACGCCGTGCGACGACAGAAAGAACGGCGATATCCGCGCCATCTGGCGCTCACTCAGCAAAAACAGCTCAGACATCGCGAAGACACCTCCGCCCTGTCTAAAATCACGCCCAGCCACGCCAGCACAAGAAATTAATGGGTTCTGAGCCTAATTGCAACAAGAACTCTGAAAAGGTGACGAAACGACGACTTTTTCAACAATATAAGCCAATTATTGTCTTTCGACGGGTGCAACTGGCGGCTCTAAAGCAGCCCCTGGACCGAACCGACGTTCTGAGCGAAGGCGAAATTTATAGCTGTTCTTGCCCCGCCAGCGTAAAATTAGTTGTGACCAAGACGGCTGCCGAACCAGTTCCGCCGATGCCTCCCATTCTTCGCGTCATCGAAAATCTTTGGGAGGACGGTGAAGTGCGCGTCACACGTTGTTGGCCTGACGGTGGTCCGGCGGCGGTTTTGGTTGTAACGCCAGTTCACGACACTCCCTCAGCTTCCATCGTAAAGCGGCTGGAGCAGGAATACGTCCTGCGGGCCGAACTCGACCCAGGCTGGGCAACCCGGCCGTTGGAGCTAAGGTACGAGGGCGGGCGGATACTGCTGGTGCTCGAGGATCCGGGCGGCCAGTTGCTCGATCGGATGATCGGCATTCCTTTCGAAATGGGACGCTTCTTGCGCCTTGCCATTCACATGGCGGCCGCCCTTGGAGAGGTCCACCAGCGGGGCCTCATCCATAAGGATATCAAGCCGGCCCATGTTCTGGTCGATGAAACCGATCAGGTCAGGTTGACCGGCTTCGGCTTGGCTTCGCGCCTGCCGCGTGAGCGTCAGGCACCAGCGCCTCCTGAGGTGGTTGCCGGCACGCTCGCCTATATGGCGCCCGAGCAGACCGGCCGGATGAACCGGTCGATCGATGCCCGTAGCGATCTTTACGCTCTTGGCGTCACTTTCTACCAAATGTTGACCGGCGCGCTACCCTTCACGGCGGCAGATCCAATGGAGTGGGTCCATTGCCATATCGCGCGCCAGCCGGTCCCGATTGGCGAGCGTGCCGCGGTTCCCGGGGCGGTGTCGGCGATCGTTATGAAGCTGCTCGCGAAGACCGCCGAGGAGCGCTACCAGACCGCTGCGGGAACTCGAGGCAGATCTGCGGCAGTGCCTCGCAGCATGGGACTCGCAGGGCTGCATCGCCCCGTTCCCGCTGGGCGCGCAGGATGTATCGGACAGGCTGCTGATCCCGGAGACGCTTTACGGCCGGGAGCGCGAGATCGGCGAGCTGCTCGCGGCGTTCGACCAGGTCGTAGCCGACGGCGCAGCGGAACTCGTTTTCGTCTCCGGTTATTCGGGCATCGGCAAGTCCTCTGTCGTAAATGAACTGCATAAGGTGCTGGTGCCCCCACGAGGCCTCTTCACATCCGGCAAGTTTGACCAGTACAAGCGCGACATCCCGTATGCGACCCTGGCCCAAGCGTTCCAGAGTCTGGTAAGCCTCCTTTTGGTCCAGAGCGAGGCAGAACTCGGCCGATGGCGGGAGGCTTTGAGAACGGCGCTGGGCCCGAATGGCCAGCTGATCATCGATCTCATCCCCGAACTCGAACTCGTGATCGGGAAACAGCAGCCGGTTGCGGACCTGCCGCCGCAGGACGCACAGAACCGCTTCCAAATGGTTTTCCGGCGCTTCCTCGGCGTCTTCGCGCAAGCTGAGCACCCGCTCGCTATATTTCTCGATGATTTGCAATGGCTGGATACCGCGACGCTCGACCTCATCGAGCATCTGGCCACGCATGCCGAGGTGCGGCATTTGTTGCTGGTTGGCGCCTACCGGGACAATGAGGTCGGTCCCGCGCACCCGCTGGCGCGCATGCTGGAGGCGATCCGCAAGGCCGGTGCACGGGTGCAGGAGATGGTGCTGGCGCCCCTCGGGCTGGACGATATCGGCCGGCTCATGGCCGATGCTCTGCATTGCGCGCCGGAGCGAGCGCAGCCCCTGGCGCAGCTGGTGCACGAGAAGACCGGCGGCAATCCGTTCTTCGCGATTCAGTTTTTTGCCGCGCTGGCGGAGGAGGGGCTGCTCGCGTTCGACCCGGCCGCGCGCGTCTGGCAATGGGACATGGATCGCATCCGCGCCAAAAGCTATGCCGACAACGTGGTGGATCTGATGGTGGGCAAACTGAAGCGGCTCTCCGCCCCGGCCCAGGACGCACTGACACAGCTCGCCTGCCTCGGCAATGTCGCCGAGATCGCGACCCTGACGCTGGTTCACGGGGAAACTGAACAGGCGATGCGCGCGTCTCTCTGGGAAGCCGTCCGGGCCGAGCTTATCATTCAGCTGGACGGCACCTACGAATTCCTGCACGACCGGATCCAGCAGGCGGCTTATTCCCTTATTCCCGAAGCGCATCGGGCCGAAGTCCATCTGCGCATCGGCCGCGTGCTGCTGGCGAGCCTGACGGCGAACGAACTCGCCGAGCGTCTCTTCGAGGTCGCAAACCAGTTTGGCCGGGGGGCTGCGCTGCTGCTCGACCGGGACGAGAAGGCACAGGTGGCGGCCATCGACCTGCGGGCCGGACGAAAGGCAAAGGCGTCGGCGGCCTATGCGTCGGCAGGCGTGTATTTTTCGGCGGGCATGGCGTTGCTCGACGAGAGCGACTGGAACAGCCGGCACGAATTGACGTTTAGCCTATGGCTGGAATGCGCGGAGTGCGCATATCTGACGGGTGACTTCGACAAAGCCGAACGGCTGATCGCGGCGTTGCTGCCACGCGGGAGGTCGAAAGTCGACCGGGCGGCCGTCTATCAGCTCAAGGTCCGGCTGCATGTCGTGAAATCGGACAACCCGCAAGCGGTCGACAGCGCGCTCACATGCCTGCGTCTGTTCGACATCGACATTCCGGCTCACCCGACCTGGGAGCAGGTCAAGGCCGAATACGAGGCGGTCTGGCCCGATTTGGAGAAGCGGCCGATCGAAGAGCTAATCGATCTGCCGCTGATGACCGATCCGGAGCTTCTGGCGGC
The DNA here is from genome assembly GCA_963736885.1 of uncultured Pseudomonadota bacterium. GTDB lineage: Bacteria > Pseudomonadota > Alphaproteobacteria > Acetobacterales > Acetobacteraceae > Acidocella. Next base: position 954,274 of record CAVTQN010000001.1, read on the forward strand.
CATGCGTATGCTCTCGGACCTTGACTCCCCCGCGTATTTTACCGACTTCCATTTGTTTTGCGTGCGCCTCTGCCGCATGATGGGCGTCGGCCTGCGGCACGGAACGAGCGGCGCGTTCGCTCATGGCTGCGCCGCCTTTGGCATGTTTCTTGGTCCGGTCTTTCATCGTTACCGCGAGGGGTACCGTTTCGCTAAGCTCGCGTGCAACGTGATCAAGAAGCACGGCTTCATGGCCCACCATGCGAAGGTCCACGTACAGATGGGCGAAGCTGCCTTCTGGGTGGAGCCGATCTCGACCGCGCTCGATTTCAACCGGGATGCCTTTCGCAGCGCGATCGAGACCGGGGATCTGACCTTTGCCTGCTACAGCATCTACGAAACCGTCGCCTGTCTTCTCGCGCGGAACGATCCGCTCGAGGTGGTGTGGCGCGAAACGGAGATCGGCCTGGATTTCGTCCGAACGGCCGGATTCCACGATGTAGCCGATATTGTCGTCAGCCAGCAGCGTTTTGTGGCGGCCATGCGTGGGCAGACGGCGAGCTTGTCCCACTTCGGCGGCGGGGCGTTCGACGAAGCGGCGTTCGAGGCGCAATTGGCCAGCGGCCGCATGCCCATGATGGTCTGTTTTTACTGGATCCTCAAACTGCAGGCGCGGTTCCTGACGGGTGATTACGCAGCGGCGCTCGCTGCCGCCCGGCTGGCGGAGCCGTTGCTTTGGACCGTCGTCATGGAGATCCAGAAGCTCGATTACATTTACTATACGGCGCTAACGCTGGCGGCACTCCACGGGAACGCTGCCGCCACCGAGCAAGACAAGTGGCGTGAGCAGCTGGCGGCGCACCAGGAGAATCTGCGCGAATGGGCCGGCAACTGCCCACCGACTTTCGCCAGCAAATACACCCTGGTGTCGGCGGAGATCGCCCGCCTTGAAGGCAGGGACCCCGACGCTATGCGTCTTTATGAAGAGGCGGTACAATCGGCGCACGCCTACGGCCTCGTCGAGGACGAAGGCGTCGCCCACGAGCTCGCCGCGGAATTTTATCGGACCTGCGGGGCCACGACCTCCGAGCGCGCCCACCTGGAAGCCGCGCGCAACTGCTTTGCGCGCTGGGGCGCGGAGGCCAAGGTCCGGCAGCTCGAGCGGCTCCATCCGCACCTTCGCGGAATGAAGGTGCCGGCGTCGCCCACCGCCACCTTCGGCACGCCGGTCGCACAGTTGGACGTCGAGACGGTGGTCAAGGCTTCGCAAGCCGTGTCGGGCGAGATCATCCTTTCCAAGCTTATCGAGACGCTCATGAGGATCACCATCGAGCATGCGGGGGCCGGGCGCGGCCTGCTCATCCTCTTTCGCAGCGACGAGCCTTGGATCGAGGCGGAAGCGAAGACCGGAAGCGGTGGGGTTGAGGTCACGCTGCGTCAAGCTGAAAGTGACGCCATCCGAACTTCCTGAATCCGTCCTTCATTACGTGATCCGGACGCGCGCCAACGTGATCCTGGACGATGCCGCCGCGCCGAACCTGTTTGCGGCCGATGCGTTTGTACAGCAACGGCGGCCCCGGTCCGTGCTCTGCCTCCCTTTGATAAAACAGACCAAACTCGTGGGTGTCCTCTATCTTGAGAATAATTTGACGCCGCATGCCTTCACATCGGACCGTATCGCGGTCCTGGAGCTTCTGGCCTCGCAGGCTGCCATCTCTCTGGAAAATGCCGATCTCTATTCCGATCTACAGCAGGAAAACATCGACCGCAGGCGCGCGGAAGCGGAGTTGCAACGCAGCGAGGCGTTTCTGGCGGAAGGCCAGAGAATCAGCCACACCGGCAGCTGGGGCTGGAACCTTTCTACCGGCAAGCTCGTCTGGTCCGAGGAACATTGCCGGATTTTCGGTTTCGATCTCGACAGAGGCGGAACCAACATTTCAATTTTTCCAAAGCCGGCTCCATCCGGAGGATCGCGCTCTGGTGCAGCGGTCCCTCGACCGGGCCATTCTCGAGAGGAGCGGCTTTTCACAGGAGTTCCGGATCCTGCTTCCCGATGGATCCATCAAGATATCTCCACGGCGTGGGCCGTCCCGTTTTAAGCGCCTCTGGCGACCTCGATGATTATATCGGCACCACGATGGACATCACCGAGCGTAAACGCAGCGAGGAGGCGCTACACAACGCGCAGGCGGACCTGACGCGCGTGGCACGGCTGACGACGATCGGCGAACTCGCGGCCTCCATCGCCCATGAGATCAACCAACCGATCGGCGCCATGGTTGCCAGCGGCAATGCCTGCTTGCTCTGGCTTGCGAAAGACCCACCTCAGCTCGATGAGGCCCGGCGGGCCGTGGAACGCATCGTCAGCGACGGCCATCGCGCTGGCGATGTCATCAAGAGCGTCCGCGCCCTGGCCGGAACCTCCGCGCCGGTCAGCGCGGAACTCGACATCAATGCCGCAATTCACGAAGTCCTCAGCATGATGCGCGGCGAGCTCAACCAGCACGATGTTACACTCGAAACCGATTTGTCCGACGGGCTCGCACCCGTCATGGGTGACCGCGTGCAGTTGGAGCAGGTCGTCCTGAACCTGATCCTGAACGCGGTCGACGCGATGAGCGCGACCACAGGCGAGCCGCGGGTGCTGCGCGTGCGATCGCAAAGCGGCGAACCCGGCACCGTGCTGATCGTGGTCGAGGATTCCGGTCCGGGGATCGCGCCTGAAGCCATGGACCGCTTGTTCGAAGCCTTCTTCACGACAAAGCCCAGCGGCATGGGCATGGGGCTGTCGATCTGCCGTTCGATCATCAACGCCCATGGCGGCCGCCTCTGGGCATTGCAGAACTCACCCCATGGCGCCGTGTTCCAATTCACCGTGCCGACCGCCGCCAGGGCGGTTTCTTAACGCCGCGCCAATCTCATTCATCTGGCGCCCCCCCCTTCGTCTCCGGCTCATTGACCAGGGGCGGAGAATTCGCCGCGAACCGGGACCAGTAGGTCGCATCCAGCCCCTGATCCTCCTGTGCCGGCGTGACGCGCAGCCCGAGCGTTTTTTCCAGCGCCAGGATCACCAGCAGTGCTACGATCGCGGAGCCTGCCACCGTCACCACCACGCCCTCCAGCTGCGTGCCCACGGAGATATGCGCATGCTGGAAGGCATAGGCGCCGGACGTGACGCCGAAATAGCCGCCCTGCGCCTTGCCGGCCCCGACGATGCCCGCCATCACCGCACTGTAGAGCCCGGGCCCCAGGGCCAACGGCACGATCTTGGATTCATCGATACCAAGGCGCCGCATCAGGCCATCGCCCGCCACCATCACAAATGGTCCGAAAAAGGCGATCGCGAAGGCCTGCCATGGCGCGGCCAGGTCGATCAACGCCGAGCACGAGATATAACCGGCAATCGGACCAAGGATTACATAGATCGGGTTGCTCTTGATGTAGGCCAGGATCGAGCCAGCCAAGCCTCCTGCGATGAGGGCCAGGGATAGGGCGTAGAACTCAACCCCCAGCCCGCTGTCATTCGCGCCGATACCATAATAGCCGCGATCGGGGATCAGATAACCGCATGCCGGCACGAAAAGCGCAATCGCGACCATAAAAAGGAACCCTCCCAGCGCCAGCAGCATGAAATTGCCCGGCGCGAGGCGGATTTGCCGCCGCGGCCCAAGGCGCCAGGCCAGAATCAGGCCCCAGACGCCGACGAAGATATACAAAACGAAAGCACCAACGAAATCATGCAGGCCGGCATTCGTCAGCGGGCTTGCGGAGCTATAGGTCAGATAGGCCATCACCGGGGTGATGATGCCTCCGATCAGCGCGGACATGACGTAGGCCGGGACCGGCTTCATCCTCTCAGCCCCGGCGCCATGCATGATCATGCAGATCAACATGGCAAACAGCACGAAGAAAGCACCAAATATCTGCACGGTATCCGCCGCGGGCAGCACTGCCGGATCGATATGCTGCGCATAGGTGTTGAAATCTGGGCCGAACAGGGACCAGTCCGAGATCGCCTGCTTGAGAGCATGGGCTCTCCCGAAAGCTTGGTAGATCTGCCAGTTCCACACGCCATAGCCGATCCCGGTGAAGGCAAAGCCGCCGATCAGTCCGCAGACCCATTTCTGCACGATCGTATCGACAACATTCTTCCTATCGACGATGCCGGCGTCGAGCAGGGTAAGCGCGATCATGCCCACGAGTACGCCGATGGAACCCAGCATGTAGAACAAATCGGACACATAGGCGCCGGCCGAAACCTGCGCAGAGAACGTCTTCAATCCTTCCGACATGCGTAACGCTCCTCTCAGGTTTTTATCTCGCACTTATAGCGTTGCGTAAATTTATATCACTTTTGTGATGGTTTAGATGGCCTCGCCCTCTGATCTTTCCATAATGGGGGATTCAGTAGCGAATAAGCAGATCGAACGGCCGCTTCCGGGAAGCATATCTTCGCCGACGAACGAACAAGATGGGCGCAAAACCGCCGGCCCCGCATCGGACGCCAGGACGGACATTCGACAACTATCGGGGCTTATCGCAGTTTGCTAATGCCAGGCTCGGCACGTTGACACCCAGCTCGCACTAATGAACTCTCATGCTCCGGTAGCATTGCTAAAGACCCGCTGGCCGAGCCTCTGCCGCGCGGCCATGTGCTCTCTCTTCCTGTGCATGATGGAGACAGAGTCGATGACCTTATCCTTTACCCACTCGCGAGCCACAGAGGTGCCCATAAAAATTCCGGCCATCGGGCTCGATCTTTTCGTCCGGCTAGCTCCTGCCACGAGCGGAGGCGAGTTCTGCTTCATCGAGACCATCAACGCGCCCGGAAAGGGGCCGCCACAGCATCGCCATCGGGAGGCGGAAATCTTTCGCGTTATCGAGGGACGCTATCTCTACCAAGTCGACGGACGCCGCTTCTTCGCCGAGGCGGGTGACGTCGTCAGCATTCCCGGCGGCGCAGCCCACGGCTTCGTCAATGTGACCGATGCGCCCGCCCGCCAATATATCCTCATAGCGCCAGCCCTTGATGCGGCGGCCTTCTTCACGGAGCTTGCCGGAACGATGCGAGACGGCCTTCCGGATTGGACGGCCCTGAACGCCTTCGGGGCAAAATGGGGCGTCGAGTTCCTCGGGCCGCCGCTGAATCCGCGTGATCAACCGACCGAATGACGTCTCCTTTAGCAGATCCGTTGCTCAGCGGCCTCAGGGTAGTTACCGCGAGCATCCAAACTGTTCGTCGAGCCAGTCTAGCACGCGCTGGTTGAGTAGCGATCGATTCTGCATGGAGCAGTGGCCGTCGGCACCTTCCGCAGCGGTGAAGTGCATCAACGTCTTCGGGCAGCGTAACGCCTCCATGAACAGGCTGGCCCTCGCCGAGAGCGTGTCATGCTCTGCCATGGTGATTAATGTTGGACACTGGATGCGCTCGGCGTGCCCCTGCATTGTGAATAGCTCGGCCGACGCGAAGAAGGCACGCAGATTGTCCACGCCATGCACCCAGAAGCCGCGCTGGACGACCTTCCAGTTCAATTGGCGATTGCCGCGAAAAAAGGTGTCAAGACGCTCGATGAGCGATTGGTCCAGCGCGCCCAGGTCCTTTGCCGCCTCGGGGGTGACGTTGAACATGCGTATTATGACGTCTCGGAAGCCATCTGCGATGCTCCAGGTGCCGGGATCGGCGATGAGTGCCGCGACGCGTGCTTCGCCGGAAGCGCCGCGCGGGGCAAGAAACCCGCCGAGGCTCCAGCCGCTGAGCGCGATATGCTGGGCGTCGACCAAGGGCTGTTGCAATGCAAAATCGACCACTGCTCGGATCACGACATCCCAGTCGGGCCGCAACGGAACGCCTTGCTCGTAAAGCATAGCCCCTTGGCCTGGACCATCGAACAGAAGGCTGTGATAGCCGCGCCGTGAAGCTGCGACCGCAGAGGCAAAATACGTGTCGGTGATGGTGGCATCATAGCCATTGTTGAGGATGATGAGCGGCCGCACCTCGTTCTCAAAGCCTTGCGCCGGAATGAGATAAGCGGGCAAGGCCATGCTACCGTAGGGAATTCGTACCGGGTGCACGGGGGATGGGCCGAGTGCCAACCCCTTATCCAGCGCCGCCACCTGCTTGCCGAAAGCGGCAAGGAGGCGCGGATCGACCGGAGCACCGTAGAGCGGGTGGAAAGATGTCGCGTAGAACGCGCTTGCCCGCAGATACAGCGCGCGGGCACTGGCGGTATGACCTTTGCCAAGCGCCGTGTCGGCTTTCGCCTTCAACCGATCACCCGCCGCATTCCACGCATCGTAATAGGCGGCGTCATCGCCGTCGCCAATGGCCTCCGCCACGGCCCGTATTTCGCCGAAATCGGCGCCGCCATAGGGCATATAGGCGAGCGGCCAAGTGCCGAAATCCTGGTGCAGCTCGTTCTTGAAAAGGGATGCCATTGCCGTTGCTCTTACTTGATGCGTAGCTTCGATCGTTCCGCTTCAGGTTGCACATATACGCTGCAATTTCATGGGTGAGGCAAGCTCTATCGTCTGCTTTGGTTCAGGAATTGCCGCCCCCTTTCCCTCCTGATCAGATTGAACCTTGAAACGAACATCTGATCTCGAGCGATCTCGCCCCGTAACCGGACCGGCCGTTTGCCACCCAGGCCACCCGCTGGTTCACAGCTTTGTCTAATAACATTGCCTCTGTATGGCCGATTTTGGGCTGGGAAGGGCCGATAACAGCCTGACCGCTCTCCGGCGGCCCTACCGGGGAAACGGCCAATCCTTGATCGATCCACAACCGCCGACCTCGCGTGTGCAATTTCGACCGCCGGCGATCCGGCGCGCGGCGTTGGGTGAAGGGATGACGTTGAAAACCCGCCCCGGCGCTCTTCACACGGGCGATATGTTGGGCTGCGAGACACCAGCGGGGGTTACGGCTGGCCTCGCCAGCGGGAGGCAGGGCTCGGCATTGCGGGCTGGCTGGCGCAGTAGGAGACGCTGCTTTACAAGTGGCCAGAGCACGCGCTTGATAAATTGCTTTTAGACTGGCCCCGGATCAGCGCCTCACTGCTGGAGCAGGACGATGAATGGGCCGTTCAGCACTTCCGCTAAATGCCCTGGAAATCATCGTGTCAATGCGCGATAATCCTCATGTCAGCCTGCAAACAATAACTGCCTAACCAGGCCGTCACTGCTGCTCAAAATCGCCGTTCCAACACCATGTGGCGAAACATGGCAGGGGAAAGAAGCAATGCCTATTTTTGACACCGAAGATGTCATTCGGCGCGATACAGAGGCGCTGCACAAGCTCGGCTACGCTCAGCAATTGCGGCGCCGCATGTCGCTTTTCGGAAATTTCGCCATGTCTTTCATGATCATCGGTGTGTTCTGGGGAGGGTGTGTGAATGTCCAGCAGGGCCTCAGCACAGCCGGCATGTTTGGCCTCAGCGCCGTATTCCTGGTCGGCTGCCTGATCGCCTTCTCGACGGCAGCGTCTCTGGGCGAGATCAGTTCGGCGATCCCAACAGCCGGCGGCCTTTATTATTGGTCGTCGGTCCTCGGCGGCCGGGGCTGGGGGTGGGCAACGGCCTGGGTCAATCTGCTTGCCTATACATTCTCCATTGGCGGCACCGCGGTTGGGATTTATCTCATCTTCAACGAGATGGTGCTGGGTTGGGTGTTCCATATCGACACGTCCAGCTGGGGCTACTGGCAGCAGACCGCCGGCGTCATATTCATCATCGCCAGTCAGGCCATTCTGAATCATGCGGGCGTCCACCTGCTCGCCCGGATTAGCGAAATCGGCGCCTACATGACCTTTGTTGGTGCCGTCCTGCTGTTCGCCGTCCTGCTCTACAATCTTCAGCCGGAGAACATCGCGCATGTGTTCAGCTTCGTGAACAACACGGGCGCGGCGGGCGGCAACATTGTCCCGCACACGGACAATTTGGTTCTGATTTTCGGCTATGCCCTGTTATTGCCGCTCTGGATCATCACCTCCTACGATGCTTCGGCGCATACGGCGGAGGAAACACTCGATCCCTCGCGCGCCGTGCCGAAGGCGATGATAAACGCAGTTCTACTCTCCGCGACCATAGGCATTCTTTTGTTCACACTCATCGGCTTGGCCATGAAAGACCAAGCCGCCATAGCACGGCAGGGCGGTGATGCCTTCGCCACGCTATTCGGCCAGATCAGCGCGCCTGTGATCGTGAAGGACTTTATCGCGGTGGCGATGAGCATCGCTGCCTATATCTGCGGCGCCTGCGGCCTCACCGGGTTTTCGCGCGCGGTCTTCGCCTTTGCCCGGGACAAGGGATTGCCCTCCCATCTGAAGCTGGTTTCCCGCAAATTCCGCACGCCGGCCCCGTCGATCTGGGTCTGTGCGGTGGTCAGCGTGGCGGTGACGCTGTATTCTTCGGCATTTGTCGCCTTGGTCGCGGGAACCGCGCTGTTCTACCAGCTCAGCTACATCATGGCCGTCATGGCGGCCATGGTCTCCCGGAACCGGAAGTACGGGCCTTACCGCCTTGGTATCTGGTCGAAACCACTGGGCGCCATCTCGGTGACCGGCGGCCTTTTCATCCTCTGGGTCGGGTTGCAACCGCCGACCGATGTCCTGATCAACTATTTTCTCGGCATCCTGGGACTGCTCCTGATCGGCTGGTTCGTCGTCGAACGGCGGCGCTTCCCGGGGCCTCCGATCGGCGAGGCGGCGATCCTCAAAAGGCAACGTGAGATCAAGGCTGAGGAAGCTGCTTTAGAAGAGACGTAGCCGGCGAACCGCTACAGTCAAGAAACCGCCCTGGCGGCGGTCGGCACGGTGAATTGGAACACGGCGCCATGGGGTGAGTTCTGCAATGCCCAGAGGCGGCCGCCATGGGCGTTGATGATCGAACGGCAGATCGACAGCCCCATGCCCATGCCGCTGGGCTTTGTCGTGAAGAAGGCTTCGAACAAGCGGTCCATGGCTTCAGGCGCGATCCCCGGACCGGAATCCTCGACCACGATCAGCACGGTGCCGGGTTCGCCGCTTTGCGATCGCACGCGCAGCACCCGCGGCTCGCCTGTGGTCGCGCTCATCGCGTCGACCGCGTTCAGGATCAGGTTCAGGACGACCTGCTCCAACTGCACGCGGTCACCCATGACGGGTGCGAGCCCGTCGGACAAATCGGTTTCGAGTGTAACATCGTGCTGGTTGAGCTCGCCGCGCATCATGCTGAGGACTTCGTGAATTGCGGCATTGATGTCGAGTTCCGCGCTGACCGGCGCGGAGGTTCCGGCCAGGGCGCGGACGCTCTTGATGACATCGCCAGCGCGATGGCCGTCGCTGACGATGCGTTCCACGGCCCGCCGGGCCTCATCGAGCTGAGGTGGGTCTTTCGCAAGCCAGAGCAGGCAGGCATTGCCGCTGGCAACCATGGCGCCGATCGGTTGGTTGATCTCATGGGCGATGGAGGCCGCGAGTTCGCCGATCGTCGTCAGCCGTGCCACGCGCGTCAGGTCCGCCTGCGCGTTGTGTAGCGCCTCCTCGCTGCGTTTACGCTCGGTGATGTCCATCGTGGTGCCGATATAATCATCGAGGTCGCCAGAGGCGCTTAAAACGGGACGGCCCACGCCGTGGAGATATCTTATGGATCCATCGGGAAGCAGGATCCGGAACTCCTGTGAAAAGCCGCTCCTCTCGAGAATGGCCCGGTCGAGGGACCGCTGCACCAGAGCGCGATCCTCCGGATGGAGCCGGCTTTGGAAAAATTGAAATGTTGGTTCCGCCTCCGTCGGATCGAAACCGAAAATCCGGCAATGCTCTTCGGACCAGACGAGCTTGCCGGTAGAAAGGTTCCAGCCCCAACTGCCGGTGTGGCTGATTCTCTGGCCTTCCGCCAGGAACGCCTCGCTGCGTTGCAACTCCGCTTCCGCGCGCCTGCGGTCGATGTTTTCCTGCTGTAGATCGGAATAGAGATCGGCGTTTTCCAGAGAGATGGCAGCCTGCGAGGCCAGAAGCTCCAGGACCGCGATGCGGTCCGATGTGAAGGCATGCGGCGTCAAATTATTCTCAAGATAGAGGACGCCCACGAGTCTGGTCTGTTTTATCAAAGGGAGGCAGAGCACGGACCGGGGCCGCCGCTGCTGTACAAACGCATCGGCCGCAAACAGGTTCGGCGCGGCGGCATCGTCCAGGATCACGTTGGCGCGCGTCCGGATCACGTAATGAAGGACGGATTCGGGAAGTTCGGATGGCGTCACTTTCGTTTGTCGCAGCGCGACCTCGACCGTGCCGCTTCCGGTCTTCGCTTCCGCCTCGATCCAAGGCTCGTCGCTATGGAACAGGATGAGCAGGCCGCGCCCGGCCCCCGCATGCTCGATCATGATCCTCATGAGCGTCTCGATAAGCTTGGAAAGGATGATCTCGCCCGACACGGCTTGCGAAGCCTTGACCACCGTCTCGACGTCCAACTGTGCGACCGGCGTGCCGAAGGTGGTGGTGGGCGACGCCAGCATAGGCTTTTCGCGAAGGGACGGATGGAGCCGCTCGAGCTGTCGGACCTTGGCCTCCGCGCCCCAGCGCAGATAGCAGAGCCGGGCGTTGCACAGATAACCGTGAGCGATCGTCTGAACGCCGCGCGCCGCGTAGAACCGCGCGGCCACTTCATAAGCGAGACCCTCGTTCTGCACGAAACCGTGCTCGCGTGCCCATTGAATGGCTTGCTCGTATAGACGCATGGCATCGGCGTCTCGCCTCTCGAGGCGGGCGATCTCAGCCGAAACCAATGCGTGCTTGTCGCCGAACGTCGGTGGATAATTCTCCGCCCACTCGCGCAGTTGTTCCTCGTGCGCCGTCAGGAGGTCCCGCCACCCGGCCTGCTCCTCGGCCGAAGCCTTTTCATAGAGAGCCGCCACCGTAAGCGCCGTATAATAATAGTAATCAAGTAGCTGGATATTGGCATCCGAGGCCCAGAGCAATGCTTTCGCTTTCCGCGCCGCGACAATCGATACCTCGTAGTCGCCCGAGAAGAAACGTGCCTGGAGCTTGAGGATCCAGTACCAAGCGACCATCGTGGCCATGCGGTCTTCGGTCAGTTCGGCCTCGAACGCAGTCTCATCGAACTTTGTATCGCTGAACGTGGAGAAGCTCGCGGTCCGTCCGCGCATGTTTTCGATAAATCGCTGCTGGCTCACGATGACGTCGATCACGTCGCGGAACCTGGCCTGCCGGGCAAAGTCCAGGCAGCGCTCCGACTCGCGCCAGACCTCGTCGAGGTGGTCGCCACGCGCGAGGAGGTCCGTGATGGTGTGGTTGGAGCTGTAGCAGGCAATGCTGAAGTCGCCGGTTTCAACGCCGGCGCGGAACGCTGCCCGGATGTAGTCGAGGGCGATCGCGATCGGCTGTGTCCAGAGGGCGACCATCTCCATCGAGAAGTAGGTTCTCGCCCTGTAGGCCAGAAACTTGTGTTTCTCGACGAGATCGCAGGCGAGCTTTCCGAAACGGTAGCCATCGATATAACGGCGGGAGATCGGGCCGAGCGTCATTCCGAACCAGCCATAGGCGTAGGCGGAAGCGTCGGTGGTCCCGTAATTTATGCTTACGTTCACCATGTGGGCGACGTGCAAACAGACCAGGTTGACGTCGGTGAAATAGGCCGGCGCAAAGAGTCCTGATAGCACGCCCATGGCGGCCCGCATCTCCGGGTCGGTCATCATCGGCAGGTCGATCAGGCTCTCGATCGACCTCTCCCCAGATTGTTCCAAACCTTTTCGTACTCGGCGTCCACCTGCTCGGGCGTGGGATGTGCCGGAATTTCGATACCGAACAGGCGCAGGCACTCCAGGGCACTCTCGACGCCCTTGAGGTTCTCCGACTTCATGACGTGCAGATCGATCTTGAGGCGGTAGGCGGCGGCCTTGTCGATTTTCGACGCGCCCCTCGCCGGCAACTCCGAAATGAGCGTCTCGGCCACATCGTGGTTCCCGCTCAGGTATTCACACTCCGCGCGCTCGAGCGACAGGCTGAACATCAAGCCGTACGCACGGCTCCAGTCCCTTTCGTCGAGTAGCGCCAAGCCCGCCGAAAAATATACGCGCGCCGACGCATAGGCAGCCGACGCCTTGGCCTTTCGTCCGGCACGCAGGTTGATCGTCGCCGCCTGTACTTTCTCGTCGTGCTCGGCGAGCAGCACCGCCCCCCGATTGAACTGGCTCGCGACATCGAACAGATGCTCGGTGATCTGGTCCGCCGTCAGGCTCGCCAGCAGCACGCGGCCAACGCACAGGTGGGCCGCGGCACGGTGCTCTTCGGCAATCAGTGAATAGGCCGCCTGCTGGATCCGGTCGTGCAGGAATTTGTAGGCACTCTCCTCGCGAAAAACGAGCCCGGCATGGACGGCTTCCCAAAGAGCCGCGTGCATCGCCTCCTCTGATTCCCCGTGAACCAGGGCCAGCGTGGCAATCTCCGCGGCATTACCCAAACAGGCGAGCTGTTTCAGGGCTTCCTGGGTCGGGGCGGAGAGCCGCTTCAGCTTGCCCACCATCAGTTCCACCACGTTGTCGGTGTAGCTCTTCGCGTGAATGCGCTCGAGGTCCCAGGACCAGCGCGCGGCGTCATGATCGAAGGCGAGCATGCCTTCTTCGGCAAGCGAGGACAGGAACTGGATGGCGAAGAACGGATTGCCGCCGGTCTTCTCGTGCACCAGCTGCGCGAGGGGCGCGGCGCGCGCCGCGTCGCAGTGCAGAGCATCGGCGATCAGCTGTCCGAGATCTTCCGGGCGAGCGGCGCCAGCGTCATCTCCTCGACCTTGCCGCCCGCAGCCTTGATGGCGTCGAGCTTGCGCA
>CAVTQN010000002.1:0-310340 GCA_963736885.1 uncultured Pseudomonadota bacterium
CTGTACGTAATTTCAAAAGAAATACTCAAGAGACGCTTCCAAACGACAAAATCAAGAACAGGTACTAAACCCATCCCTCAACTTCATCACCCAGACCACAATTCAGTGATCCAGAAGCCTCAAACCCAAACCCCAAAAGGAGCCCAAATCCAAGACCAGAAACGCCACCAGCGTATCCCTTCCCAGCCTATGCAATTGTCAAAGATCTAAACTAAACCACCATCTTAGCGAAGAGAACCTCGCCGCAAGGCCGTCTAGTTTACCCTCCGAAGCGGTGAAGATCAAGTCCGCAAAGCCCGTCGGTGGAGGGGCTTCTATTCCACGCTTTGAAAGCCGTCAACTCAGCGAAGGAAAGAATTTCATGAATTTGCCAGAAAATTTTATAACTAATTGTTTTTAAACAAATAATGGCTTTTCCGCCCCCGCCGCGCGCCATGCTCCTGGCCTCAAAGCGCCTCTCTTTGCCCCCGCCAGCCTTTGTACCAGTCTACGAAGCGAGGGATGCCCTCATCCAGCCTGGTGGACGGCACGTAGCCGCAAAGCGCGTGCAGCGCGGAGATGTCCGCGCAGGTCTCCACCGGGTCTGCCTCTGGCTTGGGCAGGCTCACGGTTTTGGCCTGCATACCCAGATGCCGCTCCAGCAGCGCCACGAGGTCGCGGACATATTCCGCCCGGTGATTGCCGATATTGAACACACGATGCGCCGCCTCATCGCCCGGCGGATGGTCGAACACCCCCAGGATCCCGGCAATGATGTCGTCAATATAGGTGAAATCGCGCTTCAGCGTGCCGTTCTCGTAAACGGTCACCGGTTTTCCGGCGCAGATCGCCTCGGCAAAGCCGAAATAGGCCATGTCCGGCCGGCCCCAGGGGCCATAGACGGTGAAGAACCGCAGCCCCGTCTGCTTCAGACCGAACAGATGGGTATAGGAGGCGCTCATCAGCTCATCGGCCCGCTTGGTGGCGGCATAAAGGGAGGATGGCCGGTCAGCCCGCTCGGCTTCGGCATACGGCAAGGTCGCGCCCGTGCCGTAAACCGAGGAGGAGCTGGCATAGATGAGATGCTTCACGCTCTTGCTGTGCCGCGCCAGTTCCAGGATCGAGAGATGGCCGGTCAGATTGGAGGCGGCATAGGCGAACGGGTTTTCCAGGGAGTAGCGCACCCCCGCCTGGGCCGCGACATGCAGGATAACCTCCACCCCATCCCCCAGGCGGAGAACCGCCTCATGGTCGGCGATGTCGAGGTGGTGGAAGGTGAACCCCTTGCCCAGACGCCGCAGCCGCGCCTGTTTCAGCCGCACATCATAATAGGGGTTGAGCTCGTCGACCCCCACCACCTCGATGCCGCGCGCCAGCAGGGCCTCACATATATGGTAGCCGATGAACCCGGCGGCGCCGGTGACCAGGACCTTCATGCGCCGACCATCCGGTCTTCCAGCAGGGTCAAAATCGCGTGCCCCAGGGCGATATGGCATTCCTGTACGCGTGCCGTCTCCGTATCGGGCACCACAACCGCCAGATCGCAAAGCGGCAGAGCCGCGCCGCCATCGCCCCCCAACAGCCCCACCGGGACAATCCCCATCTCCCGCGCCGCCTTCAGGGCCCCCAGCACATTGGCGGATTGGCCCGAGGTGGTGATGCCAAACAACACATCCCCGGCCCGCCCCAAGCCGCGCAGCGGGCGCGCGAACATCTCCTCCACGCCGAAATCATTCACCGCGGCGGTGACGGCGGAGGTATCCAGCGCCAGCGTGATGGCCGGCCAGCTCTCGCGCGCCACCGCCCCGCGCAGCCGGATAACCAGCTCCGTCGCCAGATGCTGCGCATCGGCCGCCGAGCCGCCATTGCCGCAGAAAATCAGCTTCCCCCCGCCCCGCAACGCCCGCTCGCAGGCATCCACGATGGCCAGCACAGGCTCGGCCTGCGCCGCCAGCGCCAGTTTCAGTTCGGCGCCACGCCGCAGCATTGCCGCATAACGCGCGGCTTCCTCTTGTCTCATTTGAATGGTTCGCTCCGCCTGATCCATCGCGTGCGCTTATACGCCAGCCCTGAATAGCCTTACAGCCGCCCAGCAAGGCTGGAGCGGCTGCAATATTGTCGAAGTTGAGTGCAGTCTGTGGTCTAGTGCGCGACCCAGCCGCCATCGATGGAAATCGGCGCGCCGGTAATGGTTGCCGCGCCGTCGGAGCACAGGAACACTGTCAGCGCCCCGATCTCCTCCGGGCTGGAGAATTTCAGCATTGGCTGGGTCTCCTGCAGCATCTTCTTTTTCTCGGTGTCGACATCCGTGCCCGCTTCCTTGGCGCGGTCCTGCAGCTGCTTCTCCACCAGCGGCGTCAGCACCCAGCCGGGGCAGATGGCATTGACGGTGATGCCGTCATTGGCGGTCTCGATCCCGGCCACCTTCGTCGCGCCGACAACGCCGTGCTTGGCGGCCACATAGGCCACCTTATGCGGGCTGGCGACCAGGCCGTGCGCGGAGGCGATGTTGATGATGCGCCCCCATTGCTTCTTCTTCATGGCCGGAATCGCCGCCTTCATGCCGTAGAACACGGCGGAGAGGTTGATGGCGATGATCGCGTCCCACTTGGCTTCGGGAAATTCCTCGACCGGCGCGGTGAACTGGATCCCGGCATTGTTCACGAGAATATCGATGCTGCCCAGCTCATCCTGGGTCTTCTGCACGATGGCCGCCACCTGATCCGGCTTGCTGAGGTCGGCGCCGTCATAGGCCACCTTCACGGAGAACTCCGCCTCCAGGTCGGTCCGCAGCTTTTCGATCTCGCCGGCATCGCCGAACCCGTTGAGCATGATGCTCGCCCCTTCCGCGGCCAGGGCCCGGGCGATCCCCAAGCCGATGCCGCTGGTCGAGCCGGTGACCAATGCAACCTTACCCTTCAAGGCCATAGCGATTCCTCTCTATTTATTTTGGTTCAGCGAGATAGTCATGCAACACCCGCCCGTAAGGCAGTGTCAAATCAGCGCAGAGATGTGTGCCGGAGTGAATTTTATGCACCGGCAAGTCCGCCAGGCGGCAATTGGCATGCGGCACCAGATGCAGCCTTGCATCGCCGGTATAGGCGAATTTCAGGTCGATATCCTCAAGGTAATAGCCGACCAGCTGGGCGATTTTCGGGCTGCCATCAACATCGGGGATCCATTTCAGGTTGATGTTGAGCTTCTTCATGCTGGTGATGACATCGGCCGGATCCAGGGGCTTCTGCTTATAGACCATGGTGCCCAGCGCCACCCGCTCGTCGTCATAATAGAGCGAGCCGGTCAGCGTCTCGTGGATGGTTTTCAGCCGGGGCAGGCCGAATTTCTTGGGAAAGCCCCAGATCTCGCGGCCGCCCGTGGTGGGCGATTCATCGTCGAGATACATCATGACGCTGTAATTGCAGGGAATGCCATTATAGAGGGCGGAAATGCCGCAGCCGCTCTCCTCGTAATCCCCAAAGCCGGTGGAATCCGGCATTTTCATCCATTCGAAGTAAACGTCATTTCCATCCGGCTCCAGCGGCTCCGGGAGCAGCGCGCGCAGCATGTCCGGGTCTGTTTCATAATGAATCAGCAAATATTCCCGGTTATAGAAGCGGAAAGGCCCCTTCGGGTAGCTGGGCGAAGCCAGCGGCATCGAGGTAGCGTTGAGAATTTCATCTCTCGTCATGCAAAACCTCCCAGTGACAAACACCTATGTAGAACAAGGGCGGCTAATTTCATGTGACGTTTCTGTCACCATGGCTGGCCCGTGGTCGGGTCAGGCAGAGTTCCGCACCAGTGGCAGAGCGGCCGCCGCGAATATGACAATTCCCGCATGAACAATCCGTTATGTGACAATGAGTCGGGCTTTCCGGTCTCCTCGCATTGCGGCAACCGTAGAAAAACATGTTCTCAGCCACCTTACCAGCCAGAAATGTCATCGAACTGCAACGCAAACCCCGTCGCCATTGTCACATGGTTCAATTATTCCGGGGCCATGCTGGGAGGCCTCTCCCACGCTGGCCGAGACTAAGGTCCAAAAGGGCCCCAACATAAGGAACGCGAACGTGAAGATGATGAACCTCCTCCGCGCTGGCGCCGCCGCGCTGGCGATTACTGCCGCCGCTGGCGCCGCCCAGGCCCAGACCGTTGACGTGCCGCTGGTCGAGAGCGGCTCCAGCCTGCTCTACCCGCTCTTCAACCTGTGGGTTCCGGCCTATGCGGCCAGCCATCCGGGCGCTGACATCACCACCACCTCCACGGGTTCCGGCGCCGGCATCGCGCAGGCGATCAAGGGTCTGATCAATATCGGCGCTTCCGACGCCTACCTGTCGGACACGATGGTTCAGAAGAACCCGAACATGCTGAGCATCCCGCTCGCCATCTCCTCGCAGGCGGTCAACTATAACCTGCCCGGCGTCACCGGCCTCAAGCTTTCCGGCCCGATCCTGGCTGGCATCTACGAGGGCAAGATCACCAAGTGGAACGACCCCGCGATCGCCGCGGCGAACCCGGGCGTGGCCCTGCCGGACCACGTGATCATCCCCGTCCACCGTCTGGACGGCTCGGGTGACACCTTCATCTTCACCCAGTACCTCTCCGCCGCCGACGCGGGCTGGGGCTCCACCATCAAATACGGCACCGCGGTCTCCTGGCCGGCCGTGACGGGCGCGCTGGGCGCCAAGGGCAACTCCGGCATGCTGGCCGCCGCCGCGGCGAACCCGTATTCCGTCGCTTATATCGGCGTCTCCTTCTCCGACGCTGCCGCCAAGGCTGGCCTCGGCCAGGCGGCGCTGCTGAACAAGGCTGGCAACTACGTGGTGCCGACCGCCGACACCATCTCCGCCGCTGCGGATAGCGTGGCGAACAGCACCCCCGCCGATGAGCGCGTGAGCATGATCTTCTCGGCGGCCCCGCAGGCCTACCCGATCGTGAACTACGAGTATGCGATCGTGACCAGCCAGCAGCCGGCCGCCGCCGTCGCCGGCGCGATCCGCGACTTCCTGACCTGGGCCATCACCGAAGGCAACAGCATGAGCTTCCTGAATCAGGTGCACTTCATGCCGCTGCCCCCGGCCGTGGTCGAGCTTTCCAAGGCTCAGATCGCGAAGATCCAGTAAACCTGCTATTCTCCTCTCCCGGCCTCGGCTGGGAGAGGATTTTCGCGTATAGGGTGACCCATGAAACTCCGCCCCTTCCGCCTTGCCGTTCTGAGCCTCAGCCTGCTGATCCCCGCCGCGCTCTGCGCGGTTGTTTTGTTTCTGGTGATCTATTCCGGTCAAGCCATGCTGTTCAACGGCCTGCACTTCCTCACCGAGGTGAACTGGAACCTTGGGGATCTCTATAACGATCCGGTCGTGGTGCGCGGTGTCCAGGTGCCGTCCGGCGCCAATTACGGCATTCTCGTCTTCATCGTCGGCACACTGGCCTCATCGGCCATCGCCATTCTCATCGCCGTGCCGCTGGCGGTTGGTGCCGCCATCTTCCTGGCAGAGATCATCCCGCCGAAAATCCGCCCCATACTTTCCATGCTGGTGGAGTTGATCGCGGTTGTGCCCTCCGTGGTGTTCGGCCTTTGGGGCATCGCGGTGCTGATCCCGTTCATCGGCCATTACCTCTCCCCCACCGGCAATGGCTACGGGCTGCTCGCCGCCTCCATCGTGCTGGCGCTGATGATCACGCCGATCATCGCCTCCACGCTGCTGGACGCGCTGCTGCAGGTGCCCAAGGAGAACCGTGAATCCGCCTTCGCCCTCGGCGCCACCCATTTCGAGGTGGTCGCCAAGGCCATGCTGCCCATGGTGCGCACGACGTTGATCGGCGGCATCGTGCTGGCACTGGGCCGGGCGCTGGGTGAGACCATGGCGGTGCTGATGGTCTCCGGCGGCGGCCTCAACATCCTGCCGACCTCGCTGTTCTCACCCATCTCCACCATCGCCTCCTTCGTCGCCGGGCAGCTGGACAGCGCCGAGGCCGACCCCACCAACATGTCGGTCCGCGCCCTGGCCGAGGTCGCGCTGGTGCTGTTCTTCATCACGCTGGCGGTGAATGCCTGCGCCAAACTTCTAACCTCGGGAGCCTTCCGTGTCCGCAAGCGCGCTTAACTCTCCCCGTTCGGCGCTGGAAATGCGCCGGGCCTTTAAGAGCATCATCGGCTGGGTGCTGTGCGGCATCGGGCTGGTGCTGGTGATCGCCCCGCTGATCGACATCGTGCTCGTCGTGGCCTGGCGCGGCCTCTCCGCCTTCTCCCTCCATCTCTTCACCGAGAACACCACCGGCGCGAATGGCGGCCTGGCCAATGCCATCGAGGGCACGACGCTGATTACCGTGTTCGCGATGCTCATCGCCGTTCCGCTCGGGGTCGGCGCCGGCATTCATTTGTCGGAATATGGCAAGGACAAGCTGGGCAGCGTGATCCGCTTCATGTCGGACACGCTGACCGGCACCCCCTCCATCGTGCTCGGCTATTTCTCCTATATCGTGATGATCATCGGGTTCGGCTGGGGCTTCTCGCTCATCGCCGCATCCATCACCATCGCCATCCTGATCGTGCCCTATCTGGCCCGCATCACCGAGCTGGCCTTGCAGCAAGTGCCCAACTCCATGCGCGAGGCAGCCTATGCCCTCGGCGCCAAGGACTCCACCGTGGTGTTCAAGGTGGTGCTGCCGGCGGCCTCCTCGGGGGTGATCACCGGCGCGCTGCTGGCGCTGGCAATTTCGGTGGGTGAGACGGCACCGCTGATCTACACGGCCGGCTGGTCCAACTATGGGTGGGACGGGCACTTTACCCACGCGCCCGTGGGCTACCTGACCTATGTGATCTGGACCTTCATCGACCAGCCGGACGCCAAGTCCCACGCCCTGGCCTTCGCGGCGGCCTTCATCGTCATGATGGTGGTGCTGGCGATCAATATCGGGGTGCGCCTGACGGTCCGCCGGAAGAAGTTCACGTAACCCGCCAGCCGCCCTCAACAAAAAAGAGGCCTTCCCGGGCGCCCGGGAAGGCCTCTTTGCGTAGTGACTGCTGTTTTGTTTACTTGGCGGCGCGGGCCAGGCTGGCGGAAATGGCGGCCTCGGCGGCGGCACGGTCGGCCCAGCCGGTCACCTTCACCCACTTGCCCTTCTCGAGATCCTTATAATGCTCGAAGAAATGCTTGATCACATCGAGGGTGATGGCGGGCAGCTCAGCCACCTCGTTCACGCCGGAGAATTGCGGGTGCACCTTGTCGTGCGGCACGCAGACGATCTTCTCATCCTGGCCGGACTCATCCTCCATCTGCAGCATGCCGATCGGGCGGCAGCGGATCACCGCACCGGGCACAACCGGCGCGGGCAGCAGCACCAGCGCATCGGCCGGGTCGCCGTCATCGGCCAGGGTGCCGGGAATAAAGCCATACGCCGCCGGATAGGTCATGGGCGTGAACACCACGCGGTCCACCACCAGGGCGCCGCTCTCCTTGTCCACTTCGTACTTCACGCCGGAGCCGGCGGGAATTTCCACAACCACATTGATATCGTGCGGCACATCCTTGCCGGGCGACAGCTTGCTCAAATCCATTGCCAAAACTCCCTGATAGAAGGCTGCCCGCCTATAGCCCGCCGCCGCGCCGCTGGCCAGCATGCGGCATTTTGCCACGCCCGCCAGTTGACGGGGCGCACCGGCCACTTAAAAGCGAGGCCGCAGGGCGCTGGTAGCTCAATGGTTAGAGCGGACCGCTCATAACGGTTTGGTTGGGGGTTCGAGTCCCTCCCGGCGCACCATGCCAACAAAAAAGGCGGAGCCTTTCGGCCCCGCCCTTTTCAACCCCGGATCGGGTAACGCACTCAGCTCAGAGACGCACAGAAACGCTGGATGCGCGTGCAAGCCTCACGCAGCGCCTCGGTCGAGGTCGCGTAGGAAATGCGGAAATGGCCGGGATAGACGAAGGCCGAGCCATGCACAGCCGCGACCCCTTCCTCATCCAGCAGGGCGATCACGAAATCCTCATCGGTCTCGATCGTCTTGCCCTTCGGCGTGGTCTTGCCGATGCAGCCCTGCATGGAGGGGAACACGTAGAACGCGCCCTCGGGCTTGTGGCAGTTCAGCCCCTGGGCCTGGTTCAGCATGTCCACCACCAGGTCGCGGCGCTCTTTATAGATCTTCACCATCTCGCCCAGCGCATCCTCCGGGCCGTTCAGCGCCGCCACCGCCGCCGCCTGGCTGACGGAGGAGGTGTTGGAGGTGGACTGGCTCTGCAGCTTGTCCATCGCCTTGATCAGCTGCACCGGCGCGCCGCAGAAGCCAATGCGCCAGCCGGTCATGGCATAGGCCTTGGAGCAGCCATTCATGGTGATGGTGCGCTCCTTCAGCTTCGGCTCCACCTGCACGATGGTCGCCGGCTTGAAGCCGTCATAGGTCAGCTTCTCATAGATGTCGTCCGTGAACACCCACACATGCGGGTGCTTCAGCAGCACGTCGCAGATCGGGCGCAGATCCTCGGCCGAATAGGCCGCACCGGTCGGGTTGCTGGGAGAATTCAGGAACACCCACTTGGTCTTGGGCGTAATCGCCGCTTCCAGGTCCTCGGCCCGCATCTTGAAGCCGTTATTCTGGGCGCACGGCACGAAAACCGGCGTGCCCTCGGCCAGCTGCACGATGTCGGGATAGGAAACCCAGCACGGGGTCGGGATGATCACCTCATCGCCGGCCTGCACCGTCGCCAGCATGGCGTTGAAGATCACCTGCTTGCCGCCGGTGGAGACAATCACCTCCTCCGGCTTGTAGTCGATGCCGCTGTCGCGCAGGAACTTCGCCGCCACCGCCTTGCGCAGGGCCGCCGTACCGGCAACATCGGTATATTTGGTGTCGCCCGCGTTGATGGCATCGATCGCCGCCTGCTTGATATGGGCGGGGGTATCGAAATCCGGCTCACCGGCGGAGAGGCTGATAATGTCCCGGCCCTCAGCCTTGAGCGCCCGCGCCTTGGTGGAAATGGCGATGGTCTGACTCGGGCTGATGCGGTTCAGTCGGTCGGCAATCAGTGTCATGGGCTGTGTCTCGACGAAGTTTGAAGGCGGGCGCACTCCTAAACCTCCGCCGCGGCGGGCGCAAATCTCTTTTGCCGCAAAACTGCCACGCTTTTGACCGAATGGATTGTTTATAGGCGGAAAAGCCGACGGCCCTGCAAGGCAACCGTCAGCACAACACCACCTATCGCGTCGCCCGCAAAAAAGCGGCGTGTTCTTTATCAGGAGAGCTTAATGAACGTCACGAAGATCGCTAAACTGCTGCCCGCTCTTGGCCTTGCCTGCATGGTGAGCCTGCCCGCCATGGCGCAGACCGCCCCCGCGGCCGCCACCCCGGCTGCCCCCGCGGCTTCCGGCACGATGGCCCCGGCCGCCGCCAGCACGATGGCCCCGGCCGCCGCCGCCAAGCCCGCCAAGGCCAAGCACGCCAGCCACTCCGCCCTGCCGGCCGACGAGCAGTTCACCACGCAGGACGCCGCCACCACCCATTGCCCCGGTGGCACGGTTGAGTGGACCGCGCTGGGCCACAGCAAGAGCTACCATGCCAGCACCTCCAAGCTGTATGGCAAGACCAAGCACGGCGCCTATGCCTGCAAGTCCGATCTGGACGCGGCCGGTTTCCACCAGGCCAAGAACTAACTAAATAGACGGGGCGGTCCAAACCGCCCCGTTTTATTTTGAAAGGATACCCCCTTGGCCGAAACCAACGTCATCACCCTGCCCTCCGGCGTGAAGTATGAGGACCACGTTGTCGGCTCAGGTGAAACGCCGAATAAGGGCCAGATGGTCACGGTGCATTACACCGGCTGGCTGGACGAGAACGGGACCAAGGGCCGCAAATTCGACTCCTCGCGTGACCGCGGCCAGCCTTTCACCTTCAAGCTCGGCGTCGGGCAGGTGATTTCCGGCTGGGATATCGGCGTCTCCACCATGCAGGCAGGCGGGCAGCGCACCCTGGTGCTGCCGCCGGAGCACGGCTATGGCCAGCGCGGCGCGGGTTCCGTCATTCCCCCCGGCGCCACCCTGATTTTTGACGTCGAGCTGATCAGCTTCAAATAACATTGCGGGGGCTCATGGAGCCCCCGTCACATCAGCGCGGGCCGGCAGCAATATCGGCGCCACTTGGCGCCTGCGCCGGCCAATGCGCCGCCGCTCCCGCGCCGCCTGCACCATCGCCTCGAAGGACAGCTTCACCGCCTCCGGGTCTCCGGTCCGCCGCTCCAGCGCGCGCAGGCAGAAATGCACCCGGGCCATGCTCTGGTAATAATCGGTAAAACTGTAATTCATCAGCCCGCCCGTCAGCGCCCCGGCCACGGGCACCAGCTGCGCCATCAGCTTCTCGGACAAAATCAGGCCAAACCGCCCCGCCGCGCTGCGGATGAGCAGATTGATGGTTAAATGGCTCACCCCCAGCCTGGCCGCCCAATAGCCGGTCTCGGTCTCCTCCCCGCTCTCGCCGGGGCTGCCAAAGGCCAACACCTCAAGGCAAGCCCGCCTGGTATCCTCTGAGGACAAATCCTCCCCGGAATCACGCGCAACCTCGGCAATCGAGCGGAGAATGGTCGCGGTGGTGAAGGGAATATCGATCACGGCCCCTGGCAGGCCCACAAAGCCGGACGCCGCACCACTCGCCGTCGTGGCCAGCCGGTGGAACAAATTTTTACGGGGGTGTTTGGGGCGGATGAAATGCGGCACCGCCTCCAGCCCGAAGGTGGCGTAGCTGTAGCTGTTCCACAGCACATCCTCCACCGCATCCTGCGCCTTCTGGATCAGGCTGGACCAAGCCGTCCCGCCAATTTTCGCACCCGTCTGGACCACGGCATTCTGGATGGTCTCGATCTGCCGGCCAAACAAAGCCGTCAGCCGGACAAGCAGCCCACGGGAATCCGCCATCAGCACCGCGGCCTCCCAAAGCTGCCGCTTCTCGTGCTCCGTCAGGAAGCCGATCCGTTCAGCCAGATGCGCAGGCAGGGGGGGTAAAACAATCATGGCCAGACCGAGATGCGCCCGGTCTGGCCATGACTCAAGAGTGACTTAAGTAAAATTCACTCAGCCGCGGCGGTGGTAACACCCTTCACGGCCTGAACGATTTCCGCGAAGGACGCGGGATCGTCAAAAGCGATGGCGGAGAGCACCTTGCGGTCCAGCTCCAGCCCGGCCTGCTTCAGCCCGAAGATGAACTGGCTGTAGGTCAGCCCATGCTCACGGACAGCCGCGTTAATACGCTGGATCCAGAGCGAGCGGAACTCGCGCTTCTTGACCCGGCGGTCACGGTAGGCATAGCGCAGGGCCTTTTCCAGGCGCTCCAGCGCGATGCGGTAATTGGTCGAGGACCGGCCAACATAACCCTTCGAAAGTTCAAGAACCTTCTTGTGGCGGGCGTGGGTGGTCACACCGCGTTTCACACGTGCCATTTATTTGCTCCTCTTCCCTTACAGACCGTACGGCGCCCACTGCTTAACGGTCAGGCCGTCAGCATGGGTCAGGGTCTGGCTGCCACGGTTCTGGCGCTTGGCCTTCTGGGAACGGGCATAAAGATTATGGCGCTTCTTGCCCGGGCCGGCCAACACCTTGCCCGTGGCGGTGATCTTGAAGCGCTTCTTGACCGCAGATTTGGTCTTCAGCTTCGGCATTTCAGTCTCCTGATCGCAAAACCCACCCTCGCGGGCGGGGGTCCCGAAAATCGGGGCGGCGGCCAGGCATGCCTAATGGCCCGGACACACGCGCATCACCTGTTACGGTGAAGCGGCGCCTATAAAGCCACTCCCGGCCCGTGACAAGAGCCGCAAAGCAGCGCAGAGTCGCATTATGTCAGGAAAAGCGCCAGACGCGGCCAGCCTCTACGAGGCCGCCATGAACCATTTGGCGCGCTATGCCACCACGCAAACCGGGTTGGCCCGGGTCCTGTCCCGCCGGATCGACCGCTGGGGCCAGAAACAAGTGGCGGAGAGGGGTGAGGATGCCGATGAGACCACCAGCGCCATCCGGCGCGCCAAGGCCGAAATTCCGGGCGTCCTCGCCCGCCTGAAAGACCTCGGCGTCCTGAACGACGAAGCCTTCGCCGCCTCCCGCGCCAAGCGGCTGACCCGCTCCGGCAAATCCCGCCGGGCCACAATCGCCCATCTGGCCGCCAAAGGGATACAAGCCCCGAACCTGCCGGAAGACCCGCAGCGCGAGCTTGCCGCCGCCTGCGCCTATCTGCGCCGCCGCCGGGCCGGCCCGTTTGGCGACGCGCCGGCAGAGAAAACCCTGGCCGCGATGGCAAGGGGCGGGTTCTCGCAGGCCACCGCCCGCCGCGCTTTGGCGCTTGCGCGCGACGAGGCGCAAGCCCTCATCAAATCCCTGGAGTCCCCCCTACTTTAACCCGGCAGCTTCAGCCCAGCCCAGAGCGGACTCAGCCGCGGATCAAACGCGGTGCCGCCCGTTGGGGCCAAGCCGCGATTGCCGAAAAAAATAATCATCGAGCGCATCGGCAAAATCCAATCCCGGCATAGGGTCAGAGCCGATCGCCGCCACCTCGAGACCATCCGTCTCCCCCCGGGCCACATCGCGCGAGCGCTGACGGCCCACGCCTCAGCGCCCTGCCCTCAGCCGTCCTTTGGCGCACCGAAAACATGACCTCCTGCGCCCCCCCGCCGCCCTCACCACCACCCGGCGCCAGGAGAGATGGCTGAGCCAACATCTTCCTCGCCATCGGCCTGGCCTCAGCCTCCGAAAACGATTGCGGCTGCGGCGCAAAGCTCCGCCCCTGCCCTGGCCCAACAGCCCGCTCGCGCGGATGAAGGGCCACACGGGTCAAATCTGCCGCCCCCCGGCGCTTCACAGAAGCTGGCATATGCTCGCCCGGCCGGGCAGCCCTTGGCCAAAGCCAGCCAAAGCCCGCACGGCTCATTTTATCCACCTGCCGCAGATAGACCGGCAGCCCCCCCGCTTCCACGCCAGCACGCGCAGCTTCCTGCCTGGCAGCTGGCATACGCCCCACCGCCGGGCGCTGCCGGGCCGCCCCCCGCTTGGCACTTCGCTCAAGGGGCGCATACAAGCCGCCGCGCCAGGACCCGAGCCTCAAGGCAAGGCTGTGCATACGCCCAGCATCCCGCCGCCCCCCACGAGACCTCAAGGACAGGGCGGACCTGAATCCCTCCAGCGCGGCGAGATCCTCCAGCCGGAGTTCAAGATTTTTGCTCACCTTCATCCTGCCTCCCCCAATCCGCCCTGCCCCTTGGTCTCCCTCGTCAGAGGGCGAAAATCGACTTCAGATCCGCCAGAATGCTCTGCAGCAGCCCCAGCCCGGCGGCAGCCTTCTGCGCATCCGCCGCAGGCAGCGACGTCAAAACCGGCGCCGCCGCGCTCGCCAGGGCCGAAACCGCAGCGCTCGCCGCGGTCAATGCCGAGGCATGATCCGTCTCTGCCGCAGCCACCGCATTCACCACCGCCTCAGCCGCAGCCGCACCAACAGCAACCGCCTCACCCACCGTGCCACCAATCGCACCGCCCGCGACTGAAGCCACACCCAAACCAGCATCAACCTGCTTCACGTCAACCATTGCCTCTTCCTTTCTCCAAAAAGCCCCGGTTATTTATCAACCGCCTCAATCAGGCCGCTCGCATCAGCGGCCACGCGGCCGAGCGCCTCCGGGCTGCGGGTGGTAATCAACGCCTTCACATCCGCCACCGCCCCCTCCAATTGCGCAAGCGTCACCGTCGTCTCAGGCTCGACAATCTTCAAAAACCCCAGAACCAGCCCAAGAAGATCAGCACTCGACAAACCCTGATGCACAACGAAATACTGGATCAGCGCGGTCAGCGCCGTGCCGATCCAAATCGAAAGCCCCGTCCTGTTCTGCGGCGACTCAAAAAACCCTGCCAAACCCATCCCCGCCTCCTTCACTGTTCAATGGCTTGAGCCAGTTTCAAAACCCGCCGGGTCCAGCCAAGCCCAAAACTCCCCCACCCAGGTGAGCGCGCGTAAAAATCCAGCCGCCTGGCCAGCGCCTCACTGGCCAGCTCAAGCGCATTTCCCGTGCTCAGCACACTTAACGTCTTGTCACCAAGAACACCGTCAGCCGCCACACCGGCACTTTGCTGCAGCCAGACGATAGAGCGGCGCACCCCGGCATTCACGGCCGCATCGAAAGCAACCATCGCCAGCGGCAACGCCAACGCCTCCCCCTGCACCGGCACAAAATAATCCTGGCGATAGATATCCTCGATCTGCTGCTGGGTCAGATTGCGAATATCAAGCCCCGGATAAGCGGCGGCGCTGACACCGCATTTCGTGCCGCGCAGCTCCCCGGCGCCAACAATACCGCCCGTCCAATTCCCAGGATCAGCCGGATTATCCGAGTACCCGCCCTCAGCCTGCAAAACGAAGGCCACGCAGCTTGCAAAATTATCCATGGAACAAACTCGTCGCGAGCCCCCCGCACACCGCCGACAGGATGCTGACAATCATCAGGCTCAACCGCCGCTCAGCGTCACGCTCTCCACGGATCCTGAACAAATCCGCCCGCATGTCGCTCAACCCGCCGACAAGCTCATCGACTTTCGTAAAAATCTTCGCAACAACCTGATCTTCCTGCGCCAGATAGCGTACCCTCCAAACCTCCAGGGACTCCGCCTTGGCCTCCAACACACTGATATCCTGGCGCATCGCACTCATGTCATTCCGAATCCCAGCAACGTCGGACCGCAAAGCCGTGAACATGTCTTGATCCATTCACATCCCCTTCATGCTGGCACGTCAGACAAAGTGATCGGATAGCTGGTCGCCTGCAGCGGAAAATTCATCGCCCATGCCGACCCAAGATCCTGGCCCATGTTCCAATTCACCGGCGGCGTCAGGCTCGCCGCATTGTCGGTCACGGCATCGCCCCGCCCGATCTGCGTACTGCCATAGGGATAGAAAAACAGAACGGAAGCCGAGGGATTCGTAATCGCCCGGCTCAACGTCACCGCAACATGCGTCGCATCGACACGCGCCGCCGCCACAGCGGAAATGACCTGCCCAGGATCAGCCACACTCCCGCCATCCATAACCGCAAACCCCGCGCCATTCGCCGCCTGCAACGGAACAATCAGGTCATTTCCGGAATCATGGCTGACCGTCAGGATCAGCTCCGTATTCGAAGCCCGATAAACATGCGCAATCTGCGGCCCGCCCTTCATCGGCAAACCAAAAGCCGGCAGCGCCGTCGCCGCAATCGTATCGCTCAACCCGAATTTGATCGCCAATTGCCCCGCCGCATGCGCGCCAATCCGCCCATAGCGCAGCAAATCAGGCTCATCGCGGTGTTCCGGATCGCCTCCGCTGAACAAACCGGTCGCCGGATCATAGGACGCATTAAGCGGATTCGAGATCCGCCGTCTGCGCCACAAACATCGCGATATTATTGGCCGCATCAGCCATCAGGTCGGCGATGGATTCGCGCACCATCTGCACGCCATCATTGGTCTCATACGGAATGGCATTCCACGCCAGCAACGGCAATTGCGCGGCAGTCCTGTTCAACAGCCCGCGCGTCAGCGCAAGCAATCGCAGCACCGTCCCCTTGTAAAGCTCCTTGCTCGCATAAGGCATCGTGCTGTCCTGCTCGGACCACGGCCAGACCAGAAACGCGATATCCGTCTCATCCACAGCCGACACAAGCGCGGCCCCACCCGTCAGATAATCCGTCAGCGCCGTAAAATCCGGACCGCCACTCCACGTCGAAGGATCCGACCCATCCCCTGGATTCGTCAGAAACGTTCCATTTCCAGCCCCCGGCGCAAACAGCGGCGGCGAAGAATTGGAGATCGGATGCCCGGAGATCACCGAATACCGGCTGGGCGAGATATAAGTCCCGGAAATCGCCGCCGTATATCCATAAGCCGCCGCCCCAAGATACCAGGCCACACCCTGCGCCAGCGCCAGCGGCCCACCGGCATTGATAAACCACGCCGCGTTGGACTGCCCCATGACCAGCAGATTGACACCGCGCCGCGCGCCCAGCACCCACCGCCCCTGCGCGGCAATCAAAAGCTGGATCTCCGCACCGCTCAGCGCCCGCTCCCAACTCGCCGCCTCATGAAACCAGCATTGCGCGGAACCCTGGATCGTGCCGTCATGCAGAAACAACAGCTGCGCCTTGGCACTTGCCGGCAAAGGATTGGCAACCGCGCTGGCAAGCTGCACACCATCCAGCCAGACATCCACGCCGCTGCCCGGCGTGTTGCGCAAGATCACCGCATGGCTATGCCTGCGCGCCAGGCTTGCGGTCAGAACAATCTGGCTCGCCGTGCCGGGAAACAGCACAAGCGCGCTGCCCTCGGCGCTATCGGCCTGCAAAATCGTCGCGCCGGCCCCGGCGGTCGTATGAATCAACGCAATGGGCTGCTCATTCACATAATAGGTGCCCTGCCGCCAATTCGGCCTGGTCCAGACCAGATACCGCGTCCAGGCCTGACCGGCCCCAAACTCCAGCCCCGGATGCGCCAACCCCCAATCAGGATCGAGGCTTGGCCCATAATTCACGATCGCCGCATCGGGCGCGCCCACGGCGCCCAGATAGCCGCCACACCCCGCCCGTCTCTTCCACGGACATCACCGCATAACGCTCCCCGCGCTCATTGATCAGAATGTCCGCCACCTGCGGCACCACGCCCTGCACCACCGGCAACAGCGCGGAAAATCCCGGCACCTTGGTATCATCCGGCAGCCCGTCCCTGGTCCTGTCCCCGGTTCCGCCCGCCAGCAGGCTGGCCGGATAATCCAGGATCAACGGCCGCTCCGTCCCCGGCGCCACCGCCCCATAGCCATTCAGCCCGGCCAGTCCGGGCGCCCCCGGCCGCATCAGCGCCACCCGCGCATTGGTCATCACCACCAGCATCGGCTTCGGCGGCTCAATGCTGGCCACAAACACCACCCCCTCCGGCCCGGCCAGAAAATCCCCCACCCGCAGATAGGACCAATCCGCCCAGGCCTGCCGGAACGGCACGCCAAACCCGCTCGGCCCGCTCACCGCCCCGCCGGGCAGCACAAAGGCCACGCAGAGCCGCATGAACCGGTTCGCCAGCTCCAGCGGCGCAGACGGCCCGGCCGGGCGGTAGGCATCATGTACAACCCGCCCGCCGCGCGGCGCACCCGGCGCCATAGGCCAGCCTGTCCGCCAAGCGCACCCCATCCATCTCACACCACCCCTTTATACAACCAGGGTCACGCCAGCCTGGGCGAGGGCAGGGCCGGGCGGCACGCCCAGAAACCCGCATAACCGCCGCCGCCAGCCATCGAACAAATTCATCCTGTCGCGCAGCTCATCGGCATTATGCGTCCAGGCCGCCGCGCTTTCGGTATCCAGATTGTCGGAGACCGGCGGTATCGCCGCCTCCAGCGAGGCGAGGGTCGAGATATATTGCAGCGTCACCGCCATCTCCGCCGGGGCCAGATTATTCATCCGGTATTCCAGCGTCCCATAGGCCTGAAAAAACCGCCAGGAACCAAACCCCGCCGCCCCCGCACCATAGGCCGGATACCCGCAAAACCGGCGAATATCCGCCTTCTGCCCATCCGTGAATGAAGCCGGCAGGGAAACGTACACGCCCCATCCACCCCATCCCCGCCCGGCAGGTTTTTAATCCACACCACCGGCACAAAGCCCAGCCCATGCGCCACGCTGCGGCTTTCATCCTTCACGGGCCGCGCCAGCGGATCATCCACCGGCCAGGGCACAAACCAGCTCTCGCTCTGCGTGTCCCAGACACGCTGAAACCAATACAGCCCCGCCGGGTCCACATCCTCATAGCCCTGCGCGATCAGGTCCGCCCCGCCCAGCACCCTGAACAGCACCGCCACAGACCCCACGGCACCGCGCAACGCCGCATCGATCATCACCTCATTCAGCCGCGCCTCGGCAAAAATATCCGCCAGAACCCTTGCCAGCCCCGCATCCTGCGCCTCCACCACCGGAAAATGCCCGGCGCTGAACAGCAGCGCCACGGAATCCTCCACCACCACCCGGCACAGCCCATAGCGCACCGAGGGCCGGCGCAGCCGCAGCGGAATATATTCCCCCGCGCCATTACGTTCCTCGTGGAACTGGTAGGGCAGGTTGTCATAAAGCGTGCCATCCAGCACACGCCTCAGCGCCTCCAGCCGCGCCACGCGCGCCGGCAGCGCCCCATCCACCGGAATGGTGCTGCAAATCGTATCGAACATGAACCGTCCAAAACTTCCCTGTTAACGGCTGAGCAGCGGCACGGTCAGCCGCCGCGCGGGCGGCTGCACCAAAACCGCCAAACTATTCACCGCGCGTGAGAGCGCATCGATCTGGTCATCATGAACCCCATGCGGAAATTCCCGCATCTCCGCCAGAAACGCGTCATTCCAGCCCCCTGCCACAATGGCGAGGTTCCCCGCATCCACCTGCGTGGCCGCCGGCATCGCCCGCACAATCTTCGCATCCCGCTCAGGGCTGGAGACCACCCTGAACCCCACCAAGCCGCGTGAGAGCATCGCAATCTGCGCCGCCCCCGCCTGCCCAGGGTCCTGCGGCAGAGAAATCACCGTCCCCGCCCCATCCATCCTGGCGGTCTCTTTAATCGCCGCCTCCACCTGCGCGGGCGAGCCCTGCAGCCGCCTCACATCCAGCACCACCAGCCGGTCCTCTTCGGTCATCCCCAGCTTCAGCCCCACCGTATAATCGGGCCGCCGCCCCGGCCCAGGCTGGCTTGCCGCCAAATCCCAGGCCCGCACGCTCATTTTTACACCCGGCGCCGCCGCCAGCCGCAGCAGCGCCGCCACACGAAACAGCCCGGACTCCTTGGCCTTCGGCGCCTGCTGATACATCGCCGCAAAAGCCCGCTCGCCCACCTCAAGGCGCCGGCGTTCCAAATCCCCGGCACTCTGCAAAGCGGGCCACAACGCCTCGCCAGCCAGCCGCCCCAGCGGATCATCCGCCTCCGCCAGTGCGGGCAGCCGCAAACAGCGCCAGCCCATCTCGGTGGCCAGCAACCGCCCGGCCAGATCATCCTCATGCCAGCGTGTCATAATCAGCACGACCCGCCCGCCCGGCTTCAACCTTGCCGTCAGCTCCGCCCGGTACCAGTCGAACAGCATATCGCGCGCCGCCTGGCTCTCCGCCTCGGCCCAGCTCTTCACCGGGTCGTCGATGACAATCAGATCCGCCCGCCGCCCGGTAATCGGCCCGCGCACCCCGGCGGAGAAATATTCCTCCCCGCCGCCCAGCGTGAACCTTGAGGACGCCTTCGCCGCCTTGGCGATCTCCACCCCCAACCACTCACCATGCCGTGCCAGCGTTGCCCGTACCCGCCCGCCAAAATAATGCGCCAGCGAGGCGGTATGCGCCGCCGCAATCACCTGCGCCCCCTTCCGCCGGGCCAGAAACCAGGCCGGAAA
The DNA here is from genome assembly GCA_963736885.1 of uncultured Pseudomonadota bacterium. Lineage (GTDB taxonomy): Bacteria > Pseudomonadota > Alphaproteobacteria > Acetobacterales > Acetobacteraceae > Acidocella. The sequence goes on from CAVTQN010000002.1 coordinate 19,376, forward strand.
CAGCACCGACCCATAGGTCGATTTCGCCGACCCCGGCGGCATCTGCACCATCAGCCGGTCGCAGCTTCCCTCGGCCACATCCTGCAACTGCCTGATCAGCAATTCGTGATGCGGGGCAGGGCTCTGCCCCGCATCACCCATCGCCCGGCGGCAGAATTCCAGAAACCCCGCCGCCTCGCCCTGCCCGATGATGCCGTCCCCGCGTCTTCAGTAGAACCAGTATGCCCAGATCTTTACGTCAAACCGGGTCGGGTGGGCAACGATAAAATAACTTATCGTTAGAATAATTATCTCCCTGCCAGCGCCTCGGCAATCAGCCCGATCGCCTGCCCATGCCAACGCTGCACGGATTTGTGATCCGCCCCCAGCAAACTCCCCAACCGCCTCCAGGGGTAGAGATGCCGCCTGGTCAGCGGATGCACCAACGCCCGCGCCCCCACGATCCTGCGCAAAACATGTTGCTTGTCAGGAATAAATAATATCCAGCCAAACGCTTCATCCATCCGCGTCACCGCCGCGCAGGACGGCGCAGGCGGTCGCAGCCTTGCCCCCTCCCAGCCATAAGCCTCAAGGGCCGTATGCACCACATCCAGCCGGGTCTGGCGCAACCGGGTCGAATACCCACGCTCAGGCATGGCCAGCATCGTCGCCCCGGCCTCTTCCAGCCTCTCGATAATCTGTCCCGCCGCCATCTCAGCCGCACCAATCCCAGAAGATGCCTTGTCCATCATTCATCTCCTTCGGGAAAAGGCACATCCATCAACAACCCCCAGGTCAGCGGGTGTCCCGCCCGCAAGGGCGGCCTGTTGGGGTCATCCAGCCCCTCCTCGTCTTTACTCTTCACCACCGGCGCCGCTCGCACCGGCAGCGCCGCCCGCAACCTCCGCCCCCGCTCGATGACAGTATTCCTTGATAATCCAAGCACTTGGCCAATAGCCGCCCAAGTCGCCCCCGCCCCGCGCAGTTCACAAATCACCCGGTCAGCGTCCTGCGTCCAACCCCTTGCCTGCGGCATTCCACCCTCCATCCGCCCGGCTTAATGTTAGTCACGCTAACCATATGCGTCAAGAAATACTAACGTTGAGTTCGTCCTCTATCGTGTTAGGGTGGCTGTATGCCATCCAAGAAGCAGCCACCAACAGAAACAGTCGGGGCCCGTATCCGGGCTCTACGCCTCGCTGCCAACATGACGCAGGATGAGTTCGCCGCGAAACTCAACGTTTCCCGGTCGGCCATCGCGCAATGGGAGACCGACCGTGCCGGCCAGATCCGAGAAAACATGGAGAAAATCGCGAAAGTCTTGAACACGTCGCTCGGCTATCTCGTTTCGGGAGAGACAGGATCCCTGGTCGGCGACGAGCTTGCCCTGATGCGCCTTTACCGCGCCTGCTCGGCGGAAGACCGGCGGATGCTCCTGCTCACCGCCCGCCGCCTCGCCCGCAGCTGATCATTCCTCGCCTGGCCGCAACAAACGCAACTCCCGGTATACACCACCATCGCGAGAAAAGTTTAAGTTGTAATATGGGTCTTTCGGCAGCACAGATTCATAACGCTGCCGCATTACCTCATTCTCAAACATGAAGCGCGCCAGCTTGGCATGATCGAAATCATCCCCACGGCTGACACTTTCCCGATGTTCCGCCACGGCATCCGGCATAAAAATGATCTTCAGCCCCGCTTGCCGCAGCTTCACGCATAAATCCACATCGTTGAACGCCACGGAGAGTTCGCGCTCATCAAACCCGCCGACGGCTTCAAAGGAAGATTTGCGCACCAGCATGCAGGCCGCCGTCACGGCGGAGACTTCCTGTGCTGCAATCGCATGCGCCATATAGCCCGGCGCCTCACCGCCAATGCCACGGAAGGCATGGTCCGCCACGCCGCCAACCCCCAGCACCACACCGGCATGCTGCACGGTCCCATCGGCATAAAGCAGCTTCGCGCCCACCGCCGCCACATCCGCATCCGCCAGCGCCTCATCCAGCATGCGCCGCAGCCAGCCCGGCTCGTTCACAAACACGTCATTATTCATGAACAACAGAAAGTCGTGCCGCGCTTCCTGCACGCCCAGGTTGTTGATGCGTGAGTAATTGAACGGCTCGGCGATCCGCAGCACCCGCGTGCCCTCGATATTGGCCTGCCGCGCGGCAAAATGCGCCGCCTCCGGCGTGGTCGACCAATTATCCAACAGGATAATCTCGTAAGTCACACCCTTCGTATTTGTCCTGATCGCCTCAACGCACTCCAGCGTCATCTCCACATGGTCGCGGTACGGAATCAGGATCGAAACCCCCGCCTTCTTCACCTGCGCCGCCGGAAATTTCCAATCCACCTGATAGCAGGTCAGGCTGCCGCGCGGCTCAACCTTCGCCGGCAGCCCAAGCCGCTCCAGATGCGCCGCCACGGCGCTCGCCCCCGCCAGCGCCGCCTTCGGCTTCGCCCCGGTGCCCGAAGCCGCAGTTGAACTCGCGGTCTTGCGCCAATGGTACAGAATCTCTGACACATGATGAATCTGCCCCGGCTCTAACATTTCGCTCAGCCGCAGCAGCAAATCATGGTCCTGCGCCCCATCCAGCGCCGGGTCCAGCCCGCCCGCCGCGCGCAAAACCCCCGCCTCCACCATCACCAGATGGCAGATATAATTGATATCCAGCAGAAACCGATGATTGAAATCCGGCTTGAAATGCGGCTCGCTAAAGGCCCCGCCGCGCTCCACCTTGTCCTCGTCGGAGTAAAGCAGCTTTGCGCCACGCGCCGCCTGGGCCAGCAGCATGATCTCCAGCGCCCCGGGCTCCAACAAATCATCATGGTCGAAAAACGCGACAAAATCCCCCTTCGCCGCCTTCAACCCGTCATTCGTGGCCCGGGCGATCCCCCCATTCTTCTTGCGCGGCAGCAATTTTATGCGCGGGTCCAGCGCCGCCAAATCGGCCATCACCGCCGCAAGCGTCGCATCCCCCCCGGCATCGTCGATCAGCAGCAGCTCCCAATTCTCATGGGTCTGCGCCCGCACGGACTCCACCGCCGCCAGAAAATCCCCCACACCCGGCCGGTAAACCGGGCAGATCACGGACACCAGAACCCCGGACACATCCGCCACGCCATAGCGCGCTTTGGCCCGCGGCAACGCCAAAGGCCGGGACTCCAGCGCCCAGCGCGGATAATCCGCCAGCAAAAACCGCTCCCGCGGAATCGCCGCCTTCAGCTCCTTCTTCAAATGATACGCAAAACTGAACAGCTCATCCGTCCGCCGGATCAGCTGCTCAATCTTCTCCCGCGCCGAATCCCCCGGGAAACTGATCTCCAGCGGGCTGCCATTCAGCTCCTCGCGCTCGGGCAGGGAGAAGAATTTCAGCGTCACCCGCTCCCTGCGCCGCAACTCCGGCGGCGGCGCAAACGCGAACCCGCAGGCCGCATCGCCCCCCACCGCCTCGGCCACGTCGCCACGAAACTGGTCCGCCAGCAATTCCGCCACCGGCTGCCCCTCATGGGTCACCAGCACCCGCACCCCGCCCAGCTTGGTGCCGGCGTGGTCATCCACCCGCAGCGCCCAGCCCTGGATCAGCCCATCCACCATGCCGTCCACCACGGCCATCAGCCGCACCGGCTTCTCCAGCACAAAACTATATTCCTGCACCGCCCCGCCCGCGCGCGAGCTGATCGGCAGCAACGCCCCATCCAGCGCCGCAAAGCGCAGCCTGTGCCTCACCCCGTCCCAGAACCGCTCCGGTATCCGGTAGCTGAACCCGATCCGGCTATTGGCCAGATTCACCAGCCGGCTGTCATCGCGGTGCAGATCGCAGGTGATCACCCCCTCGATCGCCTCATCGATCATCACCCGCATCTTCAGGCTTTCGGCGGGCTTGTCGAAATCCACCGCCCAGCCGCCAATCTCCACCGCCCCGGTCCGGTCCAGAAAGCAGAGCAGCTTGCGCTCGGGCTGCAAAACCGGCGCCGTCTCCACGGCTTTGCGCGCCACGCTCAGCCCGCCGCCGCAAGTTCGGCCAGCAGCGCCTCTGTCGTCACCTGCCGGCAATAGCCCTTATTGTTGGCCAGCGCGCTGTCATGGCGCGCCTGGCTCTGCGTGGCGCAGGCATCCGTCACCAACGTCACCAGATACCCCATGTCGCAGGCATCCCTTACGGCGGAATCCACGCATTGGTCCGTCAGCGCCCCCACCATAATCAACTGCCTCTTGCCCATATTGCGCAGCAGATAATCGATATGCGTCGAGATAAAGACTGAGGACGAGCCCTTCGGCAGCACAATCTCATCGCCCACCGGCGCCATTTCGTCCATCACCTGGGCGTCCCAACTATCCTTGTGGCAGAAAAACCCGGTGATCTTGTAATCCAGGCTCAAATCCCGCCCATCCTGGGTCAGCGCCGCCATCACGGTATAGACCACCTCAATCCCCTTGCCCCGGCAGGCCGCCAGCAGTTTCTGCATGTTCGGCAGCGCCCTCTGGCGCATCTCCTTGAAGAAGAAGCCATATTTCGCCTCCTTCGCGGCCGGGTCCAGGCCGGCATATTCGCCGCCCTCCTCCATCGTGTAGTTCTGCACGTCGATCACCAGCAGCGCCGTCTGCCCCGGCACCACCGGCACATCACGGCTCAACCCGAAATCCTTCATGCCTTGGCTCCCGCCTTCACCGCATCCAGTTGCTTCAACGCCTCTGGCAGCAGCCGCGCCAGCCGCGCCGCCCATTCCACCTGGCCCGCCTCTTCGGCGATCAGATCCTGCCGTATCTCGATTTCCAGATAATCCAGCCCGCCCCGCTCGGCATGCACCGGCACGCCATAATCGGTCTCGTCGCTCACCCGGTAGGGCGCATTCTCCCCCACCACCAGTTCCGGCTCGGCCCGCAGCAACGCCGCCAAACTCTTTGAGAGCCTTGGATTGCGGTTATACAAAACCGCCACATGCATCGGCCGCGCCTGCGCCAGATAAACCGGCGTAAAGCTGTGCATGGCCACATAAACCGTCCGCTCGCGCTGGGCGATCAACCGCCCGATGGCACCATGATACGGGTCGAAAATCGCCGCCCGCCGCGCCGCCTTGCCCGCCTCATCCAGCCCAACATTCCCCGGAATCGGCGTCGCCTCGCTCACCACGGGAAAGGCGCTGGCCACATGAGGCTGCCGGTTGCAGTCGATCACCAGGCGCGAATAACGTTGCAAAATCGCCGTGGCATCCAGCGCCTCACTCAGCCGCCGCGTCACCCCGGCAATGCCGATATCCCAGGCGATATGCCGGTCCATCTCCTCGCGCGGCACCCCCAGATCCCCCAGCGCCCGCGGAATCAGCCGCCCCGCATGGTCCGCCGTCAGCAGGATGGGGCTTTTGCCCTCTTCACGCAGCAATTCATAAACCGGCGCCTCATCGGCATGCAGCAATCCCATCTTGTCCCCGCTCAGTGCCGCCAGCTGATCCGCTCCGGCCGCGCGCGCGCCGGATCAAACTCAATCCATTCCCCATTGCCCACGGAAACCCCCGTCAAAGCCAGAATGAACCCCCAATGGCTCACCAGCAGCGTCGAGGCCTCATCGGCGCGCTCACGCATCTCCGCGCGAAAAGCCTCTGCCCGGGCGATCGTCTCTTCCTCGCTCTCGACATCCTCATGCCACCAACGCTCGGGCAAATGGCCAAATTCATGCTGCGGAAACCGTCCGGCGAGCAGGGCAGGGGCGCTGCCGATATCGCACACAAACGCCGTGCGTTCGCGCACCTCATGCATCACCTCCACGCTCACGCCGGGCAGCGCCAGAAACGGCTCCGCCGTCTGCAACGCCCTAGTATAGGGTGAGACGATCACGCGCCTGATCCCAGCCCCCGCCAGCTCCTCCGCCGCCGCCAGCGCCTGGGCGTGCCCCAGCTCGGTCAGTTCAGGGTCCTCGATGCCTGGGTCGCGCCGCGTCGTCGTAAAATGCAGGTTGAAATAGCTTTGCCCGTGGCGGAGCAGAAACATGAAACATCCCTTAACATTGCCCGGCTTGCCGGGTACCCCATTGCAACATATGTCTGACCGCGCGCCAACAGGCGTCTGGAGCATTTCCACCCGGCCAAGCCAGGCCTCTATCCCGGCTTGCGCTCACGGGCCCGTTGCGCCAGTCTCAAATCTATACAGAGGATGACAGTGGCCGGTAACGCACTCCAATCTCTCGGCGGTTTCCCCATCGCCCTGGTGATCTTCGCAGGCATCGCGATCTTCCTCGTCCTGCGCCTGCGCTCCGTCCTGGGCAAGCGTGTCGGGTTCGAGAAGCCGCCCAAGCCCGGCGCCGCCCCCGGCTTCAATGCCCCGGTGATCGAGGGCCAAGCCCTGCCGCCCGCCGCGGCCGGCCGTTCCATCCCCGACCCACACTCCGAACTCGGCCAGCGCCTGATGCAGATCGTCACCCGCGACCCGGATTTCGACCCACCGCAATTCCTCACCCAGGCCGAGAGCGCCTTCCGCAGCATCGTCACCGCCTTCGCCGCAGGAGACCGCGCAACGCTGCAATCCCTGCTCACCGCGCATGTCTACGAGACCTTCGAGGCCGCCATCGCCGCGCGCGAAGCCTCAGGCGAGCGTCAGCATACCGAGATCAAATCCATCCTCTCGGCGGACATCGAGGACGCACAGCTCACCGGCGACCTTGCCGTCGTCATCGTGCGCTTCGTCTCCGCCCAGCTCAATCAGCGTCTCGACCAGGCGGGCACCCCCATCCCCGGCGGCGCTGAACAAACCAATCTCAGCGACCTCTGGACCTTCGAGCGCAATCTGCGCGGCAACGATCCCGTCTGGCGCCTCTCTGCGGCGCGCAGCTTCTGACCCCCATGCGCCGCCTCACCGCCCTCGCCGCCGCTTTGGCCCTTTCCGCCTGCGTCCCCCAGCAAGCCCTCCAAACCGGCCCAAACGCCCCGCCAGGGCCCCAGGTCTCCGTCTCCAGCCTGCCCGGCTGGCAGCAGGACAACGTCGCCGCCGCCCTCGCCAGCTTCGTCACCAGCTGCAAAGCCATCCTGCTGATGCCGCCTGACAGCCCGCTCGGCGGCGCCGGGCTGGCGCAGGAACGCGCCGGCCAGGCCGGGCTCTGGCAGCCCGCCTGCAATGCGGCCGAGGCCATCGCCCCGAACGACGACACCGCCGCGCGACAATTCTTTGAAAGCTGGTTCGATGCCTATACCGTCTCCGGTCAGGCCCTCGTCACCGGCTATTTCGAGCCGCAAGTGCCGGGCGCCAAGAATCAGCACCCCGGCTACAACGTGCCGCTCTATGCCCAGCCCTCCGTGGCCTCGCTCGCCAACCTGCCCCGTTCGGCCATTGATGGCGGCGCCCTGTACCGCAATGCGCCGGTCACGGCCTACCTCACCAACCCGGTCGATGCCTTCATGCTACAGATCCAGGGTTCGGGCCGCATCCTCCTGCCCGACGGCAACATCCTGCGCGTCGGCTTCGACGGCCAGAACGGCCAGCCCTACACCCCCATCGGCCGCATCCTGGTGCAGATGGGCGCGCTCAAGCCGGACGATGTCAGCTACCAGAGCATCTCCGCCTGGCTGAAAGCCAACCCCGACCAGGCCCAATCGGTCATGGAGCAGAACGCGCGCTATGTTTACATGCGCCCGCTCGGCGACCTGCCGGCGGATGAAGGCGCCCCCGGCGCGCTCGGCGTCCCGCTCACCGCGGCGCGCTCCGTCGCCATCGACCAATCCGCCCTCCCGCTCGGCGCCCCCCTCTTCATCGCCACCACGGACCCAAGCACCGGCGCGGCTCTGGACCATCTCGCCATCACCCAGGACACTGGCGGCGGCATCCACGGGCCGGACCGGGCCGACATCTTCTTCGGCGCCGGGCCGGATGCCGAGCAGATCGCCGGCTCCATGCGCCAGCCCGGCACGCTCTATTTGCTGCTGCCAAGGGCCCAGCCCGCCCCATGAACCGCAGCGCCGCGCCTGCCCGCCAAGGCCAGGCGCGGCCTGCTCCGCCTTGTCCGGCTCCGGGCAAACAGCTAGAGGCTGCCTCGATGGCGATAAGGAATTTCAGATGACATCCAGCGCAGTTCAGCACGGCGGCGCGGCCGAAAAACTACGGCTTTCCGCCCTCGTCGGCGTGCTCGGCGTCGTCTATGGCGATATCGGCACCAGCCCGCTCTACGCGCTGCAAACCTGCCTGACCTATTTCACCGGCGGCACCCTCAGGAGCGACGATGTCTACGGTCTGCTGTCGCTCATCGCCTGGGCGCTGATCCTCACGGTCACCCTGAAATACGTCACCTTCGTCATGCGGGCCGACAATAACGGCGAAGGCGGCGTCCTGGCGCTGATGGCGCTCGCCCAGCGCGTGGCCCGGTCTGAGCGCACCCGCGCCTATCTCGGCATCGTCGGCATCGTCGGCGCCGGCCTGTTTTTCGGAGACGGCATCATCACCCCGGCCATCTCGGTGCTGTCGGCCGTCTCCGGCCTCGAGGTCGTTTCCCCCGAGCTTGCGCCGCTGGTCGAACCGCTCTCCCTGGTGGTCATCATCGCCCTGTTCCTGGTCCAGAATCGCGGCACCGGCACCATGGGCCGCGCCTTCGGCCCCATCATGCTGGTCTGGTTCATCGGCATCGGCATCCTCGGGCTGGTGGGTATCGTGCATAATCCCGCCATCCTCCTCGCCCTCAACCCGATGGACGGGCTGGACTTCCTGATCCGGCACAAATTCACCGCCTTCGTCACGCTCGGCGCCGTGGTGCTGGCCGTTACCGGCGCCGAGGCGCTGTACGCGGATATGAGCCATTTCGGCCGCCGCCCCATCCGCACGGCCTGGACCTATTTCGTCCTGCCCTGCCTGCTGCTGAATTATTTCGGCCAGGGCGCCCTGGTCCTCCAACACCCCTCGGCGGCGGATAATCCCTTCTTCAAGCTGGCCCCGCACGAGCTGCAGGTGCCGCTCGTCATCCTCTCGACCCTGGCCACCATCATCGCCAGCCAGGCCGTCATTTCCGGCGCCTTCTCCATGGCGCGGCAATGCATCCAGCTCGGGCTGTTCCCGCGCATGGAGGTCCGCCACACCTCGGAATCCGAGGCAGGCCAGATCTACCTGCCGCAGATCAACACGATGCTGGCACTTGGCGTCATCGTCCTTGTCCTGGTGTTCAAGACCAGCAACGCCCTGGCCTGGGCCTATGGCATCGCCGTCACCGGCACCTTCCTGTGCACCAACATGCTGGCCGTTGTGGTCTTCCGCCGCCAATTTGGCTGGTCGCGCCTGGCCGCCCTCTCCGTATTCGGCCTGTTCGGCCTCATCGACCTGGTATTCTTCGCCTCCAATACCCTCAAATTCTTCGATGGCGGCTGGGTCCCGCTCGTCATCGGCGCCACCATCATCCTCATCATGACCACCTGGCGCCGCGGCCGCTCGCTCATCGTGGCCCGCTGGATGCAAGACAGCCTGCCGCTGTCCACCTTCCTGGCCCGCCTGCCGCAATCGCGCATCGTGCGGGTGCCCGGCACGGCGGTCTTCCTCACCGGCAACCTGGATTTCGTGCCCAACGCGCTGCTGCATAATCTCAAGCACAACAAAGTGCTGCATGAGCAGGTGTTCTTCGTCACCGTCCGCAACCTGGATGTGCCCCAAGCCTCCCCGGATCAGCGCGCCCAGGTCGAGGAAGCAGCACCGGGCATCTACAAGGTCACGCTCTATTACGGCTTCATGGAAAGCCCGAACGTCCCCCGCGCGCTGGAAAGCCTGAACGCCCAGGGCATCGAGTTCAAGGCGATGCAGACCAGCTATTTCCTCGGGCGCGAAACCGTGGTCCCCGCCTCGGTGCCCAAGCTGCGCTTCATCCGCCGCTGGCTGTTCCTGTTCATGTCCCGCAACGCCGTCTCCGCCACGGAATTCTTCCGCATCCCGTCAGACCGCGTGGTCGAACTGGGCGTGCGCATCGCGGTCTGAGGCGGCCATTCATGGGGGGTTTGAACGAAGCCCCCCAAAACATCTCATGATTTAGCGCTTCCAAGCATCAGATCAGCCCGCGCCAGACACGCCGCCTTGTCCGCCACGCAGCCTCCCTCCAGCCACCAGCGCCGCGTCAACGCCAAAATCTCCCCCATGCGCGGCCCCGCGCTCACCCCCAGCGCCACCAGATCCCGGCCCTGCACCGCAAATACCGGCCGCTCCATCGCCGCCAGCCGGTCCCGCAACCCGGCCCAGCCAGCCCCATCACCGCCCCACAGCCAAACCCGCCTGATCAGCACCTCAACCGGCACATCCGCCAGCGCCCGGCGCAACGCCGCATCGTCATCCTCCGGCTTCACCCCCAAATTCACGCGCCAGCTTGCCAAAGCCTCCGCCTCGGCCCCGCTCAATTTCAGCCGCGCCGCCAGATCCTCATCCGTCAGCGCCGCCACCCGCAATAACGGGTCAACCGGCGCCCCGCGTGCCAGCAGCGCCGCCAGCCTCTCCGGCTGCGCCCCCGGCAGCACAATCCCCAGCACCCCGGTCTCGCGCATCAGCTCCACAGCCGCCAGCGGCGCGGGCGCGGCGAGAATCTTCTTCACCTCGCTCCACACACGCTCCGCCGAAAGCCCGCGCAGCCCCTCCCGCTCTTCGGCAATGGCCGCCACCGCCGCCGCATCCGGCCCGCCTTGCCCATAACGCGCGAAAAACCGAAAAAACCGCAAAATCCGCAGATAATCCTCGGCAATCCTTAGCCGCGCCGCCCCCACAAACCGCACAATCCCGGCCTGCAAATCCTCCCGCCCGCCAAAATAATCGAAAATCTCCCCATCGCGGGTGCAGGACATCGCATTGATCGTGAAATCCCGCCGCGCCGCATCCTCGCGCCAGTCATCGGTGAATGCCACCAGCGCCCGGCGCCCATCCGTCTCCACATCCCGGCGCAACGTCGTCACCTCAAACCCGCGCCCGGCCGCCACCAAAGTCACCGTGCCATGCTCAACCCCGGTCGGCACCGCCTTCAGCCCCGCCGCGCGGGCGCGCGCCATCACCTCCTGCGGCGTCAGCGGCGAGGCAAAATCCACATCCGCCACATCGCGCCCGGCCAGCATGTCGCGCACCGCCCCGCCCACCATCCGGGCCTCCGGCAGCGCCGCCCACACTTTCTCCATGCCCGGCAGCTTGATCACGCAACCTCCCGCAGCCGCAGCGCCAGCCTGCGCAATATCTCCGCCGTCGCCCCCCAGATCACATGGTCCTCATGCGGCCACACCCAGAATTCCCGCGCCCCGCCGCGCCAAACCGCCTTGCGCCGGACCGGATAGTCAGGATTCAACAAATCCGAAAAGGGCAGGGCGAACAGCTCCTCAACCTCCTCCGTCTCCGGCAGCAGCATTACATTTTCAGGCAACAGCGCCACCACGGGCGCAATATGAAACCCCGTGCCGGTCACATGGTCATTCAATCGCCCGAGAATCTCCGCCTGCGCGGGGTCGAGCCCGATCTCCTCCTGCGCCTCGCGCAAAGCCGCCGCCTCGGGCGAGGCATCGAATGCCTCGATCTTCCCGCCCGGAAAAGAAACCTGCCCGGCATGCTCGGCCATCCGGGTGCTGCGCCTTGTCAGCCAGACGCCCCTTTCAGGCTCCAGCGGCACCAGCACCGCCGACGGGCGCAACCCGCCCAAATCAACATTCTTATAAGCCAGCCCCGACGGAAAAGCCTGGCGCAGCGCCTGCGCCTTCACGCCGCACCGCCCTGGCGCTCAATCGGTGTCCTGGTGACAATTCGGCATGTCGCCAAGCGGGAAAAACACCCCCTCGCTCCAAACGCCCAGCACCTTGCGGCCCTGGACAATCCCCGGCTCCGCCAGCGCCACCAGCTCATAATAGGTTGCACGGTTGATCCGCGCCTCAATCGGGAATCTGCCTTTGCCATCACGGATATGAAGATACGGCGTCGGCTCGCAACTCAGCAAATCATGCGCGACGCGGATCGGATGCGCCCGCCCCGCCGTCACGCATTGGTCCACATTGGTGCGAAAACAGAGCATCTGGTCCTTCCCGCTGCCGGTCCATTCCAGCTCCACGGCCACGAAGGGCGCATCCTCCACCTCAATCCGCCCGCGCTCGGCGGGAGTCTCCAGAATATATGCCCCGTCCTCATCGCGCGTCAGCACGGTCGAGAACAGGCATATCATCGGCTTCCGGGCGATCGGGCTGCCCTTATAGAGCCAGGTTCCATCCCGCTTGATCAAAAACGGCAAGTCCCCGCAATCGGCGACAGGGCGGCTCGGCGCGGGCTCGGCGCATATCTGGCTCTGCCCTGCTTTCATGACATGCTCCACCTTCCCAAAACTCCTCACTCCTCCCGTAAATATAGGTAACAACACGAACAGTTCAAATAGGCAGCCCCCCTGAAATGCCGCCCTGAAAGCCGTGTCCGCAACGGCGGCACAGCCCGTCCCGGCACGCAAGGCAAGATCATTTTTCCAAGAGGAGCGTTCATTAACACCCATATCGAAACGATTTTCCCGTCCCCGAAACCCTTGGCGTTTTTCCGGCAAACTCGCTAAATCCCCGGCATGAACTACGATGTCATCGTCATTGGCGGCGGCCATGCGGGAACCGAGGCCGCCGCCGCCGCCGCCCGTTATGGGGCGCGCACCCTGCTGGTCACGCAAAGCGCCGCCCGGCTGGGGGAGATGTCGTGCAACCCGGCCATCGGCGGCATCGGCAAGGGGCATCTGGTCCGCGAGATCGATGCACTGGACGGCCTGATGGGCAAAGCCGCGGACGCCGCCTGCATCCATTTCAAACTCCTCAACCGCGGCAAGGGCCCGGCCGTGCGCGGCCCGCGCGCCCAGGCGGACCGCAAGCTCTACCGCAACGCCATCCAGGCGCTGCTGGCCGCGCAAGCCAACCTCACCATCCTGGAGGATGAAGCCGCCGGGCTGGAGGCCACAAACGGCCAGCTTTCCGGCGTGCGCCTCGCCTCCGGCAAAACCATCTCCTGCGCCGCGGCCGTGCTCACCACCGGCACCTTCCTCAACGGCATCCTGCATTTCGGCACGCAGATGCAGCCCGGCGGGCGCATTGGCGATGCTCCCTCCCGCAGCCTGGCCGAGGATCTGCGCCGCCTCAACCTGCCGCTCGGCCGCCTGAAAACCGGCACCCCGGCGCGTCTGGCCAAATCCAGCATCGACTGGGACAATTCTGCCCGAGGACAAAGGCGAAAACCCGCCCGAGCCGTTCTCCGCCCTCACGGCGCGCGTCACCAACCCGCAAATCTCCTGCCGCATCACCTCCACCACCGAGGCGACGCACGCGGTCATCCGGGAAAACATCCATAAATCGGCGGTTTATGGCGGCAACATCGCCGGGCGCGGGCCGCGCTATTGCCCCTCCATCGAGGACAAGGTGGTGCGGTTCGCCGAAAAGCCCGGCCACCAGATCTTCCTGGAGCCCGAAGGGCTGGATGACGACACCATCTACCCCAACGGCATCTCCACCTCTTTGCCGCTGGATGTGCAGGAGGCTGCTGATCCGCACCATCCCGGGCCTGGAACACGCCCAGATCCTGCGCCCCGGCTATGCGGTGGAATATGACTATGTCGACCCCCGCGCCTTGGACCATTCCCTGAAGCTGAAGGCCCTGCCTGGGCTGTTCCTGGCCGGCCAGATCAACGGCACCACCGGCTATGAGGAAGCCGGCGCGCAAGGCCTCATCGCCGGGCTGAACGCCGCGCGCGCCGCGGCCGGGGGCGCTGCACCGGCCATGCTGACCCGGTCGAGGCCTATATCGGCGTGCTGATCGACGATCTCGTCACCCAGGGCGTGACCGAGCCCTACCGCATGTTCACCTCCCGCGCCGAATACCGCCTGCTTCTGCGCGCCGACAATGCCGAGCTGCGCCTGACCCCGATGGGCCTCGGCTGGGGCTGCGTCGGCAGCGAGCGCGAACGCGCACTTCGCGCGCACTTGCAGGCCGAAATCGCCGCCTTCAACGGCAAGCCGCAAGGCGAGGGCAGGGCCGCCAACATCCTGCGCGCCGACCAGCTTTATGCCGGCTACCTCTCCCGCCAGGACTCCGAAATCAAAGCCCGCGAAGCGCGACGAGGCGGTGAAAATCCCCGCGGATTTCGACTATGCCCGCATCGGCGGCCTCTCCGCCGAATTGCGCGAGAAGCTCGAGCGCACCCGCCCGCAAACCCTCGCCGCCGCCGGCCGTATCGAGGCCATGACCCCCGCCGCCCTCGGCGCCATTTTCGGCGCCCTGAAGAAAGGCCGCCGCGCCGCATGAACGAAGACAGACTGCGGGAATTCGCGGCGCTCGTGCGAAAAATGGTCGCCGAAGATCAACCTCGTCTCCAAGGCCGACCTGCCGCATATCTGGGAGCGGCATGTGAAGGATTCGCTGCGCCTGCTGCCCTTCATCCCGGCAGGCACAGCCCGCGCCATCGATCTCGGCTCCGGTGCGGGTTTTCCCGGCATGGTGCTGTGCATCGCCACCGGCATTCCCTTCGACCTGATAGAATCCGACATGCCGCAAGGCCGCCTTCCTGATGGAAGCCGCGCGCCAGACCGGCGCGCCCGCAAAGATTCACAATTGCCGGATCGAGGCCGCGCCCGTCGCAGCCCGCCCCGCTGATCACCGCCAGGGCCTTGGCGCCCTTGGACAAATTGCTCGGCCTGGCGGCGCCCTTCTGGCACCGGACGGCATCTGCCTGTTCCCGAAAGGCCGCGGCGCCGATGCCGAATTGACGGCCGCAACCCCCCTCTGGCACATGGACGTCACGCGCCTTACCGCCCCGGATGGGGCGAAAGCTGCATCCTGAAAGTGAGCCAGATCCGCCATGCCGGACCCGATTAAACACCCGCGCATCATCGCCGTCGCCAACCAGAAAGGCGGCGTCGGCAAAACCACCACCGCCATCAACCTCGCCGCCGCCCTGGCCGTGGGCGGCGCTGAAGGTCCTGCTCATCGATATCGACCCGCAGGGCAACGCCTCGCACCGGGCTTGGCATCGACGCATGAGGTGCGCAAGGGCGGCAGCTACGCGCTGCTGGCGGGCGATGCCACCCTGGCGGAGGCCACGCTGCCGACCAGTGTCGAAAATCTCTCCATCGTCCCCGCCGTGCCGGATCTCATCGGCGCCGACCTGGAATTCGGCCAGACGGAGCGCCGCGAATTCCTGCTCCGCGAGGCGCTGGCCCAGGGCTGCGATGCCGATGTCGTCTTCATCGACTGCCCGCCCGGCCTCGGCCTGCTCACCCTCAACGGGCTGGTCGCGGCCGATGCCGTGCTGGTGCCGCTGCAGGCCGAATTTTTCGCGCTGGAAGGCATCTCCCAGCTCATGCGCACCGATCGAGATGGTCAAGCGCAGCCTCAATCCGAAGCTGCAGATCGACGGCATCGTGCTGACCATGACGGATAAGCGCAACAACCTCTCCGAACAGGTGAGCGCCGATGTCGCGCGGCTATTTCAAGGACAAGGTGTTCGAAACCGCCATCCCCCGCAACATCCGCATCACCGAAGCCCCTAGCCACGGCATCCCGGTTTTGCTTTATGATTTCCGCTCCACCGGCGCGCAGGCCTATCTCGCTTTGGCGTCGGAATTTTTGCGCCGGACGCGCAAGCACGAAAGGAGATGGCATGAGCGCGAAAGAGCACGCGTAAACGCTCTGGGCCGGGGCCTGGCCGCCTTGCTGGGCGAGGCGGCGGTGCCCGCCAGCGTCACCGCGCCCGGGCGTGCAGCAACTGGCGGTCGACCTGCTGGAGCCAAGCCCCTTCCAGCCGCGCCAGGAAATGGACGAGACCGCGCTGCAGGAGCTGGCGGAATCCATCGCCCAGCGCGGCATCTTGCAGCCGCTGCTGGTCCGCCCCAACCCGGGCGTGCCCGGCCATTACCAGATCATCGCCGGCGAGCGCCGCTGGCGCGCCTCCCAGCGCGCCCAGCTGCATGAGGTGCCCGGTGCTGGTGCGCGAGCTGACCGATAGCGACGCCATGGCCGCCGGGCTGGTGGAAAATCTGCAGCGCGAGAACCTGAACGCGGTGGAGGAGGCCGAGGGCTATAAGCGCCTGACCGAGGAGTTCAAGCTCAGCCACGACAAGCTGGGCGAAGCCGTCGGCAAATCCCGCAGCCATATCACCAATGTCATGCGCCTGTTGCAAGCTGCCCGCAGCCGGTGCAGGCAATGCTGCGCGAAGGCCAGCTCACCACCGGCCACGCCAAGGCGCTGCTGACCCACCCGGACCCGGTGACAGGCGGCGAAGGAAATCGTCAAGCGCGGACCTCTCGGTGCGCCAGACGGAGGCGCTGGTGAGAATCCGCCGGGCGCTCCCTCGAGCCCGCAGGAAACCGACCCGCACGCCGCGCGAACACGCAGGGCAACAACGGCGAAATCGCTGCGCTGGCGGAAAGTCTTTCCGAGCGGCTGGGGCTGAAGGTGGATGATCAAATTCAACGGCAAGGGCGGGGCGTTGGTGCTGAACTACGCCGACCTCGACCAGCTCGAACTCCCTGCTGGCGCTGCTGAACGGCTGAACACGCACGGCCGGTGTTCCACGTGGAACATCGGGCCCTACCACCCGGCAACACGACCGGAACGTTCCACGTGGAACATAACCCCGCCGATCCCCTCCGGGGTTAACGAGGCGTTATATCGTTTCCTGCATCCTCGCCGCACCCCGCGCCCGCAAGGCGGCGGCCTATCGTGGATGCAAAGAGCCCAATGCATGTTCTCCGCCGGTTATCGATCACCTGGCAATTTACCCTGCTGTTTCTTTTCGCCCTCGGACTGATGCTCGCCGGCATCATCGTTTCGGCCGGCAAATCTTATCAACTGCAGATCCAGGCCAAGAAAAACCAAATCCAGGCCCTGGACGAAGCCGGGCGCTCCATCGCTTCGTATTACGTGGCCCAGGCCCAAAGCGGCGCCATGACCATGGCCGCCGCGCAACAAGCCGCCCTCGCGGCCATCGGGTCCATCCGCTACCAAGGCGGCGATTATTTGTTCGTCTATGATCATGACGGCACCGTTCTCACCCATCCCGACAAATCCCTGGTCGGCACCAATCAGCTGAATAGGGGCGACGCCAAGGGCAAGATCTTCCTGCCAGCCATGTTCGATGCCGCCCGGGCCGGCAAACTCTTCTTCCAGCACGATCAATTTCCGCGCATCCCCGGCGGCAAGGCTGAACCGAAAATCAGCGCCCTCGTCGCGGTCCCGCAATGGGGATGGCTGATCGGCACCGGCGTTTCCCTCAATGACGTCAACGCCGAAATGATCCGCAGCCTCGAAGGGCTGGCGGGCATTTTTGTTCCGCTCATGGGGCTTTATCTGCTGGCCGTGTTCGCCTTTCGCCGGCAGATGTCCGGCATGCTGCAGGGGCTAAGCGCCGCCCTGCGCGGGCTCGCGCAGGGCGAGCTGGAAACCCGGATCCCCTGCGAGGACCGCACGGACGAGATCGGCACCATGGCCGAAGCGCTGGCCCGCTTGCGGCAAAACGCCCTGCAAAACCGCCAGCTTGAAGCCGAGGCCGCAGCCAGCCGGCAGGAAGCCGAGGAGGGGCGCATCACACGCGAGCAGGAAGCCTCCCGCCTCGCCGCCGAACATGCCGCAATGGTGGCCCAGCTCGGCGCCGGGCTGGGCCGGCTGGCGCGCGGCGACCTCATCTCCCGGCTCGACCAGGCCTTCCCCGCCGCCTATGAGACCTTGCGGGCCGATTTCAACGCCGCCCTGGCGCACTTGCAGGAGACCCTGCACGCCATCGGCCATAATGCCTCCGGCGTGCGCAATGGCGCGGCGGAGATGATGCAGGCGGCGGATGACCTCGCCAAACGCACCGAGCGCCAAGCCGCGGCCCTGGAGCAAACCGTGACCGCCCTGGGCAGCGTGACCAGCACCGTCAAGCAGACCGCCACAAATGCCGCGGATGTGCTGAACGTGGTCAACACCGCGCATGACGATGCGGCCCGCTCCGGTGCGGTGATGCGCGAAGCCGTCAGCGCCATGGGCGAGATCGAAACCTCCTCGCGCCAGATCGGCAATATCATCGGCGTGATCGACGAGATCGCCTTCCAGACCAATCTTCTGGCGCTCAATGCCGGGGTGGAGGCCGCCCGCGCGGGCGATGCCGGGCGCGGCTTTGCCGTGGTGGCCACCGAGGTGCGGGCCCTGGCCCAGCGCTCGGCCGAGGCGGCGAAGGAGATCAAATCCCTCATCTCCACCTCCAGCACCCAGGTTGAGAGCCGGGGTGCGGCTGGTGGGCGAAACCGGCACGGCGCTGGAGCGGATCGTCGAACAGGTGGGCGCGCTGAACAAAATGGTGGGAGAGATCGCCCATTCCGCCAATGTGCAGGCCGCCGGGCTGGCCCAGGTGAACACCGCCATGGGCCAGATGGACCAGATGACCCAACAGAACGCCGCGATGGTCGAGCAAGCCACCGCCGCCAGCCATGCCTTGTCATCGGAATCTGAAACACTGGAAGCGCTGATCGGCCGGTTCAATATCGGTAGCCAGCGCGCCATTGAGCGGCCAAAACCGGTCAGAAAGGCGGTCACTCAGGCCCCGGCCAAAGCCGGCGCCAGCCTGGCCGGTAGCTTCAAAAAGATGCCGGCCTTGGAGGAGGATTGGGATGAGTTTTAAGAAAAAAGAGGCAGCTTTTTGAAAAAAGCTGCACCAAAAACATTTGGAAATTTAAGCTCTGGCGGCGTTGCGGGCGCGTGTTGCCAGCGCCAGCATTGTCTGGCGGCAATAATCATGTTCGGGAATATGCGTGGTCTTGCAGGCGGTTTCCGCCGTCAGCGCCGCCGCCAGCGCCTGGTTCAGCGCGGGCAGGGGCCAGAGGCGCAGCATTTTCTGCACCACCGGCTGGCGCTTGAAAAACACCGGCGGGCGCATGCCGGACATCGCCTCCTGCACCGAAGCCCCTTCCGCCATCGCCCCGGCCGCCAGACGCAGGCGCAAAAGTTCTGACAGCAGCACGCGGATCAACCCCACCGGCGAGGCGCCCTCCTCATAAGCCAGGGACAGCGCCTTGTCCGTCGCGGCGAGGTCGCCGGTCAGGGCGGAATCGATGGCGTCATTCATCGATGTATCGCCGCCATCGGCAAGGATGGAGGACACATCGGCTAAAGAGAGCGTCCGGGCTTCACCGGCATAGAGGGTCAGTACCTCCAAGGCCTGGCCCAGCGGGCCTTCCTCGCCGGTAAGGTTTTGCGCCGCCCAGCTGGCGGCATCCTGCTCGATGGCAACACCCTGTGCCCGCAGCCGGGCGGAGATCACCTGCGGCAGCTTGGCATTGTCGATGGCGTAGCAGGCAATGCTGGCCACGCCCGCGGCTTTTTCCGCCAAGGCGCGGAGTTTGGACTTTGGCGTCAGCTCCCCCGCCTCCAGAATCACCAGCGCATCCGGCGGGGTTTTGGTAAGAATCTCCAGCGTCTTGACCAGCGGCTCATGGGCATCGCGCACCCGCACCACCCGCCGCCCACCGGTCAATGAGGCCGCCGTGGCTTCCGCCAGCAGCGCATCCGGCGCGGGGTTGGAGAGTTCGGCGAAGCTGAACGGGTCGTTCAGCGCGCCCTCAACCGAGCGGGCCAAAGCCAGCCCGCGCTCGGCAACCAGCCCGGCATCCGGCCCGTGCAGCAAAACCACAGGGGCGGATGGCGCCTTTAAAAAACCATCAACCCGGCCCGCATCCAGCTTCATGAATTCGGGTGGGCGCGGAACCAGATGGCAAGCTGGGTGGTGATCTGCGCGGCGACCTCATTGGCCAGCTGCTGGTTCACCGTGTCCGTCTCCAGGTTGGAGGCGAAATATTGCTGGTCGATGATGTTCATCGCGTCCATCGCCGTGGCATTGCCGGAGGCCAGCGTGACCGAGGGTTTGCCGATAGGCGAGAGATGCCAGGTGGCATTGGCGTTGAAGCGCGTGCGGCTGGTGGAGCTGTCCTCCTGAATGCCCTCGCCGGTCTGGATGATGCTGTAATTGACCGAGAGGGTGTAGAGCTCCGTCACCGGCTGCCCGGCGGTATAGAGCTGCTGTTGCAGGCTCAGGCGCAGCATCTGGCCGGTGCGGTCGGGAATATTCTGCACCGCCACGGTTTCCAGCGAGGCGCTGGCGGCTTGGCCCTGCGCCCCGCCATAAAGCGGCGAAAAGCCGCAGCCGGAAAGGGCGAGCAGGGCGAGGGCGATGAGCGGCTTACGGTTTGACGACAAAATTCACGATCCTGCCTGGAACATAGATCTGTTTCACAATGGTCTGTGTTCCTATTGCGCTGGCCACGGCCTCCTTGGCAAGCGCGATCGCCACATCCTCCTTGGCGCCCGCCGGAACCAGGATGGTGCCGCGCAGCTTGCCGTTCACCTGCACCGCCACGGTGAGTTCATCCACCACCAGCAAAGCGGGGTCGGCCTTCGGCCAGGGCTGCTGGGCGGCCAGGCCCAAACCGGGGCGTAGCTTGGCAAAAAGATGCTCGGCCAGATGCGGGATCATCGGCGCGGCGAGCCGCACCAGAATTTCCGCGCCCTCGAACCGCGCCGCCTGCATGTCCGGCGCCTCGGCCGGGGCGGCGAGGGCGTTCAGCAGCTCATAAAGCCGCGCCACGGCGAGGTTGAAGGCGAAGCTTTCCAGCGCCGCGCGTCACCGCCTCGATGGAGCGATGCGTGAGCTGGCGCAGTTTCTTGGCCTCGGGGCCGTAGCTTTCCACGGCAACGGGGCCGGATTTGGCGATCTCCTCCCCCACGCGGGCAAGGCGCTGCAGGAAGCGATAAGAGCCCTGCACGCCATTTTCCGTCCATTCCACGTCGCGCTCGGGCGGATTGTCCGACAGCACGAACCAGCGCGCCGTATCCGCGCCGAACCGGCCGACAATCGCACCCGGATCCACCGTATTGCGCTTGGATTTGGACATTTTCTCCACCCGCCCCACCGTCACCGGCGCGCCCGTGGCTTTCAGCGTGGCACCCTCGGCGGTGCGGATGATCTCGTCAGGATAAAGCCAGCTTCCGGCCTCATCCTTGTCAGGATTCATGCGTGACCATGCCCTGGGTGAACAGCCCGGCAAAGGGCTCGTCCACCGCCACATGGCCGGTCTTGTGCATGGCGCGGGTGAAGAAGCGGGCATAGAGCAGATGCAGAATGGCATGCTCGATGCCGCCCACATACTGGTCCACCGGCAGCCAATAATTCACCGCGTCCAGATTGGTGGGCGTGTCCGCCTGCGGGGCGGTGAAGCGGGCGAAATACCAGGAGCTGTCGATGAAGGTGTCGAACGTGTCCGTCTCGCGCTGGGCTGCCTGGCCGCAGGCGGGGCAGGCCACATGGCGCCAGCTGGGGTGGTGGTCCAGCGGGTTGCCGGGTTTATCGAAAGCTCACATCAGACGGGCAGGGTAACGGGAAGCTGGTCGGCCGGCACCGGCTGCGGGCCGCAGGCCTCGCAATGGATGACCGGGATGGGGCAGCCCCAGTAACGCTGGCGGGAAATGCCCCAATCGCGCAGGCGCCAATTCTGCACCGCCTTGCCGACACCAAGTTTTTCCAGCTCCTCGATGGCGCGCGGCTTGGCCTCCTTGGTGGAAAGCCCGGTGAGGAAGCCGGAATTGACGATATAGCCCTCGCCATCCAGCGCCTTGTTGCCGATCTCCGGCGTGGTGTCCTTCTCATGAGACACCACGACCGGCACCGGGAGCGAATATTTCCGGGCGAAATCCAGGTCGCGCTGGTCCCCGCAGGGGCAGCCGAAGATTGCGCCGGTGCCATAGTCCATCAGCACGAAATTCGCGATCCAGACCGGTATGGCGCTGGCCGGTGAAGGGGTTGATGACCTCCAGCCCGGTATTGAAGCCGCGCTTTTCGGCCGCCTCAATCACGGCTTCGGACGTGCCCTGGCTCGCGCATTCGGCGATGAAGGCCGCCGCCTCGGCGCTGGTTTGCGCCACCGCCTTGGCCAGCGGATGCTCCGCCGCGATGGCCAGGAAGGACATGCCGAACAGCGTGTCGGGCCGGGTGGTATAGACCGTCACGCCATCCGTGCCATCAATGGGGCTGGCCAGCTTGAACGCCACCTCCGCGCCCTGTGAAAACCCGATCCAGTTCTCCTGCATCAGCTTCACCCGCTCGGGCCAGCGCTCCAGGCTGTTCAGCCCGTCCAGCAGATCCGGCGCGAAATCGGTGATTTTCAGGAACCATTGGGAGAGCTTTTTCTTCTCCACCAGCGCGCCGGAGCGCCAGCCGCGCCCGTCGATCACCTGCTCATTGGCGAGCACGGTCATGTCCACCGGGTCCCAGTTCACGCTGGCATCGCGCCGCTCGACCAGCCCGGCCTTCCAGAAATCCAGGAACAGCTTCTGCTGCTGGCCATAATAAGAGGGGTCGCAAGTGGCGAATTCGCGCGACCAGTCGAGCGAGAAGCCCATGCGCTGCAGCTCGGCGCGCATATTGGCGATGTTTTTATAGGTCCAGTCGGCGGGGTTGGAGTTGTTCTCCCGCGCCGCGTTCTCGGCCGGCAGGCCGAACGCGTCCCACCCCATGGGGTGCAGCACCGCAAAACCCTGGGCGCGCTTATAGCGCGCCACCACATCGCCCAGCGTGTAATTGCGCACATGGCCCATATGGATCTTCCCCGACGGGTAGGGGAACATCTCCAGCACATAATATTTGGGCTGGCCGCTGGTGGGGACATCCTCCGCCCGGAAGCAGCCTTGCTGCTCCCATTCGGCTTGCCAATGTGGCTCGGCGGCGGAAAAATCGTAGCGCGTGGGTTCGGTTTCAGACATGGTGCGCCTGTTTATCCTTGGGCGTCAGCCGCGCCAAGGGTGGGAAAGAAGGGAAAGAAAGCCGCCTTTTTTGAAAAAAAGGCGGCACCCAAAAAACTTTTGGAACTTTGGGGCCGTGCCCTGGCTGGGCAAAAGCGCCTTACATGGTGCTGTTGAACGCGCCGCCGTCCAGCAGAATGTTCTGGCCGACGATGTAGCCCGCCTGGGCAGAGCAGAGGAAGGCGCAGGCGGCGCCGAACTCGTCCGGCTGGCCCACCCGCTCGGCCGGAATGGTGGAAGCGCGTTTGGCGATCATCTCATCCGGGCTGATCCCGGCGGATTTGGCGGCATCCGCCACCGTTTTGCGCAGCCGGTCCGTATCGAACGGGCCGGGGAGCAAATTGTTGATCGTCACATTATGCTTGGCCACCTGGCGCGACAGCCCGGCGACAAACCCGGTCAGCCCCGTGCGGGCGGTGTTGGAGAGGGCCAGATTGCCGATGGGCGATTTCACCGAGCCGGAGGTGATATTGACGATGCGCCCGAATTTCCGGGCGATCATGCCATCCACTGTCGCCTTGATGAGCGCGATGGGGGTGAGCAGATTGGCATTCAGCGCCGCCTGCCAATCCTCATCCGAAAAATCCCGGAAATCGCCCGGCGGCGGACCGCCGGCATTATTCACCAGAATGTCAGGGTTGGGGCAGACGGACAAAGCCGCATCGCGGCCTGCTTGCGTGGTAATGTCCCCGGCGGCGGTGAAAATGGCGGCGCCGGTCAAAGCCCGCAACTCAGCGGCGGTGGCCTCCAGCTTTTGCGCATTCCGCCCGGTGATGGTCACGTCCACCCCCTCATGCGCCAGGGCCAGGGCGCAGGCGCGGCCAAGCCCGGCGCTGGCGGCGCAAACCAGGGCGGAACGGGATTTCAGGCCAAGATCCATGAACGAACACTCCGGGACATAACGCCGCCTATATAAGCAGCTTTCCCGGCACGGAAACCCGGCTCAACCGCCTGGCGCTTCCCCGGCCGTGCGCTTGGCATGCCAATTATCCATCAGCTTGAGAACGGTGGCCGAGGTTTCCTCAATGGAGCGTCTGGTCACGTCGATGGTCGGCCAGCCGCGCTCATTGCAGAGCCGCCGGGCCCAGATCAGTTCTTTTTCCACGGAGTCTTGGTCGACATAATCGGTACTGTCCGCGCGGCCGAACAGCTCATGGGTGCCAATGAGCCTGAGCCGGTGGCGGCGGATATCGATCAGGGATTTCGGGTCGATGGTCAGGCCAATGACCGGGCAGCGCGGCTTATCCAGCTCCGCCGGCAGAGGAATGCCGGGCACCAGCGGCACATTCAGCGCCTTGATGCCGCGATTGGCGAGATAGAAGCAGGTTGGGGTTTTGGAAGAGCGGGAGACGCCGACCAGCACCACATCCGCATCGCCAATGCCGCGATTAGCCTGCCCGTCATCATGGGAAATGACGAAATGCATGGCGTCGATCCGGCGGAAATAATCGGCATCCAGTACATATTGACGGCCGGGCTTATGCTTGGCGGGGGCGCCGAACTGGGCCTGGAGCATCTCCAGCAAAGGGTCCAGCACATGCAAAAGCGGCACGCCGAGCCGGGCACAGGCGGCGTCCAGCTCATGGCGGAGCGCGTCATCCACAAGCGAGCAAAGCACCGGGCCGGGCTCGGCCTCTATGCCTTCCAGCACCCTGTGCAGCTGCAAACGCGAGCGGATGAGCGACCAGCGGTGATAGGAGACCTGCTCCTCATCAAACTGCGCCACGGCGGCGCGGGCCAGTGAGGTCAAAGTATCCCCAGTGGCGTCGGATATCAGATGTATATCGAGCTTATCGCTGTCCATAATCCGGTTCATAGCGTGGATAACTCTGAGATGCGCGCCCCAAATTTCGGATAGCGGGGATAAATGGGGAAAACCCGGTACAGTGGATGAATTCCGGCGGTTTCGTGTGCAAGCTGTGGGTAAGCTGTGGAGATATGTAAAAATCAGCGCTTTACCGCTGGTTTCCTGCTGTGGATAAGTTTGTGGATTTGCGAATGGCGAAAGTTAACCCCCGTTATCCACAGGGTACCATCTCCCCTACCCAATCTTTCAAAAAAGAAGGTTTAGGTTTAGGCGGTGGGTATGAAATTCCGTGAAGTCCTGGGAGGGAACGAGATCTGGCCGCCACCAATGTGGCTCATGCGCCAGGCCGGACGGTATTTGCCGGAATACCGGGCCGTGCGCGCACAGGCGGGGGATTTCATCTCGCTGTGCCTGAATCCGGCCCTGGCTGAGGAAGTGACGCTGCAGCCGATCCGCAAATTCGGGTTCGACGCGGCGATTTTGTTCTCGGATATTCTGATCCTGCCGATGGCGCTGGGGCAGGGGTTGCGCTTTGCCGAGGGCGAGGGCCCGCGCCTGCCGCCCTTGGAGGATATCAACATCCTGCAACCGGGCCGCGCTGCGGGGATTTATGCGCCGGTGATCGAGACGGTGAGCCGGTTGCGGGCCTCCTTGCCCAAGGACACGGCGTTGATCGGCTTTGCCGGCGGGCCCGCCACCGTGGCGTGCTACATGCTGGATGGCCAAGGCGGCGGGTTTTCTCGCACCCGGCAGCTGGCTTATGAGCGGCCGGACTTCGTCCGGCAGGTTTTGGAGATCCTGACCGAGGCGACGATCGAGTATCTCTCCGCCCAAATTGCCGCCGGGGCGGATTGCGTGATGCTGTTTGAGAGCTGGGCCGGGATTTTTCCGCCCGCGCAGTTCCGGGACTTTGTGATCGAGCCGAACCGGCGGATCTGCGCGGCGCTGAAATCACGCCATGAGGGGCTGAAAATCATAGGATTTCCGCGCCTTGCCGGGCTGATGCTGGGGGAATATGCGAAACATTCCGGTGTCGATGCGGTGGGGCTGGATAGCGTAACCGACATCAGGGCCGCGCGGGCCGTTTGCGGGGCAGGGACGGTGTTGCAGGGGAATCTGGACCCGCTGCTGCTGAAACTGGGCGGGAAGGCCCTGGAGGAGGGCGTGAAGGCCCTGCTGGACGATGTGAGGGGTTATCCACATATCCTCAATCTGGGCCATGGCATCACGCCGGATGTGCCGGAGGCGCATGTGTCGCGTCTGGTGGAGCTGGTGAGGCAAGCGCGGATGAGGACGGCCATCGTCCTGTTCAACCTTGGCGGGCCGGATGCGCCGGAGGCCATAAAACCCTTTCGCGTCAATCTGTTTTCAGACAAGGCGATCATCCGCGCCCCCTGGTTCATCAGGGTTTGGCTCTCACGGCTGATTGCGTCGTCCTCGGCCAAGGCGGCGGTGGAGAATTACCGGCTGATGGGCGGGAAATCCCCGTTGCTGGAGCTGACCCAGGCGCAAGGCCGGGCGCTGGAAGCGGCTTTGGGGCGGGATTACCGCTGCTTCATCGCCATGCGCTATTGGCACCCGTTTGCGCGCGAGACGGTGCGCGAGGTGAAGGCCTGGGCGCCGGACAGGGTTTTGCTCCTGCCGCTGTATCCGCAATTTTCCAGCACCACCACCGGCTCCTCCCTGACGGATTGGCGCGAGGCCGCCGCCGCGGCAGGGCTGGTTGTGCCGGTGACCACGCTTTGCTGCTGGTTTGATGACCCAGCCTATATCGCCGCCACCGCCGCCATGGTGCGCGAGGCGATTGAGGATGCGATGGCGCAGAAGCCGGGGCTGCCTCTGCGGGTGCTGTTTTCCGCGCATGGGTTGCCGGAGAGCATCGTGAAAGCCGGGGATCCGTATCAGGCGCAGGTGGAGGCGACGAGTGCGGCGGTGACGGCGCGCCTGGCTGATACCGGGGTGCAGGTGCAGGTTTGTTACCAGTCCCGCGCCACGCCGCAAAAATGGCTGGAACCCAGCACCATCGACGCGATCACCCAGGCCGGGCGGGACGGCGTGGGCGTGGTGGTGGTGCCGATTGCCTTTGTGTCCGACCATATCGAGACGCTGGTGGAGCTGGATATCGAGAACCGGCATGTGGCCGAACAGGCGGGTGTGCCGGTTTATGTGCGTGCGCGGGCGGCCAATGACGACCCGGATTTTATCCGCGCCGTGGCTGGGCTGGTGCGCCGCGCGGCGCGGCCGGGCTTGTGCCGGGGCGGGTCGCGCTGCGGCGCGCATAAGGATTGCCCTTGGGAGACGAAATTTGCGTCCTGATTTGATCATTTTCGATTGTGACGGCGTGCTGATCGACAGCGAGCTTGTCGCCGCCCGCTTGATTGCGCAGGAGATGACGGCTTTGGGCTGGGAGATGGATGCGCGGGAGTCAATGAGTTGCTTTCTCGGCATGAATATCGGCGACATGCAGCCCATGATCGAGGCCCGGCTGAACCGTAATTTGCATGACGGGTGGCGGCGCGAGTTGGCGGACAAGCTGATTTTGGCGTTGGGGCAGGAGGCGGTGCTGATTCCCGGTGCGGATGAGATGCTGCGCAAGGTGACTGAACTTGGGTTTGATTGGCGCGTGGCCTCAAACTCTTCCGACGAGGAGATGGCGGTGAAATTTTCCCGCACCGGGCTGGCGGCGCTGACGGACGGGCGCTGTGTTTCCGCCGCCAGCGTGATTGCGCGCGGCGGCAAGGCCAAGCCGGCGCCGGATGTGTTTCTGGCCGCTGCTGCGCATGCGAACATTACGCCTGAACGCTGCATTGTTCTGGAGGATAGCCGGCTTGGCACGCGCGGCGCGGTGGCGGCGGGGATGACATGCTACGGGTTTGATCCGCATGGCGATGGCGCGGCCTTGCTGGCGGAAGGGGCGACGGCGATTTTCAGGACGCTTGATGAGATTTTTGGAGTTCTGGCATGACATTTCCCGGCCTGTTGCCGTTTTTCCAATGGTTTTTGGCGCTGCATATCATCTGCTTCACCGCCTGGATGGCGGGGATGTTTTATCTGCCGCGCCTCTACGTGTATCATTGCCAGACCAAGCCGGGTGATGCGGAATCAGAACGCTTCAAGGTGATGGAGCGGCGCTTGCTGAAGCAGATCATCAATCCGGCGATGATCGCGCACGTTCATTTTCGGTTTGTTGCTGGTTTTCACGCCGGGTGCGGTGAACTGGTCCGCCGGCTGGTGGTGGACGAAGATTGTGGCGCTGGTGTTGCTGTTCGGCTTTCATGGCGCTTGCTCGCGCTGGCGGAAGGATTTTCTGAACGATGCCAACCGCAAGTCTGAGACATTCTACCGCATCGCCAATGAGGTGCCGACGATTTTGTTTATCATCATCGTCATCGCCGTGGTGGTGAAACCCTGAGTTTCTTCAGGCCGCCTAAGTCGGACGATTATCGCTGTACCATGTTATGAAAGTTTTTTGGGTGCCGCCTTTTTTTCAAAAAAGGCGGCCTCTTCGCAGCTTTTTGAAGCTTGGCTTGGCGTCCTGATTTCAGACGGCGCGGCGTTGCCGCTTCGTCATCAGGACGCTGGCTGCACCAAAAACTTTTATTTATTGATGAGACTCCGCGTATGGGTGGCGATCATCAGCTCCTCATCGGTTGGGATCACCCGTACCTCCACCGCGCTGTCTGGGGTGCTGATTGCGGATTCATTTGCTGCGTTGGCTTGCGTTGAGATTTTGATCCCCATCCAGGCCAGACGTTCGCAAATGGCGGCGCGGATGGCGGGGGCGTGTTCGCCGATGCCGGCGGTGAAGACCAGCCCATCCAGCCCGCCGAGCGAGGAGATCAATCCACCGGCCTGACGTGCCGCCTGATAGGCGAAGAGATCGAGCGCCTCCCTCGCCTCCTTTGAGGAATTTTCCTGCAATGTGCGGACATCGGCGGAAATGCCGGAGACGCCGAACAGGCCCGATTGTTTGTAAAGCAGGTTGGTCAGGTCATCAGCGTTCATGCCATGTGATTGCATGAAATAGATCAACACCCCGGCATCGATTGAACCGCAGCGCGTGCCCATCACCAACCCATCGAGCGCGGTAAACCCCATGGTGGAATCAATGGATTTTCCGTCCTTCACCGCGCACATGCTGGCGCCGTTGCCAAGATGCGCAATGATAAGCCGTGAATTAGCGAGATGCGGCGCCAGATCCGGCAGGCGGGAGGTGATATATTCGTAAGAGAGACCGTGAAACCCGTAGCGCCGCACGCCTTCATCGTGAAATTTGCGGGGAATGGCAAAACGTGTCGCGATCTCCGGCATGGTATGATGGAAAGAGGTGTCGAAACATCCAACCTGCGGCAAGGCGGGGCGCAATTTGAACAAGGCCCGCACGGCGGCGCAATTATGCGGCTCATGCAAGGGGGCCAGCTGGCTGAGCCGCGCGATTTCCGCCAGATGCGCAGGGTCGAGCAGCAGCGGCGCGGTGAAGTTTTTGCCGCCATGCACGATCCGGTGCCCGGCGGCCACCAGCCTGTCTTCGCCCAGATGCGTATCCACCCAGTTCAGAACCTCTTCGAGCAGATCTTCATGAGTCAAGGTCGCATGGCCTGGCCAGCGTTCCTCAAGGGCGATCTTATCGCCGGTTCTGATGCGCAGATGCGGCGCCGCGCCGATATTTTCCGCCAGCCCCTCGGCGCTGCGGACGAGGCGATTCTTCAGCTCGAATAAAGCGAATTTGATGCTGGAGGAGCCGGCATTGATGGTGAGGATGGCGTCAGCCATGGGCATTCGCCAGCATCACCGCGACGGCGCAGGAGGCAAGGCGCGTGCGTTCATTATCCGCGCGGCTGGTGAGGATGATCGGCACCGAGGCGCCGAGCACGATGCCCGCCGCGTCGGCATTGGCGAGAAAAGTGAGCTGTTTGGCCAGCATGTTGCCGGATTCGATGTCCGGCACCACGAGAATATCCGCCTGCCCGGCGACGGGCGAGGTGATATGTTTCTGCGCCGCGGCCTCGGCGCTGATGGCGTTATCGAAGGCCAGCGGGCCATCGAGGACCGCGCCGGTGATCTGGCCGCGCTCGGCCATCTTGCACAGGGCGGCGGCGTCCAACGTGGCCTGCATGGCGGGATTTACCGTCTCCACGGCGGCGAGAATGGCCACGCGCGGGGTCTGGATGCCGAGCGAGTGGGCAAGGTTGATGGCGTTCTGCACGATGCTGTGCTTGTCCTCCAGCGCCGGGCAGATATTGATGGCGGCATCCGTAATGAACAGCGGCTTGGGGTAGGACGGCACATCCATCACATAGACATGGCTGAGCCGTTTGCCGGTGCGCAGGCCGGTGGCGGCCTGCATGACCTCATGCAAAAGTTCGTCGGTATGCAGGGCACCTTTCATCAGCGCCCGGGCCGTGCCCGCGCGCACCAGCGCCACGGCGCGGCGGGCGGCGTCGGCGCTGTCGGCGGCGGGCTCGATGCGGCAGGTGGAGATATCCAGCTTATATTGCGCGGCGGTGGCGCGGATGAGTGCCTCCGGCCCCACGAGAATGGGCGTGATGAGGTTTCGCGAAGCGGCCTGCGTGGCGGCGAGGAGCGAGATTTCATCGCACGGATAGGCGATGGCCGTGGGCAGGGGCACACCGGACGTGGCCCTGGTGAGCAGGTTGCGCAGAAATTCATGACGCAGCAACCGCACCTCCGGCAAGGCGATGGCGGGGCGGCTGACTTTTTCCAGCGGCGCCTGCACGGTGGCGGTGCCGCTCAGCACCTCCTGGCCGTTCTGGTTGAGGCAATGGCACTCCAGCACCACGTGGTGTTTTTCCGGAATCAGCGCGGTGACGGTGACCTTGGCGGTGATGGTATCGCCAGGGCTGACAGGGGCATGGAATTTCAGCTCCTGTTCGAGATAGATGCTGCCAGGGCCTGGAAGTTTTGTGCCCAGAACGGCGGAGATGAGCCCGGCGGTGAGCACACCCTGCGCGATGATGTGGTGGAACAGATCCGACGCCGCGTAGTCCTTGTCCAGATGCGCGGGGTTTACATCTCCGGAAATGACGGAGAACAAGGCGATGTCATCATTGGTGATGGTCTTGGCGAGGCTGGCGGAATCGCCGATGGCGATTTCGGAGAAGATATGATTCTCCAGAAGCTCGGTTTTCATGTCCATGGCTCGGCCCTTTCAGCGCTGGAAGATATATTGGCCCGGTGCGGGCTCCAGAACCGGGTAGCCCGCCTTGGGCGCGCCGGTCTGCGGCGGGTTGACCGGCTTGCCTGAGAGACCGGCGAGCCAGGCGGCCCAGTCCGGCCACCAGGATCCGTCCTGGCAGACGGCGTGACATTGCCATTCATCCGGCGGCACGTAGAGATCGCCAGGCTTGCGCTCCAGCTTGCAAAAATGCCGGTGGGGGTGGCCGGGCTCGCTCACCACCCCGGCATTATGCCCGCCGGAGGTGAGCACGAAGGTGAAATCCCCGGCGTTGATCTGCTGCAATTTATAGACCGAGCGCCAGGGGGCGATATGGTCGGTCTCGGTGCCGATGACGAAAAAGGGCACATGGATATCGGCCAGCGAGATTTTCGATCCGCCCGCCGCGAACCGCCCTTCCGCCAGGTCGTTATTGCGGAACAGCAGATGCAGATATTGCGAATGCATGCGGTAGGGCATGCGCGTCGCGTCCATGTTCCAGGACATCAGATCGTTCGGATGATCGTCCTCGCCCAGATAATAGCGGCGGATCATCTGTGACCAGACGAGGTCGTTGGCGCGCAGCATCTGGAAGGCGCCGGCCATCTGCTTGGCGTCCAGATAGCCTTGCGACCACATCGTATCGTCAAGGAAGTGAAGCTGGGACTCGTTGATGAAAAGCTGCAATTCGCCGGCTTCGGTGAAATCCGTCTGCGCCGCCAGCAGGGTGATGCTGGCCAGGCGCTCATCATGGTCGCGCGCCATGGCGGCGGCGGCGATGGAGAGCAGCGTGCCGCCCAGGCAATAGCCGGTGGCGTGGATCTTCGCGTCCCCGCAGATGGCGGTGACGGCATCAAGGGCCGCCATGGTGCCAAGGCGCCGGTAATCATCCAGCGAGACATCGCGCATCGAGGCATCCGGATTGCGCCAGGAGATGCAGAAGACGGTGAAACCCTGGCCGACGAGATATTTCACCATCGAATTCTGCGGCGAGAGATCGAGGATGTAATATTTCATGATCCAGGCGGGAATGATGAGCACGGGCTCCGGCCGCACTGTTTCCGTCGCCGGGGCGTATTGGATGAGTTCCAGCAGCTGGTTGCGGAACACGACCTGCCCGGGCGTGATGGCGACATCTTTGCCCGGCTGCATCGGCAAAGGCTGGGTGTTGGTGTTGCCGATGCTGTGCAGGTCGGCGATGAGGTTGCGCGCCCCCTCGCGCAGGCTGTCACCGGATGTGGTCTGTGCCCGGCTCAGCACCTCCGGATTGAAGAGCGGGAAGTTGGAGGGCGCCACGACATCCAGAAGCTGGCGCGCGGCGAAATTCACGATCCGCTCATTCTCCCGCGAGACGCCCGGCGTGTCTTTTATGGCTTTGTCCCAGAAGCGCTCGGTGCGCAGGAAGGCCTGTGCGGCCAGGGCGGCGGGGCCGTGCTGCCAGCCCTGGTCGCGGAAACGGTGGTCCTGCGGCTCCGGCTGCACCGGCTCGAACTTCAGCCCCAGCGCCTGCCGGGCCAGGGCGTTCCAATCCGAAGCCGCCTGGCGGGCCAGGTCCATCTGCCGGCCCGGCTGGTCGGCGATGTGCAGCGCCCAATCCGCCCAGGCCAGGCTGAGCGCGGTGATGGACAGCCCGGCGGTCAGGCGGGCCTGGGCGGCATGCAGCGTGCGGTCGAGATCGTCGCAATAATCGGTCGGCTCGGGCATTCAGCAGGCTCCTGTCCTCTTCGGTTAAGCGGGCGGTTCAGCCCAGCAGATGTTCGCCGCCATCGAGGGGGATGATGCTGCCGGTGAGCATGCGGGCGGCGTCGCTGACCAGGAAGGCGGCCAGGGCGCCGCAATCCTCGATCGTGACCAGCCGCCCCTCCGGCGCAATGCGGGCGGAACGGCTCAGCAACGCCGAAAAATCCGCGATCCCGCTGGCGGCGCGGGTGGCGATGGGGCCGGGCGAGAGCGCATTCACCCTGATGCCCTTGGGGCCCAGCTCGGCGGCGGCGTAGCGCACAACGCTTTCCAGCGCGGCCTTCACCGGGCCCATGAGGCCATATTGCGCGATGACACGCCCGGACCCCTGATAGCTTATGGCCAGCATGGCGCCGCCCGTTTCCATCAGCGGTTCCGCCAGCTTCGCCGCGCGCAGGAAGGAGTGGCAGGAAATATCCATGGCCCTGGCGAAGCCCTGGGCGGAGCAATCCACCACCCGGCCATGCAGGTCGGCGGCGGGGGCGAAGGCGATGGAATGCAGGAGGAAATCCAGCTTGCCCCAATGCCGGGTGATGTCCGCGAACAAGGCTTCAAGTTGGCCCGGAACCTCGACGTCGCAGGGCAGGAGGATCTCGCAGGGCAGCTTGTCCGTGACCGCCGCGGCATAAGGGTGGGCCTTGGCGTTCTGATAGGTCGCGGCCAGAACGGCCCCTTGCGCCGCGAAAGCCCGGGCGCAGCCGGTCGCGATGCTGTGTTCATTGGCGATACCAAGGACAAGCCCGCGCTTGCCGGCAAGGCTTCCCGGCAAGCTGGCGTGGCTCATGGAGTCGAGATGTCGGCCCTGTGGGCGGCCTTGCTCGGGCGCTCGGCCCGGGTGGCGCTGTCGAAATCGTCATCGGTTGGGGCGGGCATTTCCATCAGCGCCGCCAGCAAGGCGGCCTGGGCGCGCATCACGGTCTGGCTATAGGCGATCTGCGCCTGGGTGATGGTCCGCGCCGTTTCCGCCAACTGGGCGAAAATCCGGCCCGAAGGCAGGAATTTCTGCTGCGCGGCCAGCATATCCTTCGACAGGGAAAATAGCCCCGCCGGGTCGGTGATGTTCTTGTCACTCATAATCCCATGCTCCTTCATCCGTCCTTATGCTGATTGTGGCGGCAGCAGGTGAGACACCGCATTGACCTTCATCAAGTGAGAGCGATTGTGGACTTGGTTTCATGCAAGGATTGCCCGGCGGATGAGAGGCATCCGGCTGCAATCGTCCGGGTCTAAAGAAACGGCTTGTTTACAAGCGCGTTACTAAGCTGCCCGCATGAACAATGCGCAGCGCCGAAGCCAGCCGCCATGCCGGTAGCGTCCGGGCCAGCAAGCCCGCCCGCGCCGCGGCGGGTTTTATGCCGCCTGCGCGCGCTTTTTGCCCTGCCGGAGGAGGACCCGGCCCTTGCGGCCTTGCAGCTCACGGCCCTGGCCCAAAGGGTGCCAGCACTTTACGCCGTGGTGATCTTCAACGTGGCGAGCCTTGCCGTGACCTATCATGGCGTTGCCCCGGCGGTGCTGGCGCTGGTGGCGCCGGCCGTCCTGGCCGCCATAGCGGTGGTCAGAATGGCCATATGGTTGCGCCGCCGGCGCTGTTTTGCCGCGGGTGGGGATGCCATCGCCAAGCTGCGGATGACGCGGGTGGGCGTGGCGCTGTTTGGCGGCTGTGCGGGAATCTGGGCGCTGCTGCTGCTGCCTTATGGCGCCGCCTTCCAGCAAGGACAGGTGGAGTTGAGCGTGGCGCTGACGCTGCTGACCTGCGTGGTCTGCCTGATCCATCTGCGCAGCGCGGCGCTGCTGCTGTGCGTGATCGTGGGCTTGCCCTTCGGGATGGTGTTTCTGCGCGCCCCGGATGAGACAATGCGGCTGGGGGCGGCCAGCGCCATTCTGGTGCTGTGCATCATGGTGCAGATGCTGCTGCGCAACGCCGCGGATTTCGTCGCCCTCAGCCTTTCGGAGCGCGAGCTGCAGCGCCGCCAGAAAGAGACGCAGCGCCTCTCGGACGAGAATTTGCGCCTCGCCAATCTCGACCCGCTGACCGGCCTGCCCAACCGGCGCCGCTTCTTTACCGAGCTGGAGCTGGTGCTGGCCGGTGCCGGGCAGACCGGGCGGCGCTTTGCCGTGGCGCTGCTGGACCTGGACCGGTTCAAAAGCGTGAACGACATTCACGGCCATGCGGCGGGGGACAGGCTGCTGACGCAGATCGGCTCGCGGCTGCGCCGCCTGTCGGGGCAGGATGTGTTCATCGCCCGGCTGGGTGGGGACGAATTTGGCATCATCCTGACAAATTGCGAGCGCGATGACATCATTCTCAGCTTCGGCGCGGATGTGAAGCGGGTGCTGGAAGCCCCCTGCGTGGTGGGGGACAGGCTGGCGGTGATTTCCTGTT
Source organism: uncultured Pseudomonadota bacterium (assembly GCA_963736885.1). Taxonomy (GTDB): domain Bacteria; phylum Pseudomonadota; class Alphaproteobacteria; order Acetobacterales; family Acetobacteraceae; genus Acidocella. The sequence continues at coordinate 54,220 of CAVTQN010000002.1, forward strand.
CCGCGGGCGTGGCCATTTATCCGCATGCCGGTGCCACCACGGATGAATTGTTCGAGCGCGCGGATTATGCGCTGTATCACGGCAAGCAGACCCGCAAAGGCGGGATGGTGCTGTTTTCAGGCGAGCATGAGACCCGCATCCGCGCGGCGGCGCGGATCGAGCAGGCTTTCCGCATTGCGGATCTGGAGACAGAGCTGTGGGTGGCGTTTCAGCCGATCGTCGATGTGGCGATGGGCAAGGTCGTGGCGTTTGAGGCGCTGGCCCGCTGGCAGAGCCGGGAGCTGGGGCCTGTCGGCCCTGGCGTGTTCGTGCCCATCGCCGAGCGGTCGCAGATGATCGGCGACATGACCCGCGTGCTGTTGCAAAAGGCGCTGTCGGCCGCGCGGTTCTGGCCCGCCCATGTCAGCCTTTGCTTCAATCTCTCGCCCCAGAATTTCAATTCCGCGGAGACGATGGCCGCCATCCGCGCCATGGTGCGCAGCGGTGTGCTGGCGCCGTCCAGGATCGAGTTCGAGGTGACGGAATCCGCTTTGCTGCAGGATTTCGAGCAGGCGGAGGCGTCCTTGCAGGAGCTGCGGGCGCTGGGCGTGCGCATCGCGCTGGATGATTTCGGCACGGGGTTTTCCAGCCTTGGCTATGTGAACCGGCTGAAGCTGGACAAGATCAAGATCGACCGCAGCTTCGTGACGGATGTGCATGCGAGCCTCACCTCCGCCAACATCGTCAAGACGATCATCGCCTTGTGCCAGAATCTCAAGCTGGATTGCGTGGTGGAAGGGGTGGAGACGCAAGCCCAGCTGCACGCCATCGCGGCGCTTGGCTGCCGCTTCATCCAGGGGTTTCTCATCTCGAAACCGGTTGGGGCGGAGGTGGTGTCACGCCTGATCGAAGGTATAGAGAGAACCAATTTTTTGGCCCCGCAGCCAAAACCCGCTTCAACAGATCATTAAAAAACCCAGGCGCCTGAGCGCCTGGGCCAGCAATCGTGAAATCTTGGCGGTCTAGGTATTTGTTAAGAGGCTGATTCACGCCATCTTTTGCCGCGCAAGGGCGCGGCAACCTCAAGCGATCAGGCTCTATTCCGCCGGCGCGTGGGTGAGCTGGGCGCTGGGGGCGCCGATGGGCAGCACGGTATGGCCATGCGCCTCGTTAATGATGTGCGCCGCACCGAGATAGAAGGCCAACAGCGCCGTCACCAGCCCACCATAGCCGCCCAGCGTGCCGAGCGCCGGCAGGCCCAGCAGGTCGGAGAAGCCGAGCAGCGCGAAGGTGACCCACAGCGCCAGGAAGATCAGGAACAGAGCGCGGTTGAGCGCGAAGGTGCCGATCCACATGGCGAAGGTGAAGGCGCCCCAGGCCAGCAGATACCAGCCGACAGCCGCGGGCGGCACGCCCTTGGCGAAGAATTCCACGAACAGCGCGAAGCTCCACCAGAACGCACCGTAAGAGCAGAAGGCAGCAAAGCCGAAGCTGTTGCCTTTGACCATTTCCATAAGCCCGGCGCAGAATTGTGCGGTGCCACCAAAAGCAATGGCCATGGCCAGAACCAGCGGCACGGAGGTGCCAGGCAGGAAACCGGCATTAACCAGGCAGAGAAGCCATGTGGTGAGGGCAAAACCGAATAACCCGAGCGGGGCGGGATTCGCGAGTTTCATTTTTTATTCCTCCAGAAGAGCATCGTTTCTTATCGTTCGGGGCCATTTCTTGACCCTTCAAGTGAAGATTATTGCAGATTTTGGGGGCGGAAGGAAGTAGTTTAGTGCATGTCCTGTTTTGGGGCGCCTCGCCAGGACGCGGAATTCATGGAAAATTCGTTACATCACGTGGGTTTGCACGCCGCCCATCGGCAGGACCGCGCCGATGACATAGCTGGCCAAAGGCGAGGCCAAGACGATTGATGGGAGACAGATTTGGCGTCCATCGCCGGGCGCCAAGCGGCGGGGCTCGCATCTCAGCCAGTATGCGCTTGGCGGCGAAGCCGATGGCGCCGGGCAGTTTAGCCCGTGCGCCTGCGCCAGAAACGCCTTGGCGCAGGCAAACCCTATGAGTTTTCAGCCACCCGCGATGAGAACGCTGTGCTGGCGAGGCCGAACGCCATTAAGCCGGCTGCGTTGCGGCGGGCAGGAGGATATGTTGCAGCGCGGCAACAAGCTGATCCATCATCTCATCGGTATGTTTCGGCCCGGGCGTGAAGCGCAGGCGCTCCGTGCCGCGTGCCACGGTGGGATAATTGATGGGCGTGGCGTACATGCCGTATTCGCGGATCAGCCGCATGGAAATTTCGGTGGCCTTCGCGGCGTCACCGATCATCAGCGGCACGATATGGCTGTTGCTGTCCAGCACCGGCAGCCCGGCGGCGCGGAATTTCGCCTTCAGCGTTTCCGCGCGCTCGAACAGTTTGGCGCGGCGGGCATTGTCCTCTTTGAGGATGCGGATGGAGGTGAGGGCGGCCGCGACGGTGGGCGGGGGCAGGGCGGTGGTGAAGATGAACCCGGCCGCGACCGAGCGGATATAATCCAGCACCTTGAAATCGCCGGTGATATAGCCGCCATGGCAGCCAAAGCCCTTGGCCAGCGTGCCCTCGATGATGGTGATGCGCGCCGCCACGTTGTCGCGTTCCGACACGCCGCCGCCATGGGCGCCGTACATGCCCACGGCATGCACCTCGTCCAGATAGGTCAGCGCGTTATACTGGTCGGCGAGGTCGCAGATTTGTTCCAGCGGCGCGATATCGCCATCCATGGAATAGACGCTCTCGAAGACGATGAGCTTGGGCGCATCGGCGGGGGCTGCGGCGAGCAGCCGCTCCAGGTCCGCCATGTCGTTATGCTTGAAGATATGCACCGTGGCGGTGCGCCCGCCCTTGATGCCGACGATCATGGAATTATGGTTCTGCGCGTCGGAGAACACATGCCAGTCGGGCAGGGCATTCAGGATGGCCGTGAGGGCGGCCTGGTTGGAGACATAGCCGGAGGTGAAGAGCAGGGCGGCATCCTTGCCATGCAGATCGGCCAGCTCCTCCTCCAGCGCCACATGCAGCGGCGAGGAGCCGGCGATGTTGCGCGTGCCGCCAGCCCCCGCGCCATAACGGCGCGCCGCCTCTGCCGAAGCCTCGATCACCCGCTGGTCGGTGCCCATGGCGAGATAGTCATTGGCCGACCAGACCAGAATGTCGCGCGTCTTGCCTTCCATGGTGACGGAATAATAGGGGAAGCGGTCAGCCAGCTTCTCCAATGCTACGAAGCGGCGATAGCGCCCCTGGGCCGAGATCTCGGCCAGGGCTTCGTCGCATTTGGTAAGAAATTGATGCATCTTGACCTATGGTGGCGAAAACTTCACGGACAAAAACGCCCCTTGCCCGGCCAAGTCAATGATGCAAAACAACCGGGCAGGTTTGTGCGGGGCACAAACATACGCGGGTTATGACGTGCAGGGCGGTCTGAACCTGGTGTCAACGCGGCTTAGACGCTCCCGGCCACATAGGTGCGCAGCGTATCAACCTCATGCTGGCTCTGGTCGATGCGCGCCTTCACCACGTCGCCGATGCTCACCAGCCCGGTCAGGCGGCTATTCTGCAGAATGGGCAGATGGCGGAAATGCCCGTTCGTCATGATCTCCATGGCCTGTTCCACGGTGGTTTCGGGCGTGCCGGTGGTGGGGTTGCGCGTCATCAGCGCGCCGGCGGTCATCTCCAGCGTCGCGGCGGCGCGGGTGGAAAGGCTGCGCACGATGTCACGCTCGCTCAAAATGCCGATCAATGCGCCATCTTCGACCACCAGCACGGCGCCGATGCTTTTTTCCGCCAAGATGTTGATGACGCCGCTCACCGCCACATCCGCCGTCACCGAGATGAAGCCGGACGGCTTGTTTTTCAGGATCGCTTTTACAAGCATTCTTTGTTCCTCCGTTTTACTCAGTATGGGTAAAGTCGGGGGGCGGTTCAATTATTATTCAATGATTATTTGAAGAGGTCCCGGAAAATCCGGGCATGGGTGGGTTTCCACAAGGGCCGCGAAACGCCCGTGCCGGGCCGTCACCTTCCTGAAATCGCGCTGTTCGCCACGGTATTTTAAAAGCTGCTGGCGGATCCTCGATGGACTCAAAAGCCTCAGCCATTGCCAAGCCGCCTGCGCCTTCGGGTTGGGCTGAACCGCCTCTTCAAATCGCCCCCTTCATAAATTTAAAAGTTTTTGGGGGTGTGGGGGCTTTTTACAAAAAGCCCCCACTTTTCTTGTTTTACGGGCCTGATAAGGCCAACAGCCCGCCCGCCAGCTTTTCCGCAATGCACAGGAACGGCGAATGGTCCGAGGGCAAAGTGAGCACCGGCGCGCAAGGCAGGGTGGTTTGCATGGCGCGTTGCAGGGCCAGGGGCACCACCCGGTCCTCGGTACATTCAATATAGGCGCGCGGCACTTGGCCGAAGCGTGCGGCGGTGATGGTTGAAGGGGCGGAGAAGCTGCCCAGAGGCTCGGGGTGCAGGCGCACGGCGGCATTGGCCGCAACATCAGGCGCGGCCAGATGATAGAAGCGGGGAATGATCGCCTCCGCCGCCACGGCGAGGCACCGCCCGCGCGCGGGATGCAGATAATCCGGCTCGCCGCCCGCCTCGGGCCGTGCCATGGCGCTTTGCATGCTCTCCCCGGCGGGGAGCAGAAAGCCCGAGAGATAGACCAGCTTGCGGATTTTATCCGGCACAAGCTCGGCCGCCTCGCTGATCACCAGCCCGCCCCGGCTATGGCCGAGCAGGATGACGGGTTCGGGCGCGGCTTCGGCCAGGGCGGCGATCTGCTTTGCCCAGAGCGGCAGCGGGTTGGCGCCGGGCGGGATGTCGGCCAGATCCGGCGTGATTACCTGATGCCCGGCGGCTTCCAGCAGGGGCGTCAGCCGCGCCCAGCACCAGGCGCCATGCCAAGCGCCGGGCACCAGCAGAAATGTGGCCATGTTCAGCCCGCGAGCGGCCCGTAAAGTTCGGGCCGGCGGTCCTTGAAGAACGGGTCGGCCTTGCGAACGGCGTCCTGGTGGGCGGGGGCGGTGTCTGCGAACAGCATTTCCTCACCCGCGCCGGCCATGGCCAGCACCGCGCCGTCGGGGCCGCAAATGCTGGAGAGGCCGATATAGCCAAGCCCGTTCTCCGCGCCGGAATGGTTGGCATAGGCGACATAGGCCTGGTTCTCATAGGCCCGGGTAGGGATCACATGGCGGGCCACCCGCTCGTAAGGCTCCATCTGCGCGGTCGGGATCAGGATGATGTCAGCCCCCGCCAGGGCAAGGCGCCGTGCCGGTTCGGGGAATTCGATGTCGTAGCAGATCAGCAGGCCGATTTTGGCGCCGTTCAGCTCCGCCACCGGGAACTCCGTGCCGACCTGCTTGAACATGCCCCGGTCGAGATCGCCGAAGAGGTGGGATTTGCGGTAATTCAGCAAAATCTCCCCGTCCGGGCCGATCAGCACGGCGGCATTGGCCACGTTGCCGTCCACCAACTCCGGGTAGCCGAACACCAGGGCGATGTTCAGGGATTTTGCCGCCTCCTGCGCCGGGGCCAGCCCGGATTGCGGGATGGCGTGGTTCTGCGCGGCCTCGGGGCCGATATTATAGCCCGAAAGATACATCTCCGGCAGGAGCAGAAGCGCCGCCCCCTGCGCCTTGGCCTTGGCGGCCTGGGCGCGCAGATGGGCGAAGCCGGCTTGGACATCGTTCAGGCAGCCGGGGCCTTGGTAGAGGGCGATTTTCATGCATGGCAGCGTAGCACCGGCCTGCACTTGTTGAAAACCGCCGGAAAACCGGATAAACCCCGCCCGCCGGCACCCCTGGAGGCCGGCTTTTGTTGTTTGTATGGAGCGTAAAATGGCCAATTTTGAAGTGATCGAGGCCTCTGCGCGTTCGCGTGCCGGCAAGGGGGTGGCGCGGGCGACGAGGCGTGAGGGCAAAGTGCCCGCCGTGATTTATGGTGCGAAGCAGGAGCCGAGCCTTATCGCGCTCGACCCGCGCATCGTGATGAAGGAGCTCAAGCGCGGCGGCTGGCGCTCGCGCCTGTATGAGATTTCCGTGGATGGCAATGCCACCCGCGCGCTGATGCGCGACGTGTCTTTCCACCCCGTCACCGACCAGCCCGAGCATGTGGACTTCCAGCGCCTTGTCGCCGGTGAGCCGGTGCGCGTGGCGGTTTCCGTGCACTTCGTGAACGAGGCGACCAGCCCCGGCCTGAAGCGCGGCGGCGTGCTGAACGTGGTGCGCCACAAGGTTGAGGTTGAGGTGGATGCGGACCAGATTCCGGAGCGCTTCGAGATCGACCTGAACAAGCTCGACATCAATGACAACGTGCGCTGGCACGATTTGCAGGGCGCTGAGAACTGCAAGCCGGTGATCACGGGCCGTGACTTCGTGATCGCCACCATCGCGCCGCCGCTGGTTTCCGCCGAGCAGCTGGCCGCTGAGGCTGCCGCCGCCGCCGCTGCCGCCGCAGCGACCAAGGGCGGCAAGAAGGCCCCCGCGAAGAAGTAAGACTGACGATACCGCCGCGCCATGCTGCTTTGGGTTGGCCTTGGAAACCCGGAACCGGGCATGGCGCGGCACCGCCACAATATCGGCTTCATGGCCGTGGAGGCGATTGCCGCCCGGCATGGCTTTTCCCCCTGGAAGGTTCGCTTCAAGGGCCTGACCGCCGAGGGGCGGGTCGGCACGCAGAAGGTCCTGCTGCTGAAGCCGATGACCTATATGAATTTGTCCGGCGAGGCGGTGCAGGAGGCGGCGTCCTTCTACAAGATCGTCCCGGAGCATATCGCCCTTTTCCATGACGAGTTGGACCTGGCGCCCGGAAAGATCCGGGTGAAGAAGGGCGGCGGCAATGCCGGCCATAACGGCTTGCGCAGCACGGACAGGCATCTCTCAACCCCGGATTATTGGCGGGTGCGGCTGGGCATTGGCCATCCGGGCGACAAGGCGCGGGTGACGGGCCATGTGCTGGGGGATTTTTCCAAGGCGGATAAAGACTGGCTGGAGCCCTTGCTGGACGCGGTGGCGGACAGCGCGGCGCTGCTGGCGGAGCAGAAACCGGAAGATTTCATGACCCGCATCGCGCGGGTGAGCGGAGAGCAGAGATAATGGGCTTTAATTGTGGAATCGTGGGCCTGCCGAATGTCGGCAAATCCACTCTGTTCAACGCGCTCACCGCGACGGTGGCGGCACAGGCGGCGAATTATCCGTTCTGCACCATCGAGCCGAATGTCGGCCGCGTGGCGGTGCCGGATAAGCGCATGCTGAAGCTGGCCGAGATCGGCAAATCCGTGAAGATCGTGCCGACCAGCCTGGAATTTGTCGACATTGCCGGGCTGGTGCGCGGCGCCTCCAAGGGCGAGGGGCTGGGCAACCAGTTTCTGGCCAATATCCGCGAGGTGGATGCCATCGTGCATGTGCTGCGCTGCTTCGAGGATGACGACGTGACCCATGTGGAAGGCTCGGTGGACCCGATCCGCGATGCGGAGACGGTGGAGACCGAGCTGATGCTGGCGGATCTGGAGAGCCTGACCAAGCGCGTGCCGCTGTTGCAGAAGAAGGCCAAGAGCAACGACAAGCAGGCCGCCGCCGAGCTGGAGCTGATCGAGCCGCTGATCGCCGCGCTTGAGGCGGGCAAGCCGGCGCGCACCGCCATTCCCAAGGGTGAGGAGGAGGCGGTGAAGCGCCTGAACCTGCTCACCTCCAAGCCGGTGCTGTATGTGTGCAATGTCGAGGAGGCTTCGGCTGCCACCGGCAATGCGCAATCCGCCCGGGTGGCGGAGATGGCGGCGGCGCAAGGGGCGGCCTATGTGGTGATCTCGGCGGCCATCGAGGCCGAGGTGAGCCAGTTGCCGGAAGAGGACCGCGCCGGGTTCCTGGCCGATCTGGGGTTGGAGGATTCCGGGCTGGACCGGATCATCCGCGCCGGTTACGCGCTGCTGGGGCTGATCACCTATTTCACCGTCGGGCCGAAGGAGACGCGGGCCTGGACGATCATCAAGGGCACCAAGGCGCCGGGGGCGGCGGGGGTGATCCATGGCGATTTCGAGCGCGGGTTTATCGCGGCGGAGACCATCGCCTATGAGGATTACGTGGCCGGCAAGGGCGAGGCCGGGGCGCGCGAGACCGGCAAGCTGCGCGTCGAGGGCAAGGAATATGTCGTCAAAGACGGCGATGTTTTGCTCTTCCGCTTTAATGTTTAAAATCTTGTTGGCCTGAGGTAACAAAGGTTTTTGGGGTTTGCCCGGCGCGCGCCGGGCAAATATCGTTTCAAAAGCCGTGAAACCAGCTCGGGAGCCAGCCCATGATCGTCGCCCGCCTCATCGAAGCCATTCTCTTCGGCGGGCGCTGGCTGATCGTGCCGATCTATCTGTCCATGCTGGTGCTGCTGGCGGCGCTGGTGGGGTATTTCGTCGCCGAGCTGTTCCATGCTCTGCCGAGCATCACGCATATCACCGAAAACGACATGCTGATCTTCACGCTGTCGCTGATCGATCTCTCGCTGACCGCCAATCTGGTGGTGCTGGTGATTCTCTCGGGCTATGAGAATTTCGTCCGCCGGGTGGAGTTCAGCGCCAGCGACCCGCGCCCGGAATGGATGTCGAAGATCGATTTCGCCGGGTTGAAGCTGAAATTGCTGGCCTCGATGACGGTGATCGCGGCGGTGCATCTGCTGCGCAGCTTTCTCAACATTGCCAATGAGACGGACAGGGATCTGTTCTGGCAGCTCGCCATTGTGCTGGGTTTTTCGGTCCTGTCGCTCATGCTGGCGGTAACGGACAGGGTGGAGAGTAAGGGGCGCTAGAGCGATATGTGATTGGATTGAACCGGCAGGTTCAAGGTAATCACATGAAATTGCTTGCTAAGACAAAAGCGAGCGCATTCATCTAATAGATGAATGCGCTCGCGCGGACCGCCAGTATCGGCGCTTGAATCCCGCCATCGTCAGTCATATTTTGTATTGTAACAATCGATACAGCCTATATCTGGAAACGCAATGATGATTAAGAGTATTCTTAAATCCGTCATCCGCACCGGTTGCCTGCGCTTCGTCGATGCCGCCGGACGGGCGTATCTGATCGGCGATGCAAGCCCGCCTTGTGCGACCATCCGGCTGCGATCCAGGCGCACGGAATATGCGCTGGTCTTAAATCCTGCTCTATCCGTCGGTGAAGCTTATATGAATGGCGAGCTGATCATCGAGGAGGGGAGCCTTTACGACCTACTCAAACTCTTCGCGGTGAATTTCAACGAGGCCAATCGTCACCCATGGCTGTCGCTCATCGAACAAGCCGGAAAATATTTAAAACAGCATAACCAGATCGCAAAAGCCAGGCGCAACGTCGCGCATCATTACGACCTCTCGGCCGAATTATACGCAACCTTTCTTGACCAGGACTGGCAATATTCCTGCGCCTATTTCCAGAACCAGACGGATAGCCTGGATACGGCCCAGGAGGCCAAAAAGCGTCATATCGCGGCCAAGCTGCTACTTAACCGGCCTGGGCTTAACATTCTTGATATTGGGTCAGGTTGGGGCGGGCTCGGGCTTTATCTGGCCGCGGAAGCCGATGCGAACATCACGGGTGTGACGCTGAGTGCCGAACAACAAAAGCACAGCGCGGCGCGTGCGGCGGCGGCCGGGGTCGCGGACCGGGTTCGCTTCCACTTACGTGATTACCGTGAAGACCATGGGGTTTATGATCGTGTCGTTTCCGTCGGCATGTTTGAGCATGTTGGAAAGCGCAATTATGCTGAGTTTTTTAAAAAGCTCGGTGAGCTTCTCACCGCGGATGGCATCGCGCTGCTCCATACGATCGGCTTCTCGGACGGCCCGGGTGCCATCAATCCGTTCATCCGTAAATACATCTTTCCTGGCGCAGACTTGCCCACGCTTCCTGAGATCTTTTCAGTGGTCGAGCGGTCTGGATTGATGGTGACCGATGTTGAAGTGCTGCGGCTGCATTATGCGGAGACGCTTTGTCACTGGCGGAAGCGATTCATGGCGCGGCGAGAGGAGGTGGTTCGCCTCTATGACGAGCGCTTCTGTCGGATGTGGGAATTCTATCTTGTTGGTTGTGAAATCGGCTTTCGGTATCGGGGCATGGTTGTCTATCAAATACAGCTGACCAAGCGTCTCGACGCGGCGCCGCTCACCCGCGATTACATACTGGACTGGGAGCGCCAGCATGCCGCTGTGAAGCTGGACTCTTGATGGCCTGCACCCGCGCCTCCCGAGTGCCGCCCCTGTGGACATCCATCCTGCCCTGGCGCGCCCCGAAACCGGAGCGCTTCGCGGCGCGCCAGGACGGGCTTCAGTACCGCAAAGCCTGATAGCCGTTGTCTCCCGGTTCCACCCCGTGCGTGTCATGCGCGAAGCCGGGGAATTTACGGTCGAAATCCTCCAGCGCCGCCAGATAGCGCAGCACCGGCCCGTCCGCCGGGCCAAACGTCTCGCCGGGCATGAGCAGAGGAATCCCCGGCGGGTAGGGCACGATGGCGGTGGCCGCCACGCCGCCCGCCAGCGCGCTCAGCGTCGCCATGCCGCCCTCGCCACGGATCAGCCGGTCATGCGCCTCGGCGGGGATCATCTCCGGCTGGGGGAGGAAATTATAGGCTTCCTGCAGCCGCTCGGGGTAGCCGGTGGCCTTCATGGCGGCGAACATGGCGCTGCCCAAATCCTTCAGCCCCATGGCGCCATAGGCGGCGGGGTGGGTGGCGCAGAGCTGCGGCAGGGCGCGGGCCAGCGGGGTGTTGGCATCGTAATCGCGTTTGAAATCCAGCAGCGCGTTGACCAGCGAGCCCCATTTGCCCTTGGTCACGCCGATGGAAAACAGGAACAGGATGGAAAAATTCGCGGTCTTTTCCGGCGTGATGCCATGCGCCGCGAGGTAATGGGCGAGCAGCGGGGCGGGGATGCCGGCCTCTGCCAGCTTGCCCGAGCGGGTCATGCCCGGGGTGGTGAGCGTGACCTTGATCGGGTCCAGCATGCAATAGCCGGGCTCCAGCCCTTGGAAACCGTGCCAGGAGGCGCCGGGCTCCAGCGCCCAGCAGGATTGGCTCTCCGCCAGCATCTCGGCCGGGGCCTCGGCGAAGGAGACTTCTCCGGCTTCGTCACGCACGACATCCGGCTGCCAGACGCCGAAGAACCAGTCATCGCGCTCGGCAAAGCCCGCTTGCAGCCGCGCCATGGTCTGGCGGAAGGAGACCGCCTCGGCGATGGCCTCCGAGGTGAGCAACTGGCCGCCCGCGCCATCCATCATTGCCGAGCTGATATCGGCGGAGGCGAGGATGGCGTAATTGGGCGAGGTGGAGGCGTGCATCATCAGTGATTCATTGAAGCGCACATGCTCGATCTTCGCCCGCCCCTCGCGCAGATGCACCATCGAGGCCTGGGAGAGGGCCGCCAGCAGCTTGTGGGTGGATTGGGTGGCGAACACGCTGGGGCCCGCGCGGTCCATGGCGGCGGGCTTGCCGCGCATGGCGTAATGGTCGCGGTAGAGCGTGTTGAAGCGGGCATGGCCGAACCAGGCTTCGTCAAAGAGAATCCTGTCCACCGAGGCGCCGAGCAGCTCCTCCACCCGCGCGGCATTGTAGCAAAGCCCGTCATAGGTGGAGTTGGTGACGATGGCGAGCACCGGCTTGCCCGCACGCTCAGCGGTGAGGCGGGAGGTGGCGAGGGTATGGGCGATGGCCTCTTTGGTGAGGGCCGAGGGCGGAATGGGGCCGATCATGCCCAGATGGTTGCGGTAGGGCAGCAGATAGGCCGGGCGCGCGCCGGTGAGCGCCAGGCCATGCTCGATGGATTTATGCGCGTTGCGGTCCGCCAGCACGATCTCGCCGCGCGCCACGCTGGCGGTCATGACGACGCGATTGGCGGTGGAGGTGCCGTTGGTGACGAAATAGCTGCGGTCGGAGCCGAACACATGCGCGGCATAGCGCTCGGCGGCACCGATGGGCCCGGTATGGTCGAGCAGCGAGCCCAGCTCCGCCACCGAGATGGAAAGATCCGCCCGCAGCAGCTTCTCACCGAAATAATCGTAGAACATCCGCCCGGCGGGGGAGCGCAGGAAGGCGGAGCCGCCGGTATGGCCCGGTGTGTGCCAGGAATATTCCGCCTCGTCGGCGAATTTGGTGAGCGCGCCGAACATCGGCGGCAGAAGCTGGGCGCGGTAGCGGCGCACGGCGGCCAGAACGCGGCTGGAGATGAATTCCATGGAATCCTCCAGCAGCCAGATGAAGCCGTCGGCCTCGCTCATCACCTCGGCGGGCACATGGGCGGCGTCGTTACGCTCGGCCAGCAGAAACACCGGCACCGTGGCGTTGCGGGCGCGGATGGTTTTTAGCAACTCCTTGGCATGGGCGTGGCCGGGGTCCTGGTGCAGATCCCAGTCCAGGATGATCGCCTGCAGATGCGGGTCGGACTCGATCTCGTCCTGCGCGTCGGTGGCGCTGAGCGAAGTGGTGGCGGCGACCTCATGAGTTTTCAAATCCGCCAGCAGCGCGCGGGCGGCGCGGCCCAGGGCGGTGGGCTCGTGCAGTTTGTCACAGACCAGCAGCACGCTGAGTTCGAGGGTCTGGGATTTCTGCTCCTGTCCGGCCATGGGCGCTCCTGGTGAATCTGCCCTGATAGGATGGTTTTTGCGCCGTTCTGTCCACCCCTCTTTGAGGGGGGCTCACAAAGGGGGCGGCATAACGTTTACGCACATTTGCTTAAATGTGAACGCAACAGATGTTGAGCAGAATTTTTAGAGGCTTGAATACGCGCGCGGCTTGATGCCAGGTAGTGGTGGCTCACACCGTGTCAGTGCAGGGGGATCATGGGTACCGAATTCAAAGAGATAACGTATGAACAATATTTCGGCCCCGAGACCGCTAAACTGGCCAACTTGCAGATGAGACGAGACGGACATGAAGCTGGATAAAACTGCGACACAAGACAGTATAAGCGCGGCACAAAAGGCCTCGCCCGCCGTCGATGCCCCTGAACATCAATCCCAGGAGGCGAACGCAACCGGTTCCGGGGTGGAGAAACGGCGGGCCAAGCGGCAACAGAATCTTGGCCTTGACCGGCTGGCGCCGCGCACCCGTTTAATCCTGGACGCCGATGGAAAGGACGTGCAGACCTGCCGAATCCGTGATGTTTCTGACGGAGGGTACCGGATTGCGCTGACGCGTGAACGACAAATCCCGGTTGGAGCGGAGACGATACTGGAGCACACGGATGGGTGGCGGCGCCCGGTTCGCGTGTGCTGGGCCAGGGAGAAAGAGCTTGGACTCGAAATTATCGGAACGAACACGCGCGTGATCCTGGATGCCGCAGGAAAGGACGTGCATGAGTGTGAAATCCTGTCGGCAACCGGTACAGGGTATGTGATCACGGTGGCGACGGGGCTAAGGATCACAGGAGAGTTTCGCCTTGAACTCGCGAACGGGTCGCGGCGAAGGGTTCGGGTGCGCTGGTCCTATAAGGACGAGCTGGGCCTTCAGCTTGTCGAGACCGCCCCGCGACCTGGATTCCGGGGGGGCAACATTCCGCTCTAGCTCTTTTTTTAAGAGGCTGATTCACGCCCTCGGTTGCCGCGCAAGGGCGCCTCAACCTCAAGCGATCAGGCTCTGGTGAAATGATTGTGGCGGTCATGTCGAATTGAGAACCATCTGCCACCGCGCCATGCGGGTGGCAAAGGCAGCTTCGGCGTGCTGGCGAGACATGCTTAAACGGCTGCTTGGGATCGAAACCAGAAACCAGCCACTCAAAAAACAAACCGCGCCGGGGAGCAAAATCCTCCGGCGCGGCGCGTGGCCCGAAAAGCCCCGTGAGGGGTTAGGGGAACTTCTTCCTCGTATAGAGATAGGCGATGTAGACGAGCGCCAGATAGACGAAGGGGATGAAGACGATCAGGCTTTCGAGGTCGGCGGGCATCAGATCTCTCCTTTCCCGTTCTCATGCTGGGCGTCGAACAGCACCGCGCCGGCGCCGGCGATCAGCACGATCATCACCGTGCCCACCATCCAGGCGAAGTACCAGGGGCCGTAATCCCCGGCCACCACGGCCAGCAGCAGCGCCAGAGCGAGTGCCACGGCCAAGCCAACGAAGGTGAATAACTTACCCATTGCTGTGCTCCTTAATAGCTGTGCTCGTCATGGGCCACGTCCTCGGCCTTCACCTTGCCGCGCATCACGTAAAACGCCCAGGAGGTGTAGCAGATGATGAGCGGCGTGAAGACCAGGGCGAAGAGCAGCATCCAGCCGAGATTATATTGCGCTGCCGGAGGCGTTCCACACGGTCAGGCTCTGGCTCGGGTTGGTGGAGGAGGGCATCAGGAAGGGGAACATGCTGGCCCCGGTCGTGAAGATCGCGCCGATCCAGCCGATCGCGCCCAGCCACCAGGCCAGCACCGGCTTGCGCGCGGTGTTCACAGCGCGCAGCCCAGCATGCCAACCAGCCCCAGCAGCGGCAGCACCCACAGGATGGGATGGGCGGCGTAGTTGTGCATCCAGGCGCCGACCTGCCGGCGCCACGCTCTGGCCCGTCAGCGGGGTGGCGGGGACGTTCGGGTCCACCGGGCCGGTGAAGGCATAGCCCGCGATATGGGCGATCCAGAACCCGCCGATGACGAACAGCACCGCGCCGACAAGGCCGCCGCCAATGGCCGCCTTGCGGGCCCGGCCATAGATCGGCTCCTCACCGCGCAGCATCAGCATGGTGCCGCCCTGCTGGATGGAGAGCGCCAGGGACATCACGCCGCACAGAATGGCGAAGGGGTTGAGCAGGTAGAAGATGAAGCTCTCATCCTGGTAATACTGCCCGTCCCAGCCGTAATGAAAGCCCACACCCTGCATGACGTTGCCGAAGGCAGCACCATAGACGATCATCGGCAGGGCGCCGGAGACCAGGAAGGCCCAGTCCCAGGTGCCGCGCCATGTCTTGGTATCCACCTTGGAGCGGTACTCGAAGGCCACCGGGCGCATGATCATGCTGAACAGCAGCAGGATCATGACCACGTAGAACACCGAGAAGGAGGTGGCGTAGAGGGTCGGGAAGGCGGCGAAGATGGCGCCGCCGCCGAGGATGAACCAGACCTGGTTACCATCCCAATGCGGGCCGATGATGTTGAGCGCCACGCGGCGCTCCGCATCGTTCTTGCCGACAAAGCGCAGCAGGGTGCCCACGCCCATGTCCATGCCCACCATCACGGCGAGGCCCGAGAGCAGCACCCCCAGCAGCACCGCCCAGATCACTTTCAGGACGACATAGATTTCCATATCACATGGCTCCTTTCACTCGGCCGGGGCGGCGAACATCGGGCGCCGGGCGTGCATCAGCCGCTTGCGCATGGTGCGGCTGCGGGCCAAGGCGGGCGAATTTGAACATCAAAAACAGCTCGGCGGCGATGAAGGCGCTGTAGAGCAGCGCAAAGCCGATCAGCGAGAACACCATATAGCCGACGCTGTGGCTGGAGGCGGCCTGGAAGGTCGGCAGCTAGCCATAGACGGTCCAGGGCTGGCGCCCGGCCTCGGCGGTGATCCAGCCGAACTCGCAGGCCAGGATCGGCAGCGGGATCGACCAGACGCAGAGCTTGAGCAGGAGCGGATTGCGCTCAAGCTGGTTCTGCAGGCTGAAATAGGCCGCGAAGGCGAACAAAGCCACGAAGAAGAAGCCCAGCGACCATCATGATGCGGAAGGACCAGAAGGTGACGAACACGTTGGGGATGGTGTCCTTCTCCGCCTGGGCCACCACCGCGTCCTGGTTGGCCGGGGTGATCTGGCTCAGATCCTGGTTGGGCGCGTAGCGCTGCGCCAGGAAGCCATAGCCCATGTCTTTCTCATTGGCCTGAAGGGGGCCAGCGCCGCGGCGTCATGATCCTGGCCATAGGTCTTCAGGGCGTTGAGCGCCTTGATGCCGTTCACGATGCGCGGGCCGGCCTGCTTCTCAAGCGTGACCAGGCCGGGGATCGGCGTGTCGAACGAATGCGCGATCAGCGGGTCCAGCACATAGGGCACGCCGATTTCGAAACGGTTGGTCTGGGTCTGCTCGTCGGGCAGGGCGAAGAGCAGCCAGGGCGCGGCGGCGGCGGAGCTGTCGGCATTGCTGTCCTGCCAGAGGCCTTCGATCGCGGCGATCTTGGTCGGCTGCACCAGATAATCCAGCCGCCCCAGCGCGTCGCCCAGCGTGACCACGGCCAGCGAGGAGATGACCCCGAACAGCGCCGCCATGCGGAAGGAGCGCGCCGCGAATTCGCGGTGCTGCTTGCGCAGAATGTAGAAGGCGCAGATGCCCATCACGAACAGCGCGCCGGTGACGAAGCCGGCGATGGAGGTGTGGACGAATTTCGCCTGCGCATCCTCGCTGAACACGAGGTTCAGGAAGGAGTTGAACTCCATGCGCATCGTGTCCGGGTTGAAGGTGGCGCCTTGCGGGTTCTGCATGAAGCCGTTGGCGACCAGGATCCACGAGCGCCGAGAGGTTGGAGCCGAGCGCGACGAGGAAGGTCACCGCCAGATGCGCCCGGCTTGCAGAGCCGGTCCCAGCCGAAGAACATCAGGCCGACGAAGGTCGGATTCCATGAAGAAGGCCATCAGGCCCTCGATCGCCAGCGGGGTGCCGAACACGTCGCCCACGAAATGCGAATACATGGACCAGTTGGTGCCGAACTCGAACTCCATGGTCAGGCCGGTGGCGACGCCGATGGCGAAATTGATGCCAAACAGCTTGCCCCAGAACTGGGTCATGTCCTTGTAGATCTGCTTGCCGGTGATGACGTAGACCGTCTCCATCGCCGCAAGCAGGAAGGTCATGCCGAGCGTGAGCGGCACGAAGAGGAAGTGATAGAGTGCAGTCAGCGCGAATTGTAGGCGCGATAGATCGACAACACTCGGATCGATTAACGGCATGACCGCTCTCTCCAGTTCTAGTGAAAACCTCTTTACCAAGCGCCCTGGGTATAAGAGTTAACGCCAAGCAGCGGCTTGATCTCAATCAAATTTCACCGTCCGGCCGCTGAGATAGTCGCCCCTTGAGGCTCATTTCAGCATCCCGTTACCCGCATGACACGGACGGGATGAACGCCAGACGGCGAATCTATCCCTGCCATGCCAAGCGTCAATGTTTGGGGGGTGATTAGCTGGTCTGCGCGGCCTTGCCATGCAGCAGGGTGTAAACCTCGTCCATCAAGGCCAGCCCGGCGGGGCGGTGGGTGATGTAGAGGACCGTGCGCCCGGCCAGGATGGGGGCGAGGTCGGCCAGGAAGGCGCGCTCGGTTTGCGCGTCCAGCCCTTCCGTCGGCTCATCCAGGATCAGCCAGGGGGCGGGTTTGAGCACCGCGCGGGCCAGCGCCACGCGCCGCGCCTGCCCGCCGGAAAGAAGCGCGCCGCCCTCGCCGACGAGATGATCCAGCCCGCGCGGCAGGGCGCGCACGAAATCCGCAAGCTGCGCCACCTCCAGCGCGTGCCAGAGGGCGGCCTCATCCGCCTTGCCATTGGCCAGCAGCAGATTGTCGCGGATCGTGGTGTGAAACAGATGGCTGCGCTGGGAGATGACGGTGATGTGCCGCGCCATGTCCGCGCTGCCATAGGCGCGCAGATCATGCCCGCCGAAGCGCGCCGTGCCCGCCTGGAATTCATGAAAGCGCAGCAGCAGGTTGATCAGCGTGGTCTTGCCCGCGCCTGTCGGGCCGACGATGCCGATATGCCGGCCTTCCTTCACGCTGAGGCTGAAGCCCTCCAGCACCGGCGGCGCGTCCGGCGCGTAGCGCAAAGTGATATCCTTCAGCTCCAGCCCATAGCCCTGCGGCGCCGGGGCCGGGGCGGCGGGGGCGGGCACGGGCGGCGCCTGGTCCGCCAGGGCAAAAATCCGCCGCGCGGCGGCTTTGATCTGCCCGAGATATTGCAAGGCGGCGGGCAGCGGGGCCGTGGCCTCGAACGCCGCCATGGCGCCCAGCACCAGCATCGGCACCTGCGCGGCGGTGATCCCGCCGGCCTCGAAGCGCCGTGCGCCGGCCACCAGCACCGCCAGCAGCGTGGCATTGGCGGCAAGGCCCGAGAGCGCGAAGCCCAGCCCGGAAACCCGGCCCATTTGCGCCTGGGCGCTGGCCAGCTGCGCATTCAAAGCCGCCGCGCGGGCCTGCATGGACCCGGCGGCGCCGAACACCAGCAGCTCGCCCATGCCTTGCAGCGCCTCGACATACTCGGTGCGCAAGGCGGCGGTGAGCCGGTTGATCTCCGCCCCCGGCTTGCGCGCCCTTGCGGCTGGTGATCACGGGGGCCAGCAGGCCGTTCAGGAAGAGCCCCGCCAGCAGCGCCAAAGCGGCCGGCCAGGAGAAGAAGGCGAAGAACGCCGCCATGATCAGCCCGGCGGCGATGGCGGTGAGCACCGGCACGAAGACGCGCAGATAGAACAGATTCAGCGTGTCGATATCGGTGACGATGCGGTTCAGCAAATCCGCCGCGCGCTGGGTTTGCAGCACCGCCGGGGCCAGCGGCTCCAGCCGCGTGTAGAACCACACCCGCAGATCCGCCAGCAGCCGGAAGGTCGCCTCATGCGTCACCAGCCGCTCGGCATAGCGCGAGCCGACGCGCAGCGTGGCGAAGAAGCGCACCATGGCCGAGGGGGTGAAGAAGTTGAACGCGTTCTGCGCCGCATAGCCCGCCAGCCCGGTGAGCGCGGTGGCGGCCAGGAACCAGCCGGAGAGCGCCAGCAGCCCGAAATTGGCCAGCAGCGTGACGCAGGCCAGGCCCAGCCCCGCCAGCATCCAGCCGGAGCGGGGGGAGAGCAGGCGGATGAGGCGCCAGATGTCAGACATGGGCAACCTCCTTTTGCGTCTGCACCATGTCCCGGTAGGGGCCGGGTTGGGCCATCAGGCGCTCATGGGTGCCTGACTGCACGAGCCGCCCCTCCTCCAGCACCAGAATCTGGTCCGCCCGCTCTGCCACCGCCAGGCGGTGGGCGATGATGATGGCGGTGCGGCCGGTTGCGAGTGTCGCCATCGTATCCAGAATGGCGGCTTCGGTCTCGGAATCGAGGCTGGCGGTGGCCTCGTCCAGGATCAGCAATTTCGCGTTCCGCATATAGGCGCGGGCGAGGGCGATGCGCTGAATTTCCCCGCCCGAGAGGTTCGAGCCGCCCTCTCCGACATCGGCATTGAACTCACCCGGCAGCGCCTTGATGAAGTTGTAGGCATGCGCCCGCGCGGCGGCCCCGCGCAGCGCGGCGTAGGTGGCATCCGGGCTGCCGAGGGTGAGATTCTCCGCGATGCTGCCATGAAAGAGGCGCGGATTTTGCGGCACCCAGGCCAGCGCCTCCCGCCAGCGCTCAGGCGCAATCTCCGCGAGGTCTTGCCCATTCACCAGAATGCGCCCGGCGGTGGGGGCCAGAAACCCCAGCAGCAGGCGCGAGAGCGTGGTTTTGCCCGCACCCGAGGCGCCGACGATGACGGTGGTTTTGCCCGCCGGGAATTGCGCGGTGAAATCCTCCAGCACCGCCCGCCCGGCATAGGAAAAGCCCAGATTTTCGCAAGCGATCCCGATGGTCTCGGCGGGCGCCAGGGCTTTGGTGCCGCGTTCGGGCACCGGCGCGTCCAGAATCGCGAAGATCTGTTTCGCGCTGGCGATCGCGCTCATGCGCGCGTGGTAATGCACCGAAAGCCCGCGCAGCGGCACGAAATATTCAGGGGCGAGCAGCAGCACCAGAAAGGCCGGGTAGAAATTGAAATGCCCGTGAACCAGCCGCGCGCCGAACAGCACCGCCACCAGGGCGATGGCGAGGGAGGCGAAGAATTCCAGCACCGCGCTGGTGAGGAAGGCGATGCGCAGGCCCTCCATGGTGGTGCGGCGGTAATCATCGGAGATGCGGGCGATGATGCGGATTTCATCGCGCGCGCGGCCGAAGAGTTTCAGCGTGGTGAGCCCTTGCAGCACGTCGAGAAAATGCGTGCCGAGCTGCAGCAGCTTCTCCCATTGGCGCTGGTTGATCGCCTCCGCCCGGTAGCCGACGAACACCATGAAGAGCGGGATCAACGGCCCGGCGACGAGCAGCACGATCCCGCTGATCCAGTCCAGCGGAAACACCAGCGCCAGAATGGCCAGCGGCACCGCCACGCAGAGATACATCTGCGGCAGATAGCGGGCGAAATAGGGCTCCAGCGTTTCCACCCCGTCCAGCATGGTGGCGGCGGCCTCGGCGCTGGCGGCTTCCCCGGCCGGGCCGCGGGCGAAGAGTTTTTCCAGCATGGCGGCGCGCAGGCCGGTTTTGATGGCAAGGCACGGCCCGGCTGGCGAGCACTTCCGCGCGCATAGGTGAGACCGGCGCGGATGAGGAACAGCCCGGCCAGAGCCAGCGATCCAGGGCATGAGCGGCCCCAGCGTGATGTGGCGAAAGGAGATGGCATTGACCAGCCTGGCCAGCAGCACGGACTGGCCGATCACCACCCAGGCGCAGACCAGCCCCAGCGCGATGCTGCCATAAAGCGCGCCCCTGGCGCGACGCCCTTCGCGCATCAAACGCGGGTCTATCCGTTCACTCATGGCGCCGAGCTACCCCGCGCGGCGGGAGGCTGCCAAGATCTATGTCAAATCCAATGGAGAAATTACGCCTCGGGCGGGGGCACTTGCTGCAGCCAGGCACGGGCGATGTCGATCCGCTTGGCGACCCAAACATCAGGCAGGCCGGCCACATAGTCGAGAATCCGGCGCAAGCTCCCGATGCGCCCCGGGCGGCCGATGATGCGGCAATGCAGCCCGATGGACAGCATTTTCGGGCAGGTCTCGCCCTCCAGGCGCAGCGCGTCGATCGCGTCCTTCACGTAATTGAAAAAATGCGTCGCCGGTATTGAAGCCCTGCACGGCGGCAAAGCGCATGTCGTTGGTGTCCAGCGTGTAGGGCAGGATGAGCTGGGGCTTGCCCCAGCTGGTGTCGTAATAGGGCAGGTCATCGGCGTAGGAATCCGAATCATAGACAAACCCGCCTTCCTCCGCCACCAGCCGCGCGGTGTTGGGGCTGGTGCGGCCGGTGTACCAGCCGAGCGGGCGGTGGCCGGTGAGGGCGGTGATGATCTCGATGGCGCGCTGCATATGCTCGCGCTCCACCGTCTCGGGCACATATTGGTAATTGATCCAGCGATAGCCGTGGCTGGCGATCTCCCAGCCCGATACCAGCATCGCCTCCACCGCCGCCGGGTTGCGCTGCATCGCCATCGCCACGCCATAGACGGTGAGCGGCAGGCCGCGCTCCTCGAATAAGTTCCGGATCCGCCAGAATCCGGCCCGGCTGCCATAGTCATAGAGGCTTTCCATCGCTGTGATGGCGCATGCCGGGGACGTGCGGGGCGCTGACGATCTCGGAGAGGAAAGTTTCCGCGCCGGCATCGCCGTGCAGCACGGAATTCTCCGCCCCTTCCTCGTAATTCAGCACGAAGCTGAGCGCGAGTTTCGCCCCGCCCGGCCAGGAGACGGTGGGCGGATGCCCGGCATAGCCGGTAAGGTCACGCGGGAAGGCGGGGGTGTTAGCCGCCTCGATAGGTGGAATAGCCATAAGCGCTCAGGATCAGAGGAACATGGTAATGCAGCGCCGGCTCATGCACCAGGATGCGGACCGGGATGACATCATAAAATTCCGCCGCGCGGCGGTAGGTGGCGGCGTGGAAGCGCAGCTCATAGGCGCCGGCTTCCAGCTCCTCGGCCAAAATGGCGCGGCCGCCTTCATCCAAAGTGACGGTGAAGCTTTCTACTGCCGGGGGCGTACACGTCCACATGCATGCCGGCGGCGCCGGTGCCGCTTGACGATGTCCAGACATGGGTGGTGAGGCCCTTCATGGGTTCAATATCCTGCAGACGCAGCCAGGTGATGTTGCCGATTTCGCGCAGAGCCTGGGCTTTTTCAGCATGCCGAATCATTCTCCAGCCGTTTGGCGAATGCCGCCAGAATCGCCGCCTTGCCCGGCTGCAGCCGCACGCAGATGATGAAGGGAAAGCCGAATTTTTCCCGGTAGGCGGCGTTCAGCGCGGTGAAGCGGGCGAATTCCTCAGGGCTCAGCGCCCTCAAGCCCGCCCCCTGCTGCTCGGCCGGGAGGCTTCGGTGAGCGGCACCTCCCGCGCGCCCAGCTCAGGGTGGGCGCGGATCAGGGCCAGCTGTTCCGCCTCGGTGGCATCCTCCACCACCCGCATCAGCGCCGCGTGCAGGGCGCTTGTCAGGGAAGGGGGCGGCGGAAAAGGCGCGCGCCACCACCCAGGGGGAGTGTTCGAAGAGTTCGAGAAAGGGGGCAGCCTCAGTGATCAAGCAAAGCGCTCCGATATATTGGCGAATGCCAGTCTCGCTAGCATACTGGTCCTGATAGCACAGCCGCGCAACTGGGACTTAAGAGATGAAGCTGACCGACCTGATCGACACCCACGACGCCACGCGCGAGGCGTTTCTTGCCAAGCTGGTGCGCCAGCCCTCCGACAATCCGCCCGGCGATTGCGAGGCCCATGCGGTGCTGACGGCGGAGCTGCTGGAAGAACTCGGGTTCCACGTGGAGCGGCATAAAGTGCCGGACGCGCTGGTGCGCGCGCATGGCATGGTCAGCGCCACCAATCTCATCGTGCGCCACAATTTCGGCCCGGGGCCGGTGATCGCGCTCAATGCCCATGGCGATGTGGTGCCGCCCGGCGAGGGGTGGAGTGCGGACCCGTACGGCGCGGAGATCCGCGACGGCTGGATGTATGGGCGCGGCGTCGCGGTCTCGAAATCCGATATCTGCTCCTACGCCTTCGCGCTGAAGGCGCTGAAGGAGAGCGGCCTGAACCTGCGCGGCACGGTGGAGCTGCATATTACCTATGACGAGGAGACGGGCGGCGAGATCGGCCCGGCCTGGCTGCTCTCGGAAGGGCTGAGCAAGCCGGATTGCGCGATTGCCGCCGGGTTTTCTTATAATGTCGTCACCGCGCATAATGGCTGCCTGCATCTGGAGGTGACGGTGCTCGGCCGCTCCGCCCATGCCGCCAAGCCGGAAACCGGGATCGACGCGCTGGAAGCCGCGACCGGCGTGCTGAACGCTCTCTATAAGGAGCGGGCGCGGCTGCGCGGGCAAGTTTCCGCGATTCCGGGCATCGGCGCGCCGGGGCTCACCGTCGGGCTGATCTCGGGCGGCATCAACACCAATGTGGTGCCCGACAAGATTTTGATCCGGCTGGACCGGCGGATCACGCCGGACGAAAACCCCGCCGAGGTGGAGGCGGAGCCTGCGGGCATTGATCGACACAGGCGGCAACCGAGGTGCCGGGTGCGAAGGTGGAGATCAAGCGCATCCTGCTCGCCTTGCCGCTCACCCCGCTCCCAGGGGCCGAGCCACTGGCGGAGGCGCTGACGCGCCGCGCCAGCGGAGATTTTCGGGGAGACAATCGGCACCACCGGCGTGCCGCTTTATACCGATGCCCGGCATTACGCCGCCGCTGGCGTGCCGATCGTGCTCTATGGCGCCGGGCCGCGCAGCATCGAGGAGGCCAACGCCCACCGCGCCGATGAGCGTTTGCCGCTGGCCGATTTGCACCGCGCCACCAAGGTGATGGCGCTGGCGCTGGCGGATTTACTGGCTGCTTAAGCGGTCCAGGAACGCCAGCATCACCCGCGCGGCGGCGTTTACGTCCTGCGCGGTGACATGCTCCGCCGGGTTGTGGCTGATGCCCGCCCGGCAGCGGATGAACAGCATGGAAACGGGGCAGAGGGCGGCCATGCTCATCGCGTCATGCCCGGCGCCTGAGGCGAGGTGAAAGGGGCGGAGTCCCTGGGCGGTGATGGCAGCCGCCAGCAAAGCCTGGGCCTGCTCGTCGCACAGACAGGGGGCGAGTTGCTGCACAAGTGTGACCTCGTGCCCGATGCCTCGGCGCGCGCAGATCTCTGCCAGCCCGGCGCGGAAATCCTGCTCGGCCTGATCCCGCGCCGCGGCCAAGGGCGCGCGCAGATCGACGCGAGAAGACACAACCGCCCGGGATGACATTGCCCACCCCCGGCTGGGCGTTGATGGCGCCCACCGTGCCGACAATCCCGGCCTGGGTGGCGATGCGCTCCACCAGCAGAATGGCCTCGGCGGCCGCCGCCAGCGCGTCCTTGCGCAAAGGCATCGGCGTGGTGCCGGCATGGTTGGCCATGCCGGTGAGGGTCACGGACAGCCGCGTCTGCGCCGCGATGCCGGTGACGATGCCGACGGGCAGATCTTCCGCCTCCAGCACCGGGCCCTGCTCGATATGCGGCTCGAAATAGAGGAACACATCCTCGCGCAAGGCGGCTTCGCGCAGCTTCGCCGGGTCCAGCCCGAAATCGCGCATGGCCTCGCCCATGGTGGTGCCATCCTGATCCGTCAGCACGGTGGGGTCGTCCTTCAGCGTGCCGGCGCAAAACCGGCTGCCGGTCATGGAGGCGTGGAAGCGCGAGCCTTCCTCATCGCCGAAGGCCAGAATCTCGATGGCGAAGGGCAGGCGTTTGCCTTGCCGCGCCAGTTCCTCCACCACGCCCAGCCCCAGCATCACCCCCAGCGCGCCGTCATAGGCGCCGCCGTCGCGCACGCTGTCGATATGCGAGCCGATGAGCAGGGTTTTGCCGCCCGTGCCCTCATAGCGGCCGATCAGCGTGCCGGCCGCGTCCAGCCGCACCGCCATGCCGGCGTCACGCATCCAGCCGGTGAGTGTGTCGAGGGTCGCGCGGTGGGCTTGGGTGAGGAAGCGGCGGGTGAGGGCCCCCTCCTCCTCGCTATAGGGCGGGGTTTTGAACAGGTTGCACCGGGAAACGGCAAGTTCACCCAGGCTGTGGGGCGCGGCAGCGGACATGCCAAAACCTAGCCGGAGAAAGCGATTGCCCGCAATGCGGGGGGTGGCTAGCATTGGCCCCCGGATATTCAACGATGACGGGGTTGCCTGAAGATGGACCAGATGAGCCAACCGAAGACCGGAAAGCTGGCGCAATTGTCGGCGCGGGTGCGGCATGATCTGGAATGCCTGGATTATCCGGCCCGCCCCTGGGTGCGCCCGCATGCCAGCCCGGACGGCCATGTGCATGACGTGCTGATCATCGGCGGCGGGCAGAGCGGGCTGGCCGCCGCCTTCGGGCTGATGCGCGAGAAGGTGGGCAATCTCCTGGTCATCGACGAGAACCCGGCCGGGCAGGAAGGCCCCTGGGTAACCTATGCCCGCATGGTGACGCTGCGCACGCCCAAGCATCTGATCAGTGTCGATCTCGGCGTGCCCTCGCTCACCTTCCGCGCCTGGTGGGAGGCGCAGCATGGCCCCGAGGGCTGGGAGGCTTTGGGGAAAATCCCGCGCGGGGAGTGGATGCGCTATCTCATCTGGTACCGCGAGACGCTGGGCATACCGGTGCGCAATGAGGCCAAGGCGGTGCTGATCGAGCCCATCGAGCGCGGGTTGTTTCGCGTGCGGGTGGAAGGCGAAGGCGCGCCGGAGGGTGGGTTTTATTTGGCGCGGAAAGTGGTGCTGGCCACCGGCATCCAGGGCGGGGGCGAGTGGCATACGCCGGACTTCATCAAGGCGCTGCCGAAATCGCGCTACGCCCATACCTCGGAGGCGGTGGATTACGCCGCGATGAAGGGGCAAAAAATCGGCATTCTCGGCGGCGGCGCCTCAGCCTTTGACAATGCGCAATATGCGCTGGGGGAGGGTGTAAGCGAGGTGCGGGTGTTCATCCGCAAGCCGGCCTTGCCGCGCGTTAATCCCATCCGTTTCATGGAGAATGCCGGTTTCCTCGGGCATTTTGCGGATCTGACCGATGCGCAGCGTTATGACGGCATCGACCATTTCCTCTCCTATAACCAGCCGCCGACCAATGACACGTTTGCCCGCGCGGCGGCTTATGACGGGTTTGCCTTCCATCCCGGCGAGCCCTGGCTGGCGGTGAAGGACACCCCGCAAGGCGTGGAGGTGACGACCCCGAAGGGCACCTACCTGTTCGATTTCCTTGTGCTTTCAACAGGGCTTTTGACCGATGCGCGGCTGCGCCCGGAGCTGGCCGCGCTGGCCGGGGACATCGCCTGCTGGCGCGACAAATACCAAGCCCCGAAGCCGAACAGCCTGATCGACGATCATCCTTATCTGAACAAGGATTTTTCCTTCACCGCGAAAACCCCGGCGGGCGAGGCGAGGCTGCACGGGCTGTTCAATTTCAACTATGCGGCCTTGGCCAGCCTCGGGCTTTCCGCCTCGGCGCTCTCAGGCATGAAATTCGCGGCGCCGAAATTGGTCTACGGCATCGTCTCCCAGCTTTTCGTGGATGACGCGGCGGAGATTCTGGCCGATTACAAAGCCTATGCGGAGGAGGAGTTTACCGGCGCCTGACCTTCACCCCGGCGACAGCGCTTCAAAGCTGAATCCCGCTCTCTTATCGGTGGGATAGCGGGGGGCGGTGGTTTACATCGTGCCTGTCGCGCAACATGCAAATCACCACGCCGATGATCCCGATCAGCACGGGCACGGCCAGCATTTCAGCCCAAATTGCAACATTGTTCATGTCGGACCTCGAATCCTCGGACTCCCCATAGGGAAGCCCTGTCCCGGCCTTTTTGGGGACAGGGTGGGACGCCAAGCTAGCAGAAAGCCAAGAGGTTTTCCAGAAAATTACGTCCGGAACCGGACCTACAAGGGGGGCGGCGGGGCCGTGCAGACGCCGTGCAGAAACACGCCGATCGCGTTGCGGACCTGTGCGCGCCGGGCCGCGCCGCTCGGCCATTCCATGTCGCCGAATAATTTCATGAGCAGCGTGCCGAAGACCATATCCGTCAGCATGCGGGCGGTTCTCACCGCGTCTCCCGCCAGCCGGATCCGCCCCAGCTCCTCCTGGCGTGTCAGCCAGTTGGCCAGGTCGGCAAGGGCGTCATCTGATGCCGCATTCCTTCAGGATCTGATGCAGCTCCGGGTGGCTGCGGCCCTCGGTCAGGCTCACGCGCAGCAAATCCAGCCGCTCGCGGTTTTCCTCTTCGCTGATGTCTATGCGGAAGATGCGCTCCAGCGCCTGCTGCAGCGGCAAGGTCCTCGGGCACTGGCAATTCCAGCCAGTGCGGCCTGTTAGCTTCCACCACCGCGGCGAACAGCGCCGATTTGCCGGGGAACAGCCTGTACAAGGTCTGCTTGGAGATCTTGCAGTGCGCGGCGATGTCTTCGGTTGTGGTGGCGCCGTAGCCCTTGCGCAGAAACAGCCGCCGCGCCTCATCCACGATCGCGCGGCGTTGCGTTTCATCCGGCAGGGCTTTTGGCCGACCCCGGCTTCTGCAACAATCCTCAGACATTCAGCTCCTCGCCAAGCTGCCGCAGTGCAATAAATTGAAATATGTTCACGTCTTGACAGTCGTCCTTACCGCACAATATCAGTACCAACAAGTACTGTAAATGCTTCGAGTGTATGCGCCGCTTCATTCCGGGTACCCGTTCCGCGTCTTTTGTTTCCAATCTTGTCTGTGAGGTCTTGATGCCCGCCAAAAATCGTCACCATGCGCGCAAGCGTGTCCTGGCGGCTTCGTGCCTTGCCGGGCTTTCCCTGCTTGCTGGATGTGACAAGAAACAGGGCGCCGCCGCGCCGCCGCCGCCGCCGGTGGGGGTTGTGACCATCCATACCCAGCCGGTTCTGCGCACGACGGACCTGCCCGGCCGCACCAGCGCGGTGATGACCGCGGATATCCGCCCGCAGGTGAGCGGCGTGATCCTGCAGCGGCTGTTCGTTGAGGGCAGCGACGTGAAGGCCGGCCAGCAGCTCTACCAGATCGACCCGGCGCCCTATCAGGCGGCCTATGACAGCGCCGTGGCGACGCTGAAGCATGACCAGGCGGCCCTGGTGGCCGACCAGGCGCAGGCTGAGCGCTACAAGCCGCTGGCCGCCGCCCAGGCCGTCAGCCAGCAGGATTATGACAATGCGGTTGCCGCCGTGCAGGAGGATGAGGCCAATATCGCCTCCGCCAAGGCCAGCATCGAGACCGCGCGGATCAACCTGCAATATACCAAGATGTTCGCGCCGATCTCCGGCACCATCGGCGCCTCCGCGGTCACGCCGGGGGCGCTGGTCACGGCGGACCAGACCACGGTGCTCGCCACCGTGACCCAGCTTGATCCGATCTATGTGGACCTGAACGAATCCTCCACCACCTGGCTGCGCCTGAAGCAGGAGATGGATGCCGGCCAGCTGGAAACAGCCGCCGACGGGTCCGCGAAAGTCACCCTCACGCTTGAGGATGGCAGCACCTACAGCCTGCCCGGCAAGCTGCAATTCGCCGAGGTGAATGTGGACCAAACCACCGGCACGGTGCTGGTGCGCGCCATTTTCCCCAACCCGCAGCATCTGCTGCTGCCGGGCATGTATGTGCATGCCGAGCTGGAAGAGGGCGTGAACAAGGATGGCATTCTGGTGCCCCAGCAGGCGGTTTCGCATAACACCCATGGTGACGCGACGGTGCTGGTGGTGAACGGCAAGAATGTCGTCTCGCAGAAGATCATCCAGGTCGGCGCCAATGTCGGCAATGATTGGGTGGTGACCGGCGGCTTGCAGCCGGGGGACAGGGTGATCGTTGACGGGTTGCTGAACGCGACCGTCGGCCAGACCGTCTCGCCGACAGACGAGACCGCCCAATATTCGACCAACGCCGCCACCTGAGCCAAAGGCTGAATCCCCGCCATGTCACGTTTCTTTATCGACCGGCCGATCTTTGCCTGGGTTCTGGCGCTGGTGCTGATGATGGCTGGTGCCATCGAAATTACCCGGCTGCCGATCGCGCAATATCCCTCGATCGCCCCGCCGGCCATCTCCATCTCCACCACCTATGCCGGCGCCTCGGCGGAGACGGCGGCCGATACCGTCATCCGCCCCATCCTGCAGCAGATGACCGGGCTGGATGGGCTGGAATATATCGACTCAACGGCTGAAGCGACCGGCGCCGTCACCATCACCCTGACCTTCAAGCAGGGGACGGACCCGAACATCGCCCAGGTGCAGGTGCAGAACAAGTTGGCCCTGGCCGAGGCGACCCTGCCCTCCGAGGTCACCACCACGGGCATCAATGTCCGCAAGGCCGAGAAGAACTACATGCTGTTCTTCGCGCTGGTCTCGACCAATGGCAGCATGACCCGCGCGGATATCGCCGATTACATTGCCTCCAATATCGAGGCGCCGATCACCCGCGTGTCGGGTGTGGGCGATTACACGCTGTTTGGCTCCGAATATGCGATGCGCATCTGGCTGGATCCGGACAAGCTTTATAAATACGGCCTGACCGTCACGGACGTGGTGAATGCGATCCAGGCGCAGAACGTGCAGGTACCCTCCGGTGAGCTGGGCGGCCTGCCGGCGGTGCAGGGCCAGCGGCTGGACGCGCTGATCAACGGCCCCTCGGAGTTCACCTCCGTCAGCCAGTTCGAGAATATTCTGCTGACTGTTGAAACCAGCGGCGCGCAGGTGCGGCTGAAGGATGTGGCGAAGGTCGAGCTTGGCCCGCAGAGCTACGCCATCAACAGCTTGTTCAATGGCGAGCCCGCCGCCGCCATGGGCCTGAAACTGACGCCCGGCGCCAACCAGCTCGATACGGAAAAGGCCGTGAAGGCCCAACTGGCGACACTCTCCCAGAGCCTGCCGCCGGGGCTGAAGCTCGTCTACCCCTATGACACGCAGCCTTACATCGTGCTGTCCCTTGAGGAGGTGGTGAAGACGCTGCTGGAGGCCATCGCCCTGGTCTTCGTGGTGATGCTGATCTTCCTGCAGAATTTCCGCGCCACGCTGATCCCGACCATCGCCGTGCCGGTGGTGCTGCTCGGCACCTTCGGCGTGCTCGCGGCGCTGGGCTACACCATCAACACGCTGACCATGCTCGCCATGGTGCTGGCGGTTGGCCTGCTGGTGGATGATGCCATCGTCGTGGTCGAGAACGTGGACCGCCTGATGCATGAGCGAAAGCTCTCGGCCAAAGAGGCGGCGCGGCAATCGATGGACGAGATTTCCGGCGCGCTGGTCGGCATTGCCCTGGTGCTGGCGGCGGTGTTCCTGCCGATGGCCTTCTTCGGCGGCTCCACCGGCGTGATCTACCGGCAATTCTCCGTCACCATCGTCTCGGCCATGGTGCTGTCGGTTCTCACGGCGCTGATCTTCACGCCCTCGCTCTGCGGCTCGCTGCTGCGCCCGCCGCAAGAGGGGGCTGGCACGCATGGCTTCTATGGCTGGTTCAACCGGGGCTTCGACAGCACCCGGAACGGCTACCTCAAGGGCGTGCGCAAGATGACGAAGCGCCGCCGCCTGACCATGGTCAGCTTTGTGTGCATCACCATTCTCACCGTGTTCCTGTTCTCGCGCCTGCCCACCGGGTTCCTGCCCAACGAGGACCAGGGCCTGCTGCTGGGCCAGGTGACCTTGCCGAACGGCTCCACGGCCGAGCAGACCGAGGCGCTGAACGCGCAGGTGCGTGACTATATCTCGAAGACCGAAGCGAAGAACGTGAAATCCGTCTTCACGATCAGCGGCTTCAGCTTCGCCGGACAGGCGCAGAGCCAGGGCTTTCTGGTGCTGCTGATGAAACCCTGGGCCGACAGGCCGGATGCATCGCAGAACGTGGCGGCGATCGCGCAGCGCGTGATGATGCATTTCTTCGGCAATCCCGCCGGGCAGGTGTTCCTGCTGCAGCCGCCCCCGGTGCTGGAGCTGGGCAATGCCACCGGCTTTGACATGGAGCTGATGAATTCCGGCAATATCAGTCATCAGGACTTCCTCGCGGCCCGCAACAAGTTCCTGCAACTGGCCGCGCAGGACAAAGCGCTGGCGGCGGTTCGCCCCAACGGCCTGAGCGATGCGCCGCAATATCAGCTCAATGTCGACCGGGAGAAGGCCTCCGCCCTTGGCCTTTCGATGAGTGACGTGAACACCACCATCCAGGGGGCGCTGGCCTCTGAATATGTGGATCAGTTCCGCCGCGGCGGGCGTGTGAAGGATGTCTTTGTCCAAGGCCAGCCGGATTCACGCATGCAGCCGGGCGATCTGGCCAAATGGTATGTGCGCAATGCCTCTGGCGGCATGGTGCCCTTCAACGCCTTCGTCTCCGGCAGCTGGGGGGTCGGGCCGCAGGCGGTTGAGATCTATAACGGCGATGAGGCCTATGAGATCCAGGGGCAGCCCGCCCCCGGCGTGAGCAGCGGCACGGCGATGGCGGCGCTGGAGAAGATCGCCGCGCAGATGCCGAAAGGCGTGACGATGCAATGGACCGGCCTCTCCTACGAGCAGGTCCAGGCCGGGTCTCAGACCGGCGCGCTCTATACCATCTCGGTCGTCTTCATCCTGCTGTGCCTGGCGGCTCTGTATGAGAGCTGGTCCATCCCGGCAGCGGTGATGCTGGTGGTGCCGCTGGGCATTATCGGCGCGGTGGCGGCCAACCTGATGCGCGGCATCGATAATGACGTGTATTTCCAGATCGGCCTGCTGACGACGATGGGCCTGGCGGTGAAGAACGCCATCCTGATCGTGGAATTTGCCCGCGCTTTCTATGAGCAGGGCGCAAGCCTGGTGGAGGCGGCGCTGCACGCGGCACAGGAGCGGCTGCGGCCGATCCTGATGACCTCCATCGCCTTCATCTGCGGCACCTTCCCGCTGGCCATCGCCACCGGTGCCGGCGCGGGGGCGCGCCAGGCCATCGGCACGGCGGTGGTGGGCGGCATGGTCACGGCCACCGTGCTCGCCATCTTCTTCGTGCCGGTGTTCTTCGTGGTGGTGCTGACCCTGACCAAGGTGAAGCGCCGATCGGAAAAACTGGCGGCTGAAATCCGCCGGCCAGGGAGGTGCGACCCATGCGTAACGTGAAACCGGCCTCGCGCCTTGCTGCTCGGCCTGCTCTCGGGCTGCAGCCTGATCCCGGCCTATCAACGCCCGGCCTTGCCCGTCTCGGCGCAATATCCGGTTGCGGGCGGGGGCTCGGGCCCCGCCGCCGCCGATATCGGCTGGAAGCAGTTCTTCTCCGACCCCGCCTTGCAGGATCTGATCGCGCTCAGCCTCGCCAATAACCGCAACCTGCGCGTCTCGGTGCTGAATGTGCAGCAGGCCCAGGCGCAATACCGGATCGACCGCGCCAGCCTGTTCCCGAGCATCGAGGGCAGCGGCGAGCAGATCGTTGAACATATCCCCGCCAATCTGGGCAACTCGGGGGCTGAGACGACGTCGCATGAATACAGCCTGGGGGCGCAGGCTGTCTCCTGGGAGCTGGATTTGTTCGGCAAGATCCGCTCCCAGGCGGAGTCCGCGCACCAGACCTATCTGAGCGATGCCGAAACGGCGTTGAGCGCGCAGATTTCGCTGATCGCGGAAGTCAGCACGGAATATGACGCCTGGCTGGCTGACCGTGAATCATTGCAGATCGCGCAGGAGACGGCGGCGGCGAACCTGAAATCCCTGCAATTGACGCAGATGGAAGCCTCCAACGGCACCGTTACGGCGCTGGCTGTGGCGCAGGTGCAAACCACCTACGACACGGCGATGGCCGATGTGGCGCAATATCAGCGCCAGGTGGCGCAGGATATGGACGAGCTGGTGCTGCTGGCGGGCGCGCCGATTCCGCCTGAGCTGGTGCAGAAGATGCAGGCGGTGAACGGGCTTTCCGCCGACGCCGATGTTGCCGCAGGTGCCGGCCGGTCTGCCGTCTGACCTGCTGACCCGCCGGCCTGATATCCGCGCCGCGGAAGATGAGCTGCTGGCGGCCAATGCCAATGTCGGCGCGGCGCGGGCGGCGTTCTTCCCGTCCATCTCGCTCACGGCCAATGGCGGCGTGGCCAGCAACAGCCTGAGCGATCTGTTCGGGGCCGGACAGACCGCCTGGCTGTTCGAGCCGCAGATTACCGTTCCGATTTTCACCGGCGGCGCCAACATCGCCAATCTGGATGTGGCGAAGGTCGAGAAGCGGATTCAGATCGCCACTTACGAACAGACGATCCAGTCGGCGTTCCATGACGTGTCGGATGCGCTGGTTGCCCGGCAGACCTATGTCGATCAGGTGAAGGCGCAGCAGGATCTGGTGGATGCGGATACGCGCTACTACGCGCTGGCGGATATGCGCTTCAAAGCCGGGATCGATAATTACCTGAACGTGCTGGTGGCGCAGGATTTGTTGCTGACCGCGCGGTTGACTCTGGTGAGCCTGCAACTGGCGCAGCAGCTGAATGAGATCACACTCTACAAGGCGCTGGGCGGCGGCTGGCAGGCGCAGGGCACGCCGGTGGCGTCTTCCAAGCCGGTGGCGCCAACCGCTGGTTGAGCTCTCTCGCGCATCGCGCCTGCGGCCTCTATAGCTGGGGCGCGATGAGTGACCTGCTCCAACAATCCGCGCCGCCGCCCAGCCTGGAGCTGCGCGGGCTGATGCTCCGCTATGAGGGGCGGCCTTTGTTCGCGGGGCTGGACCTCACCGCGCAAGCGGGGCGCTGCACGGCGCTGCTGGGGGCCAGCGGCGTGGGCAAAACCAGCCTGCTGCGGATTGCCGCCGGCCTTGCCGTGCCGGATGCGGGCAGCGTGCAAGCGGGCGATGGCCTGCCCCTGGCCGGGCGTGTTGCCTGGATGGGCCAGCAGGATCTGCTCTACCCCTGGGCGCGGGCGCTGGAGAATGTGACCCTGGGCAGCCGCCTGCGCGGCGAACGGGCCGACAAGCCCCGGGCCTTGGCGCTGCTGGAGGCGGTGGGGCTGAAAGGCCGGGAGCGGGCTTTGCCGAAGGAGCTTTCCGGCGGCATGCGCCAACGCGTGGCCCTGGCCCGCACGCTTTACGAAAACCGCCCCGTGGTGCTGATGGACGAGCCTTTCTCGGCGCTGGATGCCATCACCCGCGCCGCCATGCAGGAACTTGCGGCCAAATTGCTGGCCGGGCGCACGACGTTGCTCATTACCCATGACCCTCTGGAAGCCTGCCGCCTGGGCCACAGCCTTTACGTGATGGCCGGCCAGCCCGCGCGGCTGGGGCAGGAGATGACCGTGCCCGGTACCCCGCCCCGCGCTTTGGATGACGAGGCGCTGCTGCACAAGCAGGGAGAGTTGTTGCGCGCCTTGCTGGAAGGCAGTGCCGCATGAGGCATGTGCATGGTGTTCTGCGCCCGTTGGTCACGCTGCTGGGGTTGCTGGCGCTCTGGTGGGCGGTGGCGCGGTTTTCCGGCATTCCGCCCTTCCTGCTGCCCGGCCCCGGCGCGGTGGCGCAGGAGCTGGCGGCGCAGCGCGGATTTTTGGTCCAGAACATGCTCGTCACGCTCGTGGAGATCGTGCTGGGTCTGGGGCTCGGCACCTTGTTCGGCGCCATGCTGGCGCTGGCCATGGTGTTTTCGCGCGGGTTGCAGCGCTGGCTGCTGCCGCTGCTGCTGCTGAGCCAGGCCGTGCCGGTGTTTGCCCTGGCGCCGCTTCTGGTACTGTGGCTGGGGTTCGGGCTGGCCTCAAAAGTGCTGATGGCGGTGCTGGTGATCTTCTTTCCCGTTACCGCCGCCTTTTATGACGGGTTGCGCCGGACGGAGCCGGGCTGGCTGGATCTGGCCCGCACCATGGGGGCCTCCAACATATCTGTGCTCCTGCATGTACGGCTGATGGCCGCACTCCCGGCTTTTGGCGCGGGGCTGCGCATTGCCGCGGCGGTGGCGCCGATCGGCGCCATTCTCGGGGAATGGGCCGGGGCCTCGGCCGGGCTGGGCTATGTGATGCTGAATGCCAATGCGCGGATGCAGACGGATCTGATGTTCGCTGCCCTGGTGCTGCTGGCGGCGCTTACCATCCTGCTCTGGGTGGGGGTGGATGTGCTGCTGAAAAAACTGCTCCACTGGGCGCCGGATAGCTAGAGCAACATCCGATCAAATCGAGTCCATTTGGTCGGATGTTGCTCGGCAAACTGCGGATATGCCAGCCGCCATGGGCGGTGATGTCCTCCGCCCCTTCCAGCGCAAACGCCTCGCACAGGAAGCCGGGAGGCACCGCGCCATCCGCCAGCGCCTCACGGCCAATGCCCATGGGGGCGGGCAGGGCGGCGACGAAGCGGCCGAAGGCTTCGGGGCTCAGAGTCCAGAGTTCGACCGCGATGCCGGTGCCGGTGAAGCCGGGCGTCTGCGCCAGGCCCGGCTTGGGCGGGGTGGTGGCGAGGAGCGTGTAGTCCGGCGCCAGTCGCTGAAACCGCCGGAACGCCGTGCTCCAGTTGCCAAATTGGGAAATCCTAAATTCCCACTAGCCCCTAGTGTTGCTGCAAAAGCGCGGTCAGCGCGCCGGGGGGCAGGTTGAGGGGCGCGAAACCGGCGGGCGGGGCAAACTGGTCTGCGGGCTGGGGGGCGTAGCTGACGGAGGTGGCGGTGAGGTCGGCACCGCCTTTGGCATCGTGCCCGACGAAATGCAGGATCACCCCATCCGGCGTGAGGCAGGCGGTGGCCGTGCCGTTCTTGTCGGTGACCAGATAGTTCCGGCACGCCAGCCCGGCATAATGGCCGGTGCCGAGCGGGCTGAAATTGGCGTTTTCCGCCTCATAGATTTCCGCCGTGAGGGCGGAGAAATCCGGCGCCTGGACGATGGCGTGCAAGGCGGGCACCACCATCTGCGCCTGCCCGGCGGGCAGGTTGGCCAGGACATAGAAGCCGCTGGGGCTGTCCACCCGGGCGAGCTGGGCGGCGGCGTTATAGCTGAGTTGGTAGCCTTGTGAGCGCCTGCCCGGCGTGCGGCGAGCGTGTATTGCACGGCGACATCGCGCGTGGGCAGGAAGGCCGGGGCGGCGGCGGCCAGCCCGGGGGTGAGAGCCGCCAGGGCGGTGATGAGCAGGCGCTTCATAAATTCTCCTCAGGGGGCCTCTTTTCGCATGGCCTCAAACTCGCGCATCAATGCGGCAGGATCGGGGCGGAGGGGAAAGCGCGCCGGCTGCTCCACCGCCTCGGCCAGCATGGCGTGGTAAGTGCCACGTGGAACCTCCAGGGCGCCGAAGCGGGCCAGGTGGCTGGTGATGAATTGCGTGTCCAGCAGGGTGTAGCCGCCCAGGCGCAGCCTGGCCACGAGATGGGCCAGCGCCACCTTGGACGCGTCGGTGGCGATGGAGAACATGCTCTCCCCAAAAAACGCCCCGCCCAGGGCCGCGCCGTAGAGCCCGCCGACCAGCTGGCCGTCCGCCCAGGTTTCAACGCTATGGGCGAAGCCGAGCCGGTAGAGCTCGACGAACAGCGTCTCGATCTCATGGTTGATCCAGGTTTCCGGCCGGTTGGCCCGCGCGGCGGCGCAAGCCTTGATGGTGCCGGGGAAGTCCTGGTCCGCCGTGACGGTGAAGCGGGCGCCGCGCAATGTCTTCATCAGGCTGCGGGAGATATGAACGCCGTGCAGGGGCAGCACACCGCGGGCATCCGGGTCCAGCCAGTGCAGCGTGCGGCTTTCGCGGGATTCGGCCATGGGGAACAGCCCCAGCCGGTAGGCGCGGAGCAGCAGATCCGGAGTGAGGATGAAGGGCCGCGCGGACATGAGGGAACTTCACACCCAAGTGCGGGATTTGCCAAGCCGGATCTGCTGTGCCCCCTGCTGCGCCAGCGCACGAAAAAACCCCGGGGGATGAACCCGGGGTTGGTCGCGCCTCCCTAAACCTGGCTTTGTTGCCGTTGGCGTCGTTTTTTATGATCAGCGGATGGTTGAGGACATGGCCCAGAAATGGCCATGAACGAGGCCGTCATCATGGCGGTCAAAATCAGCATTGCGATCATCGGAAGGCTCCGCGCGGCGGGGGGTGGGGGTGGGCTGGGTTGGGCGGCCGGTGGCGCGGGCGTCACGCGCCACCGACACACCGTTCCCGCCAAGACCGTTAGGGGAGAAGTTCGGGGTTGTTTGGGTATGCATGGTGACACTCCTTGTAGATCGAAGCCTTCACCAACGCGGCGGGGGAAGGTGCATGGAGGGGAGTGCCGCGCGGTGAAGGTATGAGTGAAACTATTTACATCGCCCTGCGCAAGCCAGCGGAAATTTGGGGAGGACGTTGAAATCTGTGCGTGACTTTACT
Source organism: uncultured Pseudomonadota bacterium (assembly GCA_963736885.1). Taxonomy (GTDB): domain Bacteria; phylum Pseudomonadota; class Alphaproteobacteria; order Acetobacterales; family Acetobacteraceae; genus Acidocella. The sequence continues at coordinate 91,177 of CAVTQN010000002.1, forward strand.
GTAAATTTTTGCGATTTGTAAAACATGTCAAAGGTCATGATCGGCAAGACCATCCGGCGGCTGCGGATGGAGCAGGGCTTCACCCAGCAGGGCTTTGCGCAGAAGCTTGGAATTTCAACGTCTTACTTGAATCTCGTCGAGCATGACCAGCGCAATGTCACGGCCTCCCTGCTGTTCAAGCTGACGGAGATTTTGAAGGTCGATCTCGCCGCTTTGTCCGGCGTGCAGGAGCGGGAGTTCGAGGTTTCGCTGCGGGAGGTGTTTACCGACCCGCAATTGGCTGGGGAGTCGGTGCCCGAGAGCGAGATCCAGGCCCTGGCGGCGGCGCCGAATGCGGCGCGGGCGGTGCTGGCGCTGCATCGCGCCTTGGCGGGCGCGCGCGAGGAGGGGACGGGGATCACCTTGCCGTCCGGCCGCAAGATTTTGTTGCCGAATGAGGAGGTGCGGGATTTCTTCCACGCCCATGAAAACCATTTTCAGGCGCTGGAGGAGGCGGCGGAGGCGATCGGCAAGACTCTGGATGTGGCGGCTGTCGGCTCCTCGCACGCGCTGGCGGAGCGGCTGCGGCGCCAGCACGGGTTGGTGGTGAGCGTGCGGCCCTTGCCCGGTGCGTTGCGGGTGTTTGATGCCGCCAACCGGATGCTGACCTTGTCGGAGGATCTGCCGCGCGAGAGCCGGGGGTTCCAGATGGCCTTTCAGCTCGCCTTGCTGGAGGCGCGCACGGCTGTGGAGGCGATTGTGAAGCGCGCCGAGCCGACGACGCGCGATGCCGCCGAGCTGCTGCGTATCGGGCTGCTGAACTATACCGCCGGGGCGCTGATGATGCCCTATGAGGCGATTCTGAACGCGGCGCGGGAGCTGCGCTATGATGTGGAGGCGCTCTCGGCGCGGTTTGGCGTGTCATACGAGCAGACCTGCCACAGGCTGTCCTCCATGCAGCGGGCGGGGGCGCGGGGGGTGCCGTTTTTCTTCCTGCGGGTGGACCCGGCGGGGAATGTCAGCAAGCGTTTCTCCGCCGCCGGGTTTCCCTTCATGCGCTATGGCGGCACCTGCCCGCGCTGGGTGGCGCATTCGGCCTTCGCCACGCCGGGGGCGATCCGCGTGCAGGTGGCACAGCTCTCCGCCACCGAGACATTTCTATGTTTTGCCCGCACCATCACCGGCCGCCCGGCGCGTTGGGGCGACCCGCCGCCGGTGCGGGCCATTACCATGGGGTGCGACATCTCGCATGCCAGGGAGATCGTATATGGGGATGGGTTGGACCTGGCCACGGCGGCGGTGGGGATCGGGCTTTCCTGCCGGTTGTGCGAGCGGCAGGATTGCCGCTCTCGAGCCTTCCCGCCCATCGCGCATCGGTTGGCGCTGAGCCCGGATACCACGAGTGCGAGCCCCTACAGGTTCAAGGCTATGCCGGGAGGCGTGAAGTAATGGCCAAGCAGCGGGCGGATGTGATGCTGGTGGAGCGCGGGCTGGTGGAGTCCCGCGCCAAGGCGCAGGCGCTGATCATGGCCGGGCTGGTTTATGCCGGCACGGCGCGGGTGGCGAAGGCGGGGGATATGCTGCCCGAGGATGCGCAGCTGAACCTGAAGGGGCAGGAGCATCCCTGGGTGTCGCGCGGCGGGATGAAGCTGGCGCATGGGCTGGCGCATTTCGGGCTGGACCCGACGGGGCGCATTTGCCTGGATGTGGGGGCCTCGACCGGCGGGTTCAGCGATGTGCTGCTCACCAACGGGGCTGCAAAGGTTTATGCCGTGGATGTGGGGCATGGGCAGTTGGCCTGGAAGCTGCGCTCCGACCCGCGCGTGGTGGTGCTGGAGAAGACCAATGCGCGGCATTTGACGGCGCAGATCATTCCCGAGCCGATTGGCGCGCTGGTGTGCGATGCCAGTTTTATTGGGCTGCAGACGGTGCTGCCTGCCGGGCTGGCTTTGTGCGTGCCGGGGGCGTTTGCGGTGGCGCTGATCAAGCCGCAATTCGAGGCGGGGCCGGAGCAGGTGGGCAAGGGCGGCGTGGTGCGTGACCCGGCGGTGCATGAGGCGGTTTGCGCGCGGGTCGAGGCGTGGTTTGCCGGCCTGCCGGGCTGGCGCGTGCTGGGTATCACCCCCAGCCCGATCAAAGGGCCGGAGGGGAATGTTGAGTTTTTGATTGGGGCCGTGAAGGAATAGTTTTAAAAGTTTTTTGGGTGCAGCCCTTTTTTTCAAAAAAGGGCTGCGTTTCTGCAGCTTTTTGAAAAAAGCTGCACCAAAAACTTTTGTTAACTTAGGCTGCGGCCTTGATGGCGGCGGCCTTCACCTCGTCATCCACGTGTTCGGCGAAGCTTTCGAAATTCGCCATGAAACGCTGCACCAGCCCCTTGGCCGCCTGGTCATAGGCGTCCTTGTCGGCCCAGGCCTGGCGGGGGTCCAGCACCTCATCGGGCACGCCATTCACATGGGTGGGGATGGCAAGGCCGAAGAACGGATCGGTGCGGTACTCAATATTGTCCAGCTCGCCTGCCAGGGCGGCGCGCAGCAAGGCGCGTGTGTGGGTGATGGACATGCGCTGGCCGACGCCATAGGCCCCGCCGGTCCAGCCCGTGTTCACCAGCCAGCAATTGGCGCCATGCTCGTTGATGAGCTTTTGCAGCAGCTTGCCGTAAACCTGCGGATGGCGCGGCAGGAAGGGCGAACCGAAGCAGGTGGAGAAGGTGGCCTGCGGCTCGCTGCCCAGGCCCTTTTCCGTGCCCGCCACGCGCGCCGTGTAGCCGGAGAGGAAATGATACATCGCCTGCGCCGGGGTGAGGCGGGAGATGGGGGGCAGCACGCCGAACGCGTCCGCCGTGAGCATGATCACGTTTTTCGGGATTCCGCCCTGGCCGGAGAGCTCGACATTCGGGATGAATTCGACCGGGTAGCAGGCGCGGGTGTTCTCGGTGAAGGTCTTGTCCGTCAGGTCCAGCCGGCCATGCGGGTTGGCCACCACGTTCTCCAGCACGGTGCCGAAGCGGTGGGACGCCGCCCAGATCTCCGGCTCGTGCGTCTGGCTGAGATCGATCACCTTGGCGTAGCAGCCGCCTTCGAAATTGAAGACGCCGTCCGGCCCCCAGCCATGCTCGTCATCGCCGATGAGGCGGCGGGTGGGGTCGGAGGAGAGGGTGGTCTTGCCGGTGCCCGAGAGGCCGAAGAACAAGGCGGTATCCTCGTTCGGGCCGATATTGGCGGAGCAATGCATGGGCAGCACGCCTTGCGGCGGCAGCAGCCAGTTCATCACCGTGAAGATGGATTTCTTGATCTCGCCCGCATATTCGGTGCCGGCGATGACGATGAGCTTCTCCGCGAAGGACAGCGCGATGGCGGTGCTGGAGCGCACGCCGTCAATCTCCGGGTCCGCCTGGAAATCCGGCGCGTGCAGGATCACGTAATCAGGCTCGAACCCCGCCAGCTCCGCCTCCGCCGGGCGGATGAACATGTTGCGGGCGAACAGCGCATGCCAGGCGCCGGTGGTGACCAGCCGCACGCGGATGCGGTTGGCGGGGTCGGCCCCGGCATAGAGGTCCTGGGTGAAGAGTTCGCGGCCTTGCAGATAGGCCTGGACGCGGGTTTTCAGGATCGTCGAAGTTTTCGCGCGGCAGTTTCTGGTTTACTTTGCCCCACCAGACCTCGCCGGTGGTGGTGGGCTCGTCGACCACGAACTTGTCAGCGACCGAACGGCCGGTATGCACGCCCGTGCGCACGATCAGCGCGCCGTCGGCGGAGAGGCGGCCTTCGCCCTTTCGCAACGAATGCGCAACCAGCGCCGGCGCGGTGAGATTGGCATGCAAAGCGGCGGTGGCGCGCACGCCGGTTCCCTTCAGCGGGTCGGCTTCGCGGAGCACGGCAGGTTCGGTCATCAGGCGGGGGTATCCTCTTTGGAAATTTTTGTACCGAGAGTCTTTCATAAGCGCCGGGCGGGGCGTCTTCAACCTTCGGCATGCGTTGTCTGTTTGGAAATCTCATGCTGCAATGCGGCAAATTTCAAAGATGACGCAGTTGCGAAGCCGCCCACATAATTTGACCCTAAAATAAATAGCTTCCAGAATTTGAAGTCGGAAAAGTCTATATACAGCGAGGCGTAAGGATGAAGTCTGAGAAAGATGTCCCGCTTGTCCTGGGCTTCCACGAGCCGGGCCGCGCCGGTCAGGCATAGCCTTGGCGCGGTCTGCGGGTTGGCGCCTGTGGGCGGCCGGTGAAGAGCAGGGCGCAGGCCGGGTTGGCGCGCAGCTGCGCGGTGTGGGTGGACAGGTCCGAAAGCAGGAGCAGCGGCTGCGCGTCATCATCCAGGGCCGGGGTGACCAGGGCGGCATGGGGGATGCCATTTGCCGCCGTCGCCAGGGTGGCGCTGCGCGCGCCCAGCATCAGCGCCGCCGCGTCTCTCACCATCTGCTCTTGATTTGCTGCCATAATCCGGTCACTCCCTGGCGGCAGAAAGGCCATAACCGTTCATGATTGGGTCTGCCTGATGAAACAAACGATCGCCCTGGTCGATGACGACCGCAATATCCTCACCTCGGTGCAGATGACACTGGAGGCGGAGGGATTCGTGGTCCGTACCTATACGGATGGCGAGTCCGCGCTTCAAGCGTTGCTGGCCAAGCCGGTGGACCTCGCGGTGCTGGACATCAAGATGCCCCGGATGGACGGGATGGAGCTGCTGCAGAAGCTGCGCGCCCGCTCCGCCCTGCCGGTGATCTTCCTGACCAGCAAGGATGACGAACTGGACGAGCTGATGGGGCTGCGGCTGGGGGCGGATGACTATATCACCAAGCCCTTCTCGCAGCGCCTGCTGCTGGAGCGCATCCGCGCCCTGCTGCGCCGCCATGAATCCACCCGCGCGGAGGCCAGCGGCGCCGTGCCTGCCAGCGTGCTGACCCGCGGCGACCTCTCGCTGGACGAGACCAAGCATCAATGCCTGTGGAAGGGCAAGGATATCCAGCTCACGGTCACGGAGTTCCTGCTGGTGAAGGCGCTGGCGCAGCGGCCGGGCATGGTGAAGTCCCGCGACCAGCTGATCGACGCCGCCTATGGCGAAAATGTCTATGTCGATGACCGTACCATTGACAGCCACGTGAAGCGTCTGCGCAAGAAATTCCGCAATGTGGATGGTGAGTTCGACCAGATTGAGACGCTTTACGGCATCGGCTACCGGTACAAGGACGCCTGATCTGGCCCAGAAAACCCGCCTGTCGCGCCTGCTGCGCGACATTCTCCTGGTGAATTTTCTCCCGCTGGTGCTGATCTTCGCGGCGCTGCTCTATCTGGACCAGTACCAGCAGGGGCTGCTCTCCGCCGAGGTCTCCGCCCTGCGCGAGCAGGCGCGGATTTATGCCGGCGCCATCGCCGAGACGGCGGTGCAGGAGAATAATGGCCAGCAGACCCTGGACCCGGACCTGGCGCAGCCGCTGCTCTATTCCCTGACCGAGCCGACCCCCAACGCCCAGGCGCTGATCTATGGGCCGGATGGCGAGCTGATCGCCAATTCCCGGGTGCATCCGGGGGCGGGCGGGGCGATCGTGACCGAGCCGCTCTCGGCGCCGCCGCCGCCGGGGCTGGTTTCGCGGGTGATCGGCTTCATCTACGACCATCTCTCCGGCTCGGTGACGGGCAATGATGAGTCCGGCGTGATCGGCTCCGGCGCGGGGCAGGACCCGAATACGCTGGGCTGGCAGCCGGATGCGCGGACCGTGCTGCAAATGACGGGGCCGGGTTCCGCCGCCGCCGGGGCGCCCCAGGAGGCGCCGCCCTTCGTGCGCCGGGACGCCGAGGGCATTCTGCTGGTGACCGTGGCCGAGCCGATCGAGCATGGGCAGCAGGTGGTGGGCACGGTGCTGCTGACGCGCGAAGCCTCCGAGGTGGATGCGGCGGTGCTGGCGGTGCGGATCTCCATCCTGCTCCTGTTCGCGCTGGCGCTGGCGCTGACCGTGATTGTCTCTTTCTATCTCTCGCGCACCATCGCCAGCCCGATCTCGCGCCTGGCGGCGGCGGCGGAGCGCATGCGCGAGGGCCGGGCCGGGGCGCAGACCTTGCCCAAGCCGATCACCACCCGTAATGACGAGATCGGCACGCTGGCGCGCACGCTGGAGGGCACCTCCCAGGCATTGTGGTCGCGCATGGATGCGATCGAGAAATTCGCCGCCGATGTCAGCCACGAGATCAAGAACCCGCTTTCCTCCATCCGCTCGGCGGTGGAGACGCTCTCGCGGGTGGAAGACCCGGCCCGGGCCTCGCGGCTGCTGGCCATCGTGACGCAGGATGTGGGGCGGCTGGACCGGCTGATCACCGATATTTCCGACAGCTCGCGGCTGGATTCCGAGCTGTCGCGCAGCCGCTACGAGATTGTGGACATGGCCCGCATGCTGGCGACGCTGGCGGAGATTCATGACGCGACCCGCAAGGAGGGCAGCCCCTTCATGGAGCTGGACGCGCCGGCGGCGGGGCTGCTGGTGCGTGGCTCCGAGGCCAGGCTGGTGCAGGTGCTGCGCAACCTCATCGGCAATGCGATTTCCTTCAGCCCTGAAAACGCGAAGATTTATCTGCGCGGGCGCGAGACGGGCGGGATGATCGAGCTGGCGGTGGAGGATGAGGGGCCGGGCATTCCCGATGGCAAGCTCGATTCCATTTTCGATCGTTTCTATTCCGAGCGGCCGCAGAACGAGCAGTTCGGGAGCCATTCGGGGCTTGGCCTGTCCATCTCGCGCCAGATTGTGGAGGCGCATCAGGGCCGGGTTTCGGCCGAGAACCGCCGGGACGAGAGCGGCCACGTGATCGGCGCGCGCTTTGTCATCAGGCTACCGAAAGCAGGAGATTAACCGGGCCATGCTCACCGTCATCGACCACCCCCTGGTGCAACATAAGCTGACGATGCTGCGCAAGACGGAGACGACAACCGGAGGCTTCCGCCGCCTGGCGCGGGAGATTTCCCTGCTGCTGGGCTATGAGGTGCTGCGCGACCTGCCGCTGGAGCCGATCACCATCGAGACGCCGATGGAGGAGATGCAGGCGGTGCAGGTGCAGGGCAAGAAGCTCTGCTTCATCTCCATCCTGCGCGCGGGGGCGGGCATTCTGGATGGCATGCTGGATTTGGTGCCGGCGGCGCGCGTGGGCCATGTGGGCATGTATCGCGACCACGACACGCATGAGCCGGTTGAATATTACTTCAAGGTGCCCGAGGCGCTGGAGGAGCGGCTTTGCGTGGTGGTGGACCCGATGCTGGCCACCGGCCATTCCGCCGCCGCGGCGGTGAGGAAGCTGAAGGAAGCTGGGGCGAAGCGGATCAAATTCGTCTGCCTGCTGGCGGCACCTGAGGGGGTGGCGGCGTTTGAGGCCGCGCACCCGGATGTGCCGATCTATACCGCCGCGCTGGACCGGCAGCTGGATGAGAATGCCTATATTCTGCCTGGGCTGGGCGATGCCGGGGACAGGCTGTTCGGCACCAAATGACGGCCAAGCCGGGCGAGATCGCGCCCTCCAGATTGATGAGGAAGGCGGATATTCCGGCCTTTCTCACCGCCATCGCCAACGGCAATGAGGACCCGCGCACGGAGCTGGAGTACGGCACGCCGTTTCAGCTTCTGGTGGCGGTGGTGCTCTCGGCCCAGACGACGGATGTGGCGGTGAACAAGGTGACGCCTGCCTTGTTTGCCGCGGCGCCGGATGCGGCCGGGATGGTGGCGCTGGGCGCGGCGGGGATTGGCGAGAAGATCAAAACCATCGGGCTGTGGCAGGCCAAGGCCAAGAATGTCGCCGCGCTGGCGCAGCAATTGCTGGAGCGCCATGGCGGCGCGGTGCCGGGCGAGCGCGAGGCGCTGGAGGCGCTGCCCGGCGTGGGGCGCAAGACCGCGAATGTGGTGCTGAACGAGATTTTCGGGCAGCCGACCATGGCTGTGGACACGCATATCTTCCGGCTTGGCAACCGCACCGGCATTGCGCCGGGGGCGACGCCGCGGGCGGTGGAGGATCAGCTTGTGAAACGGATTCCGAAAGAGATGCTCAAGCCCGCGCATCTCTGGCTGATTCTGCACGGGCGCTATGTGTGCAAGGCCCGCAAGCCGGAGTGTTTTCGTTGCGCCGGGGCGGGGTGGTGTACGTATAAGGGGAAGACGGTTCAGCCTTAGGGTGGAAACGCGATAGGCAATGACTGCCTGGGGCGGCAAGCGGCCTGTCCGGTCCCAGTTTAGCAACGCGACAAAGCGGCTGCCCGTGTCGATGAGATCGCCAGCCTGGGCAAGAGCGCGCGTAGTTGCCAGGGACCCGGCTTCGCCGCCTTGACTGAGCCGGGCCAATGCGTGGACAATGCAATGATCGAAAATGCCGGTCATTAATGGCTCGATTAAATCTCCGCGCAACATCCGGGACAGAACCAAACATTATGATCACCCTTTATTCCTATCCCACGCTTTTCGGCGTGGCCGATAATAACGGCTATGGATTGAAGGTCTTTGCCTTCATGCGGATGGTCGGGCTGCAGTTCGTGCATGAGCATATTTTCGATGCATCCGCGGCGCCGCGTGGCCAACTTCCCTACATCATCGATGACGGTGACGTTATTGGCGACAGCGAAGCCATTCTCGCTCATTTGACCAGTAAATACCAACTGCAGATCGACGCGGCGCTGGGCGTGCAAAAGCGCGGCTTGAACTTGCTTGTGACTCGCCTGCTCGACGATCTCTACTGGGTCATATCCTATTCGCGCTGGAAGGATGAGCATTTCTGGCCATCCTTCCAGGCTGCGTTCCTGCGCCACCACCCGAACCTGACCGAAATGGAGCTGACGAAAGCGCGCGCTTTCAATTTCCAACGCTACCATTTCCAAGGGATCGGCAGATACGCGCCGGACGAAGCCTATGCGCGCGGCCTCTCCGATCTTAACGTCCTGGACGAACTCATTTCAGAGGACGGGTTTGTCCACGGCGCCCAGCCGACCAGCATCGATGCCGGAATTTATGGCTTCATCGCCAATATCTATTTCTATGACATCGAGACACCGCTGAAGCGTTTCGTTACCTCGCGGAGAAAGCTCGAGCGTCATTGCTTGGCGATTCATGAAATGGTGATGCGGGGATAACCGGCTCCAGGATCGCATCCCGACAACATCACCGACTAAAGCAAAAAGGCGATCAGTCTCGGCGGCTGGACTCTCGTCAGTTGCGTTGCCCCCCAAGAAGCAGACGCAATAACGGCGTGTGGCTATGACGTAGATGGGGGATTTCGGTCCGTCCGTCTTCGGACGCCCCGACAGGAAACCAGGCATTCGGCCCGCGGCCAGTCCGGGCCGGGACCGGAATTGTCGCACGGCCGTCAGAACTGGGCGGCGCTGGATGTCCGCTCCCGGGATCACCCCCGGCCGGCCTATTGCCCGCCTTGGCTCGGAAGCGGCCAAAGGGATTGGGTTTCGCCCCTAAAGCCCCGCCGTTTCCCCAACATCCAGCGTGAAGAACGCTTCGGGCGAGAGGCCCGCCTCTGTCAGGGCCACGGCCAGCTCTCTCTCCGGCGCGTCCATGGCCTCGGCGGTGAGCTGGAAGGTGCCGAAATGCATGCCGATGGCGCGTTTGGCGTTCAGGTCCTTGAAGGCCTGCACGGCTTCGGCGGGGTTTATATGCATGCTCGCCATCATCTCGCGCGGTTCATAGGCGCCGATGGGCAGCAGAGCGAGGTCCGGCGCGCCGAGGCGGTGATGGATCTCGGCGAAGAATTTCGTGTAGCCGCTATCGCCCGCGAAATAGAGTTTCCGGCCGTGATGATTGAGCATGAACCCGGCCCAGAGGGTTTTGTTCCTGTCCCATAGCGTGCGGGCGGCGAAATGCCGGGCCGGGGTGGCGGTGATATGGGCGCCGTGAATGGCGGTTGTGTCCCACCAATCCAGCTCAATGGCGCCGGGCAGGCGCTGGCGGTTCAGGAATGCGGCATTGCCCAGGCTGGTGACGATCTGCACCGCCGGGAACCGCTTGCGGATGCGCCGCAGGGACGGGATGTCCATATGGTCATAGTGGTTATGCGAGAGCAGGATCAGGTCGATCTTCGGCAGGGCGTCGATGGGCAGGCCGGGGGCGCGCACGCGTTTGGGGCCGGCGAAGCGCACGGGCGAGCAACGCTCGGAAAAGACCGGGTCGGTCAGCACCGTCAATCCCGGCAGGCAGAGCAGGAAGGCGCTATGGCCGATCCAGGTAACGCTGGGGGTGGCCGGGTTTGGCGGGGGGTAGGGCTTGTTCTCCACATGCGCGGGCCAGGCGGCCCATTTGGCCGGATCGCGCGCGAAGCGCGCGCGCATCAGGCGCAGTAAAGCGGCGCGGCCACGGACGCCGGCATGGCGGGCCGGCTCCGGGTTGAAGAAAAAAGTGCCGTTGAAATGATCTGATTCAGGCCTGCTCACGTACAATATATTGAAAAAAAACGCGGGCTTTAAATGGCTGAAAACACGTTGTTACAAGCCCTTACGAATCTCGCCGGCCCAAAGCCTTGGCGCCGTGGCTTGTATCGGCGCGAGGTGAATGGATATGTACGGCGTACAAAAAGGATTGTGGACCGATTATCGATGGCTGAGGTGAAGAAGACCCGGGTTTTGATCATTGGCGCCGGCCCGGCGGGTTATACGGCGGCCATTTATGCCGCCCGCGCCAATCTGGCGCCGGTACTGGTGGCCGGCTTGCAGCCGGGCGGGCAGCTGACCATCACCACCGAGGTTGAGAATTATCCCGGTTTCGCCGAGCCGATCCAGGGCCCTTGGCTGATGGAGCAGATGGCCAAGCAGGCCGAGCATGTGGGCACCGAGATTCTCTACGATATCGTCACCCAGGTGGATTTCTCCGAACGGCCCTTCAAGGCCTGGACCGATGGCGGGCTGGAATTCGAGGCGGAGAGCGTGATCATCGCCACCGGCGCGCAGGCGCGCTGGCTGGGGCTGGCCTCCGAGCAGGCTTATCAGGGGGCTGGTGTTTCCGCCTGCGCCACCTGTGACGGGTTTTTCTATCGCGGCAAGAGGGTCGCGGTGGTTGGCGGCGGCAATACGGCGGTGGAAGAGGCGCTCTACCTCACCCACCATGCCAGCCATGTCACGCTGATCCACCGGCGCGACAGTTTGCGCGCCGAGCGGATTTTGCAGCAGCGCCTGTTCGAGAACCCGAAAATCTCGATCATCTGGGACCATGTGGTGGACGAGATCACCGGCTCCGGCACGCCGGAGGTGGTCTCCGGCCTGCGGCTTGAAGCATGTGGCCAGCGGCGAGACCCAGGAGCTGGCGGTGGATGGCGTGTTCATCGCCATCGGCCATTCTCCCACCACCGCCCTGTTCAAGGGGCAGATCCGCACGGACGAGGAAGGCTATATCGTCACCAGGCCGGGGACGACGGAAACCTCCGTGCCCGGCGTGTTCGCCGCCGGGGATGTGCAGGACAAGATCTTCCGGCAGGCGGTCACGGCTGCCGGGACCGGCTGCATGGCGGCGCTGGAAGTCGAGAAATTCTTGGGGAATATTCCTCTGCACGTCAGCGAGGCGGCATAAAAATGACCGGGCAAAAAATGGATTGGGACAAGCTTCGCGTTTTTCATGCGGTTGCGGAGGCAGGCAGCTTCACCCATGCGGGTGACACGCTGAATCTGAGCCAATCGGCGGTGTCACGCCAGATTTCGGCGCTGGAGGAGGCACTGGCGGTGCCTTTGTTCCACCGCCATGCGCGCGGGCTGATTCTGACCGAGCAGGGTGAGGCGCTGAACCGCACCGTGCGCGAGGTGTTCGCCAAGCTGGCGATGACCGAGGCGCTGCTGGCGGAAAGCAAGGAAAAGCCCGCCGGACGGCTGAAAGTGACCACCACCCACAGCTTCGGCGTGACCTGGCTGGCGCCAAGGCTGAAAACCTTCCTGGGCCAGCACCCGGATGTGACCGTGTCGCTGCTGCTGGATGATACCGATCTCGACCTCGCCATGCGCGAGGCGGATGTGGCGATCCGCATGCATCCGCCCCGGCAGCCGGACCTGGTGCAGCGCCATCTGGCGGAGATCCGCATGCAGGTCTGGGCGTCGCCTGACTATCTGAAGGCCCATGGCACGCCGGAGACGGTGGATGACCTGGACAAGCACAAGCTGATCCTGTTCGGGGACCGCAAGCCGCCGGTGCCGGATGTGAACTGGCTGGGCGAGCTTGGCCGCAAGGATGGCACCACCCGCCGCGGCATGCTGGAAGTGAACTCGCTGCAGGCGATGCTGGCCTGTATCCGCGCCGGCATCGGCATTGGCTCGGTGCCGGATTATCTGGTCAACGATACGTCGGGCCTGGTCCCCATTCTGCCGGATGTGAAGAAGCCGCAGGTGGACATGTATTTTGTGTACCCGGAGGAGTTGCGCAACTCCAAGCGCGTGTCGGTTTTCCGTGACTTTCTGGTGAGTTCTATTTCTGAACGCAACGGCGTCAGGGCCTGAAGCCCAGGAGTTTCCTGGGGTCCGGCCTGATGCTGGAACATGCTGTTACAGAAAATCAACCAGATTACGATTTTCACACTTAAAAAATCTGAATTGTGGCTTATATACAACACGTCCGGTGAGAGCCGGACATCATCCAGCCTCCGAGAGGGGGTGGATTGGGACTTCGGTCCCAACGTCTCCCAGACGTGAAGCCTCCCTGTTGACTTGACCCGCTGGCCCAAATGGCTGGCGGGTTTTTTTATGTGGCGGTGGGGTTAGAGCAACATCCAATCAAATGGGCTTATTTGATTGGATAAAGTTGCTCGTTAAAACAAAGAGCTAGGGCGCTTCTCCTGAGCGCATGCGAATGGAAAATGCTCTAGAAGGCCAGGATGACGCAGGCGCGGCGCTTTTGGGAGATGACACAGGCAGGGCTGAGCCTGGCCGTGAAGGCGCAGCCCGGCGCCAGGCGCGTGGCCATCGGCCCGGTGCTGGATGCAGCCCCCGCACCAGGATGGCCGCCCGCCCGGCTGAAGGTGGCGGTGGCCGCGCCGCCGGAGGATGGCAGGGCGAATGCGGCGATCATACAGGCTCTGGCGGAATGGCTGGGGGTGAGACCGGCCAGCATCACGCAGACAGCCGGGCAGGCCAGCCGGGAGAAGAAATTCCTGGTCTCTCCGGCCGTGAGAGTGCCGGAGTTGCCTTAAAACAGCACCAGATCGTCGCGGTGAATGACCTCGTCGCGCCCGCGGAAGCCGAGCAGCGCCTCGAAATCCTCCGAGCGGTGGCCCGCGATGATGGCGGCATCCGCACTGGAATAGGCGGTGAGGCCGCGGGCGATGCGGGTGCCGTCCAGGGCCAGCACATCCACCGGGTCGCCGCGCTCGAAATCCCCGGCGACCTTGCGGATGCCGGCGGGCAGTAGCGATGAGCCTTTGGTGAGGGCACGGGCGGCGCCGTCATCAATGGTGAGGGTGCCGGCGGGGGCGAGATGGCCCGCGATCCAGTTCTTGCGGGCGGAGCGGCCTTCCGGCGTGGGCAGGAACCAGGTGCATTTGGCCCCGGCGACGATGGCCGCCACGGGGTTTTCGCGGTTGCCGATGGCAATGGCCATGGCGCAGCCGGCTTGGGTGGCGATCTGAGCGGCCACCAGCTTGGTGCGCATGCCGCCGGAGGAATAGCCGGGCGGGGGCTCGCCGCCCATGGCCATGATCTCGGGCGTCAGCGTTTCCACGACCGGGATATGGGCGGCGTCCGGGTCTTTGCGCGGGTCGGCGGTGTAGAGGCCGTCAATGTCAGAGAGCAGGACCAGCGCGTCCGCCTGCATCATCTCCGCCACGCGGGCGGCCAGGCGGTCATTATCGCCATAGCGGATTTCGGCGGTGGCGACGGAGTCATTCTCGTTGATCACCGGCACGCAGCCCAGCGAGAGCAGGGTGGAGAGCGTGGCGCGGGCGTTGAGGTAGCGGCGGCGGTCTTCCGTGTCGTCCAGCGTGATCAGGAGTTGCGCGGCGGTGAGGTCTTTGTCCCGCAAGGTCTGCGCCCAGGCCTGGGCGAGGCGGATCTGCCCCACGGCGGCGGCGGCCTGTTTCTCATCCAGCCGCAGTTTTGCGCCGCTTAAGCCCAGCTGGCGCCGCGCCAGGGCGATGGCGCCGGAGGAGACGACGATGATTTCCGCCCCATGGGCCATCAGCTCGGCGATGTCCTGCACCACGCCGCGCAGCCAGGCCTCGCGCGGGGCGGCGGTGTCAGGGTCGACGATCAGCGCGCTGCCGATTTTGATGACGATGCGTCGCGCGGCTTTCAGCGACGGGATCATGCTTTGTCGCGCTCGGCCTTGGCTTCGTTGATGACGTCTTGCAGGGTCCGCAGCACGTCTTTCACGCCCTCGCCGGTGACGGCGCAGATGCTCATCACTTTCGCGCCGGAGGCTTTTGCCAGGGCCGCCTTGCGCGAGGAAAGCTCGCGCGGGGTCATCGCGTCGGTCTTGTTCAGCACGATGATTTCGGGCTTCTCGTCCAGCCCGCCGCCATAGGCCTGCAGCTCGGTGCGGATGGTGCGCCAGGCATCCACCACATGGCCGGCGGCGCCGTCGATAAGGTGGAGCAGCACGGCGCAGCGTTCCACATGGCCCAGGAACCGGTCGCCCAGCCCGGTGCCTTCATGCGCGCCCTCGATGAGGCCGGGGATGTCGGCCAGCACGAATTCCTCGGACATGTTGAGCCGCACGACGCCAAGCTGCGGGTGCAGGGTGGTGAAGGGGTAGTCCGCGATCTTGGGATTGGCGCCGGAGACGGCCTTCAGGAAGGTGGATTTGCCCGCGTTGGGCAGCCCGACCAGCCCGGCATCGGCGATGAGCTTCAGGCGCAGCCAGACCCAACGCTCCTCACCCGGCCAGCCTTTGTCCGCACGGCGGGGGGCGCGGTTGGTGGAGGTTTTGAAGCGGGCATTGCCGAACCCGCCATCGCCGCCCTTGAGCAGCACGATGCGCATGCCGGGCTTGTCCAGATCCGCCAGCATGGTCTCGCGGTCGTCATCGAAGATCTGCGTGCCGACGGGCACTTTGATGACCAAGGTGGGGGCGCCCGCGCCGGTCTTGTCCGACCCCGCGCCATTGCCGCCCTTCTTGGCCTTGAAGTGCTGGGTGTAGCGGAAATCGATGAGGGTGTTCAGGTTCTCAACCGATTCGAACACGATGTCCCCGCCGCGGCCGCCATCGCCGCCATCCGGCCCGCCGAACTCGACATATTTCTCGCGCCGGAAGGCGGTGACGCCATCGCCGCCATCGCCGGATTTGAGGAAGATTTTCGCCTGGTCCAGGAATTTCATCGGGGGTACTCGAATAAAAAAAGCCGGCATGAGCCGGCTTTTATGGGGTGGGCCGTGCCCGAAACTTACTCGGCGGCCAGGGCCACCGGCTCCACGGAGACATGCACGCGGTCATCAGCCTTGCGCTGGAAGACCACCTTGCCGTCCACGAGGGCGAAGAGGGTATGGTCGCGGCCGACGCCGACATTGGAGCCGGGCTTCACCTTGGTGCCGCGCTGGCGGACCAGGATGTTGCCGGCGATGACGGCTTGGCCGCCAGCCTTCTTGAGGCCGAGGCGCCGGCCTTCGGTGTCGCGGCCGTTGCGGGATGAACCGCCTGCTTTCTTGTGTGCCATGGGTCTGCTGCTCCTTTAGGCCGCGTTGATTGCCGCGATGCGCAGCACGGTGACGTGCTGGCGGTGGCCGTTCTTGCGGCGGCTGTTCTGCCGGCGGCGCTTCTTGAAGATCAGGACCTTATCCAGGCGGTCCTGGGCGATGACGGTGGCGGTGACCGAGGCGCCGGCGACCACGGGGGCGCCGAGCTTCAGGGTCCCTTCGCCACCAACGGCGAGGACATCAGTGAAGGTAACCGTGCTGCCGGCTTCCGCCTCCAGCTTCTCAACCTTCAGCACCGCGTCTTGCGTGACGCGGTATTGTTTGCCGCCGGTGCGGATGACTGCGAACATGGTATAATCCAATCAGGTGTCGACACATAACCGAGAGCGCGGCCAAGGAGAACCCGGCCACGCGAGTGGCGCGTTATAGCCGGGCCTAGGGCGCTGTCAATGCCGATTCTGCACCGGCTCGGTTTGGGGTTTTGCAGGCCTGTTGCCGAGCGGCATCGGCTTGCCTATAAGCCCGGCACCGGCGACCCCCGGAGAGGTGCCAGAGTGGCCGATTGGGGCAGTCTCGAAAACTGTTGTACGTGCAAGCGTACCGTGGGTTCGAATCCCACCCTCTCCGCCAAGCCCCCCTTACATCAATAAGCGAAAAAGCCAGGGTTTTTCCTTGGTTTTGGGCGATCGTTTTGCTTGGTTTAGGGCGGGCGCGTTGGGCGGAGGTTCGGCGGGCCATGGCTAGGCCGCTGGAACAACTCTCGCCAGCTGGGGGGAGAGCGCCGATAAACCGGGCGTGTAGGGGCGGCCTCCAGGTGCGGCACAATTTTTGCTTGAAGATTTGCCGCGAAGCCGGCCCTCGATAGAGCAACCAACCTTCTCGTTGAGGACTGTCTTCGTCTCGCCGGCAAAGCTGCGACACTGAAGGATTATGACTTGCAAGCAACCGCCAAACAGCATTTCCAAGATTGGGACGCGCCGGAGCTCGGCCTGCCCAAAGCCACGTTTATTGCCATTGTGCTGGTGGCGCTTATTTGTGCATTGATGTTTTGGGCCGCTGTTGGCCTGAAGCCAAAGGCGGTGCCCCCGGCCATCCAGGTGACGCAGGCGACTTTAACCAGCCTGCCTCAACCCACGCCCCCCCCGCCTAAAGTGGTGCCCCCGCCCAAGCCGATACCGGCGGTGATTCCCAAGCCCCCGCCGGTGCCGAGCAAGATTGTGGTGGCGACGAAGCCGCCGCCGCCGGTACACCATGTCATGAAGCCGCCGCCGCCCAAGCCGGTCATTCATCATACGGAGGCGCCGCCGAAGCCGACCCCGCCACAACCGGCGGCGCCGACGAGCACGGCCGCGCCGCACCCGGCGCCGCCCGCCGCCGCGCCCAGCAGCGGCATCGGCCCTTACGGCGCGGCCATGCATGATATCATCCAGGCCAACCAGAATGTGCCGCCCGGTATCTCTCAGATGGGGCTTTCCGGCACGGCGGTCATCAAGATCGAGGTCTCGCCCAGCGGGCAGGTGGTCGGCGCCTCGATCCTTCGTTCCAGCGGCAATCCGCTGATCGACCAGACGGCGCTGGAGCATGCGCGAGACGCGCATTTTCCGCCTTTTAATAACGAGATGCCGGGGACCACGCTGACCTTTGAGGTGCCTGTGCAAATTATGCCCAGCGATGGCGGTGATGATTCCAACTGATTAACGCGAGGTGCAGATCTGCTAAAAATACGCGCCTCGGTAGCCTATTTTTTGTGCCCTCGATCAAATGCCCGCCTTCTTCAGGCGGGCATTTTTTTTACCGTTATAATTGTGCCCGCATGATTGGCGTGTTTCGTGCCTTGGGCTCGGCAGATACGCTTGGACATATTCTGACACATGCCTCCGGGTGCCGTAACATAAACGGAATGCAATCTGGGGGTGTTACGAAACGTTATATTTATGTTTGTTAATAGTCGTAACTTAGCCGCAACAATTGCTGAGCTTGGCACTAACCTTGCTGAAAGACCCCCTAATGTCTTGGCCGAATACATAAACAGGAGCCGGGGCAGTACAGGGTCAACAACAAGGGGCTTCGTATGAAGAAGAAAGCGAGCAAGCTGCGACGGCAGTTACTCTTATTCACGGCATGCACGTTTGCCGGTGGCGTTTGCGCATTTCAGCCCGCGCACGCGCAGAGCGCTGCAGCGGCTTCCAGCCCCGTTGTTGTTCCGGGCGTTGGCAACGGCGCCAGCGATAACGCGTATGAAATTGAAAAAGTCCGCATCCGGTATAAGAAAAACCTGCTGAAGGAGCGGGATCTTCCCAGCTCCATCACGGTGCTCGACCAAAAGAGCGTGGCAACCGTGAACCCGACCATGGGGTCGGTAGAGACGTTGCTCAAACAAGCCCCTTCCGTTACCGCCTATACGCAAGGGCCCGGCCAGAGCGCGCCGACCCTGGCCATCCGTGGCGTGAAGAATGACGAGCTGGCCGCAACGCTCGACGATGTGCCGCTGACCAGCCTGCTTGGCGGGTCCGGCGATTATCTCTCGAATAATGTGGGTTCGCCGATTACGCTGCCGGAGATTGATGCGGCAACCGTTTATCCTGGCGTGGCGCCGCCGGAGCGCCAGGGCTTTGGCACGGTGGGCGGTACCATCGCCTACACCGCCAAGTCCCCGACCGATGACCCTTATGCCGAACTTGAAGGCGGCTTTGGCTCTTTCGATACGCAGCATTTTGGGTTCACCATCAATACCGGCAAATGGTATAATGATGTCGATGCGCCGAAGACGCTGTTGCTCTATGACCAGAGCCAGACCGCCGGCTATGTCGCCAACACGCCCGCGCAGTATCACAGCTTCCTGTTCAATACGGTGAAGCCGTTCGATGACGGGCTGACCCAGGTTGGGTTGCTGATCATCTTCAACCAGGGCAAGGGCACCATCCAGACCACGCCGACGCCGGTTGCGTTGATTAACCAATATGGCTGGAACTATAATTTCCCGAAGAGCTACGGTTTTTATAACCAGGCTGGTCAGTTCCTGACCACGATTTTGAGCGACAAGAGCTATATCAACAAGTACCTGGATTTCCAGGGGTCGCTGTTCTACATGCACACGAACCAAACGGTTGACAGCTATTCAGCACCGTTCACCGTCGATGGCAGCTATCCTTATGCGGTGAACATTCAGGCGCCGTATAGCTTCTTTGGTGACGTGGGGCCGGGTTCAGTTTTCCAGACTCCTGGCTATTTCACCTATGATCCCACCGCCTCGTTCGGCAGCCCCGAAGAGGGTGAATCCTCAGAATATACCAATACCTGGGGCAACACCATCGGCATCACGCCGCAGTTGAACATCCATCTGCCGCACAACACCATCGCCATTGGCGGCTTGATCGCGAAGCAGACCCAGAGCACTAGCCAATATATCTATGGCGGCACCGGCGCCGAAGAAAACCAGATCGATGGCTACAACTCCTTTGTTCTGGGCGGCGCGCAGCAGCGCTCGGTTTATGTCGGCTATATTTCCGACAAGATCGACCTGCTCAACAACAAGCTGCATATCGAGCCTGGGGCGCGCGTAACCTCGGCCTATACCAGCAATATCGTTCAGCAGAACCAAGTCTATAATCCCGGCAAGTACCAGAACTTCACCAAGGTTGGCGAGCCTTATATCGGCATCTCCTACGATCTGCCCTGGCATCTGACCCCGTACGCGACCTATGGCAAAGGCTCGCTGTTCTCGCCGGTTTCCGATTACGGCGAGGGTGAAATCCGCTGGCCGGTTCCGAGACCGCGCCGTCGCCGGAAATTGTGCATATGTATGAGGTGGGCATGCGTTACGATACGCCCACGCTGTATCTGAGTGCCGATTACTTCTACCAGAAGGTCAACGACGCCTTCTCCTTCTACGAAAACTACCTGACGCAAACAGCCTATTATGCCAACCAGGGCGGCTTCCTCGTCCGCGGCGTGGAAGTGGCCGGCAAGGCCCTGCTGACCCCGGCGGTCTCGCTTTCCGGCAACTTCTCCTATAACAACACCGACTATACGGACAGCGCCTTCGAGTTCGTGACGCTGGCCAATGACCAGTTCGGCTATGCCTTCAAGGGCACGCCGTTCTCCAACACGCCGACCTATCTGGCGAATATTGCCCTGGATTACGACAAGGGGCCGTGGGCGGCGGAAATCTCCGGGCAATATACCGGCCGTGAATATCAGACGACGGATATTCTCACGCCGAGCGATCCGGGAAGCCAGCTTTCCGGCGCGACGACGACGGATACGCAGAACACAAACGATCCGAACTTCATCGTCAATTTCAATGCGAGCTACACGATCCCCGTGCAGACGCATAAGCTCCAGAGTCTGAAGGTGACCTTCACGGCGCTGAACGTCCTCGATGTTCACTACTATGTTTATAAATACAACTCTGAGGTCGCTCAGGGCGGTGTTTATTCGATCTCGCCGAATTATGAGAGCGGGCTGATTGGGCCGCCGCGTTCGCTGCAGCTCGATCTTGTCGCCAAGTTCTGAATTGAGAAAGCTCCGGCGGGAAACCGCCGGAGCCATCGCAAATAAAATGTTACCATCGCAAAAAATCCGCCGCGGGCTCTTGGCAAGGTCTTTGATTTCGGCTCAATCCAAGGGGATGATTTTTCGTTCCCTGGTCGTGGCGGGTCTTCTTGCGCTCGGCGTTCCGCCGGCTTGCGCGCTTGCCGATACGGGCGATTGCCATACCATCGTGATTCCGCCCGGCGTGGGCATCGGCCCCGGCGCCGATGTGACGTCCTTCAATCCGCTTTTTCTGACCTCCTTGTATAATCAGGAAGCATCCTGGTTGCTGTTTGAGCAGCTGATCTGGATCAACCGCTTCCATGCGATTGACTGGAGCCGCTCGATCGCAAGCGCGATCGTCACGCCGGACAATGGCAAGACCTACGATATTACGCTTCGTCCGTGGACATGGTCCGACGGTGTGCCGGTGACCAGTGCGGATGTGTTGTACACATTCAAGCTCATCCAGGATTACGGCAGCAACTATACAGGCTATGGTTCGGGGGGGATGCCGATGCTGATCTCCAGCATGACGGCGCCGGACGCCGGGCATGTGCAGATCGTGCTCAAGCATGCGGTCAATCCGCAATGGTTTATCCTCAACGGCATTTCCCAATTGCAGCCACTGCCCGCGCATGTCTGGGGCAAGTATACCCCCAATGAAATCTGGGATGGGCAGTCCGACCCGAAATTCTTCTCCATTGTCGATGGGCCGGTGAAGCTGAAGACACTGGCCGTCGGCCAATATGCCGAGTTTGTGCCCAACCCGCTTTACGGCGGCGCAAAGATGCATTTCGAGCGTTTCATCATGAAGTTCGAGAATAGCGAGGGGCAGGAATTGCAGGCCGTCGAGTCCGGCGATCTCGACATGAGCAATATTCCGTTCGATCTGTTCGACAAGGCCTCCGGCCTGCCGGGCATGCAGGTGGCGACGCTGCCGCCGACCTATAGCTGGCATGAGTTGATTCCCAATTTGGCGAACAAGGCCACGCCCTTTTTCGCGGATGTAAGGGTGCGCCAGGCGATTGCGGATGCGATCGACCAGAATGAGGTTATAAGGATCGCCATGCATGGCCATGGCGTGGCGACCCTTAATCCGGTGCCGCCTTTTCCATCGGTCTTTCTTTCGCCATCGGCCAAGGCGGGGCAGTTCCCGGTTGGGCATGACCCTGCAAAAGCCAAGGCGCTTCTGGCCGAGGCCGGTTTCACGCCGGGGCCGGACGGCATTCTGCAAAAGGATGGCGAAAAACTCTCTTTCACGCTGGAAATTCCGGCAGGGCAGCCTTTGCGCATCGAAATCGCGGAGACCATCCAGCAGGAGTTGCACGCGGTCGGGATTGAGATGAAAGTGCAGCAGGTTGAGTTCAACCAGCTGATGGCGGCCATGGTGAGCCTGCCGCAAAGCTGGGAGGCGATTCTGATCGCGGAGGATATGGCCGCCTATCCGAGCGGCGAGGATTTGTTCAAGACCGGCGGCTATTTGAATAATAACGGCTATGCGGACAAGGAGATGGATAAGCTGATTGACGAAAGCACAGATCAGCCGGGCATGGATGGGCTGTTTGCCTATCAGGATTATGCTTCCGCGCAGCAGCCTGTGATCTTTCTTCCTAATGAGCAATATTCGGTTCTCGTGCGCAAGGGGCTGCATGGGGTGCAGGATTTCATGAACCCGCTTGGCATGTGGGCACCGGAGAAGCTGTATTGCACCGCGCATTAAAACCCCTGCTGGCTGCCGCCACGGCGCTTTGCCTCGCGGGCCCGGCGCTGGCCGCGCCTGGGGATTGCGGCACGCTGATCATTCCGACCGGGCTTGGTGTCGCGTCCGGCGCGGATATTACGGGTATCAATCCGCTGCTGGTGAATTCGACATATAATGCCCAGGCGGCGGGGCTGATTTTTCAGCCGCTATTCTGGGTGAATGGCAACAGCCTGCAGATCGACTGGTCGCGCAGCATCGCCAGCGCTGTCACCTCGCCTGACAATGGTACGACCTTTGATGTGAAGATGCGCCCCTGGGTGTGGTCGGACGGCGTGCCGGTGACGAGCGCCGATGTCGCCTATACCTGGAAGTTGATCCAGGCCTATGGTCCCACCTATTCTGGCTATGGCGCCGGCGGCATGCCGGATCTCGTGAAGGCGCTCAATGTCGTCGGCCCTGAGGAGTTTCAGGTCGTTCTGAAACATCAGGTAAATCCGCAATGGTTCATCATGGATGGGCTGGGGCAATTGCTGCCGCTGCCGGCGCATGTCTGGGGCACATACAGCTCCGACGAGATTTATGAGCATCAAAGCGATGTGAGTTTCTTTCAGGTCGTGGACGGGCCGCTGGTCCCGCAGGCCTTGAAAATCGGGCAGGACATGGTGTTTGTGCCCAACCCGAAATGGCCGGGCGGCAAGCTGAATTTCAGCAAGCTGATCCTGAAATTCGTGGAATCTGACGGGCAGACGGTGCAGCAGCTTGAATCCGGCGAGCTGGACATGATCAATGTGCCCATGGGGCTGTGGAATGCCGTGCAGCATTTGCCGGGAACGCAAATCGTCACGCTCGCGCCGGCGCTCGGCTATAATGAAATCGAACTCAATCTGCGCAACCCGAAGGTCGCCTTCCTCCAGGATGTGCGGGTGCGTGAGGCGATGGAAGATGCGATCGACCAGAAAGGGATGATCCAGCTTATCAATCACGGGCTGGGTGAGGAACATTGGGGGCCGGTGGCGCCGGTGCCGCCCACCTTCCTGACGCCTGACATGAAGGCCGGGCATTATCCCGTCAGCTACGACCCCGCCCATGCGCTGGAGCTTTTGAAAGAGGCCGGCTACGCGCGCGGGCCAGACGGCATCATGCAGAAGGACGGCCAGAGGCTGAGCTTCACCCAACTGAACCTGACGGGCGATGCGATGATCGAGCAGATGACGGTGACGACCCAGGCCTATCTGAAACGCATCGGCATCGAGATGAAGGTGCGCGACATCGAGTTCAACCAGATGCTGGCGCTGCTCAACAACCCGCATGCCGACTGGGAAGCGGCGGGGCTGGGAGAAAGTGCCGTTGCCTATCCGACGGGAGAAGATCTGTTCAAGACCGGCTCGTTCGAGAATTCCGGCGGCTATTCCGACCCGACCATGGACAAGTTGATCGATGAAAGCACCAACAAGCCGGGCTTGCAGGGGCTTTATGATTACGAGACCTATGCCAGCGCGCAGCAGCCGGTGATCTTGCAGGAGACCGCTTCCATCGCCTTGCTGGTGAACAGCCGGATCAAGGGCGCGGCGGATTTCATCGATCCGCTCTATAATTATTATCCCGAGAACCTGTCCTGCACGATGCCGGAGGGGGAGGTGCAAAAATGACGAAGATGATTTTGCGGCGGCTGGCCTCCTCCTGCCTGTCGCTCTTTATTCTCGTGGCGCTGGTGTTCTTCATGGCGCATCTCACGCCGGGCGGCCCGGCCTATTCCATTCTGGGCCAGAAGGCGACGCCGGACTCCGTTGCGCAGCTCAATGCCCGGCTGGGGCTGAACCAGCCGCTGATCAAACAGTTTGGCGTCTGGCTGGTGGCATTTGCTGCACGGGCAGCTTGGCTATTCCTACCTGCTCAACCGGCCGGTGGGGCAATTGCTCTGGCGTTATGAGCGCAACACGCTGGTGTTCTACACGCGTTTCCATTGTCATCAGCACGGCGGCTTCGATTCTGCTCGGGCTGGTGCAGGGCGTGTGGTTCGGGCGCTGGCCGGCAAAGCTCATCGGCGCGTTCCAGCTCGGCTTTTACGCGCTGCCGCCCTTCTTCGTCGCGGCGATGCTGATGCTGTGGTTCGCGGTGGATGTGCAGTGGTTCCCCGCCAGCGGCATCACCGATCTGCGCGACGGCCAATCCGCGGCTCGCGGGCCTATGCCGCGCATCTGGTGCTGCCGGTGACCACCGTCACGCTGCTCACCGTCTCCTCGCTGTCGCGCTATTTCGGCGAGGCGGTGCATGAGGAGCTGGGAAGGATTATGTGCGCACCGCCCGGGCGAAGGGGGTGAGCTTTCCCGCCATTCTGTTCAACCATGTGATGCGCAACGCGCTGCGGCCGCTGGTGACGATGCTCGGCCTGTCCTTTCCTTATATTTTTACCGGCGGTGTCATCGTGGAATCGGTGTTCAACTATCCGGGCCTCGGCTGGCTGATGTGGCGCTCCGCGCTGTCGCAGGATTATCCGATCCTGATCGCCATCGTGCTGATCATCGGCGTGCTCACCGTGCTGGGGAATTTGCTGGCCGATCTGGTGAACGGCCTGCTGGACCCGAGGGCAAGCTATGAGTGAGGCGATTGGCAATGAGCCCGTCCGGCGTCGCTGGGGCAGAGGCTGTCCGGCAATGGCGCCGCTGACGATCGGGCTGGCGCTGGGCGGCGCTGATCCTGGTCATCGGCTTCGTCGCGCCGTTCATCTATCCGGTGGACCCGTACACCATCCACCCGGCGCATGCGCTGGAGGCGCCGAGCGGGGCCTTCCCGTTCGGCACGGATGAGCTGGGGCGCGATGAGCTGGCCCTGCTGCTCTCGGGCGGGTTCGCCACGCTGGTGGTGGCGCTGCCGGCAGCGGTGCTGGCCTTTGCCGTTGGCATCGCCTACGGGTTGATCTCCGGCCTCGCGCCCGGCCTGGCTGGACAAGCTGCTGATGCGCCTGCTGGACGTGTTCCTGGCGCTGCCCAGCCTCATCGTGCTGATGTTCTTCGCCTCGCTGGTGCCGCGGATCCAACATCAACCTGATCCTGCTGCTGGGCTTCATCTCCTGGCCGAGCCTGGCGCGGCTGGTGCGCAACGAGAGTGCTGGCCCAGCGCGGGCGCGACTTCATGCTGGCGGCCGCAGCAATCGGGCGCCTGGCCGGGCTATCTGGCGCGGGTGCATCTGCTGCGCGTCATCGCGCCGATCCTGGTGGTGAACGGCACGTTCATGGTCGGCGATTCGATTTTCGCCGCTCTCCGCCCTGTGCTTTCTGGGGCTTGGCGTGCAGCCGCCGCAGGTAAGCTGGGGCAGCCTGCTGGAGGACGCGCTGGATATCGTCGCGCTCGATCCGTGGTGGCTGATCCTGCCTCCCGGTCTGCTGGTGTTCGGCTCGCTGCTGGCGGCCTCGCTCACCGGGCAGGGGCTGTTGCGCCTGTGGGGGAATGGAACCGATGAGCGCGGTGCTGGAGATCAAGGATCTGTCCGTCACGCTGCCGCGCGGCGGGCAAGGACGTGGCGATCCTCGATGCAGCTGAACCTGTCCATCGCGCCCGGCGAAATGCTGGCGCTGGTGGGCGAAAGCGGCTCGGGCAAGACCATCGCCGCGCTGGCCGTCATGCGGCTGCTGCCGCCGGGCGCGAAGATTCACGGTCAGATATTGCTGAATGGCGAGGATCTGGCACGGGCGGACGAAGCCCGCATGCGCGCGCGTGCGCGGCAGGGGCGTGGGCATGGTGTTCCAGAACCCGCTGGCGGCGCTGAACCCGAGCCGCACCGTGGCGGCGCAGATCGGCGAGGCGTGGCGGGTGCATCAGGGCGGCAGCGAAGGCGCAGGCCCGCGCCAGGGCGCTGGAGCTGCTGGGCGAGGTCGGCATTCCCAACCCGCAAACGCGGCTCGACGATTATCCGCACCAGTTCTCCGGCGGCATGCGCCAGCGCGTGATGATTGCCATGGCGTTGGCCTGTTCGCCGAAACTGCTGATCGCCGATGAGCCGACGACCGGGCTGGACCCGCTGATCGCCCAGCAGATCATGGAGCTGATCGCGCGGCTGCGGCGCGAGCGCGACATGGCGGTGCTGTTCGTCACCCACGACCTCTCGGTGGTGCAGGAGCATGCGGACTCCATCCATGTGCTCTATGCCGGGCGCTCGGTGGAATGGGGCGGGGCGAACGCGTTTTTCGCCCATCCGCGCCACCCTTATTCCGAGGCGCTGCTGGGCTCTGTCGCGCGGCTGGGGCAGGCAAGGTTGCAGAATATTCCGGGCAATCTGCCCGAGCCGGAAAGCCGCCCGGCAGGCTGCCGCTTCGCCCCGCGCTGCGCCTATGCGCGGGAGGCATGCAACGCGTCCTACCCGCAGCCTGAAAACCATGGCGCCACCTTGGCCGCCTGCCTCTACCCGCTGCCGCTGACGGAAAAACTGCCTTATGCCGAGGTGCTGGCGCCGAAGCCGGCGGGCCAATTTCCTGCCGCTGCTGGAGGTGCAGGACCTCACCGTGCGCTACCCTGGCGCCAGCGGCTGGTTCGGCGGGGCGAGGAAGCAGCCGCCCTCCCTGGCGGAGGTGACGCTGTCGCTCGGCCGGGGCGAATGCCTGGGCGTGGTGGGCGAGAGCGGCTCCGGCAAATCCACCTTCGGCCGCGCCGTGCTGCAGATGATCGGCTATGAGGGGCAGGTGGTGCTGGACGGGCAGGATTTCCGCACCACCGCCGGAGCGGACGAAGCGGGATCTGCGCCGGAAGATCCAGGTGGTGTTTCAGGACCCGCGCGAGAGCATGAACCCGCGCATGACCATCGGCGAGGTGATCGCCGAGCCGCTGCGGCTGAAGGGCGGGCATGGCCGGCGGCGCCATCCGCGCCCGGGTGCAGGAATTGCTCGGCCAGGTGGGGCTGAACCCGGAGATGGCGGCGCGCTATCCGGGTGCTGTCTCGGGCGGGCAGGCCCAGCGCATCGCCATCGCCCGCGCGCTGGCGGCGGAGCCGGAGATGATCGTGCTCGACGAGCCGACCTCGGCGCTGGATGTCTCGACCCAGGCGATGCTGCTCAACCTTTTGAAAGATCTCGCCTTCCGCCACGCACTCTCCTACATCCTGATCAGCCATGATTTCGCGGTGGTCAGCTATATGGCCGACCGGATCGCGGTGCTCAATGCAGGGCGGATCGTCGAATTGAACGAGACCGCGGCGCTGATCTCATCGCCGCAGCATGCCTACACCGCGGCGCTGATCGAGGCGGCGCCGCAATTGCAACCCCATTTCAGCCAAGCCAAGTCGGCCTAAGGAGTTCCTTTACAATGCAAGAAATCATCCACGCGGTTAAAATGTCTGGCGGTTTGATGATCCTGATGGCAGTGGTACTGCTCATCGCGCTGGCGGTGATCATCGAGCGGCTCTATGTGCTCAAGAAGGTTCTTGCGCAGGGCAAGGATCTTCACAACAAGCTGCGTCAGGTGCCGTACCAGAACTCGCCGCCTTGCAGACCCTGGCCGATGCCAAGACGGACACGTTGCAGGGCCATTTGATCGCCACCGCCATCGCTTCGCGCGGCGAATGATGCCGAGGAGATGGAGCTGCATCTGGAAGAAGAGGTCATGGCCGCCAGCCCGAAAATCTCCCGCGGGCTTTGGGTGCTGGACACCGCCGTCACCATCGCCCCGCTGTTGGGCCTGTTCGGCACCATTATCGGCATGATCCAGGCCTTCCGCGTGATCACCGGCCCGGGCTCCACGGCGCAAGTGACCGGCGGCATTTCGGACGCGCTGATCTCCACCGGCTCCGGCCTGTTCATCGCGATCATCGCCGTCGTATTTCGTGAATTATTTCGGCACCCTGACGCGCGACATCTTCCATCAGCTGGAGCTGATCAAGCTGGTCCTGATCAATCGCGTCCATGGCAGCGGCGTGGGCGTCGTCCGAGCCGGCGGTGCGTCCGGTGCGTATCGGCGCGGGGGGGTAAAATCATGGCCCTTCGCCGCCGCCGTAATACGATGCTCGAGCGCGAGAAGCCCCGTCTCGAGATCATCCCGATGATCGACATCATGATGTTCCTTCTGGTGTTCTTCGTGATGATCGTGCTCAAGATGATCCCTGATTTCGGGCGTGACCTTGTCCCTGCCGGGGGCCTCCACCGCGCAGCCCTTGCCGCATACCGAGGTCGTCATCATCATCGACCAGCAAGGCGCCATGCATGTGAAAGACCAGGTGATGGGCGATGATCAGCTTGAAACCTATCTCCAGGGCGTCAAGGCCGATCACGATACCGACGTGATCGTGGCCGGGGACAAGGGCACCAAGCTGCAGCAGCTGATGGGTGTCATGGATCTGGTCCGCAAAGCGGGGATCACGGATATCGGAATCGCCACCAACACCAATCCCGGATCGTAGCCGCGGGTTCGTTTGCCGGGCGGGGCTTTGCCCCGCCCGGCATTGGTTTGCTGTGTGCATGGGTATCTTGAGATGTCCTGGCGCCGTGCGGGATCTCCGTAAAATCAGATAACAGGACGGTTTCAAATTCGTACCCGGTTTCTCCTTTTCCTGACGGCTTCTGGCTGCGCCATGGCAGGCGCGGCGCAGGCGCAGACACAAGTGCAGACGGCCGTGCTGGCGCCGGTGCAATGGCGCGCCCCGGCGGAGCTGTCCGCCCAGCTTGCGGCGGCATCGGATGCAACGCTTGCCCCCGGGCGGGGCGGCGTGGTCACCGAAGTTAATTTCCAGTCGGGCCAGACGGTGCAGGCCGGCCAGATTCTGGTGGTGCTCGATACCGGCCCGGAGCAGGCGCAGCTGGCGCTGGACGAGGCCAAGATGACGGAAATGGCACGCAGCCTGGCCCGCACGCAAAAATTGATGACCATCTCTGGCGCCAGCCAGGCCGCCCTGGAACAGGCGCAAGCGGCGGTGGCGGAGAGCCGGGCGCAGATCAAGCTGGACCAGGCGACATTGGCGCAGGGCGAGATCATCGCCCCCTTTGCCGGCACGGCCGGCATCCGCAAGATCGATCCCGGCGATTATGTCCAGGCCGGCCAGAGCGTGGTGACGCTGACCGCGCCGGGGCGGCTGAAAGTGTATTTCTCCGTGCCGCAATCGGAGGCCGCGCAGCTGGCCCCAGGCGCGCGCTTCAGCTTCACCGCCCCGCTTGGCAGCGGCACGGACATCACCGCCACCGGCACGCTGGCGGCGCTGAGCCCGGCGCTGGATACCACCAATGATGCCCGGGACGCGGAAGGGCTGCTGGATGGGCAACCCCGCGCTTTGCTGCCGGGTATGAACGGGGTGGTGGATATCGCGACCGGCGCGCCGGTCGCCGCCTTCTCAGTGCCCAGCCCGGCGCTGAATGATTTCATGCTGGGGCCCTATCTCTTCACCATCGCGCCCGCCAAGAGCGGCGGGGTGCTGCATAGCGTCTATGTGAAAATCCTCGGCAGCGCGGGGGCGGACAGCATCGTCGCCGCGCCGGGGCTGGAGGCTGGCCAGAAGATCGTGGCGCTGGGCGGCTTCAAGCTGAATGACGGCGAAGCCGTGAGTCTGCCCTCACCTTGAGCATCTGGGCGAAATTGCTGCGTCAGCCGGTTCTGGTGGGGCTGGGCGCCAGCGCGCTGGCGCTGTTCGGGGCGGCGGCTGTTGCCACCTTGCCGATCCGGTCCAGCCCGATCATCCCGCCGAGATATGTTGATATTTCAACGAATTTTCCGGGTGCTGACGCGGCGACCGTGGATAAGTTCGTGACCTTGCCGCTGGAAAACGCCGTCTCCGCCATCGCCGGCGTGAAATACGTGACCGGCTCGACCCAGCCGGGCAATTCTGACATCAACGCCTTTCTGGCGCCGGGCGCGGTGCCGGATACGGTGTTTGCCGAGACCCTGGCCGCCGCCAATGCCGCGCGCGACAATTTGCCCGCGGCGGTGCAGCCTTCCACCCTCAAGATCGTGGGGGATGACAACGCCAATCAGGAACTCAATGTTTCGGTCCTGTTTCCGCCCAGCCTGAGCGAAGCGGATGTGACCGCCTTCACCATCAGCAACATCGTCCCCCGGCTGGAGACGGTGCCTGGCATCGGGCCGGTGACGCTGTTTTCCTCCGCCCCCTCCTTGCAGGTGAGGCTCGACCCGCTGCGGCTGCAGGCGCTGGGGCTGACGACGGCGCAGATCGCGCAGAGCCTGTCCGATGCCAGCACCGTGGCCGCCGCCGGCACATTGCGCAACAGCGCCGCCGCGATGCCGGTGGATACCGGTGGCGACCTGACGACGCCGGACGCCTTCAAGGCGCTGCCGCTCGCCGCCGGTACGGATGCGACAACCAGGCTGGGCGATGCCGGCACGGCGTCCGTCAGTTTCGGCCCCGGTGCCGGCATGGCGTGGTGGAACCGCATCCCCAGCGTCTATGTCGCAGCCGGCATCGCGCCAACGGGCAACATCATCGATGTCGCGGCGAACATGCGCAAATTGCTGGCGCAGATGCAGCCGATGATGCCGCCAGGCGTGAAGCTGGTGGTGAGCTACGACGAATCGATCGGCGTATCGGAATCCCTTCACGACCTCGCGGTGACCTTGCTGATTACCATCCTGCTCGTGGGCGCCATTACCGTGGCGGCGCTGGGCAGTTTCCGCGCCGCCGCGGCGCCGTTCATGGCCATTCTGCTCTCGCTGCTGGGGGCCGCGCTGGTGATGCAGATCTGCGGGCAGAGCTTCAATTTGTTCACCATCATCGCGCTGGTGCTGGCGGTGGGGCTGGTGGTGGATGACGCGATCGTGGTGGTGGAGGATATTTTCAGGCGCACCGCCGACGGCTGCGAATCCCCGCGAGGCCGCCGAGTCCGCCATCACCCGTCTGGCGCCGGTGCTGGCGGCGATCTCGTCCACGCTGGTCGTGGCCTTCCTGCCGCTGGGCTTTCTCTCCGGCCTGACCGCCGCCTTGTTCCGCCCCTTCGCGCTGGTGCTGATCTCGGCCTTCCTGTTCTCGCTGGCGGTGGCGCTGGGCATCGTGCCCAGCATCGCCATGTGGGCCAGCCGCTTTTACGTGCATAAGGAACGCAGCGGGCTGATCGACCGGATCAGGGATTTTTATCTGCGCCTGCTCCGCCCAGCCTTGCACCGCACGCCGCTCATCGCGGGCGCGGTGCTGCTGGTGGCGGCAGGCTGCGTGGTGCTGGCGCATTTCGCCCCGCGCAATCTGGACCCCGCGCCGGATGGGCTGGATGTGAATATCTTCGCCTCCGGGCCCAATGGCGCCTCGCAGGACTACCTCAACGCCCAGGCGGCGGAGATCGAAACCATATTGCACCAGCTCTATCCCGGCCTGCCGGACTGGCTGGTGGCGCTGGAGCAGAATCACGCGATTTTCGGCGGCTATACCTTCGATACGCCGGAGCAGGCCGCCGCCGCCGTGGGCAAGCTGACCGCTGCGCTGGCCAAGCTGCCGGGCATGGCCGCCTATGTCTTCCAGGATACCGGCTTGCCCGGCTCGCAGGATCTGCCCGTCTCGATCAATATCTCCGGCCAGGCCAGCGCCACGCGGCTGCTTGGCATCGCCAACAACGTGCAAGAGGCCGCCTATGCCAGCGGCGATTTCGACTTTGTGCAAATCAATCCCGGCCTGCCGCAATACCAGTACATGCTGCGCCTCAACCGGCTTGCTCGCCGCGCAGCTTGGCATACGCGACGCGGATATCGACGCGGCGGTGAGTGCAGCGCTTTCACACGGGCAGCTTGGCCAGGTGAATGTGAACGGCAATGCGTTGAACGTCACCCTCTCCCTGCCGGAGGATACCAGCGCGCAAACCTTGCTGGCTTTGCCGGTGCAGACCAGCGGCGGCAAGATCTTGCCGCTCGGCACCGTCGCCTCGTTGCAGGGTGAGGAGCTGCCGAACGCGCTGGGCTCCTGGCAGGGGCTGCCGAGCGTGAACATCCAGGCCCAGCCGCATGCGGGCGTGCCGATGAGCAAGGCGCTGGCCACGTTGCAGCGCGCCTTCGCGGCGCAGAACGCGCGCGATCTGAGCTTTGGCTATAGCGGCCCGTCCGAGACCTATCAGGAGGCGAATGCCCAGAACGCCAAGCTGTTCGCCTTCGGGCTGGCGGGGCTGTTCTTCCTGCTGGCGGCGCAGTTCCGGTCTCTGCGCGACCCGTTCGTGGTCATCACCACCGTGCCGCTGGCGAGCCTGGGGCCGTTGATCCTGTGCCTGGCCGGCGGCGCGACGTTGAATATCGTGACCGAGATCGCGCTGCTGACGGTCTGGGGGCTGATCGCGCGGCAGGGCATATTGTTCGTGCAGGTGGCGCATGAGGGCAGGGGGCTTGGCTTTCATGTGCGCGAGGCCGCGTTGCGGGCCGCCAAGCTGCGCTTCCGGCCGATCCTGATGATCACGCTGGCGCTGCTGGGCGGTGCGGTGCCGCTGCTGCTGGCCAGCGGGCCGCAAGCCACCATCCGTTACGATCTGGGGGCCATTCTGGCGACCGGCATGGGCGGGGGGTTCGTGCTCTCGCTGTTCGCCGTGCCGGCCATGTATTGCCTGCTGCACCGGGGGCGCCATGAGGGCTGAACGCGCCATTCTGCTGCTGGCGCTGGCCTTGGCGGGCTGCGCGCCGCCACTGGCCAAGCCCGATACCGGCGTGGCGGTGACGTCCTATCTGCCCGGCCAGGCCGCGCCGCCGGGCCGTGTCAGCGCCCAGTGGTGGGAGATCTTCAACAGCCCGGCGCTGGACAGGCTGGAACAAAACGGCCTGCGGGCGAATAACGACATCCTGCAGGCGGCGCAGAGCCTGGCCGCGGCGCAGGCCAATGAGGCTGCGGCCAATGGCGCCTTCCTGCCGCAGCTGGTGATCGGGCCGGCAGGCAATCCGGTCATCTCCCGGCAATCCTACCCCACCGGGCCGAACGGTTATCCGCCGTACACGATCTATACGGTGTCAGGTGAAATCAGCTACGATCCTGGTTTGTTCGGCGCCCGGCATTATACGTTCGAGAATGGCCAGGCGCTGGCGGCCTACCAGGCGGCGGAGCTGGACGCGGCCCGCCAGAGCGTGGCGGGCAATATCGCCGCCGCCGCCATCGCCCTGGCCGGAGACGAGGCGCAGATCAGCACCACCGAGCAGATCATCGCCGCCGAGCAGGCCCTGCTGACCCTGCTGCAAGGGGAATATGCGGATGGTGCGATCCCGCAGCTTGATGTGTTGCAGCAGCAGAGCAGCATTCTCGCCATCCAGGCGACGCTGCCGCCATTGCAGACGCAGGCGCAGCAGCAGCGCGACAGGCTGGCGGTGCTGACCGGGACGTTGCCGGAACATTTCGCCGATCCGGGCCTGACCCTCGCCGGGCTGGCACTGCCGGAGGGCGTGCCGGTGGAGCTGCCCAGCGTCTATCTCAAGCAGCGGCCTGACATCCGCGCCGCGCTGGCGCAGGTGGCCGCACAGCATGCGGCGCTGGGCATCGCGGTTGCGCATATGTATCCGGATTTCAGCCTGTCCGCGACCGGCGGTTATGCGGCCGAAACCGCCAGCGCGCTGTTCAACACCAGCTCCGCCTTCTGGATTCTGGCGGGCAATCTGCTGGCGCCGCTTTATGAGGGCGGGACGCTGCACGCGCACAAGAAAGCCGCCCAGGCCCAGCTTGCCGGGGCGCTGGATGCTTACCATGGCGCCGTGCTGGGCGCGTTTTCGCAAGCGGCGGACGCGCTGGCCGCCGTGCAGAATGGGCGCGAGACATTGGCGCGCGCCACGGCGGCGGCGCAAACCGCGGATGCGGCCTACCGGCTCTCCGCCGCGCAATACCGGCTGGGCGCCATCGACTACACCACCGTGCTGACCGCGCAGACCCAGGCCTCGCAGGCCGCGCTGAACGAGACCCAGGCCCGCGCCACGCTGCTCTCCGCCATCGCCGCGCTGGAAGCCGCGATGGCGGGCTGACATCCGTCGTAAATCGTTCGTCACGGAACGTTTTTGTTTCAAAAAATATGTTCAAGCGATTGCGCGATTTGCGCGCGCGTTTTGAAAAAAGCCTGGTTATTTCCGGGAAATTCTGAATGTTAGAGGAGCTGGTCGGGCCGTGCTCATCTCCTTGTTGCGCCGCAAAAAATACTGGACAGGCTGGCGTTGACGCTGCTACCAGGAGTGCCGATTTCACTTTTACGCAAGGAGGGGCTTATGAAATTCATTGCGCAACGTCCCTCCGCTTTTGGCGGGTACCGGCGCGGTTAGCCGCGCGCACTTTCCGCCTTTTTCCCGTTTTCATGCATTATCATTCCGGAAGGCCGGTCCGTTCAGGGTCGGAAACATCCCGTGTCTTTGAATCATAAGAATTCCGCGCGCCCGATGGGGACCGTGCTGCTGTTTTTGTTCCGCTGCTGGGGCAAGCATCTTTGGCTGGTGGCGATCGTCGCGGGGGCGATGATCGCCGCCACGCTGACGGATGTGTTTTTGCCGCTTTATGCCGGTGATCTTGTCACCTGCGTGGCCGCCGCGGGGCCGCGTGCCCAGGCGCTGCATGAGGCGCTGGTGACGGTCGGCATCATGGCGGCACTTGGCCTGTCGCAGACCGTACTGCGCAATGTCGTGTTCCGTGGCATTGTGGGGCTGACGCTGCGCAACATGGCCGAGGCCGCGCAGGATGCGTTCCACCGCGTGCAGCGTTTTTCGTCCGACTGGCATGCCAGCACCTTCGCCGGCTCCGTGCAGCGCAAGATCACACGCGGCATGTGGGCCATCGACATGCTCAACGACACGCTGCTGGTGGCGCTGCTGCCCGCCTTGTGCGTGCTGGGCGGGTCCGCCGTGGTGCTGGGGCTGCGCTGGCCGGCCATGGGCGCGCTGCTGGCCGTGGGCTCGGCGCTTTACATCACGCTGGCGGCCACGCTCTCCGTGCGCTGGGTGGCACCGGCGGCGCAGCTTTCCAACCGCTGGGATACGAAGGTGGGCGGGGCGCTGGCGGATGCCATCTCCTGCAACGCGGTGGTGAAGGGGTTTGGCGCCGAGGCGCGCGAGGATGACATATTGCGCGGCGTGCTGGCGAAATGGGCCGGGCGCACGCGCCGCACCTGGGTACGCGGCACCAATTCCGGCACCATCCAGGCCACGGCCTTGCTGGTGCTGCGCACCGCCGTCACCGCCCTGGCGGTTTGGCTGTGGTGGACCGGCCATGCCTCGCCGGGCGATGTCGCCACCGTGCTGACCGCGTATTTCATCGTGCTTGGGTATCTGCGCGATATCGGCTTTCACATCGCCAATCTCCAGCGCGGGGTGAACGACATGGAGGAGCTGGTGGCGCTGCATGGGCAGAGCCTGGGGGTGGAGGACGCGCCGGGCGCCAAGCCCATCCGCGTGACCAGCGGCGAGATCGCGTTCGACCATGTCGGATTCCGCTACGGGCCGCAGGTGAAGCCATTATTCGAGGATTTTTGCCTGAAGATCGCGGCGGGGGAGCGCGTGGGGCTGGTCGGCCATTCCGGTTCCGGCAAGACCAGTTTCGTGAAGCTGGTGCAGCGCCTGCATGATGCCACGTCAGGGCGGATCTTGATCGACGGCCAGGATATCCGCACCGTGCGCCAGGCCAGCTTGCGCGCCAACATCGCCATCGTGGCGCAGGAGCCGATCCTGTTTCACCGCTCGCTGGCGGAGAACATCGCCTATGGCCGGCCCGGCGCCTCCATGGCGGAGATCGAGCAGGCGGCGTGGCTGGCCAATGCGCATGAGTTCATCGCCCGGCTGCCGCGCGGCTATCACACGCTGGTCGGTGAGCGGGGCGTGAAACTCTCGGGTGGTGAGCGCCAGCGCGTGGCCATCGCGCGGGCCTTTCTGGCCAACGCGCCGGTGCTGATTCTGGATGAGGCGACGGCGAGCCTGGATTCGGAATCCGAGGCGCTGATCCAGGAGGCGATGGAACGGCTGATGACGGGGCGCACCGTGATCGTTATCGCCCACCGGCTTTCCACCGTGCGGTCTCTGGACCGGATTCTGGTGTTCGAGCGCGGGCGGGTGATTGAGGACGGGCCGCATGAGGCGTTGCTGGCGCTGGAGGGCGGCATCTACCGGCGGCTGTTCGAACGCCAGGCCATGGGGCTGTTGCCGGCGGCGCAGTGAGAGAGGGGGCGCCAGCCCCCCGCGCTTTGCACTGCCGATTGGCAATGTTAAAGCCGCCAAGAGGAACAAGCGTGAGAGAGATGATCGCGGTTTTTGGGCATCGCGGCGCGCGCGGATTATTGCCGGAGAACACGCTGGCCGGATTTGCGCTGGCGCGGCGCCTTGGGCTGACGGGCGTTGAGTTCGATGTCGCGGTCACGGCCGATGGCGTTGCGGTGGTGCATCACGACCCCAGGCTGAATGGCGACATGGCCCGTGATGGGCACGGCGCCTATGTCGGCGGCGATGCGCCGCTGATCCGCGACCTGACCTATGAGCAGCTTGCGGCTTATGACGTGGGCAGGTTGCGTGCCGGGTCGGATTATGCGGTGCGTTATCCTGATCAACAGCCGCAGGATGGGGCGCGGGTTCCGACGCTGCGCGATGTGCTGGCGGACTGCGCGCCGCTCGATCTTCTTGTTGAAATCAAGACCTTTCCAGACAGGCCGGAGGCGACGCTGGCGCCTGCGCGTTTGGTGGAGGCGGTGGTGCGCGTGCTGCGCGAGACAGGCACTGTCCGCAACGCCGTGCTGTTCGCCTTCGACTGGCGGGTGCTTGAAGCTGCCGCCATGCTTGAACCTGCCTTGCGGCGCTGCTGCCTGACCGCGCCGGAAACCGTGAAGCGGGCCGATCTCTGGTTCGGCAAGACCCGGCTGGATTTATGCGCGCCAGGAACGCCCGGCAGCGTGGCGCGCGCGGTGGCGAGCACCGGCTCTGTCATGTGGGCGCCGTTTCATAAAATGCTGGATGAGGCCGGGATGGACGAGGCGCGGCGCCTTGGCCTGGCCGTGATTCCCTGGACCGTGAATGAAGAGGCCGATCTTCACCGCATGATCGATCTTGGCGTGGACGGCATCATTTCCGACCGGCCGGACCGGGTGAAGCAGATCCTCACCCGCCGGGGTATTCGCCCCGCGGCACCGGGCTTTGTTGCGCGGGCTTCACGAACGTCAACAAGGCATGAGCTAGTGCATCAAGCCAAGGCTCAGGCCTTGTTCACGATCGCCAGAATGGCGTCGCCATAGCGTTCCAGCTTCGTCGTCCCCAACCCCGGCAACTGCCCCAAAGCCTGCTTGTCCGCCGGCCGTGAAGCGGCGATGGCGGCCAGGGTCGCGTCATGGAAAATTACATAGGCGGGCAGCTTCTGCTCCTTGGCCAGCCGTGCGCGTTCGGCCCGCAGCGCCTCGAAGAGCGCTTCATCCGCCGGGGCCAGCGCCATGCGCTCGGCCTTCTTCTTTAACACCGCCCTGGCGTCCTTGCTCGCATGTTCCTGGCGGAAAAACATTTTCTCGCGCCCGCGCATCACGGCGTCGCCAAGCTCTGTCACGCATAGCGCGCCGTAGGATTCATGGTCCACCTCCAGCGCCCCGCGCGCGACCAATTGCCGGAAGACAGCGCCCCAGCCTTTGCGGTCCAGCTCCGTGCCCACGCCGAAGGTGGGCAGCTTGTCATGGCCGAAGCGCTCGATCTTTTCGTTGCTGATCCCCAGCAGAATATCGGTGAGATGCCCGGCGCCGAAGCGCTGCCTGGTGCGCCAGGCGGCCGAGAGCGCCTTCTGCGCCGCCACCGTGCCGTCCCAGGTTTCAACCGGGCTCAGGCAATTATCGCAATTGCCGCAGGGCTGGGGCATCATTTCACCGAAATGCGCCAGAATGGCCTGGCGGCGGCAGGTGGCTGTCTCGCACACGCCCAGCAAGGCATCCAGCTTGGCGCGCTCCACGCGCTTGATCTCCGGCGGGGAATTGCCCTGTTCGATCATCCCCCGGCGCATCACCAAATCCTGCATGCCATAGAGCAGCAGCGTTTCCGCCGGCAGCCCGTCGCGCCCGGCGCGGCCGGTTTCCTGGTAATAGGCCTCCAGGCTGGAGGGCAGGTCGATATGCACCACAAAACGCACATCCGGCTTGTCGATCCCCATGCCGAACGCCACGGTCGCCACCAGCACCAGCCCCTCTGAGGTCAGGAACGCATCCTGGTTGGCGGCGCGCACATCCGCCGGCAGGCCGGCATGGTAGGGCAGGGCGTTCAGCCCATGGGCCCGCAGGGCGCCTGCCGTCTCCTCCACCGCATTGCGGCTGAGGCAATAGATGATGCCGCTCTCGCCCTCATGCGCCTTCAGGAAGGTCTGCAGCTGCTTCAAGGGTGAGGCCTTCGGCAGCACCGCGTAGCGTATATTGGGCCGGTCGAAGCTGGAGATGAACACCCCCGCCCCCTCCAGCCCCAGCCGGCGGGCGATATCCTCGCGCGTCTGCGGGTCGGCGGTGGCGGTGAGGGCGATGCGCGGAACCCCGGGGAAACGCTCGGCCAGCGCCGCCAGCTGCAGATATTCCGGCCGGAAATCATGCCCCCATTGGCTCACGCAATGCGCCTCGTCGATGGCGAAGAGCGAGATTTGCGTCTCGCCCAGCATCTCCATGAAATCAGGCATCATCAGCCGCTCCGGCGCGGCGTAGAGCAGTTTTAGCCGCCCGGCCCGCAGGTCTGCGCGCACTTGCGCGCGCTCCGGGCCGGTCAGGCTGGAATTCAGCGCCGCCGCCTCCACGCCCAGCTGGCGCAGCGCCGCCACCTGGTCGCGCATCAGCGCGATCAAGGGGGAGACCACGATCGCCAGGCCCGGCCGGCACAAGGCGGGCAGCTGGTAGCAGAGCGATTTGCCGCCGCCGGTCGGCATCAGCACCAGCGCATCGCCGCCAGCCACCAGATGCCGCACCACCCCTTCCTGCTGCCCCCTGAACCCGGCATGGCCGAACACACGGCGCAATATGCCGAGCGGGTCGGCGGTTGAGGATTGAGCGAGGCCGGACATCGCCTGGAGCCTACAATCTGCCGCCGTGCCCATGCAATCTTGGCCAAGAGGCGGCGGGCCATGGAGCCGGGGTGGGAGGTAGTGCTGGCATGCGATGACCGCACCTTCCCACCACAAAAGTTCGGCTATTCCCGTGCTGCATTGAACATCCGCCGGGTTCCGGCCTAAAACCTCCGATAACAAATTCGAGAAGAAAAACATCATGAGGGACTTCCACGTGGCCGGGCGCAGCCCGATCTACGCAACCAAGGCCATGGCGGCGACGTCCATGCCGCAAGCCACCCTCACGGCGATCGAAGTGATGAAGGCCGGCGGCAATGCGCTGGATGCGGCCATTGCCGCGGCGGCGGTATTGGCGGTGGTGGAGCCGCAATCCACCGGCGTGGGCGGTGACTGTTTCTGCCTCTACGCCCCCGCCAATAGTGGCAAGGTGGTCGCGCTGAATGGCTCCGGCCCTACGCCTGCGGGGCTCTCGCTCGATGCGCTGGCGGCACAGGGGCTGAGCGCCTACGAGGCCAGCTCCGCTCACGCCGTCACGGTGCCGGGCGGCGTTTCCGCCTGGGAGGTTTTGTCCAGGACCCATGGCCGCAAGGGGCTGGATGAGTTGCTGCGGCCCGCCATCCGCTATGCCGAGGAGGGCTATGTGGTCGCGCCGCGCGTCGCGGCGGATTGGGCGGAGGCTGAGGCCAAGCTCAAGAAGAACGGCGCGGATATTTTCCTGCCCGACGGTAAGACGCCTGAGGCCGGCACGGTGATGCGCAACCCGCAATTGGCCGCCACGCTGCGCGCCATCGCCAAGGATGGCGCCAAAGCCTTCTATACCGGTCCCATCGCGGCGAAGATCGTCGCGGAGCTGCGCGGGCGCGGCGGTTTTCATACCGAGGCGGATTTCGCCGCGGCGCTGAACGTGGCGGAATTCGTAACGCCGGTTTCGCGCGCCTTCGCCGGGCATGATGTGTGGGAATGCCCGCCGAACGGCGCGGGTATCATCGCCCTGATGCTGATGGGCGTCATGGATGGTTTCGCCCCCAGCGCCGACCCGCTGGACCCGCTGCGCATGCACCGCCATGTGGAGGCGGCGCGGCTGGTCTATCGCGACCGCGACGCCTTCGTGGCCGACCCCGTGCATGCGGACGTGCCGGTGGAGCATCTGTTGAGCAATGCGTATATCTCCGGCCTGCGCGGGCTGATCTCGGATGACCATGCCCTGGCGACCCTGCCCGCCGCGGGCAGCCTGCATAAGGACACGGTTTATATTTCGGTGGTGGATGCCGACGGCAATGCCTGCAGCTTCATCAACTCCATCTTCCAGAGCTTCGGCTCCGGCATTGTCGCGGCCGATACCGGCGTGGTCATGCATAATCGCGGTTTCAGCTTCAGCATGAAGCGCGGCCATCCCAACCAGGTGGCGCCCAACAAGCGGCCGATGCACACCATCATCCCCGCCATGGCGAACAAGGATGGCAAGCCGCATATCGTGTTCGGCGTGATGGGCGGGCAGTACCAGCCCATGGGGCAGAGCTGGGTGCTGGCCAACGTGCTGCACTATGGCATGGACCCGCAGGCGGCGCTGGATCTGCCCCGTATCTTCCCCTTCGCGGGCAGGGTGGAGGTGGAGCGCGGGATTTCCGCTTCGGCCCGCGCGGTGCTGACGGCGAAGGGGCATGAGCTTGCCGAGATCACCCTGCCGCATGGTGGTGGGCAGATGATCATGATCGACCATGAGCGTGGCATTCTGGTCGGCGGGTCAGACCCCCGCAAGGATGGCTGCGCCCTGGGATATTAGAGTGCGATGACTTTAGAACCGCCCGCTTTACGGGCGGTTCTAAAGTCTGAATCGCCCTCTGTCGCTCAAGGCGTAGAAAATGCCGGCAGGGCCGCGCCATCTCCCCGGTGGATCATGGCGCGGGACGTGAACGGTATTTCTGTTGTGAATACGCAGGTGGCCAAGAAAGTTTTTGCAATAGCGTTCCAATGTTTTGAAAAGATCTTGGTTTTACCGCGAAGATTCTGTCTTTGGCAGCGCGGGGTCACGGGCGGCCAACGCTCTTTTTCATCGTTCGGGCCCTTTTGGCCAATGCCCCTAGTCTCTCCGGCCTCATGGATTGCGATCCGGGGGGATTACACAGGCGGCGCATCCCCAGGCGGTACATGTTGCGGGCTTGAACCTGCCGTTTGCAAACTGGAACGTCGTTGCCCTGTACCCGCAATGGGCGCAGAATAACTCAGCGGTAAAGGCGTTCAAGACCGCCATTGCCGGGTTTTCTGCCTCGCGGCGGCTTGGCGGATTCGTGAGGCCCTGCGACGTTCCGGCCAACAACGTTTCAAGACTGGAGGAGTGAGAGACAACCATGATAAAAATGAAAATCGCCGCTTTCGGGTTCGCCGCGTCGCTGCTGGCTGTGGCGGCGCATGCGGGCACCCCGCCCGCCTTGTACACGGACGCCCAGGCCACCGCTGGCGCCAGCACGTTCTCGCAAAACTGCGCGATGTGCCATGGTGCGAATCTGGAAGGCGGCGCCTGCCCGGCGCTCATCGGCCAGGCCTTCGCCGCCGCCAGCGACAACGACACCGTGGGGGCGATTTTCACCAAGCTTTCCCAGCAAATGCCGGCCGGCCAGCCGGGCAGCCTCAGCCATACGCAATATGAGGATGTCATGGCCTATATCCTGAAGGAAAACGGCTATCCCGCAGGCACCACGGCGATCAGCTACGACAAGGCGATGGGTGACAGCACGGCGCTGGTCTCCCAGGTCAAATGACAGTCAGTCCGCCGGGCCATCGCGGCCCGGCGGAAATTTGCAGGCCTGTTGCAAATATTGCGGCCATCCGGCGCCGGTTCTTTAAAAAACGTTCAATCACGGCAGGCGGGCGCGTCAACCTCGCGCAGATGGCGCTGCATAACCAGCTCGGCCTTGATCCGCATGCCGCGCCCGTCTTCTGGCCATGGGGGAAAGGCGTGGCACCAATTCGTGCGCCGCAACCCAAGCCTCCTGGCCAGGCCGGGTTGTCCGGGTGTAGCCTGCTCTTACTCCCGCGTCGGCGGGGCATAATCCGCCCTTAGGGCGCAAGACCAAAAACGGGACGTCGTCAGAGGAGAGCATCGTGGCCGATACTCAACAGACTTTCATGCAGTTCGCTAACCTGTCCTATGTGTCTCCAGCGCTCGACAGCCCCTGGGGCACCTATCTGGCGCAGGTTGACCGTGTCCTGCCCTATATGGGCGAGCTGGCGCGCTGGGCGGAAACGCTGCGCCGCCCGAAGCGGACATTGATCGTGGATGTGCCGGTGGAGCTGGATAATGGCGAGATCGCGCATTTCGAGGGGTTCCGCGTCCAGCACAATCTCTCGCGCGGGCCGGGCAAGGGCGGCGTGCGCTACCACCCCAGTGTCACGCTGGAAGAGGTGATGGCGCTGGCCGCCTGGATGACGGTGAAGAACGCCGCCGTGAACCTGCCCTATGGCGGCGCCAAAGGCGGCATCAGGGTTGACCCCAAAAGCCTGTCCCTCAAGGAGCTGGAGCGCATAACCAGGCGCTATACCAGCGAGATCGGCCTCATCATCGGCCCGCAGCAGGATATCCCGGCGCCGGACGTGAACACCAACGCCCAGGTCATGGCCTGGATGATGGACACTTATTCAATGAATGTCGGCGCCACGGCCACCGGCGTGGTCACCGGCAAGCCGATCAGCCTCGGCGGCTCGCTGGGCCGCGTGAAGGCCACGGGGCACGGCGTGTTCGTGACCGGGCGTGAGGCGATGCGCCGGCTGAAAATCCCGCTGGAAGGGGCGCGGATCGCCGTGCAGGGGTATGGCAATGTCGGCTCCAACGCGGCCGAGCTGTTCGCCCGCTCGGGCGCCAAGATCATCGCGGTGCAGGACCATGGCGGCGGGGTCTATAACGGCAACGGGCTGGATGCGCTGGCGCTGACCGCCCATGTCGCGGAACGCGGAACCGTAGCAGGCTTTACCGGCGGTGAAGTGCTGGGCCTTGAGGAGTTCTGGGATGTGGATGTGGATGTTCTCATCCCCGCGGCGCTTGAAGGTCAGATCACCGAGGCCAGGGCCCAGCGCTTGCGCGCCAAGCTGGTGCTGGAGGCGGCGAACGGCCCCACCGTTCCCACCGCGGACGATGTTCTGGCCGCGCGCGGCATCACCGTGCTGCCGGACGTGATCTGCAATTCCGGCGGCGTCATCGTCTCCTATTTCGAATGGGTGCAGGATTTTTCATCCTTCTTCTGGAGCGAGGACGAGATCAATCTGCGGCTGGACAAGATCATCACCGGCGCGCTCAACCATATCTGGGCCACGGCGGAGCGGCATAATATCAGCAGCCTGCGCACCGCCGCCTTCGTGGTGGCCTGCGCGCGGATTCTGGAGGCGCGCAACGAGCGCGGGTTGTACCCGTAATCCGTGCCATCACCCCGGCTGGAACTGCAGCCGGGGAATCAGGCCAATGGCCTCGCGCAGCGCTGCCCCCGTGGCCATGGCCAGAGGCGGCAGGGTGAACCATTCCAGCGCCCAGGCGGCACCTGAGCGTTCATTCTCATGCACCAGCGCCTGGGCCAGCGTGCCGGAGAGCCCGGCCGTGTAGCGGGCCAGGGCCACCAGCAGCTCCGCCGTCACCGGGTTGGCCTTGTGCGCCATGGCGGAGGATGCGCCGCCGCCCTCGATCTTCAGCGCGCCATTTTCGCTCTGCGCCAGCAGCGCCGCATCCTGGCCGATCTTGCCCAGCGCCCCCGCGATCAGCGCCAGCACGGCGCCGAACTCCACGATATTATCCCGCGCCGTGTGCCAGCAGGGGGCGTTGCCGAGGCCAAGCCGCGCTGCCAGCCCGGCGGCCACCGCATCGGCCCTCTCCCCCAGCTCCGCCCGGTTGCCCACCGGCCCGCCAAGCTGGATAACCAGCAACCGGGGGTTGAGCGACGCCAGCCTCTCCCGGTGGCGGCGCAAAGGCTGCAACCAGCTTTCGATCTTGTCGCGCACGCTGATCGGCAGTGCCGCCTGCATGCGGGTTTGCGCCATCAATCTTCTATTCCCCTGGCCCGTATTCAGCGCCTCCAGCGCGCTGATCAGCACCGCCAGCCGTGCATCCAGCGCTGCCAGCACCGGCTTCAGCCGCAGCGTCAGCGCCGTGTCGGTGATATCCTGGCTGGTGGCGCCGAAATGCAGATATTTTTGGGCTGCCTCCGGCAGGGTCTGGCGCAGGGCTTTCACAAAGCCCGGCCCCAGCACGCCATCCTTGAACAGCCCGGCGGTCAGCGCTGCTTCATCCGGCGTGAAGGCCGCGCAGCCAATCACAATCGCCGCCGCCGCTTCGGCCGGGATCAATCCGGCTTCGGCCTGCGCCTGCGCCAAGGTGGT
This sequence comes from uncultured Pseudomonadota bacterium, assembly GCA_963736885.1. Taxonomy (GTDB): domain Bacteria; phylum Pseudomonadota; class Alphaproteobacteria; order Acetobacterales; family Acetobacteraceae; genus Acidocella. The sequence continues at coordinate 135,240 of CAVTQN010000002.1, forward strand.
TTCGAAATCCAGCATGGCGCGCAGTTCCGCATCCGGCGCGAAGAAGGCTTCGATCTCGGCATCCGCGCAGAGGGCGGCGGTGAAGGGCAGGGTCATGGCGGTTCAGATATCCAGGAAAATGGTTTCCTTGTCGCCCTGCAAATGAATGTCGAACTTATAGCAGGGCACGCCATTCTCCTCGCCAGCTTCGGCGATCAGCGTCGCCACCCGGGCCTTCAGCTCCACCCGGCTCAGCAGCGGGTCGGTCTCGTTCGCCGCCTGTTCATCGCCGAAATAGAGCCTTGTATGCAGCCCGATATTGATGCCGCGCGCCACGATCCAGAAGGTGATGTGCGGGGCCATTCTGCGTCCATCCAGATACGGCACCTGGCCGGGCTTGATGGTCTCGAACCGGTACAGGCCGGTCACGCCATCCACGGGCTGGCGGAACCAGCCAGGGAAGTTCGGGTCCGCTTCACCGCGATGCTCGCCCCGGCCGGGATAAAGCCCGTTCGCGTCCGCCTGCCAGATTTCCACCAGCGCATCGCGCAGCACCGCGCCCGCGCCGTCGAAAATCCGCCCGGTGACGATGATGCGCTCGCCCTGGGCCTCGGCAGGCACCGGGCGCAGGCCCAGATCCTCGGCATAGACGGACTTGATGCCGATGAAATTCGGCGTGGTGCCGATATGCACATAGGGCCCGGCGGTCTGCGAGGGGCTTTCCTTCAGCCGGTTCAGCGATTGCACCATGGCTTTAATTTCCTTCCATCCGGTTCTCGAACATCGTCGAGCGGCGGCCGCGCAGCACGATGTCGAATTGATAGGCGAGCGTATCCATCGGGATCGTGGCCTCCCGGTCCAGCGCGGCGATCAGCGTCTCCACCGCCTCCTTGCTCGGAATCCCCATCACGATCGGGCATTGCCAGACCATCGGGTCGCCCTCGAAATACATCTGGGTGATCAAACGCTGCGCGAAGCCATGGCCGAAGATCGAGAAATGGATATGCGCCGGGCGCCAGTCATTCACGCCGTTGGGCCAGGGGTACGCGCCGGGCTTGATGGTGCGGAACCAGTAGCGGCCTTCCTCATCGGTGATGCAGCGCCCGCAGCCGCCGAAATTCGGGTCCAGAGCGGCGAGATAGGTTTCCTTCTTGTGGCGGTAGCGCCCGCCCGCATTGGCCTGCCAGAACTCCACCAGCGCGCCCGGCACCGGGCGGGCATCCTCATCCAGCACGCGGCCATGCACAATGATGCGCGGGCCGATGGCATCGCCGGTGGTGGCGAAATTGCGGATCAAATCATTATCCAACGGTCCCAGAATATCATGGCCGAAGAGCGGCCCGGTCATTTCCGAAAGCGTGTTGGTAAGCGAGAGCAACGCATGCTTTGGCGAGCGCAGCACGGAGGTCTTGTAATCCGGCGTGAAGGAGGGCGGATGCCAGGACCTGTCGCGCTGATAAAAGGCGCCGTTATGGTTGGGCGCCGGGGCGTTACGCATGTGCTTCCTCCTTCTCCGCCGCCTCGATTTCGGCAAACGCCTTGGCGGCAATCTTGAACGCATGGTTGGCGGCGGGCACACCGGCATAGATCGCGACGTGCAGCAGCGCCTCCTTGATATCTTCCCTGCTGGCGCCGGTATGGCGGGTGGCGCGCACATGCATCGCCACCTCGTCATCATGCCCCAGCGCGGCCAGCAGCGCGATGGTCAGCATCGAGCGCTCGCGCAGCGAAATCGTCTCGCGCGACCAGACCGAGCCCCAGGCGGATTCGGTAATCAGCGTCTGGAATTCGGCATTGAACGGGGTGGTGTTGGCGATGGCGTTGTCCACATGCTTGTCGCCAAGCACTTTGCGCCGCGTCACCATGCCCTGCGTAAAGCGGGGCGAGGGATCAGACATGTGCATGCTCCTTCAGATGCGCGCGCAGCAGGGCGACCAGCGCCTCCGGCTGCTCGGCGGGGGGAATATGGCCGCAGGCTTCGATGATCTCGAACCGCGCACCGGGGATAAGATCCGCCGTGGCCTTCACCAGCGCCGGCGGGGTGGAGAGGTCGCCATCGCCGCAAATGACGAGGGTAGGGGTGGTGATGCCGGTGACGGCCTGGGTCAAATCCGCCTCACGCAAGGCGGCGCAGGCGGCGGCATAGCCATCCTTCGGCGTGCCGCGCAGCATTTCAATCCAGCCCGCCAGCTCCATTGGCTTTTGCGCATGGAATTTCGGGGTGAACCAGCGCTGCATCACGGCGTCGGTGATGCTGGCGAGGCCGTTGGTCATTACGGCATTGATGCGGGCATTCCAGGTTGCCGCATCGCCGATCTGCGCGGCGCTGTCGCAGATCACCAGCGCGTTCAGCCGCTTCGGCGCCTTCACCGCAATCGCTTGCGCGATCAGCCCGCCGATGGAAAGCCCCACGAAGGCGAATGTCCGCAAGCCCAGATGGTCCGCCAGCGCCAGCACATCATCAGCCAGCATGTCGATGCTGTAGGGGCCGGGGGCGTTCTCGCTCAGGCCGTGGCCGCGCTTGTCGTACAGCACCACCCGGTAATCGGCGGACAGCATTTCCGCCACCTCGTCCCACAGCCTGCAATCCGTGCCCAGCGAATTGGCGAAGATCACTGCGGGCGCATCGCCGCGCCCGGTCTCGCGCCAATGCAGCCGCACATCGTTCAGCTTGGTGAAGGCCATGGTCTGAATTCCTCCTGGGCGCCTGGCCCCGTTGATGTGACTAAAATACTTTCAGAGTTTCATGTAAAATTGAGACATTGCGCGCGAATCATAACCTCGGGCGCATGGCTTCCTGGCCCGACTGCCGGCGGATACCAGCACCACGCTCGGCCCCGTGGGGCTGACGACGCGCACCGATATCCAGCCTTCCATGCCCGCCCAGCTCTTCGCCCACTCCGTCCGCGCCGCCGGGCGGGTGAGGGCTCACACGCGCTCCAGCGCCAGCGCCAGACCCTGGCCAACGCCGATGCACATCGTCACCAGCGCGCGCTTGCCCCCGCGCCTCTCCAGCCCGTGCACCGCCGTCATCGCCAGCCGCGCCCCGGAAGCCCCCAGCGGATGGCCAAGCGCGATGGCCCCGCCATGCGGGTTGAGGTGCTCGCAAGCCGGGTCCACGCCCAAGGCGCGCATGGAGGCGATGACCTGCGAGGCAAAGGCCTCGTTCAGCTCGATCAGATCGAAATCCCCGATGCCCAAGCCCAGCTTCGCCATCAGCTTCTGGCTGGCCGGCACGGGGCCGATGCCCATCACATCCGGCTCCACCCCCGCCGTGGCCATGCCGAGAATGCGCGCGCGGGGCGTGAGGCCATGTGTTTTCGCCGCCGCCTCGGAGGCCACGAACATCGCCGCCGCCCCATCATTCACGCCGGAGGCATTGCCAGCCGTCACCGTGCCGTCGGCCCGCACAATCGGCTTCAGCTTGGCCAGCGCCTCCAGCGTCGTCTCCGGGCGCGGATGCTCATCGGCCGAAATGGTGACATCGCCCTTCTTGCCCGCAATGCTCACGGGCACGATCTCCTCGGCGAAATAGCCAGCCGCCACGGCGGCGGCAGTGCGGCTTTGGCTGCGCAGCGCGAACGCATCCTGGTCCTCGCGGCTCACCTGATAGCGCTGCGCCACGGTCTCGCCGGTCTCGGGCATCGAGGCGGTGCCATACATCTTGTGCATCTTCGGATTGACCAGCCGCCAGCCGATAACGGTGTCCTCGATCCTCATGTCCCGCGCGAAAGGCGTGCCGCTCTTGGCCATCACATAAGGCGCGCGGCTCATGCTCTCCACGCCACCGGCAATCGCCAGATCGATCTGCCCGGTCATCACCGCCCGCGCGGCGGTGCCCACCGCATCCGCGCCGCTGGCGCAAAGCCGGTTCATGGTGGTGCCGGGAATGGATACCGGCAGCCCCGCCAGCAGGGCCGCCATGCGCGCGACATTGCGGTTATCCTCGCCCGCCTGGTTGGCACAGCCGAACAGCACCTCGTCAATCGCCTCGCGGTCCACAGACGGATTGCGCGCCAGCAGAGCGGCGATGGGCACGGCGGCCAGATCATCCGTGCGCATGGGCGACAGTCCGCCCGCGAAACGGCCGATGGGCGTGCGGATGGCATCGCAGATGAAGGCGTCGGTCATGGAGAATTCCTTTGAAGAGGCCGCTTTTTGAAAAAAGCGGCGCAAAAACTTTTGGACATTGGGCCGCCGGAGGTGACTCCATGGGAAGCCTAAGTCCCCATGGAGTCATTTGATTAAACCTTTACCGGCGCGGCGGTCTTGGCCTTTACCTCATCGGCGGTGACGCCCGGCGCCAGCTCCACCAAACTCAGCCCGCCCTTCAGTTTGTCGCAGGCCAGCACACAGAGATCTGTCACGATCAGATCCACAACGCCGGTGCCGGTCAGCGGCAGATCGCATGTTTCCTTGATCTTCGCTGAGCCGTCCTTGGCGTTATGGTCCATCACCACCACCACGCGCTTCACGCCGGCGACGAGATCCATCGCCCCGCCCATGCCCTTCACCATCTTGCCGGGAATGGTCCAGTTGGCGATATCGCCCTTGTCCGAAACCTCCATGGCGCCAAGAATGGCCATGTCGATATGCCCGCCGCGGATCATCGCGAAGGACTCAGCGGAAGAGAAGAAACTCGTGGTCGGCAGCGCCGTCACCGTCTGCTTGCCGGCATTGATCAGATCCGCGTCTGCCTCGTCCCGGTACGGAAAGGGGCCGATGCCCAGCATGCCGTTCTCGCTCTGCAGCGTCACATCCACGCCCGCGGGAATATAATTGGCCACCAGCGTGGGAATGCCGATGCCGAGATTCACGTAATACCCGTCTTTCAATTCCTTCGCGGCGCGGGCGGCCATTTCATCGCGTGTCCAGGGCATCAGGCGCTCTCCCTCTCGCGCACGGTCAGTTTCTCGATGCGCTTTTCATTGATGGTGCTCTTGATGATGCGGTCGACGAAAATGCCCGGCGTGTGGATGTTGTCGGGGTCCAGCGTCCCGGCGGGAACAATCTCCTCCACCTCCGCAATCGTGATCTTGCCAGCCGTGGCCATGTTCGGATTGAAATTGCGCGCCGTCTTCCGGTAGACGAGATTCCCCGCCTCATCCGCCTTCCAGGCTTTCACGATGGAAAGATCGGATCTCAGCCAGGTCTCGCGCACATAAAGCTGGCCGTCGAATTCCTCCACCCTCTTGTCCTCGGCCACCACCGTGCCCACGCCCGTGCGGGTATAGAAAGCCGGAATGCCCGCCCCGCCGGCGCGGATGCGCTCGGCCAAAGTGCCCTGCGGGTTCAACTCCAGCTCCAGCGCGCCGGAGAGGTAGAGCTGCTCGAACAGCTTGTTCTCGCCCACATAGGAGGAGATCATCTTCTTGATCTGCTTATTGTTCAGCAGCATCCACAGCCCGAACCCATCGGCGCCGCAATTATTGGAAATCACGGTCAGGTCCTTCACCCCGGACTCCCGGATGGCGGGGATCAGGCTTTCCGGATTGCCGGACAGGCCGAACCCGCCAGACATGATCGTCATCCCGTCAAACAGCACACCTTCCAGCGCCGCCTGCGGACTCGCATAGATTTTCTGCATTTTCCTCTTGCGTCCCAACCAGTTTTGTTCGAATATCGGTTAATAAAACCGTTTATCGGAGATAATCGCCGCAATAAGTCAGGACGTCAAGGAAAAAGCGGCGGAGGACCCGCGCTTCATGACGTCCCTGGCCCGTGGGTTGGAGGTTCTGGCCGCGTTCGAGGCCCAGCCGCGCATGACCGTCACGCAAGCCGCCAAGGCGACGGGCCTGTCCCGTTCGGCGGTGGGGCGCTGCCTCTTCACGCTGGAGCGGCTCGGCTATGTCGCCGCCGAGGGGAGCAGCTACGCGCTCTGCCCGGCTTTGCTGCCCCTGGCCCGGGCCTTCCCGGCGGGCAACCCTTTGGCCCGCGCCGGGCAGGCGGTGGTGGACGCGCTGCGCGACCGGCTGGGGGAGTCCAGCTCGCTGGCGATGTTCGACACCCGCAGCGCCTATGGCCGCGTGGTCTATGTCTGCCGTGCGGAGACATCGCGCATCATCTCCTTGCCTTTGTTCGCGGGTGCAATGCTGCCCAGCTACTGCGCCTCCAACGGCCGCGCCTTGCTGGCGGGCCTGCCCCCGGCCGAGCTGGAGCTTTTCCTGGCGCAAGCGCCATTCCCGGCCCGCACGCCGCACACCCTCACCGAGGCGGGTGCCCTGCGGGCCGAGCTGGACAAAATCCGCGCCCAGGGATGGGCGATGATTGATGGTGAGCTGGAGGCTGGCCTGCGCTCCATCGCCGTGCCGGTGCGCGGGGCGGAGGGGCAGGTGGCCGCCGCCCTCAATCTCGCCACCCAATCGGCGCATCGCAGCCGGGACTGGCTGTTGCAAACCGCGCTGCCCGAATTGCAGGCCGCCGCCGCGCATCTGGCGCGCGTGGCCTTCTCCTGAACGCCTCAGCGCCGGTGCTGGCGCCTGTAGGCGCCTGGCGCCTGGCCCGTGGCCTTGGCGAACTGGCGTGAAAAATAAGCGGGGTCGGCGAAGCCCAGGCTCTCCCCGCAGGCCGCCACCGGCATGTCGGAATAGATCAGCAGCCGCTTCGCCTCGATCATCCGCCGCGCCAGAATAATCTGCGCCGGGGCGCTCTCCCCGGCCTTGGCGCAGGCATAGCGCAGTTGCGCCTCGCTCACCTTCAAGAGCTGGAGATAGGCCGGAAGCGGCAGATTGGCGCGGAAATTCGCCTCCACCAGCGCCCGGAACCGCGCCAGCAAATGCCGCGCCCCCGGCGCTTCCACCTGCGCCATGGCCCGCAGCGCCAGCAGCCGGGCCAGGCTGATCAGCAGCGCCTTGAAGCTCACCTCCATGGCGGCGGCCCGCAGCGGCGCCTGCCACACCAGCTCGCGCATCAGCCGCTCCGCCCAGAAGCGAAATTCCGTCCGCCAGGATTTATCGAGGCTGAGCGCAAGGCTTTGCGTCACCGGCAGGCTCACATCCCCCGCCAGGCAGGCATTGAGATAGGTGCTGGCACTGGTGATGATATGCCCGCTCACACGCGGGCTGAACGTGAACCCATGAATCAGCCCTGCCGGCATGAAGATCAGATGCGGCGCGGTGAAATCCTGAACCCTGTCATCGGTGAGGATCGTTCCCTCCCCGGTCTCGATCAGCAGAATATGGTTGAGCAGGCTGTGCATATGCGGGCGGATCTGCCCGCCTGCCGGGTGCGCGCGGGCATGGATGGTCTCCACATGCAGGAAATCCGGCGCCACATCCGCTGGCGGTTCCCCATAGAGATAGAACTGCTCCACCAGCCCAGGCGCCTTCATCAATCCCGCCGAATCTTAGAAAAGTACAAGTTATTCGTACAAATCTGCATTCCTGAACCGCTCCGCCCTTCATATCTTTCTTGAAAATTACCTAGCAGAATTGGGGAGAGAATGAAAACCACGGTGGCAATCATTGGCGGTGGCGTGGCCGGGCTGATGCTGGCGAATCTCTTATATGTCGAAGGGATCGACTGTGTGATCCTGGAGCGCCAGACCCGCGCCTATACCGAGGCGCGCATCCGCGCCGGGGTGCTGGAGCATGGCACGGTGGAATTGCTGCGCCGCATGGGCGTGCATACGCATATGGATGCGCAAGGCCTGCCGCATGACGGCTTCACCCTGCTCAGCGAGGCCGGCAAGCTGCGCGTTGATCTGAAACGCCACACCGGCCAGGGCGTCATGGTCTATGGCCAGACGGAAATCACCATCGACCTCATGGATGCCTGCGCCGAACGCGACATCCCGCTCATCTTCGAGGCCAAGGATGCGGCGCTGCACGATATCGATGGCGCATCACCGTACGTAACCTACGTGAAGGATGGCGTGACCCAGCGGCTGGACTGCGCCTTCATCGCCGGGTGCGACGGGTTCCATGGCATCTCCCGCCCCAGCATCCCCGGCGCCGCCGAGGCTGCGCTAGAGAAGGTTTACCCTTTCGGTTGGCTCGGTATCCTGGCCGATGTGCCGCCGATGGATCATGAGCTGATCTATGCCAGCCACGCCAACGGCTTCGCCCTGGCCTCCATGCGTTCCATGACCCGCAGCCGCTATTACCTGCAGGTCGGCATCGAGGAAAAGCCGGAGGACTGGCCCGAGCAGCGCATCTGGGACGAACTTTCGCTCCGCCTGCGCGATGGCGAGGCCGGGCACATCACGCGTGGCCCGCTCATCGAGACATCCATCGTGCCGTTGCGCTCCTTCGTCTGCCCCATCATGCGGCATGGCCGCCTTTTCCTGTGCGGCGATGCCGCGCATATCGTGCCGCCCACCGGCGCCAAGGGCCTCAATCTCGCCGCGTCGGATGTCGCCTATCTGTTCGAGGCGCTGGTGCAGCAGGTGAAGCAGGGCGATGAAACCGGCCTCAAGACCTATGAGGCCCGCGCCCAGGCCCGGATCTGGAAGGCTGAGCGCTTCTCCTGGTCGATGACCAACCACACCCACCGCTTCCCGGACCGCGGCGCCTTCGATGCGCGGATTCAGGAGGCTGAACGCGCCTATGTCTTCAGCAGCGAAGCGGCGCAAAAGAGCATCGCCGAGAATTATATCGGCCTGGCTCTGTAACAGACGCGGCCTGGCCACGCCGGATGCGCTCTGCGCCCCTTCGGTGCGGCATCCGGCGCGAAAAATTTTATGATCTGGCAGCGGCGTATGGACGTATATTGGCCTGTGGGCAGCCTTTAACGCCCTTAGGAGGAGGAATCGCCATGCAACGCCGTCTACTCGCCAAGACCGCCATCGCCACCGCGGCGGCAGCACTGCCTTTGGCCGTACGCGCGCAGTCCGCGATGAGCCAAGCGCCCATGAGCATGGGAATGGCCGCCGCCGGACCGGAGTCCAACATCATCTTCACGGCGGAGGATCCCGGCCATTGGGCAGCGATGGAAAGCCTGCACGTGCCGGATGTAACCGTCTCGGGCAGCCTGCTTTCCGTGCACACGCCGCACCCCATGAGCGAGCCGCATTATATCGTGAGCCACACGGTGGTGCTCGAAGGCGGCAAATTCCTCGACCGCAAGACTTTCACCTGGAAGGATCAGCCGATCTCCACCCATACATTGCCCGCCGGATATAGCGGCAAGGTAACGATCACCAGCACCTGCAACCGGCATGATTTCTGGGTGAAGTCGATCACCGTCTAAACCGCTTGGTTGCCATGGCTGGCGCGCGGCCTGCCGCCGCGAGGGGGAGGCTTGTCCAATCTGCTGATTTGTCAGGGGAAATACTGGTAGCGGCGGAAGGATTTGAACCTCCGACCAAGGGATTATGATTCCCCTGCTCTACCACTGAGCTACGCCGCCACAAGAGGTGAGGCTGCGGGTACTTCGCCGCGCCGGAGAAGTCAATCCCACAAAAAAGCCCCGGGTTTGCACCCGGGGCTTGTCAGGAAGAGAGGACTTGCCTCAGCCTTCCATGTCGTTGGCGATGCTGGCCAGCACCTGCGGCGACTTCGCCTTCAGCACCAGGAACCAGATCAGCCCGATGACCATGTAGATCGCGAAGGCCGGGGGCAGGGCGTTGAACGGCGCCGCCGGATAGGGAACCACGGAGCTGTAGATCACGAACGCCATCAGCGCCGCCCCCAGGATGCCGAGCACCACATGCACCGGCTTCAAGACGCCGGCCCGGAACAGATCAACCGGCGCGGTGACGCAAACCCCGAAATAGACCACCACGAAGCCATAGGTGGCGATGGTGCCGGTCAGGCCGAAGGCGTTCAGGAAGCCCTCAGGCAGCAGCGCCAGGATCACGACCAGCGTGATCGCGCCCGAGGCCAGCACCGCCATGTGCGGGGTTTTGTGGACCTTGTGCACCAGCCCCATGGAGCCATGCAGGAACTGGTAGCGGCCCATGGAGTACAGCATGCGCGAGCTGGCGTTGATGCAGGCCAGGGCGCAGGCAAAGGCGCTGATCATCGCGGCGAAATAGACCACGCCGCCGGCCCAGGGCAGCCCGGCTTTGACGGTCATGTCGGCGAAGGGAGAGGCGGAGCTGCCGATGGCGGAGGCCTTGTCATCCATGCCCATCACCATCAGGTAGCACATGACGGTGAAGAAAATGCCGGCGATCGCAGCCGAGCCCATCACCGCGAAGGGCACGTTGCGCGTCGGGTTGGAGGATTCCTTGGCCAGCGTGGCCGCACTTTCAAAGCCGACGAAGCTGAACACCGCGAACGCCATGGCCGACATCACGCCGCCGAACTTGATGTGGGCGAAGTTCAGCTGAACCGGATCGATCACGGTGCCGTGCTTGCCGACGACGATCGCGGTGATCAGGATGATGATGCCGATCGAGACGCATTCCAGCACCAGCCCGACGCGCGAGGAGAGCTGGATGTCACGATAGGCGGCATAGACGACCAGCGCCAGGAAGGCGACGCAGAAAACCGCCAGTTCCGGCGTGGACAAGGTGACCTTGAACATGGCCAGGAAGTTGCCGAGGAAGAGCGGAAAGCCGAAGGCCACGGCGGCGGCGGTGGCGATATAGGCAAGGATCATGCTCCAGCCGCCCAACGCGCCCGCCACGGGGCCGAAATTGCGGCCGATATACACGAAATAGGAACCCGCCTCAGGGTGGCGCTTGGCGAGCATCGAGACGCAGGCGCCGACGAACACGCACCCAATCGTCGCGATCAGGTAGGAGATCCAGGAGCCGATATCCGCGAGGCTGGCGACCACGGTGATGTTCAGGGCCGGGGTCAGCGTGGGCGCGATGTTGGCGATGGATTGGCCCAGCGTTTCCGGCAGGCTGAGGGCACCATGCTTCAACTGCGCCTGGTGGGGCGCCGTAACGTCAGTCGTAGCTACCATACGAAAAGCCTCCTGAGTGGGTCTGCGCCGGAGGCCTGCCGGGTGTCTCCACCCGGCAAAACCCCGCACGATGAAACACTCGATGCAAACGGCATGCCGAATTTGGCAAACGGCATGCCGAAATTACGTATGCGCGTACCGAACCTGCTTAATGCCCGCAGCAGCCTCCACCATGCAGCTTGCTGGCCTTGTTCACGCCCGGCGCCACGTCGATGCCCGGATTCTGGTCGAAGAACCCCGTGGGCATCAGCTTGAAGCCGGTCTTGATGCAGGGCTGCACAGGGAAATCCTCAGGCCGGGGCTGGTGATGCAACCCGAACACGTGCCAGAGCACGATGTCCGTATTCTCCAGGTTGCGGTCCTGCTTCACGAAATCCGCCACACCGCCGCTGCCGTCTGAATGATTCATGTATTCACCGGCCGGGTAGCGCTCCTCGGGGTCGAATTTCGTCACCCAGAGATGGTTCTGCATGAAGTTGGAGCGGATGCCCGATGGCGAGCCGGGCCTGAAGAACGGCGTCAGCGTGGATTCCGGCATCAGCTTATAGCCCACCGGCTTGCCGGTATGGTTCAGCTTGTTGGGGTTGATCACCTTCCAGTAGCGCTGGGTCAGCGGGTTGGCGTTGCGGCAGGCTTCCAGCTCGGTCTTCAGCACAATGTCCTGCTGGTAGAAGGCGTTGCCGTAAGGGTTCTTGGCCTCGTCCTCTTCCGCCTGGGTGTTGCATTCCACAATGGAGTTGCCAGGCCCGTCCACGGCCATCTCGAGGCGCGCGCAGAAGGCATGCTGGTGGATATGCCCCTGCAGGCCGGGGGCCACCTCCAGGCCGTATTTGGTCGGCTGGCCGGGGATGCAGGCGGAAGTGTTGATGATCCCCGTCGCCTTCATCTCGAATTCGATCATCCCCACCTGGTCGAAATACCAGTAAAAGGCATATTCATAATTGCCGACGGTGCAGATGGAGGAGATCACCAGCTTGCGCCCGCGCCGCACCTCGGTGCGCTCGGTGCGGAAATCCCAATGTTTCCAGAGGATTCCATCGTCTTCCTCGTGAATGCAGATGGCCTTCTCGATATGGAAGACATCGCCGGTCATGGTATTCAGATCGGCATCCAGATAGGCGATATGCCCCAGGCAATCGCAGCCCAGCGTCAGCGAATTGGTCAGCTTGCCCAGCCCGTATTCGCCGATATCGAACACGTTCTTGCGGAAATGCCCGTTCTCCGGCACGCCGTAGGGCACCACCATCTCGGCGATGGAGGCGCGGTTGATGATCGGCCGCCCGTCATAGGAGATATCGTGCAGCGTCAGCCCCTCGCGGGCGTTGAAGCCGATCGACGCAGCGCCATTTATCCCAGGTGATCACGCGGCCATCCAGCGCGAAGCTGGCGCCCTCCGGCTGGATGATATCCAGCGGCTTCAAAGGCTTGCGAAATTGCGTGCGGAACTGCGCCTCGTAATTGAACTCGCCCATCGGCACCGGCACCACGCCGTAATCATCCACCCGGATCACCTTGCCCGCCTTGATGTCGACCACGGCATTGATGCCCTCGATCGGGTGGGCATAGAAATTCTCGTTCTCATAAAGCCGCAGCCAGCAGAACGTATGGGAGAGATAGCCTCCTTCCTCACCCGGCACGCCGAAATTCCCGGCGGACCACGGATCCACGCACACCTTGCTCATATCCGTGACGCCGCGCTTGGCGCAGGCGGCGATGAAGTCCGGATGCGCGCGGACGATATCCTCGATCTGGATGAATTGTTCGAGCTGGATCATCGGCTTCGCATCGGGATGGAAGCGTTTCGAGGTCACCACCCCGTCGGTCAGCGAGAGCGTCAGGCGCCACACGCCCGGCTTGTCTTGCAGGAACACATTGGCGCGGGCCTCGCGCGGCCAGGCTTTGCCATCCCCATGGGCCGCCATGGCCGCAGCCGTCGGCTCCTTCAGCTCGATCACCTCGAACAGAAATTCGTCCCCAAAATCCGCATCGGCGCGGATGATCGCCACCGCCTGCCGGATCTCGTCCGCGTCCAGCGGGGTCAGCCTGTGGCGCGCGCCGGTGGAAAGCCCCGGCGGCGTTGCGGTGGGAAGATGCAGATCGTCCATCGGTACACTCCTCGTTTTATCCACGGTTTTTTCCACGCCCGCCGCCCGCCGGAAGGCGGGCAACGGATCCTGGCTGGATTTCAGGAGTCGACTAGACAACATTCCAACAATGTCCGGCTTGACATTTGGTGTCAATTTGAGCGGCAAAAATAAAGGCCGCATAAAATCGACCATAAAGTAGGCTTGTTTTGCTTTATCGTTGTGCGTCTGCTTTGTGTTGAGTTTTGTCTTGCCTTGCCATAAAAAATCATTCCTGGAAGGCGATGGGCATGGGCATTGAACCGCGCATCTGCGCCGCGGCGGCCACGGGCGTCGAGGGCGTGATCGGCCAATGCGGCGGCGATGCCGAGCGCATTTTCGGCGCCGCGCGGGTGCGCCTCTCCGCGCTGGACAACCCCTCCATCCGGCTCAACCTCAATCATTATTGCCAGTTGTTTGAACTCGCGGCCCGGCAGACCGGGGCGGATGATTTCGGCTTGCGCTTCGGGCTGCAATACCGGCTGGAGCAGATGGGGCCGCTGGGCGCGCTGGTGCTGGCCTCGCCCAATCTGGGGGCGGCGCTGCATAATCTCTGCGCCTATTTCCCGGCCATGCAGGAGCACTCGGCGCTGCGCCTGCGCGGGCAGGGCGGGCTGATGGCGCTGGAATACCAGATCACCGATGGCCGCATCGCCCAGCGCCGCCAGGATGCGGAGCTGTCCATCGCCATCTTCACCAGCATCCTGCGCCGCTGCCTGGGGGCGGGCTGGGCCCCGGCGGAGGTGCAGTTCGAACATCTGCGCGCGGCGGGTGCGCGGACCGTGGAGGCCGCCTTCAACGCCCCGGTCTATTATGCCGCCCCGCGCAACGCCATCCTGTTTCCCCGCGCCGTGCTGTCTCTGCCCATGCCGGGGGCTGACCCGGCCCGGCTGCCAGGGCTGGAGGCCGCCTTGCGCCAGCAGGCCGCCGCCGCCGGGCCGGAGGATTTCCTGGGCCGGGTGCTCAGCCTCATCCGCGCCGGTTTCGCCAGCGGCGAGGCGAATATCGACCATGTCGCCGCCCGGCTGGGGCTGAGCCGCGCCGGGCTCTACCGGCGCCTGGCGCTGGAAGGGGCGGATTTTTCGGAACTCACCCAGCGCATCCGGCGCGAGCTGGCGGAAAGCTACGCCGCCCAGCCCGGCATCGCCTTCACCGATCTCGCCCTGCTGCTCGGCTATTCAGAGCTGAGCGCCTTCTCGCGCGCCTTCACGCGCTGGACCGGCCAATCCCCCGCGCGCTACAGACAGGCGTGCCGACAGCTCCCCGCCTGATTCTCGCCAGTATTTCCGCCAGCCGCAAAGCCATGCTCGCCGGGGCGGGGGTGAGCTTCGAGGCGCTGCCCTCGCAGGTGGATGAGGCGGCGCTGAAATCTTGCGTCGGCGGCCCGCCGGAGGCTCTGGCCGCCGCCCTGGCGCAGGCGAAAGCCCAGGCCGTCTCCGCCCTTCATCCCGAGGCTCTGGTCATCGGCGGCGACCAGCTTCTGGTCTGCGGCGGGACAATCTACGACAAACCGCGAGACCTGGCCGAGGCCGCCACCCATCTGCGCGCCCTCTCCGGCCAAACGCATGAACTGGTGACGGCGGTCTGCCTGGTGCAAGGCGGCGCGCAGCTCTGGTCGCATGTCGAAAGCGCGCATCTCTCCATGCGCAGCTTCAGCGAGGCGTTTTTGCAAACCTACCTCGCCGCCGAGGGCACGGAACTCCTGCATTGCGTCGGCGCCTACCGGCTGGAAGGGCTGGGGGCGCAGCTCTTCACCCGGGTCGAGGGCGATTATTTCACGGTGCTCGGCCTGCCGCTGCTGGCTTTGCTCGACGCTTTGCGCGCGCGGGGGGCGTTGCCGGCGTAGCCGGGCGGGCCGCGTCCAGCAGCGCCTGGATCGCCTCCACCGTTTTCGGGTCCAGGTTCCGCAACTCCCGCGCCAGCCGGTTGGCCAGCGCCGTCTGCGCCGCGGTCAGCCCGGCGCTGTTCAGCTTCAGCCGGGGGCGGGACTGCTTGGCCAGCGCCGCCAGCTCATCCGCATCGTCCCAGATCAGCCCGAAAAAATGGCAGATCTGATGGATCAGCCCGGAAGAGGGCGCGCCCCGGCGCCCATGCTCCAGCGCCGAGAGATAGGCGGAGGACACTTCCAGCCCCGCCGCCATGTCCTTCAGCAGCATATTGCGCTCCCGCCGCAGGGCGCGCAGTTTTTCGCCAAACGGGGTCATGCCCCGCGCCTCATGCCCGGCGCCGCCGCAGCAGCACCCGCACCGCGCCGCTATTGCGCGCATGCGGATGCGCCAGCCCCAGAATCAGCGGCCGCAGTGACGGGGTGTTCAGCCAGTGTGGCAGCTCCCTGGCCAATATTTCCCCATTGCCGGTGATGATCTCCACGCAGCGCAGCCCCGCCGCATGTGCCATCTCCAGAAACTGCAACACCTCCCGGTGCGCCAGCGCGGCGGTGTGGCCGTGCAGGTCCAGCTTCGCCTCGGCGCGGATTTTTTGGGCGCGGAATTTCGACCAGGTGGATTTATCCAGCCCCGCCGGGTTGGCGTTCACCCCCAGCCAGGAAGGCGCCCCGGCCAGTTTTACACGCGGCACCGGTGCCTCCAGCTCGGCCGGGGCAGCAACCGGGGCAGGGGGCTCGGGCGGTGCCGGAAGCTTTGATTTTCCAGGCATAAGCCGGCTCAGCGTCTGGCTATAGGCGGCCCAGAGCTCCATATCCTCGGGCGAAAGTCCTTTGATTTTGCGCGCGGCCCCCTCCAGCGGCCTTCCAGCATTGCTCCGCAATGCCGCAGCCTTGGCCGCTTTCGCCCCACCAGCCCGGCGCGCAGAGTCCTTAAGCCGCGCCATTACAAACAACCGGCCTCATGCCCCGGAGGGCGGCTTGAAGAACAAGGCGGCGGCGGCGGCATGCGCCTGCTTGGCGCCGATCGCCTCGCGCACCCGGGCGATCTCAGCCTCCAGCTCGGCAATGTAGAGTGCCAGCTCCTCCACCCCCAGCGCGTCCAGCACCGGCGGCTCCAGCAGTTTTTTCCGCTTCGGCGGACCATCTTCTTCAGAAAATATCATGGAACGATCTTGACCTGGAGGTGGCGTGGGCTCGATAAGCCGCGCCAGTTGAACTTGCGCGGCCGAAGCGAGTAACTATGTCCGTTCCGGGCGCCTCGGCCCGAAACGAGAAAAGGTGTTCGATCCATGTCCTTGCCCTTGATGCCCAAAGCTACCGCAGTCTGGCTGATTGACAAGACCGGCCTGACCTTCGAGCAGATCGCCGATTTTTGCGGCATGCACCCGCTGGAAGTCCAGGCCATCGCGGATGGCGAGGTGGCGCAGGGCATCAATGGCTACGACCCCGTGGCCAATAAGCAGGTGACGGCCGAGGATATCAAGCGCTGCGAGGCTGATTCCTCCCGCCGGCTGAAGCTGCTGCCCCAGCCCGAGATGCACAAGAAGCAGAAGGGCGGGCGCTACACCCCCGTGGCCAAGCGCAACGACCGGCCGGATGCCATCGCCTTCCTGCTGCGCAGCTATCCGCACCTCACCGATGCGCAGATCGTCAAGCTGCTCGGCACCACCAAGGACACCATTCAGAAAATCCGCGACCGCTCGCACTGGAACAGCGCCAGCATCAAGCCGCGCGACCCGGTGATCCTGGGGCTGTGCAAGCAGTCTGACCTGAATGATGCCGTGGCCGCCGCGAATGACCGCCTGACCCGCGAGGGCCTGACCCCGCCGCCCCCGCCCGGCCCGAGCACGGAAGCCGCGTAATCGGCGCCAGAGCGCGTTGAGGTTGACGCATGCGCGCCACCCTCAACGCGCTCAGGCTCTTTGATAAGAGGCTGATTCACGCCCTCGGTTGCCGCGCAAAGGCGCGTCACCCTCAAGCGATCAGGCTCTAAACTCAGGCACAAAAAAGGGGGCCGTTCTGGCCCCCTTTCCGTATTCGCTGATTGGAACGCTTACTGGGTACTTAGCCGTTCCATTTCTTCCTTGAGCCGCAATTTTTCCAATTTCAGGCGGGAAAGCGCTGCCATGTCTGGCTGAGGCCGTCGGTCTTCATCGGCGATTTTGCTTTCCAGGCTGGCGTGCCGCCCTTTCAGGGCGTTGAGACGCGATTGCAGGTTCATGGTCTCTCCTAAATGGCTGTTGGCCAAATAACCCCGGGCGGCCCCCGTCATCGGCGGGCCTTACCCGAGAATGCCACGCTAATCCCGCCGCCACGAAACTGTCATCTAAAATCGGGGCGAGATAGTTCGTGTGCAAATCAATTCGCGGGGTAGCCGAATTTTTCCATCACCGGCCCATGCGCTGCCCAGATTTTCGCCGCCTGCGCCGGTGTCAGCCTGTCTCTCCAGCCGCCCGCCTTGCCCGCCCGGAAGAAGTTTGCCCCGCCCGTCCCGCCCGCGCGGTAGCCTTCCTTCGCCTCTTGGCCCGAGAGGGTGGCAAAACTGCTGAAGGCGATGGCACGGCTTAAGCGGTCCGGCTCCGCCGCCGCATCCGCCGCGCCCAGAAACCGCACAATCCGCCCGAAGGCGCGCTCGGGCCCGGCCAGCAGATCCTCATAGCGCACCAGCAGCCGGCGCGGGGCTGCCACCCAGGAGAGCGCATGGCCCGACCAGGAGGAGAGCAGCTCAAACACCTGCACCCCGTCACTGGCGTTCGCCGCCCCGTCCTGGGTCATGAAATCGATGATCTCATCCACGCTCTTGCCGGTGAAGGCGGCGTAGGAGAGTGCCACGTCGCGCGGGTCGCGCACGATATAGATCGCCCCGGCGGTCACCGCGGGCGTGCAAAGCGGCACGCCATGCAGGGTGAGATTGGCGTTGTGGGTTTTCACGAACACCAGATCCTCATGCAGCCTGGTCAGCGCCTCATGCACCTGCGGGCGTCTGGCCTGTACCTCTTGCGGCGCCATCACCTCGCCGGGCGTGCCGAAAAACGCCATCGCGCATTCCGACACCGAGAATCCACCAGGCTGTTGATGCTGTGCGGCGTCTCGGCGTTGAGAATGTAATTATGTAGAAACGCCCGCACCCAGGTATTGCCGGATTTCGGGTAGGAGGCGAGCCAGACAAGCTTGCCCATGGGTGACAGCCTCCAGAAAAACGTATGAAAGTTTTTTGGGTGCCGCCTTTTTTACAAAAAAGGCGGCCTCTTTCTGCAGCTTTTTGAAAAAAGCTGCACCAAAAACTCTTGGACCCTAGGCCGCCTCCGCTTCGGTTTCCGCCGGCTGGTCCTGCCCGAACAGGAAGTCGATATCGTCGGCGTTGAAGGCCATGCCGCCCGCATCCTGGAAGGCGATGCTCGCCAGCTCCGCCTTGCGTTGCTGCAATTCTAGAATCCGCTCCTCCACCGTGTCGGTGGCGATCAGCTTGTACACGAACACGGACCGGGTCTGGCCGATACGGTGCGCGCGGTCGGAGGCCTGGGCCTCCACCGCCGGGTTCCACCACGGGTCGTAATGGATCACCGTATCCGCCGAGGTCAGGTTCAGCCCGCGCCCGCCCGCCTTCAGCGAGATCAGGAACAGCGGCACCTCGCCGGCCTCGAAGCGCTGCACCGGCGTGGCGCGGTCGCGCGTATCGCCGCGCAGCTCCACGAAGGAAATGCCCGCCTCGTCCAGCCGGGGCTTGATCAGGTCCAGCATGGAGGTGAACTGCGAGAACACCAGAATGCGCCGCCCTTCCGGGATCAGCTCGGAGACCATCTCCATCAGGTCATCCAGCTTCGCGGAGCTTTCGGTGCCGCGCGAATTGCCCAGCTTCACCAAGCGCGGGTCACAGCAGGCCTGGCGCAGCTTCAGCAGCGCGTCCAGCACAATCACGCGGCTTTGCGCCAAAGTGCGCTCGGCCATCTGCTCCTTCACGGTCTCATACAGCGTGCCGCGAATGGTCTCGTACAGCTCGCGCTGGTCCGGCGCCAAGGTGATGCGGCGCAGGATGGTGTGCTTGGGCGGCAGCTCGGTCGCCACCTCCTGCTTGGTCCGGCGCAGGATGAAGGGCTGGATGCGGTTCACTAGCTGGGCGCGCACCACCGGATCGGCGTTCTTCTCGATCGGCGTGCGGAAGCGCTTGGTAAAGCCGCGCCGGTCGCCCAGCAGGCCGGGCATCAGGAAGGCGAACTGCGACCACAGCTCGTCCAGGTTATTCTCGATCGGCGTGCCGGAGAGGCAGACCTTGTTCTCGGCCTTCAGCTGGCACACCGCGCGCGTGGCCCGCGCCTCGGGGGATTTGATCGCCTGCGCCTCGTCCAGCACCACCAGATGCCAGGGCAGCACCCGCATGAACTCGATATCGCGGGTCAGCACGGTGTAGGTGGTCACTACCACATTCACATCGTCCAGATTATCGCGCTTCTCGTGCCGCTCCATGCCGTGCAGCACCGCGGTTTGCAGATGCGGGGCGAATTTCGTCAGCTCGGCGGTCCAGTTCGCGACAAGCGAGGTCGGCACGATAATCAGCGCCGGGGCGGTCAGCCGCCCTTCGGCATGTTCCACGCAGATATGGGCGATGGTCTGGGCGGTTTTGCCCAAACCCATGTCGTCGGCCAGGAAGGCGCCCAGCCCGTGGCCCGCCAGATGCTGCAGCCAGTCCACGCCATGCTGCTGATAGGGGCGCAGCGAGCCCTTGAACTTGTCAGGCACCTCGACGGGGATGATTTCCGGCTCGCCCCGGAAACGCTCGACATAGGCCTCGATATCCGCCGCGTTCTGCCAGGAGGTGGTCAGCACATCCTCAAGGTCCAGCACCGTGGCGGCGGCGCCCACCGGCAGCACCAGATTCTTCTCGGCGGTGCGCCCCGCAGCCTCGATCAGGTCGCCCATCACCGCCAGCAGGCGCTTGATGCGCTCGGCCGGCAGCTTGATCACCCGGCCATCTTCCAGCGAGGTGATGATCTCGCCATCCACAATTTGTGCCGCTTCGATGCCGCCGCGTGCCAGCAGATGTTCCAGAATTGGCAGCAGCGGATGCCGCTCGCCATCGATCTCGATGCCGAATTCGAGGCTGAACGTGCCCTTCTCGCCATCCTCGACCACCATGTCGAGATTGCCGACATTGTCGGCCATCTGCGGGCCGAAATTCGGGTCGATCTGGGTTTGCCAGCCAAGGGCCGTCAGCTCCGGCACGCGCACCGCGACGAAATGGTGCCATTTCGCGGCGGCTTCCTCGCCACGGAACACCAGCACACGCTGCCCGCGGGCGGCTTTGCCGTCCGCCACGCGCATCTGCACGAACCCGTCAGGGCGTAGCTGATCCAGCGCCTCGGCCTCGGCGGCTGGGTCGCGGCGGATAAAGACGATCTGCCCGCCCGAGCGCACGCGCAGGAACTGGTTTTCCTCCGCGCCATCCACCTGCACGCCGCCATAATCGAAATCCAGCGTCAGCACGTCGATCATGCGCTGGCGGCTGAACTCATCGGGCCCATGCACGCGGCGCAGGCGCAGCACGGGGGTGGCCTTGCGTTCCAGCACCGTGGCACCCGGCTCGGGCGCCTCCGGCGGCAGGGGCAGCAGGGTGGCGGCCGGGCGGGCGCGCCGCCCGGTGGCGCGCACGCGCACAGGCGGCGGCGCATAGGTACGCTCCTGCGCGGGTACGATGTTGTCGATCAGCCCTTTCGGCTCGGCCTTGCGCAGTTCCGGGAATTGCGCCAGCGCCGCCAGCGCCGTGGCGGCCAGATGCCGGCAGCCGCGCTCACCGCAGGAGCACTCTCTTTCCGCAAAGGAAATCCGGCTGCCCTTCTTCTCCGGGGTGATGGAGGTGATACGCCTCGTGCCGTCCATATCCTCGACGGCGCCTTCGAGCGTGTCGCCCACCAGCTTCACATCCTTCACGAAGCCCAGTGCGATGACACTCTGGGCTCGGCGGATGATGGCGGAATCGAAAATCCGGTCAAAATCTTCGGCAGAAAACGGCACCGGCATATTCTATCCCTTAACTCCCCGCTAAACGGCCCGGGCCAGCCCCAGGCGCGTCCGCCCGCAAAGGCCGGGCGAAAGGGTGTAATACCGGCTTCTCTGGAAAAGGCCAGAGGAATTACCGCGAATAATGCGGGCGGCTGCTTTGCCTATTTGATTAGATTGGTAAATCCGTTGGTCAGCGGGTAGCGCCTGTCCCGCCCAAAGGCTTTCGCGGTGATCTTCACCCCCGGCGGGGCTTGGCGGCGCTTATACTCGGCGCGGTCGAGCAGCCGGATCACCCGCAGCACAGTCGCGCGGTCGAACCCTTGCGCCACGATCTCCTCGGCCGAGCGCTCCCCCTCGATCAGATGCGCCAAAATCGCATCCAGAACCTCATAAGGCGGCAGGCTATCCTGGTCGGTCTGGTTTTCGCGCAATTCGGCGGAAGGCGGCTTGGTGATGATCCGCTCGGGCATGGCCGGGCCAGGCCGGGTCAGCGCGCCCTGCGGGTGGTTGGCGTTGCGCCAGCGCGACAGCTCGAACACCGTGGTCTTGTAGATATCCTTCAGCACCGAATAGCCGCCGCACATATCGCCATAGAGCGTGGCATAGCCCACCGACATTTCCGACTTATTGCCCGTGGTCAGCAGCATCGGCCCGAATTTATTGGAGATCGCCATCAGGATCAGCCCGCGTGAGCGCGACTGGATGTTCTCCTCAGTGATATCCGGCGCCTTGCCCGCGAAGGCTGGGGCCAGGGCGGCGGAAAACGCGTCCATGGCGCCGGAGATGGGGATGGTCTCGTAGGGAATGCCGAGCATTTTCGCGCAGGCCTCGGCGTCTTCGAGGCTATGGGCGGAGGTATAGGGGCTGGGCAGCATCACCGCGCGCACGCGCTCTGGCCCCAACGCATCGGCGGCCACGGCGGCGGAGATGGCGGAATCAATCCCGCCTGAAAGCCCCAGCACCACACCGGGGAAGCCGTTCTTGTTCACATAATCGCGCAGGCCCCACATCATCGCCTGGTAGATCAGCGCGAAGCGCTCCGGCTCCGGCGCCAAGGGCTGCGCCGCGCAGACCAGCCCGTGATTGCCGCGAACCCAGCTGGTGAGGGTAATGGCCTCCTCGAAATAGGGCATCTGCACCGCCAGGCTGCGGTCGGCGTTCAGCACGAAGGAGGCGCCGTCGAACACCACTTCGTCCTGCCCGCACACCTGGGCCGCGAAGATGAAGGGCAGCCCGGTCTCCACCACCCGCTCCACCGCCAGCGTCACGCGCACGCTCTGCTTGCCATCCTCAAAGGGCGAGCCGTTGACGGAGACCAGCATCTCCGCGCCCGTCTCGGCCAGTGTTTCCGACACATGCGGCAGCCACCAATCCTCGCAGATCATCAGCCCGATGCGGAACCCCCGGAAGGGCACCGGCCCGGCGGGCAGCCCCTGGTCGAACACGCGCTTCTCGTCGAACACGCCGTAATTGGGCAGCTCCACCTTGGTGCGCCGCGCGGCGATGCGCCCGCCCTCCAGCAGGAAGGCGGCGTTATAGAGCTTGCTGCCCTCCCGCCAGGGCAGGCCCACGATCAGCCCCGGCCCGCCATCAGCGGTCTCCTTCGCCAGCTCCTCCGCCGCCGCCTCGCAGGCCGCGACAAAGGCGGGCTTGAGCACCAGATCCTCCGGCGGATACCCGGCGATGGACAGCTCCGGCGTGACCACCAGATCCGCCCCCAGCCTCGCCCCTTCCGCCCGCGCGGCGCGGATTTTGGCGAGGTTCTTGTCGATGGCGCCCAGATGCAGATTGATCTGCGCGATGGCGATGTTCAGCGTCTCGGTCATCTTCGGCCCAATCGTTCGACGGCGCTTACGCTTTGGCGTGACGCAGCAAAAACTCGCGCCCGATTTTTACCCGCGGCACGCCGTCATAGGCGACGATATCCGCCGTGGCATAGGTCTCGCTCCAGCTCTCGGGGATGAAGCTGCCCGTGCCCACCACATCGATCGGCGCCTTCGCATCGGCCATGACGGAGCATTTCTCCACCCCGAAGCCGGAGGAGGCGACGATCTTCACCGCCGGGAACCCGGCCTCGTTCAGCGCCTCGCGCATCTTCCAGATGGCGGCGGCGGAAACCCCGGTGCCGATCAGGTAGCCAAGCTCGCGCTGGCTGCGGTAGCGCCGCAGCGCGCCCGGCGCGTTGCGCTCCAGCACCGCGTAGCTCTCCTGCGGCCCCAGCCCTTCCAGATAGCGCCCGCCATGCGTGTCCAGCCGCACGGAAAGCCGCCCGGCTTTCGCCATTTCGGGAAAATGGCGGCAGACCTCCAGCCCATCGGTGATCTCCCGGCCGAAATAATCCACCAGCACGGTCAGCGGCTCGTCGGGGAAGGTCTCGTGGAACATCTGCGCCGCGCGCAGCGTGGAGTTGGCATAGCCGATCAGCGCATGCGGCATCGTGCCATAGCCCTTCGGCGCGCCGAAATAATGCGCCGTCCAGTCATTGGCGTTGCCAACGAAGCCCTTCGCCCCCTCCGCCTGCGCGGCGCGCGAGCCGACGGCGCAGCCATAGGCCATGATCTCCTGCATCTCCGCGCCGGCGCAATGCCGGGCTTCCATGGCAAGAAAGGCGGCCTTGGGCAAAGCCGCGGCCATCTGAAAGGCATTATGCGCGGCCACGCAGGCGGCGCCGATTTTCTGCAGCGCCAGCGTTTCAAGGTCGGAGAGCGCCACAAAGCTGCCGGTGACATAGGCCAACGGCTCGCCCGCCCCCACCCATTCGCCTTCCTTGTGCGGCAGCTCGATCTTGAACGCCTGCCCCCGCGCCCGGCCGACGGCCTTCAGCCATTCCACCATGATCGCCGGGGCGCAGACCACCGGGCGGCGCAGGAAGATGGCGTAGGTGACCGTGGCGTCGCCGAATTTGGCGACGATGTCACGGGTCCGGTTGAAATAGGCGTCAGTCCGCGCGGCGATCTCGCCGTCCGACAGCGGCGCCGGAGTCACGCAGCGGCTTTCGAGGCGCGGCGCGATTTCAGCTCCTCGGCCAGATAGAACGCCACTTCCAGCGCCTGCTCGGCATTCAGCCGGGGGTCGCAGAAGGTCTCGTAGCGCTCGCCCAGATCTTCCTCGGAAAGCCCCCGCGCGCCGCCGACACATTCGGTCACGTTCTGCCCGGTCATTTCCAGATGCGCGCCGCCGGCGATGGTGCCCTCGGCCTGATGCGCATCGAAGAAGCCGCGCAGCTCCGTCACGATATCGTCGAACCGCCGGGTCTTCACCTTGGCGGCGGTGGTGATGCCGTTGCCATGCATCGCATCGCACAGCCACACCGGCATACGCCCGGCCTTTTTCACCGCGCGCAGCAGCGGCGGCAGCTTATCGGCCACCTTGCCGGCCCCCATGCGGGTGATCAGCGTCAGGCGCCCCGGCTCGTTATGCGGGTCGAGTACGTCCATGATCCGCAGCAAATCGTCCACCTCCATTGAGGGGCCGACCTTCATGCCGATGGGATTCTTGATCCCGCGCATAAAATTCACATGCGCGCCGTCGAGCTGGCGGGTGCGGTCGCCGATCCACAGGAAATGCGCCGAGCAGGCATAGTAATCGCCGCTGGTGGAATCCACGCGGGTCAGCGCCTGCTCATAAGGCAGCAGCAGCGCCTCATGGCTGGTATAAAAATCCGTCTCGCGGATCTGCGGCGTCTCCGCGCTGGTCAGGCCGCAGGCGGCCATGAAGCGCAAAGTCTCGTCGATGCGCACGGAAAGATCCTGGTATTTCGCCGCCAGCGGGGATTTTTCGACAAAATCCAGGTTCCAGCGATGCACCTCATGCAGGTCCGCATAGCCGCCCGAGGCAAAGGCGCGCAGCAGGTTCAGCGTGCCGGCGGACTGGAAATAGCCGAACTCCATGCGGGTGGGGTCGGGAATGCGCGCCGTCGGCGGTGAATTCCGGCCCGTTGATGATGTCGCCCCGGTAGGAGGGCAGGGTCTCGCCGTCAATGCGTCTCGGTGTCGGAGGAGCGCGGCTTGGCGAACTGCCCGGCCATGCGCCCCAGCTTCACCACCGGCATGGCGCCGCCGAAGGTCAGCACCACCGCCATCTGCAGCAGCACGCGGAAGGTGTCGCGGATGACATTGGCGGTGAAGTCGCCAAAGCTCTCGGCGCAATCGCCCCCCTGCAGCACAAAAGCCTGGCCGGACGCGGCGCGGGCCAGATGCGCCTTCAGGTTGCGCGCCTCGCCGGCGAAGACGAGCGGCGGAAACTTCGCCAGGCGCGCTTCCATCGCGGCCAGCTTGTCCGGGTTCGGATAGCTCGGCACCTGCTTGATCGGGCAGTTGCGCCAGCTTTGCGGGGTCCAGCCGGATTCATTTCGGCTGGGGTGATCGTGTCCATATCGTCTCCAAGGGGCGTTCCTTATCGCCCCAATTAAGCGCGATTTACCGAGAAAGGCTACTCACCGGCCTGTACCGGCCCGGCAACCCTGGTCTGTGTCCTGATGTCACGAACTCTTCCGCCGCCGTGGGGTGGATGCCGATGGTGCGGTCGAAATCCGCCTTGCTCGCCCCGGCGATGATCGCCACCGCCAGCCCCTGGACGATTTCCGGCGCATCCTCGCCCAGCATGTGCGCGCCCAGAACCTTGTCGGTCTGCGCGTCCACCACCAGCTTCATGAGGGTCTTGCGGGCCCGGCCGGTGATGGTGTGGCGCATGGGCGTGAATTTGGAGACGAAGATTTTGGCCCCGTCCGGGCGCTTCGCCGCTTCCTCTTCCGTCAGCCCCACCGTGGCAATGGGCGGGATGGAGAACACCGCCGCTCGGCACAGTCTCCAGGCTCACCCCGCGCGGCTTGTTGCCATAGAGCGTATCCGCCAGCGCGTGCCCCTCGGCGGTGGCGACCGGGGTGAGGTTCAGCCGGTCTGTCACATCGCCCAGCGCGTAGATATGCGCCACGTTGGTGGAAAAATCCGCGCCCACGGGAATCTCGCCCTTGGCCCCGGTCTTCACGCCGGCCGCCTCCAGCTTCAGCCCCTTGGTATTCGCCGCGCGGCCGGTGGCGAAGAACACCATGTCCACCCCCAGCACCTCGCCATCGGAGAGCACCAGATGCTTGCCCGCGCCGTCCACGGAGATGGCGGCGGCATGGTGCCGGGGTGCAGCCGATCACCCCGTTCTGCCCCAGCGCCTCGGCCAGGCCCTCACGCAGATCCGTATCGAACCCGCGCAGCGGCAGAGGCTGGCGGTAGACCAGATGCGTCTCTGCCCCCAGCCCGGCGAAGACGCCAGCAAACTCCACCGCGATATAGCCGCTGCCCACCACCGCCACGCGCTTGTGGCATCTCGTTCATCACGAAGATGTCATCGGAGACGATGGCATGCTCGGCGCCGGGAATGTCGAGCCCGGTCGGATGCCCGCCGGTGGCAATGACGATCCGCTCCGCCGTGATGCGCTGGCCGCCGACATCGAGCGTATGCGCGTCGATGAAACTGGCCCTGGCGTCGAAAATTTTTGCCCCGGCATTGTCCAGCAGGCGGCGGTAAATGCCGTTGAGGCGCGAGATTTCCTTGTCCTTGGCGGCGATCAGCGCCGGCCAGTCATGGCCGTTGCGTTGGATATCCCAGCCAAAGCCGCGCGCATCCTCGGCGGTGGCGCCATATTCAGCCGCCATCACCATGAATTTCTTCGGCACGCAGCCGACATTCACGCAGGTTCCGCCCCAGAAGCGGGCTTCCGCCACACCCACGCGCGCCCCATGCCCCGCGGCGATGCGCGCGCAGCGCACCCCGGCCGAGCCGCCGCCAATCACGAAGAGATCGAAGTCCATCATCACAATCCCGTTATTGCGGCGCTTAGGTAGTATGAGATTTCCAAATTTACCAATACGCAACCAGAAGGGATCTATTTCGGGATCAACTTGAAATTGCCAGGCAATGATACGACAGTAAAAGAAGCAAAAGACAAGAATTGATACAATCGTATCAAAAATTGAAGGCGTGAAACATGCCGGAACACGGGGTCATGGATAGAGGCGAGACCAAAACCGGCCCGGTGGCTGGCTATATCGATCAACTGGGCGAAAGGTTGAATGTCCAGGGCTGGGCCTGGTGCGCCGCCGCGCCGGAGCAGCGGCTGGAGATCGAGTTTCTCGTCAATGGCATCGTGGCGGGCAGCGCCATTGCCGGAACCTACCGTGAGGATGTGGCGGAGGCCGGACATGGCGATGGCCATTACGGCTTCGTCTGGAAGTTGTCCCTGCCGGCGCTGAGCGCGGCGGAAGAGATCGTGATCTCCGCGCGCGAGGCCGCATCGGGTGCGGCTTTGGCCAACCCGCTTAGCTTCGCCCCGGCGGCGCTGGCCGCCCGGCTCGCGGCGTTTGCCGCCGGGGCGGAATGTGAGGAGAAACTGGCCGCCTTGCGCGCGGCGGTCAGCCTGGCGCCGGGGGAGCCCTGGCACGCCGTGGCCTTGGCCGAGGCGCTGCGTGCCGCCGCGCAGCCGCAGGCGGCGGTGTCCGTTCTGCGGGCGCTGTGCGCGGCTCAGCCGAACTTCTGGCATGCCCATGTCGTGCTCGGCCATTTGGCCCGAGACGCGGGGGACCGCGTGGCGGCGCTGGACTGGTTCGAGCAGGCGGCCAAGCTGGCGCCCGGCGACGTCTGGCGCTGGCTGGATGTGGCGGAGGCGCTGCGCGCCCTCGGCCGGGTGGAAGAGGCGAAAACCGCCCTTGCCCGCGCGGCGCAAGCGGCGCCGGCGTTCTGGGCGGTGGAGCTGGGGCTGGGCTATTGCGCCCGCGCCCAGGCGGAGCATGAGGCCGCGCGCCTGCATTTCGAGGCGGCCTCCCGCCTCGCCCCCACGGAGCTGGCGCCGCGTATCGGGTTGATCGATGAGCTGCGCGATGCCGGCGCGCTGGATGAGGCACGCCAGGCCGCCCTGGCCCTGCTCGCCGGGCATCCCGGCCACATGCCGCTGCTGCTCAGCCTCGCCTATACCGAGCGTCAGGCCGGCCTGCAGGAGGAAGCCGCCCAGCATTTCGCCGAGGCGCTGGCCCTGGAGCCGGACAATCCCACTTTGCTGGCCGAGCTGGCCCGGCAGGAATTCCGGCTCGGGCGCCAGCGGGAGAGCAACGAGCATCTAACCCGCGCGCTGGCGCTGGAGCCCGGCCATGCCGACGCCGTCACCCAACTTGCCAGCCAGGCGCTGACGGTGGGCGACGCCGCCCAGGCCTTCGAGATCTACCGCGAAGCGGCGCAGCACCGCCCGGCGGAACTCGCCTTCCGCTTCGGCATGCTCGACACGCTGGCCTGGCAGGGCCGGTTTCAGGAGGCGCTGGCCGGCCTGCAGGCGGTGGAGCTGGAGCATGGCGTCACCCCGCAGCTGCAAAGCTGGCGGATCACCCTGCTGCGCCGCACCGGGCAGATGGACGATGCCTTGCGCGCCGCCCGTGCCGCCACCGCCGCCGCGCCTCACCAGTTCTGGCTTTGGGTCGAGCGCTTCCAGACCGAGCTTCTGGCCGGCACGGATGCGATGCTGCAGACATGCCTGTTCTCCATCCCCGCCACCACCAGGGCGGAGCGCGCCATCCGGCGCCGCTGCGTCGGCGCGCTGGCGGAAAGCCTGTGGCAGATGGACAGCGCCCTTGCGCATTACGAGGCGGCGGCGGCGCTGAACCCCAACGACATCGCCCTGCAGGAGGCCCTGACCCGCGTGAAGCTGATGCGCTTCGACCTTGCGGGCGCGCGCGCGCATCTGCGCCGCCACTACGAGCTGATGGCGGCCGAGCGCCGGCTGCGCGGGGAATCGCTGAACATCTCGCAATCGCTGCTCGGGCAGATGATCGACGAATATGCGCTGGATGAGGCGCTTGCCCTCCCCCTCGCCGCACTGAGCGTGCAGCCGGCCCAGGCGCGTCTGGACCCCCTGGCCGCCCTGGTGCGCGACGCGCCGGACAGCACCGCCCCCGCCGCCAGCCTGCTGCTGGCCTTGCGCCAGGCGGACATGCTTGATTTCATCCCCCAGCCAGAAGGCGCCACGCCGATCCCGCATGTCATCAACGCCTTCTGGGACAGGCCGGCGCTGCCCGCCGATATCGAGGCGCTGATGCAGAGCTGGCAGGCCCGCAACCCGGGCTATGAATGGCGCCGCTTCGATGAAGCGCAGGCCCGCGACTATCTCGCCGCCAAATTCCCCGGCCCGGTCCTGCAGGCCTATCAGCGCGTGCGGGAGAGTCCGCAAAAGGCGGATATTTTCCGGCTGGCGCTGCTGGTGGCCGAAGGCGGGGTGTATGTGGACGCGGATGACCGCTGCCTGCGCCCGCTGGACACGCTGCTGCCCGCCGGCGCCAGCCTGGTGCTGGCGCAAGAGGCGTTCGGCTGCGCGGCCAATCATTTCCTGGCGGCCGCCCCCGGCCATCCGGTGCTGCAGGCGGCGCTGCGCGCGGTGGTGACGGCGGTCAACCGCGGCGACAATGAGAATTCCCTGGCTGCTCTCCGGCCCCGGCCTGCTCACCAGGGCGCTGGCGCAGCATTTGGCCACGCGCGGCATTACGGCGGGGCTGCCGCCCGGCCTTGCTGTGCTGGACCAGCGGGCGCTGGGGCGCGCCGTGGCGTCAGGCTGCTTCGCCGCCTACAAAACCTACCATATGCGCCACCGCAAGCGCATCGACGCCGCGGCCCTGCGCAAGACCAGCTAACCCCGCTGATACCCGCCCGGCCGCGTCGCCGGTCAGATGGCGCTGGCGTCGGCCTTGCGCTTTGCGGGCTTCTTGGCGGTCTTGGGCTCGGCCGCGCCGGGTTCGGGGGGCAGGGCAACGGCCTGCGGGGCGCCGCCGCGCAAAATCATGTCCGCCAGCCGGTCCAGATCCTCCGGCTCTGAGAAGAACCCGGCGGGCTGCGCCCCCTTGGCCACCGGCGCCACGGTTCCGGCGGCGATCTCGTCGATCAGCTTCAGCACCGCCTCGGCATCGGCCGGGAAGGGGAAGAGGACGCCAAAGCCCGTCTTGCGGATACGGTCGGCCGGGGCCCCGATATCCGGCGCCAGCGGAATGAAGCCATGCTTCACCAGCTCTGAGAGCGTGTAGGAATAGGTCTCCGGCCAGGCGGGCAGGAAGAGCGAGAGCCGCCCTTTGGTTTCCGCCAGCAATTTCGGCAAGTCCTCCGGCGTGTATTTGCCGGTGATGGTGACATTGCCGACGGCTTTCAGCGCCCGGTCGATATTGGTGTAGCCGATCACCCGGAAGCTCAGATGCGGATGTGTCAGCCGTGCCCGCTGCGCGATCTCCAGCAGCTTCTGCGAGCCCTTATGCGGGCCGATGGCGCCCAGCAGCACGATCTCGTCATCGCTGCCCGCGCGCGCGGCGGCAGGGGCATCCTTGACGGGTTCAGGGTGCGGCACGGTCTCGGAGCTGATCTGCGGGAAAATCCTGGCCAGATAGCGCGCCGCATTTTCAGACGGCGCGATCACATGGGTGAAGGCCTGCAACAGACCAGAAAAGAGCGCGCGATGTTCCGCTGGCGTGAGATCGTTCAGCGCCGAGGTTTCATGCGCCCCGCCCATCTCCACGCAGCGCCCGCAGGTGCCGGCATCCGCCGCGCCGCAGAACCGGCCGATCGCGTCGATCATCGTCACGCGTGGGCAGAGCGGATAGAAATCATGCACCCAATACAGGCTGTGGCGTCCCCCTCCGGTGCCATTCCATGGGCGCTCCGCATCAACGCAACCTTGGGCAGTTTCGTCCAGCCAGCCGCGCAGCGCGGTGAGAACCGGGGCCGGGAAGCCGAGAAGCTGATGGGCCAGCACCAGCGCGGGCGCCGCCATGTCCAGCGTGGCGAACAGCTCGGCTGCCTCGTTTTTGCTGAAACGCGCGCAGAGCAGCGGCGCCGCGCAGCTCAGCTCGATCAGCCCGCTCTCTGTCACGCTGAGGGAGAGGCGGGTGGCTTCGCCATAGCCGACCTGCCGCTCGATATCGCGGATCGCCTTCGGCGTGCCGCCCTCCAGCGCGTTGGAGATGACGAGCGCGAAGCTGCGTTCCGGCCTCGCGGGCGCGGGCGAGCCGGGCGCGTCCAGCGCCCAGCGCATCCGGCGCAGGCCATCGCGCTCCTCGAATTCCATGATCAGCGGCGTGTATTCGGGGTAGAGCGCGTTCAGCCTCGGCTGGTTCTGCGCCAGCAGGCTGGCGCGCTCATTGCCGAAGGAGATGCTCTCCTTATGCTCCACCAGCACGCCCCCCGCCGCCACGTTGCGGTAGCCCAGCGCGGCGGTGCGGGCGCAGAAATCATTTTCCTCGCCATAGCCGCGGCCGAAGCCCTCATCCAGCACGCCGATCCGGCTGATCACCTCATTCTTGATGAGCATGCAGAACCCATGGCCGGTCGGCACATCCTCGAGCTTCCCGGCATTCTCGTCAGCGCCAGCGCCGCCAAAGCCGTCCAGCTGATATCGGCCAGCTTGGCTTCGCGCAGCTCCGCGCTGGGATAGGAGAAGATGGTGGCGTTGTTCGACATCGCGGTCACGGTGCCGATTTCAGGATGCGCTCGCGCCACGCTCGAAAAGCTCATCCAGCCCGCCCGCGTGCAGCACCGTGTCTGAATTCAGCAGCACCACATCAATGCCTTTGGCCCAGCGCCATGCCGCGATTGACGGTGCCGACAAAGCCGAGATTCTGCGCGTTTTCCAGCAGGATCACGTTCGCCAGGTTGCGGTAGGCGGCCAGCATCCCGGCCATCTGCGCATCCGGCGAGCAGTCATTGATCAGGATGAGCTGGTCGGTCTCCGGATTGCGGTGCGCCAGAACTGAATCGATGCAGGCTTTTGTCACCTCCACGCCGCGATAGATCGGCATGACGATGGCAACGCGCAGCCGGGCCGGTCCGGCCGGCAGGCAATCCGGCTGGCGGGCCAAGGTCACGCCATCGCCGCCCCGCATTTTGGCCAGGTAATCCTGCAACGCCTCGGTCGAGCACCGCCCGCTCTCCGGGCCGAGATTCCGGGCAACCCGGCATTGGCAAGATGTGCTGCCTTATGGATCGCCGCCACTGCGGCGGGCCGGCCGGCGAGCAGATAGGGGCCGTCGAACAGATCGCGCCTGCCGCCTGCAAAACGGAGGCGTCAGCGCCACGGCTGGTCGGCCGTCGTGTCGCGGGCCGGCGAGCGTGATCTCAAAGCCCGGCGTCTCGCAATCGGGGATAATGCGCCGCACATCCTCGCGGTCGCGTTCGCAGGCGGCGGCGCCGCCGGCTTGCCATCCCGGTAGGCAGGCATCTCGAAGGTCCGCGCTCGGTACATCCGGGGCAGAGAGCCAGCCCGACCAGCGGTGGGCGCTGACCAGCGTCCAGATTGCCGTAAGGTGAGATTGCATGCGGTGCGCCGATCCGCAACGTGCCGTTGGCGAAGATGTCGAGCAGCATCTCCCCGGCGCCGAAACATTCGTCATCAAGCCTCAGGCTGAAGTTCGCCGGGGTGAAGAGCGGGTCACCGCCTCCGGGTCGAACTGGCTCGGGCCCGCGCGTCGACCTCCATGCCGGTATGGTTTGCGCACGGTGATGAAGGGGGCTTGCGCGCCGGTCTGGCGCTCGGTCAGCCCAGCCCACCACGCGATCGCCGTCGACGCCGCATCCGGCGTCGAAAATGCCCGGGCCGGCATGCAGCGGCGAGCCGAGCAGCTCCTCGCCATCGGCGAAAACCCGCAGCACCCGCGGCTCGGCGCCAGCGGCACGGCGATCCGGTAGGCGAAGCGTGGTGCGGCCCAGCCCCAGCGCGGCCAGGTCCGGCCGGTGCCGTGAGGCGCGGCCTTTGGCCAGCAGCTTGCCGTCCTTGTCCGTCACGGTGATGGCGCAATTGCCGGTATCGGGCACGGCTGGCGCCCACCCGACGACATAGCTGCCCTCCATGTCGTCCACATGTCCCCTGATCGCCATCGCGCTCTTCTTCCGGCTCTCGCCGGCCTGCCGCCAGCATCCCGGCACTGGGGTCTTACACGAACTTGTCCCTATCGCTGGTCCGGCGCTCAAGAGTCCAGGGCGGCGCGGTCAAAAATTTGTGACGAAATCCGTCTTAAATCGTCGCACGTTTGTTTTGGTTGTGTTTTATGTTGCGCTGCACAGTGGAGTCTGGTTAGGTAGCGTGTACCCCAGGGATTAATTTTTTTGAGAAGTTCCATGCACTCATATGGTTATCTCATGAACGACATTGGTCCCGCCACGGGCCATTACGTTGAGCTCCAGGAAGCGAAGCTGTTCAGCCTGATCCGGGTTCTGCTTGAAGCGGTCGAGGTCGACGAGGCTTGGTATCTCAAAACCAATCCGGACGTCGCGGCGGCTGTTCAATCCGGCGCGCTCAAATCCGGCCGATCACATTATATTGTTTCAGGCTATTTCGAGAACCGTCTGCCCCGCCCGGTGGAGGTGGATGAGGATTGGTACTTGGCCGAGTATCCAGACGTTGCCGAATCAATTCGGACCGGTGCGGTGGTCTCGGCCAGCGCGCATTTCGAACGTAACGGCTTTCTGGAAGGGCGGTTGCCGTACGAAGGCTGGTCCCTGCTGCGGGATGCTGAAGGCGGGGGCGATGTTGTCCGCATGCCGGTCCGCGTGGATGAGCGGGTCTGACCGCGTTTCAGCCCGCAGGCAGCTTCATCCAGCTTGGCGGGCGAGGGGTGATCTGAGCCCCATCCGCCGATAAGGTTTTTTCCAGCGCATCCAGCCGCAATGTGGCGAGGCCCAGCACGCCCTCGCTGGAGCGCAGCGTGCCCGCCTCCTGCCCATCGGCCATGATCGGCGTGCCCGCCGGGATGCCGGGCCGCTCCAGCTTCACCGGCAATAACCGGCGCTTGATCAGCCCGCGATATTTCGTCCGCGCTGTCAATTCCTGGCCCATGTAGCAGCCTTTTTCCCAATCGACCCCATCCAGCTCGTCGAACCCGGCTTCCAGCAGCAGGGTCTTGTCAGGCTCCAGGTCGGGTGCGCCATCCGGCAGGCCGAGGGCGATGCGGTGGGACGCGTAATCCTGCGCCGTGGCGTTGCTCTGCACCGCATCCTCGCTCAGGCAGCGATAGCCCGCATGCGGCAAACGCGGGTCGGGCGCGGTGAGCGGGATCTGCGGCGGCACGCCATCCCAGGCCGCGAATACCTTCAGATTGTCTGAACTATCTTTAATCTCAACCTCAGAGCGCAGCTTAAATCGCCGCAGCTTTTGCGCCAGCGCCGGGATCTCCCCCATGGCATGTCCAGCAGCAGCCGTTCGCCATCCGAGAGGATAAAAAAATCCACCAGATATTTGCCCTGCGGCGTCAGCAGTCGCCGCCCATACGGCCTGGCCCGGCCCGGCTTTCGACACGTCGTTGCTCACCAGCCCATTCAGAAAGGCAACGCGGTCTGAACCGCTGATTTCCAGAACGCCGCGATGCGGCAAATGCGCGATCCTGCTCATGCGCGGCAAGATGGGCGCAGAGCGGCGCGGCTGCAAGCGCTGTTTGCCGCAGACGCGGCGGCAGGGTAGAGCCGCCCTGCATGAATATTCTGTTCATCACCTCCTCGCGCATCGGCGATGCCGTGATCTCCTGCGGCATAGCGGAGAGGTTGCGCCTCACCTATCCCCAAGCGCGCTTCACCATCGCCTGCGGCACCGTGGCGGAAGGGGTGTTCACCCGCTTCCCGGCGCTGGAACGGCTGATCGTGTTCGAGAAGGAGAGCTATGACTGGCACTGGCTGCGGCTCTGGACCAAGCTGGTGGGGCATGTCTGGGATATCGCGGTGGATGTGCGCGGTTCGGGCATCACGTTGGTCCTGGCCGCGCGCAAGCGCCATATTTTGAAAGGCGGGCGCCGCCCGGGGCGGCGCTACGCGCAGCTCGGCGCCGCTCTGGGGTTCGAGCCGCCGCCTTTGCCCGTGGCCTGGACCGCCCCGGAGGACGATGCCAAGGCCGCCGCCCTGTTGGGCGATGCCCCCATCATCGCCCTGGCCCCCACCGCGAATTGGGAGGGCAAGATCTGGCCCGCAGAGCGATTTCATAAATTTGTTTCATGAATTGGCGGCGCGCCTGCCCGGCGCCCGTGCGGCGGTGTTCGGCGGGCCGGGGGAGGCGGAGGCGGCGTTGGCCGCGCCGGTGCTGAAGGCCCTGCCCGATGCCGTCAATCTCGTCGGCAGGCTGAGCTTGCCGGAGGCCGCCGCTTGCCTGCGGCGGAGCAAAATTTTCATCGGCAATGATTCCGGGCTGATGCATCTCGCCGCCGCGGCCGGCACGCCGACTTTGGGGCTGTTCGGCCGCTCGCGCGCCAGCGAGTACGCCCCCGCCGGGCCGCGCACCGCCATTGCCGTGGCGCCGGGGCCTGAGGGCGAGGCGCCGATGGCGGGGCTCAGCGTTGAAACCGTTGCCTCTGCCGCTTTCAACCTGCTGGGCTTATAGGAATCGCCATGAGCTATGATCTGATCCTGGAAAACGGTGTTTTGCTCCTCCCCTGGGGCGAAGCGGAAGCTGATGTCGGCATCAAGAACGGCAAGATCGCCGCCATCGGCAAAAATCTCGGCCCGGCGGCGGAGCGCTTCAACGCCGCGGGCCTGCACGTGTTGCCGGGCGTTATCGACCCGCATGTGCATTTCCGTGATGGCGGGCAGGGGGGTGTCGAGGGTGTGGAGGATATGCGCTCCGGCTCTCTGGGCGCGGTGCTGGGCGGGGTGACGGCGGCGTTCGACATGCCCAACACCAAGCCGCCGGCGGTGGATGTGGCCTCGATCCAGGCCAAGCATGACTATATCGCCGGGCATAGCCTGGTGCGAGATCGGCATTTTCGCCGGCGCCACCATGGAGAATCTCGACGAGACCGGCATGCTGGAAACGCTGCCGGGCGTCTGCGCCATGAAGGTGTTCGCGGGCTCCTCCACCGGCAATCTGCTGGTGGGCGATGATGCGAGCATCGAGCGCGTGATGCGCTCGGGCCGGCGGCGCGTGGCGTTCCATTCCGAGGACGAGGCGCGGCTGCAGGAGCGCAAGCCGATGTTCAAGCTCGGCGACCCGTACAGCAACCATGCCGTGTGGCGCGATGAGGAATGCGCCTTCAAGGGCACGCGGCGCATCACCGCCATTGCCGAGCGCACGGGCCGGCCTGCGCATATCCTGCATGTCTCCACCGCCGAGGAATTCCAGTTCCTGAAGGACCACAAGGACCTGGTGGGCTGCGAGGTGCTGGTGAATCATCTGCTGCAATGCGCGCCGGATGTGTATGAGCGTTTGGGCGGCTATGGGGTGATGAACCCGCCCTTGCGCGAGAAGCGCCATATGGAGGCCGCCTGGGCCGCCGTGGCCGATGGCACGGTGGATAATATCGGCTCCGACCATGCGCCCGCACCCGCGTGAGGCGAAGGAGCGGCCCTGGCCGTCCTGCCATTCCGGCCTGACCGGCGTGCAGACGACATTGCCGCTGATGCTCACCCAGGTGAATGCGGGGCGCTTGTCGCTCCTGCGGCTGGCGCAGCTGATGTCGGAAGGCCCGGCGCGGATTTACGGCGCGGTGGGCAAGGGGCGGATCGTGACCGGGAATGACGCGGATTTCTCGGTGGTGGACCTGAAGGCCAAGCGCAAGATCGAAAACAGCTGGATCGCCAGCCAGTGCGGCTGGACGCCCTTCGACGGCACGGACTGCACCGGCTGGCCGATGGCGACGATCATTCGCGGCCATGTGGTGATGTATGAGGGTCAGGTGACGGGCGAGCCCATCGGCCGCGCCGTAAGGTTCCGCTCTTAAGGTCCAAAAGTTTTTTGGTGCCGCTTTTTTTCAAAAAAGCGGCGAAAACGCAGCCCTTTTTTGAACCTTGGTTTGGCGTCCCGATTCTAGACTGCGCGGCTTTGCCGCTTCGTCATCGGGACGCAGGCTGCACCAAAAACTTTTGGGCCTGATCCTTCAGTTTCGCCAGCTTTTCCACGCGAAGCCCAGCATGCCGAGCTGCACCAGCGCCGTGATGGCGGCGCAGCCCGGCCAGCCCGCGCTGTGCCAGGCGGCGGCGGGGATGATGCCGCCGAAGCTGCCGCCGATATAATAGCTGGTGACATAAAGCCCGACGGCGGTTGACTTCGCCCCCCGCGCGGCCACGCCGATAAAGCCCGTGGCCAGCGTCTGCTGCGGAAAGACGCCAAAACAGACCAGCAGCAGCCCCAGGCAGATGACCCAGAGCGGCGAGGCCAGCGTGAGCGCCAGCCCGGCCAGGATCAGCCCGGTGCAGCCCGCCATCAACAGCCGCCGGTTCATTTTTGCGCCCAGCCGGCCCGCGACGCGGGCTGGCCATCACCCCGCCCAGATAAACCACGAAGATGGACCCCAAAGCCGCCGGGCCGAGATGATAGGGCGCCTCCGCCAGCCGGAAATTGATGAAGGTGAACACGCTGACCAGCGAGA
Organism: uncultured Pseudomonadota bacterium; assembly: GCA_963736885.1. Lineage (GTDB taxonomy): Bacteria > Pseudomonadota > Alphaproteobacteria > Acetobacterales > Acetobacteraceae > Acidocella. The sequence continues at coordinate 172,436 of CAVTQN010000002.1, forward strand.
ACAGCACCCCGAACCCCACCGCGTAGGTGCCCAGCAGCCGCTTGTTGGAGAGATGGTTGGGAAAGGAATGCAGCGCCCCGCTGATGCCGAGCGTGGGCTTGAAGCGTTTTTCCGGCGGCAGCTTGAAGGCGATGATGAGGGCCGCCGCCAGCGTGATGAGGCCGATGACGAGAAACCCCGCCCGCCAGTTCCAGAGCGCGGTGACGAAGCCGACGATCAGCCGCCCAGAAAACCCGCCGCTGATGGTGCCCGAGGTATAGATGCCCACCATGCGCATGGCGCTGGCGGGGCTCATCTCGTCGCCGATATAGGCGATGGTGACGGTGAAGATGAACGGCAGCAGCAGCCCCTGCGCGAAGCGGCAGGCGATGAGCATGCCCAGGCTGGTGGAAAAGGCCGCCAGAATGGTGGGAATGATCAGCAGCAAGGCCGCGCCGCGGATGAAGACGCGCCGCCCGAAACGGTCGGAGATGGCGCCGACGAGGGGCGCCATGGCGGCGGTGGCGACCAGCGGGGCGGTGACGGTATAGCCCGTCAAAGCCGGGGAGACATGCAGGCTTTTCGCCAGCACCGGCAGGATGGCCTGGGTGCACCACATATTCACGAAGGTTACAAACCCCGCCAGCACCAGAACTAACGCGGTGGTGCGGGGGATAACCTCCAGCCCGGCTTCAGAATCGGCGCTCAAAGACTGTGACGACATCACCTGGCTTGGCCATTGCTGACATTTGGGCGCGATACTGGACAGCATTGCTGCCAAGATCGCGCGTGAGTCCCACATAATCCGTTTCGGCCCGGTAAGTGAACCCGCCCGCAATGGAAATCGCGGTCAGGACAGTCATGCCCGGGCGGTATGGGTATTGGCCCGGGCTGTTCACCTCACCCAGAATATAGAAGGGCCGGTAGGCCGAAACCTCCACGGCGACGGAAGGGTGCAGGATGAGCTGTTTGGCCTGCAACGCGGCGGTGATGCGCGCGGCGAGATTATCCGTGCTGGCGCCCCCGGCCTGCACCAGCCCCAGCAGCGGCATGTCGATGAAGCCGCTATCATCCACATGATAGGTGCCGGACATCTGGTCCTGGTCATAGACGCGCAGGGTGAGCACATCGCCGGGGCCGAGCAGATAGGGGCCGGTGGTCGCGGCGGGCAAAGGCGGCAGATGATAGCCGGGAGCCTGCCAGGCGGCGCAGCCGGTGAGCAAGGCGGGCAAAGCGCCAAGCAGGACACGCCGCAGGACCATTTTGTTCCCCCTCCAAAACCTTGACGTGCATGCTGTTTACCCAAGCCTGGAAAAAGGGCAAAGCGCGAGCTGGACTGATTCGGGAGTTTTCGATGAAGCGCCTCGCCGCCCTGTTTTCCGTTCTGGTCATTCTCGGTGCGGGGCTGTTTCTGTTCTGGCCGCGCCCGCAGCAAGGCGGCAATGGCGGTACCGGCACGGTGCCCCAGCAGCAGGCGGCGAATCATGATCCGCGTGTCCTTACGGCGGACGAGCAGGCGGCGTTTCTGCCGCTGGTCTGCGGCGGGGCGTCCGGCCCTGGCGGCGGCTTTGCGCATCAATGCACCTCCCTGCCGGGCTATCCCACGCAGGATTATGGCGGGGCGGGGCTGGGGCTCGGCATCACGCTGCAGAGCGTGGTCTATGGCCATCTCACCAGTGCGGGGGCCGATGAGGCCTATGTGACCTATACCGGCAGCTTCGAGCCGCATGTCACCAATTTCGGCGGGGGCATTTTGTTCACGGGCGGGCCCGGCGCCTGGACGCTGAAAGCCTGGTATCCGGGCGGGCAGGCTGAGCATTGCGTGTCGCTCACCCCCACCGGCCGGGCGAAATTCGTCTGCCGCTATGGCTATGAGGGGCAGGGCGAGGCGGACAGCCTGCTGGCGGTGGTGAATTTGCCGCCGCCTTCCGGCGAGAAACCCGCCATTCTGAGCGCCAATGATCTACGTGGAACATTGGATCCCAACGCCAATTGCCAGCATCTGCCGCCGGGGCAGGCGGTGCTGCTCTCCATCGACAGCCTCAGCCCGGCATCCGGCGGCGCCGCGGCGGGCATTACCTATGTGACCGCGGATACCGCCAAGACCGCCTGTGCCGCGCATAATTTCGCCAATGCCACGGTGAGCAAGGCGACCCTGACGCTACGCTGGAATGGCGGTTCCATGAAGATTTCGCCGGACATGAATTTTGCCCCGGTGCAGTGAACCGGAGGGTATGAGCATGGATGAAACAGCACTTCGGGCCCGGCTGGATCTGATCGAGGCGGCGCGGGCCATGGCGGCGCGCGGGCTGGCGGCGGGCACCTCCGGCAATGTGTCGTTGCGCGCGGCGGAGGGGATTCTCATCACCCCGTCCGCCGTGCCTTATGACAGCCTGACGCCGGAGATGATCCCGGTTTTGCGGCCGGATGGGCATTATGAAGGGCGGTTCCGGCCCTCCTCGGAATGGCGGTTTCATCTGGATATCTATCTCTCCCGCCCGGAGGTGGGGGGAATCGTGCATCATCACGCGCCTTACACAACGGCGCTTGCCATGGCCCGGCGGGAGATTCCGGCCTGCCATTACATGATCGCCCGCTTCGGCGGGGCGCCTGTGCGTTGCGCGGATTACGCCTTGTTCGGCACGGCAGCGCTCTCAGCCGCCGTGTTGAGGGCGCTGGAAGGGCGCACCGCCTGCCTGATGGCCAATCATGGCGGGCTGGCGGTGGGGCGGGACGTGTCTGCCGCCCTGGGGGCGGCGACGGAGCTGGAGGTGCTGGCGCAGCATTATCTGCTCTCGCTGCAGGCGGGCGGGCCGGTGCTGCTGTCGGAGGCGGAGATCCAGGACGCCATCGACCAGTTTGCCACCGCCTATCGGCCCAACACCGGCGGGTAGGCCATAAAAAACGCCGCCCGTCTTGCGAGGGGCGGCGTGGTGAAGCAAGGCGCGGGTTAGACCGCCTTGATGTTCACCGCGGCGTCCTTGCCGCGTTCCTTGGTGATGTCAAAGCTCACCTTCTGGCCTTCATTCAGGCCACGCAGGCCGGCGGACTGCACCGCCGTGATGTGCACGAACACATCCTTGCCGCCATCCTGCGGCACGATGAACCCGAAACCCTTGGTGGTGTTGAACCATTTTACGGTACCAATCGGCATAATCTTTGTCGCTCCTCAAATATGTAATCAGCCCGGCTTTGCCGCCGGGACAACCGGGTTCTGGTCGCCTTGTCTGCGTCCAGCCGCTAGGAGCGCGCGAACTCAAGTCAAGTCCAAAGTCGATTGCGGTTATAAGCAGGCACAGAAACATGAAGTTTTGTCAACGATCCTGGAGGGGCAGCTATGCAAATTCGTTCTGGCCATGGAAATTTCACGATGGCCGGGGCGTGGAAGCGAATGCGCCAGAATGGATCAGACTTTGAGCTTTTCAGGAAAATTTGTGATAATAAGGGGCTAGAGCAACACCCAATCAAATGGATTTATTTGGTTGGACAAAGTAGCTCGCTAAAACAAAGAGATAGAGCATTTTTCTTGAGCGCACGCGAAGGGAACAGGCTCTAAAAAAACAAAATTGGAGGATCCCCAATCATGTCCGACGCCGATATTGTCCCGGTTAAGCCGGAAATCGCAGCCAAGGCACTGGTCAACCGCGCGCGCTATGAGGATATGGCTGCCCGCGCCGCCGCTTCACCGGACGAATTCTGGGCCGAGGAATGCAAGCGCATCGCCTGGATCAAGCCCCCCACCAAGATCAAGAACACCAGTTTCACGGGCGATGTCTCGATCAAATGGTTCGAGGACGGCACGCTGAACGCGAGCGCCAATTGCCTGGACCGGCATCTGGCCGAGCGCGGGGACCAGGTGGCGATTATCTGGGAGGGCGACGACCCGGACAGCTCCCTGAAAGTGACATATCGGGAGCTGCATGAGCAGGTCTGCCGCCTCGCCAATGTGCTGACCGCCCGGGGCATCAAGAAGGGCGATGTCGTCACCATTTATCTGCCGATGGTGGTGGAGGCGGCGGTGGCGCTGCTGGCCTGCGCGCGCATCGGCGCCATCCATTCCGTGGTGTTCGGCGGCTTCTCGCCGGACAGCCTCTCCAGCCGTATCCAGGATTGCGGCTCCGTGGCGCTGATCACCGCCGATGAGGGCCGACGCGGCGGGCGCAAGGTGGCGTTGAAAGCCAATGCCGACGAGGCGTTGAGAACATGCCCGAGTGTGACGAATGTCGTAGTGGTGAAGATCACCGGTGGCGACGTGCCGATGCAGGCGGGCCGGGATATTTGGTATCACGAGGCTACTTCCGCCGTTTCGCCCGAGCATAAGGCGGTGGAGATGAATGCGGAGGACCCGCTGTTCATCCTCTATACCTCCGGCTCCACCGGCAAGCCGAAGGGCGTGCTGCACACCACCGGCGGCTACATGGTGTGGGCGAGCTTCACCCATCAATACGTGTTCGACTATCACCCCGGCGAGGTCTATTGGTGCACCGCCGATGTGGGCTGGGTCACCGGCCACACCTATATCGTCTATGGTCCGCTGGCCAATGGCGCCACCACGCTGATGTTCGAGGGCGTGCCCAACTACCCCAGCACCTCGCGCTTCTGGGAGGTGGTGGACAAGCATCAGGTGAACATCTTCTACACCGCGCCCACGGCCATCCGCGCGCTGATGCGCGACGGCGAGGGGCCGGTGCATAAAACCTCCCGCAAATCCCTGCGGATACTGGGCTCGGTCGGCGAGCCGATTAATCCGGAAGCCTGGCGCTGGTATTATCATGTGGTGGGTGAGAATCGTTGCCCTATCGTTGACACGTGGTGGCAGACGGAGACGGGTGGTATTTTGATCTCACCGCTTCCGGGCGCTATCGCGCAGAAACCTGGCTCCGCCACCTTGCCGCTGCCGGGGGTGAAGCCGCTGCTGGTGGATGGCGAAGGCCATGAGCTGACCGGCGCGACGGAGGGTAATCTCTGCATTGCCGATAGCTGGCCGGGGCAGATGCGCACGGTCTATGGCGACCATGAGCGCTTCGTGCAGACCTATTTCTCCACCTTCAAGGGGCTGTACTTCACCGGCGATGGCGCGCGCCGCGATACCGATGGCTATTACTGGATCACCGGGCGCGTGGATGACGTGATCAATGTTTCGGGCCATCGCATGGGCACGGCGGAGGTGGAATCCGCCCTTGTTGCGCATGAGGCGGTGGCGGAGGCCGCGGTGGTTGGTTATCCGCACGACCTCAAGGGCCAGGGCATCTATGCCTATGTCACACTGGTGGCGGATGTGGAGCCCAGCGAGGCGCTGCGCAAGGAGCTGATCGCCTGGGTGCGCAAGGAGATCGGGCCGATTGCGGCGCCGGATGTGATCCAGTGGGCGCCGGGCCTGCCGAAGACCCGCTCGGGCAAGATCATGCGCCGCATCCTGCGCAAGATCGCCGCCAACGAGACCGATAGTTTGGGCGATACCTCGACTCTTGCCGACCCGGGCGTGGTGGTGGAGCTGGTGGAAAACCGCGCCGCCTGACCCGGCCGGGCTGAGAGTGAAGCGCCGCCGGGGGGACGCTCCCGGCGGCGTTTTTGCTGCGCTGCAAAAATACTTGCGTCAGTTTAGTAACAGCGTTTGATAGGCGTATGGAGACGCCCGAAGTGCAAAAGCACCGCCCTGAGTTGCTTGATGAAGCATTACGTGAGGATATCCGCCTGCTGGGACGGATTTTGGGGGATACGATCCGCGCCATAGACGGCCCGGCGACCTATGGGCTGATCGAAACCATCCGCCAGCTTGCGGTGCGCTACCACCGCGACGATGACAAGGCGGCCCAGCTTGAGTTGGAGCAGATACTCGCCGGGCTTTCCGATGGCGAGATCAACCGCATCACCCGTGCCTTCGGCTATTTCTCCGCGCTGGCCAATATCGCCGAGGATCATCACCATACCCGCCGCTGGCGCGCGCATCTCATTGCCGGCTCCGCCCCGCGTGAGGACTCCCTGGCCGGGGGCCTCGCCCAGGCGCGGGCGCATGGGTTTGATGAAGCGCGGCTGAAGGAATTTTTCGGCGGCGCCTATATCGCGCCCGTGCTCACCGCACACCCGACGGAGGTGCAGCGCCGTTCCATTCTCGACAGCCTGGATGCCATCGCCGCCCTGCTCACCCGCCGCGACCGGCTGGCCGACACGCTGGGCGAGCGCGCCGAGATCGAGATAGAGCTGCGCGCCCGGGTGCTGATTTTGTGGCAGACGCGCATGCTGCGCATGTCGAAACTCTCGGTGCTGGACGAGGTGGCCAATGCGCTGACCTTTTTCGATGCCACCTTCTTCGCCGAGGTGCCGAAGCTCTACGCCGCCGTGGAGCAGGCGGCGGGGGCCGGGCTGGCGGAACTGCCGGCGTTTCTGGAGATCGGCACCTGGATCGGCGGGGACCGGGATGGCAACCCGTTTGTGGATGCGGATGTGCTGCGCGAGGCGCTGGCCACGCAGGCGGAGAAGGCGCTGAACCACTACATTGCCGAGGCGCGGGCGCTGCGCAAGGAACTCTCCTTCGCCGCTTTGCTGGTGAATGTGACGCCGGAATTGCGGGCAATGGCGGATAGCTCGCCGGACATGTCCGAGCACCGGGCGGATGAGCCTTATCGTCTCGCCCTGGCCAGCATCCAGGCGCGTTTGGCGGCGACCTATGAGGCGTTGCTGGGGCGCAAGCATACGGGCTCCATTTCTTCCTCCGTGCGCGGGGCGGTGGCGGCGCCTTATGCGCGGGTGGAGGATTTCGCCGCGGATCTGATGGCGATTGCGCGATCCTTGGAAACGCATGGGGCCGGGGTGCTGGCGCAGGGGCGGCTGGGGGCGCTGCTGCGCGCCGCCCGGGCTTTCGGCTGGACGCTGGCGCCGCTGGATTTGCGGCAGAATTCCGCCGTGCATGAGCGTGTGGTGGCGGAGCTGCTGGCCGTGGCGCATCCAGGCATGGATTATCTGGCGCTGGATGAGAGCGGCCGGGTGGCGTTGTTGTTGAAAGAGCTGGAGACGGCACGCCCGCTTGTCTCCCGCCATGTGGCCTATGGCGACGAGACCGCGAAGGAGCTGGCGATTTTCGATGCCGCCCGCGAAGCGCATCTGCGTTATGGCCAGCGCTGCATCCGCACCATGATCATCTCCAAGACTGATGGCTTGTCAGACATGCTGGAGCTGGCGGTGCTGTTGAAGGAGGCGGGGCTGCTGCGCCCGGCGGAAGGCGCGCTGGATGTGAACATCGTGCCTTTGTTCGAGACCATCGAGGATTTGCGTGCGGCTGCGGTGATTATGGACGCGCTGTTCTGCGCGCCGGTTTACCGCAGGCTGCTGGCGGGGCGCGGCGATGTGCAGGAGGTGATGCTCGGCTATTCCGACAGCAACAAGGATGGCGGGTTTATTACCTCCGGTTGGGAGCTGTACCGGGCGGAATTGGGGCTGGTCGAGGTGTTCGCCAAACATGGCGTGCGCATCAGGCTGTTTCATGGGCGGGGTGGCTCTGTCGGGCGCGGGGGCGGCCCGTCCTACCAGGCGATTTTGGCGCAGCCGCGCGGGGCGGTGCAGGGGCAGATAAGGCTGACCGAGCAGGGCGAGGTGATCGCCGCGAAATACGGCAATGCGGAAGTCGGCAGGCGCAACCTGGAGGTTATTCTGGCCGCGACGCTGGTGGCGACCGCCGACCAAACCGCGTCCGAGCCGCCGGATGCGGAATTTTTGCAGGCGCTGGCTGAGCTTTCTGACCATGCCTTCGCCGCCTACCGGAACCTTGTGTATGAGACCGAGGGGTTTGAGGATTATTTCTGGCAATCGACGGTGATTTCCGAAATCGCGTCGCTGAATCTCGGCAGCCGCCCGGCGAGCCGCAGCAAGAGCCGGTCGATTGAGGATTTGCGGGCGATTCCCTGGGTGTTTTCCTGGGCGCAATGCCGCATCATGCTGCCGGGCTGGTACGGGTTTGGCACGGCGGTGGAGCAGGTGCTGGCCGCGCGCGGGCAGGCCAAGGGGCTGGCGCTGTTGCAGGATATGTTTAAGAGCTGGCCGGTATTCTCGACGCTTTTGTCGAACATGGACATGGTGCTGGCGAAGGCGGATATGGGCATCGCCGCGCGCTACGCCGCCCTGGTGCAGGATGAGAAACTGCGCGCGCGCATCTTCCCGCGCATTGTGGCGGAATATGAGCGCACCAAGCGTTATCTGCTGGCGATTACCGGGCAGCAGGCGCTGCTGGACCGCAACCTCGTGTTGCGCCGCTCGGTGATCAACCGCTTTCCGTATCTGGACCCGCTGAACCATGTGCAGGTGGAAATGCTGCGCCGCTACCGTGAGCAGAGCGGGGAGGGGGAGGCGTCGGAGCGCATCCGCCGGGGCGTGCATATTTCGATTAATGGCGTGGCGTCGGCGTTGAGGAATAGCGGGTGAGGGGGAGCGTTTCGGGTGGAAAGCTGCCTGTCCGGTTCTAGGGGGGCGGGTGACGAAACTGGACGTTGAACCTCTGGCGCCTCATCCGCTTTCAGGCTGAGATACAGAGAAGCAGCAATTCCCAGGCCAAGTGTCCTGGGTTGCTTTGGCGAAATGTGGGTAAACCTCCACCTCCATATCATCCAACGTCGGCGCCTTTTGTGATATGGAGGCTTCCAGTGCCGTAATTTTATAGTCGTGGCATCAGGCGGTGATCGCCAAGGGGGCATGCGCATGTATCCCATTAACGAAGACAAACTCAATCAACTCGTCGGCAAAATGCTGGGGGACCTTGGGGGCGCGTTCAGCGTGCCCACAGTCCGAATGGGTTTGAGGTTGGGGCTGTTCGAAGCTCTTCATGAGGCGGGCCCCTTATCGAGCGAAGCGCTCGCCAAAAAAGCCGGGGGCCTTGCGCCGCGGTACGTACGCGAATGGGCGCTGGCGCAAGCTGCCAATGGATACATCGATTATGACGCTGTGAACGACAGCTTTTGTCTGTCGCCGGAGCAGGCTTTGATCTTCGCGGTAAAAGATAGCCCCGTCTTCCTGGCAGGGGCTTTTGACTTGGTCGCGGCCATGATCGAAGGGGAGCCGAAAGTCGAGAAATCCTTCAGAACAGGCGGGGGCGTACGCTGGGGCGATACGGCAGGCTGCCTGTTTTGTGCGACCGGTGAATTTTTCCGGCCCAGCTACGTCAACAACATTGTCCAGAACTGGTTGCCTGCCCTGGAGGGCATGACGGAGAAGCTGAAAGCGGGCGCCAAAGTCGCCGATGTCGGATGCGGAATTGGGTTCTCAACCCTGCTGATGGCGCGCGCCTTCCCGGCCAGCCGGTTCGTCGGTTTTGATTTCCATTCACCTTCGATCGACGCGGCGAACAAGCATGCGCGCGAGCATGATCTTGAGGGGCAGGTTCGCTTTGAGTGCGCAAAGGCCAAGGAGATCAAGGAGAACGGATTTGATCTGATCACCTTCTTCGATTGCCTGCATGACATGGGCGATCCTCGCGGCTGCGCCGCCCATATCCGGCGCATTATCAAGGATGATGGAACGTGGATGATCGTGGAGCCGATCGCCGGCGATGCCGCCAAAGACAACATGAACCCTGTTGGCCGTCTCTATTACAACGCATCGACCATGATCTGCGTCCCCACTTCCCTCGACCAGGAAGTCGCTGAGGGGCTCGGAGCCCAGGCCGGTGAGTTAAAATTGTCGGAAATTGTTCGCTCGGGCGGCTTCTCCAGGATCAGACGAGCAACAGAGGGGCCGTTCAATATAGTTCTGGAGGCGAGGGTCTGAGGGGGATCCTGATGGGCCGAGAAGGGGCGCGGCGCGTGAGAAAGGCAGCAGGCATTCGCGCTGGCTTTTCCTCCTGGTCGCGGTCGAATAGTCATCTTATCTGAACATGGTTGGTAACCTCAAATTCGGCCCAGACGGGCCGAACGACGCAACGCCTATGCGTTAGCGGCACCCCCAACTAAAAGCGAATGTCCGGCTTTAGGAACGCCGAAGATGCCATCGCATGACCATGAGGGGCGCTCAGCCGTCAGAACTGGGCGGCGCTGAACTTCCGCTCCTGGGATCACTTCCCGGGCCGGCTTATGACCGAGTCTGGGGCGATATCCGCCTTTCGGGCAGCCATCTCCTCCTCGTAAGGATCTGAACAGAAATGCCTGATATCGTCTTCGGTGAACGGGCGGTGATCGCCGGGACGGAGCGGCGCAAGATTTAGTTTTCCACAGCTTCGATTTTCTTTTAAATCAAGAGGTTGGAAGCGAGTTTTGTTGTTGATTCAAATCGCCTGGCTTGGCAAAATACACAACAAAAACAAAGCGTTGACAGAATCAGGCAGAGTCAAGACGCAATTTACGGCCGCTTCCGGCCCCAATCGGGTTATTCCAGCTTTTGCCGCGCTGCCCACATACTTATCCACCGGGTTATCAAGATGTCTGTGGATAACCTGCGGCGCGTTGGATGAGGGCCAGACGCTGAACGTCCGCTTCCGAGATCACCTCCCACGTCGGCCCATGCCCGGCCTGGGGTGAAGCCAGAAATTTAATCGTACCGGGAGAAATCCCAAAAATTACGCCAAACCGCCCCTGCTAGAAACAACATTGCGCGAAGCGGGAGGCTGGCATGCCAGAAGCCAGCCCTCCGGCGGGTGACAGCGGCCAAAAAACGCAGTAGGGGAGCCGCCAGTATTTTTTGCAAGACCAATCAGGGACAGAGCCAATGCGCGTTTATTACGACCGGGATGCCGACGTTAACCTCATCAAGAGCAAGAAGGTCGCCATTATCGGCTATGGCAGCCAGGGCCACGCTCATGCGCTGAACCTGAAGGATTCCGGCGTGAAGGAGCTGGCCATCGGCCTGCGCCCCGGTTCCGCCGCCGCGCCCAAGGCCGAGGCCGCCGGGCTGAAGGTGATGACCCCGGCCGAGGCCGCCGCCTGGGCCGATGTGGTGATGGTGCTGACCCCCGATGAGGGCCAGGCCGACCTGTACTACAAGGATCTGGCCCCGAACCTGCGCGAGGGCGCGGCCCTGGCCTTCGCCCATGGCCTGAACGTGCATTTCAACCTGATCGAGCCGCGCGCCGATATCGACGTGTTCATGGTCGCCCCGAAGGGCCCTGGCCACACCGTGCGCGGTGAGTATCTGAAGGGCGGCGGCGTGCCGAGCCTGGTGGCCGTGGCGCAGAACGTCACCGGCAACGCGCTGGAGATCGCGCTCTCCTATGCTTCCGCCAATGGCGGCGGCAAGGGCGGCATCATCGAGACCAGCTTCAAGGAAGAGTGCGAGACCGATTTGTTCGGCGAGCAGGCGGTGCTGTGCGGCGGCCTGGTGGAGCTGATCAAGGCCGGGTTCGAGACGCTGGTGGAAGGCGGCTACGCCCCGGAGATGGCTTATTTCGAGTGCCTGCACGAGGTGAAGCTGATCGTCGATCTCATCTATGAGGGCGGCATCGCCAACATGAACTACTCCATCTCCAACACCGCCGAGTATGGCGAGTATGTCACCGGCCCGCGCATCGTGACGCCGGAGACCAAGGCCGAGATGAAGAAGGTGCTGGAGGATATCCAGACCGGCCGCTTCACCCGCGACTGGATGCTGGAGAACAAGGTGCACCAGGCCAGCTTCAAGGCCATCCGCGCGCGCAACGCCGCCCATCCGATCGAGGAAGTGGGTGCCAAGCTGCGCGGCATGATGCCCTGGATCTCCAAGGGCGCGCTGGTCGACAAGGCGAAGAACTGAACCCAATGGATGACACGCGGCCGCACCACCAGCCCCGCGTGCATCTTGTAAAATTGGCCGTGGGGGTGCGCGATGTGGCGCATCTCGCGGCCTGCAGAAGACAAGGGCGGCAGAGATGCCGCCCTTGCGTCATTTTACCCGGAATTTCCCCAAACGCGCGCGATGAGCTGGCCGATGGCGGTTCCCTCTATTGGGTGATCGGCGGGGTCATTCTGGTGCGCCAGCGCGTGCTCGGCGGTGCGCCAGGACCATGAGCAGGACGGCACGCCCTGCGCCGCCTTGGTGCTGGACCCTGAGCTGGTCCGCGTCGAAGGCAGGGCCATGCGCGCCTTCCAGGGCTGGCGCTATCTGGACCCGAAGACGCGCCCTTGGACCTTGGCGCCCAAGGCAGCGGCGCCGCCGACATGCCCGAATCCATGCGCCGCGAGCTGGCGGCGCTCGGGCTTCTATAACGCCGGCCCCAGGGCACCCCATGGCGTCACGCATGCCACCCGCAAGGTCCAAAAATTTTTGGTGCCGCTTTCTTTCAAAAAGCGGCGAACCGGCAAAATTTTGCGTCGCGCGCGGCTCATGCTAGGTGCGCCTCCAACAAAGGAGACATGATTCATGGCGGTGAACGCCTTCATCTTCCCCGGCCAGGGCAGCCAGGCCGTCGGCATGGGCCGCGATCTGGCCGCCGCCTTCGCGCCGGCGCGGCGAGGTGTTCGAGGAAGTCGACGAGACCCTGAAGCAGAAGCTCTCCAAGCTGATGTTCGAAGGGCCCGGCGAAGAGCTGACCCTGACCGAGAACACCCAGCCGGCGCTGATGGCGGTCTCGCTCGCCGTGCTGCGCGTGCTGGAGGCGGAGGGCGGCATCAGCCTCGAAGGACAAGGCCGTGCTGGTCGGCCGGGCATTCGCTCGGCGAATACAGCGCGCTGGCCGCCGCCGGCGCGTTTCCGTCGCCGACGCCGCGCGGCTGCTGAGGCTGCGCGGCCAGGCGATGCAGCAGGCGGTGCCCGCCGGCGAGGGCGCCATGGCGGCCCTGCTCGGCGCCGAACTGGACATGGCGCGGCGAGATCTGCGCCGAGGCCGCCGAGGGCCCGGACGGGCGCGAGAGGTCGTCCAGCCGGCCAACGACAATGGCGGCGGCCAGGTGGTGATCTCCGGCCACAGGCGCGCGGTCGAGCGGGCGATCGAGATCGCCAAGGCGCAAGGGCGTGAAGCGCGCCATGCTGCTGCCGGTCTCCGCCCCCTTCCACTGCGCGCTGATGGCGCCGGCGGCGGATGCGATGGCGGAGGCGCTCGCGAACACCCCGCCGCCGCGCCGGTGCGTGCCGCTGGTCGCCAACGTCTCCGCCGCCAAGGTGACCGGACCCGAACGAGATCCGCGACCTGCTGGTCGCAGCAGGTGACCGCCACGGTGCGCTGGCGCGAGAGCGTGGAGGCGATGGCGGCGATGGGCGTCGACCAGTTTCGTCGAACTCGGCGCCGGCAAGGTGCTCGTCGGGCCTGGTCAGGCGCATCGCGCCGGATGCCGCCGCCACCTCGGTCGGCACGCCCCGCCGAGATCGAGCAGTCCTGAAGTCGCTCTGAAGGTCTCTGGAGAATGTTCGATCTGACCGGCAAGACGGCGCTCGTCACCGGCGCCTCGGGCGGCATCGGCGCGGCGATCGCCCGCGCGCTGCATGCGCAGGGCGCCGTCGGTCGCGCTGTCCGGCACGCGGCGGGAGGCGCTGGAGGCGCTGGCCGCCGAACTCGGCGAGCGCGTGCGTCTGCCCGGCCGACCTGCGCGAGCCGGCGGCCGCCGAGGCGCTGATCGCCGACGGCCGAAGCGGCGCTGGGCCGCTCGACATCCTGGTCAACAATGCCGGGCTGACCCGCGACATGCTGGCGCTGCGCATGAAGGACGAGGACTGGCAGAGGTGCTCGATGTCGATCTGGCGGCGCCCTTCCGCCTGGTCCGCGCGGCGCTGCGCGGCATGCTGCGCCGCCGCGCCGGGCGGATCATCAACATCGCCTCCATCGTCGGCGCCACCGGCAATGCCGGCCAGGCCAATTACGCCGCCGCCAAGGCCGGGCTGATCGGCATGACCAAGGCGCTGGCGCAGGAAGTGGCCCGCCGCGGCATCACGGTGAACCTCGTCGCCCCCGGCTTCATCGAGACGCCGATGACCGAGGCGCTGACCGAGACGCAGCGCGACGCGACCTGCTCGGCGCAGATCCCGCTCGGCCGGCTGGGCCAGCCGCGAGGACATCGCCGCCGCCGTGGTCTATCTGGCCTCCGACGAGGCGGGCTGGGTCACCGGCGCCACGCTGCACGTCAATGGCGGCATGGCGATGCTCTTGAGCGCCGACCTCGGGCTTGGCGGCGTCGCGACAAAACCATGCTAAGCGCCGCCGCGTCTGAGCGTTTCGCACAAGTCTGGCCGCGGTGCGGCGATCGCCGTGCGCAGCGGCTCGGGCGGACTCGAATCAGCGACACCGCAGGCAGGAAAGTGAAATTCGATGAGCGAAATCGCCGACAAGGTGAAGAAGATCGTGGTCGAGCATCTCGGCGTCGAGGAGGCCAAGGTGACGCCCGAGGCGTCCTTCATCGACGACCTCGGCGCCGACAGCCTCGACACGGTCGAGCTGGTGATGGCGTTCGAGGAAGCCTTCGGCGTGGAAATCCCCGAGGATGCCGCCGAGAAGATCAGCACCGTCAAGGATGCGATCGACTACATCGAGAAGCAGAAGGCCGCCTAAGGGCCGCTTCGGTCTGACATGACGCACGTCCGAGGAGTCGCATGCGGCGTGTTGTCGTGACCGGCATGGGCATCGTCTGCCCGCTTGGGGTGGGGGTCGAACATGTCTGGCGGCGGCTGATCAACGGCGAATCCGGGATCGCAGCCATCCAGTCCTTCGACACCACGGAGCTGCCGGCGAAGATCGCCGGCCAGGTGCCGGCGGGCTGCGCGGCCGAGGGCGGCCTTGACCTCGCCGAGTGGATCCCGGTCAAGGAACATCAAGAAGATGGACCGCTTCATCCATCTCGGCATGGTCGGCGGCGGCGAGGCGGTGGAGGATTCCGGCTGGGTGCCCGAGACCGAGGAAGAGAAATGCGCGCGCCGGCGTGATGATCGGCTCCGGCATCGGCGGCCTGCAGACCATCTACGAGGCCTCGGTGCTGGTGCATGAGGGCCGTGCCAAGCGCGTGTCGCCCTTCTTCATCCCCTCGGCCCTGATCAACCTGGTCTCCGGCCAGGTCTCGATCCGATACGGCTTCAAGGGGCCGAACCACTCCGCCGTCACCGCCTGCGCCACCGGCGTGCATGCGATCGGCGATGCGGCGCGGCTGATCGCGTACGGCGATGCCGACGTGATGGTGGCCGGCGGCGCCGAGGCGGCGGTGAACCCGCTCGGCATTGCCGGCTTCTGCGCCGCGCGCGCCCTCTCCACCGGCTTCAACGACCGCCCGACCGAGGCCTCCCGCCCCTGGGACAAGGACCGCGACGGGTTCGTGATGGGCGAGGGCGCCGGCGTCGTCGTGCTGGAAGAGTACGAGCACGCCAAGAAGCGCGGCGCGAAGATCTACGCCGAGATCGGCGGCTACGGCATGTCCGGCGATGCGCACCACATCACCGCCCCGGCCGAGCGCCATGACGGCGCCTTCCGCGCCATGAAGGCGGCGCTTCAAGAATGGCGGCCTGACCCCGGCGGAATCGAGTACATCAACGCCCACGGCACCTCGACGCCGCTCGGCGACGACCTGGAGCTGGAGGCGGTCGAGAACATGTTCGGCGACGCATGCGAAGAGCGTCGCGATGTCCTCCACCAAGTCGGCGATCGGGCATCTGCTGGGCGCCGCCGGCGCGGTGGAGGCGATCTTCTCCATCCTCGCGATGCGCGACGAGGTCGCGCCGCCGACGCTGAACCTGGACGACGCCCAGCCGCGAGTCGTGGTCGACCGCGTGCCGCTGGTCGGCGCAGGCGCGTAAGATCGACGTGGCGCTGTCCAACAGCTTCGGCTTCGGCGGCACCAACGCCTCCATCCTGTTCAAGCGGGCCGTCTGATCTAAATTGCGTTGGCGCGGCCGTATTTTTCTGGTCCTGCTGGGTCTGCTGACCGTGGTGAATGCGGGGCGGATGGCGGTTCATCAGAGCTATGACGGCCCCGGCGCCGGGCTGGCCGCCGCCACGGTGGTGATTCCACCGGGCGGCAGCGCCGAGGTGGCGCAAACCCTGGCCAAGGCCGGGGTGATCGAATATCCGCTCGTCTTTCGCGCCGCGTCCTGGTTCACCCGGCATGACGGGACGCTGCAGGCCGGGGAATATCTCTTCCCCGCCCATGCCAGCCTGCGGCGGATTCTGGACATTCTGCGCCATGGCGCCGAGGTGCAGCACCAGGCCACGCTCCCCGAGGGGCTGACCGGCCAGCAGATCGCCGACATCATCAACGCTTTGCCCGTGGCCACCGGCCGGGTGGCGCCGCCGCCGGAAGGCAGCGTGCTGCCGCAGACCTATGACTATGTCTGGGGCACGGCGCGCAGCGCGATTTTGGCGCGCGCCCAGGCGGCGCTGCAGGCGCAGCTGGCGAAGCAATGGGCCGGGCGCGCACCCGGCCTGCCGCTCGCCAGCCCGCAGGAGGCAGTGATCCTGGCTTCCATCGTGCAGCAGGAGACGCCGCTGCGGCTGACATGCCCTTTATCGCCGCGGTTTATGAAAACCGGCTGCAGGCGGGCATGAAGCTGCAGGCGGACCCGACGGTGATCTTCGCCGCCAGCGGCGGCAGGCAATCGGGCGGAACCGGCATCACCAAGGCCGATCTGCAACTCGATTCACCCTATAACACCTACGTGAATGCAGGGCTGCCGCCGGGGCCGATCTGTTCGCCCGGTGTGGTGGCGCTGGATGCGGTGCTGCACCCGGCAAAAAGCGATGCGCTTTATTTCGTCGCCGCCAATGACGGCACGCACCGCTCGGTCTTCTCGCATTTATTCAAGGACCAGCTGAGCAACATCCAGCACTTCTGGGGCCAGACTAGGGCGCATTGAGGTTGACGCATGTGCGCCACCCTCAAGCGATCAGGCTATTTGTTAAGAGGCTGATTCACGCCCTCGGTTGCCGCGCACGGGCGCGTCACCCTCAAGCGATCAGGCTCTAAATAGCGGGTAGTGGCTGGCATAGGCCCCCGGAAGCGCGCCCTGAGGCGCGCCAAACCGTCATTCAGCGGCCGTCGCTACAGCAACCGTTGCTTCAGCTCTTGGGGCCGAAGCCCAGGAACCCGGCCTGCGGATCAGGCGTGCCGGTGCCGCCGGCGGGCAGTGTCATGTGCGGGGCGGTTCTGGCCGGTGCGTTTGTGGGCACCACCGCCCTGGCATTTTCATGCTTGCCGGACTTGGTCTTGCCCGCCTTGGCGCTGGGGGCGGGGTTGAGGGTCCAGGGCGCGCCCACGGCGCCGGCAGTACCCTGCGCCGCCAGCTCATTGCGGGTGCCCAGCAGCATGAAGGTGATGTTGTTGCGGTTGAGCGCGATGGAAAGGTCGAGCGGGGTTTCGCCGAACTGGTCCTTGGCCGTCAGGTCCGCGCCACGGCTGACCGCGTCCTGGGCGGAGGCGTAGTCGTTTTTGTTGATGGCGGTGAAGAGTTCCTGCGTCGGGTCGCCGCCGGCGGGTTTTTGGAGTTGCGGGCCGGTGGCAAGCGGCGCCACGCCGCCGAGGCCGGGCAGGCCGGTGGGGGCAATGTCAGGCGTACGCGCCTTTGGCTGCGGCGCGGGTGCGCCGCCGACGCCGCCCATCCCCATGCCGGAGCCCATGGTTCCAGACGATAGCTGCGCATAGGCCGGCGCCACGGCGGCACTAAGGGCCAGGCCCAGTGCCAGGGGGAAAGCGAGCTTCATGATCCCGCTTTCTACCGCAAGCGCGGGGGGCCGTCCATGCGGTGCAGCAGGTTCAGGATTACTTAGTCTTCCCTTTTAGCGCGGCCAGCTCGGCCTGCAGCCGTTCCACCTCGGTGCGCAGGCTGGTGATCTCTTCCTGATAATCCTGCGGGATGCTTTGTTCCGGCTTCGCTTCGCCGCCCTCGCGGTGGAAGGGGGAGAACAGATGCATGGCGCGCTCCATCATGGCCATGTTTTTGCGTCCCATATCTTCTATGCCCGGCGGCATGAAGGGGCCGAAGGTCTTGCTCACCGTTTCGCGCATGCTCTCCTGCTGGCGCAGGAAATTGGCCATGGCCTGTTCCAGATATTTGGGCATCAGGTTCGGCATGTCGGTTCCGTACACGCCGATGAGCTGGCGCAGGAAATTGGTCGGCAGCAGGGCGTTGCCCTTGCCCTCTTCCTCGACGATGATCTGGGTCAGCACGCTGCGGGTGATGTCTTCGCCGCTCTTGGCATCGTAGACCACGAAGTCGCGATCTTTGCGGACCATCTCCGCCAGGTTCTCCAGCGTGATGTAGCTGGAGCTTTCGGTGTTGTAGAGCCGGCGGTTGGCGTATTTCTTGACGATGACGGGCTGCGGCATGGGCTGGGCCGTTTCATTCATGAATTTATCTTCCATCCCGGTTCGTTGCATATGGGCAGGCATGGTGCGCACCGAAGCATTGAAACACGAAATTTGTGCGATGCACAGAGTGTGTCTATGCATCGCTTATGGTGATTTTGCCTGGGCCGCGCTAGAATTGGGTCGGCTCAGGCCGAATCGCCTCCGGTGGTTCGTCCGCAGCCGTGAATCCGCCTCTCGCTCTTACGGAGCGGACGATTTACGTATTAGATCGAATTGAGGGGGAGGTTCGGCCTGAGACGTTCGCACGCCCGCAAGGGCACGTGGCCGGCAGGGACTTTATGGCGCATGAACGAAAATTTGGCCAAGGATTTCGTGGCCGTGTGGCAGAGCGAGCTGACCGCGATGGCGGCGGACCGCGAGCTGCGCGAGACATGGGCCGCCACACTGGGCCTGTGGGCGCAGGCGGCTTGCGCCGCCGCGGCGCTGTTGGCGCATGATGCCCCGGCCGGAAGCCCCCGCCCCGCTCAGCCGCCGCGGGCCGCGCCCGCTGCTGCTGCATCTGGGCCTGGCCTGGATGAGGTCGGCCAACTCAACCGCCGCGTCGCTGAACTTGAGCAGCGTCTGGCCGAACTCCTTGAACGGCGGGACGGAGCCGAACCCGGACCCGGCGGCGCTGGGGCTGCTGTTTGAAGAGATCCAGCGCCGGGATCGGGCGCTGATCGCCGGCATTGCCGCCTATCGCCGGGATCTCCTATGTGCGCGAGATGCGCGACCCGCCCCCCATATGGGACGAAGGCGAGAGCCGCCTGCTGGATTATGGCGGCACCGGCCCGGCCGTGCTGTTCGTGCCCAGCCTGATCAACCGCGCCTATATTCTCGACCTGATGGAAAACGCCTCGATGCTGCGCTGGCTGGCGGGGCAGGGGGTGCATCCTTACCTGCTGGATTGGGGCTGGCCGGGCGAGGTGGAGCGGCGCTTCTCCCTCACCGACTATATCGCCGGGCGGCTGGAGCGCGCTTTGGCCGCCCTGCCAGGGCCGGTTATTCTGGCGGGCTATTGCATGGGCGGCATGCTGGCGCTGGCGGCGGCGTTGAGGGCTGGTGCCACCGGCTCTGGCCGCGTTACCGCCTTGGCCTTGCTCGCCACACCCTGGGATTTCCATGCCGAGGACCCGGAGGCCGCACGCCGTGTGGCCGATACGGTGCCCTACATGGAAGGGGCGATGCAATTTTCCGGCACGCTGCCCATCGACGCGCTGAACACGATGTTCGCCATGGTCGACCCCTACGGCGTGGGCGAAAAATACCGGGATTTCGCGGGGCAGGACAAAGCCAGCCCCAGGGCCAAGCGCTTCGTGGCGATGGAGGATTGGCTGGCCGATGGCGTGCCGCTTGCCGCCCCGGTGGCGCGCGAGGCGCTGAGCAGCTGGTACGGCGCCAATACCCCGGCGAATGGCCAGTGGCGGGTCGGCGGGACTGGCGGTCGGACCCGGCGCAGCTTAGCCTTCCGGCCTTCTGCGCCATTCCGGCCAAGGACCGGCTGGTGCCCGCCGCCTCGGCCCGGGCGCTGGCCGGGCATTTGAAGACTGTCACGGTCATCGAGCCACGGGCCGGGCATGTCGGCATGGTTGCGGGCACTCACGCAGAATTCGTCACTCTGGAGGCCTTTCGCGGATTGGGTGCTCAGTCTATCTTAAGCGCAACGACTACGAAACCGAGGATAAGGGAACCAGGATATGGAAGATATCGTCATCGTTTCTGCGGCGCGCACCCCCGTTGGCAGCTTCAACGGCGCTTTTGGCGCCACCCCGGCCCATGTGCTCGGCACTGTGGCGCTGAAAGCCGCCATCGAGCGCGCGGGACTGTCTCCGGATGACATCGACGAGGCGATTCTCGGGCCAGGTGCTCACCGCCGCGCAAGGCCAGAACCCGGCCCGCCAGGCCGCCCGCGCTGCCGGTATCCCGGACAGCAAGACCGCCTTCGGCATCAATCAGGTTTGTGGCTCGGGCCTGCGCGCCGTGGCGCTGGCCGCGCAGCAGATCCTCTCCGGCGAGAGCGAGATCGTCATCGCCGGCGGGCAGGAGAGCATGAGCCTCTCCGCCCATGCCGCTTATCTGCGCGCCGGGCAGAAGATGGGCGATTTCAACTTCATCGACACGATGATCAAGGACGGGCTGTGGGATGCCTTCAACGGCTATCACATGGGTATCACCGCCGAGAACGTCGCCAAGCACTGGCAGATCACCCGCGACGACCAGGACGCGCTGGCGCTGGCCTCGCAGCAGAAGGCCTCCGCCGCGCAGAAGGCGGGCAAGTTCAAGGACGAGATCGCGCCCGTGACGCTGACCAGCCGCAAGGGTGAGGTGGTGGTGGAGAATGACGAATATATCCGTCATGACGCCTCCGTCGAGACCATGGCCAAGCTGAAGCCCGCCTTCAGCAAGGACGGCACCGTGACCGCCGGCAATGCCTCGGGCATCAATGACGGTGCGGCCGCCCTGGTGGTGATGAGCGGCAAGGAAGCCGCCAAGCGCGGCCTGACCCCGCTGGCGCGTATCGCCAGCTTCGCCACCGCGGGCGTGGACCCGGCGTTGATGGGCTCCGGGCCGATCCCCTCTTCGCGCAAGGCG
The DNA here is from genome assembly GCA_963736885.1 of uncultured Pseudomonadota bacterium. Classification (GTDB taxonomy): domain Bacteria; phylum Pseudomonadota; class Alphaproteobacteria; order Acetobacterales; family Acetobacteraceae; genus Acidocella. The sequence continues at coordinate 193,216 of CAVTQN010000002.1, forward strand.
CTGGAGCGCGCGGGCTGGAAGGTGGCGGATCTTGATCTGGTCGAGGCCAACGAGGCTTTTGCCGCGCAGGCCTGTGCGGTGAACAAGGAGCTGGGGCTGGACCCCGCCAAGGTGAACGTGAATGGCGGGGCGATCGCCATCGGCCATCCGATCGGCGCGTCCGGCGCGCGTGTCCTCACCACGCTGCTCTACGAGATGCAGCGGCGCGACGCCAAGAAGGGCCTCGCCACCTTGTGCATCGGTGGCGGCATGGGTGTCGCCATGTGCGTGGAGCGCTGAGGCGCTGAGAAAAAACCCCGGACCGGATGGTCCGGGGTTTTTATGGCGGGCAACATCCCAGGTTTTTGGTGTGATACCGAAAGATGAGCGAGGAAACATGGCTGTCAGCAAAGTTTCTCCCAACGCTGCCGAGGCCCTGAAGGGCAAGCTGTTCGATGGCATGACCATCATGTCCGGCGGGTTTGGGCTGTGCGGGATTCCGCAAACGCTGATCGAGGCGATCCGGGAGTCAGGCGTGAAGGATCTCACCGTGATCTCCAATAATGCGGGGATCGACGGGGCCGGGCTCGGCATCCTGCTGGAGACGCGGCAGATCAGGAAAATGATTTCATCCTATGTCGGTGAGAACGCCACCTTCGCGAAGCAGTTTCTCTCCGGCGAGCTGGAGATCGAGTTCAACCCGCAAGGCACTTTGGCCGAGCGCATCCGCGCCGGCGGGGCGGGCATTCCGGCCTTCTTCACCGCCACCGGCTATGGCACGCAGATCGCCGAGGGCAAGGAGATGCGCGAATTCAACGGCCGCCATTATGTGATGGAGAAAGGGCTGTTTGCGGATCTTGCCATCGTGCATGCCTGGAAGGGCGATACGGAGGGCAATCTCGTCTACCGCAAAACGGCGCGGAATTTTAATCCGATCATGGCCACCGCTTCAAAGTTTACCGTGGCCGAGGTGGAGGAGCTGGTGCAGCCCGGCGAGATTGACCCGGACCATATCATCACGCCGGGCATTTTCGTGAAGCGGCTGGTGAAGCCTGAGCATATCGAAAAACGGATCGAACAGCGCACCGTGCGTAAGAAGGAGGCCTGAGCCATGCCCTGGAGCCGCGATGAAATGGCCGCGAAGGCCGCCGCTGAACTTGAAGATGGGTTCTATGTGAATCTCGGCATCGGCATTCCCACGCTGGTGGCGAATCATATTCCCGAGGGCATGACCATCCAGCTGCAATCAGAGAATGGCATGCTGGGCATGGGGCCTTTCCCGTATGAGGGTGAGGAGGATGCCGACCTGATCAATGCCGGCAAGCAGACGGTGACCCAGCTTCCCACCACCAGCTTCTTCGATTCCGCCCAGAGTTTTGGCATGATCCGTGGCGGGCATATCGATATTTCCATCCTCGGCGCGTTGCAGGTGGCCGAGAGTGGCGACCTCGCCAACTGGATGGTGCCGGGCAAGATGGTGAAGGGCATGGGCGGGGCCATGGACCTCGTGGCCGGGGTGCCGCGCGTGGTGGTGCTGATGGAGCATACCGCCAAGGGCGAGCCGAAGATTTTGAAGGACTGCACCCTGCCGCTGACCGGCAAGGGCGTGGTGAGCAAGATCATCACCGACCTTGCCGTGTTCGAGGTGAAGAAAGGCGAGACGCCCGGCCTGGTGCTGATCGAACATGCGCCTGATGTGACCATCGAGCAGATCAAGGCGCAGACGCAGGCCGATTTCAAAGTGGCGTTGGCCTGAAGTTATAAAAGTTTTTGGTGCAGCCTGCGGCCCGATGACGAAGCGGCGAAGCCGCGCAGTCTGAATCGGGCCGCCAAACCAAGGTTCAAAAAGCTGCGAAAACGCAGCCCTTTTTGAAAAAAGGGCTGCACCCCAAAAACTTTTGGAACTTATTTTGTTTTGGGCGCGGCGCGCCAGAGCCAGGCAATCACCAGCAGATTGAGCAGGGCGGCGGTGAGCAGAATGGCCCCCGGTCCGATCCCCTTGGTGTAGGCCACGGCCTCGATGCCGCCAGCCAGCAAAGTCGCAGCGGAATTCAGCACATTATTGGCGCTGACCATGCGGGCGCGTTCCGCCGGTGCGGCGCTCGCTTGCAACAATACATAAAAAGGCACGGAGAACAGCCCGCCGCAGATGGCGGTGAGGGCGAGATCCACCAGCGCATGCCAGCCCGCGAAACGCGCCAGCAGTGTTGGCACGTCCGGCACCGAAAGATGCGCCGAGGTGATTGCGAAATCGCCGATGAACAGGCTCATGCCGAGCCCGGCCGGGACGGCGAAATGCAGCAGCCGCTTGGCATGCACGAAGTGCGCGGCGGCGAGCGAGCCGATGCCCACCCCCACCGCGAACACGCCCAGCATCAGCGTGACCACATGGCCATCCGCATGCAGCCTGGTCTTTGCCAGCACCGGAAAGGCCGCCAGTACCGTGGCCCCCAGCGCCCAGAACCAGGAAATGCCCCAGCAGGCGAACCAGACCTGGCGGTTGGCGGCGGCGCCGCGCAGGAGCCGCACATTGGCGCGCCAGAGATTCCAGTCCGGCTTCAGCCCCGGCGCGGCGGTGCGGGCAGCGGGGATCATCCGCGCGCTCGCGATGCCCGCCAAAGAGAGCGCAATGGCCGCCAGCGGTGCCAGCAGCGTGCCGTGCGGCAGCAGGATCAGAATACCGCCCGCCACGGTGCCGAGCACGATGCCTGCGAAGGTTCCGGCCTCGATGGCACCATTGCCTTTCACCAGCGCGTCGCCGGAGAAAAGATCCGGCAGCATGCCGTATTTCAGCGGCGAGAAGAACGCCGCCTGCAACCCCAGCCCCACCAGCACCGCCAGCAGGAAGCCGAAATGGCCGGTGAGAAACCCAACCAGCGCCAGCCCCATCAGCCCCAGCTCCCAATATTTGGTCCAGAGCATCAGCGCGGCTTTGTCATGCGCGTCGGCCAATTGCCCCGCCGGGGCGGAGACCAGGATGTAGGGCAGCAGGAACAGCCCGCCCGAGAGTGCCGAGAGCGCACCCGCCTGCCCGGCGGAGAGCTTGTAGAGCGCCAGCACCACCAGCGCGTTCTTGAACAGATTATCGTTCAGCGCGCCCAGCGCCTGGGTGATGAATAGCGGGATGAAATACCGGCTGTTCAGGCCCGGCTCAGCCACGGCGCGGCGCCAAGAGAATTAATGTCGCCCAGGCGCAGAACCCGCCAGTGAGCAGCCCGGCCAGAACGTCGCTGACGAAGTGATAATCCGCGCAGACCAGCCCGGCCATCACCAGCAGCACCAACGCGCCCCAGAGCGGGCGCCATCTGGGCCGCAGCACCCACAGCACCCCCATGGGGGCGGTGACATAGCTGGTATGGCCGGACGGAAACCCGCCGAACAGCATGCTCTGCGCGAAGGGATGGAAGCCGTAGATGCCGTATTTCAGCCAGGTGGAGGGCCAGGCGCGGCCGAACATCCATTTCAGCTCATCCTTGGCGGCGGTGGCGGCCAGGGTGGCGAGCGCGATGGTCAGCCAGAGCCTGTCCGGCGGCGCCAGGCCGCGCAAATGCCGGATGAGCGCCCAGAGCAGGATGAGGCCCGCGGCGGGCAAGGCGAGCAGGGAGGGCGCGGCGCAGGCCTGGAACAAGGGGCGCAGGGCGTGGTGGCTGGACCAGAACAGGGTCACCGGCTGGTCGATGAACAGGATGCAGAAGAGGCACGCGGCGATCAGCCCGCCCGCTGCCGCCCAGTATAGAAGCTGGCGGCCGTCAGCGCGGGCGTGGGGCATTGGCGTCAGGGCAATAATACGGTGCTGCCGGTGGTCTGCCGTGCTTCCAGCGCGGCATGGGCGGCGGCGGCCTGTTCAAGCGGGAAGCTCTGGTTCACCCTGATCTGCACGGCGCCGGAGCGTCACCACCTCAAACAAGGCGGCGGCGCCGGTTGCGATATCCTGATGGGTGGACATGTAGCTGGAAAAGGCGGGCCGGGTGAGGAACAGGCTGCCCTTGGTGCCGAGGGTGGAGATGTCCATGGGCGCAACCGGGCCGGAGGCGTTGCCGAAGCTCACCATCAGCCCCAGGGGCGCCAGGCAGTCCAGGCTGGCGTTGAAGGTGTCCTTGCCGACGCTGTCATACACCACCGGCACCATGGCGCCGCCGGTGATATGCTTCACCTCCGCCGGCAGATTGGCATGGCCGATGATGATGTGGGCGGCGCCGTTGGCCTTGGCGATCTCGGCCTTGGCCTCGGAGGAGACCACGCCGATCACCTCCACGCCCAGATGCTTGGCCCATTGGCACAGGATCAGCCCCACGCCGCCTGCCGCTGCATGCACCAGAATGGTCTGGCCGGGCTGGACCTTGAAGGTCCGGTGCAGCAGGAAATAGGCGGTGAGGCCTTGCAGCATCATCGCCCCGGCGGTCTTGAAATCGATGTTGTCCGGCAGCTTCACCAGCTTTTCGGCGTTGATCACGCGCTCGGTGGCGTAGGCGCCAAGCGGGCCGCCCGCATAGGCCACACGGTCGCCAGGGGCGATATTGTGCACCTTCTCGCCCACCGCCAGCACCACGCCCGCCCCTTCCATGCCCAGCGTCGCGGGTAGCGGCGCCTTGTACAGCCCGGTGCGGAAATAGACGTCGATATAATTCAGCCCCACCGCCTCATGCCGGAGCAACGCTTCATTCGGGCCGGGCTGCGGGGTGGGAACCTGTTCCCATTTCAGCACCTCCGGTCCGCCATGGGCATGGATGCGGATGGCTTTGCTCATGCGTGGCTGGCCTTGATTCGGGTTTCTAGCGCGAGCAGCAGACGTTTGGTGCCCAGCCCATCCCCGCCGGAATAGCCGCCGAGCCCGGAGGTGGAGAGCACGCGGTGGCAGGGGATGAGGATGGGGATGGGATTGGCGGCATTGGCGCCGCCGACGGAACGCGCACTGCCGCCCGCCTGCGCCGCGATCTCGGCGTAGGAGCGCGTCTGCCCGTGCGGAATGGCGCGCAGCGCCGCCCAGACACGGAGTCGATAGGCTGTGCCGCCGGGGTTCAGCGGCAGATCAGTGGGCAGCGGCGCCTCGCCGTCGAAATAGGCATCCAGCGCGTCCTTCGCGCGGCGCAGCAGGGCAGAGGGCTCCTGCAGGCTGCCCCAGCCCCATTCAAGCGCCACGATGGCGTCTTCCTCGGCGAACAAAGTGAGGTCACCGACCGGCGAGTGCATAGAGAGTGCGGCCATGGGGCGAAAGCTAGACGCAGCGCAGCACAGGATCAAGCGGGCTTGCGGCGCGGGCGCGCGATCCGGCAGACTGGCTGGCGTAATGGGTGCGGCCATGGCACAGGAAGATTGTGGTTTTGCAACGCGTTGCGCGGCAGGTTTGGCGCGCGGCGGCGCTTTTGCGCTGGTGCTCGCCCTGGCCGCCTGCGCCGGTGGGCCGCGGCTTGAATCCCCCTCGCATTTTGGCAGGGCGACCGATCTTTCCTGCGTGCCCTATGCGCGGGATGTCTCGGGCATCCAGCTCAGTGGCGATGCCTATGAATGGTGGGATGAGGCGGATGGCGCGTATCCGCGGTCTCACCGCCCCAGCCTGGGCGCGGTGCTGGTGCTGAAGCCGCATGGCGCCATGGATGTCGGGCATCTGGCGGTTGTCACCGCGCTTAAATCACGGCGCGAGGTGCTGGTCACGCAGGCCAACTGGCTGCCGCGGCGGATCGAGCATAACCAGCCGGTGGTCGATGTCTCGCCGGAGAATGACTGGTCGGTGGTGCGGGTGTGGTACGAGCCCGCCCATGCGCTGGGCCGCACGCGCTACCCGGCCTATGGCTTCATCCTGCCGAACTGAGTAAGACCGGCGCCATGATACGCGGCGCCTTCACGGTCGGAGCATGGACGATGGCGAGCCGCGTGCTTGGCTTCGCCCGGGATATTCTCATCGCCGCCGTGCTGGGCACCGGGCCGGTGGCGGATGCGTTTTTTGTGGCGCTGCGCCTGCCCAACCTGTTCCGCCGGCTGTTCGGGGAGGGCGCGTTCAACGCCGCCTTCGTGCCCGCCATCTCCACCATCCTGCACAAGGATGGCCTGGAGCGCGGCCACCGACTTCGCCGAGGAGGCGACGGCGGTGATGGCCTTCTGGCTGGGCCTGCTGACCATTCTGGGCGAGATTTTCATGCCCGGGCTGCTTTACGTGCTGGCGCCGGGCTTCGTGGGGCATGGCGGCAGGTTCGACATGGCGGTGTCGCTCTCGCGCGTGATGTTCCCTTATCTGTTCTTCATCTGCCTCACCGCTTTGTTTTCCGGCGTGCTGAACGCGATGAGCCGTTTCGCGGCGGCGGCGGCGGCGCCGGTTTTGTTCAATCTGTTCTCCATCGCCTCCATGCTCTGGCTGGCCCCCTACACGCGCAATCCGGCTTTTGCCCTGGCCTGGGGTGTGAGCGTCTCCGGTATCGCGCAGCTGGGGCTGGTGTTGTGGGCCATCCGCCGGGCGGGCATGCGCTTCACCTTGCCGCGGCTGCGCTTCTCGCCGCGCATCAGGCAGATGTTCAAGCGCATGGCGCCTGCCTTGCTGGGGGCGGGGGTGACACAGCTCAATGTCTCCATCGACATCATCATCGGCACGCTGCTGCCCGCGGGCTCGGTCTCCATCCTGTATTACGCGGACCGGGTGAACCAGCTTCCCCTGGGCGTGATCGCCACCGCCGCCGGCACGGCGCTGCTGCCGGCGGTGACCAGGCATATCGCACTGGGTGAGGAGGCGCAGGCGAATATTGCCCTCAACCGCGCCTTCGAATCCGTGCTGATGCTCACCCTGCCCGCCGCCATCGGGCTTTCCGTGGCGGCCAAGGCGGTGATGGACGTGGCCTTTGTGCGCGGGGCCTTCACCGCCCATAACGCCGTGCTGGCCGGGCATTCCCTGGCGGCATTCGCGCTGGGGTTGCCGGTGTTCGCGTTGATCAAGATTTTTACCCCCGGCTTTTATGCGCGCGGCGATACGATGACGCCGCTGAAGATCGGCGTGGCGGCGGTGGCGCTGAATTTAGGGCTGAATCTGGTTTTCATGCACCCGCTGAAGGCGGTGGGCCCGGCCTTGGCCACCTCGCTCTCCTCGGCCTTCAACGCCGCCTGTCTGTTCGCCCTGCTGCATAAGCGCGCGCATTTTGGCTTTGATGCGCTCTCGCGCCACCGCATTCCGCGCATCCTGCTGGCCGGGGCGGTGATGGCCGCCGCCCTTTGGGGCGTGCAGCGCCTGCTGCCGCCGGGGGTGACGACGATTCCCGAATTCCTGCTCCTCGTGCTGGTGGGGGGCGTGTTCTATTTCGGGCCGGGCGTGCTGCTCCGGGCCTTCGATCTGCGGGAGTTTCTCGGCCTTCTGCGCCGCCGGCGGCGCAAGGCGGCGTGAGCTTGCCAGGGGCTGGCGGCGTGCCTATCCTGCGCGCCATGCAAATGCTTGCCTGCCTTGCCCCGCGGCCTTGGTGGCGTTTTTTTTAAGAACGGCACGGCATTTTCCATTGTTCAGTGCCGCCGCGGGTAACGGGCCGGTGCTGCATGATGCTCCCATTGTCTGTTTTCCGTTTGGCGGCTAACCCGCTCACGCGAAACGGAGACGATCAACGACCATGGCCCGCATCTTCTCAGGCATTCAGCCGACCGGCACCGGCACGCTCGGCAATTATCTCGGCGCGCTGCGCAACTGGGTGGCGCTGCAGCAGGGGGAGGATGAGTGCATCTATTGCCTCGTCGATCTGCACGCCATCACCACCTTCCAGGACCCCGCCGCCCTGCGCGAACAGACCTACGGCATGACCGCCCTGGCCCTGGCCTGCGGGATCGACCCCAAGCGCTCCATCCTGTTCCATCAATCCGCCGTTTCCGCCCATGCGCGCCTGGCCTGGATTTTCAACTGCGTCGCCCGCATGGGCTGGCTGCGGCGCATGACGCAGTTCAAGGACAAGGCGGGCAAGCACCAGGAGGAGGTGTCCACCGGGCTGTTCGTCTACCCGAACCTGATGGCCGCCGACATCCATGCCTACCACGCCACGAAAGTGCCGGTGGGCGATGACCAGCTCCAGCATCTGGAGCTGGCCAACGACATTGCCGAGAAATTCAACCATGATTTCGGGGTGGATTTCTTCCCGCGCATCGAGCCGGTGGTGCTGAAGGAGACCGCGCGGGTGATGAGCCTGCGCGATGGCACCAAGAAAATGTCGAAATCCGACCCGTCGGATCAGTCGCGCATCAACATGACCGATGATGCGGATGCGATCTCGCAGAAAATCCGCAAGGCCAAGACCGACCCGGAGCCGCTGCCCGATAATCTGGCGGCACTGGCGGAGCGCCCGGAGGCGCGCAACCTGCTGGCGATTTTCGCGGCGGTTTCGGGCGAGAGCCAGGAGGCGCTGCTGGCGCGCTTCGCGGGGTCGGGCTTCGGGCCATTTAAGGCGGCGCTGGCTGAGGCGCTGGTGGCGCATGTGGAGCCGATCGCAAGCCGCACCCGCGACTATCTGGCCGACAAGGCGGAGCTGGACCGGATTCTCCAGGAGGGTGCGCGCCGCGCCGGCGCCATCGCCGGGCCGATTGCCGACGAGGCGGAGCGGATCGTCGGGTTTTTGCCGCGCGGCTAGATCAGGAAATGACGTATTTTCGGATCTGAAATTCTCGCCAAATTCGAATCCAAACGACATTCAGAAATTGACCGTTTAAACAAAGGGCGCTTTTGCGGCGCGGCGCTGTGGGCTTATGGTGGGGGCATGGTCTGGAAAACCGTCGCCCGGCATCTGCTCTCCCACGCCGCACCGGCCCGCGCCGCCGATGCGGCGCTGGCCGATACCCTGCGCGCCCGGCTGGAGGCGGCGGGGCAAAGGCGGCTGGGGCGGGCGCTGAGCATCCGCCACGTGGCCGCGGGTAGCTGCAACGGCTGCGAGCTGGAGCTGCGCGCCACCCAGAACCTGATCCATGACCTCACCCAATACGGGCTGAGCTTTACCCCCAGCCCGCGCCATGCGGATATTCTGCTCATCACCGGCGTGGCGGGGAAAAACATGCGCGAGGCGGTGATGCAGGCCCGCGCCGCCATGCCGGACCCGGTTTTCGTGGTCGCACTGGGCGATTGCGCGGTGGATGGCGGGGTGTTCAAAGGCTCTCCCGCCGTGGCGGGCGGCGTGGAAGCGTTTCTGCCGGTTGATCTGGTGATTGCCGGGTGCGCGCCCACCCCGGCGCAGATCATCCAGGGGCTGTTGGCGCTGGTGGAGGCGCATGGGGCAGTGGAGCGCAAGGTTCTGGCCTAAAGCGGGATAGAGATCGATCCCGCTTGAAACGGTCTGGTTTCGGCCCACATCTTCAATCACGCCTGGCATCTGGCCGTTTCAGCTCGAACCGCGTGTACACAAGATCCTGAAACGCGAACTTATTTCCGAAACGATGTTTTAGCCGGTGACGGACATTTCAAGGAGGCGCAAGAATGCCGTCAATGGGAAGCGATCCCGCGTTAGGAAAGGCGAGGATGGCTGTTTCTGGGCCGGTGCGCGAACATGTGCCGTCTCGTCCGCACCGTTCCGCGCGCGCCAAACACCGGTGGCTGCTGGCCTTTGTGCTGGTCTTTCCAGCCAGCCTGTTTGCCGGCCCGGCCCGGTCAGCGATTTTATATCAGATTGATCCCAGCTATGTGAGCATTCGGTTTGTCGTGGGAAACATGTTTGGCGTCTTCAGTACCACGGGCGACTTCAAGCAATTATCAGGCAGCATTTTGCTCGATCTTGATACGCCTCAGCACAGCCATGTCGATGTCACCGTCGCGTCCGCATCGATCGCAACGGCGTGGGACACGGCGAATAAAATGCTGCTGTCCCCGGCCTTTCTCGACCCGGCCCAGTATCCGTCGGTCCATTTTGTCTCCGACCGGGTTGTTCAGCTTGCCCCTGACCATGTCATCCTGCACGGCTATCTGACCCTGCGCGGCATTACCCGCCCGCAAGAGCTCGACGCCAGGCTGATAGACGAGCAGGACCAGCCGGGGATGGGACCGGTCGCCGATTTCGTGGTGACGGGACAGTTCAACCGCCGTGATTTCGGCATGATATCGGATTTCCCCACGGTATCCTGGAAAGTATCGCTCAAAATCAACGCCCATATCTTTCTCACGCCCAAAGGCAGCAATGCCCCCTAAAGTGCCGCCGGTAACGTGGAGCGCCGCGCAGCGCCGCCTGCACTGGCTGGTGGCGGCCGGCGTTGTCGCCGCCTTCGCCCTGTCCCTGGTCATGACGCGACTCAGCGACGACCAGCTGCTTTTAAAATTCCTCCTGTACCAGCTTCATAAAACACTGGGGCTGCTGGTTCTGGCCGGCACGCTCGCCCGGTTTGTCCTGCTCATCCGCCATGGCCGGCCGCCTTTGCCCGGCAGCTTTACGCGCTTGGAAAAACGCGCGGCGTATCTTGGGCACGGCGTGCTTTACGGCCTGCTGATTATTGTGCCGGTTCTCGGCTACCTCACCAATTCCACGTCACCTTCACGTATCCCCGTTCTGTTCATGCTGGTCATTCCCCTGCCGAACCTGACGCCGCCGTCACAATACTGGAACGATCTGTTGGTCACGTGCCATCATTTTGCGGCCATCGCGCTGGTCGTCATTGCCGGCGTGCATGCGCTGATCGCCATTGTTCACCAGCTGCGCGGGCAGCCGATCCTGCGGCGCATGTGGTCAGGCTGACGCCAGCAATGCCTGCCGGGAGGACGGGAGCTGAGAAGACCTGTCTTATGTTAGAGAGATAGAGGGCGTTTCACCAAGTCACCCCGGCAACTCGATCGACACCCGCAACCCCCCGCCCGGGCGGTCGAGGAGCAAAATCCCCCCGCCATGGGCGATGATGATGTCGCGGGCGATGGCAAGGCCCAGCCCGGTGCCGCCGGGGTCGTCGCTCTCGAAGGGTTTCAGCAGGGTTTCGCGCTTTTGCTCCGGTATGCCGGGGCCGTTATCGTCGATGAAAATCTGCACGCTGGCGCCATTGCGCGCCGCACTCACCCAGATATGCCCGGCATGGCGGCGGGCATTGTCGATGAGGTTGGCCAGTGCCCGGCGGATGGCCTCCGGGCGCAGCGTCACGGTCAGCTCCTCAGGCGCGGAGAGGCTGATGGACGCACCCGACCGCTTGGCGGCGGCGCAAACATCTTCCAGCAGCACCGGCAGGTCCGAGGGCAGCGCTTGCTCGCTGCCCTCGCCGCGGGCGAAGTTGAGATAGATGCCGATCAGCCGCTCCATCTCCGCGATGTCGCTTTCCATGTCCTGCATGTCCTCAAGCGTGATGCCGGGCTGCATGGCCAGGGCGAGGCGCAGGCGGGTGAGGGGGGTGCGCAGATCGTGGCTCACCCCGGCCAGCATGGTGGTGCGCTGGGTGAGGAAACGGCGCAAACGCTCCTGCATGCGGTTGAAGGCGGTGGCGGCGCGCCGCACCTCGATGGCGCCTTCCGGGCGGATGGGCCCGATATCGCGCCCCATGCCGAAATCCTCCGCCGCCTCCGCCAGGCGCTTGATGCCCCGCACCTGGGTGCGCAGGAACAAAGCCGCCAAGATGACCAGCAGCAAGGCGGAGCCGATCAGCCAGACCAGGAACAGATAGAAGGTGCCGATGAACAGCCGCTTGCGCGGCACGTCGATGCTCATCACCCCGTCCGCCATCTGGATATTCACCCGCAATAGGCCGGGGCGCGCATGCCACGCGACATTGAAAGGCCGGTGCAGATCCGCAGCCAGGGCGTCCGCGAGGTCGGTATCCACCGGGCCGGGCGCATCCGGCGGGGGCAGATGGAGCAGCGTCTCGTTTCGTAGAAAAACGGTTTGGAAGGTGAAATGCAGATCGGCTTCCTGCATCACCAGGGCGCGGCGGGTGGGGTCGCGCTCGATCTGGTCGATCATGAAGCCGATTTCCCCGGCGGCCGCTCCGGCCAGGCGGCGGGAAAGCTCATCCAGATGTGTGCCGTAGAAAATTTGCAGCGCCACGGCCTGCAGCACCACCATCGGCACCAGCACGATCAGCAGCGAGCGCCCGAACAGCCCGCGCGGCAGCAATTTGCGCAATAGCCGCTCCGGCTGTAGCGGGCCCATGCGTAATCTCATGGGCGCGGCCTCATGCCAGCCTCATGGGCCAGGTTTCAGCACATAGCCCTTGCCGCGCACCGTTTGCAGAAAGCGCGGCTCGCGCGGGTCGGGCTCGATCTTGCGGCGCAGCCTGGTCACCTGCACGTCGATGGCGCGCTCATTCACGTCATCCAGCCCCAGCGTGGCGGCCAGCGCCTCGCGGGAGAACACCTCATGCGGGCGAGCGGCGAGGGTGGTGAGCAGGGAGAGTTCCGCTCCGGTGAGGCGTACCCGGCTGTGGGGGCTGATCAGCTCGCCGCGCTCGGCATCAAAGCTCGCCGCGCCCAGCTGCAGCGGCCCGCTTTGGACAGCGGGCGGCTGGGCGCGGCGCAGCATGGCGCGCAGCCGTGCCACCAGCACCCGCGGGTCGAACGGCTTGCCGAGATAATCATCCGCCCCGGCCTCGAACCCGGCGAGAATATCCTCCGGCGTGTCGCGTGCGGTGAGCAGCAGGATGGGCATGGAGGGGGCGCGGTCGCTGCGCAGGCTGCCCGTGAGGTCGAGCCCGCTTTCGCCGGGCATCATCACGTCCAGCACCATCAGGTCGAATTCCATGGCGCGCAGCTTCTCGCGCGCCTCGGCGGCGGAGGCGGCGCGGGTAACGCGGAACCCCTGCTCTGAGAGATAGCGCCCGGCCAGGGCGGCGAGGCGCGCATCGTCATCGACCAGCAGGATATGCGGCGCGTCCTCGGTCAGTGCGGCCTGGGTCATCGACGCGGGGTCAGGCTGTGCGCGGCGCCTTCGGCGCGCGGGAGGGCTCCGGGCTCTCTATATAGGCGCGGCCCTCGGGGTTGATGAGCCCGCGCATCACACGCTTGAAGCCCTCCACCGCCGGGCCGCCGGCTTCGCGATAGGCGGCCAGCAGCCGCTCGCGCTGGGCGTCGAACAGCCGCCGCTCCAGCCCGGCGCCTTTTTCGGTGAGGGTGAGCAGGCGCTGGCGCCGGTCCTTGGCCCCGGGCACCTGGTCCACATAGCCCTCCTGGATCAGCGGGCCCAGCACGCGTGTGAGGCTCTGCTTGGTGATGCCGAGAATGGACAGCAGCTCGCCCACTTTCAATCCGGGCTTGCGGCCGATCCAGTGCAGGCAGCGATGATGCGCGCGGCCGAAATTCAACTCTGCGAGGATCGCATCGGGCGGGCCGTTCAGGTCGCGCAGGGCGAAAAACAGCATATCCTGCGCGGTTCTCAGCTCATCTTCGCGTAAAAACAGCAGGCTGGCGCCCGGTGCTGCGTGCGAGGCGCTGGGCAGGGTTTCCCGTTTTCCGGTCAGGTAGGGTTGAGTTGGGGCGTCAGGCATGGCAATTTCAATAACCAGTGGTTGGCCGCAATTAAGTGGTAAAACAGCTGACTTATACGCAAGATTTTACTGTTTCAGAACAGTAGCTCAAACGGAGAATTTTGACCATGGCACTCGTGCCCTTCGACGACCGCGATGGATTCATCTGGTGGGATGGCAAGCTGATCCCCTGGCGTGACGCGAAGCTTCACGTCCTCAGCCATGGTCTTCATTACGGTTCCGCCGTATTCGAGGGCGAGCGCTCCTATGGCGGCAACATCTTCAAGCTGGACGCGCATACTGACCGGCTGATCAAGTCCGCGCAGATCCTGGGCTATGAGATCCCCTTCACCCGTGAGCAGATCAACCAGGCCTGCAAGGATGTGCTGAAGGCGAATAATCTGGTGGATGCCTATGTCCGCCCGCTGGCCTGGCGCGGTTCCGAGCAGCTGGCCGTCTCCGCCCAGCAGACCAAGATTCACCTGATGGTCGCCTGCTGGGAATGGCCGAACCTGTTCGGCGCCGACCGCATGAAGGGCGTGCGCCTTGGCATCGCCGACTGGCGCCGCCCGCACCCGCAGACCGCCCCCACCGCCTCCAAGGCCGCCGGGCTGTACATGATCGGCACGCTCTCCAAGCACAAGGCCGAGGAGCAGGGCTTCAACGACGCGCTGATGTACACCTGGGACGGCTATGTGGGCGAGGTGACGGGCGCCAACATCTTCTTCGTGCAGGATGGTAAGCTGCACACCCCTATCCCGGATTGCTTCCTGGACGGCATCACCCGCAGGACCGTGATCGCGCTGGCCAAGGCGCGCGGGATCGAGGTGATCGAGCGCCATATCAAGCCCGAGGAGCTGGCGACTTTCGGCGAGGCCTTCGTGACCGGCACCGCCGCCGAGATCACCCCGGTGCGCCAGATCGGCGAGCTGCATTTCGAGCCCTCCAGCATCACCGAGACGCTGAAATCCGACTATGAGGCGCTGGTGATGATGGCGCCGGAAGAGGTTGAGAAACGCGCGGCCTGAGCCGTGAAAAAGGGGCCGAAAGGCCCCTTTCTTTTTGCCGCATAGGCACGATGCCGCAAGGGCTTAAGAAAACACCATAAGCTGGAAAGCTGAATTCCGGCCTTTGCTTGCTACCTATCCCATATGGCAGATAACGGGCGAAAACTGATCCCCCTGGAAGGGTTGCGCGGGATCGCCGCCGCAATCGTGGTGCTCTACCATCTGGTGCTGGCCTTCACGCCCAAGGGCGTGGGGGTGGTGCCGCATGGCCATGGCGCGTTGGACATCTTCACCCAGTTCATCCTCGGCATGTTGAATGGCGGGGCGGCGGTGGCGGTGTTCTTCGTGCTGTCGGGCTTTATCCTCAGCCTGCCCTTCGCGCGGGACAGGCGGGTGTCGCGGGTGCTGGTGGCGCTGCTGAAACGCTGGCCGCGCCTGGCCTGCCTGACAATGATCGCCTGCCTGTTCGCCTTCGTGCTGATCAGCTGGTCCGGCCATGAATACAAGGCGGCGGCGCATGTGATCGGCGCGAAATGGCTGGCCACCCATGGCAATGCGCCGATCAGGATCGAGCATCTCACCTGGGACGGGGCGTTGCGCGAAGGGCTGGTCAATGTCTTCACCCAGGGCGAGGTGAAGTTCGATTCCCCGCTCTGGACCATGCGGATCGAGCTGTTCGGCTCCTTCGCCATCTTTCTCTCGGCCCCCATTCTGTTCGCCATCGGCAGCTGGAGTGTGCGGCTGGGGCTGGTGGCGCTGGCCTTCTATGTCACCGGCACGGGCTATCCCTTTACCTTCTTCGCGGATTTTCTGACCGGCACGGTGCTGGCCATGCTGTTCGCGGAGGAGAAGCTGCCGGAGTTGGGCAATCAGACGGCTTTTGTGCTGGGCGGGCTGGGGCTGTATCTGTTCAGCTTCACCTATGAGCAGGCGCTGCTGATCCACGCGCCGCTGAAATTCTTTCTGTCGGCCGTCATACAGCCATTATGTGTGGGATGCCGGGGCGGCGCTGATCATCATCGTGCTGCTCGGCAACCCAGCGGCGCGGCGGGCTTTTTCCGGCGGCTGGGCGGTGTGGCTGGGGCTGCTCTCCTTCCCCATCTATCTTCTGCACGGGCCGATTTTGCTCTCCGCCGGGTCGGTCGCCTTCATGGAAGGGGTGGGCACGCTTGGCATGGCGGGGGCGGCGCTGATGGCGGCTTTTTGCTCCATCCTGCTCACCCTGCTCTGCGCCCTGCCGCTGGCCTGGGTGGATAAGCTCTGGACCCGGCTGCTTTCGCGCCTGACCAAGCCGCTGACGCGCAGGCCGCAGCCGGTGGGGGTTGAGGGGTGAAGGGATTCGGGGGCGGTGGGCTTGGCGAGGCTCGGCTTGTGAGCGGGACAGCCGGATAACGGTCATCCCGCTCTTCTATCTCAAGAGATCGCTGGCGATTCAGGCCTTAATAGGTCCGCTCGCCCATGACATTGCCCGGGGGATCGTAATCGCAGACCAGGACGTCGCGCCCATCATTCTCAGCGAACCCGCAGCCAACCTCTGTCGTCGACCTCCAGACCATCTGGCTGTAATGGCCAACATCCTCCCAGTTTCCGGTGGTGGAGATATCCGGGAAGCTGCCATTCGTGAAGTCAGCCTGCTCGCTGCCCCACAGATCGACCAGCTGCGTCAGGGACTGGGTGCCGGCCGCGGCCATGGCCAGGTTCTGGCCCGACCCGCTATGCACGAGCTCTCCGATCTCGGCGAGATGGTCGGCCCAGCCTTGCGCCTTGGCCTCCAGCCGGTCGGACCAGTGCAGCGGCGCAAGGCCGAGACTCGTCCGGTAGGCGTTATGGGCGGCCAGAATCTCGGCGATGCTGCCGGGATCCGCCTGGGCGTAAGCCGGCGCGCCGAGAGTCAGGGCGGCAAGACAGGCGGCGATGGATAGTCTCTTCATTGAATCCTCTGTTGGTCCAGCTGGCGACCGGCGTAGGCCGGGTCGGCGCGGCGGATAACGAGGCGTTATGGCGCAGGTGTGGCGGCCCAGCTGTAATCCACGTAATCCGTTGCGATGCCGCTGTTTCTGGACCGCACATGGCCCCTGGCCCGGACGCAGGCGTGGACGCTCACCCTGACGGGGTTCCGATGGTTTGCCAGCTTGCCGATGCGTCTTGCCGCTTAAATCTCCGCATTCCCGCCCGACAGCATGATCCCGACCACCTTCCCCGCCGCCTTGGCCTTGCCGGAGAGCAGCGCTGCCAGCGCCACGGCGCCGCCCGGTTCCACCACCAGCTTCAGCGTGCGGGCGGCGAATTTTTGCGCGGCGCGGACTTCGTCATCACTGACCGCGAAGCCAGAGGTGACCAGACGTCGGTTGATGGCAAACGTCAGCTCGCCCGGCATGGGGGAGAGCAGGGCATCGCAGAAGGGCGAGCGCTTTCATGTCGTTGCGCAGCCGCTCGCCCGCCGCCAGCGAGCGGGCGGTGTCGTCCCAGCCTTCCGGTTCGGCGGTGTGGAGTTTGGTGCCGGGTGATACGTCCGACAAGCGCCAGGGCGCAGCCCGCCGTCAGCCCGCCGCCGCCCGCGGGGGTGATGAACAGGTCGAGCTTCAGCCCGGCCGCCGCGGCATCCTCCGCCAGCTCCAAAGCCGCCGTGCCCTGGCCCGCGATCACGTCAGGATGGTCATAAGGCGGGATCAGCGTGGCGCCGGTTTCGGCGGCGATGGCGGCGGCGATCACCTCGCGGTTTTCGGTGAAACGGTCATAGGGCACGATCTTCGCACCCCAGAAGGCGGTGGAATCGCGTTTGATGGCGGGCGCGTCCAAGGGCATGACGATGGTGGCGGGCACGCCGAGGCTGGCGGCGGCGCAGGCAACACCTTGCGCATGGTTGCCGGAGGAGAACGCCACCACGCCGCGTGCGCGCACCGCTTCCGGCACGCAGAGCAGCGCGTTGGTGGCGCCGCGCAGTTTGAAACTGCCGGTGCGCTGCAGCACCTCCGGCTTGATCAGCACCGTGGCCCCCACCTCTTTGTCCAGCATGGCGTTGCGCAGCATCGGCGTGCGGACGATGCGCCCGTGCAGCCGCGCGGCGGCGGCGTGGACATCCTGGGGCGTGGGGAGGGGCCGGCTCATGGGCGGGGGAATTCCTTGGCTGGGGTCTCGGCGGTGATGCGGCAGAGTTTGTAGCTCATCACCGTCTGGTCGCCGCGCCTGCGGATGATGGTGCCGACCTCATCCTGGCAGGGCGTATCCGTCCGGCGGGTGATCAGCAGGCCGGTTTCGCCAGCCGGCGCGGCGACTTGCCAGTCGAAATAGCTCCAGCGCCGGCCAAAGCCGAGAACCGGGATGGTTTTGGGCGCATAGAAGGCCAAGGCGGAGGCGGTGGCGTAATCGTCGGAGGTGAGGAAGGCCGGGTTGGAGGCGGCGGCCTGCGCGGCGAAATCCTGCCAGCCGGCCATTTGCAGGGCGGCGGTGTCGCGGTTGGCCGGAATCGGGACAGGTGCGGCCAGGGCCTGCAGATAGACCAGGGCGGTGACGGCAAAGCCCAGCCCCAGCGCCGGGCGCACCCAGCGCGGCGGCGCGGCGGCGGCGGCGAGGCAGGCGGCGGGGTAGAGAATGGCAACCCAGTTGCTCTCCACCCGGTTGGTCAGCACATGCTCCAGGAACACCGCCGCCGGCAGCAGGCTCAGCCAGAGCAGCAGCCGCGCGCCGGGGGCGGACTCGCGCCGCAAATGCCAGAGGCCGCGCACCGCCAGCGCCGCGATGAGGGGGGTGAAGAGCAGCGCCTGCCCGCCCACCAGCTCGCCGAAATACTGCGCGGCGCGGGCGGGGTCGAACCCGTCCACCCGGCCGCCCTGCTTGAAATAGCTGGCCCAGCCATGGGCGGCGTTCCAGCCGATATTGGGGGCGAAGAGCAGCAGCGCCAGGGCGATGCCAAGCCACGGCCAGGGGGTGCGCAGCTGGGGCCGGATGGCGGGCGAAAACAGCGCCCACAGCCCCGCCCCGGCCAGGAACAGGAGGGCGGTGTATTTGGAGAGCAGCATCAGCCCGGCGATGCCCCCCGCCGCCAGCCACCAGCGCGGATTGCCCGACTGCACCAGCCGCGCCAGCGCCCAGACACCCAGCGTCCAGAAAAACAGCAGCGGGGTGTCGGGCGTCATGATCACGCAGCCCGCCCCCAGCATCAGCGTGGCGTTGAGAAACGCGGCGGCGCGCAGCCCGAAGCGGCGGTTGGGCAGGATGCGGTTGCCCGCGTCGTACAGCGCCAGCGAGCCCAGGGCCGCCGCCAGCGGCCCCAGCAGCCTGATGCCAAGCGCGGTGTTGCCGCACAGGGCGGTGCCGAGCTTGATCCACAGCGCCACCATCGGCGGATGGTCGAGATAGCCGGGCTGAAGATGCTTCGCCCAGGTGAAGTAATAGGTTTCGTCCGGCGTCAGCGGCAGGGCGGCGGCCAAAGCGAGGCGCAGCGCGGTGAGCGCCAGCAGCGCCGTGGTCGGCCAGCGCATGCTAGCGCACGCGCCAGACCAGGGTGGCGGACACCGCGTAATTCCACACCACGCCAATGGCCGCGCCCGCCGTGCCTGAGAACAGGCCGTGCCCGTTTTCAGCATAAAGCGCCTTGGCGATGCCGATATTGGCGATGGCGCCCAGCCCGCACACGACCATGAACAGGGCAAGCCCCCGCCAGGCCCGCGCCCCTTTCAGGCGTTGCGCCCGGTAGGTGAGCTGGTTGTTGAGCTGGAAATTCACCACCATGGCGACGATGGTGCCGATGGTCTGCGCGGTGCCGAAATCCGCTCCCGCGCCGCGGGCAAGCTGCAGGACCAGGATATTGACCAGCACGCCCACAACGCCGACCAGCGCGAAGGAGATGAAGCGCAGCGGCACGACGCCGCGCAGCGCCTTGTCCAGCAGCAGCCCGGCGAATTGCGCCAGCACCAGCACGTCCAGCTTGCTCTCGCCCGCCGTGCGGGGGCGGAATTTGTAGGGGATTTCCGCAATCTTCAGCACGCGCGGGGAGGCCAGGATGAGATCCAGCAGGATCTTGAAGCCCTGGCCCGTGAGCCGCGCCGCCAGCGCCTCGAACAGATCCCGGCGCAGCAGGAAGAAGCCGCTCATCGGGTCCGAGATGCTTGTATGCGTCACCGCCTGGGCGACGCGGATGCCGGTTTCCGACAGTTTTACGCGCAGCGGCGAGGACAGCCCCGCGGAATCGCCGCCCTCGACATGCCGGCTGCCCACCGCCATGTCGGCGCCGTTGCGCACGGCCTCCAGCATCAAGGGCAGGCGGGTTTCGTCATGCTGCATGTCGCCGTCGATGACGGCGATATGGTCGGCTGAGGAGGACAGCGCCCCCTCGATCACCGCCGAGGACAGGCCGCGCCGCCCGATGCGCCGGATGCAGCGCACCCGGGGATCGGTCTGGGCGATGCGCTTGGCCTCGGCGCTCGTGCCGTCCGGGCTGTCGTCATCGACGAACACGACCTCCCAGGCCAGACCAGCGAGCGCTGCATCCAGCGCCGCGACCATGGGGGCGACGTTGTCGCGTTCCTTATAGCACGGTACGACGACCGTGAGGGCGAGGGGCACGGGGTTAGAGGGTTTCGAGAACGGCCTCGGCGCGGCTGACCTCGAACCCGCCCGGTTCCTCGACCGCGACCTTGGTGACGATGCCATCCTCGATGACCAGCGCGAAACGCTGGCTGCGGATGCCCATGCCGCGGGCGATCAGGTCCAGCTCCAGCCCCAGCGCCTTGGTGAAGGCGGCGGAGCCGTCGGCGAGAAACTGCACGGTTTCGCCGGCCTTCTGGTCCTTGGCCCAGGCGCCGAGCACGAAGGCGTCATTCACCGCCATGCAGACGATCTTGTCCACGCCCTTTTCCTTCAGCTCCGGCGGCCAGCTTGACGAAGCCGGGCACATGCTTGGCGCTGCAGGTGGGGGTGAAGGCGCCGGGGACGGCGAACAGCACGACCTTCCCGGTGCCCAGCAATTCCGTCGTGTCCACCTCGCGCGGGCCGTCCGGCGTGGCCAGCATGAGCTTCATGGCCGGAATCTTGTCACCAGTTTTGATCATTGTCTGCCTATTGCTCGTGGAACCGATGCGCCTTCTTAGGCGAACTGCCCCCTGACGTGAAGCGGGGGCGCGTAATCCGGCCGGGGCTGGTCGAGTGGCGAGGGGCTGAATATATTAGGGCGATGACGGAGCGTGAAATTTCAGCGTCGTACCAGCCTGGCTGGCTCACCGGCCAGGTGCTTCTCGCGATGCCCGCCTTGCGCGACCCGCGCTTTGCGCAAAGCGTGATCTTCATCTGCGCGCATAATG
Organism: uncultured Pseudomonadota bacterium; assembly: GCA_963736885.1. Lineage (GTDB taxonomy): Bacteria > Pseudomonadota > Alphaproteobacteria > Acetobacterales > Acetobacteraceae > Acidocella. Next base: position 213,869 of record CAVTQN010000002.1, read on the forward strand.
AGGACGGCGCCATGGGGCTGGTGCTGAACCGGATGGTGCGCAAGCCGAAATTTGACGCTTTGCTGCAGCAGCTCGGCGTCGAGCCGCACCCGCCGCAGCGTGAGCTGCCCATGGGCCAGGGCGGCCCGGTGGAGGATCATCGCGGCTTCGTGCTGCATTCCGCCGACTGGACGGGCGAGGGCAGCTTGAATGTGGATGGCGCGCATGTGCTGAGCGCCAGCATGGAGGTGCTGCAGGCCATCGCCGCCGGCGGCGGGCCGGGGCAGGCGCGGCTGCTGCTGGGCTATGCGGGCTGGGGTGCCGGGCAGCTGGAGGAGGAGATCCGCCAGAATAGCTGGCTGACGGTGGCGGCGGATGACGAGATTCTCTTCGACACCGCCTACCAGACAAAATGGCAGCGCGCCCTTGCGAAGCTGAAGATTGACCCCGGCATGCTTTCGGGCGATGCCGGGCGCGCATGAAAAAACTCGTTATCGCCACCCATAATCCCGGCAAGCTCAAGGAATTCCGTACTCTTCTGGCCCCTCTGGGCTATGAGGTGACATCCTCGGGGGAACTCGGCCTGCCCGAGCCCGCCGAGACCGCGCCGGATTTCGCCGGCAATGCCCGCATCAAGGCGGCGGCGGCGGCCAAGGCCTCCGGCCTGCCGGCGCTGGGCGATGATTCCGGGCTCTCCGTGGCGGCGCTGAACGGCCAGCCGGGGGTTTATTCCGCGCGCTATGCGGGGGATGATTATCCGGGCGCCTTCGTCAAGATTATCGCCGCGGCGAAGGCCAAGGATAATTGGGAGGCCTGTTTCACCTGCGCCTTGTGCCTGGCGCAGCCGGATGGTTCCACCGCCACCTATATCGGCGAGGCGCCAGGGCGCATCGCGCCCGCGCCGCGCGGGGAGAATGGGTTCGGCTACGACCCGATCTTCATCCCCAACGGTTATGACAAGAGCTATGCCGAGCTGGGGGCGCAGAAAGAGGCGATCAGCCACCGCGCCCGGGCGTTCGAGCAGATCCACGCCGTGCTGTCGGCGCCGGTTAAAGCATAAGCCTCTTATAGAAACCTCACCCTGGCGCGTTAGCCGGAGTGAGGTTTCAACAGACGCTCAAACCTTGCCGTGGCAGTATTTGTACTTCTTGCCCGAGCCGCAGGGGCAGGGGGCATTGCGCGGTGTGGCACCCCAGGTCTCGGGCCGGGCCGGGTCCACCTGCGCGTCGCCGAAGGCGGGCAGCGCGACATCGGTATTGCGGATCACCGGCTCCGCCAAGGCGAGGCCACCTTGCATGGCGCCGGGTTCGGGGTGTGATTCCACCATCGGCGCCGGGCGGCCGGTTCGGCAGGGGCCTGCACCGTGACATGCGCCATCGCCACGGTCACGCGCTCTTTCAGATCGTCCAGCATCGCGGCGAACATCGAGAACGCCTCGCGCTTATATTCATTCAGCGGGTCGCGCTGGCCATAGCCGCGCAGGCCGATGCCCTGGCGCAGATAATCCAGCGCCAGCAGATGCTCCTTCCAGACATGGTCCAGCGTCTGCAGCAGCACGGATTTCTCGATATAGGCGATCAGCCCCTCGCCGAACTGCGCCGCCTTGGCGTCCGCCGCTTGCTTTGCCGCCTGCTCGATCCGCTCGCGCAGATGCACCTCGTCGATGCCTTCCTCCGCTGCCCATTCGGCGATCGGCAGGTTCAGCGCCAGCACGCGCGCGACATCGGCGGCAAGCTCGGCGGTCTGCCATTGCTCGGCGAAGGCTTTCTCCGGCACGCGGTTGGCCACCATGGCGGTGATCACGTCATCGCGCATTTCGATGACCACATCCGCGACGCTGTCGGTGCTCATGAACTCGCGGCGCTGGGCGTAAACCTCCTTGCGCTGGTCGTTCATCACGTCGTCGTATTTCAGCACGTTCTTGCGCATGTCGAAATTGCGGACTTCGACCTTCTTCTGCGCCTTCTCCAACGCCTTGTTGATCCAGGGATGGATGATCGCCTCGCCATCCTTCAGGCCGAGCTTTTGCAGCATGCCGCCCATCCGGTCGGAGCCGAAGATGCGCATGAGGTCGTCTTCCAGCGAGAGGAAGAAGCGCGAGCCGCCCGGGTCGCCCTGGCGGCCGGAGCGGCCGCGCAGCTGGTTGTCGATGCGCCGGCTCTCATGGCGTTCAGTGCCGATGACGAACAGGCCGCCCGCCGCCTTTACCAGCTCGTGATTGGCGTCGATCTCCGCCTTCAGCGCCGCCGGGTCGATATCCGGCTCCAAAGCCAGGCGCATCTCGTAATTGCCGCCAAGTTTAATGTCCGTGCCGCGCCCGGCCATGTTGGTGGCGATGGTGATGGCCCCCGGCGCCCCTGCCTGGGCGACGATTTTGGCTTCCTGCTCATGGAAGCGCGCATTCAGCACGCTATGCGTGATGCCCTTCTTGTTGAGCAGGGCGGAGATGATCTCGCTCTTTTCAATGCTGGTCGTGCCGACCAGCACGGGCTGGCCGCGCCCCCGGCATTCCTCGATCAGCTTCGCCACCGCCTCATATTTCTCGGCGGCGCGTGCGGTAGACCTCGTCATCCTGGTCGTCACGCGCCACCGGCACGTTGGTGGGGATCTCCACGACCGTGAGCTTGTAGATCTGCTCGAACTCGTCGGCCTCGGTCATCGCCGTGCCGGTCATGCCGGCGAGCTTGGGGTAGAGGCGGAAATAATTCTGGAAGGTGATGGAGGCGAGCGTCTGGTTCTCCTGCTGAACCTCCACCTTCTCCTTGGCTTCCAGCGCCTGGTGCAGCCCGTCGGAATAGCGGCGGCCCTCCAGCATGCGGCCGGTGAACTCGTCGATGATGACGATCTTGCCGTCGCGGACGATGTAGTCCACGTCGCGCGCGAACAGGGTGCGGGCGCGCAGGGATTGCTGCACATGGTGCACCAGCGGCACGTTGGTGAGGTCGTACAGCCCGCCGGTCAGCAGCCCGGCGGCCTGCATCATCTCCTCGACCGTTTCGGCGCCGAGCTCGGTCATGTTCACCGTGCGGGCTTTTTCGTCCTTCTCGTAGAATTCGTGCTTGCCGTCCGCGCCCATGTCGCCGCGCGGCCAGGAAGGCGGCCACCACCTGCGTCCACCTGGGCGTAGAGCGCGGTCGGCTCGTCGGAGGGGCCGGAGATGATCAGCGGGGTGCGGGCCTCGTCGATCAGGATGGAATCCACCTCGTCGACGATGGCGAAGCTGAAGGGCCGCTGGACCATGTCCTCCAGCCGGTACTTCATGTTGTCGCGCAGATAGTCGAAGCCGAATTCGTTGTTGGTGCCGTAGGTGATGTCGGCGGCATAGGCGGCGCGGCGGCCGGGCTCGTCCAGCACCGGGGACGATGATGCCGGTGGACAGGCCCAGAAAGCCGTAGAGCTGGCCCATCTGCGCCGCATCGCGGCGGGCCAGGTAATCATTCACGGTGACGACATGCACGCCCTTGCCGGCCAGCGCGTTGAGATACACCGCCAGCGTGGCGACCAGGGTTTTGCCCTCGCCGGTCTTCATTTCGGCGATGCGGCCCTCATGCAGAACCATGCCGCCGATGAGCTGCACATCGAAATGGCGCATGCCGAGCACGCGCTTGGAGGCCTCGCGCACCACGGCGAAGGCTTCCTCCAGCAGGTCGTCCAGCGTTTCGCCCTGGGCCAGGCGGGCCTTGAACTCCTGCGGTCTTGGCGGCCAGCGCCGCATCGTCCAGCGCCGCCATCTGCGGCTCCAGCGCGTTGATGGCGGCGACCTGGCGCTTGAAGCCCTTCAGGGCACGGTCGTTGCTGGAGCCGAAGACGGCGCGGGCGAAGCTGGAGAACATGATAGGGGCGAAATCCGCACTTACAGTAAGAGATTGCCCGCTGACATAGTCGCCAGGGCGGGCAGGGTCAAATGTTCCCCCGCTGTTACAGAAGCAGGAAATCCCGTGGCTGCAATGGCTCAGGCGCGGGCTCGCCCGAGCCCGGCCGGGCGTTGAGGCGGACGATCATGCGCGGACCATGCGCTGGCGGCGGAGGGCAGGCCAAGTCTTGCCCGGCGCGGGGCTTTGCCGCATACGAACGGCATCTCAAAATAAGGTTTGACAGATGCGTCATTTGTCCACGATTTCCGCCCTGGCTCTCGCGCTGGCCATGGCTGCTCCGGCCGCTTTCGCGCAATCGGCCCCGGCTGCGGGTTCCGCCACGGCGGGTTCCGACCCGGTGGTTGCCTCGGTCAATGGCATCAAGATCCATATGAGCGAAATCCAGGCCGACGCGCAGAATCTGCCGCCGCAGGCGCAGCAGCTTCCGCCCGAGCAGCTCCTCCCGCTGCTGGTGAGCCAGGAAGTGGACCGCAAGGCGCTGCTGGTCGCCGCCCAGAAGGACGGCCTGGCGAATGACCCGGACGTCGCCGCCCGCATGCAGGCCGCCGCCGATGTGCAGCTCGAGAACGCCTATGTGCAGAAGGCTGTGGCCGCGCAGGTGACCGACACCGCCGTGCAGGCCGAATATAACCGCGACTATCGCCAACAAGCCCGGCCCGGAGCAGGTTGACGCCCGGCATATCCTGGTTTCCACCCAGGCGCAGGCCGAGGATATCATCAAGCAGCTCAACAAGGGCGCGGATTTCGCCAAGCTGGCGGAGAAATACAGCATCGACCCCGGCGCCAAGAATGGCGGCGAGCTGGGCTGGTTCTCCAAGGATGAGATGGTGCCGGCCTTCGCCGATGCCGCCTTCGCGCTGAAGAAGGGCGAGTACACCAAGACCCCGGTGCAGACCCAGTTCGGCTGGCATGTGATCCTGAACGAGGGCCACCGCACCGCGCCGACCCCGGCGCTCGCCGATGTGCAGCAGCAGATCCGCCAGAAGCTGACGGACCAGGCCATGCAGGGCACGCTGGACCAGGTGCGCGCGCCAGGTGAAGATCCAGGTCTTCGGCGCTGACGGCAAGCCCCTGCCGCAGCGGCTGCCGCCGCCGCCGGCGCCAGCAGCAGCGGGCAGTAACGGCCATGGCCGGCCAGTTGCCCGTCTCGCCCTTGGCGCTGCCTTTGCCCGTGCTGCCGCCCATCGCCGGTGTGCGATTGGCGACGGCGGCAGGCCGGCATACGCTATAAGGGGCGAACCGACGTGCTGCTGGCCGAGCTGGCTGAAGGCACCACGCGTTGCGGGGGTGTTCACCAGGAACCTCTGCCCCGGCGCGCCGGTGACCTGGTGCCGCGAGGTTTTGCCAGGCGGGCTGGCGCGCGGGCTGGTGGTGAATGCGGGCAATGCCAATGTGTTCACCGGCGTTGCCGGCATGCGTGCCGTGGAGGCGACGGCAAAGGCCGCCGCCGCCACGCTGGGCGCCGGGCCGGGCGAGATCTTCCTGGCCTCCACCGGCGTGATCGGCGAGACGCTGCCGGCGGAGAAAATCGTCGCGGTGATGGACGGGCTGAAGGCTGACCTGCAGGCCGACCGCTTCGCCGAGGCGGCGGCGGCGATCATGACCACCGACACCTTCCCCAAGGGCGCGACCCGCACCGCGAAGCTGGGCGGGGTGGAGGTGCGGATCAACGGCATTGCCAAGGGCAGCGGCATGATCGCGCCCGACATGGCGACGATGCTCAGCTTCATTTTCACGGACGCCGCCATTCCCGCCCCCGCCCTGCAGGCGATGCTGGGCAAGGGCGTGGACAGCACGCTTCAACTGCGTGACCATCAATTCCGACACCTCGACCTCGGACACGGTGCTGCTCTTCGCCACCGGTGCGGCGGGCAACAAGCCGACCGAGGACCCTGGCGCGCTGGCGGATTTCCGCCGCGCCCTGCACGAGGTGCTGCATGATCTGGCGATGCTGGTGGTGCGCGACGGCGAGGGCGCGCAGAAGCTGGTGACGATCAATGTCGAAGGCGCGGTCAGCCATGCCTCGGCCAAGCGCATCGGCATGGCCATCGCCAACTCGCCTTTGGTGAAAACCGCCATCGCCGGTGAGGACGCGAATTGGGGCCGCATCGTCATGGCCGTGGGCAAGGCGGGCGAACCGGCGGACCGCGACAAGCTGGGCGTGGCCGTGGGCGGCGTGTGGATGGCGCAGGCCGGCGGCGTGGTGCCGGGCTATGACGAAACCCCGGTGGTGGCGCATATGAAGGGCCGGGAGATCGAGATCACGGTCGATATCGGGCTGGGCGAGGGCCATGCCACGGTGTGGACCTGCGACCTCACCCACGGCTATATCGACATCAACGGCTCCTACCGCAGCTAAAGCCCTGTTTTAAATTCATAAAAGTTTTTTGGGTGCCGCCTTTTTTACAAAAAAGGCGGCCTCTTTGCTTTTTGCGTCTTTATCAGCCCATCAGCCCTTCCATGCGCGCGGCCAGGGCCTCGGCCAAGCGGCGGCGCCAGGGGGCGCTGTGCGGGTTGGCCAGAACCTGATCCTCATGCACGAAGCTGGCGATGATGGCGTTATAGCCCAGCCAGCGCAGAGGCTCGGGCTCCCAGCGCCGCAGCGCCTGGCGCAGGGGTTTGCCGCTGGATCACCCAGGGCTGGCGTGTCTCCACCGTGTCGCGCCCCAGGATGAGGTCCGCCAGCGTGCGCCCGCCGAGATTGGAGGCGCCCACGCCCTCGCCGCCATAGCCGCCGGACAGCGCGATGCGGCTTTGGGGATCAAGCAGCATATGCGGCTGGAAGCGCCGCGACATGCCGAGATTGCCGCCCCAGCGATGGGTGATTTTTGCCCCCTTCAGCTGCGGGAAAATCTCGCCCATCAGATAGCGCCGCAGCCCCTCTTCAGCTTCGGTCAGGGTGAAATCCGTGCGTAATTTGCCGCCGAAGCGGTAGCCGCCGCGGGCGCCGAAGGCGAGGCGGTTATCGGCCGTGCGCTGGCCATAGGTCACCTGCCGGCTGAACTCGCTGAAGGCCTGGCCGCGGGACAGGCCGATTTCGGCCCAGACATCTTCGGGCAGCGGCTCGGTGGCGATGAGCAGGCTTTGCACCGGGAGCTGGTAGTCGCCCAAGGGCGGCAGGGCGGCGGCATAGCCTTCCACCGCCGGCACCACCCAATCCGCCCGCACCCGGCCTTGCGCGGTGCGCAGTTCGCCCGGCTGCCAATGCGTCACGCGGCTTTGCTCATAGATCGTCACCCCCAGCCGCTCCACCGCCTCGGCCAGGCCGCGCGCCAGCTTGGCGGGCTGGATGGTGGCGCAATGGGGGGTGAAGATGGCGCCCAGCGCGCCTGGAATGCGCAGCTCCTGCGTCAGTTCCGCCGGGGTGAGCCAGCGCGCATCTTCCTCGCTCTGGCCTTCCTCGTGGAGCGCTTTCAGCCAGCCGCGCAGCCTGCGCTCCTGCTCCGGATAGCGCGCCGCGCAAGAGAGCGTGCCGCCCTTGCGGAAATCGCACGCAATTGCCTCTGCCTGGGTCACGCGCCCCACCTCATCGGGAATGTCGTGCAGCAGCGCCCAGCTTTCGCGCCGTTGTGGCTCGGGCAGATGGCCGACCAGCCTGTCCTCGCCCAGCACCGCGCCCATCACCCAGCCGCCATTGCGGCCCGAGGCGCCGAACCCGGCGGTCTGCGCCTCCAGCACCGCGATGTTGAGCCCGGGCGCGCGGGTTTTCAGGTAATAGGCGGTCCAGAGCCCGGTATAGCCGGCGCCGATGATGACGATGTCGGCGCGTGATGTCGCCTGCCAGGGCCGGGCGGGGGTGAGGGGGGCGTCGAGCTCCGCCATCCAGAGGCTGATATCCTGCCACTCCTGTATTGATCACCGGATCGATCTGCGCCATGGCGGTTTCCTAGCAGCGGCGCCTGGGATTGGACGTGACGCGCGGGCACTCACGCCCGGTTATTCCTCCGCGACATTGCGCAGGTCCCGGGCAATGCCGTCGATGTCGGGCTTCACATTGTCCATCCCGGCGATGATGAAGTCCGGCTGGCCCTTGGCGTTGAACACATAGACCGCGGCCGAATGGGTGACGGTGTAGACCGGGGTTTTGGCCACCGAGAACACCACGCGATAGCGCCGCGCCAGCGCGTAAAGCTGGTCCGGCGTGCCGCGCAGCCCCACCACATGCCGCCCGAACAAGGCGGCATATTGGGCGAGCACGGGCGGGGTGTCGCGGTCCGGGTCGACGGTCACGAACAGGATTTTCACCTTGATCCGCCGATTTTCCCATGGCTTTCTGCACGCGCTGCATGTTGTACAGCGTGGTGGGGCAGACATCCGGGCAATTGGTGTAGCCGAAATAGAGCAGCACGACGAAGCCCCGGAAATCCGCCTCGTCACCTGCTTGCCGGTGCCGACATCGCTCATCGTGAAGGCGAGCGGCGGGATCAGCCCGCGGACACTCCACATCCGCGGTGACAGGTCATGATGGCACGCGGCCAGGGCCAGGGGGCTGAGGAGCAAGAGCCGGCGCTGCATGGGTGAATTTGTGCGCCAGACATTCCGGTGTGGCAAGGCTTGGGGCGCTGGGTGGAAACCCGGGTTTCTACCCGATTTGGAAATCCAGGCGCCCCTTCGGTTTACAGCCCCAGCACAGTCCTCCGCCGCCTTCACAGCACCTTCCAGCACGCCGGGCTTGAAGGGCGAAGTCAGCCCCGCCGCCTCGACCAGCCCCAGGAACGGCTTGGCGCCGCCCAGTTCGCACAGCGCCACGTAATCCTGCAGCGCTTTCGCGTAATCCTCACGTGACTTCACCCAGAACTGCAAGGCGCAGCATTCGGCCAGGGTGTAATCGATATAATAGAACGGCATGCCATAGATATGCGCCTGCCCCTGCCAGCGCCCGCCCTTGGCGGGGAAGGCGAGGTCGCCCCAGTTGCGCCAGGGCGTGTATTGCGCTTCGAGCTTCTTCCACATCGCATGGCGCTCTGCGGGCGTTGCGTCAGGGTTCGCGTACACCTCGTGCTGGAAATGATCGACGCAGACGCCATAAGGCAGAAACGCGATCGACTGGATGAGGTGCATGCGCCGGTAGCGCTCGGCCTTGTCCTCGCCGACCATCAGCGCGATGTGCGGATAGGCCAGATGCTCCAGGCTCATCGAATGAATCTCGGCGGATTCAGAGGTCGGCCAGAGATAGTCGATGCCCGGCAGGTGGCGCGAGGCGTAATTCTGGAAGGCGTGGCCCATCTCATGGGTGAACACATCAATGTCGTGATGCGTGCCGTTGAAATTGGCGAAGATGAAGGGCATGCCGGGGGTGGGGAAGGAGGTGCAGAACCCGCCCGGCGCTTTCGCTGGCCGGTTGTCCAGGTCCATGAACCCGTCCTCGTTCATCAGCCGGTAGAAATCGGCTAACTGGCCATCCATCGCCTCAAACATTTTTTGTGCCTGGCCGCGCAGGAAGGTTTCATCGCCCGCCGGCTCGACATTTCCGGCCGGGTCGATCACCGGCTCGTCCCAGGCGTAAAACTTGTCCCAGCCTTCGTCCTGGCGGCGCTGTTCGAAGAATTTCGCCACCAGCGGTGTGACGTGCTGCAGCACCTGCGCGCGGTAGGACGCCACATCCGCCTCGTTATAATCGGTGCGCCGCATGCGCCGGTAGCCGAGTTCGGTAAAGCTCTCATAGCCCAGCTTGTGCGCGATACGGGCCCGCACCTTCACCAGGGAATCGTAAATCTCATCGAATTCAGCAGCATTTTCGGCAAAGAAGTCCCAGCGCGCCTGGGCCGCGCGGTGGCGCACATCGCGCTCCAGGCTCTGCGCGTAGGGGCCAAGCCCTGACAGGTTCGTTTCCTTGCCGTCAAAGATGATCTTTGCTGAGGAGAGCAGCGCCGTGTAGCGCGAGTGCAGCCTGGCTTCCTCCTGCAAATCCGGCTCGATCTCCGGCTTGAAGGTGGTGACATCGCTCTCCCACAGGCGCAGCGCATAGGCGCCTGCGGCTTTTTCCACCTTTTCGCGGTCCGGGTGGGCGAGCAGGCGCTGCTTGAAGGCGGTCTCGTGGTTGGTGATGGTGGGCGAGATCTCGTCCTTGTAATCCATCGCCGCCTTGCGCCCGGCGTCGGCCGTGTCCTGCTCGAAGCGCAGATGCGTCAGCGATCCCCAATCCTCGGTCGCGCGCCGCGCGGTCTCCCAATCCGCCACGGCGCCGGCGAGGTCGCCTGCATCCAGCTTGGCGTTGATCGCCGCGTAGGTCGCGGCCAGGCTCTCGGGCGTCGGCGTCGGCGCCGCAATATCAGAGAATTTCAATGTCATGGCGCGAATGTGAACCCGCCCATAAAAAAGTCAATTACGCATCCCCATCCTCATCGGCGCTCAGCCCCAGCAGGGCTTGCGCGGCGCCGGGCTCCACCATCTCCACATTTTTAAGCACGCGCCCCATGGCGCGCGTGCGCACCCGCGCCTTTTCGATGTTGTTGCTCATGGTCGAGGCGTTTGCCGCCAATTTCACCAGCACGTCATCCATCTTCAGCATCTCCGACCGGGTGGCGCCGAGCAGCTTGCCGATCTCGCCCGGCGCGCTTCTCAAGGTCGAGTGTCACATGGCCGAGATGGATGGTCTGCAGCATCGCCGGCAGCAGCGAGGGGCCGAGAATGATGATCTTCTCGCGCGCTGCGCACATCGTCGATCAGCCCCGGCATGCGCGCCACTTCCGCAAACAGCCCGTCACTGGGCAGATACAGCACGGCGAACTCCACCGTCTCCGGCGGGCAGATATATTTCTCGCGGATTTTCTTGGCTTCCAGCCGCACCCGGAGCGAAAGCCCGTCGCGCGCCGCGCGCTCGGCCTCGGCATCGCCCGCCTCGGCGGCGAGCAGCAGGCGCTCATAATCCTCGGTCGGGAATTTCGCGTCCATCGGCAGCCAGACCAGCTCGCGCGAGGGCATGCGCAGGGCGAAATCCACCCGCTCGCGGGAGCCGTCGTTCAGCGCGAAATTGCGCTCATAGGCGCCGGGCGGCAGAATCTGTTCCAGCATGCGCGCCCAGCTGCGCCTCGCCCCAGCCGCCGCGTGTCTTCACGTTGGAGAAGAGGCGTTTCAGGTCGCCCATCTGCGCGGCGGCGGACTGCACCTCGCCCATGGCCTGCTGCACCTGGGCGAATTGCTCCAGCACCCGGGCGAAGGAGACGGTCATTTGCTGCTCCACCGCCTCATGCAGCTTCTCATTCACGCTGGTCTGGATGGCGGCCAGGCGGGTTTCCAGGAGCAGAAGGGTTTTCTGGGCATCCTCGGCGGCCTGGCGGCGCAGGCCGTCCACCGTGGTGGCCACGTTCCTGGTGGCGGCGGAAATCTGCTCGAAGGATTTGGCCAGGGCGTCGGTGGTGCCGGTCTGGATGGCGCCGGTCAGCCGCCCCTCCATGGCGTTCAGCGAGGCGCGCAGGAACTCGGCCTCCCCGCGGTTGCCCGCCAGAACCCTCTCCAGCTCAAGCTTCAGAAGCTGCGGCGCCCTCTGCGCCGCCCGCCAGGCGAGCAGGGCGAAGACCAGGGCGCCGAGTGCTGCGGCGAGGGAGAGGGTGGTGAGCAGGTCGGGTATATCCATGGGCGCAGGGTAGCATCGGGTTCGAGTTCGCGGGCAGCGTGGGAGTCTGCTATTCTGATCCCGTAACAGGAGGCTGCCATGAACAGTGCCGTGACCGTCATTGCCATGCTCGTCATCGTCGTGGGGGCGGCGATCAGCTATGTCCTGCCCGTCCATGAAATTGGTGGGCTCATCATCTTCATCGGCATCGTGCTGGCGCTCACGTTGCGCACGGCGGCGGAGTGGGAGCGCGCGGTGGTGCTGCGGCTGGGGCGCTTTGCGGGGGTGCGGGGGCCGGGGCTGTATTTCCTGATCCCGGCCTTCGAGATCGTGTACACCGTGGTGGATACCCGCCGGCAGAGCACGCGCATCTCCGCCGAGGACACGCTGACCGCCGATGCGGTGACCGTGACGATGGATTCCATCCTGTTCTGGCGGGTGACGGACGTGAAGCGGGCGGCGACGGAGCTTTCCGACTACCGCAACATGATCGCGCAGGTGGCGCAGACCTCGTTGCGTGAAATCATTTCCGCCACCACCCTGTCTGGCATCCTCTCCAACCGCGAGGAGATGGACGACAAGCTGCAGACGCTGATCCGCCGCAAGTCAGATGGCTGGGGCATTGGCGACATTGCCGTGGAAATCAGAGATGTGAAGATTCCGCCCGAGCTGAACGATGCGATGAGCCGCAATGCCCAGGCGGAGAAGGAGAAGCAGGCGAGGGTGACGCTGGCGAGCGCGGAGGTCGCCATCGCCCAGCAGATTGTCGATGCCGCGCAGATCTATCAGGAAAATCCGATAGCCTTGCAGATCCGGCAGATGGGGCTGATCTACGACATGAACAAGGACCGGGGGGCGACGATTCTGGTGCCGACGACGATGACGGAGGCTTTGGGTACCGTGGTGGCGTTGAACGCCGCGCAGCAGAAGGTGGTGGCACCCAAACCATTCACGCCCCCGCCAGCAGGGAGTGTGCCGCAGTCCTAAGGTTCCAAAAGTTTTTGGTGCAGCTTTTTTTCAAAAAGCTGCAAAAACCTTGGGACCTTAAGAAATCGTCTTCACGCCACGCGCAATCGCCGCAACGCCGGTGCGCGAGACTTCCGCCAGCCCCAGCGGGCGCATCAGGTCCAGAAACGCGTCCAGCTTGTCGGTGGCGCCGGTGAGTTCGAAGGTGAAACTCTCCGTCGTCGCGTCGACCACCCGGGCGCGGAAGGCGTCCGCCAGGCGCAGCGCCTCGGCCCGCTTCTCGCCTGTGCCCAGCACCTTGATCAGCGCCAGCTCGCGCGCCAGATGCGGGCCTTCGGAGAGGTCCAGCACCTTGTACACCGGCACCAGCCGGTCGAGCTGCGCCTTGATCTGCTCGATCACCATGGCGGTGCCGCGCGTGACCACGGTGATGCGGCTCTTCGAGCCGTCACGCTCCACCGGGGCGACGGTGAGGTTGTCGATGTTATAGCCGCGGCCGGAAAACAGGCCGATGACGCGTGCCAGCACGCCGGACTCATTCTCCACCAGAACCGAGATGGTGGCGGAGCGCAGATTGGTATCAGACATCAGACCAGCGCCATCCCTTCATTGGTGACACTCGGGCCGGAGGCGCCTTTATGCTCTGGCCCCAGCAGCATCTCATTATGGCCTGCGCCGGAGGGGATCATCGGGAACACATTCTCCTTCTGGTCGACACAGATATCGGCGATCACCGGCTTATCGACGGCGATCATCTCGGCAATCACCCGGTCGAGGTCGTCAACTGTTTCGGCGCGCAGGCCGACGGCATGGAAGCTCTCCGCCAGCTTCACGAAATCCGGCAGCGCTTCAGAGTAGGAGCTGGAATAACGGCCGCCATGCAGCAACTCCTGCCACTGGCGCACCATGCCCATATATTGGTTGTTCAGGATGAAGATTTTCACCGGCAGGCGGAACTGCGCCAGCGTGCCCATCTCCTGGATGTTCATCAGGATGCTGGCTTCGCCCGCGATATCCACCACCAGCGCGTCCGGATGCGCCACCTGCACGCCCATGGCGGCGGGCAGGCCGTAGCCCATAGTGCCCAGCCCGCCGGAGGTCATCCAGCGGTTCGGCTTCTCGAACTTGAAATGCTGGGCGGCCCACATCTGGTGCTGGCCGACCTCGGTGGTGATGTAGGTCTCGCGCCCGCGCGTGGCTTTATAAAGCTGCTCGATGGCGTATTGCGGCTTGATGATGCTGCCCGGGTCGCGGCTCTGGGTGTAGCGCAGCGAGTCCTTCGCGCGCCAGGCGTCGATCCGCCCCCACCATTGCGCCAGGGCGGCGCGGTTGGGCTGGGTGGAATCCTTCGTCCAGGCCGCCATCAGCGCCTTCAGCACCGCCAGCGCATCGCCGACGATGGGCACGTCCACCTGCACGGTTTTATTGATGTTGGCGGGGTCGATATCGGCGTGGATCTTCTTGGAGTCCGGCGAGAAGGCGCTCAGCCGCCCGGTCACGCGGTCATCGAACCGCGCGCCGATATTCAGCATCACGTCGCACCCATGCATGGCGAGATTCGCCTCGTAAGTGCCGTGCATGCCCAGCATGCCGAGGAAGAGCGGGTCGGAGGCCGGGTAAGCGCCCAGGCCCATCAGCGTGTTGGTGATGGGAAAGCCGGTGAGGCGCGTGAACTCGGTGAGCAGGCGCGCGGCTTCCGGCCCGGCATTGATGACGCCGCCGCCGGCATAGATCACCGGGCGCTCGGCGCGCTTGAGCAGCGCCACGGCTTCCTCGATCCGGCGCGGGTCCGGCTCGGTGCGCGGGCGGTAGGAGCGGTGCTGCAGGCCGCCCGGCTCCCGGTAGGGGGCGGGAGCGATGAGAATATCCTTCGGCAGATCGACCAGCACCGGGCCGGGGCGGCCCGTGCGCGCCACCAGGAAGGCCTCATGCACCACGGGAACCAGATCCGCCGATTGCTTGACCAGGTAGTTATGCTTGGTCGCGGGCCGGGTGATGCCGGTGGTGTCCGCCTCCTGGAAGGCGTCATTGCCGATGAGATGCGTGGGCACCTGGCCGGAGAGGCAGACGAGGGGGATGGAATCCATCAGCGCGTCCACCAGCCCGGTGACGGCGTTGGTGGCGCCGGGGCCGGAGGTGACGAGCACGACGCCCACCTTGCCGGTGGAGCGGGCATAGCCCTCCGCCGCATGCACGGCCGCCTGCTCGTGGCGGACCAGGATGTGCTTGATCTCGTTCTGCTGGAAGAGCGCGTCGTAAATCGGCAACACGGCGCCGCCGGGATAGCCGAAGATTACATCCACGCCCTGCGCCTTGAGAGCCCGGAGCAGCGCTTGCGCCCCGGAATTCATCAGCTCGGTTGATGCGATCGTGCCGTCCATTGTGATCCTGCCATCTGCGTCGAAATTATCCATGTTCCGGTACAGCGCCAGAGCCGGAAGGTCAATCAGGAAAATTCATAAAATTTCCAAAATCGGCGATGTCTCTTTCCGAAAATTGCTTTGAGCTGTCAATTCTTGAATGAATTATTTGCATGCCTGTTTTGCTCACCAATTCCTGATGGCGGAACCAGGTCATTTGCCGTTTCGTGTACTGAAACGTGGCCAGAACGGCGCGGGCTTTTGCCTCCTCCAGCGTAATCTCGCCGCGCAGATGGGCGGCTAGTTCCGGCATGCCATGGGCGCGCAGCAGCGGCAGGTCGGGCTTCAGGCCCAGGGCCAGCAAAGCGCGCGCTTCCTCCAGCGCCCCGGCGTCCAGCATGGCGGTAAAGCGGGTCTCGATGGCCTCGCGCAAAACCGGGCGCGGCGGGTCCAGCAGGATCATTTTCAGCCGCCAGCCTTCCAGCCTTTTCGTGGGTTGGGCCTGCCAGAAGGCCAGCCCCTTGCCGGTGCTAAGCCACACCTCATAGGCGCGGGCGATGCGCTGGCTGTCCCCCGGTTTCAGCTTCGCGGCGGTTTGCGGGTCCAGCTTGGCATGCAGCGCCTCGGGGCCGATCTCTGCCAGCAAACGCCTGGCTTCGGTCCGGGCCGCCTCGCCAGGGTCGGGGATGTCGGCAATGCCTTTCACCAGGGCGGAGAAATACATGCCCGTGCCGCCGCAGAGGATGGGGAAGGAAGCCGCCTGCATCTGCGCCAGCGCGGCATCGCGCCACCAGGCGGCGTTGGCGGGTTCATCGGCGGCGCGCACGCCGTAAAGCCGGTGGGGGGCCTGCGCCTCATCCTCGTGCGAGGGCCGGGCGGTGAGCAGGCGCAGCTCCCGGTAGCATTGCATGGCATCGGCATTGATGATGGTGCCGCCGAACGCCTTGGCGATGGCCAGGGCCAGGGCGGATTTGCCGCTCGCCGTCGGGCCGGCGATGATCAGCCCCGTGCGTTGCCCAAAGCCTGTCTCTGCCTTATCCGTCGCGTCCATGACATCCGCTCATTCTCACATCGTTACCCTCGTGGCCAGCCGGGAGGCCGGAACCCTTTCTGCGCAGGACGCCGCCCGTGCCCTGGCCTATGCCGAGGGGCGCAACCTCACCTGGCTGGAGGAGGGCAGGGCGGTTGAGTTCCTGGCCCGCCGCGTCCCGGACCGTTCGGCCATTGCGGCGGTGCTGACCCACAAGGCGGTGGATATTTTCCTCACCAAGCCGCGCGGGCGGCGCAAGGCGGTGCTGGTGGCGGATATGGACAGCACCATCGTCACCGCTGAAACGCTGGACGAGCTGGCGGGGTTCGCGGGCATCAAGGACCAGATCGCCGCCATCACCGCCCGGGCGATGAATGGCGAGCTGGATTTCCACGCCGCCATCCGCGAGCGCGTGGGGCTGCTGAAGGGCCTGCCGGTGACTGCGCTGGAGGAGACATGGAAGGGCATAGAATACTGCCCCGGCGCGCGCACGCTGGTGGCCACCATGAACGCGTTCGGCGCCACCACCGCCCTGGTGTCCGGCGGGTTTAACTTTTTCACCGCCCGTGTCGCCGCCGAGCTGGGCTTTGCCATCCACCGTGCCAACACCCTGCTGGATGACGGCGCGGCGCTGACTGGCGAGGTGGGCGAGCCGATCCTGGACAAGAACGCCAAGCTGGCCTCGCTGAATGAGATCGCCGCCCAGCGCGGTGTGCAGCTCTCCGCCACGCTCAGCGTGGGCGACGGCGCCAATGACCTGCCGATGCTGAAGGCCGCCGGACTTGGCATCGCCTATCACGCCAAGCCCGTTGTGGCGGCGGAAGTCGTCAACAAGGTGGTGCATACCGATCTCACCTCCCTGCTCTTCGCGCAGGGTTATCCGGCATCTTCTTTCAAGGGAGCAGAGGCATGAAGACACGGGCGGCTGTGGCGCGGGCACCGGGCAAGGTGCTGTCGCTGGAAACGGTGGAGATCGAGGGGCCGAAATGGGGCGAGGTACTGGTGGAGGTGAAGGCCACCGGCATCTGCCATACGGATGAATACACCCTCTCCGGCGCGGACCCGGAGGGGATTTTTCCCGCCATTCTGGGCCATGAGGGCGCTGGCGTGGTGGTGGATGTTGGCCCCGGCGTGACCTCGCTCAAGAAGGGCGACCATGTGATTCCGCTCTACACGCCCGAATGCCGCCAATGTAAGTCCTGCCTCTCGCGCAAGACCAATCTCTGCACCGCCATCCGCACCACCCAGGGCAAGGGCGTGATGCCGGATGGCACCAGCCGCTTCTCCTGCGACGGCGCGCCGGTGATGCATTACATGGGCTGCTCCACCTTCGCGAATTTCACGGTGCTGCCGGAGATCGCGCTCGCCAAGGTGCGTGAGGACGCGCCGTTTGAGAAAATCTGCTATATCGGCTGCGGCGTCACCACCGGCATCGGCGCGGTGTTCAACACCGCGAAAGTGCAGCCGGGCGATAATGTCGTGGTGTTCGGCCTCGGCGGCATCGGCCTCAACGTCATCCAGGGCGCGCGCATCGCCGGGGCTGACAAGATCATCGGCGTGGACCTGAACAACGCCCGCAAGCCGATGGCCGAGAAATTCGGCATGACACATTTCGTCAACCCGTCCGAGATCGGCGAGGACCTCGTACCCTATCTCGTCAACCTCACCGATGGCGGCGCGGATTATTCCTTCGAGTGCATCGGCAACACCAAGGTGATGCGCCAGGCGCTGGAATGCTGCCATCGTGGCTGGGGCACCTCGATCATCATCGGCGTCGCGGGCGCGGGGCAGGAAATTTCCACCCGCCCCTTCCAGCTTGTGACGGGCCGCACCTGGAAGGGCACGGCCTTCGGCGGGGCGCGCGGGCGCACCGATGTGCCGAAGATCGTGGATTGGTACATGGAGGGCAAGATCGATATCGACTCGCTCATCACCCATGTGCTGCCCTTCGAGCAGATCAATGAGGGCTTTGAGCTGATGCGCAAGGGCGAGAGCATCCGCAGCGTCGTGGTCTACTGAGTCAAAAAAACGCCCTGCGAAACAGGGCGTTTTTTAGTTTATAAAAGTTTTTTGCGCCGCTTTTTTTCAAAAAAGCGGCATCAACCTTCGGCTTACTGCGCGGGGGCCATCGCCCCTGCCGGCGCGGCGTAGCGGGCGAGCGTCTGGCGCAGCGGGTTGGCGCCGGGGTTGTTGCCCTGGCCGTCGACCACGATCTGCCGGGCGGCGAATTCCTGGCCGTAATATTGCTGCTCGGCGCCCGCATCGTTGGAGAGCACGGTGCCCGAGAGCGAGATGCCGCCATACAGCCCCTGGCTCTTGGAGAAGCTGATGATGTCCGCGTTCCAGGCGGTGGACATCGCCCCCGTCACGCCAGCACCCAGCGTGGCGACGGAGAGCCCGGCATCGGCGCCGATCTTGAATTGCGAGTTCAAAAGCGCGTTCAGCCCGCCATTGGTCATGATGATCATCATCACCTCAGCCGTCTGCAGGCCGACCTGCAGCCCGAAGCTGCCGCTGCCCATGGAGTAGATGGCCGGGTTGGACCAGTCGCCATCCGCCGTGCGGGCGGAGAGCACGCAGCCCCCGCCCTCACCGCCGAAGAAGAACCCGGCGCGGAAGACGTTGGGGCAGATCACCACGGCCTTGGCCTTGCGCAGGAATTGCTGGGCCTGGGAGCCTTCGGCGCCGCCCATCATGTCCTCCAGCGACAAGGTGGAGCTGTCCACCAGATGCTGGGGGTCGGCGGCCAGGGCCGGGGCGGTGAGGGCAGCGGTGAACGCGGCCGCGAGCAGCAGGCGTTTCATGAGAGAACTCCTTGTGTTGAGGTCGCTTCGTGTCGTGTTGGGGCAGGTGGGGGCGCGGCTTGCGGCAGGCAAGCCGGGATGGAGGAGTGTTCATTAACCGACAAAACCCGCCAGCCGCGCTGTGCATATTCGATGCGGGTGAGGGAGATATTGTCGATCTGCAGGCATAGCGCCTGGTGCGGGGTCAGCCCCATCGCATAGGCGCAGGCGGCGCGGATGGCCCCGCCATGGCTGACGATGACGGTGTCCTTGCCCTCGGCATTTTCCAGCAGCGCCTCCAGCCCGGCGCCCACGCGGTCGATGAGATGGGCAAAACTTTCCCCGCCCGGCGGGGTTTCGGCGGCATGGATGGGCCAGAACGGGTGCCGTTCCTCATGGCCGCGCGCGTCGAACTGGGCGATGGGCACGCCCTGCCAGTCCCCGAAATCCTGCTCGATGAAGGCGGGGTCGATCCGCCTTTCATGGGCCGGATAGCCCGCGCGCACCAGCGCATCGGCGGTGAGCTGGGTGCGGGTGAGCGGCGTGCAGACAAACCGTGCCGGGCGCGGCAGCCGGGCCGCCAGCGCGGCGTAATGCGGCCCTTGCGCCGCCATGGTCTGGGTGCAGACCGGCACATCGTCGGTTCCGTACAGATAGGCCAACGACTCCCGGTGAACCAAGGCGTGGCGGATGAGCCAGAATTGATGCATGCTCATTCTCCAATTGATATCAAAGCGCCGCGGATTCGCGCACGGCGGAATTCAGCCCCGAACACGGCGATGGCGGCCAGCATCCAGGCGGCGTTCAACGCAGCGGCCCAGCCGAATTGCGCCCAATCCGTTTGGCCGCTCAGCAGCAGGGCGCGCAGACCCTCGAAAATATGCGCGGCGGGAAGGGCCAGGGCAACAGGCTGCAGCCAACCCGGCAGCGAGGCCACGGGGTAGAACACGCAGGCGAAGGGGGTGATGCCGAAGGCGATGGTCCAGGCCAGCGCCTCCGCCCCGGCGCCGTAGCGAAACAGCAGCGAGACGATGCCAAGCGCCACCCACCAGCCCATGACGAGCAGGTTGAGGAAGAACAGCACCATCACCGGGCCGGGCGCGAACAGGTCATAATGATAGAGCAGAAAGGCGATGATTGTGGCGGGAAGCAGGCCGATGAATGTCCGGATCACGGAGACGGCGAGCAGTGCCAGCACCATCTCCGACGGGCGCAGCGGGCTGACGAAGAGATGCCCCAGATTGCGCGACCAGATTTCCTCCAGGAAACTCAAGGTCACCCCGATCTGCGAGCGCAGCACGATCTCCCACAGCAGCACCCCGGCGATCAGCGCCGTCCCCGCCAGCACCGCCGCCCCGGCATGGATGCCGCGGCTGAAAAAATTCGCGGTGAAGCCCCAGATCAGCAGCTCCAGCGCCGGCCAATAGGCGATCTCCAGCAGTCGCGGCCAGGAATGCCGGTACATGCACAGATGCCGGTAGATGAGGCCCCAGATGCGCCGTGCCGCGCCGCTCACAGCGCCTCGCTCCGGGCGATATGCAGAAACACCTGCTCCATATCCTCCCGCCCATAGCGGGCGATCAGCTCATCCGGCGCGCCACGGTCCGCCACGCGGCCTTGTTTCATCATCAGCACCTCGTCGCAGAGCCGCTCGACCTCCGCCATGTTGTGGGAGGCGAGCAGAATGGCCGCCCCGCTCTCGCGCCGGTATTCCTCCAAAGCGGTGCGGACATAGTCGCCCGTGTCGGGGTCCAGGCTCGCGGTGGGCTCGTCCAGCAGCAGGAGGTCCGGCTGGTTGAGAAAGGCTTTTGCCAAAGCCACACGGGTTTTCTGCCCGGCCGAGAGGTCGCCCGCCGGGCGGTTGAGCAGTTCGGTCAGGCGGAATTGCTCCGCCAGCTGGCCGATCCGGTGTTTCAGCTTCGGCACGTTGTAGAGATGGCCGTAGACTTCAAGATTTTCCCGCACCGTGAGCCGGGCGGGCAGGGCGATATAGGGCGAGGAAAAATTCATCCGCGCCAGGGCGGCAAAGCGGTCATGCGCCATGTCATGCCCCAGCACATTGATGCGCCCGGATGTGGGCACCAGCAGCCCGAGCAGCATGGAGATGGTGGTGGTCTTGCCCGCGCCATTGCCGCCCAGCAGCCCCAGGATCCGGCCGCGCTCCAGCGAGAAGGAGAGGTTATCCACCGCCAGCGTAGCGGGGTAACGCTTGACGAGGTTTTCGACGCGGATCGCTTCCATGGCTCCGGGATAGGCGGCTGGAGAGAGCCTGCCAAGGCGGGGCCAACTCGCCCCCGCCCGCCAACCGGTCTATGCCGGGGCGCATGGATCAATTGGCGCTCTATCTTCACTGGCCCTTCTGCCTGGCCAAATGCCCGTATTGCGACTTCAACTCCCATGTGCGCGACACCCTGCCGCAGGCGGCCATGCTGGCGGCGCTGAAGGCGGAGTTGGGCTTTGAGGCGGCAAGGCTGGGGCGGCGGCGCGTCACCTCCATCTTCTTCGGCGGCGGCACGCCCAGCCTGATGGACCCGCAGAGCGTGGCGAGTTTGATCGAAGAGGCCGGGCGCCTGTTCAACCTGGACCCGGATGCCGAGATCACGCTGGAGGCCAACCCGACAAGCGTGGAGGCGGAGAAATTCGCATCCTACCGCGCGGCGGGGGTGAACCGTGTCTCCATCGGGGTGCAGAGTTTTGACCCGGAGGCGCTGCGCTTCCTGGGGCGCCAGCATAGCGCCGAGCAGGCCATCGCCGCCATCGAGCTGGGGGCCAAAATCTTCCCGCGCATCTCCTTCGACCTGATCTATGCCCGCCCCGGCCAGACCCAGCCGGCGTGGCGGGCGGAGCTGCGCCGGGCGCTGGACCTGGCGGCGGACCATCTCTCGCTCTACCAACTCACCATTGAGGACGGCACCAAATTCGCCACCCTGCATGCGCGCGGCGAATTTGTGCTCCCCGACGAGGACGAGGCTGAGTCGCTGTACGACATCACGGCGGAGGAAGCCGCGCGCTACGGCTTGCAGCGCTATGAGGTCTCCAACTACGCCAAGCCGGGCGGAGAGAGCCGGCATAACCTCACCTATTGGCGCTATGGCGATTATGCGGGCATCGGCCCCGGCGCGCATGGGCGGCTCTCCCTGGGCGGCAAGCTGCTCGCCACCACCCGCCACCGCGCGCCCGAGGTCTGGATGCAGCGCGTGGCCGCCCATGGCCATGGCACCACCTTGGAAGAGGAGGTGCCATCCCAGGACCGCGCCCGCGAGGCGTTGATCATGGGCTTGCGGCTGCAGGAGGGCATCTGCGTCCCCCGCTTCGCCGCGCGTACCGGCATGGCCCTGATGGACGCGTTGGAGCCGGATATTCTGGAGGAATGCCTGGCCGAGGGCTATCTGACCCTCTCCGGCGACAGGCTGGCCGCCACCGCGCAAGGGACCAAAAGGCTGGACGCATTGCTGCCCGCCCTCGCCAGATAGTATAGGCCAGCCCGGACTAGGGAAAATTTGATGCGCTATGTTTCGACGCGGGGCCAGGCCCCGGAGATGGATTTCGCCGGTGTGCTGCTCGCCGGCCTCGCCAATGATGGCGGGCTCTATATGCCGGCAAGCTGGCCGCATTTCTCCGCCGCCGAGCTGAAAGCCATGCGCGGCCTGCCTTACGCGGAGCTGGCGGCGAAGATCATCGCCCCCTTCGCGGCGGGCAGCATCGAATATCCGGACCTCCTGGCCATGTGCCGCCGCGCCTATGCCGGGCTTTGCCCATAAGGCGACCGTGCCGCTGGTGCAGGTGGACACCAACCTCTACGCGCTGGAGCTGTTTCATGGCCCCACGCTCGCCTTCAAGGACATGGCGCTGCAGCTCGTCGGCCATCTCTTCGAGCATGTGCTGGCCAAGCGCGGCGAGAAGGTCCGCATCGTCGGCGCCACCTCCGGCGATACCGGCTCGGCGGCCATCGAGGCCGTGGCCAACCGGAAGAATATCGACATCACCATCCTGCATCCGGAGGGCAAAACCTCGGAGGTGCAGCGCCGCCAGATGACCACGGTGAAGGCCGATAACGTGCTGAACATCGCCGTTTCGGGGAATTTCGACGATTGCCAGGACCTGGTGAAGGCGATGTTCGCGGATGCGCCCTTCCGCGCCGAGATGAACCTCTCCGCCGTCAACTCCATCAATTTCGCCCGCATCGCCGCGCAGATCCCCTATTACGTCTACGCCGCGCTCAACCTGGGCGCGCCCGAGCGCGAGGTGGCGGTGGCCGTGCCCACCGGCAATTTCGGCAATATCCTGGCCGCCTGGGCGGCCAAGCAGATGGGCCTGCCGATTGCCAAGTTCATCGTCGCCTCCAACCGCAACGATATTCTGGTCCGCTTCCTGGCCGCCAACGACATGAGCGTGCAGGGGGTTGAGCCGAGCCTTTCGCCCTCCATGGATATCGGCGTCAGCTCCAATTTCGAACGGCTTTTGTTCGAGTTCCTGGGGCGTGATGCGGCGCTGACGGCGAAAACCATGGCGGATTTCCGCGCCACCGGCAAAATGGCGGTGGAGGCCCCGGTCTGGCAGGCCATCCGCCACCAGTTCCAGGGCTACAGGCTGGATGACGAGGCGACGCTGAAGGAAATCGCCCGGTTCTACCAGGAAAGCCAGTATCTTGCGGACCCGCACAGCGTCATCGGCCTGGCCGCCGGGCGCGACTGCGCGCCGGTGGGGCTGCCGGTGATCGCCGCCGCCACCGCGCACCCGGCCAAGTTCCCGGATGCCATCGAAAAAGCGGTTGGCAGCCGCCCGCCCCTCCCAAAGCATCTCTCCGACCTATATGACAGGAAAGAGACTTACACCCGCGCCCCGGCCGATCTTGTCGCGATCGAAACCCTGGTGCGGAATTTTGCGAACAGGAACAGCAATGCCTGAACAGGTTTCCATAACCACCCTGGCCTCCGGCCTCACCGTGCTGACCGAGCGCATGGAGCGGGTGGAGACTGTGTCCTTCGGCGCCTATGTGGGCGCTGGCACGCGCCACGAGACCGCCGCCGAGAACGGGGTGGCGCATTTTCTTGAGCATATG
This sequence comes from uncultured Pseudomonadota bacterium, assembly GCA_963736885.1. Classification (GTDB taxonomy): domain Bacteria; phylum Pseudomonadota; class Alphaproteobacteria; order Acetobacterales; family Acetobacteraceae; genus Acidocella. The sequence continues at coordinate 237,479 of CAVTQN010000002.1, forward strand.
GCCTTCAAGGGCACCGAGCGCCGCTCGGCGGCGGATATCGCCGAGGCGATCGAGAATGTCGGCGGCCATATCAACGCCTATACCTCCCGCGAGCAGACGGCCTATTATGTCAAGCTGCTGAAGGAGGATCTGGCGCTGGGCGCGGATATCATCGGCGATATTCTCTGCCACTCCACCTTCGAGCCGGAGGAGCTGGAGCGCGAGCGCGGCGTGATCCTGCAGGAGATCGGCCAGGCGAACGACACGCCGGATGACATCATCTTCGACCATTTCCAGTCTGCCGCTTATCCGTCGCAGCCGATGGGCCGCCCGGTGCTGGGCACGGAGCAGATCATCCGTGGCATGAAGCGCGAGGCGCTGCCCGGCTTCATGCGCGAGCATTACACGCCGGACAATATGGTCATCGCCGCCAGCGGCAATCTGTACCATAGCCAGGTTGTGGAGCTGGCGGAGAGGTACTTCGCCGACCTGCCGCATGCGGAGCGGATCGCGCCCATGCCCGCCGATTATATGGGCGGCGAATACCGCGAGCTGCGCGACCTGGACCAGGCGCATATCGTGCTGGGCTTTGATTCGCCGGGCTATGGCGAGGCGGATTACTACCCCGCCATGCTGCTCTCCACCTTGCTGGGTGGCGGCATGTCCTCGCGGCTGTTCCAGGAGATCCGCGAGAAGCGTGGGCTGGTTTATTCCATCTACAGCTTCACCGCCCCGGCGCAGGATGGCGGGCTGTTCGGGATTTACGCGGGCACCGGCGAGTCCGAGGCGGCGGAGCTGATCCCCGTGACGCTTGAGGAACTGGAGAAGGTGCAGCGCGAGGTGAGCGAGGCCGAGCTGAACCGCGCCCGCGCCCAGCTGAAGGCCGGGCTGCTGATGAGCCTGGAATCCACCGGCAGCCGCTGCGAGCAGTTGGCCCGGCAATGGCAGGTCTTTGGCCGCATCATCCCGGTTTCGGAAACCGTTGCCAAAATCAACGCCGTAACGGTTGATGATGTCCGCGCGGCGGGATCGAAGATCTTCCGGCAGAAACCCACTCTGGCGACCATCGGCCCGGTGGCGCAGGTGCCGAAATTCTCCTCCATCATCGACCGGCTAGCCGCGTGAGCGCGCTGGGCGACGCCGCCGCCGCCCTTCTGGAGGCGGCGAAGCGCGCGGGTGCCGAAGTGGCGGAGGTGGGGCTCTATGAGGGCACCTCCGTCGGCGTGCAGCGCCGCCTGGGCAAGATCGAGGAAACCGAGCGTGCCGAGACCACGGAGCTTGGGTTGCGCGTGTTCCTGGGAAGGTGCTCGGCCTCCGTCTCCGCCAGCTCCATCGACCGTGCGGCCTTCCAACGCCTGGCCGAGCAGGCGGTGGCGATGGCGAAAGTGGTGCCGGAAGACCCGTACGCCGAAATTCCCTTCGCGCCGCCCGCACCCGATGCCGGGTTTCTGGAGCTGGACGACCCGGTGGAGCCGGGTGCGGAGCTGCTGATCGCACGCGCCATCGCGGCGGAAGAGGCCGCCCTTGCCGTGCCCGGTATCACCAATTCCGAAGGCGCGTCTTCCTCCTGGTCGCGCTCGGTCTCGGTGCTGGCCACAAGCCATGGGTTTCTGGGCGAATATGCGCGCTCCTTCCATAGCGTCTCCGTCACCGCCATCGCGGGCACGGGCACGGATATGCAGCGCGATTACGATTATGAGTCCGTGATCCATGGCGAGGATCTGGGCGATGCCGCCCAGCTTGGCCGCAATGCCGCCTCGCGCGCGCTGGCCCGCCTCAACCCCCGCCGCCCGGCGACGGCGAAGCTGCCGGTGCTGTTCGACCCGCGCGTGGCGGGCTCGATTCTCGGGCATTTCTCCGGCGCCATCTCGGGGGCCTCCATCGCCCGCGGCACCTCCTTCCTGAAGGATGCCCTGGGCCAGGCGGTGTTTGGCCCCGGCATCAATATCGTGGATGACCCGCTGCGCGTGCGCGGCCGGCGCTCGCGCCCCTTCGACCGCGAAGGCCAGACGGTGACGCGGATGAATTTCATCGAGGATGGCCGCCTGACCGACTGGGTGCTGGACACGCGCTCGGCCAACCAGCTTGGGTTGAAGACCAACGGCCATGCCGGGGGCTTGAGCAATTTCTACATGGAGCCGGGCCGGATGACGCCCGAACAGCTGATGGCGGATATTTCCGAGGGGCTGTACGTGACCGAGATGATCGGCACCGGCGTGAACGGGCTGACCGGCGATTATTCGCGCGGTGCCGCCGGGTTCATGATCCGCAACGGGCAGATCGCCGAGCCGGTGGCGGAATTCACCATCGCCGGGAACCTCAAGGACATGTTCTTGCACCTCACCCCGGCGAGCGACCTGGAATTCAAGCGCGGCACCGATGCGCCGACCTTGCGCATCGAGGGCATGACGCTGGCGGGCGCCTGAAATACGGCCCCTCGCGGATGACGGGCCACCACGGCCCGCCATCCGGCAGCCTTGTCCTGGAGGTGGTGGCCATGGTCCATGCTGCCAGATATTGCTACCGCGGGTAGCGTAAAGGCGGGCTTAACATGTCCTGACTTTTAGCGCGCGATAGGTTGAGGTTGACGCGCCCTCGCGCGCCACCCTCAACGCGCTCTGTCTCTCTGATAAAAGAGTGGGATTCAGATTTTTGATCGATCCCAAAGGGGATTCGATCAAAAATCATCCCGCACTAGGTGCCTTTCTTATCCCACGGCGCGTTGCCGAGATTGACCTGCTTGGGTGTGGTGTTGGACCCCGCGATGGCGCCCGCGCCGGCCCCGATGCCAGCCCCCACCACCACGCCGATGGGCCCGCCGATAATACCGATCATCGCACCTGTCGCCGCACCGCCCGCGGCGGTGCCGGTGGTGCGTCCCGTGCCATGTCCGCATCCGGCGAGGGAGAGCGCCAGTGCCAGCATGAGGCATTTTTTGAACATCCGAGTCTCCTGCATGGTGGGCACGGTTGTTTCAGACCCGCGCCGCGCCGCGCAAGCTTTGAAATGCCTCAATAACGCTGATAGGGCAGGAATTTGCCGCTCATGACGATTTTTACACGGTCGCCCTTCGGGTCCGGCTCGCGCTCCAGGCTCATATTGAAGTCGATGGCGCTCATGATGCCATCCCCGAATTCCTCCTGGATCAGTTCTTTCCAGGTGGTGCCATAGACGCTGACCAGCTCATAAAACCGGTAGACCAGCGGGTCTGTCGGCACTTCGGTGGGGAGCGCGCCGCGATAGGGGATGTCCTGCAGCAACGCGGCCTCAGTAGCCGAGAGCCCCAGCAGGGCGGCGATTTTTTCGGCGGCGTCCTGCGTCATGGACATCTGGCCGAGGCAGGCCGCACAGGTCCAGACCGGAGACTGGCCGATGGCCTGCGCGAGGGATGCCCAGCTCAGGCCCTTCTGCTTCATCAGCCCGCGGATCGCTTCGCCCAGTGCCGCCTTGGCCTTGTTCATCGGTCTCTCCTTGGATGATTAGCCCAGGAGAGCATGCAAGTGCTTCATTTCAAAGTGAAGAATCAGTACGAAGTCATAAAAAAAGGTTGCGGATAAAAAGCCGGCCCGTACATGTTGCGGAGACACCAATGCGGAGAGGCGGATGTCTGCGACGTCAAAATTCCCGGTCCAGTTGAAGGCGCCCGGCTGGTTGGGCGATTTCAAGGCCTTCATCATGCGGGGCAATGTCGTGGATCTGGCGGTCGGCGTCGTCATCGGCGCCGCCTTCACGGGCATTGTCGGTTCTCTGGTGAAGGATATCATCAACCCGTTTATCGGGCTGATCACCGGCGGGGTGGATTTTTCCAATCATTTTATCATCCTGAGGGGCGCGCCGGCGGTGACGCTCGCGGATGCGCAGAAGGCCGGGGACGTGACCATCAATTATGGCCTGTTCATCAATGCCGTGATCAATTTCCTGATCGTCGCCGCCGCCATCTTCTGGCTCGTCCGGCTGATCGAGAAAATCCACAAATCCCCGGCCCCGGCCGCCGCCGAGCCCACCCCGACAGAGACATTGCTGACCGAGATCCGCGATCTGCTGAAGGATACGCGATCTGCTGAAGGATAAGTGAGGGCGTGCCGCGCGTTCGCGTAGGCGCTGGTGGATCTGACAAAGGTGAAGCTGTCCGGCAAGTATATTATTCCGATTTTGACTTGAGCTTATTCAAACAATTCATTTTGTTCATGTTGCGTCGCAGCATATAAGGAAAGACCGCCGGATATCCTGCGGTTTTTCTTTCATGGATCGCAGATGCAGACGCAGAGTTTGGGTTTCGGGCAAGGCATGTGGCGCGCCCCGGCGGCGGGGCTGGCGGAGAGCGCGTACCGGCTCTCGCGCGTGCTCGAATCCCGCTCTTTGGGCTAACGCCCGAGCAGATCGGCATTGCCGAAGGGCTGCGCGCCGCCACCGCCGTGGCGGTGATGGTGGGGCTGGCCTATGGGCTTGGCCTGCCCTGGCTGGCCTGGGCGGCGTTTGGCGCGTTCTGGTGTTGCCTGGCCGATCCTGGCGGGCGGGATAAAACCCGCCTCCTGGCCATTGGCGGTTTTGCCTTGGCCGGGGCGGTGGTGCTGCCTTGCGTGTCCATCGCCGGGGCGGGCGGGCCTGTGATTGGCGGGCTGGTGATGCTGGCCCTGGTGTTTCTCACCAACCTCCCCCGCGCCTGGGGGGCGACGGCCACCGTGCCCGGCATCCTCGTCAGCGTGGTGGCGGTGGTGGGGGTGGATTATCCGCGCACGCCCGGCGGCGCGTTCATTCTGGCCGGGGCTTTCCTGTTCGGCTGCGCCTGGGCGCTGCTGCTCTGCCTTGTGCTGTGGCGCATCCACCCGCATGCGCCGGTGCGCCGGGCGGCGTCCTCCATCTTCGCGCGGGAAGCCGCGATGGTTGGGGAGTTTCTGGCCCTGGCGCAGCATGGCGGCGCGGATGTGGCATCCCGCCAGGCGTTGAACGCGGAGCATCGCCGCTCTGTCCGGCTGGCGATTGAGCGCGGGCGCGCCGCCGTGGCGCGGCTCGAATCCGGGCAGGCGCGCCATGAGCTGGCGGTGGATTGCGCGGACAGGCTGTTCGCGGTGCTGATCGCGCTGGGGCATGTGCTGGTTGCCAAGGACGCGCCCCGCCCGCTGGGTTTTTGCCTCTGGACATTGCGCGAGGCGCTGCTGGAAGCCGAGCGTCAGGCCTCGACCCGCGCCTTCGACGGCACGCGGCTTGCGGCGTACGCGGCCGCCCTGGCGCAGGATGCGGCGGCGCTGCCGGCGGCGCAGGCGCGGGCCATGTCACTCTGCGCCTCTGCCCTGGCTGCTTATGCCCAGGGGCCAAGTGCGGAGAGCGCGCACCCTGTCGCGCATGCGTTCAGCCCAGGGCGGATCACCGCCCCCATTCTGCGCCATGCCGCGCGCGTGACCGTGGCGGTCGGCGCGGCGTATCTGCTCGTGTCCTGGCTCGGTCTCGCCTTCTCTTATTGGGCGACGATGGCGACGGTGATGGTGATGCAGCCTTTGGCCGAGACCACCTGGCCGCGCAGCCTGGAGCGGATCATCGGCAGTGTCGGCGGCGGTGTGCTGGCGGCCCTGCTGATCGCCCTGCTGCCCGCCAAGCCGCTGCTGCTGATTGTCATTTTTCCGCTGGCGGCGCTGGCCATCGCCTTCAAGAGTGTGAATTACACGGTGTTCGTGCTGTTCCTGACGCCGCTTTTCGTGCTGGTGATCGACATGCTGCAGCCTGGCGGCGGCATTCCGGCGGCACGGGCGCTGAATAACGTGATCGGCGCGCTGGTGGGCGTGGCGGGGGTGCTGTGGCTCTGGCCGGAGCGCAGCCAGGGTGGGTTCCGCGCCTTGCTGGCGGCGGCCATCGAGGCGAATCTGGGCTTTGCGGCGGCGGCGCTGGCGCATCCCGCCATGGGGCAGGATATCGCCGGGCGCGAGCGCCGGGAGGCCGGCATGGCCAGCGCCGTGGCGGAGACCGCGCTGTCGCGCATGCGCCTGGAGGGGCGTGGCCGGCGCGGGCGGCTGGATGACGCGGCGCAATTGCTCTCTGCCCTGCGCGGCGTGGCCGGGGCGGCGGCGGTGCGGCTGATCAGCGGCGAGTCCAGCCCGGCGGATGCGCCCCGCATGGCGGACTGCCAGGCCCTGGCGGCGGCGCTGGCGGCGCAAATGCGGGGCCATGCCGGGGCCCAGGTGCCGGCCTTGCGGGCTGGGGATGACGATCTTGCCGATGCCCTGTCGCAAGTGCGGGACGCCGCGGCTAAACTGCGCCGGGACGCTTAGACCAATATGGGTTTAGATGGATCGCTCGGACACAGGCTGGAACGCGACAACAGCTTGAGCCGGCCGGCTTAACTTGTTCACAAAGCGTTCTAAGGCTTTTCTTGGCGCGGATATGTGCTAAGCCCCCGGTCCATGCGTCAGTATCTGGAATTCGAAAAGCCTGTCGCCGAGCTTGAGAGCAAGATCGAGGAGCTGCGGCGGATGACCGCGGCTCCCGGTGAGATCAATATCGTCGACGAGGTGGCAAAGCTCTCCGCCAAGGCGGATGCGCAGCTGAAAGCCATCTATGCCAAGCTGAGCCCCTGGCAGAAAACCCAGGTCGCCCGCCATGCGGAGCGGCCGAAGGCGCTAGGGGTCATCTCCGCGCTGATCGAGGATTTCACGCCCCTGGCGGGCGACCGCGCCTTTGCCGATGATGCCGCGATCATTGGCGGCATGGGGCGCTTCAGGGGCAAGGCGGTGATGGTGATCGGCACCGAAAAGGGCACCGACACCGAATCACGCCTGAAACATAATTTCGGCATGGCCAAGCCTGAGGGCTACCGCAAGGCGCGCCGCCTGATGGAGCTGGCCGGGCGGTTCAACCTGCCGGTTCTCACCTTTGTCGACACCTCCGGCGCCTTCCCCGGCATCGAGGCCGAGGCGCGCGGCCAGGCGGAAGCCATTGCGCGCGGGATCGAGGCCTGCCTCGACGCGCCGGTGCCCTTCGTGGCCACCATCATCGGCGAGGGCGGCTCCGGCGGGGCCATCGCGCTCGCGGCGGGCAATGCCGTGCTGATGTATGAGCACGCGATCTACTCCGTGATCTCGCCGGAAGGCTGCGCCTCCATCCTGTGGCGCGACTCCGCCCAGGCGCCGGTGGCGGCCGAGGCGATGCGCATCACCGCCCAGGACCTCAAGAAGCTGGGGCTGATCGACGAGATCGTGCCCGAGCCGCTGGGCGGCGCCCACCGCAACCCGGAAGCAGCGCTGGCGGCTTTGGGCGATGCGGTGGAGACCGCGCTGGCGCCCCTGCTGGGCCAGACGCCGGAAGCCCTGAAGGCCAAGCGCCGGGAGAAGTTCCTGGCGATGGGCAAGGTGGGGCTTTAAGTTAAGTGTTTTTGCGCCTTTTTGAAAAAAGGCGCCCCAAAAACGTCTGGACCTATACGCGGACCCACCCAGGCCGGTTGGTAAGCAGGCTCAGCCATGCTGCCAGACCCAGCGCGGCGCCGATGATGCCTTGCGTGCCGTTGTAATTCACCACGGCGGCGATCCCGAGCCCCACCGCCAGCGCGCCGATGAGGCGCTTGCCCCAGAAGAACGCCAGCAGCCCCGCCGCCAGCGCCGCCCAGCCAAAGGCGCCCAGATATTGCCAATGCAGAACCCAGCCGCGCGGCACGCAGTAAGCGGGCGCTGACGCGGCGGCGCAGATGCCCACCGTGGCGCGCGGCACAATCGCCAGCGCCCGGAACGCGAACGCCCCGCCCCCCACCAGTGCCGCCAGCGCCACACCTGCCCAATCTTGCGCTTTCCACTGCACTATGGTGCCCATTTTCTGTCCTTCGCGGTTGCTCTTCCCGGTGCGGGGCCGTATTGCTGCGGCGCGTCAGTTTAACCAAAGGTCCATGACAGTCCACAGCACACCGGGGAAGCCGAAGAGCTTCCAGGACATTATCCTGACATTGCACGCGTTCTGGGCCAAGCAGGGCTGCGTCATTCTCCAGCCATACGACGTGGAGATGGGCGCCGGTACCTTCCACCCCGCCACAACGCTGCGCGCCCTGGGGCCAAAACCCTGGAAGGCGGCCTATGTGCAGCCCTCCCGCCGGCCCTCCGACGGGCGCTATGGCGAGAACCCGAACCGCCTGCAGCATTACTACCAATATCAGGCATTGCTGAAGCCAAGCCCGGACAATATCCAGGAGCTGCTGCTCGCCAGCTATGACGCCATCGGCATCAACCGCCATCTGCACGACATACGCTTCGTCGAGGATGACTGGGAAAGCCCGACTTTGGGCGCCTGGGGGCTGGGCTGGGAAGTCTGGTGCGACGGCATGGAGGTGACGCAGTTCACCTATTTCCAGCAGGTGGGCGGCATTGCCTGCGTCGCGCCCTCAGCCGAGCTGACCTACGGGCTGGAGCGGCTGGCGATGTATGTGCAGGGCGTCGAGAACGTGTACGACCTGGATTTCAACGGCCAGGGCGTGACCTATGGCGACGTGTTCCTGCGCGCCGAGCGGGACTATTCCAAGCATAATTTCGAGCTGGCCAATACCGACATGCTGGCCCGGCATTTCGAGGATGCCGAGGCCGAGTGCCAGGCCCTGGTGGCGGGCGGCGTCGCCCAGCCGGCCTATGACCAGTGCATCAAGGCCAGCCATCTGTTCAATCTGCTGGATGCGCGGGGCGTGATCTCGGTGGCCGAGCGCGCCGCCTATATCGCACGCGTGCGCAATCTGGCGAAGGCCTGCGCCGAAGCCTGGATCGCGGGGGAATAATGCCTGAGTTTTTCCTGGAGCTGTTCTCCGAAGAAATCCCCGCCCGCATGCAGGCCGGGGCGGGCGCGCAGCTTGAGGGCCTCTGCGCCCAGGCGCTGAAGCCGTTGAACATCGCGGTGACGCAGGTATTTTACGGCCCCCGCCGCATCGCCCTGGCGGCGAACGTGGCGGCTGAGGTGGCGGCCAGCTCGGTCTCCGAGCGCGGGCCGCGGATCTCCGCGCCGGAGCAGGCGCTGGCCGGATTCCTGCGCAAGCATGGCGCCGCGAAGGAGGATCTGACCCAGGAAGGCGATTTCTGGGTGCTGAACAAGCAGAGCCCGGCCCAGCCCGCCGCCGCCTTCATTGCTGCCACGCTGCCGGAGCTGCTGGCGAAACTGCCCTGGCCGAAATCCATGCGCTGGGGCTCCGGCGGGGAGTTCACCTGGGTGCGCCCGCTGCGCCGCATCGTCTGCCTGCTTGATGGCGACGTGATCGCGTTCACCCTCGGCCCCGTTGCCTCCGGCAATCTGACCGAAGGCCACCGCGTCCATGGGCCGGGGCCGTTCGAGGTGTCCTCCGCCGCCGTGTGGGAAGAGAAGCTGCGCGAGCATCACGTGGTTGCCCGGCAGGATGAGCGCCGGCGCAAAATCGCCGAGGGCATTGCGGCGCAGGCCGCGAAGCTGGGCCTTGCGGTGGCGCCGGATGACGGGCTGCTGGATGAGGTAACGGGCCTGGCCGAATGGCCGGTGCCGCTGATCGGCCAGATCGACCCGGAATTCATGGAGCTGCCGCCGGAGGTGCGCGAGCTGTCCATGAAGATCAACCAGAAATATTTTGCTCTGCGCGACGCGGCGGGCAAGCCGGCGCCGTATTTCGCCTTCATCGCCAATCTGGTGGCTGATGATGGCGGCAAGGCGGTCATCGCGGGCAATGAGCGTGTGTTGCGCGCGCGGCTTTCAGATGCGCGGCATTTCTGGGCGCTGGATCTGAAAACGCCGCTGGAGGCGCTGCTGCCGAAGCTGGAGAAGATCACTTTCCACGCGAAAATCGGCACCCAGCGCCAGCGCGCGGACCGGATTTCCGAGCGCGCGGGCGAGATCGCCACGCTGCTGGGCGGCGATGCCAAGGCCGCCCGCATGGCCGGGAAGCTGGCGAAAGCCGATCTCGTCACCGGCATGGTCGGCGAATTTCCCGAGCTGCAAGGCATCATGGGCGGCTATTATGCCGCGCGCAGCCATGGCGAGGAGATCGGCCAGGCCATCCGCACCCATTACCAGCCGAAAGGCCCGTCCGACGACGTGCCGGCCGGCATTGTCGCCGTTGCCGTGGCGCTGGCCGACAAGCTGGATACGCTGCGGGAGTTCTTCGCCATCGGCGAGAAGCCAACCGGCTCGGGTGATCCGTTCGCGCTGCGCCGCTGTGCGCTCGGCGTCATCCGCATCGTGCTTGAAAACGGGCTGCGCCTGAATCTCAAGCCGCTGTTGAACAATGATGGCGACCTCTTCGCCTTCATCATCGAGCGGCTGCGCGTAAAACTGCGCGGCGAGGGCAAGCGCTTCGACGTGCTGGATGCCGTGCTGGAAGCGGGCGAGGATGATGACCTGGTGCGGCTGATGAAGCGCGTCGAGGCGCTCTCCGCCATGCTCGGCACCGAAGACGGCAAGAACCTGCTTGCCGCCTATAAGCGCGCCGCGAACATCCTGAAAATTGAAAACGCCAAGGACGGCCCGCATGACGGCGCGCCGGATGCGGCGCGTTTTGCGCAGGATGAAGAGCGCGCTTTGGATGCCCAGTTGCAAGGGGCGGATTTGGCGCCTCTGCTGGCGGCGGAAGACTATGAAACCGCGATGAGCCGCCTGGCCACTTTGCGCCCCGTCATCGACGCGTTTTTTGAAAATGTTACGGTCAATGCTGAATCGCCTGATTTGCGCCGCAATCGTTTGCGATTGCTCGCGCGCTTCACGGGGGCGGTCAACCAAGTGGCTGATTTTTCTCGGATTGAGGGTTGAGGAGACCAGGGATTATGACGAAGTGGGTTTATAATTTCGGCGCTGGCGTGAATGACGGCAATGCCTCGCTCCGCAACCTGCTCGGCGGCAAGGGTGCCAATCTGGCGGAGATGGCGAGCATCGACCTGCCCGTCCCGCCCGGCTTCACCATCACCACCGAGGTCTGCACCGCCTATTACGATAACGGGCGCAACTACCCGGCCGAGCTGAAGGCGCAGGTGGATACCGCGCTGGCGCGCATCGAAGCCGCGGTCGACCGCAAGTTCGGCGACAAGGACAAGCCGCTGCTGGTTTCCGTGCGCTCGGGCGCGCGCGTCTCCATGCCGGGCATGATGGACACGGTGCTGAATCTCGGCCTGAACGACACCACGGTGCTGGGCCTGGCCGCCGCCTCCGGCGATGAGCGCTTCGCCTGGGACTCCTATCGCCGCTTCATCCAGATGTATGGCTCGGTGGTGCTGGGCGTCGACCATCACCGCTTCGAGGAAATCATCGAGCAGGCGAAGCTCGAAGCCAACGTGACCGAGGACACCGCGCTGACGCCGCAGGACTGGCAGGATGTCGTCGAGGGCTACAAGAAGATGGTGGCCGAGGAGATCGGCAAGCCCTTCCCGCAGGAGCCGCAGGACCAGCTCTGGGGCGCCATCGGCGCCGTGTTCGGCTCCTGGATGAACCCGCGCGCCAATGTCTATCGCCGCCTGCACGACATCCCGGCCAATTGGGGCACGGCGGTCAACGTCCAGGCCATGGTGTTCGGCAATATGGGCAATGACTGCGCCACCGGCGTGTGCTTCACCCGCGACCCCTCCACCGGCCTCAACGAATTCTATGGCGAATATCTGGTGAACGCCCAGGGCGAGGACGTGGTGGCGGGCATCCGCACCCCGCGCCCGCTCTCGAAGGCCTATGCCAAGCCCGGCGAGGTCTCCATGGAGGAGGCGCTGCCGGAGGCCTACAAGGACCTGCATAATGTCCGCACCATCCTTGAGAAGCATTACAAGGATATGCAGGACATCGAGTTCACCGTGCAGCAGAACAAGCTGTACATGCTGCAGACCCGCTCTGGTAAGCGCTCCGCCGCCGCCTCTCTGCGCATTGCCGTGGAGATGGCCAATGAGGGGCTGATCGACAGGAACACCGCCGTGATGCGCGTGAATCCGGCGTCGCTGGACCAGCTGCTGCATCCCACGCTGGACCCCAAGGCGGATAAAAAACTGTTCTCCAAGGGCCTGCCGGCCTCTCCGGGTGCTGCCTCCGGCGCCGTGGTGTTCTCCGCCGATGAGGCCGAGCTGCGCGCCCAGAAGGGCGAGGCGGTGGTGCTGGTGCGCATCGAGACCAGCCCAGAGGATATTCACGGCATGCACGCCGCCCGCGGCATTCTCACCACCCGTGGCGGCATGACCAGCCATGCGGCGGTGGTGGCGCGCGGCATGGGCCGGCCCTGCGTGGCCGGGGCCGGCGGCATCTCGGTGGATTACGGCGCGCAAACCCTCTCCGCCGGCGGTGTCACGCTGCGCGCGGGTGATGTCGTCACCATCGATGGCTCCACCGGCGAGATTTACGTGGGCGCTGTGAAGATGATCGAGCCGCAGCTCTCCGGCGATTTCGGCACGCTGATGCAGTGGGCGGACGAAGTCCGCCGCCTGAAGGTGCGCACCAACGCAGAAACCCCGCTGGATGCCGAGACCGCCCGCAAGTTCGGCGCCGAGGGCATCGGCCTCTGCCGTACCGAGCATATGTTCTTCGACCCGGCGCGTATCGGCGCCGTGCGCCAGATGATCATGGCCAAGGACGAGGCTGGCCGCCGTACGGCGCTGGCCAAGCTGCTGCCCTTCCAGCGCGAGGATTTCGTCTCGCTGTTCAAGATCATGGAAGGGCTGCCGGTCACCATCCGCCTGCTCGACCCGCCGCTGCATGAGTTCCTGCCGCATGGCGAGGCGGAGCTGGCCGAGGTGGCGCAGGCTTTGGGCATGGACGCCGCCGCGATCCGCGAGCGCGCGCATGAGCTTTCCGAGACCAACCCGATGCTCGGCCATCGCGGCTGCCGCCTGGGTGTGAGCTATCCGGAGATCTACGAGATGCAGGCCCGCGCCATCTTCGAGGCGGCGGTGGAGATTTCCAAAACCGCGAAGGCGCCGGTGCCGGAGATCATGATCCCGCTGGTCGGCACCAAGAAGGAGCTGGATATCACCCGCGCCCAGGTGGAGGAGACCGCGAAAGCCGTGTTCGCCGAGACCGGGGTGAGCGTGGAATATTCCGTCGGCACCATGATCGAGCTGCCGCGCGCGGCGCTGACCGCCGATGCAATCGCCGAGGCGGCGGATTTCTTCTCCTTCGGCACCAACGACCTGACGCAGACCGTGTTCGGCCTCTCGCGTGACGATGCCGGCAAGTTCCTGCCCGCTTATGTCGAAAAGGGCATCCTGCCGAAGGATCCGTTCGTCTCCATCGATGTGGATGGCGTCGGCTCGCTGGTGAAGATCGCGGCGGAGAAGGGCCGGAGCACGAAGCCGAACCTGAAGCTCGGCATCTGCGGCGAGCATGGCGGCGACCCGGCCTCCATCTCCTTCTGTGAGAGCGTCGGACTGGATTACGTTTCCTGCTCGCCTTACCGCGTGCCGGTGGCGCGCCTGGCGGCGGCGCAGGCGGCCATCGAGGCCAAGGAAACCCATTTCCGCGACAAGTAAGCGCCGCGGAAAGCCAGCATAAGAAAGGCCGGGATGCTCTCCCGGCCTTTTTGTTTCAGAAGGTTTTGGTGCCGCGTTTTTTCAAAAAGCGGCACCCAAAAAACTCTATCAGCTATTTCCCGTCCAGTTCCGGCACGTGGCAGCCGGGCTGAACCTCGCCGGTGAATTTCGGCCAGACCTCTGATGCGCCCAGCAGCGGAACCCCGATATAGCCATGCAGGTGAAAATCGCCTGACGGGTCAAGCTTCATCGTGGCGTGATAGACATGGCCATTGCGCGGGTCCTGCAGTACGCCGTTCCAGCGCGGCCAGCCGTCCGCGGCAGGTTTGAGCGGGGAGACACGCAGCATCAGATCCCCGCATTGGGGCCTGCCGCGCCAGTCATTCGGCATCGGGTCCGTGGGGTGGTCGAGCGCGATGCCGGCGATGAAACCACACAGATCCGTCCCGCACGGTGCCATTTCCAGCACGATTTCATGGCCCGCTGTTGCCCAATATCCCGGCGTGAACGGCTCAGCACGGGCGGCGGGGGTGAGGGCGGTGCCGGCCAGCGCGAAGCTGGCCAGCATCCAGGGTCGAAACAAACTAAAATCTCCCAGACGGAGCCGCTTGTTGAGGCTTTCCATCGCTACTTTCCTAACAAAACCGGGGCGTGCCGTGACAGGATTAATGTGTAACAAGGGCATCATTTCCGGTTGTAGTTGCAGAAAAGCTGCACCTTCTGGGGAGATAGGCTCAGAAATGATCCTTCGCCGTGCGGATACGGGCGAATTCCTCAGGCGTTTTAGCACGCAGGAAGGGGTTTGTGGCCCGCTCTTCGCCCAGGCTCACCGGCAATGTGGGCTGGCCCTTGGCGCGCAGGGCCTCAACCGCCTTGGTGCGCGCACGCAGGGCCTCGTTCTCCGGCTCCATGGCGAGGGCGAATTTGGCGTTGGAAGCGGTATATTCATGCCCGGCGCAGACCAGCGTGTCGTCCGGCAGGTCGCTATATTTGGCGATGGAGCTGAACATCTGCGCCGCACTGCCCTCGAACAGCCGGCCGCAGCCCAGGCTGAACAGCGTGTCGCCCGGCAGCAGGATGCCGCCATCGGCGATGTAGTAGGAGATATGGCCCAGCGTATGGCCGGGGGTTTCGATCACGCGCAGCCGCGCGGTGCCGAAATCCACCAGTGAGCCCTCATGCACCGGGATATCCAGCTTCGGCAGGCGGTGGGCATCGGCGCCATTGCCGACGAGGGTGGCGTTATACCTGGCCGCCAGCTCGGGCGCGCCGTCAATATGATCGCCATGATGGTGGGTGAGGAAGATGAAATCCAGCCCCTTGCCCAGCGTCTCCAGCGCGGCGATGGCGGGCGCGGCCTCGGCGGGGTCGACGATGCCAACCTTGCCGGAAGCCGAATTGATCAGCAGCCACGAATAATTGTCTGACAGCATGGGAATGGCCTGGGCCGTAACGGTCATCTCTCTCGCTCCTTCGCTCTGCCGCGTTATATAGGAAGAATGGCGATCGATGCGCGAGATACGGCGGGATTTTATGCCACGCCGTTGGGGCGGCGCGCGGCCGGGCTGCTGCAGCGCAAGCTGGACAGGCTTTGGCCGCGTATGGCGGGGCTGTCCGTGCTGGGCATCGGCCATGCCGGGCCTTGCCTGCACCCCTGGCGCGAGCAGGCGCGCTGCGTTGCCGTTTCCCCGTTCAGCATGGGGCCTGCCCCCTGGCCGGCGGGGCGGCGTGGCCTGTCCTGCGTGGCGGAGGCCGAGGCGCTGCCCTTCGCGGATCTGTCCTTCGACCGGATTCTGCTGATCCACGGGCTGGAGCAGGCGGAGAATGCCCGCCGCACCCTGCGCGAGGCCTGGCGGGTGCTGAAGGATGACGGGCGGCTGATCGTGGTGGTGCCTAACCGGCGCGGGCTATGGGCCTATGCCGAGAGCACGCCCTTTGGCCATGGCCAGCCTTATTCCGAGGGGCAGCTGGCGCGGCTGCTCACCAGCCTGTTCTTCCAGGTGGAAGCGCAGACCACGGCGCTGTACGCCCCGCCCTTCACCAACCCGCCGATGCTGAAGCTATTCGAGTTGTTCGAGCGTTGCGGCCCGCTGCTGGCGCCGCAATTCGCGGGGCTGGCGATCGCCGAGGCCAGCAAGAACCTGCACGGCGTTATTCCGGCGGGCAAGCGGGTTCCGGCGCGCCGCGTGCTGGTCGATACAAGCCTCTAAGCGCGGGGTTGTGCTGTGCTGCCGGGCAAGGTCCGGCTCTGGCGGGGGCGGGTTTCCGCGGGCAAAGGTGCTACCCCATGGAAGCGGCTGATCGTCGCGATAATTAAATTGGACTAAACTGATTTTAATAAAAAACAACTTTGGATTTTATTTCGTTTTGATATGAGTTGCATAACGATATCGCAAAGTTTTGTTAGAGACGGCAGAAACCACGACGGATTTTGGCGCGCCTGATGATGGCTCGTCGATAGGACGGTTGTGGCGATTCTGCAGGGCGTTTTTAAAGCTTGTAGGGTTTTGCTGGCGACTCTTCTTGGTCTGTGCGGCAGCTTCATGAAGCTGTTTCGTGTTTAGAAAATATTGTCTGTCTCGAAGGTGCGTTTGCGCCGAGGGAAAACCGCGACCTCGCCTCAGCAAATCGTCGCTGGCGTGAGCAGGGAAGTTTGTCTTTTTGCTGTGGGGGAGCCAAAATGGCGTATATTCTTTCAGAGTCTGGTACCTATACTTTGGCGCTGGGGGCGCTGGGGGCGGATGTCATAACTGGACCAGGGATATTTCTTGCTACCCCTGCCACTGGCCCCTTCACGACCAATGAGGACCTTGGAAACGTTGGCTTTGATATTGAGGTTTCGCTGGCTACCGGGACGACATTGTCGTCCGCTTCCGGTACGAACCTTACGGTTGCACCAACCGTCGCTCTTCTCAGTTCGACGACGCTGAATACGAATGGCGGTACCATCACGTTGGGTGGAGGCCTGACATCCGTTGGCGCTCTCAGTGGCTTGACGATCAATATCACGGGTGGCGGAACGCTCGATATCAACTCCAGTCTGGTTTCGGCCGACGTACTCCAAGGCGCCACAATCAATTTCGGTACTGGCGGTGGTACGCTGAACCTTCAGACGGGCGGTACCAACCTGGTTGACGTGAATCTGCTTTCAGGCGTTACGATCAACAATTTTGGCGCCGGCGACAATATCGTTGTCTCCACGGGCACCTCGACGCTCACCACGATTTCAAATCTTTCCTATAGTTCCGCGACGGGCGAGACGACCGTTACGTTCAGCAATGGCGACAGTGTCGTGCTCACGGGGCAGTACACAGATCAGGTGGGCGGTACCGGGACCTATATTCAGACAACATTCAGCGGCGGCACAACGGAACTGACAACCCTCTGCTTCTGCGAGGGCACGATGATCGCTACGCCGAATGGCGAGGTGCCTGTTGAAACATTGCAAGCCGGCGATCTTGTCCGCACCGCGGATGGCCGCGACGTGCCGGTGCGCTGGCTTGGCTACAGCACGGTCAGCACCCGCTTCGCGGATCCGTTGCGCTCCTTGCCGGTGCGCATTCCGGCAAATGCCTTGGCGGATGGCGTGCCCTCGCGCGACTTGATGCTGTCGCCTGATCACGCGCTGTTTATCGACGGTGTTCTGGTTCAGGCCGGCGCGCTGGTCGATGATGTGACGATCACGCGCGTGCGGACGATGCCGGACATTTTCCGCTTCTACCATGTCGAAACCGCCGCGCATGATCTGCTGCTGGCAGAGGGAACGCCGGTGGAAAGCTTTGTCGATCATGTCGACCGCATGAATTTCGATAACTGGGCGGAGTATGAGGCACTCTGCGGCGAGGCCGCGCCAATCCGCGAATTGCCCTATCCACGCGCGAAATCCGCCAGGCAGGTGCCCTATAAATTGCGTGCCTGCCTGGCCGCGCGTGCCGCCACGCACAAGCCGCAGGAATGCGCCGCCTGACCCATGCCGTCAGCAAGGCAAACCTTACGGTGAGCCCCACTCATCCAAGGAGCTAACGAAACACACAACCTGAAAGCGACATATGTTAGCCGGGCGGAGGCCTCTCCGCCCGGCTTGCCGCCATTCAGCCCGGGCCTAGCTCGCCGGGCGGCAGGCTCACGCTCAGGGTCTGGTGGCGGTAGGAGAGTTCGATGCCCTCCTCGGTGAAGCGCCTTTGCACCCGGCCATAGAATTCCCGCCGGACGGACCAATGCTGGCCGGGGCCGGTGCGGATCTGCCCGGTAAAGACCAGCCCCAGCTCGCCGAACGAGTCGAGCCCGTAAAGCTGCAGATCGTCGCGCATCATGGCCCCCCAGGCGGCCTCCGCGCGCATCTTGGCGCCGATATCCTTCAGCACCGCGGTCACGCGGTCGATATTCTCATGATAGCCGACCATGATGGAGATCTGCGCGTAGCTGAAATCGCGCGTCTGGTTGGTGACGGTGGTGACGGACGAGAAGGGGATGATATTCACCGACCCGTCGCTGCCGCGCAGCCGGATGGTGCGGATGGAAAGCCGCTCCACCGTGCCGGACATGCCCGCCAGCGAGATCACATCGCCGACCTGCATCGCGTCCTCGAACAGCAGGAACAGGCCGGTGATGATGTCCTGCACCAGCTTCTGGCTGCCGAAACCGACCGCGATGCCGACCACGGAGGACACGGCCAGCAGCCCCGTGGTGTTCACGCCGATGCGCGACAGGCAGACAATCAGCGTCACCAGCACCAGGATAACGCCAATCGCCGCCCGCAGCATGGGGGTGAGGGTGCGCAGCCTTGTGGCCTGGCGGGTCCGCCCGGCGGCGCTCAGCTTGTCGACGCGGCGCTCAAGGTGGAAAATGCTGAATTCCCAAAGCAGGATGGCGATGGCGACGGTGATCACGACACTGAACACCACGCTGAGCAGGGCCCGGCTGATGGCGTTGTTCAGCAGCCAGGTGAAGGCGCCCACCCCCCAGCCCTGCAGCATCAGCATCAACACCAGCACGGCAATGGCCGCGCGCACCAGGAAGCGGATCAGCGGGTTATAGCTGTGGGCACGGATCAGGAGGTGGGATGACGCATCGCGGGCTTTACCCGTGCCGATATCCGGGAAAATGCGGGCGAGCAGGTTGTTGCTGCCCGTCCAGGCCAGGCGCCCGAGAACCAGGGCGGCGAGAACCACCAGGACAGCCCGCAGCAGCACGCCGACTGCATTCTGCACCCCGCCAGCCCAGGCCACCCACAGCGCCAGCACATAGAACAGGGCGAACACGTACCAGGTCTTGGAGAAGCGATGGCGCATCCCGGCAATGAAGCCCTCCGCCTCCGGGCGCCCGGCGATCCAGCGGCTGATGAGCCGCCGGCTCTGCCAGATGTCGAACGCCACCTCCAGAGTCGCGGCCAGAGCCGCAAGCCTGATGAGCGCACCGGCGCCATCCTTCGACAGGTCGAGAATCTCCGCGACGGAGATCAGGCAGAAGGAGACGAAGATGGTGACGATCAGCACCATCACGCGGCGCATCGCCCAGACGGCATGGGGGGTGGACAGGCCTGCCAGCCGCAGGCTGGGGGCGCCGGGGGAGAGCAGCAGCCGCATCGCCTCCTGCGCCAGGCGGGCCATGAGGTAGGCATTGGCGATCCCGATGACCGCGAGATATGCCGGGCGCTTGCTGACAAGGCCGGAGGACAGGAAAAACTGCTCGGCGATGCCGAAGGCCACCAGCGGCAGCAGCGCGAGGCCGAATTTCAGCAGCGCAAAGCAAAAGCGCCGGAACGCGGCCCGTAACGAGACCCGCCTGCTGGGGTGCGCCTCGCTTTCGCCGTTCTCGGCATTGGCCAGCCCGTTGGTATCCGGATGGGGTAGATATTCGCTCCGCCGCGGGACGCCGTGCCGGGCGCAGAACTCCATCGGCTTGCGCAGCAGGAAAAAGACCGCGAAATCCAGCGCGATGCCAGGCAGGACGGCGATGACGATCCCGCGGAGGACGTCCAGGGCACTGGCGCGGCGGCGCGTGGAGTTTGCGAAGCCCTGCAGCCAGTCCAGCACCGGCGTCAGGCGGGTGGAGCGCTCCAGCGCGTCCGTGAAATCATCAAAGGTCCGGGTGGTTTCCTGCCCCAGCACGGCGGTGATGGCGAAGCCAAGCTCATCCGTGCCGAAGGGGGCGGGGGCCAGAGTCTCCTGCGGGGGTTGCGCGCCCGCGCCGGTCAGGGCGGCAAGCGGCGAGCCGGGGATGATGGTGGGGGCGGCCTTCGCCGGGGCGGCCGGTGCCGGCTGGGGGGCAGCGGGCTGGGTGCTCGCAGGGGCAGGGGCGGTTGCCGGGGCAGTGGTTGCCGGGGCGGTGGCTGGCTGGGCTGCACCGGCAAGGCCGGGAACCAGCATGGTCAGGAAGGTGAGGATAACCAGAAAACGCATGCGGCAAGCCTGTGGGGCGTTTTGGGGCGAGTCTAACCCGGCGGCGGACGATAGGCAAAGCCGTTGCGTATCGTATAGTGGCGCCATGCGGGCCATTTTAATGATCTTGCTGGCGCTGGATATGCTGGCGGTCGTCGGTGTCATGTTGGCGGGCGTGCTTGGCATGGCCAATCCTGAGCGCGATCCGCGCACGTCCAACAAGCTGATGCGCTGGCGCGTGATTTTGCAGGCTGTCGCGATTGCCCTGGTTGTCGCTTTGATGGTGAGTTGATGGCGCATTTTTCATTTTCGCAGGTGGATGTATTCACCGCCCGTCCCGGTTTCGGCAATCCGGTCGCGGTCGTGCATGCGGCCGGGGCGCTGGATTTGGCGGCGATGCAACGCTTCGCCAATTGGACCAATCTGAGCGAAACCGCCTTCCTGCTGCCGCCGGAGAGCGCGGAGGCGGATTACAGGGTGCGGATTTTCACGCCCATGGCCGAGCTGCCCTTCGCCGGGCATCCCACTTTGGGCAGTTGCCATGCCTGGCTCGCGGCGGGCGGGCAACCCAAAGGCGAATTCATCATCCAGCAATGCGGGGCCGGGCTGGTGCGGATCAAACGCGACGGCACGCGCCTGGCCTTCGCCGCACCTGATGCCGTGCAGGCGGACATTCTGCCGGAGGTGAAAGCGCGCATCGCCGCCGCGCTGCATTTGCCTGACGCCGAAATCCTGGCCACGCGCGGGGTCTCCGCCCGCGCACCGTACTGGATCGGCGTGCTGCTGAAGGACCGCGAGACGGTGTTGGGCCTGAAACCGGATTTTGCGGCGATGGGCGAGCTGGAGATCGGCGTGGTGGCGCCTTCGCCGGGCGGCCCGGCGGATTTCGAGGTGCGCGCCTTCGCCCCAGGGGTCGGCGTGGCTGAGGACCCGGTCACCGGCAGTCTGAATGCCGGTCTGGCACGCTGGCTGATCCCCGCCGGGCTGGCGCCAGCCCGTTATGTCGCCTCGCAAGGCACCTGCCTGGGGCGGGAAGGACGGGTGTTTGTGGAGCATGACGGGCGGGATTTCTGGATCGGCGGCGAGAGTGTCGGGGTGATTTCCGGCACGCTGGCGCTGTAAGGCCCGCCTGCAAGAAACGGAGTGCGCGCCGCACGGCCCCGGCTTAGGTAAGGCGGGTAAGGAGAGCAGCCATGGCCGAGACTGAGCCGAATCCTATCGCAGCGGCCTGCCGCCTGATCGATGAAGCCGAGATGGCGCCGGGGCTGGATGCGCTCGCCGCCGCGGCGGGGATGCCGAAATTCCGCTTTCATCGCTTATTCAAACAGGTCACGGGGCTGACGCCGAAAGCCTATGAAACGGCGGCGCGGAGCGAAAAGCTGCGCGCGGCGGTGAAGGAAGCCGCCAGCGTGACCGATGCGATCTATGCGGCCGGTTTTTCCTCCAGCGGCCGTTTTTATGAGGCCGCTCCGGCGGCTTTGGGCATGGCGCCGGGGCGCTACCGTGCCAAGGGCAGGGGGAGCGGCTGAGTGTCGCCATCGGCCAATGCCGGCTGGGCGCGTTGCTGGTGGCGGCCAGCGCCAAGGGCGTTTGCGCCATCGCGCTGGGGCAGGACCCGGAGGCGCTGCTGCATGCGTTCCAGGCGGATTTTTCAGGCGCCGAGATCATCGCCGGGGACAAGGATTTTGAAGCCCTGGTGGCCCAGGTGGCGGGGCTGGTGGAGGCGCCGGAACAGGGCGCGGCCCTGCCGCTGGATCTGCGCGGCACGGCATTTCAACGCCGGGTCTGGGCGGCTTTGCGGGAGATCCCGCCGGGCCAGACGCTCAGCTATGGCGAGTTGGCCGCCAGAATCGGTGTGCCGCGCGCCGTGCGGGCCGTGGCCGCCGCCTGCGGGGCGAACCGGCTGGCCATCGCCGTGCCCTGCCACCGCGTGGTGGCGAAGGACGGAGCGCTGACGGGCTATCGCTGGGGGGTGGAACGCAAGGCGGCGCTGCTGGCGCGGGAAGCGGAGCATGACTCTGGACCTGTTTCCTGACACGCTGTCTCTGCCCGGCCTGTTGTTTCTGCCCGGTTTTGCTCTGGGGCAGGAGGCGGCTTTGGTGCAGGCGGCTCTGGGTATCGCGGAAGCAGCGCCCTTCCGGCGCATGCGCACGCCGGGCGGCAAGGAGATGAGTGCGGCAATGACCAATTGCGGCGCCGCCGGCTGGGTGAGCGATGCGCGCGGCTACCGCTATGCGCGGCAGGACCCGCTGAGCGGCCAGCCATGGCCGGAGATGCCGGCGCTGTTTTGCGAGCTTGCCGGCCGTGCGGCGGCGGCTGGCGGCTTTCCCGGATTTGAGCCCGATGTGGCGCTGATCAACCGCTACGAGCCGGGCGCGAAAATGACCCTGCACCAGGATATCGATGAACGGGATTTTGCCGCGCCCATCGTCTCCGTCTCGCTGGGGCTGCCGGCGGTGTTTCTATGGGGCGGGCCGAAACGGGCAGACAAGCCCGCCCGCCTGAACCTGAACAGCGGCGATGTGCTGGTCTGGGGCGGCGCCGTGCGGCAATATTTCCATGGCATCGCGCCGGTGAAGAAGGGGGAGCATCCGCTCACCGGCGCCGCACGGCTCAACCTGACCTTTCGCGCGGCGCTTTAGGCGGATTGCCCGAAGGCCCGCTCACAAGCGCAAAGACCATGCTGCGCGCTTGTGAGTTGAAGGCCGCTTACGCAGCCGGGAACAGCGCCGGTCTGCTGTAGCCGCGCGGGCGGTAGAACAAAATGCCGGCCGCGAGCCCGCCAATGCCCACGATCTTCACGATCATGTTGAAGGTGGTGATGGCATAGAAGCCAAGCCCGATCAGCGCGATGGCCGACAGCGCCGGGAAGATCACATACTGCACGAAAGTGAAGCCGCTGCTCTTGCGGTACGCCCAGGCGCAGACCAGCCCGGCCAGCCCGTAATAATAGCAGACCTGCACGGCAATGGCGGCCACCGAGTCCGACAGGATCGCCGAAATCGACGGCAGGAAGCTGGAAATGACGATCAGCCCCAGCCCGACGAGGAGCAGCAGATACATGGTGCGCACCGGGGTGATCGTCTTCTCATGCACCTGGCCGAAATAGCCCGGCAGCGCGCGGTCCCGCCCCATGGCGAAGAGCGTGCGGGAGAATTGCAGCATCGTCGTCTCCAGCGTCGCGACGGAGGAGAGGATAAGCGCCAGCGCCGCCGCATAGCCGCCCGCCTTGCCCAAACCCGCGGCGATGGCGACATGGTAGATCAGATTATCGGAGAAGCCCGAGGCATCCTTCAGCGAGAACATCATCAGCGCCGCCACGGTGAAAGCGACGAAGGAGGCGATGGTGGCGAAGATGGAGAGAAACCCGCCCCGCCCGGCAAAATTTTGCTCCTGCCCCTTGGTTTCCTCGGCAAGATTGGCGGTCACGTCCCAGCCCCAATACAGGAACACCACGCTGAGCGAGGAGGCCGCAAAGCTGCCCGCCGGATAGGCAAAGCCGAACCAGGACCAGGAGAACGGCGAGATGGCGCCATGCGTACCGCTATGCACGAAGGCGGCGATGGAGATAAAGAACAATATGGCAAGCTCGATGGTGCTCATCACCACCTGAATTTTGCTGGTCAGCTCGATTCCGGCGATCAGCACCAGCCCGATGACAATGAACCAGACCGCGCCGATGCCGGTGGTCAGCAGCACGTTGGTGGCATAACTTGGTGCAACAAGCTGCAAGGTTGCGGTGCCCAGCGGCACGGAGCCGGTGACCATGAACACCATGGCCGCGATGAGCAGCGCCCAGCCCGAGAAATAGCCGAAAAATCCGCCAAAGACGGATTTCGTCCATTCATAGGCCGCCCCGGCATTCGGCATTTTATGGGTCAGCCCCTTATAGGCCACGGCGATGCCAAGCATAGGCACCGCGAAAATCAGCAGCGCGTTGGGAGAGACGCTGCCAGCGGTGGCCAGCAGCCCCGCGATGGCGACCGCGATGGAAAAGCCGGGCGCGGACCCCGCCACGCCCATGATGATGGATTTAAGAAAGGACAAAGAGTCCGCTTTGAGTTTTGTGCTCATGTTGTTCCCTCCCACGTGCGGGGTTCAGACTTGGTCTGGTGTTTTAATAAGCTTTCGGTTGCTGCTGCGTAATGCAGTGGATATTGCCGCCGCCGAGCAGAATTTCCCGCGCCGGAACCATCACGATCTCGCGCTCGGGAAACAGTTTGGCCAGCACGGCGCGGGCGGGCTCGTCCGTCTCCACCCCGAAGGCGGGGGCGATGATGGCGCCGTTGGCGATGTAGAAATTCACGTAGGAGGCTGCCAGGCGCTCACCCGCCTTGCGGTTCATGCCGCTGGCGGTGGCATCCAGCCCCTCGGCCTCATCCTGCGTGTAGAAGAGCGGCGTCGGCATCGGGATATGCTCGATGACGATCTCCCGCCCCTTGGCATCGCGCGCACCCTGCAGCCGCGCCTGCGCATCCCGGCTGATCTGGTAATGCGGATCGGCGGGGTCGTCGCACCAGGTGAGCAACACCACGCCCGGCTTCACGAAGCAGGCGAGGTTGTCGACATGCCCGTCCGTCTCGTCATGCGGCACGCCGTTCTCCAGCCAGATGACCTGGCTGGCGCCGAGATAATCCTTCAGCATCCGGTCCATGTCCTGGCGCTTCACATCCGGATTGCGGTTCTCGTTTAGCACGCATTGCTCGACCACGAGCACGCTGCCCTCGCCATCCACATGCAACGCGCCGCCTTCGATGACGAGCGGCGCGCGGAAGCGCTTGGCGCGCTCCATCTCCAGCATCTTGCCCGCGATGGCGTCGTCCTTGTCCCAGGGGAAATAGAGCCCGCCCCAGCTTTTGAACGGCCAGTCCACCCCGGCAAGCTGGCCATCCTGGCCCAGCAGGAAGCTGCAGCCCACATCGCGCGCCCAGGCATCGTTGCTGCTCATCTCCACCACGCGCACTTCAGGCGGCAGCATGGCGCGGGCGTTTTCGTACTGGCCATGGCTCACCAGCATCGTCACCGGCTCAAAGCGTGAGATGGCGGTGGCGACGGCGGTGAACGCCTTCTGCGCGGGCTTGGCGCCCAGGCGCCAATTATCCGGCCGCTCGGGCCAGATCATCCAGCAGCCCGCATGCGGCGCCCATTCGGCGGGCATCGCGAACCCGGCCTCGCGCGGTGTGATCACATCGTTCATGCGGACCTCAGGCGTTTTTCAGATAAGCGTCATATTCCACGTCGGAGATCCGCTTGCGCATCTCGCTGATCTCCTGGCGCTTGCAGGCGGTATAATAGCGCTGGAAATCCTTGCCGAAAATCTCGCCCATGGCGGGGGAAGCGGCGAAGCGGTCCACCGCGCCCGACCAGGCGATGGGCAGAGGCGGGGCCGAGGGGCTGCGCACCGTGCCATGGGTTTCCGGCCCGGGGTCGGCCTTGGTCTCGATGCCGAGCAGCGCGGTGCCGAGCAGCGAGGCAAAGGCGAGGTAAGGGTTGCAGTCCGCCCCCGCAACGCGATGCTCGATGCGCGAAGCCGCCGGATCGGCGGTGATGACGCGCACGGAGGCCATGCGGTTGTCATGCCCCCAATCGCCATAGGTGGGGGCATGCACGCCCGGCGCGAAGCGGCGGTAGGAATTGGCGTGTGGCGCCAGGGTCAGCATCGTGTCCGGCATGTTATGGATGATGCCGCCCAGCGCGTTGTAGAGCACCGGCGCGGCGCGCTCGGGCGTGCCGACGAAGATGTTCTCGCCCGCCTTGTCGAGGATCGACATATGCACATGCATGCCCGAGCCCGCCCATTGGCCATAAGGCTTGGCCATGAAGGTGGCGGTGAGGCCATGCTTGCGCGCCACCTGCTTGATGGTGCGCTTGAACAGCGTGGCGCTGTCGGCCACGCGCAGCGCGTCCGTTGAATATTTCAGCGTCACCTCGAACTGGCCGGGGCCGGCCTCGCTCACCAAAGTCTCCAGCGTGATGTCCTGCGCCTTCGCGCAGGACATCATCTCGCGCAGGATCGGCTCGTAATCATGCACCTCGCCCAGCCCCACGGCGTCGATCTGCCAGCCGCGCCAGCCGGATTCATCCGCGCCGCGCGGGGCGATCTTCAGCCCGTCATGCCGGCCTGAATCGACGAGGTAGAACTCCAGCTCCACGCCCAGCGCCGGGGTCAGTCCCGCCGCGGCGTAACGCTCCAGCACCCGCGCCAGCACGCCGCGCGGGTCGAGATAATAGAGGCTGCCATCGGTTTCGCGCATGGTCAGCAGCGCCTGCACCACATTGTCCTCGGCCCAGCCCATGCGGGTGATGGAATGCGGCACGGCCACGCACAGCCCGTCCGGGTCGCCCGTGTCGTAGGCAATGCCGCCTTCGACAATATCCCGGCCCCAGATATCGAGCAGATAGGCCGAGCGCGGGATGGCGATGCCGCTGCCAAGCAGGGATTTCGCCTTGTCGCGCTGCAGCCATTTGCCGCGCGGCACGCCGTTCACGTCGATGATGAAGGCTTCGATATAGTCCGCGCCGCTCAGCAGAGTTGCCTTGGCCTCGATATCCGGATGGGCGAGCATGTTCACGCAGCAACCTCCGCGCGCACATCCGCATAGGTCTGTTCGAAGGCCTTCTTCGCCATCGCCGCGAACAGCCCGATCTCTTCCTCCGTGATCGTCAGCGGCGGAGAGAACAGCATGGTGTCGCGGGTGGCGCGCATCATCAGCCCGTTGGCGATGCAATGGTCGCGGCAGATGACACCGACACGCCCGTTCTTCTCGAAGAATTTGCGCGTGCGCTTGTCCGCCGTCAGCTCGATGGCGCCGATGAGGCCCGCGCCGCGGATCTCGCCGACGATCGGCAGATCGCCAATCGCCTCGTTCAGTTTTTCGCGCAGCAGCGCGCCTTTGCGCGCCGCGCCCTCAACCAGCTTCTCGTCTTCGATGATCTGGATATTCCGCAGGCCCACGGCGCAGGAAACCGGATGGCCGGAATAGGTGAAGCCGTGATAATATTCACCGGTCTCGTTCACCAGAACCTCCGCCACGCGCTTGTTCATCAGCAACGCCGAGAGCGGCAGATAGCCGGAGGTCAGCGCCTTGGCGGTGGTCATCATGTCCGGCTTGATGCCGAAATAATCCGAGCCGAACATCTTGCCCGTGCGACCGTACCCACAGATCACCTCGTCGGCGATCAGCAGGATATCGTATTGCTTGCAGATGCGGTTGATCTCCGGCCAGTAGGTCTCGGGCGGAATCAGCACGCCGCCCGCCCCCTGGATCGGCTCGCCGATAAAGGCGGCGACATTTTCCGCGCCCAGCTCCTGGATCTTCTTCTCCACCTCGCGCGCGGCGTAGAGGCCGAATTCCTCCGGGCTCATCTGCCCGCCCTTGCCGTACCAGTAGGGCGGCAGCACCTGCACGAAATTCGGCATGTCCCCGCCCTGGCGGTGCATGTCCTTCATGCCGCCGGCGGAGGCGCCCAGGGTGGTGGAGCCGTGATAGCCATATTCACGGCCGATGATGATCTTCTTCTCCGGCTTGCCCAGAGTCTGCCAGTACACGCGCGCGGTGCGCAGGGCGGAATCCACCGCCTCCGAGCCGGAGCAGGCGAAGAACACATGCTCGAACCCCTCGGGGGCGATCTGCGCCAGCTTCTGCGCCAGCAGCACGGCGGGCTCGTTCGTGGTTTTGAAGAAGGTGTTGTAATAGGGCAGCTTGGTCATCTGCTTGGTGGCGGCTTCCACCAGCTCCTGGCGGCCATAGCCGGCGGCCACGCACCACAGCCCGGCCATGCCGTCCATGATCTTGTTGCCGTTGGAATCGTACAGATACACACCCTCGGCGGAGGTGATCAGCCGCACGCCCTGCTCGTGCAGTTCCTTATGGTCGGTGAAGGGATGGAAGTGGTGGGCGGCGTCCAGCGCTTGCCAGTCAACGCCACGGTTGAGATCGTTCAACATTTTGTACTCCGGTGATTTCTGAAAATGAACATGCCCAGCTTTCCGGCACGGGCGAGGGATTTTCAGAACCGGGGCGGGCTGAAGCCGATGCGTGCGCAGAGAATAAGCAGCTCTGCTCGCAAATTAGACGCAGGTGGTTGAACTGCTAAAACCATGCCCAAGATTGGCATGCCATAAAAATCCTATCAAGAATTTTTATGACAGCGACAAGCTGCCTCAAGAGGTCCTGGCAAGGGGTTTGTTCTTATGCAATGCCAAGCTGCTAAGCGCGGGCGGGAGGTTTGCGGCCGCAAGCAACGCGGCCCTTGCCCGCCGGGCCATGCCGGGGCAAGAAACCGCCATGTCAGATCTCGATCAGCTTCTCAATCAACGCGGCCGCACTGCACAATTTGGCGCCTTTATCACGGCGGTGGCGTTTGACGCCAAGGGCCTGCCCGGCTTCGCGCTGGGGGATGGCACGTTGCGCCTCGGCCCGGACCATACCGCCATCGTGGCGCATGACGGCGCGGCGATGTGCCTGGCGGCCCACCCGGCGGGCGGTTTCTGCTCCGGCGGGGATGATGGCCGGCTGGTGCTCACCAAGGCTGACGCCAGCGTGCAGGAGCTGCGCAAATTCGGCTCCAAATGGGTGGAGAAGGTGGCTTCCTTCGCCGGCAAGGGGCCGCTTCTGGCCGCATCGGCGGGCAAGAGCCTCTATGTGCTGAACCTGGCGGGGGAGGTTTTAAAGACGCTGGACCACCCCTCCACCGTCACCGGCATCGCCTTCGACGCCAAGGGCAAGCGCATCGCCGCCTCGCATTATAACGGCGCCAGCCTGTGGTTCACCGCCTCAGGGTCCGCCGTGCCGCCGAAGCTGGAATGGAAGGGCAGCCACACCAACGTGGCCATCCACCCGGCGGGCGAGGCGCTGGTGACAACGATGCAGGAGAACGCCCTGCATGGCTGGACCCTGCCGGAGGGCAAGCATATGCGCATGTCCGGCTATCCGGCCAAAACCGAATCGCTGGGTTTCACCAAATCCGGCCGCTGGCTGGCCACGGCCGGGGCGGAATCCATCGTGCTCTGGCCCTTCTTCGGCGGCGGGCCGATGGGCAAGGCGCCCACGGAACTCGGCATGGGCGATGGCATCGTCAAGCGCGTGGCCTGCCACCCGCAGCATGAGGTTGTCGCGGCGGGGTTTGATACCGGGTTGGTGCTGGTGGCCGATATCGCCCGCGAGCGCGTGCTCCCGGTCTGCGGCCCGGGGCGCGGCAGCGTCTCCGCCCTGGCCTGGAACGCCGATGGCGGGCAACTCGCCTTCGGCACCGAGCAGGGTTTTGCTGCCGTCGTGGATTTCAGCGGGCGGTAAGGCTGGCGATTCTCGGCCCGAAGCGGCCATCCGAAACCAGACAGAGGAGGGAGTCCGCGCCTCAGTCGAGTTTCAGACCATCGCGCCAAGCCATGACTTCAAGCTCGCCGCGCACAGCGTCTTCGATGGGAATGACAGGTCGCGCCTGAAATTCGAATGCGGGGAGCATGGAGCAGAATTTGTGCACCGTAACAGGATCGTCGCAGTCCGCGAGCATGTAGCCTCCCCAGTCACCCACGCGGATGACGAAAAGCTCGATCTTGAAATTGACCGGCGCCTCCCACCGGCGAAATACATCGAGTATACGCTGCTGCGCTTTCTCGTACTCTAGTGCTGAGCCTTGCGGACGCTCGATCCAGGTGATCATGTATTTCATGCGAGTTCCCCCGTTTCTGCGGCCAAACGCAAACCGAGCGCTATCTCGGCACGCGCAGGGGATGGATGCGACAGCAAGACAATAGGGTGCGCGTTTCTGCGGCTCTTCGCAAGCTTGAAGGCGCGGTTCTGCTTGAGGCGGCCCATCAGAGCCGCGAGCCGCGCCGCCCGTCCTCTCCGCGTTGACGCAGTGCAGCATCACCCCTAAAAGCCCGCGCTCCGAACCAGCAAAGCCCCATTAGGCGCAACCTTATTCAGCGCCGGAGGCGCAGCTTGACCATGTCCATCACTTTCGCCGATCTCTCCCTGGCGCCGCCCCTGCAACGCGCACTGGCCGAAGAGGGCTATGCCACCCCCACCCCGATCCAGGCACAATCGATCCCGCTGCTGCTGGCGGGGCGCGACGTGCTCGGCATGGCGCAGACCGGCACAGGCAAGACCGCCGCCTTCGCGCTGCCGCTGCTGCATCGCCTGGCCCTGGCGCCCCGGCCGGCGCCCAAGGGCGGTGCCCGCGTTCTGGTCCTGGCCCCCACGCGCGAACTGGTCTCTCAGATCGCCGACGGCTTCGAGCGCTTTGGCCGCCATCTGCCGCTCAGCGTGACAACGATCTTCGGCGGCGTCAGCCAGCTCCACCAGGTCAATGCGCTCAAGAAAGGCGTCGACATCATCGTCGCGGCGCCGGGGCGGTTGCTGGATCTGATCAACCAGGGCCTCTGCAACCTCTCGCAGCTTGAGGCGCTGGTGCTCGATGAGGCCGACCAGATGCTCGATATGGGCTTTGCCAAGCCGATCGAGCGCATCGTCGCGACGCTGCCGAAGGATCGGCATACATTGCTGTTTTCGGCGACGATGCCCAAATCCATCGCCGCCCTGGCCGAAAACCTCCTGCGCGATCCGGCGAAGGTCGAGATCGCCCCGCCCTCCACCACCGTCGCCCGGATCGAGCAGTCGGTCATGTTCCTGGATGCCGCCAACAAGAAGCCCGCGCTGCTGGCGATGCTGCGCACACCGGGGATCGGCCAGGCCGTGGTCTTCACGCTGCAGAAGAACATCGCCAACGAAGTCTGCGCCTTCCTCACCGCGGCGGGCATCACCGCCGAGGCCCTGCACGGCAACAAGTCGCAGGGCCAGCGCGAGCGCGCGCTGGACGCCTTCCGCGCCGGCACCGTGCAGGTCCTGGTGGCAACGGACATCGCGGCGCGCGGCATCGACGTCGAGACCGTGACGCATGTTTTCAACCATGACCTGCCGAACCTGCCGGAAAGCTATGTCCACCGCATCGGCCGCACCGGCCGCGCCGGGCGCAGCGGCTTCGCCATCACGCTCTGCGATGCCGAGCAGCGCGCCTGGCTGCGTGATGTGGAGCGCGAAATCGGTCGCGCCCTGACCGT
Organism: uncultured Pseudomonadota bacterium; assembly: GCA_963736885.1. Classification (GTDB taxonomy): domain Bacteria; phylum Pseudomonadota; class Alphaproteobacteria; order Acetobacterales; family Acetobacteraceae; genus Acidocella. The sequence goes on from CAVTQN010000002.1 coordinate 268,315, forward strand.
TCATGACGATCACCCGTGGCATTCGGAAGCGGCGCGCAACTCGACCATGCGCCCGCCCGTGCTGGGCGGTGGCCCGGCCAAGCAGATCAAGCCGGCGAAAACGCGCGAGCGCAAAATCTGGACCGAGGAAGAAAAGCGCGCCGCGCGGGCAAAGGCCGGGAAGGTCTTGGAGGAAGTCTGAATAAGCAGGCGGGCGGGGCAGGCGGATCTCTGCCGGCCCCCCGCTGTTGCCGATTCTCGCCAATAAAAACGCATCTGGTCCGGTCATAGCCCCCACCAGAACGAAGCTGCGTCATCGGCTCGGGCGCCAGTCTAAAGAAACATGCGCTATGCCGCTATGGGGCGGGCCTTGATGTAGCCATGGCTCATGGGGGGCTGCGCATGATCGTGGGCACCCAATCCGGTCCCCCAGCGTCTGGCGCATAGAGTCTGCTTAGAGGAAGCTGGATGCACATGTGCGATGGCCGGCCGGACAGTCTCTTTTCCACCAAGGCAGCCTTCCTGACCAGACAAGGCTGCGCTCTCTAACCCCGCTTCGCACCTTCGCGAATCAGCAAGGTCAGCACAGCCAGAAGCTCAATTCCATCGACCCAGACGGAGAGCGTGTGGCCATGGTTGAAGGCGGCCATGTTCCCGGCGGCGCGGTAGGCATCAAGGCGCGGGATCAGCCAGAACCAGGCCCAGATGGTGGCCGCGAAGGTGCCGCCCGGCACCAGCGCGGAAAAGGCCAGGCGCCGGAGCAAAAACCCGACGAGCGCCAGCCCGGAGGTGGCCAGAATATAAGCGTAGTAAAACGGAAAGGCCGTCCGGATGAACGGCCCCGCCACATCCAAGGGCAGGCGGGTGAAGACCAGGGGGGCCATCACCGCGCCAAAAAACAGCATCCCGCCCGCCAGCAGGCCAAGCCCGAGAAGAGACAGGATGCCGCCGAGACGTTGCATCAGTAGCGGTACAGCTCGTGCTTGAACGGGCCCTGGACGTCCAGGCCCAGATAATCCGCCTGCTTCTGGCTCAGCTTGGTCAGCTTCGCCCCGACCTTGGCCAGATGCAGCGCCGCCACCTTCTCGTCCAGATGGCGCGGCAGCACGTACACCTTGCGCTCATACTTGCCCTCCGGTGCGGTCCACAGCTCGATCTGCGCCAGCACCTGGTTGGTGAAGCTGGCGGACATCACATAGCTCGGGTGCCCGGTGGCATTGCCCAGATTCACCAGCCGGCCCTCGGAGAGCACGATCAGGCGCTTGCCGTCGGGGAAGACAACCTCATCCACCTGCGGCTTCACGTTGTCCCACTTATAGTTGCGCAGCGCCTCGATCTGAATCTCGAAGTCGAAATGGCCGATATTGCAGACGATGGCGCGGTGCTTCATCGCGCGCATATGCTCGATGGTGATCACGTCGACATTGCCGGTGGCGGTCACGAAGATGTCGCCATGCGGGGCGGCGTCTTCCATGGTCACAACCTCATAGCCCTCCATGGCGGCCTGCAGGGCGCAGATCGGGTCGATCTCGGCCACCTTCACCCGGCAGCCGGCATTGCGCAGCGAGGCGGCGGAGCCCTTGCCGACATCGCCGAACCCGGCGACCACGGCGACCTTGCCGGCCATCATCACGTCCGTGCCACGGCGAATGCCATCCACCAGGCTCTCACGGCAGCCATAGAGATTGTCGAACTTGGACTTGGTGACGCTGTCATTCACGTTGATGGCGGGCACCAGCAGCTTGCCGGCCTTGGCCATTTCCCACAGCCGGTGCACGCCCGTGGTGGTCTCCTCGGAAATGCCGCGAATATCCTTCAGCATGTCCGGGTATTTGTCGTGCATCAGCTGTGTCACGTCGCCGCCATCATCCAGGATCATGTTCGGCGTCCAGCCATCCGGGCCGCGCAGCGTCTGCTCGATGCACCACCAGAACTCTTCCTCGTTCAGGCCCTTCCAGGCGAAGACGGGAATCCCCGCGGCGGCAATCGCGGCGGCGGCTTGGTCCTGGGTGGAAAAGATGTTGCAGGAGGACCAGCGCACGGAGGCGCCCAGTGCCACCAGCGTCTCGATCAGCACGGCGGTCTGGATGGTCATGTGCAGGCAGCCGACAATCCGCGCGCCGGCCAGGGGCTTGGATTTGCCGAATTCCTCACGCAGCGCCATCAGGCCGGGCATCTCGTCCTCGGCCATGGAGATTTCCTTGCGGCCCCACTCGGCCAGGGAGATGTCCTTGACCTTGTAATCGGTGGGCAGGTTGGCATCGGGCATGGGGATTCGTCCTTAACGTGGAAATCAGGCTTAATGTGGAAATCTGGCGAAACCCTTATTCTCTTGGGGCCGCCCTGCCAACCTTCCGGCCAGGGGTTCGGAGGAGATCAGGGTTTGGGCAAGGACGAGAAATAGGACGCGACGGCTTGGCGCTCCTGCGGCGTCAGCGCGCTGGCGATGGCGGGCATCAGCCCCATGCCCCCCTGGCCCGCCGCCATCGCGTTCAGCGCCGCGACGATATCGGCCGCCGGCTTGCCCGCCAGCGCCGGCGCGCCAATGGCAGGCTTGCCCGCGCCCTCCTCGCCATGGCAGGCGGCGCAGGGCAGGGCGCCATTGCCATTGCCATGCAGCACGATCTGCTGGCCCGCAGGCGCCGCGGCGGCCAGCAGCAGCAACGGCGCGATGCGCCAGCCCCTCATTGGCCAGGACCCGCGGGGCCATAGACCTTCATGGTCAAAGCCAGGGTGGACCCGCCCTGGAAATTCAGCGTCACGCTGATCTCCTCGCCCCGCTTCATCTTCGGCTTCATGCACATCAGATGATAGCTGCCCCCGGCGAAGCTGACCGCGCCATGGGCGGGCACAATGATGCTGGGTACCATCACCATCATCGCCATGCCGCTCATATCCTCGCTCTCATGCAGCATCAGCGTGCCGCAGGCGGGGGAGCTGGCGCCGGTCAGCACCGCCGGGGTGTCGGCGTCATTGCGCAGGGTAAAATACCCGCCCGCCGGAATATTGGGCAGCAGATAGCGCATCCAGGGATGTTCGGCGGTGACACCGGCCGGTGCTGCCGCCCCCAGCAGGACCGGCAGGGCGAGAAGCATGAGGAAACGTTTCATGCAACGAGGCTAACGCAATCAATCCCACGTGGGTAGCTTGGTTTATTGCCAATCCGCGGAACCCAGCGCAAAACGTCTTTCATGGACCACCCACGCCTTGCCGATGCCGCCCGTGCCACGCGGCGCATGTTCGTTCGCGACCTTGTTCTGGAGGCGCGGATTGGCGTGTATGCCCATGAGCATGGCCGCACCCAGCGCGTGCGGGTGAATTTGGATCTGGCGGTGGAGGATGACGGCGCCGCCCATCTCTCCCGCGCCGCCGTGGGGGCGGACGATCTCAACCGCGTGGTGGATTATGACACGGTGATCGATGCCGTGCGCGCCATCATCGCCGCCGGCCATGTGCAATTGGTGGAGACGCTGGCCGAGCGCGTGGCCGAGGCCTGCCTGCACGATGCGCGTGTGCGCGTGGCCCGTGTGACGGTGGAAAAGCTGGATGTGTATCAGGATGCCGCCAGCGTGGGTGTGGAAATCGAACGCCGGAACATCTAGTTTTCCACGGCCTGGAAGCGTGTGGGATCAAGGGGTTTCAGCCCGACATGACACCGGGGAAATAACGAAATCGAATCTTTATTGTTGTGAAAAAACAGCATGTTAATTGTAGATAATGGTGTTCACGACACATCCTGGGCGGCGGATTCCGAAGCGGGATGTTCAGAAGAGGGACACACAACATCCACAAACTTATCCACAGGCCGGAGGGGATAAGTTGGAGGCCCAGCAGACCGGCGTAACGGTGATCGAAACAGCGCTGGAGACCATGCCCGGCAACCCCGGGGTGTACCGGATGCTCGATGAGAAGGGCGATGCGCTCTATGTCGGCAAGGCGCGCAACCTCAAAAAGCGCGTCACCTCCTACACCCAGATCGCCCGGCTGCCGGAGCGGCTGCGCCGGATGGTGGCGGACACCGCCGCCATGGAGATCGTCACCACCCATACCGAAGCGGAAGCGCTGCTGCTGGAGGCCAACCTCATCAAGAGGTTGAAGCCGCGCTATAATATTCTGCTCCGGGACGACAAAACCTACCCCTGGCTGATGCTGACGGCCGGGCAGGACTTCCCGCGCCTGGCCAAGCATCGCGGCGCGCAGGACAAGGCAAATCTCTATTGGGGGCCGTTCGCCTCGGTCTGGGCGGTTAACCAAACCGTGCAGGCCTTGCAGCGCGTGTTCCTGCTGCGCACTTGCGCGGATACGGTGTTCGCCAACCGTACCCGCCCCTGCCTGTTGTTCCAGATCAAGCGCTGCTCCGCCCCCTGCGTGGGCCGGGTGAGTGCGCAGGATTATGGCGCGCTGGTGGCCCAGGCCAAGGATTTCCTGGAGGGAAAAACCAGCGCGGTGCAGAAAGATCTCGCCGCTGCAATGCAGCAAGCCGCTGAAAATCTCGAGTTCGAGCGCGCGGCCGCCCTGCGCGACCGGATCCGCGGCCTCGCCTATGTGCAGGGGAGCGATGTCATCAACCCCGCCAGCCTGGGCGATGCGGATGTGATCGCCCTGCACCAGCAGGCGGGCCAGGCCTGCGTGCAGGTGTTTTTCATCCGCGGCGGGCGCAATAACGGCAATCGCAGCTTCTTCCCCGCCAACACCAAGGATGACGGGCCGGGGGAGGTGCTGGCCGCCTTCGTGGCGCAATTCTACGACGACAAGCCGCCCCCGCCGCAGCTTCTGCTCAACCACGCGCCCGAGGAGCAGGCTTTGCTGGAGGACGCGCTGAGCCTGAAGGCGGAGCGGCGGGTGCATATCCTGGTGCCCCAGCGCGGCGAGAAGCACGATGTCGTGCAGCACGCCGCCACCAACGCGCGCGAGGCGCTGGAGCGCAAGCTGGCCGAGACCGCCGGGCAGGGCAAGTTGCTCGCCGCCGTGGGCGAGCTGTTCGGCCTGGCCGAGACGCCCCGGCGCATCGAGACCTACGACAACTCCCACATCATGGGCACCAATGCCTACGGCGTCATGGTCGTCGCCGGGCCGGAGGGGCCGCAAAAATCCGCCTACCGCAAATTCGGCATCAAGAGCGTCATCACCCCCGGCGATGATTTCGGCATGATGCGCGAGGTGCTGCAGCGCCGCTTCGGCCGCGCGCTGGAGGAAGACCCGGACCGCACCGGGGAGAGCTGGCCGGACCTGGTGCTGATCGATGGCGGGGCCGGGCAGCTTTCCGCCGCGCAGGCGGTGATGGCGGATCTGGGGCTGGAGGATATTCTTCTGGTCGCCATCGCCAAGGGGCCGGACCGCGATGCCGGGCGGGAATGGTTTTATATGGAAGGCCGCGAGCCCTTCCAGCTCCCCCCGCGTGACCCGGTGCTGTATTTCCTGCAGCGCCTGCGCGATGAGGCGCACCGCTTCGCCATCACCACGCACCGCGCCGCCCGCAGCCGCAAAATCACCACATCCGAGCTGGACGAAGTGCCCGGCATCGGCGCCGCGCGCAAAAAGGCGCTGCTGCTGCATTTCGGCTCCGCCCGCGGGGTGAAGGCGGCGGGGCTGAAGGACCTGGAGGCGGTCACCGGCATCAACCGGGCGACGGCGCGGGCGGTGTACGCGTTTTTTCATCCCGGCGTGCGGATGGAGGAGTGAGGAAGCCCTTGGCTTCAAGTGCGGAACGGTTAAGCTGGCGTGGGACAAAACAGCGTACGGGGGGAATGGATGAGCGAGGCAGGTTGGGCGGACGTGATGAGACTGGCTGCCGGCGCGCCGGATATGCGCGCCCTGTTCGCATCCGACCCGCAGCGCTTTGCGCGCTTTTCCGCGTCGGGCGCGGGCATTTTGCTGGATTTTTCCAAAACCTCTTTGACGGATGAAAGCCTGGCGGCGCTGCTTGCCCTGGCGCGCGGCGCGGGCGTGGAAACCCGGCGCGATGCGATGTTCGCTGGCGAGATCATCAACAGCACCGAGCAACGCGCCGTTCTGCACATCGCTTTGCGCGCCCCGGCGGATGCCGAAATTCTGGCCGCGGGCCAGAACGTGGTGCCGGAGATTCAGCAAACGCTCAGCCGCTTCTTGGGTTTTGCTGAAGCGGTACGCGCCGGCACCAAAGCGGCTGCGGATGGAAAACCCTTCACCGATGTGGTGAATATCGGCATTGGCGGGTCCGATCTCGGCCCGGCGATGGTCACCGGCGCGCTGGCGCCTTACCATGACGGGCCGCGCCTGCATTTCGTCTCCAACGCCGATGGCGCGCATCTCACCGACACGCTGCGCAAGCTGGACCCGGCGCGCACCTTGTTCATCGTCGCCTCCAAAACTTTCACCACGGTCGAGACCATGACTAACGCCGCCTCCGCCCGGCGCTGGCTGGCGGGCGCGCTGGGCGAGGCGGCAGTGGGGGCGCATTTCTGCGCCGTCTCCACCGCCCTCGAAAAATGCGCCGCGTTCGGAATCCTGCCAGACCGCATCTTCGGGTTCTGGGACTGGGTGGGCGGGCGCTATTCCGTGTGGTCGGCTGTCGGGCTGCCGGTGGCGATCGCGATCGGGCCTGAAAATTTCCGCGCCTTCCTGGCCGGGGCGCGGGAGATGGACGAGCATTTTCGCACCGCCCCGCTGGAGAAAAACCTGCCCGTGCTGATGGCGCTGGCGGGTGTGTGGCACCGCGACGGGTTGGGTTATCCCGCCCGGGCGATCCTGCCTTACGACCAGCGCCTCACCCGCTTCCCCGCCTATCTCCAGCAGCTCGACATGGAATCCAACGGCAAGCGCGTGACGCGCGAAGGCCTGCCGGTCTCCCATCCCACCGGCCCGCTGGTGTTCGGCGAGCCGGGCACCAATGGCCAGCACGCCTTCTACCAGCTTCTGCACCAGGGCACGGATGTGATTCCGTGTGAATTCCTCATCGCCGCCCAGGGGCATGAGCCGGAGATGGCGGCGCATCACCGCCTGCTCATCGCCAATTGCCTGGCCCAGGCGCAGGCGCTTCTGCAAGGCCGCACGCTGGAGGAGGCGAGCGGCAACCCGCATCGCGTCTTCCCCGGCAATCGCCCATCCCTGACCATCGCCTACGAAAAGCTGGACCCGGCGACGCTCGGCAAGGTGATCGCGCTCTATGAGCATCGCGTCTTCACCGAGGCGGCGATCTGGAACATCAACGCCTTCGACCAATGGGGCGTGGAGCTGGGCAAGGAGCTGGCGACCAGGCTGCTGCCGGCGGTGGAGGGCAAGCAAGGCGCTGCGACGGTCGATGGCTCGACGGCGGGGCTTGTTTCCTTCCTGCGCGGCGCGGCCGGGGGGGTAGAGCATAGCGCCGCCGCTTGCCCGGTTTTGCCACCCGTCTAATGTCTTGAAGAGTGCTGGGCTGCTTTCGCATCATGTAAGGAAGAATGCGCTTCTCATGACCTGCTCATGACGCTTCCCGAGGGGAATGAACCATCCCGGAATGCTGAGCTGGCGCAATTCGCCGCCCAGGTGGCGCATGATTTCAACAATTTGCTGACGGGCGTTCTCGGCAATCTGGAGCTGCTGCATATCCGCGCCGCGCGCGCCGGCGCGGCGGGGCTGGACGCTTATATCGACGGCGCCTGCAATGCCGGCACGCGGGCGGCGGCGTTTGCCCAGCGGCTGCTGATTTTTTCCGGCTGCGCCGCGCAGGCGCCGGAGCTTGTGCCCCTGGCGCGGCTGCTGCGCGAGCTTGCCGCCTCGCCGGAGGGGCAGGGCCTGGCGCTGCAACTGCCCGATGAGGCGCTTTGCGTGCGGGCCGACCCGGCCGGGCTGCGCCAGGCGGTGCTGGAATTGTTGCGCAATGCGCGTGAGGCCGGGGCGCAAGGCGCCTGCGCCGCGCTGGGCGCGGTGGCGCAAGATGGGTGGGCCGTGATCACCATGCGTGACAACGGCCCGGGCATGGCACCTGAGATTCTGGCGCAGGCGCGGGGCTTGCTGTTTACCACGCGCGCCAATGGCGCGGGCCGGGGGCTGGGATTGGCCATCGCCGCAAGCATCGCCGAACGCGCGGGTGGCAGGCTGGAGCTGGCGAGCGCGCCAGGGGCGGGGTGCGTGGCGAAGCTGATTTTGCCGGTGGCATGAAAATGGCTGGGACGGGAGGAGACGCTAACCGCCACCGTCTAACCACCTGATTTAACTACGTAAATCGTCAAAAACTATTACCGCTAGCGGCCTCTACCGGAGCGGTAATACCGCAGGCGTGCCTCTGGGGCAGGAGGATAGGCTGTAGCCTCGCGTCCTGGCAAGCGCTGCCGGGGGATGGAACCAGGGGGTAACTTTGGCTTGAGTAGGCAGGCTGTCCTAATGTAGCCGCCCGCTATGAGCGGAAACGCCCCCCATTCTGACCGCAAGGGGCCTTATGCGGGCTGTCTGCCTTTCTGATGCCCAGTGTCCGGGAAGCCGCCATTCCTTACCCCACCCGTGCCTGTTGGCGGCCCACTGATAAGGCGTTCCCCGAGCCAGACGTTCCTGATTATTTGGGACCATCGAACGGCGGACGCTCGCCGAATTTCGGTGCGTAAAGGCCCATGGCAAAGTGAGCTTCTCTCTCATGAGCTTTGCCTCGGTTGGTCGTGTAAAACCAACAGATCGCAAGAGATTCTACCGGAAAGCGCTCCGACCAGGGCAACTGCCTCAGCCTCTGGAGACCGTGCCCCTTCCCCCGCTTGTCTGGGAGAATGGAATTGCCGAGGCTACCGAGACGACCTGCGAGGTTACCTGTCGCCCCGATGTAGAGAGTCCCAGTTGCATCGGGAGTGAACAGGCGATGTACTGTTTGCCGCTTTACGCCGTCCCCGTTGGGGTCGAGCGCAACCAAGATATACGCCCCGGCAGAAATCCTAAGCTCTTTAACGTCACCCCAGAACTTGAGCCCGGGAAACCGGGACGAGGCATGCGTGAGGCGGTAGAGTTCAGGCCACGGTTCATCGAGCCAATCTGCGGACATAGTTGTCTCCATTGTTAGCGAACCACGCCACAAAATTGACGTGGCTTGCGATGCCAGCCGCCGCAATCCTGCACGCTAAGGTGCAAAGGCTCAAGAGTTATACACGCCACCGCGGCATCATCCGACCCAAGGAAGACGCTCGACGGCTCGGCCACCGGGCCCGCCAAGGAACCCAAGGGTAACTTAGCGATTGACGGGGGCCTTCTGCGGGAATGTGCCAGGGGCGGCTGGGCGGGGGCTGTATGGGACCCTAAGACGCGGGTTTTTACCTTCGCGCTGTGGAGGCGTTCACCGCTCGTCAAAACCGAACAACAAGAAGCGGGGCTTTACCGGGATTTTGAAAGTCCTCCAGAGAACCCCTACCCGCCACGGCTAGGGACCGTTGCACACGAACGAACGAGCGAGCGCGAATGAGTGGACATGACACGAACACGCCGCACCAATTGGTTGTCGAGCCATGCGCCGCAAACTCACCGGGGATTCGTAAACGGTGCAGGTAACGGCCCGCCATGGACTGTATGTGTCCGGTCATCGTTCGGTGACAGGAGCCATACACCATGCCTAGCGGGAAGTTCATCGCCTACTATCGTGTGTCCACCGCCCGGCAGGGCCGCTCAGGGCTTGGCCTGGAGGCGCAGCGGGCAGCCGTCCTTGAGTGGCTGAACGGCGGCAACTGGCAACTGGTGGGCGAGTTTCAGGACGTGGAAAGCGGGAAGAACAATGACCGCGCAGGACTGCAAGAGGCCCTGAACGCCTGTCGGCTACGGGGCGCAAAGCTGGTGATCGCCAAGCTGGACCGCCTGAGCCGTGACGCCGCGTTCCTGCTTACGCTCCAGAGTGGCGGGGTTAGCTTTGTCGCGGTCGATATGCCCGAGGCGAATGAACTCACGGTGGGCATCATGGCCGTGGTTGCTCAGGCTGAGCGCAAGATGACCTCCGCCCGGACAAAGGCCGCACTGGCAGCCGCTAAGGCCCGTGGCACCGTTCTGGGCGGGTACAGGGGCGGCCGTAAGCCTGACCCGCAGGAGGGCGCAGAGGCCCGTAGACGGCAGGCAGAGGCCTTTGCCGCCCGTGTCCTACCCGTAGTCGCGCCCCTGCGTGAACAGGGCCTGTCGCTGCGGGAGATTGCCGCACGGCTGACCGCTGACAGTATTGCAACGCCGAACGGGGGCGCATGGTCCGCCGATGCAGTCCGCCGCGTGCTGTTGAGGGGCGCGTAGGGCAACGCCAGGGCGCTACGCCATGTAGCGGCCTCTGGGCAGGCAGGACACGGGCGCAGCGGCCAGGAGAGTCCCTGCACGCGCCTGGAGGTACAAGACTGGGCTCTAAGTTTAGTAGGGATATAGGGTTTGTGAAGGTAAAAACTCGACCTCAATCAAAGCCCAACTTCAGCAGGACCTTGGGTATCCCGCAGACGCCCTCAAAGGCCCTCCGCATAGCCTGCTCGGCAATGTCGGCATAAGGCGCGGGGACAAGGACAGCGTCATGCAGGGGAAGCGCGGGAATGTCCGCCGCCCAGAGGTCCTGTAAGGCGGCTCCTAGTCCCTCTGCCTCAATGGCCTGGAGACGCAACGCCAGCAGGTCCTTAGGGGTTCCAATATGGCCCATCGTGTCCAGCCCTAACGGGCCTGCCAGGGCCTCTGACGGCTTCTCCAGGAACGGGTAAACGCTGCACACGGCCTGAGCAACGCCCGCGATTGGCCCGGCCCTGAGGGCCTGCTCGGCGGACAACAACCCTACAGGCCACCGTCTGGGGACCGCGCCATTGCCGAACACGGCCACGACAAACGCCTTCACTATGTCGCGTTCCACGCTTGGGACCGCGTAGGGATCATCTCCAACCATGGGATGGCCTACCGCCGCGCAGGCGATGGACAGATGCGCCGCCCTAACGTCGATCTGCGCGAGGGGCTGGCCATCTACGCGGATGGCAGCGCGGTCAGCCTTTTTGATGGTCTGAAAGTTCTTTATTCCCACGCCATACAGCCGCCCTCCGAGGTCAAAGGAGCCCGCAAAGAGCCTGCGCAGGGCCGGAGGAGCGCAGCCTTCAAATTGATGGCGAGTAAGAAGGCCGTTGGCCCGTTGAACAGCGGCCGTCAGAGCAAGATGCCGGTCTGTGTCCGGTAAGCTCAAGTCTACGATTTCAGACCGCGTCACGCGAGCGCGGCGTCTACAGCGCGGCGGGAGTTCACGCAGGACAACCAGCTTGGGGACCTTAACGGCCCGTGGACGGTCCCTTTCCTGGAAGTCAGTGCGGACAGTGTCACGGGTTATCCCATGCTGCGCCGCGAGCGTGACCAGTTCCGACAGCACGACAAAGCGCGTGACCCGGCTGATCCCGATTAGCCTGAAGCCCGGATATGTCTTGATGAACCCCATACGGTCCAGGGCCGCGAAGACAGGCTGTGCAATGTGACGCGTGAGCGGACAGCCCTCAAAGCCTGCGCTGCCCATTGCCCGGCAGGGGACCGCGCCGTGCCATAGCTTGGCTATTAGCAGCCCGCCGAGGATCGCCTCCACGGCCTTACGCAGCTTGCCTATGCTTTTGTCGCGGCGCTTGGTCTTCCGCTTCTCTGAATTGGTGATGGCGGCTGCCACCACTTCAACCAGCTTGTCCGCGTTCTCGCTTGCCGCGACATGCCACAGGTCAAGCTGATCGTTGTTGGACGTAAGTTGTTCGCGGAGCGCAGGCTGGGCCTTTAGGTCCCTAAGGCTCCCTGGCGTCTCCTGTTTATCATCGTGATACGAGTTAGATGAAGGATAACCCCCTGAGGTCCTTTCAGACCCCTTAAGGCTACCGCATAGGTTATCTATTTCATGGTCTGTATGAACAGCCCTGTCCGGTATCGTAGAGGGGACGCAGAGGACGTAACTAGGAGAAAAAGTGAAAGGGGGGGATGACGCTGAAAGCTGCGCAGTCATGGCGCGGCATGGCGTCTCGGCGGATGCGGACATCTCGCTTGCTCCATAATAGGGTTGTGGGGGGCTGAGGTTTGGGCATGCCGGGCGTGGTGAACGCGGAGCGGCGGGCGCTTTCAGCTATAGTGCGGGTTTTGGACCTTTAACGCCCGGAACACCGCAGAAACCCTCAGGAAATCGTCAATGGCGACCATGATAACCACTCAGCCCCCAAAAAGGTCCCGGAGGCCCCTTACACGGCCACCTAGGCAGCCGAGGCCACGCGCGGGAGCGGACGGGAATTCTGCCAGGGATTCGCGCTGGGGTGAGCTACCGCATGAACGATGAAAGGCGGGGGCCATTGTCGCCAGCAGTGGGCGGCGTGGCGGGGCCGCCTGGGCATGGCCGCACTAGGCCCGTTTGCGCCGGACAGGCTCTGTAGGAGGACCTATGAGGACCTTCTTAGGCAGGGCGGGGCGTAGGTCCGCCGTCTCCTCCAGGGCCTTCAGGACCGCTGCGGGCAGCCCATGGGCCACCATCGCGTCTACGGCGGCGGTGTACGTCGGCCAGCCCAGGTCCTTGCTGATATACCCGCCCGTAACGCTACCCCGAGCGTGGCCCATGAGGTCCTTGAGAACCAAATCGGTGCACACGCTGGCCCCCGCGCCCTGCGCAATCTGGACGTGGGTAGCGAAGCTGCGGCGGAAAGAGTGGAAGTCTACCGTCACGTCAGTCCCCAGGACCTCTTTTCGCCACATCGAGAACTTGCTGGTGAACTTCCATGACCGCTTAAGGTCCGGCCCGGCAGGGGGGAGTTCTGGGAAGAGCGGCGCTTCCGGGTCCTCGGTGGCGGGGAGGTCACGCAACCGGTCCTGGATGACACGCTGAGCCAGGGCGTGAAGAGGAAGCTCCCGGACGCTATTCTCCGTCTTGGCAGCGGAGTGCTCTACCCGCATGCCAGTGCCACTCCGGGTAATGTCCACGCGGCGGAGGGAGCATATCTCATTCAGCCGGGCCCCCGTGAGCAGGCCCAGCCGTATGGCGTCAAAGATGGCCGCGCTGAAGGTCCAACGACGCCCCCCGCTGGTGTCCGCGTGGAGGAGCTTCACGAGTTCCGCCTCGGTGTACGGGCGCTTGCCAGCCCCCTCCTTAACAGCCTTGCGCCGGGCCTTGCGCTTCATCCCCGAGGCTAACCCTGCCCACACGTTTTCCTTGGCCAGACGGAGCTTTACCGCCCATTTCCAGAAGGTCGAGAGCGGAGAATGTATGCGGGCTATCGTCGTGGGGTGCTTCTTTTGGTCTAGTTCCAGCCACTCTATGAAGGCAGAGGCTTGGTCCGGGGTAATGTCGTCCATGCCGATGGTCTTGAGGACCGCGGCGGCATCGCTGAAGGCCCTATCACGGGCCAGGAAGGCCCCCAGCAAGTCCACAGCAAAGCGATGATGCCCGACTGTCTGCCGGGCCAGACTGCTTTCTTTGCCTTTAATCCACCGCTCTGCCAGAGGCCCGATGGGCGTCAGGGCCCCCGTGGCTGCCCGGTAATACGCGGCGGCGACTTTGGGGCCGCTGAGGCCCTCTAATTCCTCTGCACGGTCCTGTATGCGGTCACGCATCTGGTCCTTGGAGGACGGCACGTAGGACCCGTCAGGGTCCAGTACATCGTCCATATCGTCCGCCATTTCCAGCCGTTGGCGGTCCTGCTCGGCTTCAGCCACCCAGTCCGGGGTCCATTCGCTATCGAGCGGACGAAGTCCACGGGCCATAAGGTCCGCGTTAAGCTCCTCGCGGATCGCCGCCAGGGCCTTGCCACGCCTCTTAAGGGCCTCTTTCCTGTCCCGCGTCTGGAGTGTCCGCAGGACTTCCCGCTTACCCCCAAAATCAGGCCAGCGGTCCTTTGGGATCGTAAAGCGCACGTACAGCGTCTGGCTGATTCTGCGGATGTTGTTCATAGCCTCTTGCCCCTCGGTCTGTGATCGAGAGGCACGCCGCTGAACTATTACCGCTCCGGTAGTGTGCTTTGCCGTTAGCGGTCTACAAGCCATTGATATTACGCATAAAATTAGGTTTGGCTGGGACGGGAGGATTCGAACCTCCGCATGGCGGAATCAAAATCCGCTGCCTTACCGCTTGGCGACGTCCCAACGCGTGCGCGCTCTCATAAGCCGGTCTGGGGCGGCTGGTAAAGCCCCCCGCCCCAGCACCACCAGCCGGAATGCTGCGCCAGCGCGGCGGCGGCGCTTTGCGCCTCGGCTGGGGTGGCGAACAGCGCAAAGCAGGTGGCGCCGGAGCCGCTCATGCGCGCCAGCAGGGCGCCGGGCAGCGCCGCCAACACTGCCAGCACCTCGCCGATCACCGGCTGGATGGCGATGGCCGCCCTCTGCAGGTCATTGGTGCAGCGGCTTCAGCTCGGCCGCCATGGCTGCCGCGCTGTGCCACATGGCGGGCAGCATCGGCGCGGGGGTGAAGCTGCCGGTACGGGCCTTGAAGACCGCGGGTGTGGGCACCGCCACGCCGGGATTGACCAGCACCATGCCAAATTCCGGCAGGCGCGGCGCGGGGGCCAGCACCTCGCCGATGCCCTGCATCCGTGCCGGCGGCGGAGTGCAGGCACACCGGCACATCCGCCCCCAGCGCCAGCGCCGAGGCCGGGCAGATCCGCCCCGCGCACGCCCCAGAGCCTGCACAATGCGCGCAAGCGCCGCCGCCGCATCGGCCGAGCCGCCGCCAATGCCGGAGGCCACGGGCAAATTCTTCTCCAGCGCCAGCGCCGCCCCGCGCCCGGGCGCCAGGGCCCGCGCCGCCCGCAGCAGCAGATTATCCGCCTCGCCCTCAGCGCCGCGCCAAACGGCCCGCTGAGGTCGCAGCGACAGCGTCATGCGGCCGCCGCCACCTCCACCCGGTCGCCCACAGTCGGGAACACCGCCAGGCTGTCCAGCAGATGATAGCCATCCGCCCGCTTGCCGGTGACATGCAGATACAGATTGACCTTGGCCGGTGCGAAGGAGGCGATGCTCACGGTGTTTGCGTGCCAAAATGCTGGTTGATCTTGTCCTCAAGCTCGGCTTTCAGCTTCGGGTCCGGGTTCAGCTACAGCGCGCGGTCCCATTGATAGGCGGCCTGCAATTTCTGCCCGGCCTGCCAGAAGGCATCGCCCAGATGCCCGTTCACCTCGGCATCGTCGGGGGAGAGCTGCACGGCCTGGGTCAGCAGTGCCAGCGCGCCCTTGGTGTTGCCCTGTCGCAGCTCGATGAAGCCCAGCGAATCGAGCACCGCGCCGTCATTGGGGTCGAGTCCGACGGCGCTTGGTCAGCATGGCCTTGCGCCTGGTCCAGATTCTCGCCGCGCAGGGCCCAGCTATAGCCGAGATAGTTCAGCACATAAGGCTGGTCGGGCGAGAGCTTCAGGGCCTGCTCGGATATCCGGCTCCGCCGCCGTCCAGTTGCCCATCTGGTCCTCGCAGATGCCGCGGTCGAAAAACAGCGTCCAGGCGGCGGCGGGCGGCGGGGTGCCCACGGCGGCTGATGGCTTTCTGGTAATAGGGCAGCGCCTGCGGTGCATTGCCCGGCGCCGCGCCGGATGTCGCCGGCGGCGGCCAGCAGCCCGGCATTGTCCGGGATGGCTGGCGATCAGCCCGTCCAGCAGCGCCACCGCCTGGTCCGGCTGGTCGAGAGCGGCGCAGCAGATTGGCCTGCTGCACCGCCGCCGGGCCGTAGAGCGGGTCGGCGGGCTGGATCGGCGCCAGCGTCTCCAGGGCGTTGCGCATCTGCACATCGGTGGGGGTGTAGTTCGGGTCGTCGCCGTTGATCTGGGTATTGGCCAGGATCAGCCGCGGCGGCGGAGAGGTCCGGGCCGCAGCTGCAGGGCGAAGCGCAGGAACACGGTGCGCAGAAACACCGCCTGCGGCTGGATTGAGCGAGCCGGCGAGGGTGAGATAGGCCTCCGCCATACCCTGCACCGGGGTGGCGATGACCGGCTGGTGCATTTGGCCTGCAGCTGCGGCAAAGCGATGGCGAGATCCGGATGCGCGGCGACGAGCGCCGCCAGCACGGCCTGCGCCTGGTCTTTATCGCCCCTGGCGCGCGTACCAGCTGGCCAGGATCTGCGCGAGGCGCAGATTGGGTGAGGCCGGGGAGATGGCGCCGTAAAGTTGCGCGGCGCTCTTGGTATCCCCCGCGGCATCGGCGATCAGCGCGGCATTCAGCATATAGACGGTGCCGAAGGCGCTGTTATTGAAGGTGGGGCCGAGCGTGTTCAGCGCCCCCTGCTCATTGCCCTGGCCCAATTGCGTCCAGGCCAGCAGCAGCGGCTCGATCAGCGCGGCGAGCTGGTCGTGCGGCAGGGACTGGAAGAATCTCGGCCGCGCCCGCGTAATCGCCCTGCATCGCCGCCTGGTTGCCGCGCAGCAGCACGGCCAGGGCATTGTCCGGCAGGCGCGGGGCCAGCGGCAGCGCCTCCGGGCTGCCGGCCAGCACCCCGGCCAGGAAGCCGTTCGGCGGCATATCCTGGTTGCCGGGGCGGCCTTCAGCGCCTGGCATAAAATCCGGCGGCGCTGGCCGGGTCGCTGCACCGATCCGGCATAGCGCGCCGCGAGGAAGGCGCCACAGCGCCGGTGTCCGGCGTCGGTTTGGCGGCGGGCGGCGCTGCCGCCCGGCGCCGCCGCGCAGGCGGAAAGCAGGATGCAGGCGGCGACGGCGCCATGCGGCCGAGCGGCGAGGAGATTGTTCATGCTACTATCTGTAGCAGCGCCGTCAGCAGACCGGCAAAATAAGTCGCTGCGCGCGCTGCAAGGTCTGCCGTCGCCCGGCGCTCGCTTGTTCCGGCTCTGGCGCTGGGATAGGCTGGCGCCATGCAACCTGGCTTTGAGGCGACGACCGGCGATATCACCGTACGGGTGCGCCTGGCTTATCTGGCCGAGCAGTCCAAGCCAGAGGAAGGGCGGTTCTTCTGGGCCTACCACATCACCATCATCAACCGCGGCGTCGAGACCGTGCAGCTGTTGCAGCCGCAGCTGGCATATCACCGATGCCAAGGGCCGGGTGCAGACACGTGCAGGGCGAGGGGGTGGTGGGCGAGCAGCCGGTGCTGCGAGCCGGGCGAACGCTTCGAGTATAGCTCCGGCACGCCGCTCTCCACGCCCTCGGGCTTCATGGCGGGCCGCTACCATATGCAGCTTTGCCCTCCGGCGCGCCGCTTCGACGTGGCGATGCCCGCCTTCAGCCTGGACAGCCCGCACCAGGACACACAGCTTGCATTAAAACCCTTTGCGGGCTGATCCAGCCATGCCCATATGGGCGTATAAACTTTGTGCCTTCCAAGGCCAGCGAGATGAAACGGAGTGCGCTTTGAACATCCAGACGAAAGCCGGCAAGCCGGCGAAACGCAAGCAGAGCCCGGTGCGGCCGAGCCGCGCGGAGGCCGAGGAGGCGATGCGCACGCTGCTGCTCTGGGCCGGCGAGGATCCCGGCCGCGAGGGGCTGCGCGACACGCCCAAGCGCGTGGCGAAATCCTATGAGGAATTTTTCAAGGGCTACGACGAAGACCCGGTGGCGATTCTGTCCCGCACCTTCGAGGAGACGGAAGGCTATGACGAGATGATCCTGCTGAAGGACATCCGCCTGGAGAGCCATTGCGAGCATCACATGGTGCCCATCATCGGCCGCGCGCATGTCGCCTATCTGCCGGGCCACCGCGTCGTTGGCATCTCCAAGCTCGCCCGCGTGGTGGACGCCTATGCCAAGCGCTTCCAGATTCAGGAGAAACTGACGGCGCAGATCGCCAACACCATTCAGGAGGTGCTGCAGCCGCGCGGCGTGGCGGTGGTGATCGAGGCGAACCATCAATGCATTTCCACCCGCGGCGTGCACAAGCCGGGCGTGAGCATGGTGACCAGCCGCATGCTCGGCGAATTCCGCGACAACCCCTCGACCCGCCGTGAGTTTTTGGCGATGATCCAGACCCGGACCTGTACGGCGGAGTAAAATGAGCGAACACGAGGTTTTCATGAAGCGCGCCATCGAGCTGGCGCGCCAGGGCATGGCCGGCGGCCATGGCGGGCCGTTCGGCGCGGTGATCGTGCGTGACGGCAAGATCGTCGGCGAGGGGCATAACCGCGTGCTCTCCGCCGTGGACCCGACCGCGCATGCGGAGGTCACCGCCATCCGCGACGCCGCGAAGAACGGCAGGCAATTCGACCTCTCCGGCACCGGAATCTACGTGAACGGGCAGCCCTGCCCGATGTGCATGTCCTCGATCTTCTGGGCGCGGATCGACAAGGTCTATTATGCCTGCGCCCCGGAGGATGCCGAGAGGATCGGCTTCGACGACCAGGAATTCTACCGCCAGCTGGAAAAGCCCCCGGCCGAGCGTTCCACCCCGGCCATTCAGCTGACGGAATTCCTGGATGAGGCGCGCGATGCCTATGATTGACTGGCTCAAGCTGGATACCCGCACGCCGTACTGACGCCCTGGCATTCGGCCCGGGCTCTGGCGGTTTTGGCACCTGGGAGTAATCCCCAGGTCCAAAGTTTAAAGGAGCCCACCCGTGCCGAGCGAGATTGCCAGCCCGACAACCAGCCCCTTCAACGCCGTGCGCCCCGCCGGCGGCGCCGCCAGCCTTGGGAATCGCAAGCTCGTTTCCTCCTGGCTGCTCCTGCTCGCCTTCATGATCTGGGTGATGGTGGGCATTGGCGGCTATACGCGTGATTCCGGCTCGGGCCTGTCGATCATGAAGTGGGAGCCGATCATCGGCGTGCTGCCGCCGCTCTCCCTGGATGCGTGGAACAAGGTTTTCGCGCTCTACAAAACCATCCCGCAATATCAGCTCCTGCATCAGGGCATGGATTTGGCGGGGTTCAAGCAGCTTTTCTGGCCGGAATATTTCCACCGCCTCTGGGGGCGGCTGATGGGCGCGGTGCTGCTGCTGCCGCTCATCGTCTTCGCCCTCACCGGGCGGATCGAGACGCGGCTGATCAAATGGCTGGTCCTGCTGTTTCTGCTGGGCGGGCTGCAGGGGTTCATCGGCTGGTACATGGTCTCCTCCGGGTTCCGGCCGGATTCCATCGCGGTGGAAGGCTGGCGGCTTTCCCTGCATTTCTTCGGCGCCATGTTCCTGTTCGGCGCGGTACTCTGGACGGCTCTGGTGGTCCGCGCGCCCGAGCCTGTGCGCTATGAGGGCATGCGCGGGCCTGCGCCGCCATACGGCGGTGGCCTTCGGGCTGCTGCTGCTGGCCATGTGGGGCGGCACCATGGTCTCGGGCATTCACGGCATCGCGGATTTCAGCATGACCAAGGATATCGGCACCGGCGCGCCCCCGCCCGGCTGGCCGATGACCGGGCTGCTCAACAGCGCCGCGGCGATTATTTTTGGCCATCAATGCCTTGCCGGGCTGGCGGCCCTGGCGATATCTCGCCTCACCGTGCGCGCATTGCGCGGCGAGGTCCCGGCCCGGTGCGCGATGGCGCGCTGCTGGTCGGGCGGCTTGTCATCCTGCAATTCGTGCTGGGCGTCACGGCGCTGGTCTCCGGGCGCATCGATATCGGCGTGGTGCACCAGCTGAACGCCGTGCTGCTGATGGGGGCGCTTGCTGTTCATGCTCTACCGGCTGCGCGGGGCGACACGATAAGATGAAACACGACCGGCTGCTTGGAACTGGGTGCTGTCCTTGCCGTCATGGTGTTCGGCATGACCGTGGGCGGCGGCCATGCGCGCACCATCGGGGCGGGGTTCAGCATCCAGGTCTGGCGGCCCTTCACCGGCTTCATCCCGCCGATGAACCCGGCGGACTGGGCCTATCTCTACGCTGTTCCAGCAGACGGCGCAGTACCAGGCCCACCCGATCGACACTGGCGCAGTATAAGGCCCTGTTCTGGCCGATGTTTCTGGACCGCTGCTGGGGGCGGCTGATGGCCTGGTGTTTCTGCTCCCCTTCACCTTTTTCCGCGGCAGGCGGCGGATCGCGGGCAGAGCTGGCGCTGTGGACTGGGTTGATTTTTCTCTGCGGGCGCGGGGCAGGCGGCCTTTGGCTGGTACATGGTGCGGACCGGCCTGCATCCCGGCGTGACCTCCCCGCCGCCCGCCTGGGCGGCGCCGCATCTGCTCTCCGCCATGCTGATTCTGCTCGCTCCTGCTCTGGACGGGGCTTACTCTGCGCAACCCTGAGCCCGCGCGGTGACGGGCACGGCGCATCTGCGCGCCTTCGCCGACCGCCAGTGTGGTGCTGGTCTGGCTCACCATGGGGTTTGGCGCGCTGGTGGCCACCTCCGGCGCGATGCAGCGTGTTCAACAGCTTTCCCACCATGGACGGGCAATGGCTGCCGCCGGGGATGTTCGGGCAAAGCCCGGTCTGGACGAATTTCATCACCAACAAGGGCACGGTGCAGTTCTGCCACCGCCTGCTGGCGACCCTCACGGCGCTGACCGCGCTGACCACGGCGGTGATGGGGCTGCGCATGCAGCTGCCGCCCGGGCTGCGGGATTTATTTTCTGCTGCTCGCCGGGCTGGTGGCGTTGCAATATCTGCTCGGCATGGCCACCCTTGTGCTGGGAAGTAACGAGCTCGGCTTTGTGCATGAGCTGAATGCCGTGCTGCTGTTCGCACCGCGATCGCCGCCCGCCACGGGCTGCGCGGCGCGGTGGCCTCACTGTCTGGTGTGTTGGCAGCCGCAGAATAGGAGTGTTTTGAGATGAGTGACGCATTGCGCAAGGCCGATGAGCTGTTCCACGGCTCTGAAGGGCTGGATCTCGACGCGGCGTATAGGAGCCTCGCCACGGCGCTGGATCGGCACCGATGATGGCGAGCTGTTCCTGGAATACCGGGAATCGGAATTCATCTCGCTGGATGATGGCCGCATCCGCTCCGCCAGCTTCGACACGCGCCGGGGTTTTGGCCTGCGCGCCGTGCTGGGCGAGGCCGGCTATTTCGCCCATGCCGGCGATATTTCGGCCCCGGCTCTGGCCCGCGCGGCGGAGACCATCCGCGCCGCCAAAGCCATGGAGCAGAGCGTGACGGCGGCGGACCCCGCCCCCGCCACAACGCCGCTTTACGAAGGCGTGAACCCGCTGGGCGAGGCGCCCTTTGCCGACCGCGCGGCGCTGCTGAAGCAGATCGACGATTTTGCCCGCGCGGCGGATAAGCGCGTGGTGCAGGTGATGGCGAGCATCGCCGGCGAATGGCAGGTGATCGAGATCATCCGCGCCGACGGGGCGCGCGTGGCGGATATCCGCCCGCTGGTGCGGCTCAATGTCTCGGTGGTGATGGAGGAGAATGGCCGCCGCGAATCCGGCAGCCATGGCGCGGGCGGGCGCTGCCGGCTACGGCGCCTATGTCGACCCGAATTTCTGGCAGGGCGCGGTGCGCGAGGCGATCCGCCAGGCCGAGGTGAATTTGCACGCCATTGCCGCCCCGGCGGGCGAGATGGAGGTGGTGCTGGGCGCCGGCTGGCCGGGCATCCTGCTGCATGAGGCCATCGGCCACGGGCTGGAGGGCGATTTCAACCGCAAGCAGACCAGCGCCTTCGCCGGGCTGCTGGGCAGCCGCATCGCCTCTCCGGGGGTCACGGTGGTGGATGACGGCACCATTCCCGGCCGGCGCGGCTCGCTGACCATCGACGATGAGGGTACGCCGACCTCGCGCACCGTGCTGATCGAGGATGGCATCCTCACCGGCTTCCTCCAGGACCGGCAGAATGCGCGGCTGATGAACATGCGCGCCACCGGCAATGGGCGGCGCCAGTCCTACGCCCATGCCCCGATGCCGCGCATGACCAACACCATCATGCTGGGCGGCCAGGACAATCCGGAGGACATGATCCGCTCCGTCAAGCGCGGCTTGTACGCCGTGAATTTCGGCGGCGGGCAGGTGGACATCACCTCCGGCAAGTTCGTGTTCTCCGCCTCTGAGGCCTATCTGATCGAGGACGGCAAGATCGGCGCGCCGGTGAAAGGCGCCACGCTGATCGGCAACGGGCCGGACGCGCTGACCAAAGTGGAGATGATCGGCAACGACATGGCGCTGGACCCCGGCATCGGCACCTGCGGCAAGAACGGCCAGGGCGTGCCGGTGGGCGTGGGCCAGCCGACCATCAAGCTTTCGGGCCTGACCGTCGGCGGCACCGCCGCATAAAGCTTGGTTCGGAACCGCCGCGTAAAGTCTGGTTCGGCATTGCGGCATGAAAAAAGGGGCCTTGCGGCCCCTTTTTGTTACTCAGACTTCAGATGTGCGAGGAGCTTCTCGATGGCGGTGGGCTTGTCCACCTGCTCCAGCGCCGCATATTCGGCCGCGAGGCGGTCGAGGGCGGATTCATAGATCTGGCGTTCCGAAAAACTCTGGTCCGGCTGGCCGGCATTGCGGTGCAGGTCGCGCACCACTTCCGCGATGGCGGAGGGGTCGCCGGAATTGATCTTCGCCTCATATTCCTGCGCGCGGCGCGACCACATGGTGCGCTTGATGCGCGCCCGGCCCTTCAGCACGTTCAACACCTCGTCGAAGCTCTTCTTGGAGGTGAGCTTGCGCAAGCCGGCGGTGCGGGCCTTGGAGGTCGGCACGCGCAGGGTCATGCGGTTCTCGTCGAAGGTGATATGGATCAGCTCCAGCGTGTGGCCCGCGATCTCCTCCACCGCAATGCGCTCCACCTTGCCGACGCCATGGGTCGGGTAGACGACATAATCGCCTTCCTTGAAGATTTCGGCCTTGGCCGGGGCGCGCGGCGGGGTGAGCGGGCGGATGGGCCCGGCGGGAATGCCGCCATGCATCACGACAGGCGCGGGGGCTTCGCTTTTCTGCGGTTCCGGGGCGGGCGCCTTCGGCGCGGCATCTTCCAGTTCGGGTTTCACGGCCTTCTTCGAAGTGCTCGTCTTCTGCTTTTCCGTCATTACCACTCCGCTGGCATGGCGCCTTGGGGCGCCGCCTCAACAATGAAGGCCGGGCGCGGCTACCCGCACCCGGCTGACTCATAGGCTTGTAACAGATTTTTGGCCGCCCGTCACGGGCAGCGGTTGGTTACGGCTTGCCGGGCTCCAGGGAGAGCAGCGCCTCCTTGCCGGGCTTGTCCTTCCACTCATTCGCATCCGCGGGCGGGGTGCCCTTGCGGGTGATGTTGGGCCAGGATTTGGACAGCTCGCGGTTGCGCTCCATCCAGGCACCCGCGCGGTCGTCGCTGTCGGGCACAATGGCCTCGGCCGGGCATTCCGGCTCGCACACGCCGCAATCGATGCACTCGTCCGGACTGATGACCAGGAAATTCTCGCCGACATAGAAACAATCGACCGGGCAGACTTCCACACAGTCCATGAATTTGCACTTGATGCAGTTCTCGGTGACCACGTAGGTCATCATGCACTCCTAGTAAAACGACGCGAATTTCCGCTCCCCTATGCGCGAGGGAGAGAGTTTAGGCAAGTTGCGGGGAGGGAGTCAGGCAATTTCCCGGTAGCAGTTTTGCGCCACCGGCGCCGCGCCGCGCCGCGCCGGCAGGAGCAAAATCTCCACCACTTTGATCCCCTGCGGTAAGGCCAGCGTCAGCACATCGCCGGGGCGCAGCTTCGCGTGGGGTTTGTCCGTGGGCTGGCGGTTGATGCGCACGCCGCCTTGTTCCACCAGCGCCTCCGCCACCGCGCGGGTTTTGCAGAAACGCGCGAAAACCAGGAACTTGTCCAGCCGCAGCCAGTCCGAGTCCGGGGCAGTCTGGCGGGCAGGCTTATCCAATCAATCGCATCCGATTGATTGGATTTCACCGGCGCCCGGCATTCAGCGCCGCGCGGTCTTCAGCGCCGCCAGGGCGGCGAAGGGGTTGTCGGCATCCACCACCACGGGCGCGGGCTCGGGCTTGCGGGCGGGGGCGGCTTGGCGCTGGTGCTGGTGATGCTCCTGCTTGCGCCGCGCCAGCATGGCGGGGGCGGGCGGGCCATAATATTTTGTGCCCAGCTCCCCGGCTTGGATGGCGCGGAAGCCCAGCACGTTCAGCACCGGGCTGAGCTGCTCGGGCTTCAGCCCCATGCGGCTGCCGAGATTGGGCGGCATCAAAATCTGGTGCTTGCGCAGCAGATAATGCAGCTCGCGGGTCACGCGCTCCACCACGTCCAGGCGGATCATCACGTCCCCTGCCTGCACCCAGCCCATGGCCAGGGCGAAATCATGCCCCCAATTCTCCGGCATCGGCGCGCAGACAAGGCCGGGGCTGGGCAAAGCGGGCGGGTTGCGGCCATACCACACGCCCCAGAACAGGGCGCGCAGCCGGGCGGCGCCGGGCTTGAGCGCGGCGGGCAGATACATGGCGAAGCGGCCGAGATCGATGCCGAATTTCTTCGCCTCCTGCCGCAGCTCCGGCGTGAAGGGCTCAGCCGGCAGCACGCCGCCTGATTCCGACAGGCGATGCACGATGCCGCGCAGCGGGGCGGGCGGGTTTTCCATCGCCTTCAGCAGCGCGCCGAGGCGTTTTTCCGTCTCGGTGGCGAGCCAGGCGGCCAGGCGGGCGCGCATGCGTTCGCGCGCCAGCCCATCGAGGAATTCCGAATGCAGCATCTCCATGCCGGGCTTGAGGAAGATGTCGGCTCTTGCTTCAGCCGGGCGATCTTTACGCCCTCCCAGACGAAATGCCGGTCATCCGAGAGGGTGATGGCCTCATCGGCGGCGGTTTCGGCGGCGCAGAATCCGGCGCGGCATCTCCACGCCCAAGGCGCGGCGGGCGGCGCGGAGCAGGATTTTCTTCTCCGCCCCCTGGGTGGTGGGGTCCGGGTGGAACTGGAAGCCTTCGATCCGGCCGACCTCATGGCCCTCAACCAGCACCAGCCCGTTCCGGGCCACCACCGCCTGCAGCTCTTCCGCCTCAGCCTCTTCCAAACGTCTCGTCAAATGTGCCGCCCTCTTATCCACAAACCGCGCCATCAGTTTCACATGCAGCGTGTCGGAAAGTCTGTCCTCCACCGCCCTGG
The DNA here is from genome assembly GCA_963736885.1 of uncultured Pseudomonadota bacterium. Taxonomy (GTDB): domain Bacteria; phylum Pseudomonadota; class Alphaproteobacteria; order Acetobacterales; family Acetobacteraceae; genus Acidocella. Next base: position 293,103 of record CAVTQN010000002.1, read on the forward strand.
CGCGCATGGCCCAGGTGTCGGCATCGTCCATCCAGTCCGCCCGCGCGGTTATATAGGCCCAAACGCGCACGTCCGTCAGCCTCTGCATCAAGCGTATCGATATCGCCGTCCAGTTTGTCGAGATTTTCGATCTCGCGGGCGACCCAATCGACGGGCAGTTTCTCCTTGCCCAGCAGGTGGGTGAACACCTTGCCGCAGAGTTTGACATGCGCATCCGTGGCGAGCTTGCGGAAATCCGGGATCTGGCAGGCCTCCCAAAGCAGGCGGGTCGCAGCCCGGCCCTGGGCGCGGCTGCTGATGTCCTTGTCGCGCGAGAGGGCATCCAGCGTCTGCACATCCGCCGCCTCGTTGCCGCGCACCAGCCCGAGGCGGCTGGGGGGCGCGGTGAGGCTGGCGAGCAGAGCGGGGATGGAGGCGAAATCCAGATCGCTGTTGCGCCAGAAAATCTGCTCCAGCTTTTCGAATTCATGGGACTCGACCTGCCCGGCGACCTCTTCGGAGAAAGGCGGGCAGTTCGCTGTGGAGCCGAATGTGCCGTCGCGCATGCCGCGCCCGGCCCGCCCGGCGATCTGCGCGACCTCGGAGGGGGTGAGCAAGCGGGGCTGGCGGCCGTCGAATTTGCGGATATCCGCGAAGGCGACATGGTTCACATCCATGTTCAGGCCCATGCCGATCGCGTCCGTCGCGACCAGGAAATCCACCTCCTTGTCCTGGTAGAGCGCCACCTGGGCGTTGCGGGTGCGCGGGCTGAGGCGGCCCATCACCACCGCGCAGCCGCCCCGGCGGCGGCGTACGGCCTCGGCGATGGCGTAAACCTCGGCGGCGGAGAAGGCGACGATGGCCGAGCGCGGCGGCAGGCGGGAGAGCTTGGCCGGCCCCGCATAGGCAAGCTGGGAGAGGCGCGGGCGGGTTTCGATCTCCACGCCCGGCACCAGGCGGCGCATCAAAGGCGCGATGGTGTCGGCACCCAGGAACATCGTCTCCACCAGGCCGCGGGCGTTCAGCAGCCGGTCGGTAAACACATGCCCGCGGTCCGGGTCGGCGCAGAGCTGGATCTCGTCCACCGCCAGGAACTCCACCTTGCGGTCCAGCGGCATCGCCTCGACGGTGCAGGAGAACCAGCGCGCGCCGGGGGGCACGATTTTTTCCTCACCCGTGATCAGCGCCACGGATTTGATGCCCTTGGCCTTCACCATGCGGTCGTAATTCTCGCGTGCCAGCAGGCGCAGCGGAAATCCGATGATGCCGGACGAGTGGGACAGCAGACGCTCGATCGCCAGATGCGTCTTGCCGGTGTTGGTGGGGCCGAGCACGGCCTTCACCCGAGGTAGGAAATCCGGACATGGGGTCAGCTTACGGCCAGGCCAGCGCTTTGCAAGCTTGGGTCAGGATTCCTGCATTTTGGCGATGAGCTCGCGCACCGCCTCGGCGTCAGGTGCGGCGAGCGCCTCGTTGGCCAGATGCTCGCAGGCCAGCATGGTGCTGGCGCGGATGGCCCGCTTCACGCGCGGCACCGCGTTGCCATGCATGGAAAGCTGCCGGATGCCCAAGCCCAGCAGCAGGGGGATGGCGCCGGGGCGGCCGGCCAGCTCTCCGCAGACAGAGACGGGAATGCCCACCGCCGCGGCGAAGCTGCAGGTGAGATGGATGAGCCGCAGCACGGCGGGCTCCAGCGGGTCGTAGAGCTTCACCGCGCCGGGGGAGGAGCGGTCCGCCGCCAGCGTGTACATTGTCAGGTCATTGGTGCCGATGGCGAAGAACTCCGCATGCTTGGCCAGCAGCGGCGCGGCCAGGGCGGCGGCGGGGGTTTCCACCATGATGCCGAGCGGCGGCATTTTCTCCGGCAGTTGCAAATTGCGGCGGCGTTTCAGCCGGCGCCAGACGCGGCGCATCGCCTCGCGCGTTTCGGTGATCTCCTTGGCGACCGAGACCATCGGCACCATGATTCGCACCGGCCCGGCGGCGGAGGCGCGCAGAATGGCGGCGAGCTGGGTTTCGAGCAATTTTTCATGCTGCAGCAGCAACCTGATGCCGCGCATCCCCAAGGCCGGGTTGGGCTCCGGGTTTTCGGGCAGATAGCGCGAGAGCGCCTCGATCTCCTTGTCGGAGCCCCAATCCAGCAGCCTGATGGTCACCGGCTCGCCATCCATGGCCTCGACGATGTCATGATAGATGCGGGTTTGGGTTTCCTCATCGGGCGCGATGTCGCGGTTCATGAACATGAACTCGGAGCGCAAAAGGCCGATGCCGCGGGCGCCGGATTCCGCGATCATCGGCAGCTCGAAGGGCAGTTCCAGATTCGCCTGCAGCTCCACCTGCACGCCGCAGCGCGTTTGCGCGGGGAGATATTGCAGCCGGGCCAGGGAGCGGCGTGTGCGGGTCTGGGCGGAGAGTTTTTTGCGTGCGGCGTCCACGCTGGCGCGGGTGGGGTTGAGGATGACCTCGCCGCTATCGCCATCCACGATAACCAACCCGCCATCTATTGCTTTTTCCAATAACCCCGTGACGCCCAGCACGGTGGGCAGGCCCAGGGCGCGCAGCATCACCGCCGTATGCCCGTCCAGCCCGCCTTCGGCGGTGACGATGCCGGCGAAGCGGGAGGGCTGGATGAGTGCGGCCTCGGCCGGGCGCAGATCCTCCGCGGCCAGGATGCTGCCTTGCGGCAGCACCGAGAAAGAGCGGAAGGGCTGGCGGGTGAGGTTGCGGATGAGCCGGCGCGCCAGCTCGCGCACCTCCTCCGCGCGGCGCAGGTGCCCGGCCTTGTCGGCACCCGGCTGGTCCAGAATCAGCGCGGCCAGGGCCTCGGCTTCGGCGTGGGTGGCGGCCTCGGCGCCGTACTCGCCCTCCTGCACCCGGGTTTTGATGCCCCGCAGCAGCCGGGAGTGGCCCAGCATGTGCAGGTAAACGTCCAGCAGCGGGGCGATCTCGGCCTGGCTGTCCTTGGGCAGGGCGGTGAGGCGGGATTTGAGTTTATGGAGCTGGTGGCGCGAGCGGCTGACCGCTTCCTCCAGCCGCGCCAGCTCCGCCGGGATTTCCGACGGGCTGGGTTTCTTTGTGGAGATGACGAGGGCGGATTCTGCCGCCTCATGCAGCGGGCCGATGGCGATGCCCGGTGAAACCGGCTGGCCGGAGAGGCGTTTCTCCTTGGCGCTAGTCGGTTTCATGGAAGCCGGCCTCGATCAGCGCCGTGATGGCGTCGAGAGCTTCCCGTGCGTCGAACCCCTCGGCCGAGAGCGTGACGCTGCTGCCGATTCCGGCCCCCAGCATCATCAGCCCCATGATGGAGCGGGCGGAGACGGACTGCCCGTCCTTCGCAATTTCCACATTGGCGGTGAATTGTTCGGCCAGCGTGACCAGCTTGGCCGCGGCGCGGGCATGCAGCCCGCGCCGGTTGATGATGCCGATTTCGGCGGTGATGACCGACCCGTCCATGCCTTACTCCGCGGCGTTGCAGGCGGCCGGGGCCTGCGGCTGTAGCTCATGCCCGTTGCAGATATATTTCTTGCCCGCCGCTTCGGCGGTCTGCACGGTTTCGGCGAGGGTCATCTGGCCGCGGATTTTGGCCAGCTTCACCAGCATCGGCAAATTCACGCCGCCGAGAATCTCGATATTGGGCTGGGAGGCCATCGACATGGCCAAGTTGGAGGGGGTGCCGCCGAACATGTCGGTGAGGAGGATGACGCCGTCGCCATCATCCACCTCGGCGATGCGCTTGGCGATTTCAGCCTTCTGGCCTTCGAACGCGGCGTCTAATTCGATGCAGACGGTGGCAAGTTGTTGCTGCTTGCCGACAACATGTTCCATGGCATCGCGCATGGCCAAAGCCAGCGCGCCGTGGGTGACGAGAACAAGACCGATCATATGTTCCAACTCATTCCTTCCCCGCCGGCGCAGGGCCTGGGTGGGAGCGCAGAAACTTCGCCGCCTCCCGGTGTGTAACGCCGACGCGCCAGCCCGCCTGAGCGAGGTGGGTATTCAATTTTTCAACCATGTAAACCGATCTGTGCTGTCCACCGGTGCATCCGACACATATTGTTGCATATTTTTTTCCTTCCTGCACGAACCTCGGCAGCAAAAATTCAATGAGATTCAGGACTTTATAGAAGTATGCCGCAAAATCAGCGTCTTGCTCGATGAAGTTTCCGACTGCGGAATCAAGTCCTGAGAGTGGGCGAAGATGTGGGTCGTAATGGGGATTCCTCAAGAAGCGTGCATCGAAGACCAGGTCTGCTTCCGGCGGAAGGCCGGCCGCGTAGGAGAAGGAGACGAGGGAAATCGCCAGCCCGGGGGAGGAGGCGCCGTAGCGCTGTTCCACCATGCTGCGCAGCTTGGGCAGGGGCAAAGCGGAGGTGTCCAGCAGCCAGTCGGCGGCGCGGGCGAGCGGGGCGGTGAGGCTGCGCTCCAGCGCGATGCCGTCGGCGATGGCGCCGGTCTGCGCCAGGGGGTGGCGGCGGCGCGTTTCAGAATAGCGGCGCAGCAGCGCCGCGTCGCTTGCCGTGGTGTAGACCAGCGAGGGTTCGAGGCCGGCATGGTGGTGCAGCTTGGCCAAAGCCTCGAGCACGGAGTCGGCCGAGAAGCCGCGTGAGCGCGCATCCACCCCGATGGCGAGGTTTTGCCGGGCCTGGCTGGTCAGCGCCTCCAGCGTGTCGAGCGGGGGGTTGTCCACCGTTTCGAAGCCGAGATCTTCCAGCGCGCGCAGCAGGGAGTTTTTGCCCGCGCCTGAGAGGCCGGTGACCAGCACCACCTGCAGCTTATCGGGCGCGCTGCTCATGCGGCAAAGGCACCCGCGCATTGTGTGACATGGCCGCAGGCGGCCTCCAGCGCCAAGGCGGCGCGGGCGGCGGCGGAGGGGGCGGTGGCATCGAGCGTGATTTCCGGCAGGCCGAGCTGCGGATGCAGCAATGGTGCGGGCAGGCGCTCAGCCGGGGCGTTGCCAAGTGAGATGACCAGGCGCAGCCTGGCGGGGGCGATGTAGGGCAGGCGGAACAGGCCGAGGCCGCGCACCTCCAGCAGCCCGGCAAGGGCTGGCGGCGGGCTGGCCATGCCCTCCTCGATCAGCACCTGATCGTCCGCGACCAGGGTGAACCCTTTATCGATCAGCCGAAGCAACAGGTCCGATTTCCCCGCGCCGGATGGCCCGAGGAGCAGCAAAGCATCGCCACCCGGCAGGTTTTGCCGGGCAGCACAGGAGGCGTGCCAATGCATGGTACATTGACTGTGGCAAAATTCGGGCGGGCGCGAAAGCCTTGACAGACGGCGCTATATGCGGGTGGCATATGCGCCGCGGCGGCGTTCAGCCTTCCGGAAGCTCGTACCCGGCGGTTTCCAGCATTGCGCGGTCGGCGACTTCCACCAAAGCCGCGCGGTCGAACCCGTTGAAGGCGGTGCGCAGGCAGGTGCCGTAGGCGCCGAGCTGGCCGATCTCGATCCAGTCGCCTTCCGCCACGTCGTCAGGCAGCAGGAAGGGGCCGTGCATGACGTCGAGCGAATCGCAGCTGGGGCCGAAGAAGCCGAACGGCGCGTCCGGCGCGCCCTGGCTGCGGCCCGCGCGCAGCAGGCGGGCGGGGAAGCGAAAGCGCAGCGCGCCGGCATCGGCCAGGGCGCCGTAAACGCCGTCGTTGATGTAGAGCATGTTGCCGCGGCGCATCTGCACTTGCACCACCACGGAGCCGCCGCCGGCGGCCAGCGCGCGGCCGGGCTCCGCCCAGAGCTTCAGCCAGGGCATCTGCAGGGCGTCGTAAGCCGCGTCGATCTCGGCCATGAAGGCGCCGAGCGGGGGCGGGTCCATGTCAGGGTATGCGACGGGGAAGCCGCCGCCGATATCCAGCACGTCGACATGCACGCCGGAGGCGCGGATGACCTCGCCCGCGAGCTGAATGGCATCGCGCCAGGCCAGCGGGTCCAGGCATTGCGAGCCGACATGGAAGGCCAGGCCCAGCTTGCCGGCAAGCGGGCGCGCGGCGCGCAGCAGGGCCGCCGTGGCCGTGGGGTCAGCGCCGAATTTCTTGGACAGGTTGATGGCCGCACCGGTCTCCGGCAGGCCGAGGCGGATGAACAGGCCGGGCTTGGTGTCCGGCTTCGCGGTTTCCGGCTTGCCGAGCTCCTGCATGATCTTCTCGAGCTCGCCCTCGGAATCGAGCACGAAATCGCGCACGCTGTGCATCATCCAGGCTTCGCGGATGGCGGCGCGGGATTTGACCGGGTGCATGAAGTGAATCTCAGCGCCCGGAAAGAGCCGGCGGACGAGCTGGACTTCGGAAATGGAGGCGCAGTCGAAATGCCGCACCCCGCCATCCCATACGGCGCGCAGCACCGCGGGTTCGGGGTTGCTTTTCACGGCATAGAGCACATCGCCGTTGAAGGCTGCGCCGAAGGCGCGGGCGGTGGCGCTGATGACGCCCGGGCGCACGCAATGCAGCGGCTCCTCGGGGCGGAGGGTTTTGACCATCTCGTTGACGCTGGGCAGGGCCTTGGCGTCAGCGCGCAGGGAGATGTGGTGGTGCAGCGGGCCCACGGCCGCGCGGTTTTCGATCAGGCTCATTGATTTTGTCCCCGGCAAACGGAAGCAGGCAGAGTTTAGCCCGCCACGTACTTGAAAATAAATGAAGTTTCTGCGCGCGCGGAAGGCGCGGCGGGTTCAAGCGTTTGTCTGGGGACTTCGCATGGTGATATTCCGCTCAAGAAGCAACATCAAAACTCTCCCAATTGATCCCGGCTTCAGGGGAAGCCAACTCTCGACCTACCAGGATGCGTCTCGTCGTTGCTGTACCTGGACCACCCAGGTTCGCGGCACGTGCGATGCATCGGACACACTCCAAACGGAGTGGAACGAAAGGGGCTTTAGGGCATAACGCGCGGCGTGTGTTATGCTATTTTTGCATAGATCTTGCGTTCCGCTATCGTTCTGGCGCGGCGTGGGGGGGTCAGGCGACGACGCGGGAAGGGGGCTGCGCCAAATTCCGTGAAGTGGCGTCCTGGCTTTGGCTTTCCTGGCGGTGGTCGATGGCCATGTAGCCGCGCCCCCAATTGGTTTCGATGAAATCATCCACGCCGAGCGCCTGGAGTTTCTTGCGGATCTTGCAGATGAAGACGTCGATGATTTTCGGGTTCGGCTCGTCCAGCCCGCCATAGAGATGGTCGAGGATCGCCTCCTTGCTGAGGACCACGCCCTTGCGCAGGGCCAGGATCTCCGCGATCTGATATTCCTTCTTGGTGAGGGTGACCGGCTTGCCTTTGGCGTAGATTTTCTTCGCGTTCATGTTGATTTCGACCTGGCCGAGGCGCAGCGCATTCTCCTGGAAGCCGCGGGAGCGGCGGATCAGGTTTTGCACCTTCATGAAGATTTCCTCGTGCGAGAGGGCATCCACGATCAGGTCATCGGCGCCGACCTGCAGCACGCGCAGCCGCGCGGCTTCGCTCATGTTGCGGGCGATGGCGATGAGCGGTGCGCGCACGCGGGCGAGGCGGAGCTTGCGGACGAGTTCGAGGTCTCCCAGCCGGGATTCCGACAGGCGCAGCAGGATGGCGTCGTAGTCGTAGAATTTGACCAGATCGAGCGCCTCTTCCGGGTCGTTCGTCTCATCGACGATGGCCATGCGGGAGCGGAGAAAGGCGGTCAGCAGGTCTTTTTTATTTGAGATTGTCTCAAAAGATAAGAGTTTCACGGCTGCCTCCGTTATGATGAAGCAACGGTTACAACCATCGAGGGTAATCGTCAATAAATTTATTCAATCGCCGCGTGTGGCGTATAAAAATTAATACATGTCCAGTAAAATAGTTAATGGCGGGTTTGTGATGCTGGTCCTTGGTGAAAATTTTTTGGTTTTTCAAATGGTTGAAGGCGAAGGCCGGAGCCGGGGTGGGGCGAAGCGTGGGTGATTCGCCAGCCGGGAGGGGCGGGCGGGTGCCTAGGCGCCCGCTATCCGGCCGATTCTGATGCAGATGCGGTTATCTTGGTCAGGCGCTGGCTGTGCTTCAGTCGCCGGCGGCGAGCCGGGGAAAAAGGCGGGTTTCGGAAGAATGGGCGGCGATGATTTGCCCGGCGCCGCAATCTTGCAGCAGGGCGCTGGCCGTATTCGCCCAGTGCGGTGGCGTGAATTGCGTGGCGATGCGCGCGGCGGCGGCGGCGACAAGCTCTGGCTGCTCGATCCAGGTCCGGATTTTCTCATGCGCGTCGGCCAGATTATCCGGATCGAAATAGCAGCAGAAGGCGCCGCCGGCCTCGGGGATGGCGGAGCTGTTGGAGGCCGCGACGGGTTTGCCAAAGCAGAGTGATTCCGTGACCGGCAGGCCCCAACCCTCATACAAGGATGGGTACAGGGTGAAGAGGCAATGCTGGTAGAGGGCGGCGAGCTGGGTTTCGGAGGGCTGGTCGACGAACAGGATCTTGCCGCCCAGATGGCTGGCATTCTCCAGCTGCTGCATCAGGTCGGCGGTCAGCCAGCCGGCCTTGCCCGCGAAAACCAGGGTGGGAACGCCGCCAGCGGGCGGGTTGTTCAGAAGCTGCCGCCAGACGCGCAGCATGCCGCCATGGTTTTTGCGTGCCTCGATGGTGCCGACCATCAATATATAAGGTTGTGCCAGGGGGCGGGGCAGCGGGGCGGTGGGGGCGTTGCCGGTGCCGCCGGGGGGCAGGAGGGTGCTGCAGCGGCACAGTGCGGTTGCGGCGCTCCAGGCAGGATTTCAGATCCTTCAGCGTATGGTTGGAGATGGCGAACACGCGGTTGGCGCGGGGCACAGTTTCATCCAGCCAGGCGGAAAAATCCCGGACCATGGAATGGGTGCACCATTCCGGGAAGAGGTCGGGGATCATGTCATGCGCGAACAGGCCGAAGCGCGCCCCCGCGCTGGCGAGATGGTTCAGGAAGGCCGTGGAATAGGGGCGTTCCCAGGAGGCGCCGAGATTGATCAGCCAGTCGCCGGGTTGCAGCGTGATGGGGCGGGAGTCGGGCGCGGCGGGCTTTTCCGTGATGGGCAAGGCGGGCGGCGGTGCGGAGCGGAAGGCGGACAGCCCGGTTCTGGCCAAGGCTTTTACCGCGCGGCCGCCGGTGATGCCGGCGCGATAGAGTTCACCAAGCGGCAGGCGGTAGGCGGGCGGCAATTGCCGCGCTGCTTCAAAGAGGCGCGATGGCCGGGCTGGAGGGGTGGGCTGTGATACGGGGATGGGCTCCGGCGCCGGGGAGGATTGGTCCGACATGGCGCGGATGCGGGCTTCGAGGGCCGGGAAATCGACCCGGACCAGGCGGGTGCCGAGATCGTTGCGGCGGCAGAAGCCGACCTCAGGGCTGCCTGCGGCAAGCTGGGCTGCGGCGGCGCAGGCTTCGAAGCTGAAGCGCTGGATGCCGGTCGGCCGTTTGGCGCTTTGGAAGAAACGAATGAGATCCTCAACGTCAAACCAGACCGTCATATTCGCCACCTGTCGATTTAGTTTCAGTTTAGACATATTATGAAGGGTGGCGCCACTACAGGTTGCTGTTCTGGAAGAGGCTTCTGACTGTCATGCGCCTGCCATTGCGCGGCGCGGGCACGCTGGGTAACTTGCCGTCCATGACACGAAGCATGGCGGGCGGACTGGTTTTGGCGTTGTCATTGGCGGGGCTGGCGCGGGCCGATATTTTGCCCGCCCGCGCGCCGGGGTTGTGGCAGAGCACGACCAGCGTGACAGGCCCCGGCGGCGTGCCGATGGCGCAGGCGCAGAATGTGGTGACGCTGACCTGCGTGGACCCGGCGACGGACCAGAAATTCCTGCTCAGCGGCCAGAGCCGGTGCAGCCAGCTGACAATTTCCGGCGCGGGCGCGGATCACAAGATCGACGGTACCTGCCTGCAACCGGGCGGAACCGTGACGATTCACGAGACGCTGGCTTATGAAGGCGATAAATCCGTGCAGCTGAAGGCGGATTTCACCACCTCGTCGGGCCGGATGTCGATGACCTCCTCCCTGCAATGGATGGGGCCGTGCCTGGAGGGCATGGAGCCCGGCGATGAGGGCGCCATGGTCGATGGCGCTTTCGTCAAGGCCGACAATATCAACGATTCGTCTTATCCCTGACATGGACGCCCCGGCGCGCGGCGCCATGACGAGGCCGGATTTCGGGCGGCTGGGGCTGATGGCGGTGCTGGGGTTTGCCTCCGGCCTGCCCTGGGCGCTTTCAGGGCCGACGCTGCGGTTGTGGATGGCCAGCGAGCATGTGGCGCTGGGGCTGATCGGGCTGACGGCCAATATCGGGCTGGCTTATCTGCTGAAATTCGTCTGGGCGCCGTTTTTCGATGAGGCGAAGCCGCCTTTCTTCGGGCGGCGGAGGGGCTGGCTGATCACCGTGCAGTTGGCGCTGGCCTTGAGCATCGCGGCGCTGGCGGTGAGTGATCCGGCCCAGCATGTCTGGCTGAGCTTGGGGCTGGGGGCGCTGGTGGCGTTCTGTTCGGCCAGCCAGGATATCATCATCGATGCCTGGCGAATCGAGAGTTTCGCGCCCCGGCTGCAAGGTGCCGCCCTGGCCTGCGAGGTGTGGGGCTGGCGGGTGGCGTTTCTGGTGTCCAATGCCGGGGTGATCGCGCTTTCGGTGAAAACCGGCTGGCATGTGGCGGTGGGGCTGATGGCGGTGCTGGCCCTGCTGGGGCCGCTGGCGGCGTTGGTCGCGCCGGAGCCGGAGGTGCGGCGCGAGGTGCAGCCGGCTGGGGTGGCGGCGCGCTTTGCCGCAGCGGTGCGCGAGCCGTTGCAGGAATTTCTGACGCGCCGGGGGGCGGTGGTGGCCATTGCTTTCATCATCCTGTTCCGGCTGGGGGGCGCGCTGGGGGCGACGATGCTGGGGCCGTTTTATCTGTCGCTCGGCTTCAACCGCGCGGCGATTGCGGTGGCGAGCGGACCGATTTCGCTGGTCTGCGGCCTGGCCGGGACGGGGCTGGGGGCGTTGCTGGTGATGCGGCTTGGGGTGGGGCGGGCGCTGCTGCTGACCGCTTTGCTGCAGGTGGCGGCTTTGTGCCTTTACCCCGTGCTGGGGCTCTTTCCGCATCTGCCGCATATCTTGCTGGTCATCTCGGCGGTGGAGGCGTTTACCGACGCGTTCTCGGATACGGCCTTCCTCTCTTATATGTCCGGGCTGTGCCATCCTGAGCATACGGCCACGCAATATGCGCTGCTCTCCTCCCTGGCGCCGCTCGCCTTGCACACCATCGCCGGGTTGTCCGGTTTTCTGGCGGCGCGGGTGGGCTTCGTTCCGTTCTTCGTGACGGCGGCTGCGGCGGCCTTGCCGGGGATTTTGCTGCTGCTGGTGATCCTGCGTGCCTATCCGCCGGCGGATAGACGGGCTGTCGCAGCCGGTTAACACCTGGAGTCGTCTGGTTGGGCGTATGCTGCCTTTGGCCGCCATAAGGCGGGAGGAGGAGGCGCGTATGCCCAAGAAGATTTTGATGATCGTCGGTGATTTCGGCGAGGATTACGAGATCATGGTGCCGTTCCAGGCCTTGCTGGCCGTGGGGCACAAGGTGGATGCGGTGTGCCCGGAGAAGAAGGCCGGGGACAGCATCGCCACCGCGATTCATGATTTCGAGGGAGACCAGACTTATACCGAGAAGCGCGGGCACCGTTTTGTGCTGAATGCGAGTTTTGATCAGGTGAAGGCCGAGACTTACGACGCGCTGGTGCTGCCGGGTGGACGGGCGCCGGAATATCTGCGGCTGAACAAGGCGGTGATCGCCATGGTCCGGCATTTCTTCGAGGCCGGGAAGCCGGTGGCGGCGATCTGCCATGGGGCGCAGATTTTGGCGGCGGCGGGCGTGCTGGAGGGGCGGCGCTGCGCGGCCTATCCGGCCTGCGCGCCGGAGGTGACGCTGGCCAAGGGGCGCTATGCCGATATCGCGGTGAGCGAGGCGGTGACGGACGGCAATCTGGTGAGCGCGCCCGCCTGGCCGGCGCATCCGGCCTGGATCGCGCAATTTCTGGCGTTGCTGGGCACGAAGATCACGCATTGATCCTCGGCAGGGCGGTCAGAGCAGGGTTATCGTATCGCCTGGGCGGATTTCGCCGCCTTTTGTCACTTCGGCGAAAATGCCCATCTCGATATGGCCGAAATGCGCGCGCAGCTCTTTCACCGGGTTGGCGTCGCGCGCGGCGGTGTCGGGGTTGACCATGGTGGCGGGGCAGCGGTCGATCTTGTCCTGCACCAGCATTTCCACCTCGCCGATGGCGAGCCTGCGGCCGAGCCAGGAGAATTCCGCCCAGGGCTCGGAGCCCTCTATATAGATATTGGCGCGGAAGCGGCGCTTGTCGCGCTCTGCCCCCACGGCCTGCTCAAGGGCTGCGAGGGAGGAGAGGCCGATGAGGCTGATGACCTGGGTTTGATGGTCGCAAAAACTATGGCCGGGGAAGAAATGGAATTGCGGGGCCTCGCCCTGTTCGCCAAAGCGCGCCTCCGGGCCGAGGAAGGCGGTGAAATAGCTGGCCAAAGCGGCCTGACCCTCCGGCGTGAAGGGCGAGGCGGACAGCGTGCCCTCGGGGCCGTTGACGTTGAGGGTTCCGGTTTGCTCGTCAAAGCGCGTTTGCAGGGCGGCGGTATTCGGGTTCTTGGCCAGGCACATGAAATTCATCTTGGGGATCCAGGCGGGGTTCGCCTCGTCCAGCACGGCGTCGCCCTGTTTGAGGGCGAAGGCGCGGTCCCAGGGGATGCAGCGCCCGGGGGTCAGGCGCGCCTGCGCCAGGGTCTCCGGGGTGAGGCCTTTCACCGGGTAGCGGTAGAGGGATTCGATGCGCATGGAATGACCTTAAATATCCACTTGAGCCAAATCATGGCCTTGCCCATATTGGCTTGGCAAGGTTGCGCTGCCTCAAAGAGGGGCGCGGCCGGAACGTTGCCTGGGATTTAGGGACGATGAAGGGGATAAACTATGGATTTTGAGAAGTTCACCGAGCGGGCGCGCGGCTTTATTCAAGCGGCGCAGACCATTGCGATGCGTGAGTATAACCAGCAGATCACGCCCGAGCATCTGCTGAAGGCCTTTCTGGATGATGAGGAAGGCGCCGCGAGCGGGCTGATCCGCATGGCGGGGGGCAATACCGCCGCCGCCAAGCAGGCCGTGGATGGCGCCGTGGCGCGGCTGCCGAAGGTGCAGGGCTCTGGCGCAGGCCAGCCGAGCATAACGCCGGATCTGGTGCGGGTGCTGGATGCCGCGCAGCAGGCCGCCGCCAAGGCGGGCGACAGCTTTGTGGCGCAGGACCGCATGCTGGTGGCGCTGGCGGCGAGCGATAATGCCGCCGGGCGGGCGCTGAAGGCGGCGGGTGTTTCCGCGCAGGCGTTGGAGAAGGCGGTGGGCGAGGTGCGCAAGGGCCGCAAGGTGGATAGCGCCACGGCCGAGCAGCAATTCGACGCGCTCAACAAATATGCGCGGGATGTCACGCAGTTGGCGCGGGAGCAGAAACTGGACCCGGTGATCGGCCGCGACGAGGAGATCCGCCGGACAATTCAAGTTCTGGCGCGGCGCACCAAGAACAACCCGGTGCTGATCGGCGAGCCCGGCGTGGGCAAGACAGCCATTGTGGAAGGTTTGGCGCTGCGCATTGTGAATGGCGATGTGCCGGAGAGCCTGCGCAACAAGCGCGTGCTGGCGCTGGATATGGGTGCGCTGGTGGCGGGAGCAAAATTCCGCGGTGAGTTCGAGGAGCGGCTGAAGGCCGTGCTGAAGGAGATCGAGTCCGCGGAGGGCGAGGTTATCCTGTTCATCGATGAGATGCACACGCTGGTGGGGGCCGGCAAGGCGGATGGGGCGATGGATGCCTCCAACCTGCTGAAGCCTGAATTGGCCCGCGGCGCGTTGCATTGCGTGGGGGCCACGACGCTCAATGAATACCGCAAATATGTGGAGAAGGACGCCGCGCTGGCGCGGCGCTTCCAGCCCGTGTTCGTGGATGAGCCGAGTGTTGCGGACACCATCTCCATCCTGCGCGGGATCAAGGAGAAATATGAGCTGCATCACGGCGTGCGGATTACCGACAGCGCGCTGGTGGCGGCGGCCACACTCTCCAACCGCTACATTACGGATCGGTTTTTGCCGGACAAGGCGATCGATTTGATGGATGAGGCGGGGAGCCGGCTGCGCATGCAGGTGGACAGCAAGCCCGAGGCGCTGGATGAGCTGGACCGCCGGCTGATCCAGCTGAAGATCGAGCGTGAGGCACTGCGCAAGGAGACGGACGCGGCCAGCCGTGAGCGTCTGGAGAAGCTGGAGTTCGAGCTGGGCGAGCTGGAGGAGAGATCCTCCGAGTTGACGGCCAAGTGGAAGGCCGAAAAGGCCGAGCATGCCGATGTGCAGAAGGTTCAGGAGCAGCTGGACCAGGCCCGTAACGAGGTGGAGCTGGCGCAGCGCAAGGGCGACCTCGCGAAGGCCTCTGAGTTGCTTTATGGCCGGATTCCGGAGCTGGAGAAGCAACTCGCCGCCAAGCAGGACGGGAGCCTGATGCATGAGGCCGTGACGGAGGAGGCGATTGCCGCCGTTGTCTCGCGCTGGACCGGCGTGCCGGTGGAGAAGATGCTGGAGGGCGAGCGCGCCAAGCTGCTGCATATGGAGGATAATCTCCGCCAGCGCGTGGTGGGGCAGGAGGCGGCTTTGGTGGCTGTTTCCAACGCCGTGCGCCGGGCGCGGGCCGGGTTGCAGGACCCGAACCGGCCCATCGGCTCCTTCCTGTTCCTCGGCCCCACGGGCGTGGGCAAGACCGAGCTGACGAAGGCGCTGGCGGAGTTCCTGTTCGATGATGAGCGGGCGATGGTGCGCATCGACATGAGCGAGTTCATGGAGAAGCATTCCGTCTCCCGGCTGATCGGCGCGCCGCCGGGCTATGTCGGTTATGACGAGGGCGGGGTGCTGACCGAGGCGGTGCGGCGCCGGCCTTATCAGGTCGTGCTGTTCGACGAGGTGGAGAAGGCACATGAGGATGTGTTCAACATCCTGCTCCAGGTGCTCGACGATGGGCGGCTGACCGATGGGCAGGGGCGGACCGTGGATTTCAAGAACACGATCATTGTGCTGACCTCCAATCTGGGCTCCGACATTCTGGCCGCGCAGAAGGAGGGCGAGGATGTGCGCATGGCCGAGGCCGGGGTGATGGCGCGGGTGCGCGAGCATTTCCGCCCGGAATTCCTCAACCGGCTGGATGAGATCGTGCTGTTCCGCCGGTTGCAGCGTGTGGATATGGGCACGATCGTGACCATCCAGCTCAAGCATCTGGAAGGGCTGCTGGCGGCGCGCAATATCAGGCTGGATCTCGACCAGTCGGCCCGCGATTGGCTGGCGGAGGCGGGGTATGACCCGGTTTACGGCGCGAGGCCGCTGAAGCGGGTGATCCAGCGCAACCTGCAGAACCCGTTGGCCGGGTTGATCCTGGAGGGGGCGGTGAAGGACGGGGATGGCGTGAAGGTCTCCGGCTCCGAACAGGGGTTGGTGATCGGCGGTCATCTGGCAGAGGCGGCGTAAGGCGTAAGCTCCCCGGGCATCAAACCCGGGGAGTTTTTTTATGCGTGATACCGCGCTGCTCGTGATCGACGTTCAGAATGTCTATGCCTTGCCTGAATCGCCCTGGTGCGTGCCTGAGTTCGAGGTGTCGCTGGCGCGGATCAACGCGCTGATCGAGGGTTTTGCGGCGGCGGGGGCGCCGGTGATCTATGTGCGCCATGTGCATCGTGCCGATGGGCGCGATGCCGGGCGGATGTTTGATTTCTCCGGCGCGGCGGAGCCTTTGGGCTTTGTCGAAGGCACGCAGGAGGCCGGGTACGTGGCGGGGCTGAAGCTGGTGCCCGACGGGCTGCATATCACCAAGCACCGCTATTCCTGCTTCGAGGGGACGGAGCTCGAGGCGATATTGCGCAGCCTGGGCGTGAAGACCGTGGCGATCTGCGGCTACATGACGAATTTCTGCTGCGAGACCACGGCTCGCGCGGCGCATGACAAGGATTATTTTGTCGACTTCATCGCCGATGCCACCGGCACGCCGGATCTGGGGGAAGAGTACCGCCAGCCGGCCATTATCCAGGCGGTTTGCGCGACTTTGGGGGCGGGGTTTGCCCGGATTTTCGGGACGGAAACCTACCTCAAAGCTATGCGTTAAACGCATAGCGAAATTGCTGTGACGCAAAAAATGAGGGTTTTCCTGGAGGCCGCTGCGGCGAAGTGAGGGTTTTCCTAGGGTTTTGAGGGGTGGAGATGATGATGAAGTCGTGCTGTTCCGCCGCCTGCAACGGGCGGATATGGCGAGCATCGTCACCATTCAGCTCAAGCGGCTGGAGGCGTTGCTGGCCGAGCGCAATATCCGGCTCGACCTCGACCAATCGGCCAGGCACTGGTTCCGAGGCCGGGTACGA
The DNA here is from genome assembly GCA_963736885.1 of uncultured Pseudomonadota bacterium. GTDB lineage: Bacteria > Pseudomonadota > Alphaproteobacteria > Acetobacterales > Acetobacteraceae > Acidocella. Next base: position 309,448 of record CAVTQN010000002.1, read on the forward strand.
CCCGGTGTATGGGGCAAGGCCGCTGAAACGGGTGATCCAGCGCAACCTGCAGAACCCGCTGGCCGGGCTGATCCTGGAAGGCGCGGTGAAGGACGGAGACACCGTAAAAATCACCGGCTCCGAGGCAGGTTTGGTGATCGGCGGTCATCTGGCCGAGGCGGTGTGAGGCTTAAGCTCCCCGGGTCTCAACCCGGGGAGCTTTTTTATGGCCGACGCTGCGTCGAGGGCAGCGCCGAGGCCGAATACGCGCGAGGGCTGAGGATATCATCCCCGAGGGTTTGCATATGGTGAAGCGGCGCTATTCCTGCTTCGAGGGCACCGAGCTCGAGGCAATTCTGCGCAGTGTGGATGCAAGTGGCGTGGCCGTGTGCGGCTATATGACCAATTTCTGCTGCGAGAGTACGGCCCGGGCGGCGCATGACCGGGACTATTTCGTCGATTTCATCGCCGATGCCACGGGCGCCCCGGATCTAGGCCCTAAATTCACCTAGGAAAAAATCATCGAGGCTGTCAGTGTGACGCTAAGCATCAGATTTTCAATGGTTTTTTTGGCGAAAGGCCTGTGTCGCAGAGATATGTGGAAAACGCATAGCGATTATGCCTGGGGGTAAAATGTAGGGTTTTGGGCGGCGTCTGGCCAGGGAAATGCCTGGGAAAGCTCATGATTTTGGGGTGCCGGAAAAGTTTGTGACGGTGCGTTGACAGAAGCGATCGGTTGGACGTAAAAGCTGCTCCACCGACGGCGGTTCGAACTTGAAAACGAGCGGCTCGGAGGGTAGACTAATCGGCCTTCGCTACAGGATGTAAGTCCTGAGGCAAGGGAAAATTAGTCTTCGCTGTTTGACAATTGCATAGGCTGGGAAGGGATACGCTGGTGGCGTTTCCGGGTTGGG
>CAVTQN010000003.1:0-9478 GCA_963736885.1 uncultured Pseudomonadota bacterium
AACCCGCGCGCTGCTGGACACCAAGGCGGCGCATGTCACGGCCATTGAGTACGACCCGCGCGCCGTAGCGGCGATCACGGCGCTGGCGGGACTGACGGATCGGCTCACGATCATCCATGCCGACGCAATGAAGGCGGACATCCCCGCGCTGGTGCCGGCGCCGCGCGCCATCGTCGCCAACCTGCCCTACAATATTGGCACGCTGCTGCTCGTGCGCTGGCTGCAACAGGCGGCGCAATTCCAGTCGATGACGCTGATGTTCCAGCTGGAGGTGGCGGAGCGCGTCTGCGCCGCACCTGATACCAGCGCCTATGGGCGGATTTCCGTGCTCAGCCAGTGGCTGTGCGACGTGACGATGCAGATGCACATCCCGGCCGGGGCTTTCGCGCCGCCGCCCAAGGTGGAGTCGGCCCTGGTGCGGCTGGTGCCCAAGCCCGAGCAGCCCTCGCGCCAGGAGCTGCGCGCCATGGAGCGGCTGACCGCGGCCGCCTTCGGGCAGCGGCGCAAGATGCTGCGCGGGGCGTTGAAGAGCCTGGGCGGGGTGGAGTTGCTGGAGGCGGCGGGGATCGACCCACAACGCCGGGCAGAGACGCTGAGCGTGGCGGAGTTCGAGACGCTGATGCGGGCTTTGCTAACGAGGGAAGCCTCTTAAGCCTCGCCCACCAGCGCCTTGCCGAACTCGTCCGCATCAAACTCGCGCAGATCGTCGATCTGCTCGCCCGTGCCCACGGCATGGATCGGCAGGCCGTATTTCTCCGCCAGCGCAACCACGATGCCGCCGCGCGCCGAGCCGTCCAGCTTGGTCACGATCAGCCCGCTGAGATCCACCATGTCCTTGAAAATGCCCACCTGAGTCACCGCGTTCTGGCCGGTGGTGGCGTCCAGCGTCAGCAGCGTGGCGTGCGGGGCGGTGGGGTCGAGCTTACGGATCACGCGGATGATCTTGCGCAACTCCTCCATCAGCGCTGTCTTGTTGTGCAGGCGGCCGGCGGTGTCGATGAGCAGCACGTCCGCGCCGATCTTCTGCGCGCGGGAGAGCGCGTCATGCGCCAGCGAGGCCGGGTCGGTATTGGCGGGCGCCGTCACCACCTCCACGCCGGAGCGCGCGCCCCAGACCTGCAATTGCTCCACCGCCGCCGCGCGGAAGGTGTCGCCAGCCGCGAGCACGCAAGTGAGCCCCGCCTGCTTGTAGCGCGACGCGAGCTTGCCGATGGTCGTGGTCTTGCCCGCGCCGTTCACGCCGGTCATCAGGATGACGTAAGGCTTGTGGCTCCGGTCGATCTCCAGCGGTTTGGCCACCGGGGCGAGGATCTTGCCGATCTCGCCGCCCAGCGTCTCGCGGATCTCCTCGGCGGTGACTTCCTTGCCGAAGCGTGTGGAGCGGAAACTCTTGATGACGCGCGCGGCCACGGCGGTGCCGAGATCGGCGGCGATCAGCTGCTCCTCCAGCTCCTCCAGCGCCTCGTCATCCAGCTTGCGCTTGGTGAAGACGGCGGCGATGTTTCCGGTAAGCTTGGCGGCGCTGCGGGACAGCCCGGATTTGAGCCGGGAGAAAAAAGAAGAAACAGCCATTTGTTACACCAGATCCGGCAATTCGCCCGCGAAGGCGGTTTCAGCAGGGCCGCGCATCAGCACATGCCCATTCCCAGCCCAGGTGATCAGCAGCTCCCCGCCATCCATCACTACCGTCGCCTGGCGGCCCGTCAGCCCGCGCCGGTTCGCGTTCACCAGCGCCGCGCAGGCGCCGGAGCCGCAGGCCAGCGTCAGCCCAGCACCTCGCTCCCACACCCGCAGGCGGATGCGGCTCGGGCTTTCGACATGGGCGAAGCCGATATTGGCGCGCTCGGGGAACAGCCGGTGCGTCTCCAGCTTCGGCCCGATCAGCTCGATCGGCAGATGCGCGAAGCCATCGACGAAGAAGGTGGCGTGCGGGTTGCCCATGGAGCAGGCGGCGGGGTCGGTGGCCGGGCCGAGCGCCAGCTGCAAATGCAGCGTGTCCGCCGGGCCGGAAAGCGGGATGTCCCCCCATTCCAGCAGCGGCGTGCCCATATCCACCTCGACCAGCCCGGGGCCGAGAATTTCCGCTTCCAACAGGCCGAACATGGTGCGGATCGTCACCCGGCGCGCGCCGGATTCCTCGGCCAACAATGCGGCGACACAGCGCGTGGCGTTGCCGCAGGCGCCGCTCTCCGAGCCGTCGGCGTTCAGGATGCGCATGAAGGCGTCCGCCCCGGCCTCGTCGGGCTCGATAATGACCAGCTGGTCGCAGCCCACGCCACGGCGGCGGTCGGCAATATGACGGATGGCGGCGGCGGAGAGGTTCAGCTTCGTGGTGCGGGCATCGAGCACCACGAAATCGTTCCCCGCGCCCTGCATTTTCAGGAAAGGAAGCGGCATGGCGGCAAATTAGCGCGCCACGCCCAAGCCGGCAAACCGGGGTTAATACATTGAAGAGGTGACGGAGCGGAGGTGGCGCTCCTCCAGCGCGCGGCCAGTGCCCAGCGCCACGCATTGCAGCGGGTTCTCGGCCACCATCACCGGCAGGCCGGTGGCAACGCGCAGCACCTCGTCCAGCCGGTGCAGCAGGGCGCCGCCGCCGGAGAGCATGATGCCCTTGTCGACGATATCCGCCGCCAGCTCCGGCGGGCAGTTCTCCAGCGCCACCTTGATCGCCTCGACAATCTGCCCGACCGGTTCGGCCAGGCTCTCGGCGATCTGGCGTTGCGTCACGGTCACTTCGCGCGGCACGCCGTTGATCAGGTCGCGGCCCTTCACGAAGCGGGACGGACCATCATCGTTTCTGTCCATCCAGGCGGCGCCGATATCCATCTTGATCCGCTCGGCCGAGCTTTCGCCGATCAGCAGGTTGAAGGCGCGGCGGATGTAGGAAATGATCCCCTCGTCCATCTTGTCGCCACCCACGCGCACGGAACGGGCATAGACGATGCCGCCCAGCGAGATCACCGCAACCTCGGTGGTGCCGCCGCCGATATCGACGATCATGGAGCCCGAGGGCTCGGTGACGGGCAGGTTGGCGCCGATCGCGGCGGCCATCGGCTCCTCGATCAGCAGCACCTGGCGGGCGCCGGCGGATTCGGCGGATTCCTGGATGGCGCGGCGCTCGACGGCCGTGGAGCCGGAAGGCACGCAGATGATGATCAGCGGCGAGGCATAGCCGCGGCGGTTATGCACCTTGCGGATGAAGTGCTTGATCATCTCCTCCGCCACCTCGAAATCGGCGATCACGCCGTCGCGCAGCGGGCGGATGGCCTGGATATTACCGGGGGTGCGGCCGAGCATCAGCTTCGCATCCTCGCCCACGGCGAGAACCTGCTTGCGGCCCTTGATCTCCTGCATGGCCACCACGGAAGGTTCCGCCAGCACGATGCCACGGCCCTTCACGTAAACCAGCGTGTTCGCGGTGCCGAGATCGATCGCCATGTCGGCAGACATCAAGCCGAGAAGTTTGGAAAACATCAAAAACCCTTCCTGAGGCAGACCCGCCGCCGTGCCGGGCCTTGCCGCGAAATCCCAAGAGATGCAGCGCCCATCGCGCCTTCTGGGCTGGGCTTACAGCCCGCGCCGCCGTGGAGCAAGCCTGAAATATGCCATTCAATCGCCGCAATTCCTGGTCCATAGGGGAATCTCAACTACGACGAGGTATGATGCCATGAAAGCCAAACCCATGCCTGCAATCCTGATGGTGGCGTGCCTTGGCCTCGCCGGCTGCGGCTACTCTCCTGGAGCCCGCGCCTTATCCGGCGGCGCCATCGGCGCGGGCGCCGGCGCCATTATCGGTACTGTGACGGGCATCGGCCCGGGCGCGGGCGCTGCCATCGGCGGCGGCGTTGGCGCGGTGGCCGGGGCGGCCATCAGTTCCAACACCCTGAACCTTGGGAAGCCGCTTGTCGGCGAATAACGGTGGGATGAAGAAATCGTCATTCCCTGGCGCCATCGGGGAACGTGGGTTGAATTCCTGCCTCAGGTAGGGGACACCCCCCGCGGACAACCTACTGGAGATTAAAGATGTCTCGTAAATTCCTGGCCGGCTTGGCGCTGGCCTCCTCCCTTCTCGGCCTCGCCGCCTGCGGCAACACCGCTGGCGAGCGCGCCCTCTCCGGCGGCGCCATCGGTGCGGGTGCGGGCGCCATCATCGGCTCCGTCACGGGCATGGGCGCCGGTACCGGCGCCCTCGTCGGCGGTGCCGCCGGTGCCGTGACCGGTGCCGCCACCAACAAGCACCAGATCAACCTCGGGAGCTAACCCCCGGGAGCGAACGGCAACGGAAGGGGGGCCAAAAGCCCCCCTTTTTTGTTACACTCCGGCGATGGCAGCAGCCACCTGCTTTACAAACGCCGACGGATCCTCGGGCAGATCGCCTTCCTGAAGTTTCGCCAGATCGAGCAGCAGACCGGCCTCGGTGGCGATGCCCTCCCGCCCGGCCAGCACCTGCACCAGCTTGTGGCCGGGGTTGATCTCCAGCTTCGGCGGTAGGCCGAACACCGGCCGCCCGGCCCGGCGCAGCAGGCGCTGCATGGCAAGGTCCGGCCCGCCCTCGGCTGCCACCAGCATGGCGGGGCTGTCCTGCAACCTTGTTGAGGCGACAACGCCCGACACCTTGCCCTCCAGCGCCTTGGCCAGCTTCTCGCACAGGGCCTTGATCTCATCCCCTGCCTCGGCGGCAGCGAAGAGCGACCCGGCCTGGGACACGCTGGTGAGCTTCTTCTCCTTGTACGTGCCGAGGCGGCCCGGCCAGAACGCGTCGATCGGGTCGGGGAGCAGCAGCACCTCAAACCCCTTGGCGGCGAAGCCTTCGAGCTGCGGCGAGGTCTTCAGATGCGCGGCATCTCCGGCGAGGTAGTAGATCGCCTCCTGCCCTTCCGGCATGCGGGCGATGTACTCGTCCAGCGTCGTCGCCTCCTCCCTGGTGGAAGCAAAGCGCAGCAGTGCTGCGATATCCGCCGCGTGGCCGGTGTCCTCGTAGATGCCTTCCTTCAGCACCCCGCCGAAATTCTCCAGGAAGGTCTTGAACGCCTCAGGCTCCTTGGCCTTGGCCTTCATCTCGGAGAGCACGCGGTTGGCCAGCGCCTTGCGGATCTTGTCCAGCACCGGGGTGGATTGCAGGATCTCGCGGCTGACGTTCAGCGGCAAATCCTCGGTATCCACCACGCCAGCGACAAAGGAGAGCCAGTGCGGCAGCAGCTCGGCCTGGTCGGTGATGAACATCCGCTTCACGTGGAGCCGCACCTTGGACTCCCGCGTGTCCTCGACCGGCATGAACGGCTTGGAGGACGGAATGAACAGCAGCGCCGAGAATTCCAGCGTGCCTTCCGCCCGCCAGTGGATCGTCGCCCAGGGTTCGTCGAACTGGTGCGCCACGTGGCGGTAGAAATCGGCGTACTCCTCCGCCGTGATCTCGCTCTTGGGCCGACGCCACAGCGCCTTGCCTTCCGTCACGGGCTCGAACTTGCCGTCCTCCTCAAGCTCGATCGGCAGGGCGATATGGTCGGCCCATTTGCGGATGATGGTTTTTATCCGCAGCGGCTCCAGGAATTCCTCGGCATCCGGCTTGACGTGCAGCAGGATGGTGGTGCCTGGCGCCTCGCGGGTCGCGGATTTCAGCGTGTACTGGCCCTTGCCGTCGGAGGCCCATTCCCAGGCCTCATCATGCCCGGCCTTGCGGGAGACCACTTCCACCTTATCCGCCACCATGAAGGCGGAGTAGAAGCCGACGCCGAACTGACCGATCAGGCTGGGGCGGTCCTCCGGCTTCTTCTCGGCCAGGGCGCTGGTGAAGGCGGCGGTGCCGGAGCGGGCGATGGTGCCCAGATGGTCCGCCAGCTCCTCCTTGGTCATGCCGATGCCGGAGTCCTCGATGCGGATGGTCTGGGCCTGCTTGTCCACCGAGATGCGGATGGCCGGGTTTTCCGGCAGGGCCAGCGCCTCGTCCGAGAGGGCCAGGAAGCGGCGCTTATCCGTGGCATCCGCCGCGTTGGCGACCAGCTCGCGCAGGAAGATCTCGCGGTCCGAGTAGAGCGAATGCACCACCAGGTCGAGCAGACGGCCAACCTCGGTGCCAAAATTGCGTGTTTCTTCAGTCATGCGGTCCTCTTGGTTGTGGCCGGTAATCTATAAAAACTGGGCCGTCTCTCCAAGAGGGCGGTGCCATGTTGGCAGTTGGCGGGGGCGCTGGTATCTGGCGGGCCAGCAACCAGTTTCCGGAGTTCCACATGGCCGCCAACGCTACCTTCACCCGCCTCAACCGGGCCGATCTCGGCGGGCTCGTCGCCGCCGCACAGGATGGCGACCCGCGGGCGCTCGCCAATTTCCTGGCCGAAACCGGGACCTCCGTGGCGGAGTATGACGGCGATGCGGACATCTTCGCGGTGCTGCTGCCGATCCTGGCCGATGACTACGACATAGACCTGGAAACCAGCGAGAATGCCACCCTGGCCGATATCGCCGAGGCGACCGACACGCTGGTCTTCATCCTCACCCAGGACGACAAGGACCGCTATCAGGAGACGCTCCACCCCGACAATTTCGAGGCGGAGGAGCTGGCCGAATTGTACGAGGACTTCACCGAGGAAGAGGCCGACGGTGCTGGCGAAGCCATGCTGGCCGCCATCGCCACCCTGCACCAGGCACTGGGCGAGACCGACGGCGAGCATGTCGTCGTCGTCACCGCCGCGTAAAACTCAGGCGTTCGGCACCGAGCCCGGCGCCGCCGGGGTGAAGGACGGCGCCACCACGGGAGGCGGCGCGTCCGGGTTGTTGACGTTCAGCGCGATGGAAGCGCCGAGCGCGTTAGCCATGCCGGTGGGAACCAGAATGGTCACGCCGCGATCCTTGTTCATGTCGTAGATCAGGCCCATCTGCCTGATCTGCAGCGCCACCGGGTTGCTGGCGTAGATGTGCGAGGCACTGGCGATCTGCTCCGCGATGGCGACTTCGGCGCTGGCCAGCGTCACGCGCGCCTGTTTCTCCTTCTCGGCCTGGGCGTTGCGGCTCATCGCGTCGTTCAGCTCGGGCGGGATCTTCACGTCGCGGATCTCCACGGCGATGTCGCCAATTCCCCAGCCCTCCGATTTCTTGCGGATCAGGGCTTGCAGTTTCTCGTCCATCGCCTCGCGGTTGGCGAGGATGTCGTTCAGCGTGGTGGCGGAGATGACCTCACGCAAGGATGTCTGCGCCACCTGGGCGATCATGTTGCGGTAATCGGTGAGTTCGGTGGCGGCGCGCTTCACGTCCTGCACGCGCCAGAACATGATGGAGTCCATGGTCACCGAAACGGCGTCCGCTGTCAGCGTGTCCTCGGCCGAGATGCGGGTGGATTGGCGCCGGGTATCGACCACCGTGTACACGTTCTCGAAGGCCGGAATGAGGAAATACAGCCCCGGTCCGCGCACCCCGGCAAAACGCCCGAGGAACAGCACCACCGCGCGCTCCCATTCGGCGCAGGTGCGCAGCGCGAGCCCGAGGACGACACCGATGAGGATCAGCGCCCCGCCAATCACCGGCTGATCGAGGAAATAGGCGGTCGCGGCGCCGATGGCGATGAAGAAGAAGGCGATGATCGTAACGGCACTGCTGTTCATGGAGGAGGCCCTTTTTCACTCATTGCGTTTGGGAACGATAACAGAGGCGCTCATTTCCTGCACGGTCTCATCATGTTGATTGATCGTGACAAATTTATTCGTCACGATTTCGTAACCGTGGCGGGTGTCGCTGTCCCGGCAGGCGAGCACCTCGAGGCGCAGGCGCAGGGAATCGCCGGGGCGTACGGGTTTACGCCATTTCAGAAATTCAAAGCCGAGCCCCAGCGTGCGGGGGGCGGGATTGTAGAAGCCGGAGGTGAGCGTCAGCCGCATGGTCAGGCTGGCGGTATGCCAGCCGCTGGCGATGAGGCCGCCGGTGATGGCCTGCGCGGCCTGCGGGTCGGTATGCATCGGCTGCGGATCGAATTTCTGCGCGAAATCGATGATCTCCGCCTCCGTGACCTGTATGGGCTGGGTTTCAAAGGCCTGGCCGGGCTGAAAATCCTCATAATATTGATAATCCATTGTGCGCCTCCCTGCGACTCGGTTTTGTTGAGTAGTTTGCTAGCATGAACGATGAACTGTTGCTCTTGGTTTTTGCGGTGCTCGCGGCGGGACTGGCCGCGGTTTTCGCGGGCCTCGCCTGGCAGGCGGCGCTGAGCGCGCCCCAGCGCCTGGGGCTGGCGCTGGACAAGCTGCTGGCCGGCAACCGCGGAGAGGCGGAGACGACGCGCGCCTACCTCGCCGCGACGGAAGGGCGGCTGACCGCCGCGATCCAGGCCGGAACGACCGACGCGCTGTCACGTGCTTTCGAGCAGATCGGCGCCGCTACCCAGAACGTGGCCAGCACCGTGGATGGGCTGCGCCGCCAGGCAGCGGAGGACGCGCAGAAGACCATCGCGCTGCTGGAAACGCGGCTGACCACCATCCAGACCTCGGTGAACGAGAAGCTGCACGAGGCGGTGGAGCAGCAGATGACCGCCAGCTTCGCCCGGGTGCTTGAACAGTTTGCACAAGTGCAGCAGGCGATGGGCGAGGTGCAGTCCGCCGCGGCGCAGATTGGCGACCTCAAGCGCATCTTCTCCAACGTGAAGACCCGCGGCGGCTGGGGCGAGGCGCAGCTCGGCGCCATGCTGGAACAGGTGCTGCCCCCCGGCGCGTTCGAGCGCAATTTCGCGCTGAAGGACGGCACGCGCGAGCGTGTGGATTTCGCGCTGCGCATGCCGGCGCGGGAGAAGCTCTGGCTGCCGGTGGATTCCAAATTCCCGACCGAGGATTACGAGCGGCTGTTGCTGGCAGCCGAGGCGGCGGACGCCGAGGCCGAGCGCGCGGCGCGCGAGGGCATCGCCGTGCGGGTGCGGCTGGAGGCGAAGAAGATCCGCGAAAAATACATCTCTCCGCCGGAGACCGTGGATTTCGGCGTGATGTACCTGCCGAGCGACGGGCTGTTCGCCGAAGTGGCGCGCATCCCCGGGCTGATCGACGATGTGCGGGCGAAGGAGAAGGTGATCATCCTCGGCCCGACGCTGCTGCCCGCCATGCTGCAGACCATCCATCTCGGCCATATCACGCTGGACCTGGAACAGCGGGCCGGGGAGATCGGCAAGCTGCTCGGCGCCACGCGCGGGGAAATGGTGAAGATGGACGATGTGCTGGCCAAGCTCGCCGCCAACGCCTCCGCCATGAGCAACAATATCGAGAAGGCTCGGGTGCGCACCAGGGCGGTGAGCCGCGTGCTGCGCACGGTGGAGATGGTGGAGGGACAAGCGGCACAGACCCTGCTGGGGCTGGAGGCCGAGGAGGAGTGAGAGATTGTTCGTAAATCCTACTCTGGCGGCCGCCTGGAGGCGATTTGCTGCGCTCCGGTGCTCACGTACTGCAAGTACGCTCCGCTCCGGTGCTCGAAAATCACCCCCAAGCGCCTCACCAGAGCGAATTTC
>CAVTQN010000004.1:0-7555 GCA_963736885.1 uncultured Pseudomonadota bacterium
TTGCATCTGGTTTTGGCCTAGAACGGGGAATTGATATTTTAACGGAAAATTATCTATGGCTAAAAATTTTCCCGGTGGAGAGTAGACTATGAACCAGATGACGTCTTCGCCGGCCCAACAGGCGCTGCGCCGCGCTGTTGTCGACCTTGGCTCGAATTCCGTCCGTCTGGTGATCTACGAGGGCGAGGCCCGCAATCCGGTGCAGATTTTCAACGAAAAGGCGGTGCTGCGCCTGGCCAGGGGCATGACCAGGACCGGCCGGCTGGACGAAGACGCCATGGACCAGGCGGAGACCGTGCTGCACCGCTACGCCGCCATCGCCCGCGCCATGGGCGCCGCGCCGTTCGAGGTGCTGGCGACTTCCGCCGTGCGCGATGCCGAGAACGGCTCGGAATTCGTCCAGCAAGATGATGGCGCGCATGCCGGAGATGCGGATCAAGATCCTCTCCGGCGCGCAGGAGGCGGAACTCTCCGCCGAAGGCGTGCTGTGCGGCATTCCCGGCGCCGATGGCATCCTGGCCGATCTCGGCGGCGGCTCGCTGGAGCTGATCCGGCTCGATGCCGGCAAGGTGGGGCAGGCGGCGACCCTGCCCGTGGGCGTGATCCGGCTGGCAGACCGCTCCGGGGAGGATCTGCTGAAGGCCCGCGCCATCGTCACGTCGGAGCTGGAGACAGATTCCCTTCGCCGCCGAGGCCGCGCGGCAAGGACCTTTACGTTTCCGGCGGCGCCTTCCGCGCGCTGGCGCGCATCCACATCGCCCAGACCGGCTACCCGCTCAACATGGTGCATCACTACACCATCGGCCGGGAGGAAGCGCGCGACCTCGCCGGCGTGGTCAGCGAGGCCGGGCGCAAGCTGATCGAGCGCATGCCCGGCGTGCCGCGCCGGCGCATCGAGGATCTGCCCTACGCCGCCGTCATCCTGCGCCGCCTGCTGCGCGCCACCGGCGCCGCCCGCGTGGTGTTCTCGGCCAACGGCCTGCGCGAGGGCTGGTTCACCCGCATGCTGCCCGACCATATCCGCGCCGAGGACCCGCTGCTGGCCGCCGGGCGGGACCTGACGCGCGGCATCATCCGCGATGCCAACCTGCCGCCCGCGCTGGTCGAATGGACCACGCCGCTTTTCCCCATCGAAACCCCGGCGCAAAAGCGCCTGCGCGAGGCCGCCTGCTGGCTCTCCGACGTCGGCAGCCACGAGCATCCGGAATACCGCGCTGAGCAGGCTTTCCTGCGCGTCCTGCGCCAGGCCGGGATCGGGCTCGACCACCATGCCCGCGCCTTCCTCGCCCTGACCATGGCGCTTCGTTACGAGGCGCCGCCGGATGCCGCCTTCCTGGCGCCGGCTCGCACGCTGCTGGACATGCACGCCACGCGCCGGGCGGAAACACTGGGGGTTGCGCTTCGGCTGGCCTATACGCTCTCCGCCGGCACGCCGCATCTGCTGGCCGGCACCGCACTCGCTTTGTCTACCGAGCGCCTGACCCTGAGCCTCGCTGAGGCGAATGGCGTGTTCGCGGGCGAGGCCGTGCTGCGCCGCCTGGAGCGGCTGGCGCAGATGCTTGGGCTCGAAGCCGAGACGAGCTGAAATAAGCGGGGACTGTCCCGGCTATTGCTTCCGCTGGCCTTGGATGTGGTGGTAGGCCCGGCCGTGATAGACCAGCCCGGACGAACTGGTGCCCAGATGAATGGCCTGCACCGCGCAGAAGAACACCGTATGGGTGCCCACCTCCACGGTCTGGTCGATCTTGCAGTCCAGGCTCGCGGCCGCGCTCTCCAGCACCGGGGCGCCGGTCACAAGGCGGGTCCATCTCGCGCGGGCGAAGCGCTCCGCCATCGGCAGATTGTCCCTGCCGGCGAAGATCGGGGAAAGCTCCTCCTGCTCATGGCGCAAGGATGTTCACGCAAAGCACGCCGGCACTCTTGAACGTATCGTGCAGGCGGCTGCTGCGGTTGATGCAGACGAGCATGGTGGCCGGGTCGTCGGTCACGCTGCACACGGCGGAAACGGTGATCCCGGCATCCCCCTCCGGCCCCGTGGTGGTGACGATGTTCACCGCGGCGCCGAGGCGGGCCATGGCTTCACGGAACTGGGTACGGTCGATTGCGACTGATTCGCTCATGTGGATACTCTATTCATCCGATCAGGATTTCTGCAAGCCTCGTCCCCGGCGCACAGCAGCTTCGCCAAATCGTGCCCGCAGCTTGTCGATGGCGGTTTGCCGGGCCAGGCGGCTGGGGGTGAGCGTGTCGGCAAGGTCGCCCTTATCCGCAAGCGCGGCATCCGCCAGCGGGCTGGCGCCGATGCCGATGAGGCGGAACTTGGTGCCATCCGCCTCGCGCTTCAACAGCGGGCGTGCGGCTTCGAACAGCGTCTCCGGCAATTGCGTGGGGTTGGGCAGGCGCTGGCTGCGGGTGCGCAGGGCGAAGGAAGCTGTCTTGAGTTTCAGCACGATCCCGGCTGCGGCCTGATCTTCCCGCCGCAGCCTGCGGCCCAGTTTCTCGCAGAGTTGCCAAAGCTCATCCTCCAGCGCCGATAGCTTGCCCAGGTCGGTGGTGAAAGTGGTTTCCGCGCTGATGGATTTGCTCTCCCGCTCGCGCCGGACGGGGCGGTTATCCACGCCTTGCGCCCGCGCCACCAAGGCGGGGCCATCCTCGCCCAGCGCCAGGGCCCGCCGCTCATCCAGCGCCGCCAGCTGCCCCACCCGGGTGATGCCCATGGATGCCAGCCGCTTGACCTGGACCGGCCCCACGCCGGGCAGGATTCCCACCGGCTCCGGCGCCAGCACCTCCGCTGCTTCGGCGCCGAAGACGAAGAAGCCCCGCGGCTTGCCCCGCTCCGCCGCCAGCTTGGCCAGCAGCCGGTTGGGCGCCAAGCCGATGGACACGGTAATGCCCAGCTCCCTCTCCACCTGCCGGGCGAAGCGGTTGAGCACCACGGCCGGCGGCGCGCCGTGCAGCGCTTCGGTGCCCGAAAGGTCCAGCGCGGCCTCGTCGATGGATTGCATCTGCACCAGCGGCGTCAGCGCTTCCAGCATCGCCCGCACCTGGCGCGAAACCGCGGCGTATTTCGCGCCGTCCGGCTTCAGCACCACCGCATTGGGGCAGAGCTGGCGCGCCTTGAACATCGGCATCGCCGAGCGCACGCCGGAGAGCCGGGCGATGTAGCAGCATGTGCTGACCACGCCGCGCGCGCCACCGCCGACGATGACAGGCACATCCCGCAACTCCGGTTTGTCCCGCTTTTCCACGGCGGCGAAGAACGCGTCGCAATCCACATGGCCGATGGCGAGTTCGAACAGCTCCGGGTGCCGGACGATGCGCACCGAGCCGCATTGCGGGCACGCATTGCCCGTTTCAACCACCGCATCGCAGTCACGGCAGATCGCCGGCATGCCGCCTCACAGATCAAGTCACTGAGTCGTCGATCACGTAGGCGGCGGTGAGCCCGCCATCAATGGTGTAAGCCGAGCCGGTGATGAAGCTCGCCTCGTCCGACGCCAGGAAGGCGACGAGATTGGCGATTTCCGACGGCTGCGCGAGGCGGCCCATCGGCAAATAGCGGCGGCGGAGCTTCCAGGCTTCCTCATCCGCCAGGAAAGCCTGCACCAGCGGCGTGGCGGTCGGCCCCGGGCAGATGGCGACGGCGCGGAGCTTCTTGCGCGCGTACATGATGGCGATCTCGCGCGTCATCGCCAGCACCCCGCCCTTGGCCGCCGTGTAGGCGATCTGCGGAAACGCCGAGCCCACCAGCGCCACGATCGAGGCGTTGTTGATGATCACGCCGCTGCCGGATTTCAGCAGGTGGGGAATCCCCGCCTTGCAGCAGAGGAACACCGAGGTGAGGTTCACCGCGATGGTTTTCTCCCAGGTGGCGAGCGGGGTTTCCACCGGCCCGGAATCGTCGTCGGCGCAGATGCCGGCATTGTTGAACAGCGCGTCGATCCCGCCGAACGCCTCCGCGCCTTCCGCGAACATGGCTTCGCACGCCGCCTCATGGGTGAGGTTCCCGATCACCGCCACGGCCTGCCCGCCGGCGGCGCGGATCGCCGCGACGGTCGCTTCCGCGGATTTCGGCGTGGATGTCGGCGCAGATCACCGCCGCGCCCTCGGCCGCGCATTTCTCCGCCGTGGCGCGGCCAATGCCGCTGCCCGCGCCGGTGACGAAAATACGTTTGCCCTTCAGACGCATGCCAGAATCTCCTGTAACTGCGCGGTCAGCCCGCCCGCGCCGGGGGCGAAGGTGCCCTCGAACACGGCGGAGCCGATGGTGAAGGCATCCGCGCCTGCCTCCCGTAATGCCGCGATGCGCGCCGGGCTGTCGACACTGCCGGCGCAGATCAGCCTGCCCGCGCCGCAGCCACGCCGCGCAGCGCGCACCAGTTCCAGCGGCTCGGCTTCCGTGGCGCGGTAGGCGAGCAGATCCACCCCCGCGCAGCCCTGGGCGACGAACTTCGCCGTATGGGCCTCGATCAGCGCCGCATCGCCGCCGAGCCGCGTGGGGTGGCCGGATGGCGCGCCGGGAAAGGGATAGTACTCCACCTTCGTGCCGCGTAGAATCTCCAGTGTTTCGGCCACCTGCGTCCCGCCCAGCAGCCGGTCCACACCCAGCTCCGCACCGACACGGGCCGAATGCAGCGCCGCCTCGGGCGAGGTGGCGACAACCTCCAGATAGCTCACCGCGCCGAGCGCCTTTATCCCCGCATGCAACCGGCGGAGCGTGTCCGCATCAACGCCGATGTCCTTGAAGCCGATATGGCGCAAACCCAGCGCCGCGATCTCGGCCAATACCTCCAGGCAATCCGGTACCGTGCGGTCCTGCCGCGTGAGCATGAAGATGAAATCCATGCGCCATTAGTCTCATTCCCGCCCCGTGGCGGCAATAACGCCGAACGAGAATCGATCATTTTGTTGCCGCATCAAGGGGCGCTCCACGGCGTGGTGAAGCCAGGCCGAGAATGCCAGGGTCAGCCCGATGCTCAGCGGCAGGAACGCGGCGGTGAACCACGCTGCGTCGCCATGCGCCACGGGGCCCAGCAGCAGAGCCATGGCACGCTGCACCGGTTCGTTCACCAGATAGAGCGGGTAGGAGATGGCGCCGAGATACTGCACCGCCCGGCCTTCCAGCACCGCGCCCCAGGCTTGGCGTTGCGCCAACATTACCAAGCCCCAGGCCAGCGGGGTGAGCATCTTCTCAACCCCGCCCGGCAGCGCCAGGGCGCAGGCACCGAGCAGGCAGAGCCAGAAGCTGCGCGACCGCCCGCCGCGCAGCATAACTGCGCTGGCCAAGCCCAAGCGCGAAGAAAGGGGCCGCGTCCGGCAGAAAGGCGCGGCTGAACTCCGCCCCCAGCGGCAATGCCCGGTATGCGGCGCCCAGCGCGAGCAGCGCCAGGGCAAACCGCCCGAGCCGGCGCGGGGCGGCAAGCCCGATCAGCACGTAGAACTGCCACTCCGTGGACAGGCTCCAGGCCGGCCCCAGCAGCGTGACATAGGCATAGGGCAGGGCGGCTTGCGGGATCAGCCCATGCGCAAGGGTGAGGTGCGCCAGCAGATGCGGCAGCAGCGGTTCGCGGCAGGGCCGCCGCCATGATGTTCCGCCCCTCGCCCCCCACCCAGGGCAGTGCTGCCAGCGGGTCGCCCAGCGCGGTGAGGCACATGCTCGCCGCGAGAACCAGAAAGTAAACGGGCAACAGCCGCCTCGCCCGCGCCGCCATGAAAGGGGCGAACCGCCAGCCGAAGCGTTCGAGAGAATTGGCGATCACCAGCCCGCTCAGGGCGAAGAACAAATCCACCGCGGCTTCGCCATGGCGGAACGGCGCGGTCGCCCAGCCCGGCAAGCTGGTGAACGGCAAGGCATGGCCAAGCATGACGTAAACCGCCAAGACGCCCCGCAAGCCGTCCATTCGCGCCAGGCGCTTCATGGATACAACCTAAAAGAGAATGTTGGCTGAATAAATGCCTTAAACGGTATATTTACAATCTTAAGTCGAAAAACATCCCGCCCGGCCATTGGCAAGGCGGGATGCCTCTTCTCGCGGGTTAAGCCTTGTCCAGCGCCTGGGCCAGCTCGTCGATCAAATCCTGCGTATCCTCAAGGCCGACCGAGAGCCGGATGCAGCCATCGGTGATGCCCAGCTTCGCGCGTTCCTCCGCCCCGATGCGCATATGCGTCGTGGTCGCCGGATGGGTGGCGAGGGACTTCGTGTCGCCCAGATTGTTCGAGATGGTGATGATCCTGAACGCATTCATCACGCGGAACGCGGCGTCCTTGCCGCCCTTCACCTCGAACGTCACCAGCGTGCCGCCGCCCGACATCTGCGACATCGCCAGCTCCCGCTGCGGGTGCGAGGCCAGAGTGGGGTAGAGCGCGCGCGCGATCTTCGGCGAGCTTTCCAGGAACTGCGCGATGGCCTCGGCGGATTTGGACTGAGCCTCGACCCGCAGCTGCATCGTCTCCAGCCCCTTCAGGGTCACCCAGGCATTGAACGGCGACATCGCCGGGCCGGTATTGCGGAAGAAGGGCTGGAACACCTCTTCCATCCATTGCTTGCGGCCCAGCACGGCGCCACCGAGCACGCGGCCCTGGCCGTCCATGTGTTTGGTGGTGGAGTACACCACCACGTCGGCGCCCAGTTCCAGCGGCTTTTGCAGCAGCGGCGTGGCGAACACGTTATCCACCACCACGATGGCGCCGGCCGCATGCGCCAGGGCGGAGACGGCGCGCAGGTCCACAATGTCCAGCATCGGGTTGGAGGGCGATTCCAGCAGCACAAGCGCGGTGGGCTTGCTCAGCGCGGCCTTCCATTCCTCAAGGTTGGTGCCTTCCACAAACACAGTCTCGATGCCGTATTGCGGCAGCAGCGTGCTGACGATCCAGTGGCAGGACCCGAACAGCGCCCGCGCCGCGACCACGCGCTGCCCGGCCTTCAGCCCGCACAGCAGCGCCGAGGAGACAGCCGCCATGCCCGTGGCGGTGGCGCGGCAGACTTCGGCGCCCTCGATCTTGGCCAGCTTCTGCTCCAGCATCGTCACCGTCGGGTTGGCGAAGCGCGAGTACTGGAAATGCTGAATCCGGTTGTCGAACACGGCCTCCGCCATCTCGGCGCTCTCGTAGGTGAAGCCGGAGGTCAGGAACAGCGCTTCCGCGTTTTCCTCGATATTGGTCCGGATGCGACCGGCATGGATCAGGTCGGTGGCGAGGCGGGTCTTCGGCGTGTCGGACATAATCGTGGCCTATCCAAAAATACGTCCAGCCACGGGAGAATAGGGCGCGTCCGCGCCGTAGCCTCTTTAGCGCGCTTGTTTTGCTCCTGGCGGCTGCCAGCCTCGCCGCAATCCGGCCGGACAAATCACGAGGTTCCCATCGCGTACGCCGCCCGGCTTGCGTGGTCAATGCTCCCGGGATATGTACGCCCCCATGGGCGGGTATGATGTAATGGTAGCCTGCTAGCTTCCCAAGCTCGATGCGCGGGTTCGATTCCCGCTACCCGCTCCAGACTTCCCGTCCGGCGATGCACGGAAGTTTTGCAATTTTCGGATGCAGCCTGAAGCTACCGCC